>CAWCSC010000017.1:0-38059 GCA_963798065.1 uncultured Actinomycetota bacterium | reverse complement strand
GCTGCGCCCGATCCGCTCGCATAATGATCTGCCGCGTGGGGCAGACTTCCCCGATTCGTCTTTCCGGGTGCGCTGACGTAGACTGACTCGTCGGCTCTGGTGCACCCGCATGTCTGCATGCGCTCGCACGGAGTCGATCAAGGTAGTCGATTCGAAGGGCGAAGCGTGGCCAAGAAGCAAGGTGCCATCGAGATCGAGGGCACTGTCGTCGAGTCTCTTCCGAACGCCATGTTCAAGGTCGAGCTCCAGAACGGCCACCAGGTCCTGGCACACATCAGCGGCAAGATGCGCATGCACTACATCCGCATCCTCCCTGACGACCGGGTCGTGGTGGAGCTGTCTCCGTACGACCTCACGCGTGGCCGGATCGTCTACCGCTACAAGTAGATCTTGCCCGCATCTCGCTTCGGCGGGGTGGTGGCACTGACCCGGAGAACCTCACTACATGAAGGTCAAGCCGAGCGTCAAGAAGATCTGCGACAAGTGCAGGGTGATCCGCCGTCACGGCCGGGTCATGATCATCTGCGACAACCCGCGCCACAAGCAGCGCCAGGGCTGATCGACAGCAGATCGCACCCCTCTGCCTTCCGCAGAAGTTCGCGCGACGCAAGCTGAATATGTTCATACGCAGGACCCGGGCGGACCATGGTTCGCCTGACACCCCTGGTTCGGAGGCCGGGGACCCAGTTCGTACCTCATACGGCGGCTGGGAGACGGTTCTGTGGAAGACCTCCGACAAGCAACTGGAGCCATTGAATGGCACGCGTTTCCGGTGTTGATATCCCGCGCGAAAAGCGCGTGGAGATCGCCCTCACCTACGTGTTCGGCATCGGCCGGACCCTCGCGCAGCAGACGCTGGCCGCCACCAACGTCGACCCGAACACCCGCGTTCGCGACCTCTCCGAGGAGCAGCTCGTCGCGATCCGCGAGTTCGTGGACAACAACATCAGGACCGAGGGTGACCTCCGTCGTGAGATCCAGGCCGACATCCGCCGCAAGGTCGAGATCGGCTGCTACCAGGGTCTGCGTCACCGCCGTGGTCTGCCCGTCCGTGGTCAGCGCACCAGCACCAACGCCCGCACCCGCAAGGGCCCGCGTCGCGCCATCGCCGGTAAGAAGAAGCCGGGCAAGAAGTAGTCCGCAGCGGACTCGCCGTCCAGCGGTCTTCGCTGTAGGACCGACCACCTCCCGTAGGAGTTAGAGATGCCCCCCAAGGGACGTCAGGGCGCTGCCAAGAAGGTGCGCCGCAAGGAAAAGAAGAACGTCGCTCACGGCCACGCGCACATCAAGAGCACGTTCAACAACACGATCGTCTCGATCACGGACCCGTCCGGCAACGTGATCTCCTGGGCCTCCGCCGGCCACGTCGGCTTCAAGGGCTCGCGCAAGTCCACGCCGTTCGCCGCGCAGATGGCCGCCGAGTCGGCTGCCCGCCGCGCCCAGGAGCACGGCATGCGCAAGGTCGACGTCTTCGTCAAGGGCCCGGGCTCCGGTCGTGAGACCGCGATCCGTTCCCTGCAGGCGACCGGCCTCGAGGTCGGCTCCATCCAGGACGTCACGCCGACCCCGCACAACGGCTGCCGTCCGCCCAAGCGCCGTCGCGTCTGACTTTGGACGCAGGCCGCTTGCGTCTGAGGTTTTCGGGCGGTACGACTCCTTCGGGTCGTATCGCCCGTACCCTTGTCCGTAGCACCATCAGGCTCTGCCTGGTGACTCAGGGCGTCAAATAGCGGGCGCCCCTGAACAGAAGGATCGCAATATGCTGATCGCTCAGCGTCCCTCGTTGACCGAAGAGGTCGTCGACGAGTTCCGCTCCCGGTTCGTGATCGAGCCGCTGGAGCCGGGCTTCGGCTACACCCTCGGCAACTCCCTGCGCCGGACCCTGCTGTCCTCGATCCCGGGTGCGGCGGTCACGTCCATCCGTATCGACGGTGTCCTGCACGAGTTCACCACCGTGCCGGGCGTCAAGGAGGACGTCACCGACCTGATCCTCAACATCAAGCAGCTGGTCGTCTCCTCGGAGCACGACGAGCCGGTCGTGATGTACCTGCGCAAGCAGGGCCCGGGTCTGGTCACCGCCGCCGACATCGCGCCCCCGGCCGGTGTCGAGGTGCACAACCCCGACCTCGTCCTCGCCACGCTCAACGGCAAGGGCAAGCTGGAGATGGAGCTCACGGTCGAGCGTGGCCGTGGTTACGTCTCCGCCGTGCAGAACAAGCAGGTCGGCCAGGAGATCGGCCGGATCCCGGTCGACTCGATCTACTCGCCGGTGCTCAAGGTCACGTACAAGGTCGAGGCCACGCGTGTCGAGCAGCGCACCGACTTCGACAAGCTGATCGTCGACGTCGAGACCAAGCAGGCCATGCGTCCGCGTGACGCGATGGCGTCGGCCGGCAAGACCCTGGTCGAGCTGTTCGGTCTGGCCCGTGAGCTCAACATCGACGCCGAGGGCATCGACATGGGTCCGTCGCCGACGGACGCCGCGCTCGCCGCCGACCTGGCGCTGCCGATCGAGGAGCTGGAGCTCACCGTTCGGTCGTACAACTGCCTCAAGCGTGAGGGCATCCACTCCGTGGGTGAGCTCGTCGCGCGTTCCGAGGCGGACCTCCTCGACATTCGTAACTTCGGTGCGAAGTCGATCGACGAGGTCAAGGCGAAGCTGGCCGGGATGGGCCTCGCCCTGAAGGACAGCCCGCCCGGATTCGACCCGACCGCTGCGGCTGACGCCTTTGGCGCGGACGACGACGCGGACGCGGGCTTCGTGGAGACCGAGCAGTACTGAGTCTCCGCCTCCGGGGTTCGCGTCAGCGGACCCCGGATCTCCGACAGGCAAACCCGCCTGCTCGGATACTGACCCCGGTACCTGATACGGCCGGGGCAGACACCTAGGAGAAACACCATGCCGAAGCCCACCAAGGGTGCCCGTATGGGCGGCAGCGCCGCGCACGAGAAGCTGCTCCTCGCGAACCTCGCGAAGGCGCTGTTCGAGCACGGCCGTATCACCACCACCGAGGCGAAGGCGCGCAAGCTGCGTCCGTACGCCGAGCGTCTGGTCACCAAGGCGAAGAAGGGCGACCTTCACAACCGCCGTCAGGTGCTCCAGACCATCACGGACAAGAGCATCGTCCACACGCTCTTCACCGAGATCGGCCCGCGTTACGAGAACCGTCCGGGTGGCTACACCCGCATCACCAAGATCGGTAACCGCCGTGGCGACAACGCGCCCATGGCTGTCATCGAGCTGGTCGAGGCGCTGACGGTGGCGCAGGAGGCGACCGGCGAGGCCGAGGCCGCGACCAAGCGTGCCGCCAAGGACACCGAGGCTGCCGAGGCTCAGGTCGACACGACCAAGGCCGAGGACGCCGAGGAGTCCAAGGACGCCTAAGCGTCTGCCGGGGACTGTTCGCCTGCGGCTGCGGCTTCTTCGTGGTTGTTCGCGCCCACGCTGCGGAGCCGCAAATCGATACAGTTCCCCGCGCCCCTTAAAGGGCGTTGGCGGGTCCGTTCCTTTTTGGGAACGGGCCCGCTTTCTTGTTGCTGAGAGGATCTGTGCGTGAGTGATGAAGCAGCGGCCGGGCACGTCCGTGTTCGGCTCGATCTGTCGCTACGACGGCAGTGAGTTCTCCGGGTGGGCCAAGCAGGCCGGGGGGCGGCGGACCGTGCAGGGGGAGATCGAGGATGCCCTGCGGACTGTGACGCGGTCGCGGGAGACGTATGAGCTGACCGTGGCGGGGCGTACCGATGCCGGGGTGCACGCCCGGGGGCAGGTCGCCCATGTCGATCTGCCGCGTGAGGTCTGGGCCGAGCACCACCAGAAGCTGCTGAAGCGGCTCGCCGGGCGGCTGCCCCGGGACGTACGGGTCTGGGCCCTCAGGGAGGCGCCCAGCGGCTTCAACGCGCGCTTCTCGGCGGTCTGGAGGCGGTACGCGTACCGGGTCACCGACAACCCCGGAGGCGTCGACCCGCTGCTGCGGAACCATGTGCTGTGGCACGACTGGCCCCTGGACGTCGACGCCATGAACCAGGCCGCGCGGCGGCTGCTCGGGGAGCACGACTTCGCCGCCTACTGCAAGAAGCGCGAGGGCGCGACCACGATCCGTACGCTTCAGGAGCTGAGTCTCGACAGGGGCGAGGACGGGATCATCACCGCGACCGTGCGGGCCGACGCCTTCTGCCACAACATGGTGCGCTCGCTCATCGGGGCGCTGCTGTTCGTGGGCGACGGGCACCGGCCGCCGGACTGGCCGGGCAAGGTGCTGGCGGCCGGCGTGCGGGACTCGGCCGTGCACGTCGTACGGCCGCACGGGCTGACGCTGGAGGAGGTCGGCTACCCGGCCGACGAACTGCTGGCCGCGCGCAGCAAGGAGGCGCGGAACAAGCGGTCGCTGCCGTCGGCCGGGTGCTGCTGACGGCTATTCGCCGGCCGCGGCCGACGCCTGGGCCTCGCCGCGGCGGCGGATCTGGTTGAACGTGAACTGGGCCAGGTCGTTGCCGGTCTTGAAGACCGCGGTGTCGTCGGGCGTCACGTCCTTGCCGTTGGTGAAGCCGGCGTTGGTGAAGTAGGCGTAGCGGCCGTAGGAGTTGCCGGTCGTGTGGCAGAACCCGGCCTCGCAGAAGGCCTTCACGCCGCCGCCGGAGAGCGACTTCACGAAGCTCTTCTTGTTGGTCTGGGCCTTGGTCTTGACGGCCTGCGCCTCGTTGTCGAAGACGGCCACGCCGACCGTCACCGCGATGCCGTCCTTGGAGTAGGTGACTCGTATCAGGCGCGTGCAGTCGTTGGCCTTGAGGGCCTTGGGGAGCGTGCCGCCCGCCGCTGTGGCGCAGCTCCTCGTGTCGGCCGTGGGGCCCTTCTTGTACACCGTCTCGCCCATGGTCAGCTGGGTGCCGGGGAAGAGGATGTCCGGGCTGAGCGGAGCCTTGTCCTTCTTCGCGCTGGCGATGAAGTCCTTCGGGTCCAGCGGGGGCGGGGCGCTGGTCGGGGCGAACGACGGGGCCGTGGCGGACTCGCTCGGGATGTCCGCCGAGGGCAGGGACGCCGGGTTGTTCGCCTGGTTGTCGCCGTTGGCCGAGACCACGGCCACGGCGACGGCGGCACCGATCGCGACGGTGGCGAGCGCGCCGCCGCCGACCAGCAGCAGCCGTCGTCGTTTGTTGCGCGACTCGGACTGCTCGGCGAGCGCGGCCCAGTCCGGAGACTGGCCGCCCCCGCTGTTCCAGGGCTGCTGCGACTGCGGTTTCCAGGGATCCCACTGGGACTGAGGTCCCCCCTGCCCATAGCTCATGGGGCGCATCTTAGACGGGACATGGGGTGTGCTGGTCCGCCTGGATCGGCCCCGAAGCCCTTAGCGTTCCTCCCATGCGGACGGGCAAAGGCGACATCTCCGGGTGGTTGGGGCGACTCGTGAGCCGGAGTCTGTGGGTGGGGTCCGTGGGGGTGCGGGTGGTGGTGGCCGCGGCACTGCTGGTGTGCCTGGTGTCGTGGCCGTCGGTCGGGCTGCCGGCCGGGCTGGCGGTGCTGCGGGCGTACCGGCGTCCCCGCGGTGCCGGCTCCCTGCTGCGGTGGGGCGTCGCGGTGGGCGTCGATGTGCTGCTTTCGTCGGTGTTTCCGTACGTGCGGCCGGTTCGGCGCCGGACGCTGAGGAGGGCAGTCACTCTGTGTGCCTGCCTGTGGGTCTCCGTGACCGACCGTCGACGGTGATCCCGCGTTTTGACCCTTGCGGTGAGCCCCGGTATTCTGCTTGTTCGTTGTGTATTGGCTTGCTCATTCTCACGGGACGGGCCCTTACACCGGTCCGCCGGGCCGATGACCAGCGACCAGCACGCGGTTTGCGTCACCGCAGTGCGGTCAAGGCTGTCGTGATCGTTTCGGTGACCTGTTCAGGACCATTCACTCGAAGCGAAGGCTACGAACCGTGCGTACGTACAGCCCCAAGCCCGGCGATGTGACGCGCCAGTGGCACGTCATTGACGCTCAGGACATTGTCCTGGGTCGTCTCGCCACCACAGCCGCGACCCTCCTCCGGGGCAAGCACAAGCCGATCTACGCCCCCCACGTCGACGCTGGTGACTTCGTCATCATCATCAACGCGGACAAGGTGCACCTGTCCGGCAACAAGCGGACCCAGAAGATGGCGTACCGCCACTCCGGTTACCCGGGTGGTCTGCGCTCCGTCCGCTACGACGAGCTGCTCGACAAGAACCCCGAGAAGGCCGTCGAGAAGGCCGTCAAGGGCATGCTCCCCAAGAACACGCTGGGCCGTCAGATGCTCTCGAAGCTGAAGGTCTACAAGGGTGACCAGCACCCGCACGGCGCGCAGCAGCCGCAGCCGTACGAGATCACCCAGGTCGCGCAGTAAGTCCGGCCACCCCCTAAGACTGAACAGAATCTGAGGAGAATCGTGGCCGAGACCACTGCCGAGCAGCCGCTCGAAGAAGTTCGACATCGACAGCTACACCACCGAGTCCGAGGTCCCCGTCGAGGGTGAGTACACCTCCGAGTCCCTCGCCTCCCGCTTCGGTGAGCCCCAGCCGGCCGCCGGCCTGGGCCGCCGCAAGAACGCCATCGCCCGCGTCCGGATCGTCCCGGGCACCGGCAAGTGGAAGATCAACGGTCGCACCCTCGAGGACTACTTCCCGAACAAGGTGCACCAGCAGGAAGTCAACGAGCCCTTCAAGGTGCTCGAGCTCGACGACCGCTACGACGTCGTCGCCCGCATCTCCGGTGGCGGCGTCTCCGGTCAGGCCGGTGCGCTCCGTCTCGGTGTCGCCCGTGCGCTGAACGAGGCGGACGTCGACAACAACCGCGGCCCGCTGAAGAAGGCCGGCTTCCTCACGCGCGACGACCGTGCGGTCGAGCGCAAGAAGGCCGGTCTGAAGAAGGCCCGCAAGGCTCCGCAGTACAGCAAGCGCTAATCGCGTCGCCTGTCCTCGCGACTGGCTTCGCAACGATCGCCCCGGCGGCACGGTTGTGCTGCCGGGGCGGTTCGTTTACACAACCCCTACAGCGCCCGGACGTCTCAGGGGGTGCACTCGGGGATGTGAGCCGCATTCTCTTCAGCAATTCGGAGGACACCACTGTGGGACGACTCTTCGGCACGGACGGCGTGCGCGGTGTCGCCAACGCGGATCTGACGGCGGAGATGGCGCTGGGCCTCTCCGTAGCCGCGGCGCACGTACTGGCCGAGGCGGGCACGTTCGAGGGACACCGGCCGACCGCCGTGGTCGGGCGTGACCCGCGCGCTCCGGGGAGTTCCTGGAAGCCGCCGTGGTCGCGGGCCTCGCCAGTGCCGGGTGGACGTCCTGCGGGTCGGCGTGCTGCCGACGCCCGCCGTCGCGTACCTGACCGGGGAGCTCGGCGCCGACCTCGGTGTGATGCTCTCCGCCAGCCACAACGCCATGCCCGACAACGGCATCAAGTTCTTCGCCCGCGGCGGGCACAAGCTCGCCGACGAGCTGGAGGACCGGATCGAGTCCGTCTACGAGGAGCACCGCACCGGCGCCCCGTGGGACCGGCCGACCGGGTCCGGCGTGGGCCGCGTACGGGACTACGACGAGGGTTCCGACCGGTACGTCGCGCATCTGCTGGGTGCCCTGCCGAACCGGCTCGACGGGCTGAAGGTCGTCCTGGACGAGGCGCACGGCGCCGCCGCCCGGGTCTCGCCGGAGGCGTTCCAGCGGGCCGGCGCCGAGGTCGTCACGATCGGGGCCGAGCCCGACGGGCTCAACATCAACGACGGGTGCGGGTCCACGCACCTGGACAAGATCAAGGCCGCCGTCGTCGAGCACGGGGCCGACCTCGGCATCGCGCACGACGGTGACGCCGACCGGTGCCTCGCCGTCGACCACACCGGCGCGGAGGTGGACGGCGACCAGATCCTCGCCGTGCTCGCGCTGGCGATGCGGGAGCGCTCCGCGCTGCGGTCCGACACGGTCGTCGCCACGGTGATGTCCAACCTCGGGTTCAAGCTCGCCATGGAGCGCGAGGGCATCCGGCTCGTGCAGACCGCCGTCGGTGACCGGTACGTGCTGGAGGAGATGAAGGAGCACGGGTTCGCCCTCGGTGGCGAGCAGTCCGGGCACGTGATCATCCTCGACCACGCGACGACCGGGGACGGGACGCTGACCGGGCTGCTGCTGGCGGCGCGGGTCGCGCAGAGCGGGCGTACGCTGCGGATCTCGCCGAGGTCATGAAGCGGCTGCCGCAGGTGCTGATCAATGTGCCGGATGTCGACAGGTCCCGCGTGGGGACGTCCTCGGAGCTGGCGTCGGCGGTTACTGACGCGGAGCGGGAGCTCGGGGAGACCGGGCGGGTGCTGCTGCGGCCCTCCGGGACCGAGCCGTTGGTCCGGGTGATGGTCGAGGCGGCCGATATCGAGCAGGCTCGGTCTGTTGCCGGGCGGCTGGCTGATGCCGTGAAGTCGGCGCTGGGTTGATGGGCCTCGGAAGGGGCGGGGGCTGCGGTGTCCGCGGGCTGGGCGGTCGGCTGTGGCTCGTCGCGCAGGTCCCCGCGCCCCTGAAGGGCATGCCGGCTGTCCGACTCGTCGTTGTGCCCAGAAGCCTTCTGGGCCAGCAGGGTTGAGGTGCCGGCGACGATGATGCCAGCAGGTTCAGCAGGAGCTGCTCGGTGGAGCCCAGGTCTGGCTGGTGTCGCCGTAGCTGAGGGCCACGGCCGCGTTCGCGGCGGCCGGGACCGTGGTCACGGAGATGGCCACGCCGACCAGGGCGCCCGACTTGGCCGAGGTCAGGGAGAGGGTGCCGGCGACGCCGGCCAGGACCGCCACGACGAAGGAGAACCAGTCGGGGGCGTAGATGAAGCCGGTGTTGGGCGCGGTCGGCCTCCAGCCTGCCCTCGCTGAACAGGCCGGCCGCGTCCATGAGCAGGCTGAAGCCGACCGTCACCGCCATCGCCACCGCGAAGCCCACCAGCAGGGCGATCAGCGAGCGCAGGGCCAGGCGCGGCCCGCGCCGGACGATCGCGGTGCAGATGCCGGCGAGGGGACCGAACTCCGGGCCCACCGCCATGGCGCCCACGATCAGGATCGCGTTGTCCAGGACCACGCCGCAGGCCGCGATCATCGTGGCCAGCGTGATGAAGGCCAGATAGGTGACGGAGAGCGTCGACTCCTCGTGCGTCGCGTCGCTCAGCTGCTCCCACAGCACCGCGTCCGCGCCCTCGCCCGGCGCGTCGGCCTCGGCCTTGTCGGCCCGCTCGGACAGCGACAGGTCGATGGTCTCGACGGCGATCGAGCCGCTGGTGTCGATACCCAGCTTCCGCAGCCCGCCGAGCAGTTCGTCGCCCGCCTCGCGCGCCACGTCGCACATCACGACGTCCCCGGCGGGGTCACGGGCGGCGCCCGGCAGTACGACCAGGTGGGCGGTGCCGACCGTCTTCTCGATCGAGGCACCACCATCGTCGGTCGGTCGGGGGGTGTGATCAGGCGCAGATGGAGCATGGCGCGCATCTAACCGTGCCTTTCCCCGGCGTCACAGCTTGCGCAGGCTGAGCCGCTGCACCTTGTGGTCCGGGCCCTTGCGCAGGCACGAGGGAGGCCCGGCCGCGGGTGGGGGCGATGTTCTCCACGAGGTTGGGCCGGTTGATCGTGCGCCACATGGTCCGGGCGTAGTCGAGGGCCTCCTCCTCCGAGACCTGGGTGTACTTGCGGAAGTGCGGGACGGGTCCTGGAAGGCGGTCGGCGCAGCTCGCGGAAGCGGTTTGAGGTACCGTCTCGACGTCCTCGACGCGGGCGTCGACGTACACGCTGAAGTCGAAGTAGTCGGCGAGACCGACCCGGGTGCGGCCGTCCTTGCCGGGCAGGGCCGGCTGGAGGACGTTCAGGCCCTCGACGATCAGGATGTCGGGGCGGCGGACCGTTGAGCCTCTTGTCGGGGACGATGTCGTAGATCAGGTGGGAGTAGACCGGGCGCGGTGACCTCGTTCTTGCCGGCCTTGATGTCGGCGACGAAATGGTCAGGGCCCGGCGGTCGTAGGTCTCCGGGAAGCCCTTGCGGGACATCAGGCCGCGGGCCTGGAGTTCCTCGTGGGCAGCAGGAAGCCGTCGGTGGTGACCAGCGCGACGCGCGGATGCTCGGGCCAGCGCGCGAGCAGCGCCTGGAGCAGCGCGCGACGGTGCTCTTGCCGACGGCCACCGGCCGGCGATCCCGATGACGAACGGGGTGCCCGACTGGGAACCCTGCCCTCCTCGCCCAGGAACGTGTTCAGCGCGCCTCTGAGGCCGTCGGTGGCACCGACGTAGAGGTTGAGAGAAGTCTGGACAACGGGAGGTAGATGTCCCGCACCTCGTCGAGGTCGATCACGTCGCCGAGACCGCGCAGCTTCTCGACCTCCTCGGCCGTGAGCGGCAGCGGCGTCTTGTCACGCAGCGCGCTCCACTCGGCTCGGGTGAGGTCGACGTCAGGGAGTCGGCCTCCGGGCGGGGCCGGTGGGCACTCCGGGGCATCGGGGAGACCGGAGAGATCACAGTCCATTGTTACGGGCGTACGAACAGATGGTGAGGTGGGATCCGTCACGCGAGGTGTTCGCTCCACTTCCTCCTGGTGAAGGCTGGTGCAGGAGGAATGTCAGTGGTGTGCGTCACAGGTGGGCTCGGTCCGGGGCCGCCGGGCCGCACGTCCGGATCGAGGTCGAGATGGGCACCGCCCCCGGGGAAGGACCCCGAGCTGATGCCGGCCGTCGTGCGCGCGCCGGACCGGGAGGGCATCGCGGTGGGGGGCTGGCCCTGCGCCGCTCCTCGCTCGACGAGGTCTTCCTCTCCTTCGCGTCCCGGTGCCGCTCACGCCGGACGCGGTCCTCTCGACTTCAGCCCGTATTATTTCCGATTTCGGGCACGCTACGGCCGGTTCGGCGCGGGAATCGACCCTAAGCTGCCGCCCATGTGTGGAATCGTGGGATACGTGGGGCCGCAGTCCGCGCTCGAGGTCGTGATGGCCGGGCTGAAGCGGCTGGAGTACCGGGGGTACGACTCGGCCGGCGTCGCCGTCCTCGCCGACGGCGGGCTGGCCACGGCGAAGAAGGCCGGGAAGCTGCCAACCTGGAGAAGGAGCTGGCCGGGCAGCCGCTGCCGCCGGCACGACCGGCATCGGGCACACCCGCTGGGCCACCCACGGCGGGCCGACGGACACCAACGCCCACCCGCACCTGGACAACGCGGGCCGGGTCGCGGTCGTCCACAACGGCATCATCGAGAACTTCGCTGCGCTGCGGGCCGAGCTGGCCGAGCGCGGCCACGATTTTGCCTCCGAGACCGACACCGAGGTCGTCGCCCATCTGATCGCCGGGCGTTCTCCTCCGGCGGCGACCTTGCCGAGGCGATGCGGCGGTGTGCCGGCGGCTGGAGGGCGCCTTCACGCTGGTCGCGGTGCACGCCGACGAGCCGGACGTGGTGGTGGGCGCGCGCCGCAACTCACCGCTGGTGGTCGGCGTCGGCGACGGCGAGACCTTCCTCGCCTCCGACGTCGCCGCGTTCATCGCCCACACGCGCGCGGCGATCGAGCTCGGCCAGGACCAGGTGGTGGAGCTGCGCCGGGACGGCGTGACGGTCACCGGCTTCGACGGCCGCCCGGCCGACGTGCGGGCGTACCACGTCGACTGGGACGCCTCGGCCGCGGAGAAGGGCGGCTACGACTACTTCATGCTCAAGGAGATCGCCGAGCAGCCCAAGGCGGTCGCCGACACGCTCCTGGGCCGGATCGACGGCGCCGGTTCGCTGACACTCGACGAGGTGCGGATCCCCCCGCGGGTGCTGCGGGAGATCGACAAGGTCGTCATCGTCGCCTGCGGTACGGCCTTCCACGCCGGGATGATCGCCAAGTACGCGATCGAGCACTGGACGCGGCTGCCCTGCGAGGTGGAGCTGGCCAGCGAGTTCCGCTACCGGGATCCGATCCTGGACGCGCAGACGCTGGTCATCGCCATCTCCCAGTCCGGCGAGACCATGGACACGCTGATGGCGCTGCGGCACGCCCGTGAGCAGGGCTCCAAGGTGCTGGCGATCTGCAACACCAACGGTTCGACGATTCCCGCGTGAGTCGGACGCGGTGCTGTACACGCACGCCGGGCCCGGAGGTGGCCGTCGCCTCGACCAAGGCGTTCCTGACGCAGCTGGTGGCGTGCTACCTGGTGGCCCTGTACCTGGGCCAAGTGCGGGGCACGAAGTGGGGCGACGAGATCCGGGCGGTGATCCGCGACCTGTCCTCGATCGCCGACGCGGTGCAGCAGGTGCTGGGCACGATGGAGCCGGTGCGGGAGCTGGCGCGCACGCTGGCCTCGAAGAAGACGGTGCTGTTCCTCGGTCGGCACGTCGGGTATCCGGTGGCGCTCGAAGGCGCGCTGAAGCTCAAGGAACTCGCCTACATGCACGCCGAGGGGTTCGCGGCCGGGGAGCTGAAGCACGGGCCGATCGCCCTGATCGAGGAGGACCTGCCGGTGGTCGTGGTGGTGCCGTCGCCGCGCGGGCGGTCGGTGCTGCACGACAAGATCGTGTCCAACATCCAGGAGATCCGGGCGCGGGGTGCGCGGACGATCGTGATCGCCGAGGAGGGTGACGAGGCGGTCGTGCCGTACGCGGATCACCTCGTCCGGATTCCCGCCACGCCGACCCTGCTGCAGCCGCTCGTCGCGACCGTGCCGCTGCAGGTGTTCGCGTGCGAGCTGGCGACGGCCCGGGGGAACGAGGTGGACCAGCCCCGGAACCTGGCCAAGTCGGTGACGGTGGAGTGAGCTTGAAGCCGGAGTGAGCGGAAGGGGCGAAGGGCCGGATGCCCTTCGCCCCTCGGATCAGCCGGTCAGGCCGTCGGATACTCAGATGGGCAGGCAGGTCGCGGGGACCCAGCCCTCCACGCTGGTGCTGTTGGGGCCCCCGAAGTACCACTTGTTGCTCGTCTTGCCGCAGGCCGTGTAGCTGCCGCCGGTGACGGGCTTGCTGCCGCCGAAGCAGATGCCGCCCTTCTGGCCCGCCCCCCAGGTGCCGAGAGCGGTCGAGCTCGTCTTGGGCTGGCTGCGGAGGTTGACGGTCGCCTTGGGCTTCACGTTGGTCAGCGCGCTGCTGCAGTCGGGCTGCGTCGCCGCGGCGGCGGTGCCGGCGGTGGCGACGGTGCCGGTGAGGGCCGTGGCGAGGAGAGCTATGGCACTGGCCGCGGTCCCCAGCGACGTGAACTTCATGGACGGTGTCCTCCCGTTCGGTGCGATGCCGTTTGCACATCGCGGTCAGCGCGAACTCTATAGCGGGGGTGGGGAGTTGAGGATCACGGGGTCGGCCGGGCGGTACCCGGGAGCCGTTCGCCCCGGATCGGGCCCGTCACCGTAGGGTGCTGCCCATGAGCATCATCGGGGTCGGCATCGACGTTGCCGAGATCGAGCGGTTCGCGGCTTCACTGGAGCGCACGCCCGCCTTGGCCGCGCGGCTGTTCGTGGAGCGGGAGCTGCTGCTGCCCAGCGGGGAGCGGCGGGGCGTCGCCTCTCTCGCCGCGCGGTTCGCGGCCAAGGAGGCGTTGGCCAAGGCGCTCGGCGCGCCGCCCGGGCTGCTGTGGACGGATGCCGAGGTGTGTGTCGAGGACAGTGGGCAGCCCCGGCTGCGGGTGAGCGGGACGGTGGCCGCGCGGGCCGCCGAACTCGGCGTGCGGAGCTGGCACGTGTCCCTGAGCCATGACGCGGGGGTGGCCTCCGCGGTGGTGATCGCGGAGGGATGAGGTCCTGGAGCCTGCCGTCCTGACCAGGCCGCAGACGCGGGGCCTGGTGCGACGGCCCCTGGGCCCTGTCGTTTGGATCAGGCCGCAGGCGCGGGGCCTGGTGCGACGGCCCCTGGGGCCTGTCGTTGGATCGCGACGCTGAGGCGGGGCCTGGTGCGACGACCCCTAGGCCAGGGACCAGATCAGCGTGATCGTGCCGATGAGGCCGATCGCGCCCAGGGTCGTCCCGGCCGCCGCGGGCCACAGCCGGCCCGTGCCTTTGCGGGCGTAGTGGAGGCCCATCGTCCCGAACGTCACCGCGAGGGCGCCGGCCGGCACCGTCCACGGGATCAGGAACGCCCAGGTGCCCACCGCCGAGAAGGCGCCGAGGATCAGGGCCGTCGGGCCGAGGGCGGTGGCGGGGCTGTCCGTGTCGTTGGGCGCTGTCGAACTGGTCATGTCTCGCCGATCCCCCTTTTTGAACGAGTTCAAAACCCGGTTCGATCATACGCCCGGACCGTTGTCCGTGGGGCGGGACCCCCAAAACCCCCGCCGGGTGTTGGTGGCGGGGGTTTCGGAGCATGGGGGGCCGGGTCAGCAGATCGACTGGCTGCTGTTCACCCGTGTGATGTTGCGGAACGTCGTGTTCTCGCCGCACGGGCTCTCCCTGATGGCCGAGTTGGTGACCGTCAGGTTCTGGATGGTGATGTCCTTGTTGTTGGGGAACTCCGAGCGGGCCGCCAGGCGCAGTTCGCCACCGCCCGTGATCGTGCCGCTCTGCGCCGCCAGGCTGACGTTGTAGCAGTTCTCGATCAGGACCGAGTTGTTGCCGGTGTTGGAGAGCGTCACTCTGTCGATGACGGCCCCGCCGCTCTCCGAGACGCAGAACACGCCGCGTCCGCCGCCGCGCGCGACGACCTCGCCGACGCGGATGTTGGTGGGGTAGCCGCTGCCGACCCGGCCGTTGCGGTTGGCCATGCGGAAGGCGGCGTAGCCGGTGCCCGTGCCGGCGTTCTCGGCGTCCACCTTGGTGACCTTGGCGTTGATGGTCTGGTTGAGCAGCAGGCCCGACTCTCCGACGTTGCGGGCCGTCACCGTGCCGATGGTGATGCCGTCGACGCCGTAGGTCTCGACCGCGTGGCTGGACGCGCCGGAGACGTAGACGTCGTCGATGCGGACGTTGCGCGTCCACTGGCTGGTGTCGCCGCGGTTGTCGATGCGGACGCCCAGGCCGCGGGAGAGGCGCATGTCGATCTGGCCGAGCACCACGTTCTGGACGTTGCGCAGGAAGATGCCGTACAGCGGGGTGCCGGTGAGCTTGAGGTTCTGGACCTCGACGTCGCGGGTGCCGCGCGAGTAGACCGGCGCCTGGTCGCCCGAGCCGCTGCCGGTGACGTTGATCGTGCCGCAGACGTCGAGGACGGTGTAGCTCGGCAGTGAGATGCGGGAGCCCGCCGAGACCGAACCCGAACCGCGGACCACGACCCGTTCCTTCGAAGTGCGCCCGGAGGTCAGGCTGTTGACGGCCGCCTGGACGGCCGCGCGCATGTCGGTGCCGGTGTAGACGGTGCTGCCGCCGCGTCGGGCGGTCCAGTTGCCGCCGCTCTGCACGGCCTCGGCCTGGTAGGAGCCGTCTCCGCAGGCCAGTGCGCGCGTGGGGGCGGCCGTGGCGGGGGCGGTCAGGGTGCCGGCGGCGGTAAGGAGGGCGGTGGCGCCGGCGGCGGCCAGTAATGCGGCTCTGCGTCCCATGGGGGGCCTCGGTTTCGTCGAACGAGGGGGAGTGTGCAAGCGCTTTCTGCGCGGCGGGAGTCTGGCAAAGGGGCGGCAAAGCGTCAATGGATGCGACAGGGTTCGCCGGTGCGGAGGAGGCGTGTGAGGGGGAGTGGGCCGGCGGTCCTGCGGGAAACTCGACCGCATGCGTACTGCGTACAGCGTGGAGACGGTCCGGAACGCCGAACGGGAGCTGATGGCGCGGCTTCCGGAGGGGGCCCTGATGCAACGCGCCGCCGCCGGGCTCGCCGCGGCCTGCGCCGACCTGCTGGGTCGGGTGTACGGCAGCAGGGTCGTGCTGCTGGTCGGCAGTGGCGACAACGGGGGTGACGCCCTGTACGCCGGAGCCCGGCTGGCCCATCGGGGGGCCGGGGTCACGGCGGTGCTGCTCGCGCCGGAGCGGGCGCACGCGGCGGGGCTCGCGGCGTTGCGGCGGGCCGGGGGGCGGGTCGCGGGGGCCGGTGACGGGGAGGCAGTGGTCGAGGGCGCGGACCTCGTCGTCGACGGGATCGTCGGGATCGGCGGGAAGGGCGGGCTGCGGCCGGACGCGGTGCCGTTGGCCGCCGCGGCCGGGCGCTCGCGCGGGACCGTCGTCGCCGTCGATCTGCCGAGCGGGGTCGACGCCGACACCGGCGAGGTGCGTGGGCATGCCGTGCGGGCCGATCTGACCGTGACGTTCGGGACGCACAAGCCGGGGCTCCTGGTCGATCCCGCACGGGAGTACGCGGGGTCGGTGCGGCTGGTCGACATCGGGCTGGAGCTGCCGGTCGAGCCGGAGCTGGAGGCGTTGCAGCACGAGGACGTGGCCCGCGCTGCTGCCCGTGCCGGGGGCGGAGAGCGACAAGTACCGGCGGGGCGTGGTCGGGATCGCCGCCGGGTCGGCGCGGTATCCGGGCGCCGCGGTGCTCGCCGTCTCGGGCGCGCTGCGGGGCGGGGCCGGGGCCGTGCGGTACGTCGGGCCGGCCGGGGACGCCGTCATCGCGCGGTTTCCCGAGACGCTCGTGTCGGATCAGGGGCCGAAGCACGCCGGGCGGGTCCAGGCGTGGGTCGTCGGACCGGGGGCCGGGGACGACGCGGCGACGGTGGCGGAGGTGCTGGCGGCGGACGTGCCGGTGCTGATCGACGCGGACGGGTTGCGGCTGGCGGACGCGGAGGTCGTGCGGGGGCGGCGGGCGCCGACGCTGATGACGCCGCACGCGGGGGAGGCGGCGGCCCTGCTGGCTGTGGAGCGGGGGGAGGTCGAGGGCGGCCCGGCTGGCGGCGGCGCGGGAGCTGGCGCGGCGGTACGGGGCGACGGTGTTGCTGAAGGGGTCCACGACGCTGGTGGCCGACTCGGGAGGTGGCGCGGTGCGGGTGAACCCGACGGGGACGGGGTGGCTGGCGACGGCAGGGAGCGGGGACGTGTTGTCGGGGCTGGGTGGGTCGTTGCTGGCGGCGGGGTTGTCGGCGGTGGATGCGGGGAGTGTGGGGGCGTATCTGCATGGGCTCGCCGGGCGGTTGGCGGCGGACGGGGCGCCGGTGGGGGCGCATGATGTCGCGGATGCGGTTCCGGGGGCTTGGCGGAATGTTCTTGGCTGAGTGACTTGTGGGGGCGGGCGGGGCGGGGGGGCGGGAGCCTGGCTGTGGCTGTGGCTGTGGCTGTGGCTGTGGCTGTGGCTGTGGCTGTGGCTGTGGCTGTGGCCGTGGGCCGTGGGCCGTGGGCCGTGGGCCGTGGCGGTGGCCGTGGCGGTGGGCGTTCGGCGCGGGTGGGTGGGGGTTGCTATGGGGGTGGGTCGCCCCCTCCGCCCCTTCCCTTCCCGACTCCGGGGGCTGCCGCCCCCGGGCCCCCGCTTCGGCCTGGACGGCCTCGTCCTCGCCGGACGGGCTGGAGGCCTGGCCCGGGCGGCCTCGTCCTCAAGCGCCGGACGGGCTGGAAGTCGGGTGCGGGCCGTTCGGGGCATCTTGGCGGTGCGGCACCAGGCCCGCGCTCCCCGCCCGCTTCTCTGTGCGCGTGACCCGCCGACCGGGGCCGCCGCCGCAGAGCTGTCGGGCCCCTCTGAGACACTGGGCGCGATGAGCGAGAGAACAGCCCCGCGGACCGCGCCCCTGAGGGCCCGCGCCGAGATCGACCTGGCCGCCCTGCGGGCCAATGTGCGGGCTCTGCGCGCCCATGCGCCGGGCGCGGCCCTGATGGCCGTGGTGAAGTCCGAGGCGTACGGCCACGGGGCTGTGCCGTGCGCCCGGGCTGCCGTCGCCGCGGGGGCGCGATGGCTGGGCACGGCCACGCCCGAGGAGGCCCTCGCCCTGCGGGCCGCCGGGCTGCCGGGCCGCATCATGTGCTGGCTGTGGACGCCCGGCGGACCCTGGCGCGAGGCGATCGAGGCCGACCTCGACGTGTCCGTCAGCGGGATGTGGGCCCTGGAGGAGGTCGTCGAGGCGGCCCGGGGAGCCGACCGGCCCGCTCGCGTGCAGCTCAAGGCCGACACCGGGCTCGGGCGTAACGGCTGCCAGCCCGGCGACGACTGGGCCGGACTCGTCCGCGCGGCCCTGCGCGCCGAGGCCGAGGGACTCCTGCGCGTCACGGGCCTGTGGTCGCACTTCGCCTGTGCCGACGAGCCCGGCCACCCCTCCATCGCCGCCCAGCTCGGCCTCTTCCGGGAGATGGTCGCGTACGCCGAGGAGCGGGGGGCCCGGCCCGAGGTCCGGCACATCGCCAACTCGCCGGCCACGCTCACCCTCCCCGAGAGCCACTTCGACCTGGTCCGCACCGGCATCGCCACCTACGGCATCTCGCCCAGCCCCGAGCTCGGCACCCCGGCCGACTTCGGGCTGCGGCCGGTGATGACGCTGTCCGCCTCGCTCGCCCTGGTCAAGCACGTACCGGGCGGGCACGGCGTCAGCTACGGCCACCGCTACGTGACCCCCGGCGAGACCACCCTCGGCCTCGTCCCGCTGGGCTACGCGGACGGCATCCCGCGGCACGCCTCCTCGGCCGGCCCGGTCCTGGTCGAGGGCAAGTGGCGCACGATCGCGGGTCGGGTCGCCATGGACCAGTTCGTGGTGGATCTGGGCGGCGACGAGCCCGCGGCGGGCGCCGAGGCGGTCCTCTTCGGTCCCGGGGACCGCGGTGAGCCCACCGCCGAGGACTGGGCCCAGGCGGCCGGAACCATCGCCTACGAGATCGTGACCCGGATCGGAACGCGCGTTCCTCGCGTCTATGTGAATGAGGAACAGGACGGGTAACTCGCCCAGGGAGCGGTCACGCGAGGAACAACAGGCACCCTGGCAACACCAGCACCAACGGCATCACCCGGCCGTCCCACGACAACGAAGCTGATCAGCACCCCGGCGAAGAGGAGCGGTACGTGAGCGAGAGCAGTGCGGAGGCCGTCGCGAACGCCGCCTCCGCGGCCGTCGCGGCCTCCGCCGCGGGGGCGGCGGGAGGCTGGCGCCGGGCGACCGGCATCGCCGGCGTCGCGATAGGCGTGGTGGCCGCGGGCGCGGCCGCCGGTGTCGCCCTGGAGCGGATGACGGTCGGCCGGGGCATGCGCCAGAAGGCCCGGCTCGCCCTGGACTCGGCGGGACCCTACGGCTCGCTGCGCGGCATGCCCGGCAAGGCGTTCGCCGACGACGGTACGGAGCTGTACTACGAGGTCGACGACATCGACCCCGAGGCCGCCCCCGCCGCCATCGGCCCGCGCCGCCGACGGCTCTTCGGCCGCAAGTCACCCGCGCCCGTCACCGTCGTCTTCAGCCACGGCTACTGCCTCAGCCAGGACTCCTGGCACTTCCAGCGGGCGGCCCTGCGCGGCGTCGTACGGACCGTGCACTGGGACCAGCGCAGCCATGGCAGGTCCGGGCGGGGCATGGCCCAGACGCGGGACGACGAGCCGGTCAGCATCGAGCAGCTGGGCCGCGACCTGAAGGCCGTCATCGACGCGACCGCCCCCGAGGGGCCGATCGTGCTGGTCGGCCACTCGATGGGCGGCATGACGGTGATGGCACTGGCCGACCAGTACCCCGAGCTGATCAGCGAGCGGGTCGTCGGGGTCGCCTTCGTGGGGACGTCGTCGGGGCGGCTCGGCGAGGTCAACTACGGGCTTCCGGTCGCCGGCGTCAACGCGGTGCGGCGGGTGCTGCCCGGCGTGCTGAAGGCGCTGGGGCAGCGGGCCGACCTGGTGGAGAAGGGGCGCCGGGCCACCGCGGACCTGTTCGCCGGGATCATCAAGCGGTACTCCTTCGCGTCCCGGGACGTCGATCCGGCCGTCGCCCGGTTCGCCGAGCGGATGATCGAGAGCACGCCGATCGACGTGGTCGCCGAGTACTACCCGGCGTTCAACGACCACGACAAGACCGAGGCGCTCGGGTACTTCGCGGACATGCCGGTCCTCGTCCTGGCCGGGGTGCAGGACCTGGTGACGCCCAGTGAGCACAGCGAGGCGATCGCCGATCTGCTGCCGGACGCCGAGCTGGTGCTGGTGCCGGACGCGGGGCATCTGGTGATGCTGGAACACCCGGAAGTGGTCACCGACCGTCTCGCCGACCTGCTCACCCGCACGGGTGCCGTGCCCTCAGGGGCTACCGTGAAGGGCTATGGAAGCACCAGCACCGCACAGCCCGGCTGAGCCCGGATCCGTCCAGATCGTCGTCACGTCCCCCGAGCAGATGCGGGAGCTGGGCCGCCGGCTCGCGAAACTGCTGCGCGCCGGTGACCTGGTGATGCTCAGCGGAGAGCTCGGGGCGGGCAAGACGACGCTGACCCGTGGGCTGGGGGAGGGGCTCGGCGTGCGCGGGGCCGTCACCTCGCCGACCTTCGTGATCGCCCGGGTGCATCCCTCGCTGGGCGAGGGGCCGCCGCTGGTCCATGTCGACGCCTACCGACTCTCCGGCGGTCTTGACGAGATGGAGGACCTCGACCTCGATGTCTCGCTGCCCGAGTCCGTGATGGTCGTGGAGTGGGGCGAGGGCAAGGTCGAGGAGCTGACCGAGGACCGGCTCCAGGTCGTCATCCACCGGGCGGTGGGCGACACGACCGACGAGGTCCGGCAGATGACGATCACCGGTGTGGGCGAACGCTGGGCGTCGGCCGACCTGAGCGTGCTCGCCGCGTAAGTCGCGATGTGCGGTCTTTTGATGAACGTTCCGACAAGACGTCGGCAAGATGTTGCGTTCGGCGTCTTGTGCGTGGTCACATGGTATCCAGTCCGTAGTTAGGTGAACCTAACTTCGTTTGCCCCGGCCTTCGGGAGGCGTCCATGTCGGCTACAGAGAGCAAGGGGCAGCCGCAGCCGTTCGCGGTCGCCGGGGTGTCCATGCGTGACCTGCTGGCGGCCGGCGAGGCAGCGGCCCTGATCTCCACGCCCCCGCGCGCTCCCGAGCCGGACTACTCCGAACGGGCGCCGGAACACCGGGAAGCGGCCTAGAGCTGCCAGGCGGGCCCTAGCGGACCACGACGACCCTGCGGCCGATCGTCGCGAACGTCCACATCGCGTCGCCGTTCACACGTGACTCGCGGATGCCGCCCGTGCGTACCTTCGGGTCGGGGGCGGCGGTCGAGCCGTCCACGGCCGCGCTGAAGCCGATGACCACGCCGTCCACGCTGGTGAAGCGCACGACGTGTTCGACGGGGATGCCGTCGGAGCCGGTGATCGCGTTCGAGCGGGATGTCACCGAGTAGCTGCCCGGGGCCGGGTCCACCGCGCTCGGGTCGACCTCGAACGTGCGCGTGACCACCTCGTCCGTGCCCACCAGCCACACCCGGTCGCCGCGCAGGGAGTACACGACCCGGGCGCCCGTGCCGGATCCGCCGGGCAGCGCGGCGGGATCCTTCTTGGGCCGGGGCGCCTTCGAGGTGCCGACCGTAGGTGAGGCGCCCGCCTGCGGTCTGCCCAGACCGGCTGGGACGGTCGCCGACGCCTGGTAGGCGAGATAGCCGACCGCCGCGAGGGCCGCGGCGGTGAGCCCGGCCACGATTCCCGAGCTGCTGACTGCCACCGGCGGCCACCTCCGCGTCGTACGTCCCTGCCGTGACGGTAGGTGACGGTAGCAGCAGGTGACGGCCCGGCAGGTGCGGCCGTGCCGGGCCGGGGCCCGTGTCGAACGTCCTGTCTGCCGCGCGATGCCAGGCCCGCCCGCCCGCCGCGCTGTCGGGCCGTCACCGCATGCCCGGAACGGGGACGGCCCTCGGCCCTGGGATCGCTCGCTCCTCCGAGTTCCCGGCTTCGCTGGAGCAGGCTCCCTCTCCGTGGGGCCGCGGGGCACGCCCCGACGGGCGGACGGCGGGACGTCCGACACGGGCCCCGCGGAGCCGTAGGCTGTTTGCGTGCTCTTGCTCGCTCTGGATACCGCCACACCCGCCGTCACCGTCGCGCTGCACGACGGCCGCGACGTCATCGCCTCGTCGAGCCAGGTGGACGCGCGGCGGCACGGGGAACTGCTGCTGCCGGCGATCGACCGGGTGCTCGCCGAGGCCGGCCTGAAGCTCGACGCCGTCACCGGGATCGTCGCCGGCACCGGCCCGGGTCCGTACACCGGGCTGCGTGTCGGGCTGATGACCGCGGAGACCTTCGGGCTGGCGCTCGGCGTCCCCGTGCACGGCGTGTGCACGCTGGACGGCCTCGCCCGCGCCGCCGACCTCGAAGGCCCCTTCGTCGTGGCGACCGACGCCCGCCGCAAGGAGGTGTACTGGGCGCGCTACGCCGACTCCCGCACCCGCCTCACCGACCCGGCCGTCGACCGGCCCGCCGACATCGCCGAACAGGTCAAGGGCCTGCCCGCGGTCGGCGCGGGCGCGCTGCTCTACCCGGACACCTTCCCCAAGGCGCACGAGCCCGAGCACGTGTCCGCCGCCGCCCTCGCCCGGCTGGCCGCCGAGAAACTGGCGGCGGGCGAGGAACTCCCAGCGCCCCGGCCGCTGTATCTGCGCCGCCCCGATGCCCAAGTCCCCAAGAACTACAAGGTGGTCACCCCCAAGTGACCGAATCCGTGACGTGTGCGCTGCGCGAGATGCGCTGGTGGGACATCGACCCGGTGCTGGAGCTGGAGCGGGCCCTGTTTCCCGAGGACGCCTGGTCGCGTGGCATGTTCTGGTCCGAACTGGCCCACGCCCGCGGGCCGGAGGCGTCCCGGCGGTACGTGGTCGCCGAGGCCGGCGCCCGGATCGTCGGCTACGCCGGGCTGGTCGCCTCCGGTGAGCAGGCCGACGTCCAGACCATCGCCGTGGCCCGCGACCTGTGGGGCACCGGCCTCGGCGGGCGGCTGCTGGCCGAGCTGCTGCGGGCGGCGACCGCCTTCGAGTGCGCCGAGGTGATGCTGGAGTGCCGCGTCGACAACGTCCGCGCGCAGAAGCTGTACGAGCGCTTCGGCTTCGAGCCCATCGGCTTCCGTCGTGGCTATTACCAGCCGGGGAACGTGGACGCCCTGGTGATGCGACTGACCGCGAAACCCGACGGCGGCTCCGCCGCGGGTTCAACTTCCGCACAAGGAACCGAGATCAATGGCTGACGAACCACTCGTCCTCGGCATCGAGACCTCCTGCGACGAGACCGGCGTCGGCATCGTCCGCGGCACCACCCTGCTGGCCGACGCCGTCGCCTCCAGCGTCGACGAGCACGCCCGCTTCGGCGGTGTCGTCCCCGAGGTCGCGAGCCGCGCCCACCTGGAGGCGATGGTCCCCACCATCGACCGTGCGCTGAGGGAGGCGGGCGTCAGCGCCCGCGACCTCGACGGCATCGCCGTCACCGCCGGTCCCGGTCTCGCCGGCGCCCTGCTGGTCGGCGTCTCGGCGGCGAAGGCCTACGCGTACGCGCTCGGCAAGCCTCTGTACGGCGTCAACCATCTCGCCTCGCACATCTGCGTGGACCAGCTGGAGCACGGCGCGCTGCCCGAGCCGACCATGGCGCTGCTGGTCTCCGGCGGCCACTCCTCGCTGCTGCTGTCCTCGGACATCACCTCCGACGTCCGCCCGATGGGCGCGACCATCGACGACGCGGCCGGAGAGGCCTTCGACAAGATCGCGCGAGTGCTGAACCTGGGCTTCCCGGGCGGGCCGGTCATCGACCGGTACGCGAGGGAGGGCGACCCGAACGCGATTGCGTTTCCGCGCGGCCTGACCGGACCGCGCGATCCGGCGTACGACTTCTCCTTCTCGGGGCTGAAGACGGCCGTGGCCCGCTGGATCGAGGCGAAGCGGGCGGCGGGGGAGGAGGTGCCGGTGCGGGACGTGTCGGCCTCCTTCCAGGAGGCGGTCGTGGACGTGCTGACCCGCAAGGCCGTCCGGGCCTGCAAGGACGAGGGCGTCGACCACCTGATGATCGGCGGCGGTGTGGCCGCCAACTCCCGCCTGCGCGTCCTGGCCCAGGAGCGCTGCGAGGCGGCCGGCATCCGGCTGCGGGTGCCGCGGCCCAAGCTGTGCACGGACAACGGGGCGATGGTCGCCGCGCTCGGCGCCGAGATGGTGGCCCGGGGACGTGCCGCGTCGAGCTGGGACCTGTCGGCCGACTCCTCGCTGCCGGTGACGGAGCCGCACGTCCCGGGCCACCACCACGATCACGTGCACGAGGCCGGCAAGGAGAACCTCTACTCGTGACGGTCGCCTTGATGTGGGAGGCGCGGGCCGTGCCCGGGCGGGGCGAGGACCTGCTGGCCTGGGCACGCGCCCAGGAGCTGCCCCGTGAGCCGCTGCGCCGTGAGACCCTGCGCGCTCCCCAGGACCGGGTCCTCGTCCTCACCTGGTGGGATGCCCCGTTCGACGCCGAGCTGCCCGAACTTCCGGAGCCGGACGGGGAGTTGGTGGCCCGGGCGGTGCACCGGTGGCGTTTCGAGTCGGTCGCCCTCGACTGACCGGGCCGGTCAGCCCGGGTCCGGTGACACCTCGGTCTCGCACCGCAGCCGCCGGTCGGTACCGAGTACCCGGACCGGGCCGGTGAGGGTGAGGCGGGCGGTGTGCCGTACGTCCGCGCTCGATGCCGCCAGCCTCAGTTCCAGCTCACCCGGCTCGACCACCCGCCGGCCCGAGCGGTCGGTGAAGGACGACAGGTCCGCGTGGAAGCGGAACGTCACCCGGGCCGCGCCGCCCGGGGCCGCCGCCACGCGCTGGTAGCCGATCAGCCGCATGTCGGGGCGGGTCACGGACGCCACCGGGTCGTGCAGGTACAGCTGCACCACCTCCGCGCCCTCGCGCTCGCCCGTGTTGCGGACGGTCACCGACACCTCGTACGAGCCGTCCGTGCCGATCTCCACCGGCTCGCCGGCGGTGCTGTCCTCCCACGCGAAGGTCGTGTACGAGCGGCCGTGGCCGAAGGCGTACAGCGGGGTCGGGTCGAGGTTGCTGACCTCGCCCGCGAGGCCCAGGGGCGGCTGGAGGTACGTCCAGGGCTGGCCGCCGGGGACCTGCGGGACGCTGACGGGGAGGCGGCCCGACGGGTTCACGCGGCCCGACAGCACGCCCGCGACCGCCGGGCCGCCCTCCTCCCCCGGGAAGAAGGCCTGGACGACGGCTCCCAGGCGCCCGTGCCAGCGCCCCAGGGCGTACGGACGGCCCGTCAGCAGGACCAGCACCACGGGCACCCCGGTGGCGACCAGTGCGTCCAGCAGTTCGCCCTGGGCGCCCGGCAGGCCGAGGTCCGTCGCGTCGCAGCCCTCGCCCGAGGTGCCGCGGCCGAACAGACCCGCCCGGTCGCCGAGGACCGCCACGCACACGTCCGCCTCGGCGGTGCGGGCGACGGCCTCCTCGAAGCCCGCGGTGTCCGGGTCGGCCGTGTCGCAGCCCTGCGCGAACGTCACCTTGGCGTCGGGTAGTTCGGTGCGCAGGGCGTCGAGGAGGGTCGGGATCTCGATGCCGGTCGGCACGTCGGGGTGGTGGGTGAGGACGTGGGACGGGAAGGAGTAGCAGCCCAGCATCGCCAGGGCGTCGGCGGCCCGGGGGCCGACCACCGCGATCCGGGTGTCGGGGGCCAGCGGGAGCAGGCCGTCGGGGTTGTCGAGCAGCACCACCGACTCCTCGGCGAGGCGGCGGGCCAGGATCCGGTTGCCCGTCGAGTCCAGGTTCACCGCGGCGGCCGGCTCGGGGGTCCAGTCCTGATCCAGCAGGCCCAGTTCGCACTTCTGGAGCAGGACGCGGCGGGCCGCTCGGTCCACGAGCTCCTCGGGGATCCGGCCCGACCGGACGGCCTCCTGGAGGGGATCGCCGTAGCACTTGAGCGTGGGCAGTTCGACGTCGATGCCGGCGTCGAGGGCCGCGTGGGCCGCCTCGGCCGGGGTGCCGGCGACCCGGTGGAGGGTCTGCAGGAAGCCGATGCCGAAGTAGTCGGCGACGACCGTGCCGGTGAAGCCCCACTCCTCGCGCAGCAGTCGGGTCAGCAGCTCGGGGTCCGCCGAGGCCGGGACGCCGTCCCGCTCGGTGTAGGCGGCCATCACCGAGCGGGCCCCGCCCTCGCGCAGCGCCATCTCGAAGGGAGGAAGCGTGACGTCCGCGAACTCGCGGATGCCGGCCCGCACCGGTGCCAGGTTGCGGGCGCCCGCCGAGGAGGCGTACCCGGCGAAGTGCTTGAGGGTGGCAATGACCCCGGCCGACTCCAGCCCCCGCACATAGGCCGAGCCGACCGTGCCGACCAGGTACGGGTCCTCGCCGATGGTCTCCTCCACGCGGCCCCAGCGCGGATCGCGTACGACGTCCAGAACGGGCGCGAGGCCCTGGTGGACGCCGGCCGAGCGCAGGTCGTCGCCGATACGGCGGGCCATCTCCTCGACCAGCGGGGGATCCCAGGTCGCGCCCCACGCCAGCGGGACCGGGTAGGCCGTGGCCTGCCAGGCGGTGAAGCCGGCCAGGCACTCCTCGTGGGCGATCGCCGGGATGCCGAAGCGGCCGGCCTCGGTGATACGGCGCTGGGCGCGGGCCAAAGCCTGCGCGCCCAGCGCCGGGTCTACGGGGGCGGTGCCGAAGGAGCGCGTGAGCTGGCCCAGGCCGCGCGCGATCAGCTCGTCCCAGTCGTATTCCACGGTCATGTCGTGCTGGTGCGGAGCGACTCCGTCGCCGTCCGTCGAGGCCCCCACCCACACGCCGTACAGCTGGGCGGTCTTCTCCTCCAGGGTCATCCGGGAGAGCAGATCGCCGACGCGGGCGGCGGCGGGCAGGGCGGGGTCACGCCAGGGCACGGTGGTCATGAAGCTCCTGTCGGGTGGACGGACGGCCCTCTCACGAACGGTGCTGACGAGCGGTTCTCACGAACATGTCTACGAATGTTTCGTTGTACTCTTCGAATGTTCCGGGAACCTATGGCGCCGCGAGGACTTCGTCAAGGGGGCCCGCAGGGTTACGATCGCCGCCATGACTTCCCCGGAGCCCGTTGAAAGCCGGACACAAACCCGGACGCAGGGGCGCACCGCGCAGACCGCGACGCTCGCCGAGATCGCCCGTGAGGCCGGCGTGTCGGCGCCGACTGTTTCGAAGGTCCTGAACGGCCGCGCCGACGTCGCCCCGGCCACCCGTGCCCGCGTCGAGGACCTGCTGCGCGCCCACGGCTACCGGCGCCGCCGTGCCGAGGCGACCCGCTCGCCCCTGATCGACCTGGTCTTCCACGAGCTGGAGAGCGCCTGGGCGATGGAGGTCATCAGGGGCGTGGAGAACGTGGCCAGGGACGCGGGTCTGAGCGTGGTGCTGTCGGAGAGCGCGGGGCGGCTCACCCCCGGGCGGACCTGGGCCGACCAGGTCGCCGCGCGCCGCCCGCACGGCGTGATCCTGGTCCTGTCCGGGCTCGACGAGTCGCAGCGCGCGCTGCTGACCAGCCGCTCCATCCCGTTCGTGGTGATGGACCCGGCCGGCGACCCGGGCGCCGACGTGCCGTCGATCGGCGCGACCAACTGGCAGGGCGGTCTCGCGGCCACCCGGCACCTGGTCGAGCTGGGGCACCGGAGGATCGGCGCGATCACCGGGCCCTCGCAGATGATGTGCAGCCGCGCCCGGATCGACGGCTACCGGGCCGCGCTGGAGACGGCCGGGCTGCCGGTGGACCCCGCGCTGATCGCGGACGGCGACTTCCATCACGAGGCCGGCTACCGGCGGGGCCTGGAGCTGCTGCGCCGCCCGGACCGGCCGACCGCCGTCTTCGCCGGCAACGACCTCCAGGCGCTCGGGCTGTACGAGGCCGCGCGCGAGCTGGGGCTGCGCATCCCCGAGGACCTGAGTGTGGTCGGGTTCGACGACCTGCCGGTGGCTCCCTGGGTCGGGCCGCCGCTGACGACCGTACGGCAGCCGCTGACGGAGATGGCCGAGGCGGCGGCCAAGCTGGTCCTCGACCTCGGGCGGGACGAAGGGACTCTGGCGGCGACCCGGGTGGAGCTGGCGACGAGCCTGGTGGTGCGGAGCAGTACGGGGGCGCCCGTGGCCGGAAGTTGACGTTCTGACGGGTGGGGCAGACGTCTCCACCCTCCTCCGAAGCCAATCGGTTGCACTACCGAAAGTTTCGGAGAAGCCCGCAATGAGATCGCTGAGATCGCCGGACGCGAGTTCAGCGCCTTCGCCCCGGCAACGCCGTGAAGTGGGACTCGGTCGAGCCGGGCCGGGAAGCCGCAACCGGCCCGAGGCCGGCCGGATCGTCGATTTCGCCGAGGCCCACGGCCAGTCGCTGAAGGAGCGCGGGGTTCCGATCGGCGGGGCCCGAAACCGGCGTATCACGCCCTCGCGGAGGTGCTCGGCGCCGCGACGAACCCGCACCCGACAGGCGCCTGCACGGCGAGGGCCGGCGTCACCAGCCAGTGGAGCACGGGTGCACGGGCCAGGTGCGGATCGCCTGCTCGGGGGCCGCGCTGTCGTCGTGGAGGGCGAACCGGACGTTCGGCGCAGGGCAGCGGATCACCCAGGCCTGGGGCGCGAGCTGTACCCAGTCGGGCGCGGCGGTCAGTTGCGCGAACGCCTGCCGCAACGGGGCTGTGCCGGACGGTGGTTCGGTGACGTTCGGGTTCAACGCCTCGTGGAGCGGGAGCAATCCGGTGTCGGTGGTGACACCGGGGTGAGAGCGGGTGCCTCCGGGCTCGCCCGGCCCCCGAAGTCTGAGAATTTCCGAAGAAAAGGCGCCCTGAGCTCCCTGCCCGTAATAATTCGGACTTACGTTCCTGTCTGTGACGGGACACGACGCGAACGGGGACGAGAGCAAAGGCACGGGGCCGGCGGTCGAGCGCGCTGAAGACCGCCGCCCTGGCCCTGACGGCCCTGCTGATGCTGGCCGCCGCGGCGGCGAGCTGGGCCTACTGGCATCTCGACGGCAACATCAAGAGCGTCGACATCGACGACGCGCTGGGCGACAACCGTCCGCCGAAGCCGCTGACCACTCCGTCGCCCTCGGCATCCGCCCTGCCTGGCGGGGCTCTCAACATCCTGGTCCTGGGCTCGGACTCGCGCAGCGGCAAGGAGAACCAGAGGCTCGGCGGCGGTGACAGCTCCGGCGCCCGCTCCGACACGGCGATGGTCGTCCACCTCGACGCCGGGCGGACCAGCGCGACGGTGGTGAGCATCCCGCGCGACACCCTGGTCACCCGCCCGTCCTGCCCGCGCCCGTCCGGCGGTTCGACGGCGGTGGCCCACCGCTCGATGTTCAACGGCGCGTACGCGGTCGGCGGTCCGGTCTGCGCCGTGAAGACGGTCGAGTCGATCACCGGCGTCCGCATGGACCACTACATCGAGATCGACTTCTCCGGCTTCGCGAAGCTCGTGGACGCGCTCGGCGGCGTCACCGTCACCACGGACGAGGACATCGCCGACGACGACAGCCATCTGCACCTGAAGGCCGGCACGCACCACCTGGACGGCACCCGGGCCCTCGCCCTGGCCCGCACCCGGCACGGCATCGGCGACGGCAGTGACCTCGGCCGCATAGGCCTCCAGCAGAAGCTGGTGAAGGCACTGCTGGCACAGATCGCCGCGCAGGACCTGCTCACCGACCCGGCGAAGCTGTACCGGGTCGCGGACGCGGTGACCGCCGGCCTCACCACCGACACCGGCCTGGACTCCCTGTCCGACCTGACCCGGCTCGGACAGAGCCTGCAGGGCCTGTCCGCGAGCGAGCTGCGGACGGTGACGATGCCGGTGGTGCGGGCGCCGTCGGACCCCAACCGGGTGGTGGCCGAGGAGCCGGAGGCGAAGAAGCTGTGGGAGTCGCTGCGCTGACCTGCGTCGACGCGGCCCGGAGAAATCGGGGAACCAGTCCTCCTCAAGGACCAGAACCGCGCCCGCTGGAACCGCATGCTCATCGCCCGCGGCGTCGCCGCGCCGGGCAGAGCCGAGGCCGCCTCCTCCGGCGCCCCGGGTCCGTACACCCTCCAGGCCGCCATCGCCGCCTGCCACGCCCACGCGGACACGTACGAGGAGACCGACTGGCCCCGCATCGCCGTCCTGTACGGCCTCCTGGCCGCCCGCTCCCCCTCCCCGGTCGTGGAACTGAATCGCGCGGTGGCCGTCTCCATGGCCGAGGGCCCGTCCCCGGCCCTGACCATCATCGACTCCCTGACCGACGACCCCGCCCTACGCGACTACCACCTGCTCCCCAGCGTCCGGGCCGACCTCCTGTCCCGCCTGGGCCGCACGACGGAGGCCCGGGCGGAGTTCGAACGGGCGGCGTCGCTGACGCGGAACGGGCGGGAGCGGGAGTTGTTGCTGCGGCGGGCGGCGGAGCAGCCCTGACGGCCTGTCGGCCGCTGCCGGTTACGCGGGGTGCCCGATGAGCATCGCCGGCGCCCCCGCCACCCGGGTCAGGAACACCGTGGCCGCGTGCGGGCCCTGGGGCTTGACCTTCTTGCGGAGGTCCTCCGGTTCGACCGCCGAACCCCGCTTCTTGACGGTGAGGTTGCCGACCTGGCGTTCCCTCAGCAGGGCCTTCAGCTTCTTGACGTTGAAGGGGAGGTGGTCGGTGATCTCGTAGGCGGTGGCGCACGGGGTCGGGCGCAGGGCGTCGGCCGTGACGTACGCGATGGTCGAGTCGAGCAGGCCGCCGTCGACCTGGTCGGCCACCTCGGAGACCAGGTGGGCGCGGATGACGGCGCCGTCGGGCTCGTACAGGTAGCGGCCGGGTGGGCGGACCTCCGGGTCGGGCAGACCGCGGGAGAGCAGGGTGCGGGGGCCCGGCAGCAGCGTGGCCCGTACCGCCCCCGGCTCGGTGCCGAACCACAGCACCGCCTCCTTCACGTCCCCGCCGTCGGAGATCCACTCGGCCTCGGCGTCCTCGGGCACCGCCTCGTGCGGAACACCGGGAGCGATCTTCAGCGCGGCGGCTCGGGGGGCCCGGCGGGCGGCCGACACCGCCCAGGACAGGGGCGGTGAGTAGGCCTCGGGGTCGAAGATCCGTCCCCGGCCGCCGCGCCGGGCGGGGTCGACGAAGACGGCGTCGTAACCGGCCGTGTCCACGGCCGTGACATCGGCCTGACGCACCTCGATCAGGCCGGCCAGCCCCAGCGCGTCGGCGTTCGCCCGCGCCGCCGCGGCCGTCAGCGGGTCCCGGTCCACGGCCAGCACCCGGATCCCGGCGCGGGCCAGCGCGATCGCGTCGCCGCCGATGCCGCAGCACAGGTCGGCGACGGAGGTGATCCCCAGGGCCTTCATCCGGTGGGCGCGATACGTCGCCACGCTCGCCCGGGTCGACTGCTCCACCCCGTTCGGCGTGAAGAACATCCGACCCGCGTCCTCGGCCCCGAACTTCACCGCCGCCCGCTGCCTCAGCCGAGCCTGGCCCAGCGCCGCCGACACCAGCTCGGCGGGATGCTCCCGGCGCAGCCGCGTCGCGACGGCCAGCTCCCGCGCCGGGTCGGTGTCACGCACCTCGTCGAGCAGGGCGCGGCCTTCGGGGGTGAGGAGGGGGGCGAGATCGTTCACGGGATCATTGTGGGCCAGTCGGTGGACGGTGCGCCGTCGGCCGCGGTGTCGGGGCGGGTTCACGGGGGAGCGCTGCGAGGATCCGGCATCATGCGAGCTGTCGTACAAAATGACAGGAGCCGGGCATCGGGCGGGGTGCGCCTCGGCCTCGTCGTGCTCGCCCTCACTGCCAAGGTCACGACCGGGGGATACGCGGTGGGGCGGTTGGAGGACTCCCTGTGAGGCGGCTGCCGACGGCCGCCGCGCTGTGTGCGGGGCTGCTCCTGCTGGCCGGATGCACCGGGGCGGGGGAGCGGGTGGGGGCGGACGGCCGGGGCCAGGACCCCACGCACGCGTCGAGCCGCACCCCGAACCAGGCGCGAGGCGCTCTCCCGCCCGTCGTGGACCACGTCCGCACCCGCGACCGGGTCGTCTTCCTGACCTACGACGACGGCCCCGAACGCGACTCCGGCTTCGTCGGCCTCGTGCGCGAACGGCGGCTCCCGGTCAGCCTGTTCCTCACGGACAGCGTCGTCGGACCCGGATACGGCCACCTCGCCCGGCTGCGCGCGGTCGGCGCGTCCATCCAGAACCACACCCTCGACCACCCCGCCCTGCGCGGACTGCCCTACGCCGGCCAGCGCGCCGAGATCTGCGGCCAGCAGCACAAACTCCGCTCCCGCTTCGGCATCCGCCCCCGCCTCTTCCGCCCGCCCTACGGCACGTACGACACGACGACCCTGCGTGCCGCCGCCGACTGCGGCATCACGGCGATCGTCCTCTGGCGGGCGTCCCCGGCCGCTGACGGCAGCCTGAGGTACGCCCGCGGCGAGCCCGGCCTGCGCCCCGGCGACATCATCTCCGTGCCGTCGGCCGAGGCGGATCCCCTCACCCTGACGGAACGGACCGTACGGCTGCTGCGGGAGATCGAGGGGAGGGGGCTGCGGGTCGGACGGCTGGAGGACTACCTCTGACACGTACTCCCCGGCCGACGCGCCGCAGTCAATTGGCACTCCGCTTGACCGAGTGCTAATCGCGGTCATAGTCTCGGATCTGGCACTCCCCACTGGAGAGTGCCAACACAGCGACGGGCAGGTCCGGCACCCGCGACGACGGATCGACCTGGTCGCCACCTCAGACAGTTAACCCCGTGAGATCTCCGAAGGGGGAGGTCGGATCGTGACGACCACCAGCTCCAAGGTTGCCATCAAGCCGCTCGAGGACCGCATTGTGGTCCAGCCGCTCGACGCCGAGCAGACCACCGCCTCTGGCCTGGTCATTCCGGACACCGCCAAGGAGAAGCCCCAGGAGGGCGTCGTCCTGGCCGTGGGCCCGGGCCGCTTCGAGGACGGTAACCGTCTTCCGCTCGACGTCTCCGTCGGCGATGTCGTGCTCTACAGCAAGTACGGCGGCACCGAGGTGAAGTACAACGGCGAGGAGTACCTCGTCCTCTCGGCTCGCGACGTGCTCGCGATCGTCGAGAAGTAATTCACCCGGCATTACCAGCATTGCAGTGAACTGCGCCCCTGGCCCCCGCGACCTTATGAAGCCGGGCGTCGGGGGCGCGGTTCGTTTCACCCACGTTTTCCGAGAGGGCTGAACCGCTCCCATGGCGAAGATCCTGAAGTTCGACGAGGACGCCCGTCGCGCCCTCGAGCGCGGCGTCAACAAGCTTGCCGACACGGTCAAGGTGACGATCGGCCCCAAGGGCCGCAACGTCGTCATCGACAAGAAGTTCGGCGCCCCCACCATCACCAACGACGGTGTGACCATCGCCCGCGAGGTAGAGGTCGAGGACCCGTACGAGAACCTCGGTGCCCAGCTGGTCAAGGAGGTGGCGACCAAGACCAACGACATCGCGGGTGACGGTACGACCACCGCGACCGTGCTCGCCCAGGCGCTCGTGCGCGAGGGCCTGAAGAACGTCGCCGCCGGTGCCTCCCCGGCCGCCCTGAAGAAGGGCATCGACGCCGCGGTCAAGGCCGTGTCCGAGGAGCTCCTCGCGACCGCCCGCCCGATCGACGAGAAGTCCGACATCGCCGCCGTCGCCGGTCTGTCCGCCCAGGACCAGCAGGTCGGCGAGCTCATCGCCGAGGCGATGGACAAGGTCGGCAAGGACGGTGTCATCACCGTCGAGGAGTCCAACACCTTCGGCCTGGAGCTGGACTTCACCGAGGGCATGGCCTTCGACAAGGGCTACCTGTCGCCGTACTTCGTGACGGACCAGGAGCGCATGGAAGCCGTCCTGGACGACCCGTACGTCCTCATCACGCAGGGCAAGATCTCCGCCATCGCGGACCTGCTGCCGCTGCTGGAGAAGGTCATCCAGGCCAACGCCTCCAAGCCGCTGCTGATCATCGCCGAGGACGTCGACGGCGAGGCGCTGTCCACCCTCGTCGTGAACAAGATCCGCGGCACCTTCAACGCCGTCGCGGTGAAGGCCCCCGGCTTCGGCGACCGCCGCAAGGCGATGCTGCAGGACCTGGCGGTCCTCACCGGCGCCACGGTCGTCTCCGAGGAGGTCGGCCTCAAGATCGACCAGGTCGGTCTCGAGGTTCTCGGCACCGCCCGCCGCATCACCGTCACCAAGGACGACACCACGGTCGTCGACGGCGCCGGCAAGGCGGACGACGTGCAGGGCCGCGTCGCCCAGATCAAGGCCGAGATCGAGTCCACCGACTCCGACTGGGACCGCGAGAAGCTCCAGGAGCGCCTCGCGAAGCTGGCCGGCGGCGTGTGCGTCATCCGTGTGGGTGCCGCCACCGAGGTCGAGCTCAAGGAGCGCAAGCACCGTCTGGAGGACGCCATCTCCGCGACCCGCGCCGCGGTCGAGGAGGGCATCGTCTCCGGTGGCGGCTCCGCGCTCGTCCACGCCGTGAAGGTCCTCGAGGGCAACCTCGGCAAGACCGGCGACGAGGCCACCGGTGTCGCGGTCGTCCGCAAGGCCGCCGTCGAGCCGCTGCGCTGGATCGCCGAGAACGCCGGCCTGGAGGGTTACGTCATCACCTCCAAGGTCGCCGAGCTGGACAAGGGCCAGGGCTTCAACGCCGCCACCGGCGAGTACGGCGACCTGGTCAAGGCCGGCGTCATCGACCCGGTCAAGGTCACCCGCTCCGCCCTGGAGAACGCCGCCTCCATCGCCTCCCTCCTCCTCACGACCGAGACCCTGGTCGTCGAGAAGAAGGAAGAGGAGGAGCCGGCCGCCGCGGGCCACGGCCACGGCCACGCCCACTGAGGCACCGACCTCATAGCAGAAGCCCCCGTCCCGCCTCGTGCGGAACGGGGGCTTCTGCCGTAGGTACTCCGCTGCGGTCCGCTGTACTCCGCGGGTCACAACTCCAGCGGGTCGAGCGCTCCGAGCTGCTGCATCAGCCCCAGCCGGTCGTACTCCCACCAGCCCTCGGCGATCTTCCCGTCCGGCGTGCACCGGTGGACGGTCGTCCCGGTCATGGTGGCCACCTTCCCGGTGGCCGGAATCCCGAGGAAGTCACCCTTGTGGTGTCCCTTCCAGACCCACCGGGTGCACACCCGGTCGCCCTGGGCCAACTGGTCCTCGATCGTGAACGAGAAGTCGAAGCCTCCCCGCCACACCTCCACCTCGCGCCGTATCGCGTCCAGCCCGATGACGTCCTGCACATTGGCGGGATCGTGGTCGTGGTAGTCCTCGATGAACACGTCGTTGAACGTGGGCGCCGCACCCTGCCCGGGCGCCAGCTCGAAGAACCTGCGCGCGGTGGCCGCGTACAGCTGCTCGTCCCGCACCACGTCCAGATCCGTGAACGTCGGCGTCTCGTCGCAGAGCGCCACCATCTCCTGGAAGATCCGGTCGGTCTCCGGAAGCCCGGAGTTGCGCATGGCCTCCTCGTACGACGGAAATTCCACGATCTCGACGATGTGCGACGCGTCGGCCCGGTCCTTGGCGACCACACTGTGCGTCGCCGTCCGCTTCCCTCTGGTCTGCTCGACCCACTGGTCCATCAGCCGGTTCATCTCGTCGATCCGACTGGTCCTGCATTCGATGAGCTGTACGAAGGTCATGGCATCGCCTCCGGCCCCCCTGGGTCCGGCTGGACAACTCCATCATCCCAAGGGAGACGTCCGGGTGCCTCCCGGCCGGCGAGGAGGGGCTCGGCCGGCCGACCGCGTTCCGCACGGTCGGACCGACCCTTGTCCCCTACCGCGGCCCGTACTTCCGCCCCGTCCTGGACGACACCGCCCCCAGCATCCCCCGCGGCACCAGCTTCGCCGCCCCCATCAGCGCCTTGTAGCGCGGGTCCGGGATCGACAGCGTCCGGCCCCGGGCCAGGTCGTGCAGCGCAGCCGCCACCAGCTTGTCCGCGTCGAGCCACATCCAGCTCGGGATGTTGTCCGTGCCCATACCGGCCCGGTCGTGGAACTCGGTGCGCACGAAACCGGGGCAGAGCGCCATCAGCCGTACGCCGCTGCCTGCCAGGTCGCGCGCCGCGCCCTGCGTGAACTGCACGACCCAGGCCTTGGACGCGCCGTAGGTGCCGCGGGGGACGAAGGCGGCCACCGACGCGACGTTGACGACGCCGCCGCGGCCGCGCTCCCGCATGGCCTCGGTCGCCGCCGACGTCAGCCGCAGCACCGCCTCGCAGTGCACCTTGAGCATCCGCAGCTCGTCGGCCATGGAGACGTCGAGATAGCGCCCCTTGTTGCCGAAGCCGGCGTTGTTGATCAGGAGGTCGACGGGGTTCTTCCGGTCGCCCAGGCGGTCGGCCACCGCCTCGATCCCCTTGTCCTCGGCCAGGTCGGCCGTCAGCACCTCCGCCTCGATGCCGTGCCGGTCGTGCAGCTCGGTCGCCTGTTCCCGAAGCCGCTTGGTGTCGCGGGCCACCAGCACCAGGTTGTGCCCGTCCGCCGCCAGTCGCCGCGCGAACGCGGCCCCGATGCCTGCCGTCGATCCCGTAATCAGAGCCGTTGTCATGGCGCAAGGTTAGTGACCCGGACTGGCTGCGTCCGCTTCCGAGCAGGGCCTTCCCCGGTGAAGGGTCGGTGCAGACCGGCGCGGTGAGCCGCCGTCAGGTCCCGTACTTCTGCGCGTACTCCCGCGCCATCCTCAGCACCTCCGGGTGCAGCGCCTCGCCCGCCGCCAGCAGTCGCGGCAGCAGCGTCCGCTCGGTGGTCACCGCCCGGAACTGCAGGGCCACCGTCACGTCGTGGTCCGGCCGGTGCACGATCTCGACGGCGTCGCCCGCACGAATCGCACCGGGCTCGATCACCCGCAGATACGCCCCCGGCGCGCCCCGCTGCGTGAACCGCTTCACCCAGCTCTTCTCCTCCAGATGGCCCTGGAAAGTGCGGCACGGGATCCGCCCGGAGGTGATCTCCAGCAGAACCTCGGGCCCGATGCGCCAGCGCTCGCCGATCCGCGCGCCGGACACGTCGAGACCCTGTGTCGTGAGGTTCTCGCCGAACGCCCCGTCGGCCAGCGTCCGGCCCAGCTCGCGTTCCCACTCGTCCAGGTCCTCGCGCGCCATGGCGTACACCGCCTGGTCGTCGCCGCCGTGGTGCTCCAGCTTGCACACCGCGTCCCCGGCCAGCCCGCTCCCGCCGATGCCCTGGGGTCCGGGCGCCGACACCCGCACGGATCCGTCCACCGGCTGCTTGTCGATCCCGGTCACACCCTCCGGGTTGTCCGTGTACGGCACAGCCTTGGCACGGCCCAGATTCACAGACAGAAGCTTCATGCCAGCACGGTAAGGGACCGGCCCCCAAAGCGTCGACGCATTATTCGCAATGACATCAAAGGGTCGCTTATCCTCGAAGGGTGATCGAAGCTCGTCATCTCCGCGTACTGCGCGCCGTCGCCGCCACCGGCTCCTTCTCCGCCGCGGGACGCGAACTGGGCTGCACCCAGCCCGCCGTCAGTCAGCAGATGAAGGCCCTGGAAACGTCCGTCGGCACCCCCCTGCTCATCCGCACCGGGCGCGAGATGCGCCTGACCCAGGCCGGTGAGTCGCTGGTGCGGCACGCCGCCGGGATCCTCGCCGGGCTCACGGCCGCCGAGGAGGAGGTCGCCGCCATCGCCGGGCTGCGTGCCGGACGGGTCCGGCTCGTCTCCTTCCCCAGCGGCAGCTCCACGCTGGTGCCGACGGCCCTCGCCGCGCTGCGCGCGGCACACCCCGGCACCCGCGTCTTTCTGGAGGAGGCCGAACCGCCCGCGTCGGTCGGCATGCTGCGCGAGGGCGACTGCGACGTGGCACTCGCCTTCCGCTACGAGGGTGCGGCGGGCGCCGAGGAGTGGGACGACCTCGTCGTACGGCCGCTGCTGTCGGACCGGCTCGTCGCCCTCGTGCCGGAGCGGCACCGGCTCGCGGGCGCGCGGTCCGTCGCCATCGGCGAGCTGGCGCGGGAGCCGTGGATCGCGGGCTGCCCGCGCTGCCGCGGCCAGCTCGTCGAGGTGTGCGCGGCGGCCGGCTTCACCCCCCGCATCGACTTCGCGACCGACGACTACCCGGCGGTCTTCGGCCTGGTGGGTGCCGGACTCGGCGTGGCCGTTCTGCCCCAGCTGGCCGTCGAGTCGGTACGGCCCCGGGGGGTACGCACCGTGACGCTGGAGCCGGCGGTGCGACGGGAGATCGTCGCGCTCACCCTGCCCGACCTCGCGCAGGTCCCGGCGGTATCGGCGACGCTCGACCAACTGGCGCGAGCGGCCGACCGCTAGCAACCAAGTCGCCGACAACGGAACGCCCGCGGTCAACCAAGGGCACGCGTGCGCGTGCCGGTCCCGCAGAAACGTTCCTTCAGTTGTTCGAGGCGGTGTGC
>CAWCSC010000016.1:0-112655 GCA_963798065.1 uncultured Actinomycetota bacterium | reverse complement strand
TTTGTTGCTGTTGTCGTCTACTTCGTTCGTACGTGCTGTGCTTCACCGTCTTCAGGCGGGCCGTCGCATCGGCCATCGGCACCCGGACGATGTCCGTGCCGCGCAGGGCGACCATGGTCCCCCAGTCGCCGTCGTGCACCGCGTCGACCGCGTGCAGTCCGAAGCGGGTGGCCAGCCACCGGTCGAAGGCGCTCGGGGTGCCGCCGCGCTGGATGTGCCCGAGCACCGTCGTACGGGCCTCCTTGCCCGTACGCTGCTCGATCTCCTTCGCCAGCCACTCACCGACACCGGACAGCCGCACATGGCCGAACGAGTCCAGCGACTCGTCCTTCAGCACCATCTCGCCGTCCTGCGGCATGGCCCCCTCGGCGACCACCACGATGGGCGCGTAGCTCGCCTTGAACCGCGACGCCACCCAGCCGCAGACCTGGTCCACGTCGAAGCGCTGCTCCGGGATGAGGATGACGTTGGCGCCGCCGGCCAGCCCCGAGTGCAGCGCGATCCAGCCGGCGTGCCGGCCCATCACCTCGCACCACCAGCACGCGCATGTGGGACTCGGCCGTGGTGTGCAGCCGGTCGATGGCCTCGGTCGCGACGCCGACCGCGGTGTCGAAGCCGAAGGTGTAGTCGGTCGCGGACAGGTCGTTGTCGATGGTCTTCGGGCACGCCCGACGCAGCGCACGCCGTGCTCGTCGGTCAGCCTCGCGGCGACACCGAGGGTGTCCTCGCCGCCGATCGCGATCAGCGCGTCGACGTCCATCTTGGCGAGGGTGTCCTGGATGCGGCGCGACTGCCGTTCTCCTGCTGGAACGGATTGGTGCGCGAGGAGCCGAGGATGGTCCCGCCGCGGGGCAGGATGCCGCGCACGGCCGGGATGTCGAGAGGCACGGTGTCGCCCTCCAGGGGTCCGCGCCAGCCGTCCCGGAAGCCGATGAACTCGTAGCCGTACTCCTGCACCCCCTTGCGGACGATCGCCCGGATGACCGCGTTGAGCCCGGGGCAGTCACCGCCGCCGGTCAGTACTCCGACCCGCATGGGATCCCTTCGCCGTAGAGGCCACTGCGGCCACGCTAACGGTGATCCACTTCACAGGGATCGGGTCGGAACCGGCAATCCGTCCGGTCGCCGATCAGCGACCGGCCGGTCGGCAGCCGGATCAGCCGTCGTCGAGGCCGCGCTCTATCGCGTACCGCACCAGCTCCACGCGGTTGTGCAGCTGGAGCTTGCCCAGGGTGTTCTGCACGTGGTTCTGCACGGTGCGGTGGGAGATCACCAGCCGTTCGGCGATCTGCTTGTAGCTCAGCCCCTTGGCGACCAGCCGCAGTACCTCGGTCTCCCGGTCGGTGAGCTGCGGGCGCCTTCGGCTCGTCGGCGTCCGGGGCGGGGGCCGGTTCGGAGGCCAGGCGGCGGTACTCGCCGAGGACCAGCCCGGCGAGGCCCGGGGTGAAGACCGGGTCACCGACCGCCGTACTGCGTACCGCGTCCCGGAGCTCCTCGGTGGAGGCCGACTTCAGCAGATAGCCGGTCGCGCCGGACTTCACCGCCTCCAGGACGTCGGCGTGCTCGCCGCTCGCGGACAGCACCAGGACGCGCAGCGCGCGGGTCGCGGCCGACGACCTCCTTGCAGACCTGGACGCCGGGCTTGCCGGGCAGGTTCAGGTCCAGCACGAGGACCTCGGGCGAGGTGGCCCTGGCGCGGCGCACGGCCTGCTCGCCGTCACCCGCGGTGGCGACCACCTCGAAGCCGGACTCGGCCAGGTCGCGGGCGACGGCGTCGCGCCACATCGGGTGGTCGTCGACCACCATGACCTTGATCGGGTCCCGCCGGTCCTGTGTGCTCTCCGTCATCGCCGCTCCGCCTTCCCCCGTGCGTCCGTCACGTCCTTCGGTACCTTCAACTCGACCTCCGTGCCCTGGCCCGGCACCGAGATCAGCTCCGCGCTGCCGCCGAGTTCGCGCAGCCGGCCGCGGATCGACAGGGCGACCCCGAGCCGTCCCTCGCCCTCGGCCTGGGCGAGCCGCCCGTCCGGGATGCCCGGTCCGTCGTCCCGTACGGTGACGATCACCTCGTCCGGCTCGTCCTCGACCAGGATCCACGCCCGCGCCTCCTGCCCGGCGTGCCTGCGGACGTTGTCCAGGGCGGCCCCGACGGCCGCGGCCACCTCCCGGGCGGCGGCCGGGGTCAGCGGCACGGGCGCGCCGGGCTCGGCGAGGCTGACCATGGCCCCGGCGTACGGCGCGAGCAGGGCACGCAGGTCGACGGGCCCGCTCGTGCTGCGGCTCCTCGTCGACGGACCGGACTACCGCTCCCTCGGCGCCGTCCTCCGAGACCCGGGAGACGGGCACCGAGCCCGCCGGAGACCAGGGTGCGCAGCGCGACCTCCTGCTCGCCGGCCATCCGGCCCAGCTCGGCCGCCTCGCCGCCGATCGCCGTCCCCGCGCCGCTGCACCATCGCCAGCACCTGGAGCACGCTGTCGTGGATGTCCCGGGCGAGCCGCTCCCGCTCCCTGGTGGCGGCCTCGATCTCCAGGGCGCGGGCGAGGGTGCGCTCGGAGGCGCGGGCGACCTCGACGACGTAGCCGATGGCGATGGAGGCGATGCAGACCAGGATGACGTTGTGGACGGTGTCGCGGGCCGGGGTGCCGCGCTCGACCAGGTTGGCGACGGCCACGAGGGTGGAAGCGAGGGCCGCCCAGCGCCAGCCGCCCTTGACGGCGAAGGCGAGGACGGAACCTGCGGTCCATATCGACGGCAGGGTCGGGCCGCCCGCCAGGACCCGCTCGTGCGCGTCGGCGACGGGTGTGAGCAGGATGCCGGTGATCGCGATGGTGAGGTCGGCGGTGAGGAACCGCTTGGTGCAGCCGGCGGCGTTCGCGACCCGGGGCAGGGTGGCCAGGGTCCACACGCCCAGCACGGCGTAGTAGGCGACGGCGACCCAGGGGCGGGCGAACTCGTCGTAGGCGGTGGCGAACAGGCCGACCGCGTACAGCATCGTGAGCACCCGGTAGGCGGTCAGCGCACGCCACAGCGGCTGCTCGACCGACATCCTCATGACTCGCTCGCGCTTGGCCATGTCCCCGCCCCCCCGACTGAAGCCCCGGCTAGGGCTCGGTCCGCCGCCGCTCCGTCTGTTCCTGCTCCGTCTGTTCCTGCTCCGTCTGTTCCTGCTCGGCCTTTTCTTTCTCGGCCTTTCCTTCTCGGCCTGTTCCTTCTCGGCCTGTTCCTTCTCGGCCTTGTCCTTCGCTGCCTGTTCCTTCTCCGCGCGCGCGAGCGCGGCCTTCGCCGCCTTCTCGGCTTCCTTCTCCGCCTTCGCCGCATCCGTGAGCTGCCGCTTCATGGCCGTCGCGTACATGTCGACGTACTCCTGGCCGGAGAGCTTCATGATCTCGTACATGACCTCGTCGGTCACCGCGCGCAGCACGAACCGGTCGTGCTCCATGCCCTGGTAGCGGCTGAAGTCCAGGGGCTTGCCGATCCGGATGCCCGGGCGCATCAGCTTGGGCATGACCTTCCCGGGCGGCTGGATCTTCTCCGTGTCGATCATGGCGACGGGGAGGACGGGCGCGCCGGTCGCGAGCGCCACGCGCGCGAGGCCGCCCGGTTTGCCGCGGTAGAGCCGGCCGTCGGGCGAACGAGTCCCCTCCGGGTAAAGGCCGAACAGCTCGCCTCGCTCCAGCACCTCGATGCCGCTCTTTATGGCGGCCTCACCAGCGCCGCGCGCGCCGGAGCGGTCCACGGGGAGCTGGCCGACGCCCTTGAAGAAGGCGGCCGTCAGCCGGCCCTTCACCCCGGGCGTGGTGAAGTACTCGGCCTTGGCGATGAAGGTGACCTTGCGGTCGAGGACAGCGGGCAGGAAGAACGAGTCGGAGAACGACAGGTGATTGCTCGCCAGGATCGCGGCGCCCTCGGCGGGTACGTTCTCCAGGCCCTCCACCCAGGGCCTGAAGGCGAGCTTCAGCGGACCCCCGATGGTGACCTTCATCGCGCCGTACAACAACCGAGTGCCTCCTGTATGTGTCGATCAGACCATAACCCGGGGCGCTGTCAAAGGCGCCGACGGCCCTGGTCGGTGTCAGTGCGGTCGCGTACGGTGAAGGTCCCGCGAACGACGTGCGACCCCCTCCATGACGTTCCGTGACATTCCGTGATCGTGTCAGTCCCTTCTCACGACCAGGAGGCCGAAGGTGCCGGTCCTTGCCGGAGCCGAGCCGTTTCGCCACGAGGGCGGGGAGGTCGCCGTCCTCCTCTGCCACGGCTTCACCGGATCACCGCAGTCGCTGCGCCCCTGGGCGGAGCACCTCGCCGAGCACGGCCTGACCGTCTCCCTGCCGCTGCTGCCCGGGCACGGCACGCGCTGGGAGGACCTGCGGATCACCGGCTGGCAGGACTGGTACGCGGAGGTGGACCGCGAGCTGCGCCTGCTGTGCGAGCGCCGCGAGCAGGTGTTCGTGGCCGGTCTGTCCATGGGCGGTGCCCTGGCCCTGCGGCTGGCCGCGAAGCACGGCGACGCCGTCAGCGGCGTGGTGGTCGTCAACCCGGCGAACAAGGTGCACGGCCTGGCCGCGCACGCCCTGCCGGTGGTCCGCCACTTCGTCCGTTCGACGAAGGGGATCGCGAGCGACATCGCGAAGCCGGACAGCAGGGAACTGGGCTACGACCGGGTGCCGCTGCACGCGGCGCACTCCCTGCGGCAGTTCTTCCAGGCCGCGGACCGCGAGCTGCCGCAGGTCACCCAGCCGGTGCTGCTGCTGCGCAGCCCGCAGGACCATGTGGTGCCGCCGGCCGACTCGGCCCGTATCCTCAGCCGCATCTCGTCGACCGATGTGAAAGAGGTCGTCCTGGAACAGAGCTACCACGTCGCCACGTTGGACCATGACGCGGACCGGATCTTCGAGGAGAGCCTCGATTTCATCGGCCGGCTCGCGTCCGGCCTCGGCAAGGAGTCCGGTCTCGGCAAGGAAGGGACGACCGCAGGTGGCTGAGCACGACTCCGACCGCGAGGACCGCGAGCCGGACGAGCAGGGCGTCCCGTTCGACGAGGAGGCCGCCTGGGCCGCGATCGTCGCCGCCTACGGCGAGGAACCACCGGACCCGCCGGGCGCCAAGCCCTTCAAGTCGATCGAGGATCTGGCACTGCCGGAGTCCGGGACCAACGACGACAGCGCGGACACGACCGGGACGTCCGGGGACGCCGGGAAGCCCGGTGAGCCGGAGGAGGCCGCGGGGCCCGGGAACAAGCCCACCAAGCCGGCCAAGCCCGCCGAGTCGGCCAAGCCGCTGGGCGGCTCCGTCTCCTTCGCGCCAGGCGTCGGCCCCCGCGACTACTCCGCGCCCGAGCCCGCCGAGGACGACTTCGACGAGGACGACGAAGGCCACTTCGTGCCGCCGGAGCCGCCCCCGCTGCCGGCTACCGACGTCACCGCGAGGTTCGCCTGGCTCGGCGTGCTCGGCGGGCCGGTCCTGCTGCTGCTGGCCGTGGTGCTCGGCTGGGACATGACGTGGTGGCTGGCCACGGCGGGAATCGGCGGGTTCCTCGGCGGGTTCGCGACGCTGGTGATGCGGATGCGTACGGATGACGAGGACGGCGACGACCCGGGGCGGGGCGCGGTCGTCTAGACGGCTGGGACTTCGGACGGCGGAACTTCAGGCGGCCGGAACCTTGAGGGCGGCCAGGACCGGGAGGTGGTCCGTGGCCGCCCTCAGGTCGGTGGGGGTCACCCCGGGGTGGCCGGCCGGCACGCCGCAGCCCAGCACCTCGATGCCCTTGGTCGCGAAGATCGCGTCGATGCGCTGGTAGGGGTCGGTGGGGGTCCAGGTGTGCTCACCGCCCCAGGGTGCGGCGGCCCAGCAGTCGGTGAGACCGTCGGTCAGCCGGCGGAAGGTGCGGCCGTCGGGGCGTTCGTTCAGGTCACCGCCGGCGATCGCGTGCTCCACGCCCATTCCGGCGAGCCGGTCCAGGAGCATGCCGCCCTGCTCGTAGCGCTCGTCCTTCTGCAGCGACAGATGGCAGCTCAGCACGCCGAACCGGGTGCCGGCGAACCGGACGACGGCGGTGGCGAAGCCACGGCGGTGCAGGCCGGGGGTGAGGGGCAGGAGGACGTCCTCCGTGCGCTCGACATTCGCCCGGAGCGAGCAGAGAATCGCCGGTCCTGCGGCTGTGGCGCCGCCGGTGAGGACGACGAGGTCGGCTGCGCGGGCCAGGCGGGCGAGTTTCTTGCGCCAGCGGAAGAAGCGGGGGGCTTCCTGGACGAGGACCAGGTCGGGTTCACAAGCGCGGATGACACGGGCCAGGGCGTCGGTGTCGTCGCGCATCGAGCGGACGTTGTAGCTGAGGACCCTGATGACCGCGGAACCGTCGGGTTCGGTACGGGAGTTGGGGAGCAGGGGCATGTGATCAATTTACGCCCAACAGCTCGGGGCGCGGGGATTGTGCGCGAGTGCCGGTCGTATGTGGCTGATCGCGCATTTCCCCGCGCCCCTGAGTGGGCGCTACATGATGGGGTCGGGTTCCCTGGCCAGGTCCGCTGCTCCCACCAGGCCCGCCTTGTTGCCCAGTTCCGCCGCTCTTACCTCCGCCACCGGGCGCCAGTTGCCGCCGACCAGCCAACGTTTGTAGGACTTGCGGATCGGGCCCAGGACCAGTTCGCCCTCGTCGGAGAGGCCGCCGCCGACGATGAACGCCGAGGGGTCGAAGAGGGAGGCGAGGTCGGCGAGGCCCGCGCCGACCCAGCGGGCCAGCTCGCGGTAGGAGTCGACGGCCACACGGTCGCCCTGGCGGGCGGCCATGGAGATGTGCTTGCCCTCGATGCCGTCGGGCGTGCCGTTGCCGAGGCCGAGCAGGATCTCGGCGTTCTCGGGGGTGGCGTTGGCGCGCTGCGTGGCATACCGGACGAGCGCGCGCCCCGAGGCGTACTGCTCCCAGCAGCCCTGCGAGCCGCAGCCGCACAGCAGGCCGTCCGGCACCATGCGGATGTGGCCGAACTCGGCGGCCACGCCGAAGTGCCCGCGGCGCAGCTTGTTGCCGATGATGATGCCGCCGCCGAGGCCGGTGCCCAGGGTGATGCAGATGACGTTGCGGTGGCCCTTGCCCGCGCCGAACTTGTACTCGCCCCACGCCGCGGCGTTCGCGTCGTTCTCGACGACCACCGGAAGGCCCACGCGGGCCTCGACCTTCTCCTTGAGCGGCTCGTTGCGCCAGTGGATGTTGGGCGCGAAGTAGACCTCGGAGCGCTGCCGGTTCACGTAACCGGCGGCGCCGATGCCCACGCCGACGATGTCGTGCCCGACGCGTGCGCCTTCCACCGCCGAGGCGATGGCGTCCACGATGCCCTCAGGCGTGCCCGGGGTCGGCACCTTGTGGGTCGAGAGGATGTTGCCTTCCTCATCGACCACGCCGGCCGCGATCTTCGTGCCGCCGATGTCGACGCCGATGGTGAGTCCCATGAATCCCTCAGTTTCGGTCGAGCCCCGCTAAGGCCAACGGTACCCGAGGCACTGCTCGCGGGTTCCGGTCGTCCGACCGGTGGGCACGCCCGGCGGCGTCCCGCCGAGCGCCGCTCGTACGGGGTCGGGGCTCGGCCGGGGGCTCAGTCCAGGTCGATGCGCTCCGCCGGGGCCGGCGTCGTCGCCCCCGTCACGGCGTTCGTCCACGTCACGGGGGTCGGCGTCGTCGTCGCGGCCGGTCCAGCGCCGCTCCTGGGCCTGGACGGCGGAGCGGTAGGCGGCGAGCAGTTCGTTCCCGGCCGCCGCCAGGTGGTCGAAGACGTCCGGGTTGCGCTCGATGACGGGTTCCACGGCGGCCTTGGCCTGCTGGACGACCTGCCGGACGACCTGCTGGGCGGCGGGCCCCGCGACCGCGCCGAGCAGCGGGGACTGGAGTGCCGGACAGCTTGTCCGCGACGGCGTCGACGAGCTTGCTTCAGTTCCTCGGCGGCCGAGCCCGGCGGCGGGCCGTACTGGGTGCGGCGGCGGGCCTTCTCCGCCTCGAGGTCCTCGGCGCACGCGGTCGCCCAGGCGTCGGCGTCGGTCGCCCGCACCTCGTCCACGGCCTCTTCGCGGGCGGCGTCGGACGGGGGGAGCTCTTCGCTCATGACGGACTCCTGACTACGGTTCGTCTCTACGACGTTACCCGAACGGGCGCGGTCACCGGGGCGGTTCACCGTGTCCCGCGGCCACAGCTTCGGGTCCGGCGCGAACCGGATGCGCAGCTCGCCCTCGCGCAGGGCGGCCCCGTCGACGGTGCAGCGGCGCAGTGCGGAGGGCAGCGGGACGATCACGGCGGAACCGCCCCGCGGTGACGACCAGTTCGTCGCCGCGCCGGACGAGGTCGAGTTCCTCGCGTATGGCGCCGGGCAGCGGGATGTGCCAGACGAGCACGCCTTCCTCGGCCGAGCCGGTCGGTCACGGGCCACTCGACGGCGGACCGGCGAGGCTGATGAGGCCGGGGGGCGGGCTGCCCGGCGGCGCCTGGCACCGCGAGGCCGGCGAGGTCGTCGGCGCCGCGCGGATCGCGGCCGAGGTGGGCGACGGTGCGGACGTCGTACGACTCCCGCCACTCCTCCAGCGTCTTGCGCTGCTGGGCGACGGGGCCGGCGAGCCAGCTGTCCGCCGGGACCTCCGCCTCGGGCAGGACGCGGTTGGCGACCAGCGACGTCGGTGCGCAGCCCGCGCAGGGCGAGGCCGAGGCCGGCGGCGCGGACGGCGTCGTCGCCTGCCGGGCCGGGCTCGGCGACCAGCCGTACGACGGTGCCGCGGTCGGCGACGACGGCCTCGACGGCCGCCAGCTCCAGGTCCCAGCGCGCCGGCCGTCTCGTACAGCCACTCGGCGGGCATGGGGACGCCGGCGAGCCGGCCCAGGACGGGGCGCAGGGCGCGGGCCGCCTGCCGCTCGGGCGGGAGCAGCCGGCGCAGATAGCGGCGCAGTTCCTCGGGCAGGGCGAGCAGGGCGAGGGCGCTGCGGGGCCGGCGGCAGGTCGACGACGAGGAGGTCGTGCGACTCCGGCGAGCGCGGCGTCCCGCAGAGCGCGCAGCAGGGCGAGTTCCTCGGCGCCGGGCAGGGGGGTGAGTTCCTCGGGGTCGAGGCGGGAGGCGCCGAGGAGGTCGAGGGCGGAGGAGGCGCGGTCCTGGAGGGCGGCGAGGTCGTCCCGGAACCCCTGGGCGGCGTCGGGCCGCCAGGCGGTGAGGTGCGGGGCGGCCTCGACTCGGGGTCGGGCCGGTGCGCACGCCGAGGGCGGCGCCGAGGGTGTCGGCGCGGTCGGCGCTGAGAACGAGGGTGCTGGTGCCTTCGCTCGCCGCGGTCAGCGCGGTGGCGGCGGCGAGCGGTGGTACGGCCGCTGCCGCCGGGGCCCGTGATCAGGATGGTGCGCATGGGGGTGAACGGTACACTTCGAGGTCCGGCCCTGGGAGGTACGCGGGTGCCGCGACCCGCGCAGCGCGGCCGATCGGCGACTTCCCGGACTCGACCCGCTTCTTCAGACCCGCCAGCGCCCGGTCGATGATGACCTTCTCGGCCTTGCGCTTGATCATGCCCAGCATCGGGATCTTGACGTCCACGGTCAGCACGGTAGGTGACCTCCGTGCCGCCCGCGCCGGCCGGCTTGAGGATGTACGAGCCGTCGAGGGAGCGCAGCATCTGGGACTTCACCAGCGTCCAGGACACCTCGTTCTCGCCGGTCCAGGTGTACGCCGAGGATCTGGTCGTCCTTGATCGCGCCGGCGTCCATGACGAGGCGGACCTGCTCGGCGCGGCCCTGGCCGTCGGTCTTGAGGACCTCCGCCTCCTTCACCTCGCCGGTCCAGTCCGGGTAGCGGCGCGAAGTCGGCGATCACCGCCATGACGTCGGCCGGGTGCCGCCTCGATGGTGATGCTCGAGCTGGTGTGTTCCGCCATCGCCGTGGCTCCTCCAGATGCGGGCCGGTATGACGTCGTCGTGCGCACGTGTGTGCAGCGTGAAGGCTACCGCGCACGGGACCCGCCGACTTCACCCGACCTTGGGCGCCCTCACCACTCCAGCGCCCACGGCTGTCCCGGTCCCCGCGAAGTGCCCCACGTTCACGCACTCGGTCGCCCCGATCCGCATCCGGCGGACCAGCGGCTGGTGGACGTGCCCGAACAGGGCGTACCGGGGCCGGGTGCGGCGGATCGCCTCCAGCAGGGCCCGGCTGCCCCGCTCGAAGCGCCGCGCCACCGTGTCGTAGACCAGTTCGGGGACCTCGCGGCGGGATGTGCGTGCAGAGCACGTCGACCTCGCCCACCGCCTCGATCTTCGCCGCGTACTCCTCGTCGCTGATCTCGTAGGGCGTCCGCATCGGCGTTCGCAGGCCGCCGCCCACGAAGCCGAAGACCCGGCCGCCGATCTCCACCCGCTCCCCGTCGAGCACGGTCGTGCCGGGCCCGGCGTACTCCGGCCACAGCGGCGGCATGTCGACGTTGCCGTAGGTGGCGTACGTCGGGGTGGGGAACGCGGCGAACATCTCGGCGTACTGCTTGCGCACCGCCTTCTCGATCACCGCGGCCGGTCCGCGCCGACGCCGGCCCACAGCCGCGCCCCGAACTCCCGGGCCTCCTCGAAGCGGCGGGCGGTGCGCAGCTCGACGATGCGGTCGGCGTTCTGCGACGCCGAACAGGTCGGGGAAGATGCCGCGCGAGTGGTCGGCGTAGTCGAGGAAGAGGACGAGGTCGCCCAGGCAGATCAGGGCGTCGGCGCCCTCGCCGGCCCTGGCCAGGTCGCGGGCGTTGCCGTGCACGTCGCTGACCACGTGAACGCGCGTCCTGTGGTTTCCGGCTCGGTGTGGGTGCCATGGCGATCAAGGGTAAGCGTGTGCGGCATACGTGAACAGTGGCGGCCGGACCTGCGGTTACTGGCCAGTCGTTAGACGCGTCGACTACTGTGCGCGAAGGAATACCCAATCCGTGTGACGCAGCGAACATCTCGACCGGACCCCCTGTCGCAGAAGCCATACCGGCGGGTAACGTCCGGGCAGTCCAGTCGTGCTCTGGCATTTCAACAAGTGAATGCCCGAGCACCCGCCCGAGCCTTGGACCGCACCGTCGCATCACACAACGTCGTGGCGCCGGCGCCCTATGAGGAGCAGCAGTCTTGCGCGAGTTCAGCCTTCCGGCTTTGTACGAGGTCCCTGCGGACGGAAATCTGACCGACATCGTCCGCAGAAACGCCGCGCAGCACCCGGACGTCGCCGTCATCGCCCGCAAGGTCGGGCGGCACCTGGCAGGACGTGACGGCCACCGACCTTCCTCGCCGAGGTGCACACGGCCGCGAAGGGGCTGATCGCCGCCGGGGTCCAGCCGGGCGACCGGGTCGGCCTGATGTCCCGCACGCGCTACGAGTGGACGCTGCTGGACTTCGCGATCTGGAGCGCGGGCGCGGTCACCGTGCCGGTGTACGAGACCAGTTCGCCGGAGCAGGTGCAGTGGATCCTCGGCGACTCGGGCGCCACCGCCTGCGTCGTGGAGCCGGACGCCCACACGGCCGCCGTCGAGTCGGTGCGCGACCGGCTGCCCGCGCTCAAGCACGTGTGGCAGATCGAGGCCGGCGGCCTCGAGGAGCTGGGCCGGCTCGGCCAGGACGTCACCGACCGCGACGGTCGAGGAGCGCAGCTCGATCGCCAAGGCCGACGACCCGGCGACCATCGTCTACACCTCCGGGCACCACCGGCCGCCCCAAGGGCTGTGTGCTCACCCACCGCAGCTTCTTCGCCGAGTGCGGCAACATCGTGGAGCGGCTGCGTCCGCTGTTCCGCACCGGCGAGTGCTCGGTGCTGCTCTTCCTGCCGCTCGCGCACGTCTTCGGCCGGCTGGTGCAGGTCGCGCCGATGATGGCGCCGATCAAGCTGGGCTGCGTCCCGGACATCAAGAACCTCACCGACGAGCTGGCCTCGTTCCGCCCGACGCTGATCCTCGGGCGTCCCGCGCGTCTTCGAGAAGGTCTACAACTCGGCGCGCGCCAAGGCGCAGGCCGACGGCAAGGGCAAGATCTTCGACAAGGCCGCCGACACCGCGATCGCCTACAGCAAGGCGCTGGACACCCCCTCGGGCCCGTCCCTCGGCCTGAAGATCAAGCACAAGATCTTCGACAAGCTCGTCTACAGCAAGCTCCGCGCGGTCCTCGGCGGCCGGGGCGAGTACGCCATCTCCGGCGGCGCCCCGCTGGGCGAGCGCCTCGGCCACTTCTTCCGCGGCATCGGCTTCACGGTCCTGGAGGGCTACGGCCTGACCGAGTCCTGCGCGGCCACCGCGTTCAACCCCTGGGACCGGCAGAAGATCGGCACGGTCGGCCAGCCGCTGCCCGGCTCGGTGGTGCGGATCGCCGACGACGGCGAGGTGCTGCTGCACGGCGAGCACCTGTTCAAGGAGTACTGGAACAACCCCGGCGCGACCGGGGAGGCGCTGGCCGACGGCTGGTTCCACACCGGTGACATCGGCACCCTCGACGAGGACGGCTACCTGCGGATCACCGGCCGCAAGAAGGAGATCATCGTCACCGCGGGCGGCAAGAACGTCGCCCCGGCCGTGATCGAGGACCGCATCCGGGCGCACGCGCTGGTCGCGGAGTGCATGGTGGTGGGCGACGGGCGGCCGTTCGTGGGCGCGCTGGTCACCATCGACGAGGAGTTCCTGGGCCGTTGGTGCGCCGACCACGGCAAGCCGGCGGGTTCCACCGCGGCGTCGCTGCGCGAGGACCCGGACCTGCTGGCCGCGATCCAGGCGGCGATCGACGACGGCAACGCCGCGGTGTCGAAGGCGGAATCGGTGCGGAAGTTCCGCATTCTGTCCTCCCAGTTCACGGAGGAGTCGGGCCACCTGACGCCCTCGCTGAAGCTGAAGCGGAACGTGGTGGCGAAGGACTACGCGCACGAGGTCGAGGCGATCTACGCCAAGTAGTCGCCCTTGCTGATAGAGGCGTGCGCGGCTCATGGCGCGGTGTCCTCGGCGAGGACCCGCGCCATCGTGCGTTCGGCGAGCGCGGTGATGGTCACGAACGGGTTCACCCCGAGCGACCCGGGCACGAGCGAGCCGTCGGTGACGTACAGCCGGGAATATCCCTTCACCCGCCCGTAGTCGTCCGTCGCCTTCCCCAGCACGCAGCCGCCCAGCGGGTGGTAGGTGAAGTCGTCGGCGAAGACCTTGTTGCCCGAGCCGAACAGGTCGTACCGGTAGATCGTCGCGTTGGCCGCGTTGATCCGGTCGAACAGCTTCTTGGCCATGGCGACGGAGACCGCGCTGTGCGCGGCACTCCAGCCGAGCCGCACCGCGCCCGAGCCGGTGTCGTACGAGAAGGACGCCCGCTCCGGGTTCCTGGTGATCGCCAGGTAGAGGCTCACCCAGTGCTCCAGCCCCGTCGGCAGCGGGGCGATCTCGGCGAACACGGGGTTGGCGGTGTTGGCCCAGTCGTCGATGCCCATGACCGGCATGGTCGACTGGTTCGCGCCGACCGTGTCCCACAGGTGGTTGGCCCGGCCGAGCATCACGTTGCCGTTGGTGCCCCAGCCGGCGCCGACGCTGGCGTCCAGGTCGGGCAGGGTGCCCGTCTCCCGGGCGCGCAGGAGCAGTTCGGTGGTGCCGAGGCTGCCGCCGCCGAGGAAGAGGTACGTGCAGCCGTACTCCTTGGTCTCCACGACCCGGCCGCTCTCGTCGATGCGGTCGGCGGTCAGGACGTAGGTCCCGTCCGGCGCCCGGCTGATCGCGCGCACCCTCTCCAGGGTGTGGAGGGTGACGTTGCCGGTGCCGAGCGCGGCGGCGAGGTAGGTCTTGTCGAGGCTGCGCTTGCCGTGGTTGTTGCCGTAGATGACCTCGCCGCCGAGCGCCGACTTCGGGGCCGTGCCGGCTGCCTCGCGCTGCATGTGGCCGAAGTCGTAGACGTTCGGCACGAAGGTGGTCCGCAGGCCGGCCTTCTCGGCGTGCTTGCGGGAGACGCGGGCGAAGCGGTACCACTCCGTCGACTCGAACCAGGCGGGGTCGACGGTGTTGACGCCGAGGGCGGCACGGGCGCGCGGGAAGTACGTGCCGTACATCTCGTCGGCGTCGACGGTGGGGAACTGCTCGCGCGAAGTAGGACCTGGGCGGTGTGACCGCCATGCCCCCGTTGACCAGCGAGCCGCCGCCGACGCCCCGGCCGACGTACACGGACATCTGGCGAAGTGCACGCGGTCCAGGACGCCCGGGTACGGGCCGATGTCCTGGTTGACGACGTCGAGCCAGAGGAAGGTGGCCAGGGGCGCCTCGGTGCGGGTGCGGAACCACATGGAGCGCTGGTCCGGGGTGCGCGGTGGAGCAGAAGAGCTTGCCGTCGGGGCCGGGGGTGTTCCAGAGCCGGCCCATCTCCAGGACGAGGGTGCGGATGCCGGCCTGACCGAGGCGGAGAGCGGCCACGGCGCCGCCGTAGCCGGAACCGACCACGATCGCCGGGGCGGTTGTCGACTGCGTCGGGCTCGGCGGCGTGGGCGGATCGGAGGCCGATGCGGGTGAAGCCGAGGGCGGCCGCGGTTTGGAGGGCCGCCATGCCGAGGATCTGACGTCTTGTCAGCTGACGCTGCATCAGGTTTGCTGTCATGTGCGCAGCATGGGCGGATTTTGGGTTCCGCCTAGTGGGGTGCGACGTGATCGTTGTGGGCGTGTGCGGGTTGCCTGTGGCTTGGCGCGCCCACGCGGCGGAGCCGCACATCGACACAGCCCCGCGCCCCTGAGGGGCATTGCTCACAGCAAGCTTTTCAGTCGCTCCGCCAGCAGGTCCCAGCGCCACTTCTCCTCGACCCAGGCTCCCGCCCCGCTCCCCCATCCGGCGGCGCAGCTCGGCGTCGCCGAGGAGGGCGATGATGCGGTCGGCGGACTCCTCGGGGGAGCCGCCCCGGACGACCCAGCCCGTCTCGCCGTCGAGGACCGCGTCCGGGGCGCCGCCGGAATCGCCGGCGACGACGGGCAGGCCGGTCGCCGAGGCCTCCAGGTAGACGATGCCGAGGCCCTCGACGTCGAGGCCGCCGCGCCGGGTCCGGCACGGCATCGCGAAGACGTCCCCGGCGCCGTAGTGGGCGGGCAGCTCGGACCAGGGCACGGCACCGGTGAAGCGTACGGAGGGGGCGACGCCGGTCTCCTGGGCGAGTCTGCGCAGATCCCTCTCGTACGGGCCGCCCCCGACGATCAGCAGAACGGCGTCCGGCTCGGCGGCCAGGATCCGGGGCATGGCCCGGATCAGGGTGTCCTGTCCCTTGCGCCGCACCAGCCGGGACACGCACACGACGACCGGCCGGTCCGTCAGACCCGAGCCGCGCCCGGACCTCGTCGCCGCCCGAGTCCGGGTGGAAGGTCTTCTCGTCGACGCCGGGCGGCAGCTGCGCCATCCGCGCGGCCGCCTGCGGGCGTCAGCGCGCCGGCGATCCGCGAGCGCGTGTACTCGCCGAGGTAGGTGATCGTGTCCGTGGCGTCCCCGATCCGGCGCAGCAGCTGCCGGGCGGCGGGCAGCTGCGCCCAGCCGGCCTCGTGGCCGTGGGTGGTGGCCACCAGCCGCTCGGCGCCCGCGCCGCGCAGCGCCGGTGCCATCAGGCCGAGCGGCGCCGCCGCCCCGAACCACACCGAGGCGCAGCCGTGCTCCCGCAGCAGCCCGACGGCCCGCCGGGTGGCGGCGGGCGTCGGCAGCAGCATGGTCGTACGGTCCCGTACGACGGTGAAGGGCTGCTCGGCGTCGAAGGCGGCGGTCGCCTCGACGCCCTCCCGGCCCCGCTTCCACGTCGAGGCGTAGACGACCAGCTGCTGCGGGTCCAGCCGCAGCGCCATGTTGTGCAGAAACGCCTGGATACCGCCGGGCCGGGGCGGGAAGTCGTTGGTCACGATCAGGGTCTTGCGCACGCCGCCGACCCTACCGAACCGCACCTCACCGCCGTACGCGGCGGCGCTTGTGGCACGCTCACAGTCGGCCGGGACATCATGGCCCCTCGACACGGCACGCGGACGGGCAGGGATCAGGTGAAGACGACGGGCACGAGGCGGTCCCTGGCATGGCTGCCGGTGACCTGGTGTCTCACCAGACTGATGCTGCTGCTGTTCGTCCTGAAGGTGTACGTCTTCCCGGGCCCGGACGTGACGAGCGACGTGCACGTGATCTACCAGGGCTGGTACGACGTCCTGAGCACCGGAACGTTCCCTCACGACGACGTCACCTGGCAGTACCCGCCCGCCGCCGCGCTGGCGATCCTCTCCCCCGCGCTGCTGCCCTTCCTGGACTACGCGACCGCCTTCTTCGTCCTGGTCTGCGTCACCGACCTGGCCGTCCTGGCGCTGCTGGCGTACGCGGGCCGGCGCCCCGGCAGGTCGACTGCGCGGCGCCTGGGTCTGGGTGGTCGGCGTGCCGCTGCTCGGGCCGACGGTGTACGCGCGCTACGACGTGATGGTCACGGCCGTGGCGGTGGCCGCACTGCTCGCGGGCGCCCGGCACCCCAAGGCGATGGGGGCGCTGGCGGCCTTCGGCGCGCTGCTGAAGGTCTGGCCCGCGATGCTCCTCCTCGCGGCCCGCCGGCGCGGCTCCTGGGTGGCGGCCGTGGTGACCGGCGCCGTGGTGACGGGCCTGTTCGCGCTGGCCATGCCCGGCGGCGTTCGCCTTCCTGACCTCCCAGCGCGACCGGGGCACCGAGGTGGAGTCGCTGGGCGCGCTCGTCTTCCACGTCGCCCGGCACTTCGGCTGGCAGGGCGAGGTGCGGCTGAACTACGGCTCGATCGAGTTCCTCGGGCCGTACGTGAGCGAGGTGAGCACGGGTGCCCTGTTCCTGACCGGGTGCGGCCTTCGGCTGGCTGGTGCTGTGGCGGCTGCTGGCCCGGCGCTTCGAGGAGCACACGCTCGCCGACGCGGCCTTCGTGGCGGTGCTGATGTTCACGACCACCAGCCGGGTGATCAGCCCGCAGTACCTGGTGTGGCTGGTCGGGCTGGCGGCGGTGTGCCTGTACTTCCCGGGGCAGCCGGATGCGGCTGCCGGTCGGCCTGGTCGCTGGTGGCGTGCTTCGTGACGGTGCTGGAGTTCCCGCTCTACTTCGCCGACGTGGTGGCCAGCGACGGCCTCGGCCTCACCCTGCTGTTCCTGCGCAACGGCCTCCTGGTGGCCGCCACCCTCCTCGCGGCCCGCGCCCTGTGGCAGGCGACGGTGCCGCGCACGGCCCCCGCTCCCCTGCCGTCTCAGCCGGCCCGCGCCGGCGAGACCCCCGTCTCCTCCTGAGCCGTGGCCCGCCGGAACAGCACGCCCGCCGGCACACACTGCACCGCCGTCGCGAGCGCCAGCGCGAGACACACCCCCGGCAGCCCGAGCCCCGTCAGGCTGTACGCGAGCGCCGGCTGGACCGCCGTACCGAGCACGGTCACCCGCAGCAGCACCGAGGCGCCCCCGCCGCCCTCGAAGACCCCGCCGAGCGCGATGAGACAGGCCATCAGCAGCAGATAGGGCCCGACGCAGCGCAGGAACAGCACACCCTCGCGCGCGACCCCGGGCCCGGCGCCGAAGGCGGCCATGAGCCACGGAGCGGCGACCGCCAGCACCACGGCCGCGGTGAGGCCGAGGGCGCCGGAGACGAGCACGGCCTGCCTGCCGATCGCCCGCCGCTCGTCCTCCCCGGCGCCGAGCGTGTGCGCGGTGTGGATGGAGGCGGCCTGGCGGAGGGCGTAGAAGGCCATGGTCGCCACGTACATGACCTTGTAGGCGATCGCGTACGCGGCCACCGCCGTCACCCCCAGCCGCGCCACGATCGCGACCAGGACCAGGGCGCCCGTCTGCCGCACGGTGAAGTCGGCCGACATCGGGCAGACCGGTCGCCAGCGTCCGGCGCAGACAGACGGCCGGGGACTCGCCCGGCTCCGCCGTGCCGGGCCCCGCGCAACAGCGCGTTGCGCCGCACCGCGACGAGTCCCGCCCCGAGCGCCACGGACCGGGACAGCACCGTGGAGGCGGCGGCGCCCTGGACGCCGTGGAGATGGATGAAGAGCGGGTCGAGGGCCAGGATCAGGCCGTTGGACAGCAAGGCGAGCCGCATCGGTGTCCTGCGTGTCGCCGGTGCCCTTGAGGATGCCGTCGACGAGTTGCTGGGCGAAGAAGACGGCCATGCCCGGCATGGAGAGCGTGAAGTAGGCGACGGCGAGCGGGAGGGCGGCGCTGTCGGCCCCGCCCAGCACCAGCCGGGCCAGCGGTTCGCGTCCCAGCAGGCCGCCCGCCACCACCGGCGGCGTCACGAGCGCCCACAGCGCCCATCCGCCGCGCACGGCCGCCCGTACCGCCCCGGGGTCGCGGGCGCCCCGGGCGTGTGCGACCAGCACGGTCGTGCCGGAGCCGAAGACCAGGGCGATGCCGAGCAGCACGTTCTCCGTGTTGGTCGCCACGGCCACGGCGGCCACGGCCGGACCGCCCAGCCGGGCGACCCAGACGGTGTTGATGATCCCCGCGGCGACGGAGGCGAGGAGCGCGAGGTAGACGGGGCCGGCGAGCCGGAGGAGATGCTTGCGGTGGGCGTTCACGGTGGCTGTTCCCCCTGAGTCCTGGTGACCCTCGTGAGTCCTGGTGACCCTCGACCTACGTCCATCGATACGAGCTATCTCGATTCGAGGTAGCTCGTTAAGAGGTAGCATGCGTCGTACATCACCCGCAAGGAGGACCATGCTGGAGCTGTCGATCCTGGGCTTCCTGGCCGAGGAGCCCCTGCACGGCTATGAGCTCAAAGAGCGCATCAAGGCACTGACCGGCCATGTCCGGCCGGTCAGCGACGGCGCGCTCTACCCGGCGATCACGCGGCTGGTCGGGGCGGGCCTGCTCGACCAGCACACCGAACCGGGAGCGAGCGCGGCCCCGCGCCGGATGCTCTCCCTCACCGGCAAGGGCCGCGAGGAGTTGCTGGAGCGGCTGCGCCGCCCGAAGCAGACCGAGATCACCGACCAGGTCCGCTTCAACACGGTCCTGGCGTTCCTGCGCCACCTGCCCGACCGGCACGAGCAGTCCGCGGTGCTGCGCCGCCGGCTGGACTTCCTTCAGACCCCGGCGAGCTTCTTCTACGAGTCCGGCAAGCCGGTCCGCGCCGAGGAGACGGACGACCTGTTCCGCCAGGGCATGCTCCGGGTCGCGAGAGCGACGGGCGAGGCGGAACGGGCCTGGCTGCGGGAGGCCGTCGCGCTGCTCGATCAGCCGAGCTGAGCCCGCAGATACTCCTGCCACTGGCGTGTGAAGGCCTCCGGCGTCGTCCCCAGCACCTCCCGCATCGCCTCCTGCACGGCCCCGGCCCGCTTCCGGTGCTCCCCGACGGCCCGGTAGAACTCGCCCAGCCGGGACTCGCCCCAGCGGTCGGCGATCAGGCGGCAGGCCGTCCAGCCGCTCTCGTAGGCCCGGGCCAGGCGGCTCGCGTCGCCGGTGAAGCCGAAGTCCTCGTCGGCCGGCAGAGCGGCCGGGATGCGCCCCTCGGCGCACCGCCCGGGACAGCTCGGGCGCGGCCTCGGAGGGGATGCGGCCGGTGGCGCGGTAGCCGACCCAGTCGGCGTACCCCTCGGACAGCCAGAGGGGGGTGGCGGCGGTGGTGTGGGCGCGGGTGGCGACATGGGTGGTCTCGTGGGTGACGACGACCTGCTCGCCGAGGCCGCCGAGGAGCGCGAACGCGTCCGGGTTGACGATGACCCGGTCCGCCGGTGCCCGGGCCGGCGCGCCCGTCTCGCCGGTGGTGACCGCCGCGATCCCGCGGTAGGAGGAGGCGGGCGAGCCGAGCAGCCCCGCCATCCCCTCCAGCGACCTCGGCACGAGCACGACGACGTGCCGGGCCCAGTCCGTGCCCCACGCCTCGCGACACGGCGGGCACCGCGCGGTCGGCCAGTGCCGCGAAGTCGCGCAGCGACCGGCCGGACTGCCCGACGCCGAGCACGAGGCTGCGTGCGCCCCGGACGGCCTGCACCGCCCCCTGGTCCCACAGTTGCTGCGCGGACTTCTTCGCGGGCCGGTCGGCGTCGACGGACCACTGCCCGCCCGTGTCCCGGCTCAGCCGCAGGGTGCGCCCGGCGGTCACCGGCGCCCGTCGTACCCCGCGACGCGGTAGCGCAGTTCGGCGTCGGCGGTGGCGGTGTCGCCGCTGCGGCGCAGATCGGTCACCCGGTACGCCCAGGCGGCCACGGGCACCGCGCGCAGACGGGCGAAATCGGCCCCCGTGCCCGTCCGTTCGTAGGCCCGCTCGTCGCGGTCGAGGAACGCGGCGGCCCGCCGGTCCAGGAGCCGCTGGACGTCGACGGTGGCGCTGTCGGCGGCGGAGTGCCCGCCGCACCCGACCAGGGCGACGAGCAGCACGACGAGCGCCACCACCGCGGACCCCGACCTTCGACCAGCCACGTTCCCGATCGTACGGGCGCCGGGCCGCGCCGGTCAGACCCTGGTGACCGAGGAGACGGGCATCATCCCGACCGGGTCGTAGCGCACGGGCGCGCCGGGATAGGGCGCGTGGATGACCTGGCCGTTGCCCATGTACATCCCGACATGGCTGGCGTCGTCCCGGTAGACGACCAGGTCACCGGGGCGCGCCTCGGACAGCGGGACCTGCCGGCCGGCGTACCGCTGGGCCTGCGAGGTGCGCGGCAGGGACGACCCCGGCCTGCGCGTACGACCACTGTGTCAGGCCCGAACAGTCGAAGCCGGAGGGGCCGTTGGCGCCCCAGACGTAGGGCCTGCCGACCACGCTGCGGGCGGCGGCGACGGCGGCGGCCCCGCGTCCCGAGGCGGCGGTGGCGCTCGCCGAGGTCAGGGCATGCCGCCGCGGCCGGAGCGGGAGGCCCGGTCGTAGGCGTCGCGCTCGGCGTCCGGCAGGGCGTTGAGCAGCCGCCGGGCCGTGGCGAGCTTTTGCTCGACGGTCTTCTTGTGGACGGCGACGGTCTTGCGGCTCTTCTCCAGTTCGCGGAGCTTGCCCGCGGCCTCATCGCGGTCCTGGGCGAGTTCGCGCATGGCGTCCTGGAGCTCCTTGAGCTCACCGGCCTGGTGGGCGGTGATGCGGTCGAGCCGGGTGGCCCTGTCGAGGTAGTCCTCCGGGTCGTCGGAGAGCAGCAGGGCGAGCGTCGGGTCGATGCCGCCCGACCGGTACTGGGCGCCTGCGAGCGAACCGAGCGACTCCCGCATGGAGTTGATGCGCTGCTGCTGCCGGGCGACCCGGTCCCGGGCGATGCCGACCTCTTTCCGCAGCTCGTCGGCGCGCTCGTCGGCCTTGTTGTAGGCCTCGGTCGCCTTCTCGGCCTGCTCGTAGAGCCGGTCCACCTCGGCCCGGGTGTCGTCGTGCGGTGCGGATGCGGCCGGTACCGCGCCCAGGGCGGCGGCCGCTACGGACAGGAAGCTGACCGCGGCACTGGTGCCCCGGTCGAACCCGGACGGTGCAAGGCGGCGATGGGACCCCACGGGAAGCCGCTCTCCTTCCGCTGGCGGACTTGGAACGCGGCAGACAGTAGCCCCGCGACAGGGGGCCAGCCAACGACCATCCGTGGGAACGCAGCACGACGCCCCGCCGCTGACGCAGGTCACTGGCGGGGCGTGGGCTCACGCGAGGCCTGCCGTGATTCGCCCGAACGGCGGACATGGTGTCCTGATCTTGAAGGGCTCGCGGGCCAGTGCCGGTCGTCAGACCCGGACGCCGAACATGAACGGGCCGCCGATGGTGCTCATCGACTCGTAGCGGACGACGGTGCCGGTGCGCGGGGCGTGGATGATCTGCCCGTTGCCGGCGTAGAGGCCGACGTGGTGCAGGTCGTTGAAGAAGAAGACCAGGTCGCCGACCTTGAGCTGGCTGGTCGAGTAGATCTTGGTGCCGATCTGGGCCTGCGCCTCGGAGGTGCGCGGGATCTGCATGCCGGCCGCGGCGTAGGCCCGGGAGGTGAGGCCGGAGCAGTCGAAGGAGCTCGTGCCGGTGGCGCCGTAGACGTAGGGCTTGCCGAGCTGGCTCTGGGCGAAGGCGTAGGCGGCGGCGGCCCGGCCCGAGCCGGGCGGGACGTTGCCGGTGAGGGCGTCGCGCTCGCTGTCCCGGCTGGCGCGGCTCTGCTCGGCGGCGAGTGCCGGCCTTCTCGGCGGCGGTGAGGCTGTTGAGCAGCTTCTGCGCGGAGGCGAGCTTGCCCTGGACCTCCTTCTTCTTCTTGCCGAGTTCGGTGCGGGTGGAGGCGAGGTCCTTGAGCTTCTCGGAGGCCTCGGCGCGCTCCTGGGCGAGTTCGCGCTGCTTCTCCTGGACCTTCTTCAGCGCCTCGACCTGCTGGCTGCTCAACTGGTCGAGCGTGGAGGCCTTCTCGAGGTAGTCGTCCGGGTTCGACGGAGAGGAAGAGCTGGACGGAGGGGTCGATGGAGCCGGTGCGGTACTGCGACGCGGCCGCGAGGCCCAGGCTGTCGCGCAGCTCGTTGAGCTCCTCCTGGCCGCGGGCGACGTTGTCCTGGATGGTGGAGATCTCCTTCTGGAGCTTCTCCTGCTTCTCCTTGGCCCCGTTGTACTTCTCGGTGGCCTGCTCCGCCTCTTCGTAGAGCTTGTCGACCTTGGCCTTGACCTCGTCCTTGCTCGGCTTCTCGCTGGGCGCCGCGTTGGCGGCCTGCGAGCTGAAAGCGACGGCAGCGGCGGCGGCGGTGGTCAGCACGGTCACACGTGCGCGGCTCGGCTGCTTCGGACGACGGTGGGACGCCACGGGTGAAAGCTCCTTCTGCCCCCTCCGCCGTCTCTCCCGATGAGTGATCACCCGAGCGGAGGTTTCGGAGCCTGACCCTAGTGACCTTCCTGTGATCAGTTCAAATCCTCAGATGAAAAAATCGCGTCACAGAGAGCCAACTCTTCCTCTGGACTCACAGGCGGTGAGACTCACTTGACTTAACGTGGCTCACAGGTCTCATCAATTCGGGCATCACGCCCGGACGTTACGCATCGCCCGTACGGCACTTAGGCTCGCGAAAGGCGCCTGAGGAGCATCGCCGAGGCCACCGGCCGGGCGCCGGCCCGGGCCACCCCGTCGGCGACCTCCCGGTCGGTGGACGCCACGATGACCGGCCTTCCGGGTGGTTCGGCGCGCACCAGTTGACGGATGAGCTCGTCGGCGGTGACGCCCGGCTTCGAGAACAGCACGCGCACCCCGCGCGGCGGCGCCAGCAGGACCGGCGCGGCCAGCTCGGCCCCGTCGAAGACGCACGTCACCTCGGCGCCGCTCTGCGCCGCCAGTTGGGAGAGCTGCCCCAGCAGCCTGAGGCGCTGCTTCTCCAGCGGCATCTGCGGATAGCCGGTCTTGGTGACGTTGTAGCCGTCGACGACCAGATGGGCCTGCGGCAGCGCCAGCAGCTGGTCGAGGACCTGCGGGTCGTCCTCGGAGAGCGCGCGGGCGGCGATGTCCTTGGGGGTCATCCGGCCGGGCTCGACGGCGTCCACGGTCTCGGCGGGCCGCACCGACACCGGCGGCAGGGCCAGTTCGCGCCGGAGCCCCTGGGTCGCGTCCAGCAGGGTGTCCAGCAGCAGCCGTACCCGCATGTCCTCGACGCTGCGGCCCTCCCGCGCCGCCCGGCGCGTTGCCTCCAGGGCCGCCTCGGTCTCCCCCAGCCGGGCCTTGAGCCGCCGGGTCTCGCTCTCGGCGGCGGACACCTGGGCGTGCCCCTCGGCGCGAATGGCCTCGATCTCGCCGTGCGCCTTGCGCAGGGCGGCCTCGCCGCGCTTGACGTCGCTGAAGGCGGCGCGGAGTTTACGGTGCAGCGACTCGGCTTCCTTCTTGGCCGAATCCAGCTCCGTGCGCAGCCGCTCGGTCTCGGCCCTGGTGTGGTCACGGGCCCGGGCCAGCTCGGCGCGCAGCCGCTCCAGCTCGGCCCGGTTCTCCTCGTCGGCGCGCTCGGCGTCGGCCCGCTGGGCCTCCTCGCCGGCGGCGGTCACCAGCTTCACCCAGTCGACCGGCCGCAGTACGTAGGCCGCGGCCGCCACGTCGAGCGGGTCCGCGGCCGGGGGCGGGGAGCCTGAGTCGAGAGCGCCGGCGAGTTCCGGCTGGGCCTCTCTGAGCTTCTCCCCGATGCGCTGCCGGAACAGCGGGTCGGTCTCCAGCGCCGCGGCCATGGCGTTGCCGGCGAACTTGGCCCTGCGGTTCGGGGCGAACCGGGCGTACTGCCTGAGCTGTGCGGGCAGCTCGCCGACCGTCAGCGAGCCGAAGCCGTCGGAGACGATCTGCACGACCCTGCGGCGCACGCCGTCGGGCAGCGGACGGTCGAGCACCTCGGCGGCGCCGTCGCCCGGCCCCCCGCCTGTGGTCTCCACCATCCGTCACACCCCAATGCTGTGCGGGACCCTCCCCCACTCTCGACCTCACTCGAGCGGGGGGACCCCATCGTCAGGAGCCGGCGCCCGGCCTGTCCACGAGTTCCACCTGGTCCACCGCGTTGCACCAGCGGCAGCGCACCGACTCAATGGTCTCACTGAGCACGTCACGCTCCTCGACCTTCGCCTCTCCGGCCAGGTCGAGGTGGACGTACTCGACGACCTTCGACGAGCGGGTCACGTCGAAACGCGTGAGGTTGCCGCAGAGGGTGCAGCGCCACCGCGTCGAGGCGGTCGGCAGGGGAACCGTCATCGTGGCCTGTTCTCTTTCCTTCTAGTGTCCGTGACGCCACCGGCATCCCCGGTGCGTATGGCTCGTAACCCTACGGCCTGGCGGGTCCTCGTCGCCTACGCGTCCACGGCGGCGAGGCGGTCTGTGCGGTTGCGTCCGGTTACGTCATGCTCTGTATCCATGATCAGCAAGTGGAGCGTGTCGATCGGCCGGGCGAGCAGATCGATCAGGGGGTCGTCGGCGCCGGTGACGTACTCACTGATCGCCCTGTGCTGCACGGTCTTCCTGGCCGGGCCCGCCTCGGGCATCGGCCCGGCGTACGGCTCGGGCGACGATCTGCTTGCCGCGCAACGGGCCTACTTCCGGCACTGGGGGGTGATCCCCGCAGAACTGTTCGAGGGGTCCCCGGGAGCGGCCCTCACCCCGGCGACAGCGCTGTTCGTCCACGGCAGCTGGGTGCACCTGCTCGGCAACATGCTCTTCCTCTACGTCTTCGGGGCGATGACCGAGGAACGGATGGGGCGGGTGCAGTTCACCCTGTTCTACGTCGGCTGCGGATACCTGGCCCTGCTCGGGTACGCCGTCGCCAACGCGGACTCCGAGCAGTCCCTGGTCGGTGCCTCCGGGGCGATCTCGGCGGTCCTCGGCGCGTTCCTGTACCTGTTCCCCCGCGCCCGGGTGACCAGTCTTCTGCCGTTCCTCTTCTTCCTGCCGGTGCGCTTCCCGGCGTGGGTCGTGCTGCCGTTCTGGGCGGCACTGCAGTGGCTGGCGGCGGGCCGGGCCTCGGACGGACCTGGGGTGGCCTACCTCGCCCACCTGGTCGGCTTCGGTCTCGGCTTCGGCTACGCGTCGCTCCGATACGCCCGTCCTTCCGGCCCTACTAGAGTGAAGCCCGCCCCTGCTCCGGCCCCCGAGGGAGAGAACCAGCCGTGATCACCGCGATCGTCCTCATCAAGACCAGCGTGGACCGGATCCCCGAGATCGCGGAGTCGATCGCGGCGCTGGACAGCGTCAGCGAGGTCTTCTCGGTCACCGGCACCTACGACCTCATCGCGATGGTCCGGGTGAAGCAGCACGAGGACCTCGCCGAGGTCATCCCCGGCCGGATCAGCAAGATCCCCGGCGTCGAGGGCACGGACACGCACGTGGCGTTCCGTACTTACTCGCAGCACGACCTGGAGGCAGCGTTCTCGATCGGGCTGGACAACTGAGGAACCGCCTCCTGGACGCGGACCCCGGACTCCGGATGAAGAGTTCTTCATCCGGGCTTCATCCGGCTCCCAGGGTTCCGTCCGCAGGATCGGGCGCATGGTTTTCTCTCGCCGGATGGCGGCCCTGTCCGCCGTCGTGCTGATCCCACTGGGCATCGCCGCGACCAGCTACGCCCTCGCGGACAGTCCCGCGTCGCCGAAGGTCCCCTCCCAGCAGGTGGAGCTGGACAGGAGTTCGCCCACGCCCACCTCCACGCTCCAGCCCGGCTCGAAGCCCACGCCGCCCACCTCCACGCCGGGCGACGAGGTCGTCTCGCGGCCTCCGGTGACCGACAGCTCAGCGAGTGACGACGATGACGACGACCGCGGGCAGGGCACCGGAGACGACGGACCGGGCGACGACGGACCCGGCTCCGACAACTGATTCCGGCCGCCGGCGGGTCTCCGCCCGGGTCCGCATCCTGCTGTGGCTGCTGCTCGTGATGGCGGTCGCGCTCGCCTCGGTGGCCATGACCACCCGCTCGTTCCTGCTGCGGGACGTCGACAACCGGGTCAACCGCCTGCTCACCCAGGAGACCGGCGAGTTCGCCAACTTCGAGGAGCGGGGCGGGGATCCGCAGACGGGCCGTCCGTTCACCGACGCGAACCGGCTGCTCACGGTCTTCCTGGAACGGCAGTACCCCGACACGGACGAGGAGCTGATCGGCCTGGTCGGCCGGGCGGGCGGCGGCCCCCGGCAGATCCGCCAGCAGCACGATCTGCCCGTCGCCCTGCCCCTGCACCGGGATCCCGGCGCCAGGCGCGCCATCTTCGGCTCGTCCGAGTCCTCCGGGGTGCTTCAACGGCCTCAGGGCGAGATCCGCTGGGCCAAGGTGACCGTGGCCCAGCAGGGCCGGGAGCCGGACGCCGCGTTCGTCGTCGCCTTCCACCCGGAACGCGAGCAGGCGCGTGTGAACAACGTGTTCCGCACGCTGCTCGTCATCTCCGGGCTCGCCCTGCTGCTGACCGTCGGCATCGCCTGGGCGGTCGCCGGGCGGATCCTCAAACCGGTGCGGGTGGTGCGCACCGCTGCCGCGCAGCTCACCGAGCAGGGCCTCACCCGGCGGATCCCGGTGCACGGCAACGACGACATAGCCGCACTCGCCGAGACGTTCAACGGCATGCTCGACCGGCTGGAGCGGGCCTTCGCCGCCCAGCGCGAGTTCGTCGACGACGCGGGGCACGAGCTGCGTACCCCCATCACCATCGTGCGCGGCCATCTGGAGCTGATGGGCGACGACCCGGCCGAACGCGAGGAGACGGTCCGGCTGGTCACCGACGAGCTGGACCGGATGAGCCGCATCGTCGAGGACCTGCTGCTGCTCGCCAAGGCCGAACGCCCCGACTTCGTCACCCCCGAGCCGTTCCAGGTCGCCGAACTCACCGCCGACGTCTACGTCAAGGCCCGCACCCTGGGCGAACGCGACTGGCAGCTCGACGGGGTCGCCGACCTGGAGGCCGAGCTGGATCCGCAGCGGATCACCCAGGCCATGGTGCAGCTCGCGCAGAACGCCGTGCAGCACACCACGACCGGCCAGACCATCCGCATCGGCTCCCGCACCGACGGCCCGCGCCTGGAGCTGTACGTCGCCGACTCCGGCCCCGGTGTCCAGCCCCAGGACGCCGAGGTGATCTTCGAACGCTTCCGGCGCGGCACGGCCCGCCGCGGCGCCCGGGGCTCCGGCGCGGGCCTCGGGCTGTCCATCGTCAAGGCGATCGCCGAGGGTCACCGGGGCCGGGTACGGCTCTACGACACACCCGGTGGCGGGGCCGCCTTCGCCCTCGTTCTGCACGCACCCCGGGCACCGGAAGGGGACCCCACGTGAACCGCATCCTCATCGTCGAGGACGAGGAGCGCATCGCCTCCTTCGTGGAGAAGGGCCTGCGCTCCAACGGCTTCACCACGACCGTCGTCACCGACGGCGACGCGGGCTACGAGTACGCCCTGACCGGCGGCTTCGACCTGGTCGTCCTGGACATCGGGCTGCCCGGCCGGGACGGCTTCACGGTCCTGCGCGAGCTGCGCGAGGCGCGGGTGACGGTACCGGTGATCGTGCTGACCGCCCGGGACTCCGTACGGGACACGGTGGCCGGCCTGGAGGGCGGCGCCGACGACTGGATGACCAAGCCGTTCCGGTTCGAGGAGCTGCTCGCCCGGGTGCGGCTGAGGCTGCGTACGGCGGCGCGGGCGCCGGAGGTGACGGTGCTCAGGTCGGGTTCCCTGAGCCTGGACCTGCGCACGCGCCGGGCCCGTTCCGGGGAGCGGACCGTCGATCTGACGGCTCGTGAGTTCGTGCTGCTGGAACTGTTCCTGCGGCATCCCGGGCAGGTGCTGTCGCGGGAGCAGATCCTGTCCCATGTGTGGGGGTACGACTTCGATCCGGGGTCCAACATCGTGGATGTGTACGTGCGGACGCTGCGCAAGAAGCTGGGGGCGGAGCGGGTGGAGACGGTGCGGGGGATGGGGTATCGGTTGCCGTAGTGCCACTTGGGCGCCGTTGCGAGGTGCGGGTTCGTTGTGGTTGTTCGCGCCCACGCGGCGGAGCCGCATATTGGTACAGCCCCGCGCCCCTGGGGGCGTGTGAGAACTCCTTCATGTGGGGCTCATGGGCGGCTCACCCCGCTCGCCGAACCTCAATGGCGTGACCCTGAATCTGCGCTCCACCACCGCCCTGTGCATGGCGCTGTCGTTGTGCGCGCTGCTCGCGATCCCCGGGAACTTCCCCGGACTCGGTGCCGACGCCCGTTTCACGCTCGCCGTGTTCGTGTTCGCGACCTGTGCCTGGATCGGGACGTCGATCGACGACACGTACATCGCGCTGGGCGCCGGGCTCGCGCTCACGGTGACCGGCGTGATCAGCAGCGACACCCTGTTCGGCACCCTCGGCGACGCCACGGTGTGGCTGCTGATCTGCGCGTTCGTGCTGGCGGCGGCGGTCAGCCGGACCGGGCTCGCGGGCCGGGCGGCGGTGTTCCTGGTCAGCGGGGCGGGCACTGTACGGCAGCTCGTGCACCTGACGACGGCCGCGCTGGTCGTGACGGCGTTCGCGGTGCCCGCCACGTCGGGCCGGGCCGCGCTCGCGCTGCCGGTGTTCCTCGCGCTCGCCAAGGTCCTGGCCGACCGGAAGCGACTGGTCGTGATGCTGGCGCTGCTGTTCCCGACCGTGATCCTGCTGTCGGCGGTGGCGACCCTGATCGGCGCGGGCGCACATCTGATCACCGTGTCGGTGCTGTGGGAGGCGACCGGGCAGCACATCGGCTTCACGGCAGTGGCTGCTGCTGGGCCTGCCGCTGGCCGTGGCCTCGTCCCATCTGGCCGCCGAACTGGTCATGCTGACGACGACCCGCGGCCCGGACCGCCGCGGCCCGGTCCGTATCACCCCCGAACAGATCCAGCAGCACAGCGAGCAGCCGGTGACCGGCCCCTGGAGCCAGGCCGAGAAGCGCTGCACCCTGCTCCTGGCCACGGTGGTGCTCCTGTGGTGCAGTGAGCCGCTGCACCGGCGTGCCGCCCGCGCTGGTGGCGCTGATCGGCGCCGTCATCGCCTCCTCACCCGCCCTCGGCACCGTGCGCCTGAAGGACGCGCTGAAGACCGTGCCCTGGTCGCTGCTGCTGTTCATGGCGGCGACCGATGGCGATGGGCGTGGCGCTCGCCGACTCGGGAGCGGCGAAGTGGCTGGTCTCCGGGCTGCCGACGGGCGGATCGCCGGTGGTGTTCCTGACGGTCGTGATCGCTGTCGAGCACGGCGGCCCACCTGGTCCTGCAGTCCCGCTCGGCCCGTTCGTCGGTCCTGGTCCCGCTGGTCATCGCCGCCGCCGTCGGCGTCGGGGTCAACCCGGTCGCCGCCGCGTTCGCCTCCACCGCCGCCGCGGGCTTCTGCCACACCCTGCCCGCCTCGGCCAAGCCGGTCACGCTCTTCGCGCAGGTCCCCGGCGTCCCCACCTACACCCCGCGCGATCTGCTGCGGCTGTCCGCCTTCCTGGCCCCGCTGACCGCCGCGCTCGTCCTGCTCTTCGCCGTCGCGGTGTGGCCGCTGCTCGGCGTGTCCGTCACCCGTTGAGGAGCCCCCATGCTGAGCCGTGTCGTCGTAGCCCCCAGCGGCTTCAAGGAGTCCCTGTCCGCCGAGGCGGCCGCGGACGCCATCGCGGCGGGCGTACGCCGGGTCCTGCCGGACGCCGAGATCGACCTCGTCCCGCTGGTGGACGGCGGCGAGGGCACGGCCGTCGCCCTGTCCGCCGCGACCGGGGGCCGGCTCGTGACCGTGCCCGCCACCGGCCCGGTCGGCGAGCCCGTCGGCGCCCACTTCGCGCTGCTGGGCGTCCGGGGACACGGCGGTGGTGGAGATGGCGGCGGTCGCGGGACTCTCCCTGGTCCCGCGCGACCTGCGCGACCCGGGCGCCACCACCACGTACGGCGTCGGCGAACTGATCCGCTCCGCGCTCGACCGGGGCGTGCGGCGGATCCTCGTCGGCTGCGGCGACTCGGGCACCTCGGACGGCGGCGCGGGCGCGCTCCAGGCGCTCGGGGCCCGGCTCCTGGACGACCGGGGCGACGAACTCGCCTTCGGCGGCCGGGAGCTGACACGTCTGCGACCGCATCGACCCGACCGGCCTGGACACCCGCCTCGCGGACGTGGAGCTCCTCGTCGCCTGCAACCCCTACAACGTGCTGTGCGGCGAGCGGGGCGTGGCCCGGGTCTTCGGCCCGCAGAAGGGCGCGACGCCCGCAGCAGGTCGAGGAACTGTCGGCCGGCCTGGAGAACTGGGCCTTCGTCCTCACCCGCGACGTCGCCGTCCGGGACACCGACCTCCGCCACGGTCCCGGAACCGGAGCCTCCGGCGGCCTGGGAGCCGGCCTCGCCGCCCTCGGCGCCCGTCTCCTCCCCCGCTTCGACGTGCTGCTGGACCATCTCGACCTGGACGCCCGCCTGGCCCGCGCCGATCTGGTCGTCACCGCCGAGGGCGCCCTGGACCACCAGACGCCGCGCGGCAAGGTCCCGGCCGAGGTGGCCCGCCGCGCCAAGCTCTACGGCCGCCCTGTGCTGGCCCTGGCGGGAACGCTCGGCGAGGGCGCGCACGAGGTGCCGGGCGTGGACGCGTTCAGCGGCATCCTGCCGGCGCCGATGGCTCTGGCGGAGGCCCTGGTGCGGGCCTCCGAACTCCTCACGGACGCGACCGAACGCGCCCTGCGGATGATCCTGCTGGGCGCCCGGCTACCGGCTCACGCGGAGGTGTCCGGGACGCAACGGCCGTCCTCCGTGCGGTAGTTCCAGCGCGCGCCGTCCTGGACGAGCTCCTTGACGGCGTTGACGAACCGCTCGACGTGCTCGTCTGGCGTGCCCGCACCGAAGCTCACCCGGATGGCGTTGAGGGACTTCTCGCCGGGGGCCGCCTCCGGTGCGCCGCACTCGCCCTGGGTCTGCGGGTCGCTGCCCAGCAGTGTCCGCAGCGAGGGGGTGGGCGCAGAACAGCCCGTCGCGCACCCCGATGCCGTACTCGGCGGAGAGGGCGGCGGCGAAGTGGGAGCTGTTCCAGCCCTCGACGACGAAGGAGATGACGCCGACGCGCGGGGCGTCGTCACCGAAGAGGGAGAGGATCCGCGACCTCGGACACCTCGGCGAGGCCCGTGCGCACCTTCTCGATCAGGATCTGCTCGCGCGCGACCAGGTTGTCGAACCCGGCCTCGGTGAGCGCCGTGCAGGCGGAGGCGATGGAGTAGACGCCGATGACGTTCGGGGAGCCTGCCTCGTGGCGGGCCGCGCTCTCGTGCCACTCCACGTCCACGCCCCCGTCGCCGCGCCGCGCCACCTTCCGCGCGGCACCGCCACCCGCGAGGTACGGGCTCCGCCTCGCGCAGCCAGTCGGACCGCCCGGCCAGGACGCCGGAGCCGAAGGGCGCGTACAGCTTGTGCCCGGAGAAGGCGACCCAGTCGACGTCGAGGTCCGCGACGGACACCGGGTGGTGCGGGGCCAGCTGGGCGGCGTCCAGCACGATCCGGGCGCCGTGGGCGTGCGCGGCGGCCGCGAGCTCCCGTACGGGCCACAGCTCGCCGGTGACGTTCGAGGCGCCGGTGACGCAGACGCAGGGCCGGGCCGTGGGGGTCCCGGTCGGTGAGGGCGCGCTCCAGGGTCTCGACGGCCTGGCGCGGGCTGCTCGGGGCGTCGAGGTAGGTGACGCGCGCGTTCCGCCAGGGCAGCAGGGAGGCGTGGTGCTCGGTCTCGAAGACGAAGACCTGGCAGTCGGCCGGGAGCGCCGCGGCGAGGAGGTTGAGGGAGTCGGTGGTGGACCGGGTGAACACCACCTGGTCATCGGCCCGGCAGCCGAGGAACTCCGCGACGGTCCTGCGGGCGCTCTCGAACAGGTCGGTCGACAGCTGGGACAGGTACCCGGCACCTCGGTGGACGCTGCCGTAGTACGGCGCGTAGGCGGCGACGTCGTCCCAGACGCGCTGGAGCGCCGGGGCGCTGGCGGCGTAGTCGAGCGCGGCGTAGGTGACCTCGCCCCCGGTCACGAGCGGCACGGTGACGTCCCGCCCCAGAACGGGCAGAGAGGCACAAACGGACTGGTCGGCGACAACGGTGGAGACGGACATGGGTGAACTCCCGTGAAGGCAGGTGGAATCCGCCCGCGAGCACATACGGCTACAAGCGGGGGAAAGAAAGGGGGATGCGGAGGCGGGGCTCTGCGGCCCTATCGCATTCGCTGGTTCACGGGAGACTCCGACGACCAGGACCCCTCGTCACCGCGCTTGCCGCAGACCTCGCTGCCTACGGCCTGGTCTTCACCCGGGGCACCCCGCCACGGACGGAGGGTTGCCGGACAGTCGGCCGGGGCCTCATGACTGTCACTCATGACCTGGTCAGGAAAGTACGCGAAAAGATCGGCGCCCCGCAACCCGAGTCCGGATCGCGGGACGCCGTCACGGGATCCACTAGGTGTTGCTCGCGGCCACCCAGCGTTCCAGGGTCCGCTTCGCCGCCCCCGAGTCGATCGACTCCGCCGCCCTCGCCATCCCGGCCCGGATCTGCTCGGTCAGCGGCGCGGCACTCGGCTCCAGAGCCACCAGCGCCGCCGCCGAGTTCAGCAGGACCGCGTCGCGGACCGGGCCGGTCTCGCCGTCCAGCAGGCGGCGGGCGACCTCGGCGTTGTAGGAGGCGTCCGCGCCGCGCAGGGCCTCCACGGGGACCAGTTCGATACCCACGTCACGCGGGTCGAAGGGCTCCTCGGTCACCTCGCCGTCCCGGACGATCCACACCCGGGACGTGGCCGTGGTGGTCAGTTCGTCCAGGCCGTCGTCGCCCCGGAAGACCAGGGACGAGTGGCCGCGCTCGGCGAAGACACCCGCGACGATCGGTGCCATGCGCGGGTCCGCCACACCGACGGCCTGCGCCCGCACCCGGGCCGGGTTGGTCAGCGGACCGAGCGCGTTGAACACCGTACGGATGCCCAACTGGCCGCGGGCCGCGCCCGCGTGACGCAGCGCCGGGTGGAACTTCACCGCGAAGCAGAAGGTGATCCCGGCCTGCTCGGCGACCTCGGCGACCCGGTGCAGCGGCAGCTCCAGGTTGACTCCGAGCTTCTCCAGCACGTCGGAGGCGCCGGAGGCAGAGGATGCGGCCCGGTTGCCGTGCTTGACGACCTTCGCGCCCGTGCCGGCGACGACGATCGAGGACATCGTGGAGATGTTGACCGTCTTGGCGCCGTCACCGCCCGTGCCGACGATGTCGACCGTCGCCCCGGGCACCTCGATCACGTTCGCGTGCTCGTACATCGTCCGGACGAGGCCGTTGATCTCCTCGACGGTCTCGCCCTTGGCGCGCAGAGCCACCACGAACCCGGCGATCTGTGCCTCGGTCGCCTCGCCGCGCATGATCAGGTCCATCGCCCAGGCGGTGTCGTCCGCGCTCAGGTGCCGGCCGTCCAGCAGGCCGTTCAGCAGGGCGGGCCAGGAGCGGCCCGCCGCGGTGTCGCCTCCAGCGGGGGTCACAGCGCTCATAAGCCGCTCCTGGGTCGTCGTACGTCACGTATAAGCAGTGGTCCCACCCTATCCAGCCCGGGACACCGCGAAGGGCCCCGTCCGAACACCGGACGGGGCCCTTCTGTGGCGTGGCGAAGCAGTGATCAGTGGTGGCCGTGGCCGCTCGTGATCTCCCTGTACTCCTCGGCGGTGGGCTTCGGGATCTGGGCGCCCTCGCCGTAGTAGGAGTCGCTGAGCTTGGCGCGCAGCTTCTCGGAGCCCTTCACCTTGCGCTCGACACCGTTCTCGTCGACCGTCGGGCCGATCTCGGCCGGCTGGTACTGCTCGTGCGCGGTGAGCGTGTACATCTGCTCCTGGCTGAGCGGCTCGTGCACCTCGATGAACTCACCGTGCGGCAGGCGCTTGATGATGCCCGACTCGCGGCCGTGCAGCACCTTCTCCTTGTCCCGGCGCTGCAGGCCGAGGCAGATGCGCTTGGTGACGACGAACGCGATGACCGGTCCGACGAAGAACCCGATCCGGACGAACCAGGTCACCGTGTTGATCGACAGATGGAAGTGGGTGGCGACGATGTCGTTGCCACCGCCGATCAGCATGATGATGTAGCCGGTGACCCACGCGACACCGACACCGGTGCGGGTCGGGGCGTTGCGCGGACGGTCCAGGATGTGGTGCTCGCGCTTGTCCCCGGTGATCCACGACTCGATGAACGGGTAGAGGGCGATGATCCCGAGGAAGACACCGAAGAGCACCAGCGGGATGAACACGCCCAGGACGAGCGTGTGACCCCAGAAGTTGATCTCCCAGCCAGGCATCGCACGGATCAGACCCTCGGCGAAGCCCATGTACCAGTCGGGCTGGGCCCCGGTCGACACCTGGTCGGGCCGGTACGGGCCCAGGACCCAGATCGGGTTGATCGTCGCGATGCCGGCGAGGGCCGCGATGACACCGAAGACCAGGAAGAAGAAGCCTCCGGCCTTGGCCATGTAGACCGGCAGCAGCGGCATGCCGACGACGTTCTTGTTGGTCCGTCCGGGACCCGCGAACTGGGTGTGCTTGTGGTAGAAGACCAGGATCAGGTGGCCGACCACGAGCCCGAGCATGATGCCCGGCAGCAGCAGGATGTGGATCGAGTAGAACCGGGCGACGAAGTCGGTGCCCGGGAACTCCCCGCCGAACAGGAACATCGAGATGTACGTGCCCACGATCGGCACGGACAGGATCGCGCCCTGCGTGAAGCGGACACCGGTGCCGGAGAGCAGGTCGTCCGGGAGCGAGTAGCCGGTGAAACCGGTGAACATGCCCAGGACGAACAGCAGGAAGCCGAACATCCAGTTGATCTCACGCGGCTTGCGGAACGCACCGGTGAAGAAGACGCGCATCATGTGCACGAACATGCCGGCGAGGAAGATGATCGCCGCCCAGTGGTGGATCTGCCGGATGAGCAGACCGCCGCGGACGTCGAAGCTGATGTCCAGCGTGGAGGCGAACGCCTCCGACATCAGCTGCCCCTGGAGCGGGACGTAACTGCCGTGGTACTCCACCTCGTTCATCGACGGGTGGAAGAACAGCGTCAGATACACACCCGTGAGGATGATGATGATGAAGCTGTAGAGGCAGATCTCACCCAGCATGAAGGACCAGTGGTCCGGGAAGATCTTGCGCATGTTGGCCTTGGCCAGGGAGTAGATCCCGAGGCGGCCGTCGGCCCAGTCGGCGACCCGCTCGCCCGCGGGGGCCTTGCGGCGGTTCTTGTGCAGTGCTCATCCGCGCTCCCAGAAAGCAGGACCGACGGGCTCTTCGAAGTCGCCGAGCGCCTCGAGGTAACCCTCGTCGTTCACGCCGATGCGGAGCTGCGGCAGGGCGTGACCAGCGGGACCGAAGATCACTCGGGCACCGTCGGAGAGGTCGAAGGTGGACTGGTGGCAGGGGCAGAGCACGTGGTGCGTCTGCTGCTCGTACAGGGAGATCGGGCAACCGACGTGGGTGCAGATCTTCGAGTACGCGACGATGCCCTCGTGCGACCACTCGAGCTCGCGCTTGTCCTTGATGTTCTCCGGCTGGATCCGGACGATCATCAGGGCGGCCTTGGCGATCTCGTTCTGGAACTCGTGGTCGTGCTCCTCCAGGCCCTCGGGCTTGGCGAAGGTCAGCGAACCGACCGCGACGTCGGACGGACGCAGCGGCTCGTTCGTGTTCATGTTGACGAGCAGCTTGCCCTTGGACCACAGCGTGTGGCGGAGCTTGGTGCCGGGCAGCGGGCCGAGGTCGCGCAGCAGCACGACACCGGAGAGCGGCACCAGCGTGAGCGCGCCGAGCATGGTGTTGCGGATCAGCTTGCGGCGGCCGAGCGCGGACTCCTTGGCGCCCTGCTTGAAGTCCGCGAAGACCTTCTCGCGGACCTCGGGCGTCGCCGCGATCGCGTGCCGCTCGTCGGCGACCTCCACGTCGGACATCAGGGTGCGGGCCCAGTGGACGGCGCCCGCGCCGATGCAGAACAGCGCGATGCCGAGCGTCATGCCCAGCGCGAAGTTCAGCGCGCTGATGTGACCGAGCGGGAAGATGAAGACCGACTTGTCGACCGGGATCGCCACGAACGAGGCGATGAAGGCGACGGTGGCCAGCATCGACACCGTGAACAGCAGGGCGACCGAGCGCTCGGACCGCTTGGCGGCCCGCTCGTCGACGTCCTGGACCCGGTGCTCGTGGGGAGGCAGGCCCGGGTCGACGAACGGGTGCTTGTCGTCCGGGACGCTCACCGCGTCGTGCCCGTGCTCGTCACGTCCCGCGTGCTCGGCGGGCAGGTTCTCTTCTGGAATGTCTTGGCTACTCATGACTTCTTGGCCTTTGCGGTCCGGGCGGCGACCCACACGGCGACGGCGATCAGTCCGCCGAGACCGAAGATCCAGCCGAACAGGCCCTCGCTGACCGGCCCGAGGCCGCCGAGCTCGAGGCCGCCGGGGCTCTCGGTCTTGTCGCTGTTGACCGCGTCGAGGTAAGCGATGATGTCCTGCTTGTTCTTCTCCGACAGCGTGGTGTCGGGGAAGGACGGCATGTTCTGCGGGCCGGTCTGCATGGCCTCGTACAGGTGCTTCGCGGAGACACCCTCGAGGGTCGGCGCGTACTTGCCGTGCGTCAGCGCACCGCCCTTGCCGGTGAAGTTGTGGCACTGCGCGCAGTTGGTGCGGAACAGCTCACCGCCCTTGGCGATGTCGGCACCCTCGGGGCCGTACTGCTCCTCCGTCGGGATGGACGGACCGGCGCCCAGCGAGGCGATGTACGCCGCGAGCTGGTCGATCTCGGCCTGCGAGTAGATGTTCTTCTTCGCCGGGACCTGCGGGCCCTGGGAGGTGGCGGCCGGCATGCGGCCCGTGCCCACCTGGAAGTCGACGGCCGCGGCGCCCACGCCCACCAGGCTCGGCCCGTCGGAGGTGCCCTGACCGCCGGTGCCGTGGCAACTGGCGCAGCCGACCGAGTAGAGCTTCTTGCCCTCCTCGATGGTGAGGGACTGGGCGGTTTCGTCGGCCTTCGCCGGGCTCGTCGGTGCGAACACGGCATACAGCCCCCCGGTGCATGCCAGCGCGAGGAGTAGGACGACGAGCGCCGCCAGCGGGTGGCGTCGTCGTGCGGAGAGCTTTTTCACGGATTACCCCGGTGTCAGGATCTTCTGCGTCGATGCTTCTGGGATGCGCGCTTCGTCGAGCACGCGGGATGCGGGCCCTGCTACTTGATCATGTAGATCGTGGCGAAGAGACCGATCCAGACGACATCGACGAAGTGCCAGTAGTAGGACACGACGATCGCGGCGGTCGCCTGCTCATGGGTGAACCTGCTGGCGGCGTAGGTCCGGCCGAGGACCAGCAGGAAGGCGATGAGACCGCCCGTCACATGCAGGCCGTGGAAGCCGGTGGTCAGGTAGAACACCGAGCCGTACGGGTCGGAGGACAGGGACAGGCCCGCGTCCTTGACCAGCTCCGTGTACTCGAAGACCTGACCGCCGATGAAGATCGCACCCATTACGAAGGTGACGATGAACCACATCCGGAGCTTCTTCACGTCACCGCGCTCGGCGGCGAAGACGCCGAGCTGGCAGGTGAGGGAGGAGAGCACCAGGATGGTGGTGTTCGTCGCCGAGAACGGGAAGTTGAGATGGGCAGCCATCTCCTTCCAGTGATCGGGACCCGTCACCGATCGCAGGGTGAAGTACATCGCGAAGAGGGCCGCGAAGAACATCAGCTCGGAACTCAACCAGATGATGGTTCCGACGCTGGTGAGGTTCGGCCGATTGACCGACGGGTGCGCGTGCCCGGTTTCTGCTGTCGTTGCTGTCGCCACGACCGACATTATGTCGGTCGCTTATCCCGCCCTCACTCCGGGGGGTGCCGTTCGGAGTGTCTCTGCCTGTCGTACCGGTGTTGACGTGGTGTTCAAGGGAGTAGCATCCGCCCATCGGGCCTGTCCTTACGACGCTGACGTCACGGAGGAACAATGCAGCCGACCGCCACGGTGCTGGTCTACAGCGACGACTCCAACACCCGCGAGCAGGTGCGGCTCGCCACGGGACGGCGACCGGCGCCGGATGTCCCTGTGGTGGAGTTCTTGGAGTGTGCGACCCCGGCCGCGGTGGTCAAGGAGCTGGACCGGGGTGGGATCGATGTCTGCGTGCTGGACGGTGAGGCCGTGCCGATGGGGGGCATGGGGCTCTGCCGGCAGATCAAGGACGAGGTGTTCGACTGCCCGCCGGTGTTGTTGCTGATCGGGCGGCCGCAGGATGCGTGGCTGGCGACCTGGAGTCGCGCTGAGAGCTGCGGTGACCCTGCCGGTGGAGCCGGTGGAGTTCGCTGCCGCCCTGGCCTCTTTGCTGCGGGAGAAGAAGGCTCTGAACGCCTAGGGGCTCGGGGCGACTGCCGTTCGGCGGGTGCGGTGGTCTGTGGCTTGTCGCGCCCACGCGGCGGAGCCGCATATGGACACAGCCCCGCGCCCCTGAGGGACGATGCCCCTGAGGGCGTCTAGACGCTCTGTGGGCGCAGTCGGGCGCTTTCGGCCGCGGCCGGGCCGTCCGGGGTGCCGCCTATCAGGGCGCTGCCTGTGCGCCACTTCGTCCAGTCGAGGTTCCAGTCGCCGAAGCCGTTGCCGAAGGGCGCCATCGTGTCGCCGGCGGAGTTTATGACCTTGACGATGTCGCCCTCGCGGACGTTCTCGTAGAACCAGGCGGCGTTCTCGGTGCTCATGCCGGTGCAGCCGTGGCTGACGTTGGCCGCTCCCTGGGAGCCGACCGACCAGGGGGCGGCGTGGACGTACTCGCCGCTGTTGGTGACCCGGACGGAGTGGTGGACGACCAGGTCGTAGAAGTCCGAGGCGCCGATGCTGGCGCTGGTCATGCGGACGGTGCCTTCCTTCGCCAGGACGACCTTGACGCCGTTGCGGGTGTCGTACCCGGGCATGCCGGTGGTCACCGGGATCTGCCGGGCGATCTCGTCGTTCTTGTAGACGGTCATCTGGTGGGCGGAGGCGTCCGTGACGGCTATGAGCTTGTCGGCCGTGGTGATCTTCAGCGACTTGGCCTTGCCGCCCCACATACGGTCGCCGATCTTGATGCCCTCCAGGTTGCTGCGGACCTGTACGGAGGCCTGCGCGGGCCAGTAGTCCTTCGGGCGGTAGTGAAGCGTCTTGTCGTCCACCCAGTGCCAGGCGCCGTCCGTCGCGGGTGTGGAGGAGACCTTGAGGGCGCGTTCGACGACGGCCCGCTGGGCGGGGTCCTTGACGGGCCGGCTCAGCTCGGCCGTGATGGGCTGGCCGACGCCGTACGTGCCCGCCTTGGGGCCGAAGGTGACGTCCAGGCGCTTCTTGGTGGTGGGCTTGCCGGTGTCGAAGGTGACGACCTTGCGGCCGGGCGCCCCGTCCTCGTCCTCGGTGCTCACACGGACCGTGTAGCTCGCGTTGGCGGCGAGCGCTGAGGTGCTGTGCCAGCGGCCGCCGTCGGCGGCGAGTTCGCCCGCCACGTAGCGTCCTGTGGCGTCGAAGGCCGTGACGTCCGTGATGCGCCCGTCGGAGTCCTCGGCGACCACTTCCAGGGGCTTGTCCGGGTCGGCCTTCTCACGGCCCTCGAAGGGGGCGCTGAAGGAGATCTGGTCCGCCGCGTCGTAGGGGCGGTAGGAGAGCGGGTTGCCGTCCGAGCCGCAGGCGGTGACGCCCGCGCAGAGGGCTATCACCAGCAGCGTGCAACTGACGACGGTGCGGGGGCGGGAGATCGCTATGTGGCTCATGACCTCACGCTAGGAAGCCCGGTCAACAGCGGCACGCCGGGAGACTCGTACGAGTGACACACATTGCGGCAAAAGCAGGGGCCCGGACGCTCCCTGCGGAGTGTCCGGGCCCTGTAGCGCTCGGCGCGTGCTACTGGGTGCGGCTCTCACCGCGGTAGTACTCGAAGACCCAGCCCCAGATGCCGACCAGGATGACCGGCAGCGAGAAGTACAGCAGCCACCAGCCGATGGCGACCGAGAGGAAGGCGAGGGCGCCGCCGATACCCAGGGCGAGCGGCTGCCAGCTGTGCGGGCTGAAGAACCCGACCTCGCCGGCGTCGTCCGCGACGTCCGCCTCCTTGTTGTCCTGTGCGCCGACGTCGACCCGCTTGGCCGTGAAGCCGAGGTAGAAGCCGATCATGATGCACAGGCCGAAGGCCAGGAAGAGGGCCGTGGTACCGGCCGGCTCCTTCGACCACACGCCATAGACGACCGCCATGACGAGGACGAAGAAGCTCAGCCACATGAACATCTTGCCCTGGATCTTCACTTACCGGCCTCCTTGCCGCCAGCGAGGGCCTTGTCGCCGTGGCCGACGTTCTCGAGCTGGTCGAGAGCGGCGATCTCCGGGTGGTGCAGGTCGAACGCCGGGGATTCACTGCGGATCCGCGGCATGGTGATGAAGTTGTGCCGCGGCGGCGGGCAGGAGGTCGCCCACTCCAGCGAGCGGCCGTAGCCCCACGGGTCGTCGACGCCGACCGGCTTGCCGTACTTGGCCGTCTTCCACACGTTGTAGAAGAACGGCAGGATCGACATGCCGAGCAGGAACGAGCTGATCGTCGAGATCGTGTTCAGCGCGGTGAAGCCGTCGGCCGCGAGGTAGTCCGCGTAACGACGCGGCATGCCCTCGGCACCCAGCCAGTGCTGGACCAGGAACGTGCCGTGGAAGCCGATGAACAGCGTCCAGAAGGTGATCTTGCCGAGGCGCTCGTCCAGCATCTTGCCGGTCCACTTCGGCCACCAGAAGTGGAAGCCGGAGAACATCGCGAAGACCACGGTGCCGAAGACGACGTAGTGGAAGTGGGCCACCACGAAGTACGAGTCGGAGACGTGGAAGTCCATCGGCGGCGAGGCCAGGATGACACCGGTCAGACCACCGAAGGTGAAGGTGATCAGGAAGCCGGTCGCCCAGAGCATCGGTGTCTCGAAGGACAACGAGCCCTTCCACATGGTGCCGATCCAGTTGAAGAACTTCACACCGGTCGGTACCGCGATCAGGAAGGTCATGAAGGAGAAGAACGGCAGCAGCACACCGCCGGTGACGTACATGTGGTGCGCCCACACCGTCACGGACAGACCCGCGATCGCGATGGTCGCGCTGATCAGACCCGTGTAACCGAACATCGGCTTACGGGAGAAGACCGGAATGACCTCGGAGATGATGCCGAAGAACGGCAACGCGATGATGTACACCTCTGGATGGCCGAAGAACCAGAAGAGGTGCTGCCACAGCAACGCCCCGCCGTTGGCGGAGTCGAAGACCTGCGCCCCGAACTTGCGGTCCGCCTCCAGGGCGAACAGCGCGGCCGCGAGGACCGGGAAGGCGAGCAGGACCAGAACACCGGTCAGCAGCACGTTCCACACGAAGATCGGCATGCGGAACATGGTCATGCCGGGCGCGCGCATGCAGATGATCGTGGTGATGAAGTTGACCGAGCCGAGGATGGTGCCGAAGCCGGAGAAGGCCAGACCCATGATCCACATGTCGGCGCCGATGCCCGGGGAGCGGACCGCGTCCGACAGCGGGCTGTAGGCGAACCAGCCGAAGTCGGCCGCGCCCTGCGGCGTGAGGAAGCCGCCCACCGCGATCGAGCGAGCCGAACAGGTACAGCCAGTAGGCGAACATGTTCAGCCGGGGGAACGCCACGTCCGGCGCGCCGATCTGCAGCGGCATGATCCAGTTCGCGAAGCCGGCGAACAGCGGCGTCGCGAACATCAGCAGCATGATCGTGCCGTGCATCGTGAACGCCTGGTTGAACTGCTCGTTCGACATGATCTGCAGACCCGGCCGGGCCAGCTCGGCGCGCATGAGCAGCGCCATCACGCCACCGATGACGAAGAACGCGAACGACGTAACCAGGTACATCGTGCCGATCGTCTTGTGGTCCGTCGTCGTCAGCCACTTGACCACGACACTGCCGCGGTTCTGGCGCCGGACCGGCAACTCGTCCTCGTAGTGGGACCCTGCTGCCGGGGCACCCTGGGGTTCGTTGAGGATGCTCACAGGTTGTTCGTCTCCCGGTTCTTCTCGTGGCTCGTCTGCGCGATGCCGGCAGGAACGTAACCGTTCTGCTGCTTGTCCACGAGGTCCTTGAGGTGCTGCTCGTAACGCTCGGGGGAGACGACCTTCACGTTGAACAGCATCCGAGAGTGGTCGACGCCGCAGAGCTCGGCGCACTTGCCCATGAAGGTGCCCTCCTTGTTGGGGGTCACCTCGAAGGCGTTGGTGTGGCCCGGGATGACGTCCTGCTTCATCAGGAAGGGCACCACCCAGAAGGAGTGGATGACGTCACGCGAGGTCAGCACGAAGCGGACCGTCTTGCCCTTGGGGAGCCAGAGCGTCGGGCCGGGGTTGTTGGTCTGCGGGTTCCGCGTACCAGGGGTGCCGCAGTCGTAGACGCCGCCGGCGTTGGCCGGGAAGTCCTCCTTGAACCGGTCCGGGATCGCGTCCAGGTCCTTGGAGGTCTTGGCGTCACCGGTGGAACCTGCGACGGGCTCGATGTAGTTGAAGCACCAGCTCCACTGGAAGCCCACCACGTTGACCGTGACGTCGGGCTTCTTCTTGAGGCTGAGGAGCTCGGACTCATCGCGGGCGGTGAAGTAGAACAGCACCGAGACGATGATGAGCGGGACCACGGTGTACAGCGCCTCGATGGGCATGTTGTACCGGGTCTGCGGAGGAACCTCGACCTTGGTGCGGCTGCGCCGGTGGAAGAAAGCACTCCACAGGATCAGACCCCACACCAGCACGCCAACGGCGAGCGCAGCCGCCCAGGACCCCTGCCACAGGGAGAGGATCCGCGGAGCCTCTTCCGTGGTCGGGGTGGGCATACCAAGGCGGGGGAAGTCTTCCCAGTTGTACGAGCAACCGGTGGCTGTCGCCAGGACCAGGCCCGCGGTCAATGCCTGCAGCAGCTTCCGCCGCATCGGGCGCCGCGGCGAGCGGTCGGAGCCGTTGGGACTCACGTAGCGCCTTCCCGAGAGTCTCGCCCGCGCTGTACGGCTTGCGGCCTGGCCTTCTCGCTGGTCGGTCGCCGCCCTGCGTCGGGCAGGGGTTTGGATGTTTATGCGGACCAAACCCTAGCCGACGCCCTCCGGGGGTTCTCGGGGAGGGGTGCCTATGAGGTGGGGTGGTTCGCTGGTTTGGCGGCTGCGGGTTGTTTGTGGCTGGTCGCGCCCCGCGGCGGAGCCGCTGATGTCATTGTCCCGCGCCCCTTTGGGGCGTCTCCCCACCGGACGATTTAGCGTTGCTGTGTGGCCTACTTCGATGCTGCTTCCGCTGCTCCGCTTCATTCTGTTGCCCGGCAGGCTCTGCTGGCCTCTCTCGATGAAGGGTGGGCGGATCCCGCACGTCTGTACAGGGAGGGGCGGCGGGCTCGGATGCTGTTGGACGCCGCTCGGGAGGCCGCTGCCGAGGCGGTGGGGTGCCGGGCGGACGAACTGGCCTTCACCTCGTCCGGAACGCGTGCCGTGCATGCGGGGGTTGCCGGGGCGCTGGCCGGTCGGCGGCGGGTCGGGCGCCACCTGATCGTGTCAGCGGTCGAACATTCCTCGGTACTCCATTCGGCCGAGGTGCACGAGGCGGACGGCGGGTCCGTCACCCGGGTGCCGGTCGACCGGGGCGGGGCGGTGGATCCGGCGGCGTACGGCGACGCCCTGCGCGGGGACACGGCGCTGGCCTGTCTCCAGTCGGCCAATCACGAGGTGGGGACGGAGCAGCCCGTCGCGGCGGTGGCCGAGCTGTGCCGGGAGGCCGGGGTGCCGTTGCTGGTGGACGCCGCGCAGTCGCTGGGGTGGGGGCCGGTGGAAGGGGACTGGTCGTTGCTCGCGGCCAGTGCGCACAAGTGGGGCGGTCCGTCGGGGGTCGGGCTGCTCGTGGTGCGGAAGGGTGTGCGGTTCTCGGCGCAAGGGCCGGTGGACGAGCGGGAGTCGGGGCGGGCGGCCGGTTTCGAGAACATCCCGGCGATCGTGGCCGCGGCGGCGTCGCTGCGGGCCGTACGGGCGGAGGCGGCCGGAGAAGCCGCGCGGCTGCGGGAGCTGACGGAGCGGATCCGGGCCCGGGTGCCGGGGCTGGTGCCCGACGTCGAGGTGGTCGGCGATCCGGTGCGCCGGCTGCCCGGGGTCGTCACCTTCTCCTGTCTCTATGTCGACGGAGAGGCGCTGCTGCACGAGCTGGACCGGGAGGGGTTCTCGGTCTCGTCCGGATCGTCCTGCACGAGCAGCACGCTGACGCCGAGCCATGTGCTGCGGGCGATGGGCGTGCTGAGCGAGGGCAATGTGCGGGTGTCGCTGCCGCTGGGGGCGGCGGCGGAGGAGGTGGAGCGCTTCTTGGAGGTGCTCCCCCGGGCTGTGGCCGCGGTGCGGGACAAACTGGGCGCTCCGGTCCCGGGGGCGGTGGTGCGAGAGGCGGACGTCCTCGTCGTGGATTCCCTGGGCAAGCGGTGCCCGATCCCCGTCATCGAGCTGGCCAAGGTCATCGGCGATGTGCCGGTGGGCGGCCTGGTGCGGGTCCTCGCCGACGACGAGGCGGCGCGCTTGGACATCCCGGCGTGGTGCGAGATGCGGGGCCAGGAGTACGTCGGCGAGGAACCGGCGGAAAAGGGAACGGCGTACTCGGTCCGCCGAACGGCGTGAGAAACCAAGGGGCGCGGGGAGCTGCGCGACCAGCCCCCACGCGCCCGCACTCGGCAACGATCAGGCGAGGTGTGCCTGAACCTCCGCCGCAGCCTCATCCCCGTACGCCTTGGTGAACCGCTCCATGAAATGACCGCGGCGCAACTGGTACTCCTGCGTCCCCACCGTCTCGATGACGAGGGTCGCCAGCATGCAGCCGACCTGCGCGGCACGCTCCAGGGAGACACCCCACGCGAGGCCCGACATGAAGCCCGCGCGGAACGCGTCGCCGACGCCCGTGGGGTCGGCCTTGCGCTCCTCGTCCGGCGTGCCGACCTCGATCGGGTCCTCGCCGACCCGCTCGATACGTACACCGCGCGCGCCGAGGGTGGTCACACGGTGGCCCACCCTGGACAGGATCTCCGCGTCGCTCCAGCCGGTCTTGGTCTCGATGAGGCCCTTCTCGTACTCGTTGGAGAAGAGGTACGTCGCCCCGTCCAGCAGGATGCGGATCTCCTCGCCGTTCATACGGGCGATCTGCTGGGAGAAGTCCGCGGCGAACGGGATGGAACGGGAGCGGCACTCCTCGGTGTGCCGGAGCATCGCCTCCGGGTCGTCCGCGCCGATGGAGACCAGGTCGAGTCCGCCGACGCGGTCGGCGACCGTCTTCAGCTCGATGAGGCGGGCCTCGCTCATGGCGCCCGTGTAGAAGGAGCCGATCTGGTTGTGGTCGGCGTCGGTCGTGCACACGAAGCGGGCGGTGTGCAGCGTGTCGGAGATGCGGACGGAGTCGGTGTCGACGCCGTGCCGGTCGAGCCAGGCACGGTACTCGTCGAAGTCCGCGCCCGCGGCGCCGACCAGGATCGGCCGGGTGCCGAGCTGTCCCATGCCGAACGCGATGTTCGCGGCGACGCCGCCGCGGCGGACGTCGAGCTTGTCGACCAGGAACGACAGCGAGACCGTGTGCAGTTGGTCCGCGACGAGCTGGTCGGCGAAGCGGCCGGGGAAGGTCATGAGGTGGTCGGTGGCGATGGAGCCGGTGACTGCGATGCGCACGGCGTGGATTCTCCTGAGGGAGGCGGGCCTTGACACTTCACGCTATCGGGTGGGCGGGGCCGCTCTGAAGGCATCGAAACTACCCGATAGTAGATCTTTCTCCGTGGACTCGAGCGTGCATACGGTGCCGTTATGACGAACCTCAAGGTCCAGGCACCCATTCCGGTCGACCTCGAAGGCGATCTGGCGACGCTGCCGGGCGACGGGGCGCGGATGGCTCCCCACTGGGCGGCTCCCGACCGGATCGCCTCCCGGCCGGTCTCCCCGGCCCTGATCCATGGTGTGACCGTACCCCCCGCGTCGGCGCGGCTGCTCGACGCCATGTCGGACTACGGGGACTGAGCGGGCCCCTGCGGGAACCGTGTGCTCCCCCGCTGCGTCCCATCGCTGTCCCCCGTAAAGGGGAGGCGGGATACGACCCACCAGCCGCCCGTGTGTGACCGGTCCGGGTCCCATGGGACGGCTGTGCAGCCGAAGGAGCGATGCGGTGAACACCGAGCGACCCGACAACGACGACGACGCCAGGGAAGCGAGCGGCGCCGGAGCCGCCGACCCTGCCCAGGACATCGGGGGCGTCTCCGACGGTGAACGGGGTTCGGCGGACGCCCAGGACGAGGCGGAGGCGGGTTCGGCACACGCCAAGGACGAGACAGAGGCCGCTGAGTCCGCAGAGGCCGGCGAGGCCACCGAGGCCGGCGAGGCCACCGGCGAGACTGCGGACCCCGAGTCCGAGCCGGACGACGACCGTGAGACCGTCACGCCCGAGGTCGCTGAGGCCGACCAGGGCACTGAGGCCTCCGACGCCCGGAAGGACGACACGGCGAAGGCCGGCTCCGCACCGGGCCCCGAAGCCGGCACCGCGAGCGCCGGCGTCGAGGAAGCCGACTCGGCCCCGGACCGGGCAGCGGGCGAGGCCACCGGCGCGCCGGACAGCGACCTGCCCCGTGACGAGCAGGACCTGGCCCACCCGGGCGGCGGACGGCCTCGGACGCCCGCGATCATTGCCTCCGTCGCTGCCGCCGTGCTGCTGATCGGCGGTGGCGGGGCCTGGCTCGCCGCCAACGCGTCCGGCGGGTCGGGCGGTGGTACGACGTCCGGGGCGCCCGGCGGGGACGGCACTCCCCCGCCGCTCGCGCTCGACGGGTACTCGGAATCCACGGAGGGCGGCCAGAACGGCATCGCGCCCGGCGAGCCCAACCCCTACGGCGCCACCTACCGGGTCGACGGCCCGCTGCCCGGCGGCCCCGGCGAGGCCCCGGTGTACCGGGCGCAGGGCGAGGTCACCAAGGCAGACGTGGCCCGGCTGGCGAAGGCCCTCGGGGTCGAGGGGTCGCCGGTGGCACAGGGTGAGGCCTGGAAGGTCGGGGCCGGCCAGGACGGTTCGGGGCCGAGTCTCCAGGTGAACCAGCAGGCGCCGGGAGCGTGGACGTTCAACCGCTACGCCCCGGGCACCGACAACTGCAAGGGCACCGACACCTGCACGGCTCCGCAGTCCGGCGGCACCCCGGTGAGCGAGGCGGCGGCGCAGAAGGCCGCGGCGCCCGTGCTGAAGGCGGTGGGTCAGGACGACGCGAAGCGCGACGCGAGCCAGATCATGGGCGCCCAGCGGGTGGTGAACGCCGCGCCCGAGGTCGGCGGACTGCCGACGCACGGCTGGACCACCGGGGTCACGGTCGGCTCCGACGGCGAGGTCGTCGGTGGCAGCGGTCAGCTGAAGGCGCCGGCGAAGGGGGACACCTACCCCGTGGTCAGCGCCAAGAAGGCGCTGGAGCTGATGGAAACCCGTCCGAAGAGCGACCACCGGATGGGCATAGGCGGCTGCGCGAGCGCCGTGCCGCAGAAGGACCGGCTGGAGCAGCCCTGCGGATCGTCGGCGAGCGGCGCTCCCGAGCAGGACACGGTCACGGTCCGCAACGCGGTGTTCGGGCTGGCCTCGCACTTCGTGGACGGGCGCCAGGCGCTGGTGCCGTCCTGGCTGTTCGAGGTGACGGCGCCGGGCGCGAAGGACCCGTTCACGGTGACGTACCCGGCGGTCGACCCGAAGTACCTGACCTCGTCCACGCCGAGCCGGCCGAGTGACAAGCCGACGTCGGCACCCGGGCCGCGCAACGTCGAGGTGGACGGCTACCGGGCCGAGGGCTCGGAGCTGACCGTGACCTTCACGGGCGGGGTGTGCGCCGACTACGACGTGAAGGCGAGCGAGAAGGACGGCGAGGTGACGGTCGAGGTGACCTCGACCGCGTGGCCGGACAAGGTCTGCATCATGATCGCGAAGCAGTTCCAGCAGACCGTGCAGCTCGACGAGCCGCTGGGCGACCGTGCGGTCGTGGGCTCGGACGGCAAGGCGGTCCCGCTGGCCAAGGAGGGCGCGCGGCTGCCGGCTCCTCCGACGCGGGCGCGGTAGTACACGCAGCGAAGGCGGCGGCCCCCTCGGAGGGGGTCGCCGCCTTCGTCATGTGTCCGCGCCGCCGGTGACGGCCCGGCAGGCTCAGCTGAAGGAGTCGCCGCAGGCGCAGGAGCCCGTCGCGTTCGGGTTGTCGATCGTGAAGCCCTGCTTCTCGATCGTGTCCACGAAGTCGATCGTGGCACCGCCCAGGTACGGGGCGCTCATGCGGTCGGTGACGACCTTCACACCGCCGAAGTCCTTCTCCACGTCGCCATCGAGGGAACGCTCGTCGAAGAAGAGCTGGTAGCGCAGGCCGGAGCAGCCACCGGGCTGGACGGCGACGCGCAGCGCGAGGTCGTCGCGGCCTTCCTGGTCGAGCAGGGTCTTGACCTTGTCCGCGGCGGCGTCGGTCACGATGATGCCGTCGCTGACGGTGGTGGTCTCGTCCGATACGGACATCTACATCTCTCCCGGGTTGTACGGAGACTGCTTGCCGACGGGTCCAACCGGCGGGGCCGCGGATTCATTCCCGGCCGGGCGCTCGATCTCGGCTCCTTTTCATGCTCGCACACGCGACAGGAAGCGGAAAATGACTCCTTCCCGTTCTTCCCGGGAATGAACGGCGGCTCATGGGGATTCACGTCACACAGACGCTATGGCCATCGTCAATATGACGTGAAGCGGTTATGATAGATAGCGTCAAATCGACGAAAAGTCGCGGAACAGAAAGGGTGCGTGTCGTGACCACCGCCCAGCCCCAGGAGCTCGACGTACAGCCGACGCCCCTCGCCCTGCTGCTCCTCGGCCGTGAGGCCGACCCGAAGAGCGAGCGCGGCGTGGAGTGTCCCGGCGACCTGCCCTCGCCGTCCGACCCGGACCTGGTGGAGCGCGCCCGCAAGGCCAAGGACAAGCTCGGGGACAAGGTCTTCGTGCTCGGCCACCACTACCAGCGCGACGAGGTCATCCAGTTCGCCGACGTCACCGGTGACTCCTTCAAGCTGGCCAGGGACGCCGCCGCACGCCCGGAGGCCGAGTACATCGTGTTCTGCGGTGTGCACTTCATGGCCGAGTCCGCGGACATCCTGACGTCCGACGACCAGAAGGTCGTCCTGCCCGACCTGGCCGCCGGCTGCTCGATGGCCGACATGGCGACGGCCGAGCAGGTCGCCGAGTGCTGGGACGTGCTGACCGAGGCCGGCATAGCCGAGCAGGTCGTGCCCGTCTCGTACATGAACTCGTCCGCCGACATCAAGGCCTTCACGGGCAAGCACGGCGGCACGATCTGCACCTCCTCGAACGCGAAGCGGGCCCTGGACTGGGCCTTCGAGCAGGGCGAGAAGGTGCTGTTCCTGCCGGACCAGCACCTGGGCCGCAACACCGCCGTTCGGGACATGGGCATGTCCCTGGAGGACTGCGTCCTCTACAACCCGCACAAGCCGAACGGCGGGCTGACGGCCGACGAGCTGCGCGCCGCGAAGATGATCCTGTGGCGCGGCCACTGCTCGGTGCACGGCCGCTTCAGCGTCGACTCGGTGAACGACGTGCGCGAGCGCATCCCGGGCGTGAACGTCCTCGTCCACCCCGAGTGCAAGCACGAGGTCGTGGCCGCGGCGGACTACGTCGGCTCGACGGAGTACATCATCAAGGCCCTGGAGGCCGCGCCGGCCGGCTCCAAGTGGGCCATCGGCACGGAGCTGAACCTGGTCCGCCGTCTGGCGAACCGTTTCGCGCCGGAGGGCAAGGAGATCGTCTTCCTCGACAAGACGGTCTGCTTCTGCTCGACCATGAACCGCATCGACCTCCCGCACCTGGTCTGGGCCCTGGAGTCGCTGGCCGAGGGCAACCTCGTCAACCGCATCGAGGTGGACACGGAGACGGAGGCGTTCGCGAAGCTGGCGCTGGAGCGGATGCTGGCGCTGCCGTAACGATCCCTCCGCACGGCGCAAGGCCCCACCCGGTGTCCGGGTGGGGCCTTGCGCCGTGTCGTCGAGGGTCAGACCTGCGCCGGCTCCGGCTCCTCGGCCGTCTCCGTGCGCTGGGCCGGGAGGCCCTTCTTCGCCGCCCGCTTCTTCGCCCGGCGCTCCTTGCGGAGCTCGAACATCGCGTACAGCGTCGGCACGAGCAGCAGCGTCAGCAGCGTCGACGTCACCAGACCGCCGATCACGACCACGGCGAGCGGCTGGGCGATGAAGCCGCCCTCGCCGGTGATGCCGAGGGCCATCGGCAGCAGGGCGAAGATCGTCGCCAGGGCGGTCATGAGGATCGGGCGCAGCCGGTGGCGGCCGCCCTCCACCACGGCCTCGACGACGCCGTAGCCCTGCTTGCGGTACTGGTTGATCAGGTCGATCAGCACGATCGCGTTCGTCACCACGATGCCGATCAGCATCAGCATGCCGATCATCGCGGGGACGCCCATCGGGGTGCCGGTGGCGATCAGCAGGCCGATCGCGCCCGTGGCCGCGAACGGGATGGAGACGAGCAGGATCAGCGGCTGGACCAGGGACCGGAAGGTGCCGACCAGCAGCATGAAGACGATCGCGATGGCCGCCAGCATCGCCAGGCCCAGGTTGGCGAACGCCTCGTCCTGGTCCTCGGAGACACCGCCGATCGACGCCGTGGCGCCCGCCGGGAGCTTCAGCGCGTTGATCTCGGACTGGAGCTTCGTACTCACCGCACCCGTGTTGTCGCCGGTCGGCTTCGCGGTGATGGTGGCCGCGCGCTGGCCGTCGATGCGAGTCATGGACACCGGCCCGTCGGCCAGCTTCACCGTCGCGATGTCGCCGAGCTTCACCGCGCCCAGGCGCAGGTCCTGAAGCTGCTTCAGCGTCTGCGCGGGCTCGGCCGAGCGGATGACGACGTCGCGCTCGCTGTCGTCCAGGACCGCCTTGGCCGCGTTGGTGCCGCGGACGGCCTGCGCGACGGCGGCGCCCAGCCTCTGGTCGTCGAAGCCGGCCGCGGCCGCCTTGTCGTTGGCCCTCACCGAGATGCGCGGCACGCTCTGCGCCAGGTCGCTGGTGACGTCCGTGACGTCGTCGAGCGAGGCGACCGTCTTGCGGACCTCCTCGGACGCCGTCCGCAGCACATCGGCGTCGGCGGCCTTCACCACCACGCTGAGGTCCTGGCTGCCGAAGCCGTCACCGGCGGCGATGGTGGTCGTGCCGATCCCCTTCAGACCGGCCAGGCCCTTCTCGATGCTGTCCTGGACGTCCTCGAAGGACGCCGAGTCGTCCAGCATCACCTGGTACGAAGCCTGGTTGGTGTCCGTGCCGCCGCCGAAGGCCGCCATGAAGCCGGACGAACCGATCGTGACCTGGTAGTCCTTCACGCCCTTGGTGTCGGCGAGCAGCTGTTCGACCTTCTTCGCCTGGGCGTTCGTCGCCGCCAGGCTGGTGCCGGGCTTCAGCTCCTGCTTGACGCTGAGGACTTCCTGCTCGCCCTGGTCGAAGAAGTTCGTCTTCAGCAGCGGCGCCATGCCGAACGTGCCCACGAGGACGACGATCGCGAGGGCCACGCTGGTGAGGCGGCGGCGGGTCGCGAAGCGCAGAACGGGGACGTAGATGCGCTGGAGACGGGATTTGGCCTCCTTCTCCTCCGCGATCCGGCGCGCCTCGTCCGCGTCCTCGGGGGTGCCCTTGGGGGGACGCAGGAACCAGTACGACAGGACCGGCACGACCGTCAGGGAGACGAGAAGGGACGCCAGCAGCGCGGCCGTCACCGTCAGGCTGAACGAGCCGAACAGCTCGCCCACCATGCCGCCGACCAGGCCGATCGGCAGGAACACCGCCACCGTGGTGAGCGTCGAGGACGTCACCGCGCCCGCGACCTCACGCACCGCGTTGAGGATCGCCGAGTTGCGCTCCTCGCCGTAGCCGAGGTGCCGCTTGATGTTCTCCAGGACCACGATCGAGTCGTCGACGACCCGGCCGATGGCGATCGTCAGCGCGCCGAGCGTCAGGACGTTCAGCGACAGGTCGCGCGTCCACAGCACGATCAGGGCGAGGACCACGGACAGCGGGATGGACACCGCCGTCACGAGGGTCGAGCGGATCGAGGCCAGGAAGACCAGGATCACCAGGACCGCGAAGAGCAGACCGAGCGCGCCCTCGGTGGTCAGGCCCTTGATGGACTTCGACACCGCCGGGCCCTGGTCGCTGACGACCGTGAGGCTCGCGCCGGAGCCGAGGTCCCCCCGCAGGTCGGGCAGCTTGTCCTGGACGGCGTCGGAGATCGCGACCGCGCTGCCGTCGCGGTCCATGGTCACGGCGACGGCGAGGCTGGGCTTGCCGTCCGTACGGGTGATGGAGTCCGCCGGGGCCTCCTGCTGCTTCACCGTGGCGACGTCGCCGAGGCGCACCGGCTTGCCCTTGCCGGGCTCGCCCGTGACCATCAGGTCCTGGATCTGCTTCAGCGAGGTGAAGCCGCCGCCGACCTGGACCGTGCGGTTGGCGCCGCCCTCGTCGAAGGAGCCGGCCGGGACGGTCGCGCCGCCCGCCTGGAGCGCCTGGACGAGGGACTGCGAGGTGAGGCCCGCCCTCGCGAGCTTCGCGTCGTCGGGGGTGACGGCGACCTGGAGGTCCCGCACACCGTCGACGGTGACCTGGCCGACGCCGTCGATGCTCTCCAGGTCCGGTACGACGGTCTTGTCGAGCTGGTCGGCCAGGGCCTGCTGGTCCCGGTCGGAGGTGACGGCGAGGACGACGGTCGGGATGTCGTCCGTGGAACCGGCGACGACCTGCGGGTCGACGTCGTCCGGCAGCTGGACGCGGGCCCGGTTGACGGCCTGCTGGACGTCGGCGACGAGCTGCTTGGTGTCGTTGCCGTAGTCGAAGGACGCCATGATCACGGCGTTGCCCTCGCTGGCGGTGGAGGTGACGCCGCTGATGCCGTCGACAGCTTCGAGGGTGTCCTCGATGGGTTCGACGACCTGCTTCTCGACCACGTCCGGTGACGCGCCCTGGTACGGCGCCAGCACGGACACCATGGGCAGTTCGATGGTGGGCAGCAGCTGCTGCTTGAGCTGGGGTATCGCGATCGCCCCGAAGACGAGCGCGATGATCGACATCAGCCCGATCAGGGCCCGTTGCGCGAGGCTGAATTTCGACAGCCAGGACATGGGTGAGGGTCTCTCTTCTGTTAGCGGCAGAAGCGGCAGCGAGCGCGCAGATGAGCACCCGCACTTACACCCTGAGCCATGGGGGAACGGGGTTTCGTAGGCCCCAGGTCCCGTTCCTTATGCGGCGCATACTCCGGCCGCAGTACGCCCGGGTAGAGCTCACTCCACCCTTGGACGGACCAGGCCGGACTCGTAGGCGATGACCACGAGCTGGGCCCGGTCCCGGGCGCCCAGCTTGGCCATGGCCCGGTTGACGTGCGTCTTCACCGTCAGCGGGCTGACCTCCAGCCGCTCGGCGATCTCGTCGTTGGAGTGTCCGCCGGCGACCTGGACGAGTACCTCGCGCTCCCGCCCGGTGAGCGAGTCGAGCCGCTCGCCGCGCGCCGGGTCCCGGTCGTCGTCGGCCGGGTCCTCCTGGGCGAGGAAGCGGGCGATGAGGCCCGTGGTGGCCGCCGGGGACAGCAGTGCCTGGCCGCCGGCCGCGGTCCGGATGGCGGTCAGCAGTTCCTCGGGCTCGGAGCCCTTGCCGAGGAAGCCGGAGGCGCCGGCACGCAGCGACTGCACGACGTAGTCGTCGACCTCGAAGGTCGTCAGGATGACCACGCGGACGTCGGCGAGTTCGGGGTCGGCGCTGATCATGCGGGTCGCGGCGAGACCGTCGGTGCCGGGCATCCGGATGTCCATGAGGACGACGTCGGCGTGCTGCTCCTTCGTCATCCGCACCGCTTCCGCGCCGTCCGAGGCCTCGCCCACCACCTCCATGTCGGGCTCGGAGTCGACGAGCACACGGAAGGCGCTGCGGAGCAGCGCCTGGTCGTCGGCGAGCAGGACACGGATGGTCATGCGGGGTCCTCCCCGGTCGCTGTGCGGTTCTTGACCGGCAGGATCGCATGGACGCGGAAGCCGCCGCCGTAGCGGGGACCGGTGGTGAGGGTGCCGCGCAGGGCGGTGACGCGCTCCCTCATGCCGAGCAGCCCGTGCCCGCCGCCGCTGCCCGGCGCCCCGTCCTCGCCGCTGCCGTCGTCGAGCACGGTGATCTCGATGTTCGGTCCGACGCGTACGACGCTGACCTCGGCCTTGGCCAGCGGCCCGGCGTGCTTCTGCACGTTCGTCAGGGCCTCCTGGATGATCCGGTAGGCGGCCAGGTCGACGGCTGCGGGGAGGGCGGTGCCCTGGTCGGCGCGGGCGACCTCGATGCGCAGGCCGGCGTTGCGGAAGGTGCCGGTGAGTTCGTCGAGGCGGTCCAGGCCGGGGGCTGGTTCGGTGGGGGCCTCCGGGTCGCCGGACTGTCTGAGCAGACCGACGGTGGCCCGCAGCTCGTTGAGGGCGGAGCGGCTGGCCTCCCGGACGTGGGCGAGGGCCTCCTTGGCCTGGTCGGGGCGCTTGTCCATGACGTGGGCGGCGACGCCGGCCTGGACGTTGACCAGGGCGATGTGGTGGGCGACGACGTCGTGCAGGTCGCGGGCGATGCGCAGGCGTTCCTCGGCGACCCGGCGGCGGGCCTCCTCCTCTCGGGTGCGTTCGGCGCGTTCGGCGCGTTCGCGGATGGCCTGGACGAAGGCGCGGCGGCTGCGGACGGCGTCGCCGGCGGTGGCGCCGATGCCGGCCCAGGCGAGGATGCCGAGGTTCTCCTGGGCGTACCAGGGCAGGGGGCCGGCGGCCATGGCGGCGCCGGTCAGGACGGTCATGGTGAGCAGGCCGACGCGCCAGGTGGTGGGGCGGTCGGTGGTGGAGGCGACGGTGAACAGGGCGACGACGGCGGACATGGCGACCGGGGTGCGGGGGTCGCCGGTGACGGACTCCGCGACGGAGACGGCGCCGGTGAGGGCGAGGACCGTCATGGGGGCGCGGCGGCGGAAGACCAGGGCGGCGGCGCCGAGGGCCATGAGGAGGAGGCTGAGGGCGTCGGGAGTGCGCAGGGCCCAGCTGACGGTGTCGCGGTGCCGGGGTTCCACGAACGAGCCGGCGACCATACAGGCCAGGACGCCTGCGGCCAGGACCGCGTCCATGGCCAGAGGGTGTGCCTTGGCCTGGTATTTGGCCCTTTGGAGGGTGCTCACGGCTGTTTACGGTAGCCGGGCCGGATGTCCGGGTGTGAGGTGCCCGGCGTCAGGACCGGGGGCGGGGTGATCGCGCACCCCGCAGCCAGGCGGTCTCAGCCCGGAATCAACCCGTCGTCACTCAGGAAGTCCCTGACTTCCTCCAAGGTCGCGTCCGGCGACGGGAGGATCAGTTCCGACGGTTCCAGGGAGTCGTCCGGGAGGGGGTCGCCGAGGTCGCGGACCCTGGTCAGCAGGGCCAGGAGGGTGCGACGGAAGCCGGGGCCGTCGCCGTTCTCCATTTCCGCCAGGAGCTCGTCGTCCAGCTTGTTCAGTTCGGTGAGGTGGCCGTCGGCCAGCCTCACCTGGCCCTCCCCCATGATCCGTACGATCATGTCGCCCTCCTAGGCGTGGGCCCCTACTGCTTGTCGAAGCGCGGGGTGTCCTGCGGCTGCTGCTGGTCCTGCTGCTGCGCGCCACCTTCGATGGCCTGCTGCCCGGCGGCCGGGCCTCCGGCCAGCTCCGCCTTCATACGCTGCAGTTCCAGCTCTACATCCGTACCACCCGAGAGCCGATCCAGCTCGGCCTGGATGTCGTCCTTGTGCATCCCGGACTGGTCGTCCAGCGCGCCGGAGGCGAGCAGCTCGTCGATCGCACCGGCGCGGGCCTGGAGCTGGGCCGTCTTGTCCTCGGCGCGCTGGATCGCCAGGCCGACGTCGCCCATCTCCTCCGAGATGCCGGAGAATGCCTCGCCGATCCGGGTCTGCGCCTGGGCCGCGGTGTACGTCGCCTTGATCGTCTCCTTCTTCGTACGGAAGGCGTCGACCTTGGCCTGCAGCCGCTGGGCCGCGAGGGTGAGCTTCTCCTCCTCGCCCTGGAGCGTCGCGTGCTGGGTCTCCAGGTCCGTCACCTGCTGCTGGAGGGCGGCCCGGCGGGAAAGCGCTTCGCGTGCCAGGTCCTCACGGCCCAGTGCGAGCGCCTTGCGGCCCTGGTCCTCCAGCGTGGAGGACTGCTTGTTCAGCTGGGCGAGCTGCAGCTCCAGGCGCTTGCGGCTGGTCGCCACGTCGGCGACGCCGCGGCGGACCTTCTGGAGCAGCTCCAGCTGCTTCTGATACGAGTAATCGAGGGTCTCGCGCGGGTCCTCGGCCCGGTCAAGGGCCTTGTTCGCCTTCGCGCGGAAGATCATCCCCATACGCTTCATGACACCGCTCATGGGCTTCGCGCGCCCCCTTCTGACCGACTCCGGCTCCAGCTCTGCGACAGAACCCACAGTACGGGCCCTGCATCCATTACCGCACTGTTCGGGGACGGATGCGCTCATCCCCAAGGACGACTGCGTACGCTTCCGCTCCGGCGTAGGGAGTAGGTGATCCCCGGGGTGAACCGGAGCTGTACACCCGGGGACCGGCCGGAGCCGTGCACAACGTCCCCTCTGTCCCCTTACAGACGACTGGTGTTGCCGGATCGTTCCCCACGGGACTGGGGTCCATGCCCGGGAAGCCCTTACCCTTGGGTTTTGTGTTCCGTAGCCGTGCGAAGGATGAGAAGGCCCAGGCCGCCGACAAGGCGCCGGAGACCGACTCCAGTCAGCCCCGTCACCCAGAGGCCCGCAAGGGCCGTCCCACGCCCAAGCGCAGCGAGGCCCAGTCCCAGCGCCGCAGCGTGGCCAACACGTCGACGACGCGCAAGGAGGCCGCCAAGCGACAGCGCGCGGAGCGCCGCACCGCGATGGAGCGCCAGCGCCAGGCGCTGGCCAGCGGCGATGAGCGGTACCTGCCCGCCCGCGACAAGGGACCGGTCCGCCGGTTCGCGCGCGACTTCGTCGACTCGCGCTTCAACATCGCGGAGTTCTTCCTGCCGATGGCCGTGATCATCCTCGTGCTGAGCATGGTGCGCGTGGCCTCGATGCAGAACATCGCGCTGCTGCTGTGGCTCGTGGTGATCGTGCTGATCGTGCTCGACTCGTTCGTCACGTCCTTCCGCCTGAAGAAGCAGCTGAACGAGCGATTCGCCGGCGAGAACAAGCGTGGCGCGGTCGCCTATGCCCTGATGCGCTCCCTCCAGATGCGCCGGCTCCGGCTGCCGAAGCCGCAGGTCAAGCGCGGAGAGCGGCCCTGACCACGACGCCGTTTTCCGAGAGCGCGGCGGATGCCTGGCTTACCAGGCTGGGCGGGCTGCGCGATGTCGTCCGCCAGGAGCTGGTGGCCCGGCAACTGGACGAGCAGATAGTCGGGCGCTTCCCGGTCGGGCAGCGGCTGCGGGTGCTCGATGTGGGGATGGGCCAGGGCACGCAGGCGCTGCGGCTGGCCCGGGCCGGGCACCAGGTGACCGGTCTGGAACAGGACCCGAGGATGATCGCCGTGGCCCGGGAGTCCCTCGCGGGGGAGCCCGAGGGCATCCGGAAACGGATGCGGATCTTCGAGGGTGACGGCCGGGACACCGGTGTGCACTTCCTGCCGGGCAGCTTCGACGTGGTGCTGTGCCACGGCGTGCTCATGTACGTCGAGGAGCCCGACCCGCTGCTGGCGGGCCTCGCCCGGATGCTCGCCCACGGCGGACTGCTGTCCCTGCTCGTGCGCAACGGGGACGCGCTCGCGATACGGCCCGGGCTGTCCGGCGACTGGGCGGACGCGCTGGCCGCCTTCGACACGACCGCCTACCGCAACCGGCTGGGACTCGACGTACGGGCCGACCGGCTGAAGGACCTGACCGCGACTCTCGCGGGGATCGGGGCGCCGCTGCACGCCTGGTACGGGGTGCGCGTGTTCACGGACACGGCGGCGGACGGCGCACAGGCCCCGGCCGACGCGGAGACGCTGCTCGCGGTGGAAGAGAAGGCCGGGCGGACGGATCCGTACCGCGGGGTGGCGGCGCTGCTGCACCTGTGCGGCGTACGGGGCTGAAGCACCCGCAGGAGAAGCACCCGTAGAACACGGCAGCGGGGGTGGGCGAGGGCCGTCGGCCCCCGCCCCCGGGCTCACGCCTCGGCCGCGTGCAGGCTCATCGGCCCGTAGATCTCCGTGGCGTCCTCGAACAGCCGCACCTGGTCCGCGCCGCCTTCCTGCAGGGCCTTCCAGTGCTCCCCGATCCAGGACTCGGCGTCCCCCTGGGTGGGGAACTCCTCCGGCGGCACCGCGGGCTGGACCTCCGTCCCGTCGGTCTTCTCGAACCGCCACGTCCATGCCGCCATGTACGCCTCCCATGTGTGTGAGCACACTGCACAGCGAAAGCCGGATCTTGGTCCGGCTCCTGCCCAGAGCCTATGCGCTCCGCAGGCTGGGCGTCATGAGCGTCCCAGGAGTGCGGGTGATCGGGCGTGTGCGGGTCGCACTGGGCTGGTCGCGCCCGCGCGGCGGAGCCGCATATCGATACGGCCCGCGCCCCTTGGGGGCGTCTCCGGCACGCATGCCCCGTGGCCACGGGTGAGAATCGGGGCGTGGAAATCACTCTGCTCGGCACCGGCGCCCCCGCGGGACTCCCCCGCCCCGACTGTCCCTGCGCGGCCTGTGCGGTCGCCCTCGGCCCGGACGCGCGGGCGGCCACCGCGCTGCTCCTGGACGGGGCGCTGCTGCTCGACCTGACCCCCGGAGCGGCGTTCGCGGCGGCGCGGGCGGGCCGTTCTCTGACGGGCGTACGGCACGTGCTGCTGTCGCATCCGCACGACGGGCCCGCGGTCGAGGTGCCGGCCGGGGTGCCGCAGCCCGGACGGGTGCCGGACGGGCGGGAGTTGACGCTGCTGACGGGGCACCGGGTGCGGGCGGTTGCGATGGACGCGCCGGGCACGGGGTACGCGGTGACCGGGCCGGAGGGGCAGCGGCTGCTGTATCTGCCGCCGGGCGGGGCGCCGGCGGGGCTCGAGGAGCCGGCCGAGTCGTACGACATGGTCCTCGCGGATGTCGTGGGGCGGCCGGACGCGCTGGCGAAGTTGCGGGCGGTGGGGGCGGTGGGCCCGACGACCGATGTGGTCGCCGTCCATCTGGATCACGACGTGCCGCCGGGGCCGGAGCTCGGGCGGCGGCTCGCGGCGGCCGGGGCGCGGGCTGTGCCGGACGGGGCGACGCTGGCGGTGGGGGTGTACGAGGACGTGCCGGACGTACCGCGGCGGACGCTGGTGCTGGGCGGGGCTCGTTCGGGCAAGTCCGTGGAGGCCGAGCGTCGGTTGGAGGCCTTTCCCGATGTGCTGTACGTGGCGACGGGCGGGTCGCGCAACGGGGACACCGAGTGGTCGGCGCGAGTGTCCGCGCACCGGGAGCGGCGACCGGGGTCCTGGCAGACGGTGGAGACCTGCGACCTGGTGCCGTTGCTGGCGCAGGAAGGGCCGCCGGTGCTGGTCGACTGTCTGTCGTTGTGGCTGACGGATGCGATGGACTCCGTCGGGGCGTGGGACGACGCGGTGTGGGCGGAACGCGGGGAGAAGGCGTTGCGGGAGCGGGTGCGGGAGTTGACGGAGGCGGTGCGGGCCACTCGGCGCACCGTTGTCGCGGTGTCGAACGAGGTGGGGTCGGGGATCGTGCCGTCGACCGCGTCGGGACGGCGGTATCGGGATGAACTCGGGCGGCTGAACGCGGGGTTCGCCGGCGAGTGCGAGCAGGTGCTGCTGGTGGTGGCGGGGCAGGCTGTGGTGTTGCGGGGGTGAGCGGTGCGCGGCGTTGCGGCACTGGGGGGCACTGGGGGGCCGGCTGCCCGCAGCCAAGGCGGCTGAGCGGGACCAGCGACCCGCAGGCTAGGTGACCGGCTGCTTGCGGGCGATCAGGCGGTACGTGTTCGCGAAACGCGTGCGGCGCGCCACGGGGGCCAGCAGGTGATCCGCTACCGACGCCACCGTCGACCAGGGGGATGCCCGCTCGCAGCAGCGCCGCCCGGGCGTGGCGGCGGAAGGGGGGCGGGGGGATGGCCCGCCAGGGGGTGTCCGGGGCGGGCAGGGCGTGGGAGAGGGCCAGGGACGTGGCGCCCGAGAGGTCGTGGGGGATGTGGGTGGGGCGGTGGTCGAGCGTCAGGATCGTGCAGCCGGTCGACTCCAGTTCGGCGCGGACGTTCTGCGGGGGGAGCAGGTGGAGGTGGCGGGGCTGGTCGTAGGGGAGCCACCAGCGGCCCAGTAGCGCGGCGAAGACGCTGCGCGGGTTCAGGGTCTCGATGAGCAGGTGGCCGCCGGGGCGCAGGACGTGGAGGGCGGCGTGGAGTTCCGCGCGGGGGTCGGGCGTGCCCTCCAGGTGGTGGAGCATGCTGACCACGTCGTAGCGGGCGCGCAGCGGAGCCGAGAGCCGGGGTCCGTCAGGCGGCCGACGTGGGCCTCCTCGACGCGTTCGGCCGAGACGGCCCGCACCACGCCGCGGGCTGGGGTCCAGGCCGTCGAAGGCGGTGTACGGAAAGAACTCCGGGCCGTCGCCGGGAAGCGCGCCTGGCCCGTGCCGACGTCCAGCCAGCTCTCCGGCTCCCCGACAGCGCAGCATCGCGCGAGCGGCCGACCGGTGGCGGTGCGGGCTGCCGTGCAGTGCGATGAGGGCGTCGGCCGCGGGATCCCGGGGCGCTCCCAGCACGGTCCGGTGGTAGAGGGCGAGGCCCTCGGCCGTGAGGCGGGGGTTCTGGAAGGTGTGGCCGCAGTCGCGGCAGTCGTCGACGGTGAAGCTGCCCGGCTTGTACTGCCGCAGGTCACCGGTGCGCAGCCGGTTCCGCAGCCGGGCGGAGCCGCACCAGGGGCAGTCCTCGCGGCGCGGTTCGTGGACCGGTGCGGTCGCCGGGGGGATGGGGGATGCGGAGGGGGCGGGAAGTGCGGGCATGGGCGGCTCCCGGGCGCGAGGCGTACGGCAGGGACGTACGACAGTAGAAATCCGCTGCAAACTGGAACGTATGGGATGCCGATCTTGGGTGCAACGACGTACCCGCGGTGGAGTCGCGATGTGGCGCCGTGCTGTTCGATCGCTGCCGGTACTGTTCGGCGAATGAGCTCGCTTAATCTCGACGACTTCACCGATCTGATCGAGCGTCCGGACGGCGGGGTACGCCGTGACGCCGAGGCGCGCCGGGAGCGGCAGATCGTGCCGCCAGGATCGCTGGGCCGCCTCGACGACCTGGGTGAATGGCTGGCGGCGGCGCAGTCCGCGGTGCCGGTGCGGCCGATCGAACGGCCTCGGGTGGTGCTCTTCGCCGGTGACCACGGCGTCGCCGGGCTGGGCGTCTCGGCCCGTCCGGCGGGCGGTGCCGTGGAGTTGGTGCGCGAGGTGCTGGAGGGCGGCCGGCCCGTGTCGGTGCTGGCGCGGCGTCTCGGCGTGCCGGTGCGGATCGTCGACATGGCCCTGGACTGTGATCCCGAGGCCCTGCCCGAGGACGTCGTACGGCACCGGGTGCGGCGCGCCAGCGGGCGGATCGACATCGAGGACGCGCTGAGCCTTCAGGAGGCCGAGGCGGCGTTCCGGGCCGGGGTCGCGGTGGCCGACGAGGAGGCCGACTCCGGCACGGACCTGGTGGTGCTCGGCGATCTGAGCGTCGGCGGGACGACGGCGGCGGGCGTGCTGGTCGCGGCGCTGTGCGGGGTCGACGCGTCGGTCGTCACCGGGCGCGGCGGGCTGGCGATCGACGACCTGGCCTGGATGCGCAAGTGCGCGGCGATCCGCGACGCGCTGCGCCGGGCCCGGCCGGTGCTCGGCGACCAGTTGCAGCTGCTGGCGTCGGTGGGCGGGGCCGATCTCGCGGCGATGACGGGCTTCCTGCTGCAGAGCGCGGTGCGAAAGCTGCCGGTGGTGCTCGACGGGGTCGTGACGGCCGCGTGCGCGCTGGTCGGGCAGCGGATCGCGTTCCGGGCGCCGGACTGGTGGCTGGCCGCGCACGACAGCGGCGAGCCCGGACAGACGAAGGCGCTGGACCGGATGGCCCTGGAGCCGCTGCTGACCCAGGGGTGACCGTCGGGCGAGGGCGCGGGCGGCCTGCTGGCGCTCCCCCTGGTGCAGGCCGCGGCGGCGCTGGCGGCGGAGCTGCCCGAGAAGCCGAAGGAGTCCGAGGAGCCGGGAGAGCCGGAGGTCGCGGAGCCGCTCGGAGGTTCCCGCCGAGGCAGTGATATCCGGCGAGATCCAGGTCACGCACACCTGGCTCAACTTCGTCCCGTTCCGGTCGGTCTTGGCGTGTGGTGTCGGTTTGACTGAGCCGCAGACACCCGCACACCCGCCGCCGCACCGACGCACGGACGAGGACGACCCGGATGACCACGCTCGCCCGCTGGGCCCGCGCCGAATGGGGGCCGCTGTACGCGGCGGTGCGCGGGCCGCTGCGGGCGCGGCGACCGCGGGCGGTGCCGATGGCGGTCGCGGCCGTGTGCCTCACGGCCGTGCTGCACTTCGTGCACAACCAGTCGTGGGGTTACCGGTTCGTGCAGAACGTCGGTGCCGTGCGGGCCGAGGACCCGCTGTGGCTCGCGCTCCTGCGGACGCCGCTGTCGCTGTTCGTGCCCGCGCTGGATCTGCCGGTGTGGGGTGCGCTCGCGCAGATCCTGCTGGTGTTCGGCATCGCGGAGCTGTGCCTGGGCTGGTGGCGGGCCCTGCCATCGCGTATGTCGCGACGCTCGCGGGCACCCTGTACGCGCGCCTGGGCATCCTTCTGGGACCGGACTCCCCGCTCGGCCTGCCCGCCTCGGACGCCTGGGTCGTGGACACCGGGCCGTCGGCGGCGGTGGTGGGCCTGTCCGTTTCCTGGGCTTGCGCTACCGCGCCTACGTCACGGCCTGGTGGTGTTCGCGGCGATGGTGGTCGAGGTCGCGCTCAAGGAGAACCTCGCGGGCAAGGAGCACCTCGCGGCGATCGCGGCTGTGCTGGTGCTGTGCGCGGCCGGTGCGGCGCGTCAACGGCGTTCGAGGGACCGGGCCGGCTCGGAGTCGGGCGCGCCACCGATCCAGTCCTGAAACCTGCGCCGGGGTCCCACCCAGCGGCGATCGTGGTGGTAGGCCCGCAAGCCGGATTTCGCACGGGCGCGGGGGCGGTTCCGGTAGAACCGCTTGGCCCACGGGGAGGTGGGGCGGGCCAGCCGTACGGCGCCGACCAGGGCGACGAGGGGGACGATCACGCCCAGGACGGCGATGCGGACCTTGCCCTTGAACAGGGCGACGAGGGCGAACCCGAAGTTCACCAGGACGTTCGCGACGACGACGGCGCGGTTCTGCTGCTGGCCCTCGGAGAGGTCGTCGACGCCCAGCGGCGAGAAGCCGATCAGCAGCAGGCCGACGAGCGACGCGGTGAGGACGACCATCTCGACGCTCTTGCGGCCGTCCGGGGTCCAGTAGACGTCGGCGAGGTGCAGGACCAGGGCGAACTCGTCCAGGACGAGGCCCGCGCCGATACCGAAGATCACCGCGGCCAGCGCCGAGCCGAAGCCGTACTGGCCCCCGGCGACCGCGCCGAAGCCGCCGATGATCGTCAGGATGACGCCGGGGACCACGTGGTGGACGTGGACACCGCCGCTGCCGCTGATGTTGCGGAAGGGGCCCTTGCCCGCCCGGATGAGGCGGGTGATGCCCCGGGTGATCAGGAAGGTCAGCACGAAGGAGACGAGAGCGAGAAGCAACGGCAACTTGCCGGGTTCCATGATGTTCCGTTCGAACCATCCCATATGCGAACTTTATCCTCGGCCGCCGTGCCCGCTCTCCTGACCGGCCGGTAGCCTGCGCCGGTGCCCAGAACCTCGCCCCTCGACGGCGTCCGCTTCGCCTTCGGCACCCTCACGGTGTTCCCGGTCCGGGTGACCCGGTGGGACCGGGAGGCCGCGCGTGGCGGCATGCTGTGCGCTCCCCTGGCCGGACTGACGGTCGGTGCCGCTGCCGCCGCCGTCGGGCTGGCGCTGCTGTTCCTCGGGGCGGGCGGGCTGCTCGCCGCCGTGGCCACCGCCGCCGTGCCGGCCGTCCTCACCCGGGGGCTGCACCTCGACGGGCTCGCGGACACCGCCGACGGGCTGGGCAGCGGGAAGCCCGCCGAGGACGCGCTGCGGATCATGAAGCGGTCGGACATCGGGCCGTTCGGGGTCATCACCCTCGTCTTCGTCCTGTTCGCGCAGGTCGCCGCGCTCGCCCAGGCCTACGACGCCTCCTGGGCCCGGGGCGCGTTCGCCGCGGTCGTCTCCGCGACGGTCGCCCGGCTGGCCCTGACCCTGGCGGCCCGGGCCGGGGTGCCGGCCGCCCGGCCGGAGGGGCTGGGAGCGACGGTCGCGGGCGTGGTGCCGCTGCGCGCGGCGCTGCTCGCCGCCGTGGCCGTCGCGGGGGCGGCGGCAGCGGGGAGTGCCGTCTTCGGACCGTTCGACGTGGTCCGGACCGCCTTCGCGGTCGTTCTGTCCCTGGTTGCCGCCGAAGCGCTCCTGCGTCACTGCACGCGACGCTTCGGCGGAGTCACCGGGGACGTGTTCGGCGGGCTCGCCGAGACGGCGGCGACGACGGCGCTGGTCGTTCTGTCACTGGGCTGAAACGATCTCCTCGTCCCTCTCCTGCCCGGGTCGCCCAGCCGATAGCTTCCTGCCCGAACACACAAGTGATCGGGGGATGTTCATGCCGAAGCTGCGCCGTGCCGTGGCCTGGTCCGTCGACTTCGCGCTGGTGGTGGCGCTGGCCTCGGCGCTCGCCGTGCTCACCTTCCACCGGATCTCGGCGCTCGTCACCGACGTGCCCGAGCTGGCCACCCGCGGCGGCTTCGACCTGCTGACCTCGCGTGGTGACGTGCTTGACGCCTCCCAGGACCTGGGGCTCTCGCTGTGGAACAAGTCGGTGCTCTACGTCGAGCAGGCCTTCGGGCTGCTGGTGCTGACGGTGTTCCTCTACCAGTGGGCGTGCCTGGCGCTGGCCGGGCGCACGGTCGGCAAGGCCCTGGTCGGGCTGAAGGTCACCCCGAGCCTCCCGCGCCGGGCCGTGCGGCGGGCCGCCGTCACCACCGCCGCGGACGTCGCCGTGTACGCGGTGGCCTGCGTGCTGCTGGTCGAGGGCCAGGTCGTGCTGTCGGTGCTGGTGTGGGCGGTCGCGGTGGTGCTGTTCCTGCTGAACGCGCTGCCGGTCCTGTCTCCCAGCCGGCGGTCCCTCGCCGACCGGGTGGCGGGCACGGCGGTCTTTGGCGTCGGGTTCAGCATGCCTGTCGCCACACCCCTAGTTCGTACTTCTTGAGCAGCGAACTCAGCTTCAGGCGGCGGGACTCGGCGCAGAAGCGGCCGGTGGGCACCTCGTACTCGACATGGAAAACGGCCTTGCCCGCCGCGACGAACGGCTTCAGGGCAGCGCACTCGTCGTACTGGGCGCACTGTTCGTTGACCGCGAAGTCGAAGTCCCCGACCAGCTCCGGGATCTGGTCCAGGTCGTTCTTCAGGCCGACGGCCAGGCCCCGCTCGTGGGCCAGGCGGGCGATGAGGCGGTTGTAGCGGAGCTGGTCGGCGGCCTTCAGCCCGAAGCCCGTGTCGTTGCGGTAGCCGTCCATGTTGTCGGGCTCCACCGCGTCGAAGCCCTTGTCACGGCACATGTCGATGCGGGCCGCCATGAGCGGCTCCAGGACGTCGGTGCGACGGATGTCGAGCCAGCGTTCTCCTTTCCAGCCGTTGCCGCGCCCGAGGACGGATTTCGGGAACTTCCCGGCGTCCGGGCGGAACTCCTCCCAGGCGCCGGTGGACAGATAGCAGATGACCTTGCGGTCCTCGCGGTGCAGGCGCGTGACGGTGGCCTCGGAGTGGTCGAAGCCGTCGATGTCGTAGACCGGCACGTCGACGGAGGTGTCCAGGCGCCCGCTGAGCTGCCACTGCCAGGCGGTGCCCGGCCGGGGCTGCCAGCGGGGACCTGGTTTGTCGTCGGGAGCCTGGGTGCAGCCCGCGAGCAGCAGCAGGAGCAGGGCGACGAGCGGGGACAGGCGTCTCACGAGGTGTTCTCCGGGTTGTGCAGCGTGTACGGCAGGGTGCCCCAAGGATGATCGCCGGTGCCGGGCACCGCGCAGTGCACCGCCGCACCCCGGGCCCGGGCCAGACCCTCCGGGTCGGCACCGGGCGGCACGCCGTACACCAGGTGGCAGAGCCGTACGTCCGTGCCGCCGGGCCACGGCTCTGGGCGCAGCGCCCGGTACGAGGCCCAGGTGCCCTCGAAGGTGACGAGGACGTCGGCGATGCGGGCGTAGCAGGGGTGCGGTGCCGTGCCGTGGTTGAGGACGAGGGTGTTGCAGCCGACGCCCCAGGCGGCCACCGCCAGCTTCTGGTAGTGCTCGAACTCCTCGGGCCCGGACGGCACCTGGTCGAAGAACGCGCCGTCGGTGCCGTACCAGTCGCGGTGCCGGGTGAGATCGCGGACGACGTCGGTGGTGGCGCGGCGGCCGTAGTCGGTGTCCGTGTATCCGAGGACGCGGACTCCCCCAGAGGGGGGACCCCCAGCGCCCCGCAGCCGGGCGGCGACCTCCGCGAAGGCCGCGTCGGGGCCCTCGCCGGGACCGCTGGCCGGGTTGAGGACGACCCCGTAGAGGCGGGGCGCGGCCGCGACGATCGCCTCCCATTCGGCGGGGCGGGCGGACGGGTGCTCGTAGTACGGGACCAGGAGAGAGCTCATCGGTGGGCGGTTGCCCTCCCCAGCAGGACGCACACCAGGGCGCCCTGGACCACGGCCGCCGTGCCGTACACGAGCAGGCCCGCCGCGTGCGGGTCACCGGTGTGCGTGACGAGGAGCAGGGTCTGGGCGAGGGCCGCGGCGCAGCACACCGCCGTCGCGCCGGTCACCGCGCCGAACGACTGGAGCAGCAGGCCCGTCCACAGCACCACGCCCAGCAGGAGCAGCCCGGCCAGCCGGACGCCGCCCGGGACCGGGGAGTGCGGCCACAGGGCGGAGGCGGCGAGGCTCAGCGCGAGCAGGGCGGCGAGGTAGGCGGCCAGGCACTGGGCGACCGTCAAGGCCGTAATCCGCCTGAAGTCCCGGGCGGTGTTGCTGGAGCGCAGTCCGGCGAGGCTGTCGCTGCGGAAGCGGTACAGCAGCCACTCGGCGGGGCCCATGCTGAGGGTGAGTGCCACGGCGGCGGGCGCGGCGACCGCGCTGTGCTCCTCGCCCGCGAGGATGTCGCCGAGTGCCGCGTACAGCACGAGGACGCCGGTGGCGAGCCCGAACAGGGCGTACGGCAGGGAGCCCGTGAGCCGGGGCGCGACGGGGCGCCGGGGCGCGGGGGCGGTGCCGAACGCGCCGAACGGGAGCAGGGCGGTGAGACCGGCGGTCCAGCCGCCCTCGTCCTTGAGGGCGGGTGCCACTTCACGCACGGCGAGGGCCGCCACCGCCGCCAGGGAGCCCAGCAGCAGGGTCAGGCTCGCGACCTCGGGCAGCGGGTCGGCCAGGGAGAGGACCGCGCCGATCGCCATCGGCGCGAGGGCGCTCAGCAGGAGCCGTTCGCGGCCCATCACCAGCAGGACGGTCGCCGCCGCCAGATAGCAGGACTGTCCGGCGGCGAAGGCGACCACGGCCGGGGCGGCGCCGGCCGCACAGGCCAGGGCGACCACGGAGCCGAGCAGGGCGCCGGCCGGGGCGCCGAGCAGCAGGGCGCGCCGGGCGGCCGTCCGGTCGCCCGACCCCAGCCATGCGTACGCCCGGTGGGCAAGGCCCTGGTTCCACGTCCAGCCGCACAGGGCGCCGGCGAGGAGCGGGACCGTGCCCGCGGGGAGGCCGAAGTCGCCGGGGCCGGCGAACAGGGGCGCGCCGAGGACATAGGCGAGGCCGGGCAGGGCGAAGACGACACCGCGCAGCAGACAGCCGAGCAGGCCGGTCTGCCAGGGGTCGGGCCCAGGGCCGTCGGGCTCGGGGTAGCGTCGTTCGACGCGTTCGTAGAGGGTCTCGGCGAGCGCGAAGGAGTTCTTGACGCCGTACCGCTCGCGTATCTGGTCGTCGGAGAGGCCGTCGGACTCCAGCAGGGCGGCTATCTCGTCCGGGTGGACGGCCGCGGCTATGAAGTCCTCCAGACGGACGGCGAGTTCGTCGACCGGGTCGGGCTCGGCCCAGCTGGGGGTGGCTCGCTGCCGGGGGATGTAGGGCAGCGTGTCCGGGCGGGAGCCCGGCGGCAGCCAGACGCTTCCGCTCACCAGCCGGCCCCTCCCCCAGACTCCGTCCGGGGGGACCCCCATACCGCGGTGGACGCGTACCAGGGGTCGCGCAGTTCCAGGGTCCAGTCGGCGACCGTCTCCAGCGTGGGCTCGTACACCTCGTCCTCGCCCGCGAGTTCCTTGTAGATGGTGCGGAAGGCGTCCACCGAGCGGCGCAGCGTGAACCGGTCGATGACCCGCTGGCGTGACAACTCGCCCAGTTCGAGGCGCCGTTGGTCGTCCTTGAGCAGGGTCAGCGCGGCGGCGGCCATCTTCTCCGGCTCGCGCGGGGGCACGACCAGGCCCGTGTCGCCGACGGCCTCGCGCACCCCGCCGACGTCCGTCGACACCGTCGTACGGCCGCAGGACATGGCCTCGATGATGGAGAAGGGGAAGCCCTCGGAGATCGACGACAGCATGACGAGGTGCCCGGCCGCGTAGGCCCGCCAGACCTCGGTGATGCGGCCCTCGAAGGTCAGGCCGTCGGTGACGCCCAGTTCGGCGGCGAGCTTCTCCAGGCGGGTGCGGTAGGCCTCGCCGCCTGGCGGGACCGGGCCGAAGAGCCTGAGCCGGGTCGCGGGCATCTCGGCGCGCACCATCGCGTAGGCGCGGATCAGGGTCTCCAGGTCCTTGATGGGGTCGATCCGGCCGCACCAGGACAGGGTGGGGACCTCGGGCTCGGGGCCGGCGTGCGGGAAGGCGGCCGGGTCGACGCCGTTGTAGACCGTGCGGATCTTGTCGGCGTCGGCGCCGCCGCGTTCCTCCCAGCGGCGGTTGTACTGGTTGCAGGGGGTGATCAGGTCGGCCGCGCGGTAGCCGTACGAGTTCAGCTCGCGGTAGAAGCCGAGCATGAACGCCTTCACCGGCCAGCGCTGGGCGTCGCGGCGGTATCCGAGGTAGCGCTCGCGCAGGTAGATGCCGTGCTCGGTGAGCAGGAACGGAACACCGTCGAGGTGGCGCGCGGCGAGCGCGGGCAGGGTCGCGAGGCCGCTGCTGACGGCGTGCGCCACGGAGTCCTCCGGTATGCGGACGCCGAGCGGGCGCAGGGCGTGTTCCAGCAGGTCGGTCGCGGTCAGCGCGTCGTGCAGTGTGGGCCGGGCGGCGGCCGTCGGCAGATGGGGCATCGTCCAGATCCAGATCAGCGACCGCAGCGCCGACTCGGTGCGCAGCGCCGCCGACAGGCGTCCGTCCCGGGCGAGTTCGGCCAGCTCGTCCAGGGACTCCCCGAAGTCGGCGTGCGAGCCGGGGTCGAGGAAGGAGAGCAGAAAGCGCTCGTAGGTCTCGGTGAAGCGGCGGCGGGCCCTGCCGTACGGGGGCCTTCTGCGGCCGGGGCGCGGGCCCCAGGTCGGGACCGAGGTGTGCCGGCAGACGTTGGGCGGCAGCTCCCAGGTGACGGGTTCACGGCCGCTGCCGGTCAGCGAGACGATGTGGAAGTCGACCTCCGGCATGCCCTTGACCAGCTGGTCGCACCAGGTGCTGACGCCGCCGTGGACGTGCGGGTAGGTGCCTTCCGTGAGCATGGTGACATGACGGCCGGTTCGCCTCATGCGTGTTTCCCCCTGTAGTGCGATGTGTGCGGGGAACTGCTGCCCGGTTCCCGAGTTCGGGCCCGTATGGGCTGGTCGCGCCCCCGCGGCGGAGCCGCATATCACATACGGCCCCGCGCCCCTAAGAGGGCAACTTCAGTGTCAGAGCCGACTGGAGTGCTGCCGGGGTCGTCCAGGCCGAGCGGGCCCCCGCGTACGGGGTACCGAAGGCGCTGGTGCCCAGCAGGAGTTGCTTCTTGGCTCCCTCCGGCGCGGTCACCGGGATCTGCGTCCCGGACGGGGCGGTGACGGTGACGGTGAGGCCGATCCGGTACGCCGTCACCCGCCCGTTGGCCAGGGCGGTCTGCCAGGCGGCACGGCGCTGCACCTCCGTGCCGATGGCGCTCTGCCGCGGGTTCTCCAGCGGGGTGTTGTCGGTGAACAGCGCCCGGTAGTCGTCCAGCACCCTCTCCATGACCGGGTAGAGCAGCCGGTCCTCGGCCAGGTTGGACTGGTGCGCGTAGTGCGGCCGGGGGTCGCCCGCGAGGACGTGTCCGAGGGCGGTGCGCGCCTCCTGCGGGACGATGTGCCCGGCGTAGCCGGTGGTGACGTCGAGCGGTTCGTCCAGGCAGGTCGAGGTGGCGGGTTGTCCTCGCAGATGCCGCTGCCGCCGTCGGCGCGCGGGTGTAGATCCAGTTGTACTCGTCGGCCATCTCGGCCGCCGTGCCCGCGTTGTAGTACACGTTCATCGGGTGGCGCGGCACGGTCAGGGCGTTGCCGATCCCCCGCTGCTCGGGTTCGCGGGAGTTGTCCGAGGCGATCCACTTGACGCCGGTGTCGGCGAGGGCGCCGGCCAGATTGGGGTTGTCGGCGGGCTGCTGGGGCAGCGTCTTCAGGCCCGAGTGCTCACCGGTGACCAGCTCGGCGCGGTCGACGGGCAGGCCCTTGGTCACGGCCCAGTTGTGGTTGTCGCGGACCTGCGCGGCGATCTCGGCGCGGCTCATGTACTTCGTGCGAGCCGTCGGGGTTCTTCGCGCAGCTCCACGGCACGCTGGAGGTGTCCTGGACGCAGCCCAGGAAGGGGTGCGTGTAGGTGTGGTTGACCCAGCGGTACTGCGCCTTGTCGGCGACCAGCCGGTCGGCGAGCGGCGTCGGTGCCGCCGTGCTCGGTCTTCCACTCCTCGCCGCAGCCGGCGTTGTAGACCATGTCCATGGTGAAGCCGTGCTCGCGCTGCCACGGGCGGCGTAGGCGGCGTCGGCTGCGGTCATGCGGATCGGCGTGGTGCCCTCGCCGTCGCCGCCCGCGCAGTCGAAGTCGCCCGGGGTGCAGTTGCGTTCGGTGTCCCAGCGGCTGTCCGGAGCGAACACGTCGTCGACGTGCACCGCGAAGTAGTTGCGGATCTGCCCCAGGTGCACGCCCTGGGTCAGCCACTCGACGATGCCCCGGGCCAGCAGCCGGAACTGCTGCTGGTTGCCGTTGTAGGCGAAGGTCACGACGAGTTCGCGGCGGCCGTCGTGGGCGTATTCGCCGACGAGGCTGCCGCGGCCGCTCCCGCCGGGCACGGGGATGTCGACGTAGCTGGTGAAGCCGGCGCGGGGCCGGGCGGCAGTAGCCGTAACTCTCCTGCACGCCCGGCGCGTTGTCCTCGAACCGGAAGGCGCCGTCGAGGTAGCCGAACCGGCCCGCCTTCCCGGCCGCGGTGACGGTTGCCTCGCGTCCGTCAAGAGTGCCTGCCCAGCCACCCTCGCTGGTGTAGTCGAGGCCGACCTGAGGGTGTGCCCAGGTGTAGGCGTCGACCTGCGGGATGCCGTACGTCCGCTCGTACGTCTCCAGGGCGGTCTGCTCGGCGGAGCCCGCGCCGAACGGGGCCTCGTTCGGCAGGACGACGCCCTGGTACTTGGCGCGGGGCCTGCCGTTCACCGTGTCGCTCAGGAACGACTCCGTGATCACCGGGCGACCGGAGTCGTTCAGGTCGACGGTGGTGTACGGGATGCCCGTGCTCCTCAGCTGGGCGGTGACGGCCTTGACGGGGCTGTCGCCGTTGTCCACCACCAGCACCTTCAGATCGATGCGTGGTTCCTCCGCGGCCGCCGCCCCGGGCGCCACCGCCCCGGCCGTGATCACACCTGCCGCCGTCATCGCGGCGGCCGTGTTTCTCCATCTGCGCGCACGCTGCGCCATGGTCCCTCCCCCAGAAGATCCCCGAGATCCTCTTGCGGTCGAACTGAGGAGGATCCGTGGAAATCATGCAAAGCGGCGAGCAGAGCGCTCACCGGATCGCGATGAGTGTGACTCAGCTCACCGGTATGAGGGATCAAGAAATGGCCACTACGCCACTCACAGGTGAACGCCCGGAGGAATGAGCGAACCGGGCCACGCGCGTAGTCTCGTCGTCGAGTGTTCGCCGCACCGGGGAAGGCCCCGCGGATCCCGGACCGTGAGGTCCGAATAGGGTCGGCTGTCGGGCCCGGTCGACCCACACCGTTCGACCACTGCAACTTCACATCGGAAGCGAGATTTCACCACCGTGACTGCTCTCACTCTCAGCACCGCCGCGGCGCCCGGCCTGCGGGCCGACGCGATCGTGATCGGTGTCGCCAAGGGTGCCAAGGGGCCGGTCGTCGCACCGGGCGCCGAGGCCGTGGACAAGGCGTACGACGGCAGGCTCGCCGGCGTCCTGGAGACTCTCGGCGCCTCCGGTGCCGAGGGCGAGGTGACGAAGCTGCCGGCACCGTCCGACTTCAAGGCACCGCTCGTGCTGGCGGTGGGCCTGGGCGCGGTGCCCGAGAAGGACGCCGACTACGACACCGAGGCCCTGCGCAAGGCCGCCGGCGTCGCCGCCCGCGCTCTGACCGGCTCCAAGAAGGCCGCCTTCGCCCTGCCCCTGACCGACGCCGCCGACGCCGGCGCGATCGGCGAGGGTGCGCTGCTCGGCGCGTACTCCTTCGACGCCTACAAGGACAACGGCAAGGACCCCAAGGCGAAGAACGGCAAGGCCCCCCTCGCCGAGGTCGCCCTGCTCGGCGGCAAGCCCCGCGACAAGGCGTACAAGGCGGCGATCGAGCGTGCCGCCGCCGTCTCCGAGGAGCTCAACCGCGCCCGCGACCTGATCAACACCCCGCCGAACGACCTGAACCCCGAGTCGTTCGCCGCCGTGGCGCAGGCCGCGGCCAAGGAGCACGGCATCAAGGTGCAGGTGCTCGACGAGAAGGCCCTGACCAAGGGCGGCTACGGCGGCATCCTCGGCGTCGGGGCCGGCTCGGCGGCCGGACCGCGCCTGGTGAAGCTGTCGTACACCTCCTCGAAGGCGAAGAAGCACCTCGCCTTCGTCGGCAAGGGCATCACCTACGACTCGGGCGGCATCTCGCTGAAGCCGGCCGGTCACAACGAGACGATGAAGTGCGACATGAGCGGCGCTGCCACCGTGTTCGCCGCGGTCGTCGCCGCCGCGAGGCTGGGCCTGGAGGTCAACGTCACCGGCTGGCTCGCCCTGGCCGAGAACATGCCCTCCGGTTCCGCGACCCGTCCGGGTGACGTGCTGCGGATGTACAGCGGCAGGACGGTGGAGGTGCTCAACACCGACGCCGAGGGCCGGCTGGTGCTGGCCGACGCGCTGTGGGCGGCCTCCCAGGAGAAGCCGGACGCGATCGTGGACGTCGCGACGCTGACCGGGGCGATGGTGCTGGCGCTGGGCAGCCGGACGTTCGGGATCATGGGCAACGACGACTCCTTCCGTACGGCGCTGTACGAGGCCGCGGAGGAGGTCGGCGAGCCGGCGTGGCCGATGCCGCTGCCCGAGCACCTGCGCAAGGGGATGGACTCGGCCACGGCCGACATCGCGAACATGGGCGAGCGCATGGGCGGCGGTCTTGTCGCCGGTCTGTTCCTGCGCGAGTTCGTCGGCGAGGGGATCACCTGGGCGCACCTCGACATCGCGGGGCCGGCGTTCAACGAGGGCGGGCCCTTCGGGTACACGCCGAAGGGCGGCACGGGGACGGCCGTGCGGACGCTGGTGCGGCTGGCGGAGCTGACGGCTTCGGGCGACCTCGGCTGAGTTCGCCTTTCAGCTCGGCCTCGCCGGTTGTGTGGCGAGTGCGGGGGCGTGGGGGCTGTTCGCGCAGTTCCCCGCGCCCCTTGGGTCGGTTGCCCTCGCGCCCGCGCGGCGGAGCCGCAGATCGAACACAGCCCCGCGCCCCCTGGGCCGGTTGCCCTCGCACCCCCGCGGCGGAGCCGCAGAACGAACACAGCCCCGCGCCCCTGGTCGCAACGTGGGGCGTCTCACACAGCAGCCCGGCGTCTCTTTGTGTGCCGACAAGTGCGAAGATGGGGCTCGGCAGGACAGGGCCCCACCGAAGGGCCGAAGAACGAGCGGCCGGACACCAGCCGCCTGCCGGTCATCGAAGACCGGCGTACGGCGCACATGCATGGAGGACGTGACGTGGCGAACGACGCCAGCACCGTTTTCGACCTAGTGATCCTCGGCGGTGGTAGCGGTGGTTACGCCGCGGCGCTGCGCGGGGCGCAGCTGGGCCTGGACGTCGCCCTGATCGAGAAGGACAAGGTCGGCGGCACCTGCCTGCACCGGGGATGCATCCCCACCAAGGCCCTGCTGCACGCGGGCGAGATCGCCGACCAGGCCCGCGAGAGCGAGCAGTTCGGTGTGAAGGCCAGCTTCGAGGGCATCGACATCGCCGGTGTCCACAAGTACAAGGACGGCGTGATCTCCGGCCTGTACAAGGGCCTGCAGGGTCTCGTCGCCTCCCGCAAGGTGACGTACATCGAGGGTGAGGGCAAGCTGTCCTCCCCGACCTCCGTCGATGTGAACGGCCAGCGCGTCCAGGGCCGTCACGTGCTGCTCGCGACCGGCTCCGTACCGAAGTCGCTGCCCGGCCTGGAGATCGACGGCAACCGCATCATCTCCTCCGACCACGCCCTCGTCCTGGATCGCGTGCCGAAGTCGGCGATCGTCCTGGGCGGCGGTGTCATCGGCGTCGAGTTCGCCTCTGCCTGGAAGTCCTTCGGTTCGGACATCACCGTCATCGAGGGCCTGAAGCACCTCGTCCCGGTCGAGGACGAGAGCTCCTCCAAGCTGCTCGAGCGCGCCTTCCGCAAGCGCGGCATCAAGTTCAACCTGGGCACCTTCTTCTCGAAGGCCGAGTACACCCAGGACGGTGTCAAGGTCACCCTCGCCGACGGCAAGGAGTTCGAGGCCGAGGTCCTGCTGGTCGCCGTCGGCCGCGGGCCCGTCTCCGCCGGCCTCGGTTACGAGGAGCAGGGCGTCGCCATGGACCGCGGCTACGTGCTGGTCGACGAGTACATGCGCACCAACGTGCCGACCGTCTCCGCCGTCGGTGACCTGGTCCCGACCCTCCAGCTCGCGCACGTCGGCTTCGCCGAGGGCATCCTGGTGGCGGAGCGTCTGGCCGGTCTGAAGACCGTTCCGATCGACTACGACGGTGTCCCGCGGGTGACGTACTGCCACCCGGAGGTCGCCTCCGTCGGTATCACCGAGGCCAAGGCCAAGGAGATCTACGGCGCGGACAAGGTCGTCGTTCTGAAGTACAACCTCGCGGGCAACGGCAAGAGCAAGATCCTGAACACCGCGGGCGAGATCAAGCTCGTCCAGGTCAAGGACGGTGCCGTGGTCGGCGTCCACATGGTCGGCGACCGCATGGGCGAGCAGGTCGGCGAAGCCCAGCTGATCTACAACTGGGAAGCGCTGCCCGCCGAGGTCGCGCAGCTCGTCCACGCCCACCCGACGCAGAGCGAAGCGCTCGGCGAGGCCCACCTGGCCCTGGCCGGCAAGCCCCTCCACTCGCACGACTGACCCCTCGGTCGAAGAACGCGACGACACAGACTTCCGCACTTTCCGTAAGGAGCAACCGAAACCATGGCGGTTTCCGTAACCCTTCCGGCGCTCGGCGAGAGCGTCACCGAGGGCACTGTCACCCGCTGGCTGAAGGCCGAGGGTGAGCGCGTCGAGGCCGACGAGCCGCTGCTCGAGGTCTCCACCGACAAGGTCGACACCGAGATCCCCTCCCCCGCAGCCGGCGTCCTGGCCTCCATCAAGGTCGCCGAGGACGAGACCGTCGAGGTCGGCGCCGAGCTGGCCCTCATCGACGACGGCAGCGGTGCGCCCGCTGCCGCCCCGGCCCCGGAGGCCGAGCAGGTCGCCGAGCCCGCTCCCGAGCCGGCCCCGGCCGCCCCGTCCACCGAGCAGGCCGCTCCGGCCCCGGCTCCCACCGCCGACGCCGCTGCCGGTGGCGGCTCCGCCGAGGGCACGGACGTGGTCCTGCCCGCGCTCGGCGAGTCCGTCACCGAGGGCACCGTCACCCGCTGGCTGAAGTCGGTCGGTGACAGCGTCGAGGCCGACGAGCCGCTGCTCGAGGTCTCCACCGACAAGGTCGACACCGAGATCCCGGCGCCCACCGCGGGCACGCTGCTGGAGATCGTGGTCGGCGAGGACGAGACCGCCGAGGTCGGCGCCAAGCTCGCCGTCATCGGCGTCGCGGGTGCGGCTCCGGCCGCCGCCCCGGCGCAGGAGGCCCCGGCCGCCCCGGCCCAGCCCGAGCCCGCCCCGGCTCCTGCTCCGGCTCAGCCCGCACCGGCACCGCAGGCTCCGTCGGCCCCGGCGCCGCAGCAGCAGACCACCCCGGCTCCCGACCCGGCTCCGTCCGCTCCTGCTCCCGCCCCGGCTCCGGCCCAGGCCCCGGCCGCTCCGGCCGCCGCCCAGCCGGCCGACGACGGCGCCTACGTCACCCCGCTGGTGCGCAAGCTCGCCGCCGAGAACGGCGTCGACCTGTCCACCGTCAAGGGCACCGGCGTCGGCGGCCGTATCCGCAAGCAGGACGTCGTCGCCGCCGCCGAGGCCGCGAAGGCCGCCGCCGCTGCCCCGGCTCCGGCCGCGGCCGCCGCTCCGGCCGCCAAGAAGGCCCCGGTGCTGGAGACCTCCCCGCTGCGCGGCCAGACCATCAAGATGCCGCGGATCCGCAAGGTCATCGGCGACAACATGGTCAAGGCCCTGCAGGAGCAGGCCCAGCTGTCCTCGGTCGTCGAGGTCGACGTCACCCGCCTGATGAAGCTGCGCGGGCGGGCCAAGGACTCCTTCGCGGCCCGCGAGGGCGTGAAGCTCTCCCCGATGCCGTTCTTCGTCAAGGCGGCGGCCCAGGCGCTGAAGGCGCACGCGCCCATCAACGCCAAGATCAACGAGGCCGAGGGGACCATCACCTACTTCGACACCGAGAACGTCGGTATCGCGGTGGACTCCGAGAAGGGCCTGATGACCCCGGTCATCAAGAACGCCGGTGACCTCAACCTCGCCGGTATCGCCAAGGCCACGGCGGACCTCGCGGGCAAGGTCCGCGCCAACAAGATCACCCCGGACGAGCTGTCCGGCGCGACCTTCACCATCAGCAACACCGGGTCGCGCGGCGCGCTCTTCGACACGATCATCGTGCCGCCGGGCCAGGTCGCCATCCTCGGCATCGGCGCCACGGTCAAGCGTCCCGCCGTCATCGAGACGGAGGAGGGCACGGTCATCGGCGTCCGCGACATGACGTACCTGACCCTGTCCTACGACCACCGCCTGGTGGACGGCGCCGACGCGGCCCGCTACCTGACGGCGGTCAAGGCCATCCTGGAGGCAGGCGAGTTCGAGGTCGAGCTCGGGCTGTAGCCCCCAGTAGCAGCATGTCGGTGCCCCCGCCGGATATCTCCGGCGGGGGCACCGGCCTTTTCGTTCGGGGGCGCGGGGAACCGCGTGAGCGACCACACACGACCGTCGGCCGAACGACTAGCCCACACACCCCGTGTAAGTCTCGTCTCACCTGCACCAAAGCACCCCCGCCCACACCACCCACGGAGCTGCCCGGCCTTATTGTCTAAACGTCAAACCCCCTTAAGGAGCTCACATGACCGCGCCCGTCATCCACTCGCTGCGCGAGCAGATCCGCGAGCACATCCTGGAGGGGATCATCAGCGGACGCTGGCAGCCGGGCGAGCGGATCGTCGAGCGCCGGATCGCCACCGAACTGGAGGTCAGCCAGACCCCGGTCCGCGAGGCCCTGCGCGAACTGGAATCACTGCGCCTGATCGAGTCCGCCCCGAACAAGGGCGTCCGCGTACGGAACCTGACCGCCGCCGACCTGGAGGAGAGCTACCCGGTCCGGGCCGGTCTGGAGGCCATCGCGGCGGAACTTGCGGCCCAGGGACTGTCCGAGAACTGCTCCGCGCTGGAGCCGCACGTCAGCCGCCCTGTACGAAGCCGACCGCATGTCCGACGGAACCGCCCAGGTCCGCCACACCGTCGCCTTCCACCGCGAACTGGTCCGCGCGGCGGGCAACTCCGTCCTGCTGCACACCTGGGAAGGCCTCGGCATCGAGGTGTTCACGGCCCTGTCGATCCGCTGGCTGGGCACACAGCAGCAGTCGTACGCGGAGGAGCACGAGGAACTGGTCGCCGCCTTCAAGCGCCGTGACCCCCGGATCGCCGAACTCGTGAAGTCCCACGTCCTGGGCTGCGCACCCCGGGCGTGACACCCGAGCGTGCCCCCGCTCAAACGCCTCCCACCTGCGAAAACCCCCAGGGACCCCGTCACCGCGTGCCATCGGTGAAGGCACCGCGTGCCGACTTTCTCGTGATCAAGAGGTTTTGCCTCTCAACCCTTTGATCGATCATCGATCATAGAGTTACAGTCACCGACGGGCCCACGCGGCGGGAGCCGCAAGGTGCTACAGCACCCGAGCCCCAGCCCTGTCCTGCCAAAGACAAAGGGCACCCCCGAACCCTTACCGATGAGGGAACCCCCTTCGACTGAGGAAGGCGGCGACATGACCGACCCCAACGCCATCCAGCCGAGCGAGCTCGACCAGCTCCCGGACCGGGACCCGGAGGAGACCGCCGAATGGCAGGCCTCCCTGGACGCGGTCGACCGAGGCGGCCGGGCCGCACCGTGCCGCATACCTGATGCGGCGCACGCTGGAGCGTGCCGAGGGCGCCGGCATCGCGCTGCCCAAGCTCCTCGAGACCGACTACGTCAACTCCATCCCCACCGCCGCCGAGCCGGGCGTGCCCGGTGACGAGGCGATGGAGCAGCGGATCACCGCGTGGAACCGCTGGAACGCGGCCGCGATGGTGACCCGGGGCAGCAAGTACGGCGTCGGCGGCCACATCGCCACCTTCGCCTCGGCGGCCTGGCTGTACGAGACCGGCTTCAACCACTTCTTCAAAGGCAAAGAGACCGACGGCTCCGGCGACCAGCTCTACATCCAGGGCCACGCCTCCCCCGGCATCTACGCCCGCGCCTTCCTCGACGGCCGGCTGAACGAGGACCAGCTCGACAACTTCCGCCGGGAGGCGGGCGGCAACGGCCTGCCGTCCTACCCGCACCCGCGCCGCCTGCCCTGGCTGTGGGAGTTCCCGACGGTCTCCATGGGCCTCGGCCCGCTCTCGGCGATCTACCAGGCGCGCTTCAACCGCTACCTCGCCAACCGCGGCATCAAGGACACCGCCGGTTCGCACGTGTGGGCGTTCCTCGGCGACGGCGAGATGGACGAGCCCGAGTCGACGGCGGCCCTCGCGCTCGCCGCGCGTGAGGAGCTGGACAACCTCACGTTCGTCATCAACTGCAACCTGCAGCGCCTCGACGGCCCGGTCCGCGCCAACTTCAAGATCGTGCAGGAGCTGGAGGCCCAGTTCCGCGGCGCCGGCTGGAACGTCGTCAAGACGCTGTGGGGCACGGCCTGGGACGAGCTGTTCCAGCTCGACACCACGGGCGCGCTCGTACGCCGCCTGCGCCAGGTACCGGACGCGCAGATCCAGACGTACCAGACGCGCGACGCCGCCTACATCCGCCAGGACTTCTTCGGCGGCGACCCGGCGCTCGCCGAGATGGCGAAGCTGCTGAGCGACGACAAGATCCTCGAGTGTTTCCACTTCTCGCGCGGTGGTCACGAGGCGCGCAAGGTGTACGCCGCGTACAAGGCGGCCGTCGAGCACAAGGGCGCGCCGACCGTGATCCTGGCCCAGACGGTCAAGGGCCACACCCTCGGTGAGGGCTTCGCGTCGAAGAACGCCAACCACCAGATGAAGAAGCTCTCGGTGGACGAGTTCAAGAACATGCGCGACCTGCTCGAGCTGCCGATCAAGGACAGCGACTTCACCGACGGCGTGGTGCCCTACGGCCACCCGGGCGCCGACTCCCCCGAGGTCCGCTACCTCCAGGAGCGCCGCGCCGCCCTCGGCGGTCCGGCCCCGGCCCGCCGCGTGCACCCGGTCGCCCCGCTGCCCGCCCCGGCGGAGAAGGCGTTCGCGTCCTTCGACAAGGGCTCCGGCTCGCAGAACGTGGCGACCACGATGGCGTTCGTCCGCCTGGTCAAGGACCTGGTCCGCGACAAGGAGACGGGCAAGCGCTGGGTGCCGATCGTCCCGGACGAGGCGCGCACCTTCGGCATGGAGAGCCTCTTCCCGTCGCTCGGCATCTACTCGCCCAAGGGCCAGACGTACGAGCCGGTCGACCGCGACCAGCTGATGTACTACAAGGAGGCCAAGAACGGCCAGATCCTCAACGAGGGGATCACCGAGGCCGGTTCGATGGCCGACTTCATCGCCGCTTCGACGTCGTACGCGACGCACGGCGAGGCGATGATCCCGTTCTACATCTTCTACTCGATGTTCGGCTGGCAGCGCACGGCCGACCAGATGTGGCAGCTCGGCGACCAGCTCGGCCGCGGCTTCCTCGTCGGCGCCACGGCCGGCCGCACCACGCTGACCGGTGAGGGCCTCCAGCACGCCGACGGCCACTCCCCCGTGATCGCGGCGACCAACCCGGCGGCGCTGTCGTACGACCCGGCGTTCGCCTACGAGGTCGCGGCCATCGTCAAGGACGGTCTGCGCCGCATGTACGGCGAGGCGGCCCCGGGCGAGGACCAGAACGTCTTCTACTACCTGACCGTCTACAACGAGCCGATGCCGCAGCCGGCGAAGCCGTCCGTCGACGGCGTCGACGAGGGCATCGTCAAGGGCCTGTACCGCTTCAACACGGCGGAGTCCGCGGGCATCACGCCCCCGGCCAACGCCCCGCGGATCCAGCTGCTGGGCTCCGGTACGGCGATCCACTGGGCGCTCAAGGCGCAGCAGCTGCTCGCCGAGGAGTGGGGCGTGGCCGCCGACGTGTGGTCGGCGACGTCCTGGAGCGAGCTGCGCCGGGACGCGCTGGAGGCGGACGCGGCGCTGCTGCGCGGCGAGGAGCGGGTGCCGTTCGTCCGGCAGGCGCTCCAGGGCGCCGAGGGCCCGGTGCTGGCGGTCTCCGACTACATGCGCCAGGTCCCGGACCAGATCGCGCAGTGGGTCGAGCAGGACTGGTCCTCGCTGGGCGCCGACGGCTTCGGCCTGTCGGACACCCGTGAGGCGGCCCGCCGCCACTTCGGCGTGGACGCCGAGTCCATCGTCGTCGCGGCCCTGGCCCAGCTCGCGCGGCGCGGCGAGGTCAAGGCGACGGCCGTGAAGGAAGCGCGCGAGAAGTACGGTCTGTAAGGACCGGAAATCAGCAGGCCCCCGCGTAGGGGTCCTTGCACTATGAGCGTCCGATCAGGGCGCGTGGTCTGGTGCCGTGCATCGCAAGGCGCCGGAGCGCCTGCGATGGGGGTGCCCCCGCGCGAACGAAGCCGAGCGTGGGGAGGAGCCACGTGGGCGTTTCGGTAACGCGGCGAGGTGCGGTGCCAGGCCGCGCGACCCGGACGGGCATAGTGCAAGGACCCCTGGCGGGGGCCTGCTGCATGATGTGCCCATGCGTGCTGCCCGGCTCATCAAGATGGTGCTGCTCCTCCAGTCCCGCCCCTCCATGACGGCCGCCGAGCTCGCCGGTGAGCTGGAGGTGTCGGAGCGGACGGTCACGCGGGACGCCCAGGCGCTGTCGGAGGCGGGCGTACCGGTGTACGCGGACCGGGGCCGGGCCGGCGGCTACCGGCTGGTCGGCGGGTACCGGACGCGGCTGACCGGGCTGCACCGCGGCGAGGCGGAGGCGCTGTTCCTGTCCGGGGTGCCGGGGGCGCTGCGCGAGATGGGCCTGGAGGACGCCGCCTCGGCCGCCCGGCTGAAGGTGTCGGCGGCTCTGCTGCCGTCCCTGCGGGACGCCTCGAAGACGGCGGCGCAGCGGTTCCATCTGGACGCGCCGAACTGGTTCAAGGAGCCGCGGACGCCCGCGCTGCTGCCGGCCGTCGCCGACGCGGTGTGGGACGACCGGCGGATCGTGCGCGCGCTACCGGCGCGGGGAGGACGAGGTCGTCCGGGAGCTGGAGCCGTACGGGCTCGTGCTGAAGGCGGGCGTCTGGTACCTGTGCGCGCGGGTGGCCGGGGGCGGCGTCCTTCCGGGTGTACCGGATCGACCGGTTCACGGCGGTGGACGCCGGGTGAGGAGCGCTTCGAGCGGGAGGCCGAGTTCGACCTGCCGGCGTTCTGGGAGGAGCGGGCCGAGCAGTTCGCGCGGTCCCTCCTGCGGGCGCGGGTGGTGGTGCGGCTGTCCCCCGAGGGTGTGCGCGCACTGCCGTACGCCCTCGACGCGCTGTCCGCCCGGGAGGCCCTGGCGGACGCGGACGCCCCGGACGGCGGACGGATGGGTGACGGTGGCCCTGCCGGTGGAGTCCGAGGAGGTCGCCCACACCCAGCTGACGGCGCTGGGCCCGCAGGTGGAGGTGCTGGCGCCGGAGAGCCTGCGGGAGCGGTTCGCCCAGGACGCGCTGCGGCTCGCCGGGCTGTACCACCCCGAGGTGCGGCGCATAACGATCCCGCGCACTCCGGGTGCGCCCCTGTGCCCCAGGGCCGATGCTTGACCCGTGATGGACGAGACGGAGTTCTGGGAGCTGGTGGACGACGCCCGGGAGGCCGCCGAGGGCGACCCCGAGGAACAGGCCGACCTGCTCGTGGACCGGCTCGCCCAGCTGGACCCGGACTCGGTCCTGGACTTCGCCCGTCACTTCGAGTCCCGCTACAACCGCGCCTACCGCTGGGACCTGTGGGGCGCCGCCTGGGTGCTGCTCGACGGGGCGAGCGACGACGCCTTCGACTTCTTCCGGTGCTGGCTGATCGGCCAGGGCCGCGAGGTCTTCGAGGGCGCCGTGCACGACCCGGACTCGCTTGCCGAGCTGCTGGACGAGTTCGACGAGGAGATCGACGGCGACGGCGAGGAGCTCGGCTACGCGGCGGACGAGGCCTACGAGCAGCTCACCGGCGTGGTCGCCCCCGACCTGGCGATCGCGCCCGCGCCCGCGGAACCGGAGGGCACGTCCGCTCGACTTCGAGAACGAGCGGCTCCTCGCGGAGCGCTATCCCCGGCTGTGGGAGCGCTTCAGGGGCTGACGCGCGCCCGGTATCGGCGGCGTGCTCGACGCCGTAGGCGCACGCATCAGCGCGACGACGGCCGCGAGGCCCGGCAGGCCGGGAGCGCTTCAGGGGTTGACGCGCGGTTCTGCCAGGCGCCGGGCGTCGGTGACCGCGTGGTACAGCGGGGCCGCGTTGGCCTGGCCGAGGGCGGACGCGGTGACCGCTGCCGGGCCCAGGACGACGGTCGCGACCGCGCAGAGCACCGCCCAGGGGCCGCGCGGTGTCACCGCCCGCGTACCCGGCTCTCCGGCGCTCCCGCGTGCCTCGGGGCCTTCGTACGACTGCCGTTCATGATCCCCACCTCCAGTCGGCTGCCTGTGGGGACGACCGTAGGAGACCGGGATCTCAGGAGACCGCGCGTCCGCTGTGGCCTTCGCTGTGGATCCGCCGGCCGGCCCTGGAGCCGGGCCGCGAGCTGCCGGATCTCGGGCAGGCGGGCGTGCAGGGCGGCGCCCGGGCAGCTGGTCATGTAGCCGTCGTTGTGGCCGGCGACGGCGGGCAGCGTGGCGGTGGTCCCGGCCGCGTAGCGGCTCAGGCCGTTGCTGGAGACCAGGCGGACGTCGCGCGCGGGGTCGGTGCCGGTCAGGCCCAGTTTCCAGGCGGACAGCGCGGCGATGGCGTCGGATCATGGCCCGCGGGACGGGCATGCCCGCGGTGAAGGTGCCGAGGGCGGCGATGCCCGCGGTGCGGTGGTTGAAGCCCTGGGTGTGGGCGCCGGTGACGGCGCGCTCCACGCCCCCGGCGCGGCCCTCGTAGATGGTGCCGCAGCGGTCGACGACGAAGTTGTAGCCGATGTCGTCCCAGTCGCGGGTGCCGGTCTGGCCGGTGTACAGGTCGCGGATGATGCGGGGCGCGTCGGCGCAGTCGTAGCCGTTGGGCGAGTCGGTGTGGTGGACGAAGACGGCGACGACCCGGTCGTCGTAGCGCGGGCGGGGCTGGTCGCGGGCGGCGTCGCCCAGCCAGTGCGATCGGGGCACGATGTGCGGCGGGGGGCGGTGGAGGATGTGGCCGGGGAGCGGGGCGGCGCGGCCGGGCGGCGCGGTGTCGGCGGCGTGCTCGACGCCGTGGGCGCACAGCACCAGCGCGACGACGGCGGCGAGGCCCGGCAGGCAGCCGAGCAGCACCCGGACCGCGCGCGGCAGGCCGGCTATGCCGGGTGTCCCGGCGGCGCGGTGCCTGCGCGCGCCCCGCCGTCTTCGGAAGACACGCATGGTCCCACTGTCGGCCCGATCCGGTCCGTCCGCGATGTGTGATGTGCCACCCGGTGGAACCATCGTCACGGTCCGCGACGTTTTTCCGGGTGCACGCCCGCGTGGCCGGTTCCGATCAACGGGCGCGCGTGTGACTGATCACCGGGCCCTCCCCCCACGTACTAAGGGGTTCCGAGAGAAAGGCGGCGTGCGTGGACCTGCTCGACATCCTGCTGTTGCTGGTCGTCCTGGCCTACGCGGCGTCCGGGTACCGGCGCGGGCTGGTGGCCGGCTGTGTGTCGCTGGCGGGCTTCGTGGGCGGTGCGGTCGTCGGCGTGTGGGCCCTGCCGTGGGTCATGGACCTGGTGACGCCGGGGACGACGACGGCGACGGTGACGGCGGTGTTCACGGTGCTGCTCCCGGCGGTGGTGGGGCACGAGCTGGCGGGGCGCCTGGCGCTGCGGCTGCGGCGGGAGCTGGACACCGGGCCGCTGCGGGTGGCGGACGGCGTCGGCGGGGCCGCGGCCAACGCGGTCGCCGTGCTGATCGTGGCGTGGGTGGCGGCGAGCGTCCTGGGCGCGTCCTCGTCGCCGCTGGTCACCTCGGCGATCCGGGACTCGCGGCTGCTCGGCGCGGTGCAGCAGACGATGCCGGACACCACGCCGGCCTGGTTCTCGCGGGCCACGTCCGCGCTGACCGCAGGCGGGCTTCCCGCAGGTCTTCAACCCGTTCGAGAACGAGTCGACGGCCGAGGTCGCCGAGCCCTCCGGGCGACAGTGTCACGGCCGACCGCCACCGACGCCGCCAAGCGGAGCACGGTGAAGGTCGAGGGCGTCGCGGGCACCCAGGGCCGCGAGGGCAGCGGGTTCGTGTACGCGCCGCGAGCACGTGATGACCAACGCCCACGTGGTGGCCGGCATCGACGAGCCGACCGTGCAGATCGGCGGGGTCGGGCGGACGTACGAGGCGCGGGTGGTGCTCTTCGACCCGCAGAAGGACGTGGCCGTGCTGTACGTGCCCGGTCTGAAGGCCCCGGTGCTGCGGTTCGACGACGACGCGGAGCGCGGCGACTCGGCGGTCGTCGCGGGCTATCCGCAGGACGGCGACCTGAACCTCCAGGCGGCGACGGTCGCGAACCGGGTGCGGGCGACGGGCCAGAACATCTACAACGACGGGACCGTCACCCGTGAGATCTACTCGATCCGCTCCACCGTCCGCCCCGGCAACTCCGGCGGTCCCCTGCTCACCACCGACGGCCGGGTCTACGGCGTGGTCTTCGCCCGCTCCACCTCGGACGCCGAGACCGGCTACGTCCTGACGGCGGCCGAGGTCGCCCCGGACGCGCGGCGGGCGGCGGACGCGAGACACCGGTGGACACGGGCGATCTGGCCCGCGTCATGACCCCGGTCAGGTGGCGGGCAGGAGAGCGCCCCATGAACACGTCGTCGACGTAGGCCCCGTCGAGGAAGAACTCCTCCGGCAGGACCCCCTCCACCACGAACCCCTCGGACTCGTAGAGCTTGCGGGCCGGGGTGTTGTGCGCGAGGACGCGCAGGGTGATGCGGCGCGCGCCCTGCCGCCGCGCCTCCTCCCGCGCCGCCCGCAGCAGGGCGCGGGCGACGCCACGGCCCGCGCGCCTCCTCGGCGACGGCGAGGCCCCGGATCTGCCGCACGTGGGCGTTGCACGCGAGCGAGGTCGCGGGTAGCCCAGCCGGAGATAGCCGGCGAGGGCCCCGTCGAGCTCGGCGACGAGACAGTCCTGCGACGGGTCCCGCTCGGAGAAGAAGGGATCGTACGGCGGCTCGGGGCGGGGCTGGACGGCGTGCAGACGCGACCAGACGGTCCGGTCGAGCAGGCCCAGCGCCTCCTCGTCGTCGGGCCGTGCGGGTCGTATGTGCGGAGTCGGCATGGCGGTCACTTTACGGCGGCGGATCAGCCACTTCCAACGGGGGTTTTACTGTGCTCGACCCGGCAGGATGGAGCCATGGAACATTCACGCATCGCGGTGGCCGGCGCCTCCGGTCTCATCGGCAGCGCCCTGGTGCGGTCCCTGACCGCAGACGGGCACGAGGTGGTGCGCCTGGTGCGCCGTGCGCCCCGGGCGGCGGACGAGGTCCGCTGGGATCCGGAGGGCGGGCGCGTGGACGCGGCCGGGCTCGCCGGGTGCCACGCGGTGGTCAACGTGGCGGGGGCCGGGGTCGGCGACCGCCGCTGGACGGACGCCTACAAACAGCGGATCCGCGACAGCCGGGTGAACGGCACGGCGGCGCTCGCCGAGGCCGTCGCCTCGCTGGACGAGCAGGACCGGCCGCGGGTCTTCGTGAACGGCAGCGCCATCGGCTACTACGGCGAGACCGGCGAGCGGACCGTCGACGAGAGCGCGCCCGCGGGAGAGGGCTTCCTGCCCTCGCTGTGCGTGGAGTGGGAGGCCGCCGCGGCGCCCGCCCAGGAGGCCGGGGTGCGCACGGTGTTCACGCGGACCGGGCTGGTCGTGTCCCGCGAGGGCGGGGCGTGGGGGCGGCTGTTCCCGCTGTTCCAGGCGGGGCTCGGCGGGCGGATGGGTGACGGGCGGCAGTACTGGTCGTTCATCGCGCTGCACGACGAGGTCGCCGCGATCCGGCATCTCATCGGGACCGACGGCCTGTCCGGGCCGTTCAACCTCACCGCGCCGAACCCGCTGACGAACCGTGAGATCACGGCGGCGATGGGGCGTGTGCTGCGCCGCCCGACGCTGTTCCCCGTGCCCGCGCCCGTCCTGCGGACCGTGCTCGGCGAGATGGCCGCAGACGTGCTGGGCAGCGCCCGGGTCCTGCCGACGCGGCTGCTGGAGTCGGGCTTCCGGTTCGCCTTCCCCGAGATCGAGGGGGCGATCCGGGCGGCACTGTGACGGCTCCCGGCCGTTCCGGGACAGCCCGTTCGCCTCGCACACAAGCCCCTTGCGACCACTCCATGCCCACAAGGCATCCGTATGCGACCGCCGTGCGACCGTGCCCTGTTGATGCGCGACCCCTTTTGACCGACCGCAGCCCTACCCTCGACCAGAACTCGCGTATCCCTGCGGCCTGTTGAGGGCATGACGTCTCCAGCGCCCGCGCAACCTCGAGGAGGGGCACGTGCTTGAGCCCGCGTACCAGGCGGACGTGGTCGTCGTGGGGGCCGGGGTCGCCGGACTCTCGGCCGCGCACCGGTTGACCAGCGCAGGAGTGACGACCATGGTCCTGGAGGCCGCCCATGGCGTCGGCGGCCGCATGGCGACGGAGAAGGTCGACGGCTTCCGGCTCGACAGGATCGGCCAGCTGCTGTCCACGGCGTATCCGGAACTACGGCTGACACCCGGCCTCGGCGACCTGGTGCTGTGCCCCTTCGCGCCCGGTGTCCTGCTGCACGGCGACGGACGCCACCATCGCGCGGGCGTCCAGGCGGGCGCAGGGGGCGCACGGGGCGCACTGCACGCGGTGCGCGCCCTGGCGAGCGCCCCCCGGCCGCCGGGCGCGCCCAGGCCGCCCAGGAGGCCGGTGGCCGTGCCCGGCCGGCAGGTCTCCGTGCCCCGGAGCCGGTCCGGCGCCCCGCTCGGCACGGCCGTCGACCAGGCCCGCCTGGGGGCCGCCCTCACCCGGCTGGCGGGTACACCGGCCGAACGGCTGCTGGCCCGTCCGGAGCGGCCCGCCGGCGAGGCCCTGGCGGCCCGCGGGCTGCCCGCCCGCACCATCGACGGCTTCCTGCGTCCGCTGCTCGCCGCCCTTCTCTGCGACCCGGACCTGACCACGTCCAGCCGGTGCGCGGACCTGGCGCTGCGCGCCTTCGCCAGCGGCCGGCTCTGCCTGCCGGAGGGCGGCGCCGAGGCCCTGCCGGAGCTGCTGGCACGCACGCTGCCGCCGGGCACCGTGCACACCGGCGTGCGCGTCACCTCCGTCTCCACGACCGCGGTGACCACCGCCGAGCACGGCGAGATCCGCTGCCGGGCGGTCCTGGTGGCGACCGATGCCCGGGCCGCCGCCGAGCTGCTGCCCGGGCTGCGGGTGCCGGAATTCCACCCGGTGACGGTGGTGCACCACACGACCGACGAGCCGCCGGCGACGGGCGCGTCCCTGCTGCTCGACGCGGACCTCGGCGGGCCGGTCGCGCACACGGCGGTGGTCAGCCACGTCGATCCGTCCCGCGCCCCGGCGGGCCGGGCGCTGGTGTCTTCGACGGTTGCGGGCCGGGCGCCGGACGACGTCGACACGGCCGTGCGCATGCATCTGTCGCGGCTGTACGGCATGTCGACCGCGCGCTGGGAGACCCTCGCCGTGCATCACACCGCCGAGGCCGTGCCCGCGATGCGGCCGCCGCATGATCTGCGGCGGCCGGTGCGGTTGATCGCCGGGCTGTATGTGTGTGGGGATCACCGCGACACCAGTACGGTCCAGGGCGCTTTGCACTCCGGGCATCGGGCGTCGGCGGCGATCTTGGCGGATCTCGGGGCGGGGCGGTCCATGCACATGGCCGACCCGTTGCCGACGCGGCGGGACACGCAGCCGGAAGCGGCCTGAGCGCTTCGTCGGCGGGTGCGGGGGCGTTGCGGCTTGTGGCGCCCACGCGACGGAGCCGCACATCGGCACAGCCCCGCGCCCCTCAAGGCAAGGAACCTCACCCCAAGGCCGCCACCTTGTCGCGGTATGTCCGCACCGGGGCCGCGTCCTTGTACGGCTCCAGCCTCCGCTCGAAGTCCCTGACGTACTCCACCGCCCGCACCGAGCGCATCTCCGCTGCCTGGCCCGCCGCCTCCGCGGCGAGCTGGCAGGCCTGGTCGAGTTCACCCAGGCCCAGGCGGGCGGTGGCGAGGACGACGCGGCAGAAAAGGCGGCTGCGGGCGTAGGAGGGGGCGCGCAGTTGCAGTGAGCGTTCCGCGTGCTGGGCGGCGGCGCGGAACTGCTGCAGGTCCCGGTGGCAGTGCCCGAACTCGTCGGCGAGCTGTGCCTCGTCGAAGAACTTCGCCCAGTGCGGTACGTCGTCCCCGGGCCGGGCCGTCTCCAGGGCGCGCTCGGCGCGGACCAGGGCCGCGGTGCAGGCCCGTACCTCGCCGAGCACCCCGTGCCCGCGCGCCTCGGAGGCGTGCAGCAGCGTCTGCACGACGGGCGGGGCGGAGGTGCCGACGCCCTGCTGCGCCACGCGGGCGAGCTGCACGGCCTCCCGGCCGTGCCCGAGATAGACGGCCTGCCGGCTCATGGTGACCAGCACATACGCCCCGTAGGTCCGGTCCCCGGCCGCCTGGGCGAGCCGGAGCGCCTGCACGAAGTAGCGCTGGGCGAGTCCGTGCGCGGCGATGTCGTACGACGTCCAGCCCGCGAGCCGGGTCAGGTCGGCTGCGGCCGCGAACAGCCGGCGGCCGGTCTGCTCGCCGTAGGTGCCGCGCAGCATCGGCTCGCACTCGTGCTCCAGGTAGCGCACCAGGGCCTGGCGGGCGTGACCTCCGCCGTAGGCGTCGTCGAGGGTGCGGAAGAGGTCGCCGACCGAGCGCAGGGCGGCGATGTCTCCGCCGGTGACCTTCTGGCCGGGTCCGCGCTCGGCCTGGCCGCGCTGGCGGGGCAGGGACGGTACGCCCGGCTCGGCCGGGGCCGGGGGACGGAGGGCGGCGCGGCCCTGCACCGGGATGCGGGCGGCGGACGGCTCGCCCCGGGCGACCTTCTCGTCGGCCCGGCCGATCAGCCAGTCCCGGCTCGGCACCACGAGCCCGGCCGGGGTGAAGGCGATCTTGCGCAGCTCGGCGTGGCTGCCGGAGTCCTTGCGCCACAGCCCGCTGACGATGTCGACGGCCTCCTCGGGGGTGGCCGCGAACTCCAGCCCCGCGTAGACGGGGGCACAGGCGTCCAGGCCGAGGTCCTGGGCGCTGAGACGGCGGCCCAGGCGCCGGGTGAAGACCTCGGCGATGAGCGCGGGCGTGGTGCCTCTGGGCTGCTGGCCGCGCAGCCACCGGGTGACGGATGTCTTGTCGTATCTCAGATCGAGCCCGTGTTCGAGACCGAGCTGGTCCACGCGACGGGCGAGTCCCGCGTTGGAGAACCCCGCTTCTGCGATGAGCGCGGCGAGCTGTCGGTTGGGGGTGCGCTGCGCGGGTCGTTCCGTCATGGTGCGGTGCGGTCTCCTGCCTTCCGGTGTTGGTGATGTGCCGGATTGCCTGTGAGCAGGCCTTTTGGCTTGCTGGACGGCGCGAATGTAGCGGAGAGTAAGCACCCCATCACACATTTTCACGGACATTCATCCGATCGTGTGAGGATTGCCCCCGGGACTGACGTGTTCGGGCCGGACGTACAGTGGCTTGGGCGCGATACGTGCCTGACACACCCGTCCGAGGGAGGCGCTTGCCGTGAGTGGGTTGCGGTTCGTCCGCATGGGGTTCGGTGACGAGGCCGTCGAGTACCAGGAGGCCTGGGACGAGCAGCGCCGGGTGCACGCGGCGCGGTTCGCCGACGAGATCTCCGACACGGTCCTGCTTCTGGAGCACCCCCCGGTCTACACGGCGGGACGGCGCACGGCGGACAACGAGCGACCCCTGGACGGCACGCCGGTCGTCGACGTCGACCGCGGCGGCAAGATCACCTGGCACGGCCCCGGCCAGCTGGTGGGCTACCCGATCCAGAAGCTTCCCCGCCCGGTGGACGTCGTGGCGCACGTACGCCGCCTCGAAGAGGCCCTGATCCTCACCTGCGCGGAGTTCGGCCTGGAGACCTCCCGGGTCGAGGGCCGCAGCGGCGTGTGGATCCTGGGCGACCCGGTCGAGCAGCGCCCCGCGCTCGGCGGCCTGGCCCTGGACTTCGACCCGCGACTGCAGGACGAGGAGTTCGACCCGCGCATGAACGGCCCGGAGTACGCGCCGTCCAACGCGGGGCAGCGCCGCGAGGACCGCAAGATCGCCCAGATCGGCATCCGTGTGGCCAAGGGCGTCACGATGCACGGCTTCTCGTTCAACGTGAACCCCGACATGAAGTGGTTCGACCGGATCATCCCCTGCGGCATCCGCGACGCGGGCGTCGCGTCCCTCGCGAGCGAGCTCGGCCGGGACGTGACGATCGCCGAGGTGCTGCCGGTGGTGGAGCGCCACCTGAGGGACGTACTGGAGAACGCCGAGCTGAAGCCGAGGGAGATCGAGAAGACTCCGGCGGCATAAATCGGCCCGTGGAGGGGCTACCACCCACACAGGCATTCAAATCCACGGGCGTACCCTTGAGGGCGCCGAAGAATCAATCGCTAGGGAGCCGGTCGTGTCCGCAGTCGCACCCGACGGACGCAAGATGCTGCGCCTGGAGGTCCGCAACAGCCAGACCCCCATCGAGCGCAAGCCCGAGTGGATCAAGACCCGGGCGAAAATGGGTCCCGAGTACACCAAGATGCAGAACCTCGTGAAGAGCGAGGGCCTGCACACGGTCTGCCAGGAAGCCGGCTGCCCCAACATCTACGAGTGCTGGGAGGACCGCGAGGCGACCTTCCTCATCGGCGGCGACCAGTGCACCCGGCGCTGTGACTTCTGCCAGATCGACACCGGCAAGCCCGAGGCGCTCGACCGCGACGAGCCGCGCCGCGTCGGCGAGTCCGTGGTCACGATGGACCTGAACTACGCCACGATCACCGGCGTCGCCCGCGACGACCTGGAGGACGGCGGCGCCTGGCTGTACGCCGAGACGGTCCGCCAGATCCACCAGCAGACGGCGGACCGCGAGGACGGCCGGACGAAGGTCGAGCTGCTCGCGCCCGACTTCAACGCCGTCCCCGAGCAGCTGGCGGAGGTCTTCTCCTCCCGCCCCGAGGTCTTCGCGCACAACGTCGAGACGGTCCCGCGGATCTTCAAGCGCATCCGCCCCGGCTTCCGCTACGAGCGTTCCCTGAAGGTCATCACGGAGGCCCGCGACTACGGCCTCGTCACCAAGTCGAACCTGATCCTCGGCATGGGCGAGACCCGCGAGGAGGTCAGCGACGCGCTGAAGCAGCTGCACGACGCGGGCTGCGAGCTGGTCACCATCACGCAGTACCTGCGGCCCTCCGTGCGCCACCACCCCGTGGAGCGCTGGGTGAAGCCGCACGAGTTCGTGGAGCTGCAGGAGGAGGCCGAGCAGATCGGCTTCTCCGGTGTGATGTCCGGCCCGCTGGTGCGCTCCTCGTACCGCGCCGGGCGGCTCTACCGGATGGCCATGGAGCAGCGGGACGCGCGCATCGCGGCCCAGGCCGTCTGACGGACCATCACCTCTCCCGCCCACCACAAGGCGGGGCAAGCGTGTGAATTCGCGCACAAGACGCTACCCACCGGTAGCGACCGATTTGACGCGGCCCTGACCGTCCTCGCAGCTGAGGGCACACGTCAGGGCCGCGTCGGCGTTTCACGGCTCCCCGCCGGGGCTTCATGGGTGTTTGACCGGCCGGTCATGCCCTGGTAACACCAATCAGTGACGCTGAACTCACAGCACGTACACCCTTACCGAGGGGGGACCTCACCCATGCAGGCCGCGCCTGTTCGCGCCACCGCGATTCCGTCCGTCACCACCGCCCTGCGTGCCGTCGAGTCGCTGCTGATGAGCAGCGGTCAGCGCACCGCACGCCGCAACGCGTGGACCTCCGTGCTGGAGGACCGCCGTCGCGCCAAGGACCGGGTCGAGGCGCAGCGCGTCCTCGAGCAGTCCCTTTCCGTCCGCTCCTGAACCCCGACCCCTCCCCCATGGGCCCCCGCGGGCACTGCCGTCGTCGGCGCTTGTGGGGCCACGTAGACTTCGTGGCATGGCGAGGAAGGAACCTGCAGCGGACGCTGCGAACTCCGGGCGACTGAAGCAGATCGCCCTGACCTACAAGATGACCCGCAAGGCCGACAAGAAGATCGGTCTTGTACTCGCGGCAGTCGGAATCGTCACCTTTGGTGTCTTCCTCGCGATCGGTTTCTTGATCGGTCACCCCATCTATCTCGGCATCCTGGGCCTCCTGCTCGCCTTCCTCGCGTCGGCGATCGTGTTCGGGCGCCGGGCCGAGCGAGCGGCCTTCGGGCAAATGGAGGGACAGCCCGGCGCCGCTGCGGCGGTACTCGACAACGTCGGCCGGGGCTGGACGACGACCCCCGCGGTGGCGATGAACCGCAGCCAGGACGTGGTGCACCGCGCGGTCGGCAAGGCCGGCATCGTCCTGGTCGCGGAGGGCAACCCGAACCGGGTGAAGTCCCTGCTCGCCGCCGAGAAGAAGAAGATGAACCGCATCGTCGCGGACGTGCCCGTGCACGACCTGGTCGTGGGCACGGGCGAGGGCCAGGTCGAGCTGAAGAAGCTGCGCACGACCATGCTGAAGCTGCCGCGCGTACTGACCGGCCCGCAGGTCACCGCCACCAACGACCGGCTGCGCGCCCTCGGCGACCTGATGAGCAACATGCCGCTGCCGAAGGGGCCGATGCCCAAGGGCATGAAGCTGCCGAAGGGCGGGCCGAAGGCTCGCTGACACCCCGCCCACCACGTGACGAAGGGGCGCCCGGATCACCGGGCGCCCCTTCGTCGTCGGCTTCGTCGTCAGCCAAGGGCCGCTTTCGCCGGGCGGACGGAGGCTAGATGCGGACCTCGACCGTGCCCGCCAGCCGGTCGTGCAGACCGCGGCCGTCGCGGTCCCAGACCAGGGCGGGAATCGCGAGGAAGAGCAGGACCGTGCGCAGGGCGGCGCGCCAGGGGTTGACGCGGCCGGTGTCCAGGGCGAGCACCCGAAGGCCGAGCAGCCGCTTGCCCGGGGTGGAGCCGACCGTACCGACCGTGAGCACCATGAGGGCGAACAGGATGAGCGGTGCCCAGGTCTGGGCCGCTTCGTTGTAGCTCTGCGTGATAAGACCGTATGCGATCAGGAGGCTCAGGCCCCAGTCCACGGCGAGGGCGCCGAGCCGGCGGCCCGGACGGGCGATCGAGCCGGATCCCTCCTCGGGCAGACCGAGCTGCTCGCCCCGGTATCCGAAGTCGACACCGGCCTCTTCCGCAGCCGCGCGGGGCCCGGAAAGCCACGATCCGAGTGCTTGCCTGTTGTCCACCCGTCCACGGTACTGCGCCCGTAAATGACCAGGGCACGGCGGGGTGTGGTCGGGCTACGGTGGAGGGTGAGTCGGTTAACTTGTGCGAAACAAATGAGTCACGCCAGAGAAATCACCCGTCCCTAGGGTCTAGGTCAGCGTGTGCCACCCGCACTGGCCGCACGAACGAACTACCACCCCGGCGGGACGGTCGGGAGTAGGAGGAGCTGGATGTTCCAGAACGCCGACGAGGCCAAGAAGTTCATCGCGGACGAGGACGTCAAGTTCGTCGACGTCCGCTTCTGCGACCTGCCGGGCGTGATGCAGCACTTCACGATCCCTGCCACGGCCTTCGACCCGGCCGAGGAGCTCGCCTTCGACGGCTCCTCGATCCGCGGCTTCCAGGCCATCCACGAGTCCGACATGGCGCTGCGCGCGGACCTGTCGACCGCCCGGATCGACCCGTTCCGCCGCGACAAGACGGTCAACATCAACTTCTTCATCCACGACCCGATCACGGGCGAGCAGTACTCCCGTGACCCGCGCAACGTGGCGAAGAAGGCCGAGGCCTACCTCGCCTCCACCGGGATCGCCGACACGGCGTACTTCGGTCCGGAGGCCGAGTTCTACGTCTTCGACAGCGTCCGCTTCGCGACCAGCGCGAACGAGTCCTTCTACCACATCGACTCCGAGGCCGGCGCCTGGAACACCGGCGCCGTCGAGAACAACCGTGGTTACAAGGTCCGCTACAAGGGCGGCTACTTCCCGGTCCCGCCGGTCGACCACTTCGCCGACCTGCGTGCCCAGATCTCCCTGGAGCTGGACCGAGCCGGCCTGCAGGTCGAGCGCCAGCACCACGAGGTGGGCACCGCCGGCCAGGCCGAGATCAACTACAAGTTCAACACGCTGCTCGCCGCGGCCGACGACCTGCAGCTCTTCAAGTACATCGTGAAGAACGTGGCGTGGCAGAACGGCAAGACGGCGACCTTCATGCCGAAGCCGATCTTCGGTGACAACGGCTCGGGCATGCACGTCCACCAGTCGCTGTGGACGGGCGGCTCCCCGCTGTTCTACGACGAGGCCGGTTACGCGGGCCTGTCGGACACCGCCCGCTACTACATCGGCGGCATCCTCAAGCACGCCCCGTCGCTGCTGGCCTTCACGAACCCGACGGTGAACTCGTACCACCGCCTGGTCCCGGGCTTCGAGGCGCCGGTCAACCTCGTGTACTCGCAGCGCAACCGCTCCGCGGCCATGCGTATCCCGATCACGGGCTCGAACCCGAAGGCCAAGCGCGTCGAGTTCCGCGCGCCCGACTCCTCCGGCAACCCGTACCTGGCCTTCTCGGCGCTGCTCCTCGCGGGCCTGGACGGCATCAAGAACAAGATCGAGCCGGCCGAGCCGATCGACAAGGACCTCTACGAGCTCGCCCCCGAGGAGCACGCGGGCGTCCCGCAGGTTCCGACCTCGCTCCCGGCCGTCCTCGACCGCTTGGAGGCCGACCACGAGTTCCTGCTCGCGGGCGACGTCTTCACGCCGGACCTGATCGAGACGTGGATCGACTACAAGCGCACGAACGAGATCGCCCCGCTGCAGCTGCGTCCGCACCCGCACGAGTTCGAGCTCTACTTCGACGTGTGATCGACGCCTGATCGAGGCACTACGCCCGCGCCCCCGCTGTCCGTACGGACGGCGGGGGCGCGGGCGTATGTTCTATTCTGCTGACAGGACCACACGGGGGTGGAGCGGGAATGTCCGAGCACGAACAGAACGGCCAGGAGCGCGAGTTCGACCTCAGATGGGCGGACGACGCCGAGCACAAGGAGCCCTCGGCGCGGGCCCGCATGCTCGCCGCCCGCTGGAAGCACGACCCGCCCGGGCCCGTGCCGTTCCGCCCCGACCCCGACCACCGGTCGTCCGGCCGGCGCTCCCGCTCGTCGTGGATCTCCACGGCCGTGGTGCTCGGCTGCGTGGCCGCGGTGATCGTGCTGCTCGGGTACATCAACTTCCGGGCGCCGTACTAGCGGGTGTCAGAGGGGGCCGGCCAGGGCGGCTGCTAGCGTCCCAACGCGTGGAAGACAGCGTGTACGTGGGCAACGCGGGCAAGGACGCGGCGCTTGACCGGGGGTGGCTTCTCGGGCACTTCAAGGGTGCCGGGGATCCGCGCCACAGTGAGACCGTCGAGGTCAAATGGGGTGTCCACCCGGTCGGAGATGAGCGCTCGCAGTGGGTGCGGGGCGAGGAGCGTACCGCGCTCCTGGTGCTCATCAGCGGCCGCTTCCGGGTGGAACTTCCCGGTCGCAGCGTCCTGCTGGAACGGCAGGGGGACTACGTCGTGTGGGGACGCGGGGTCGATCACTCCTGGTGCGCCGAGGAGGAGTCGGTGGTGCTGACCGTGCGGTGGCCGTCCGTGCCCGGCTACGCGGTGACGGGGACGCGGGACACCCTCTAGGGCGGACACCACCTGGCTCCTTTGCCCGTCCTGGGGCCGATCACGACCCGTTCATGGGCGGGCCCGGGTGCACACTGGCAGTGGGACGAGTGCCTGACTGCGGGGTGATGCAGATGCACAGCCGCTTCCGGAGCGACCGGCGGTTGACCACCCGTATGGGGATCACGCTGTTCCTGCTCGGGTTGTTGTACGTGGGGTTTGTCGCAGCGCTGATCGTGCTGCTGAAGTCGTGGGTGCTCGTCGTGGTGGTCGCGGCGGTGTTGCTGGGGGCTCAGTACTGGTTCTCGGACCGGGTCGCGCTGTTCGCGATGCACGGGCGGGTCGTGGAACGGGAGGAGTTTCCCGAGCTGCACGGGGTCGTGGACCGGCTGTGTGCCATCGCGGACATGCCCAAGCCGGTGGTGGCCGTGTCCGATATGGACATGCCGAACGCGTTCGCGACCGGGCGGAACCCCGACCACGCCGTGATCTGTGTGACGACCGGGCTGCTGCGGCGGCTGGAGCCGGCCGAGCTGGAGGGCGTGCTCGCCCACGAGCTGTCGCATGTGGCGCACAAGGACGTCGCCGTGATCACGGTCGCCTCGTTCCTCGGTGTGATCGCGGGGCTGATCGTGCGGTTCGCCTTCTACTCGCAGCTGTTCGGCGGGGGCCGCAGGGACCAGAACACGGCCGTGATCTTCGCCGCGGTGATGGGCGTGTCGGCGGCCGTGTACGCGATCAGCTTCCTGATGATCCGGGCCCTGTCCCGGTACCGGGAGCTGGCCGCGGACCGGGCGGCCGCGCTGCTCACCGGCCGGCCCTCGGCGCTCGCCTCCGCGCTCACCAAGGTCTCCGGCGACATCGCCCGTATCCCTACCAAGGACCTGCGCACGGCCCAGGCCTTCAACGCCTTCTACTTCACGCCGGCGCTGGGCCGCGAGCCCGGGGTCGCACGGCTCTTCTCGACCCATCCGAGCCTTGAGCAGCGGCTCGACCAACTGGGCCGGATCTCCGCCGAGCTGGGCGAGGCGGCGGCACCCGGAGGGGTGTGACATGGGGCTGCTGGACATCCTGCTCGGCCGGACGAAGCCGGTCGTGGCGGATCTCGACCGGCTCTTCGCGCTGCCGTCTGCGGCCGTGACCCTGGAGGCCGCGGCGGGCTTCACCCCGACCGGGCGGGGCGCGGTGTGCTTCGCCACGGTCGAGGGCGCGGCCTTCGAGCAGACCCACCGCGAGGTGCGGGCCCTGCTGGACGCCGACACCGACCGCGACGGCCCGCCGGTGGAGCTGCGCCAGGACGACTTCGGCTACTCCTGGCTGGTCTCGCACCGTGCCCCCGACCAGCTCGCGGCGCTCGTGAACGACCTGCACGCGGTGAACAGCCAGATGGAGGTCAACGGCTACGGCCCTCAACTGCTGTGCTCCCTGGCCGGGTTCCGGGACCGGTCCGGCCGTCGGCTCGCGCTGGTCTACCTCTACAAGCGCGGCACGTTCTACCCGTTCGCACCCCTGCCGGGCGAGAGGCAGCGGCGCGACAACGCGCTGGAACTCCAGGTGCGGGCGGGGCTCGCCGGCGACCTGCGGATCGAGCAGGACCTGAGCCGTTGGTTCCCGGTGTGGGGAGCGCCCGTTCTGTGATCACTCCTCCCGGCCCCTCGCCGCGTGAATGAATGGCCGTATGAGTGAGCTGATCCCTTTCACGCACACGATCGACTCCACGGACACCGTCGACTTCACGCACACCGCCGACGGTGAGCGACTCAGCGGTCTGTACGCCGGTGCCGGCGCGGGTGAGCCGGCCAAGGCGACCGCCGTACTGCTGCACGGCGCGGGCAACGGCAGCAAGGAGCGGCTGGTGCCACTGCTGTCGGAGTTCGCCGCACACGGCTGTCACGCCCTCGCCTTCGACTTCTCGGGGCACGGGGAGAGCACCGGCCCGCTGCGGGAGCTGAGCCTGCGCCGCCGCTTCGAACAGGCCGTGTCCGTGATCGACGCGCACGCGCGCGTGGACGGTCCGCTGGTCCTGGTCGGGTTCAGCATGAGCGGCCAGACGGTGGCCGATCTCGTCCGGCACTACGGGGACCGGGTGGCGGCCCTCGGGCTGTGCGCGCCCGCGGTGTACGCGGCCGAGGCGTGGGACGTGCCGTTCGGCGAGGGTGGCGGGCGGTTCAGCGGGATCATCCGCCGGCCAGGGAGCTGGCGCGCGTCGCCCGCGCTCGACGTGCTGCGGGCGTACGAGGGGCGGGCGGTGCTCGCGGTGCCGGGCACGGACGAGGTCATCCCACCCGCCGTGACGGAGGCCGTCTGCGAGGCGCTGGCCCGGCGTGCGCAGTTCACCCACTGGGAACTTCCCGAGGCGGAGCACCGGCTGGGGCTGTGGTTCCGCGACCACCCCGACGACCGGCGGGAGTTCGTCACCGCCGTGCTGACCGGGCTCGGCGAGCAGGGCTGGACGGCGACCCGGGCATGGGTGGCCAAGCAGCTTCCGGAAGGCCGCACGATCGACAAGTCGTCTTTCCTGACGGGTGGCTGGAGCGCCCAGATGCGGCAGCTCACCCTCGACGACGGCGCCGCGCTCGCGCTGCGGACCTTCGTGAAGCCCTTCTTCCGGCGGCACGCCCCCGGGCTGCTGGTCCGCGAGGCGGACATGCTCACGCTGCTGGCCGGGCAGGAGGGCGTGCCGGCCCCCGAGCTGATCGGCGTGGACGCGACCGCCGAGCACTGTGACCATCCGTCCCTGTTGATGTCCGTACTGCCGGGGCGGGTCCGGGTCGACGCGGAGGACCTCGAGCTCCGTGTGGACCTGCTGGCGGCGCAGCTGGCCCGGATCCACCGGGTCGTCCCGCGGGGGCGCCCGCGCCCCTACCAGGCGTGGACGTCCCCGGAGCGGGTGCGCGCGCCGGAGGGTGAGATGTGGGAGCGGGCGGTGGATGTGATCCGCCGGGACCCTCCGCCGTACGAGGGCTGCTTCCTGCACCGGGACTACCACCCGGGGAACGTGCTGTTCACGGACAACGGGCCCGGTCTGCGGATCAGCGGTGTCGTCGACTGGGTGGAGACCTCGTGGGGTCCCGCCGACCTGGACGTCGCCCACTGCTCGACGGCGCTCGCGCTGCTGTACGGCCCGGAGTACGGCCTCGGTTTCCGGGAGCGCTACGAGGCACACGGCGGCCTCCGGCAGGCCGACGGCCCGGACCACCTGTACTGGCGGCTGCTCGACGCCCTCGCCTACGCCCCCGACGCGGCGAAGCTGGCGGGCCCTTGGCGGGAGCTGGGCCGGGCGGACCTGACGCCCGAGGTGCTGGGCCGGCGGCTGGCGGAGTATGTGACGGGACTGCTGGAGCGGTACGCCTGAGCGGCGGTGGCCGGTGCGGCCGGGCGCCGGTTGTCAGTGGCGTTCGCGATGATGCGGTCGGGCCTGAGGGACGCGACGAGGGAGGCCGGTATGGGCGGCGGGACGCGGCGGCACATCGGGGTGGCGGAACGGCGGGCCCGGCTCGCGCTGCGCCAGCGGCTGGCCGGGCAGGCGCGGGCGGGGACGCCCGAGGAGGTCGCCGGTTCGCTCGTCGCCCTGCACGGCACGGACCCGGCGACGGTGTACCTGGCCGTGGGCGCGCGGCTCGCGGACCCCGCGAGGACGGTGGCGGAGACCGGGCGCGCGCTGTACGAGGACCGTTCCCTGGTGCGGATGCACGGCATGCGGCACACGGTGTTCGTGTTCCCCACGGCCCTGACGGCCGTCGTGCACGCCTCGACCGGCCTGGCGGTCGCCGCCCGGGAGCGGGCCGCGCTGCTCAAACACATGGCGACGGCGGGGGCGCCGGACGCGGCCTGGCTGAAGGAGGTCGAGGAGTCGGCACTGACGGCGCTCGCCCGGCGCGGGCAGGCGACGGCCGCCGAACTCGCCCAGGACGAACCGCGTCTGCGGGAACAGTTCGTGTACGCGGCGGGGAAGAGCTACGAGGGTGTGCACACGGTCTCGACCCGGCTGCTGAAGGTGCTGGGCGTCGAGGGGAAGGTCGTACGCGGCCGGCCGCTCGGCTCCTGGACGTCCAGCCGGTTCCGCTGGGCCGTGGCGCCTGAGCACCCCGAGCTGGACATCGCCGAGGCGCAGGCGGAGCTGCTGGGACGGTGGCTCGACGCGTGCGGTCCGGCGACCGAGGCCGACCTGAAGTGGTGGACGGGGTGGCGGGTGACGGAGATCCGCAGGGCGCTGGCCTCGATCGGAGCGCGGTCGGTGGCGCTGGACGAGGGCACGGGGTACGTGGCGGACGGCGACGCCGACCCGGTGACCACCCCCGACGAGCCCTGGGCCGCGCTGCTGCCCGGCCTCGACCCGACGGCGATGGGGTGGCAGCAGCGCGACTGGTATCTCGCGCCGGAGCTGCGGCCCCCGCTGTTCGACGGCAGCGGCAATGTCGGGCCGACGGTGTGGTGGAACGGGCGGGTGGTCGGCGGGTGGGCCCAGCGGCCCGACGGGGAGATCACCTGGCGGATCCTCGACGAGGAGGGTGTCGGCCGAGAGGGCCGCGAGGCGATCGGGAGGGAGGCGGAGCGGCTGAGCGGGTGGGTGGGAACGACCAGGATCACACCACGCTTCCGCACGCCGCTGGAGAAGGAACTGGCGGCGGGTTAGGCCCTCCGGCTCCCCCGATCTCCCCGATCCCCTCGGGCCGCAGGTCTTCGCGGCGTCTCAGGCCCGTACGTACACACCCGCTCGTGCCGCGGTCGCGGTGGCTTCGGCGGCCCGGTCGGCCGTGGCCTCGTCGGGCCGGCCGCCGCTGATCAGCAGGTGGTAGTAGAGCGGGGCGGAGACGGCTCGGACCACCTCATGGGCGTCGGTGCCCTCGGGCACCTCGCCCCGCTCGACGGCCTGCCGCACGCAGGGAGCCCATTCCCTGACGCGGATGTCGTAGAAGCGGTGCAGTGCCGCGGCCGTCTTCGCGTCGCAGGTGGCGGCGGCGATCAGCGCTTTGAACAGCGGCCCCTGCCGGGGGTCCGTCAGGGTTCGCTGCACGAGCCGGGCGTTGGCCGTCAGATCGCCGAGCAGCGAGCCGGTCTCGGTGCGCGGCGCGGACTGCTCGGCCATGTCCAGCAGGAGGTCGGCCACCAGCCCGGTGACCGTTCCCCAGCGACGGTAGACGGTCGTCTTGCCGACACCCGCGCGGCGGGCGATGTCGGCCAGGTCAAGACCGGTGAAGCCCTGCTCGGTCAGGGCGTCCTCGGCCGCCCGCAGCACCGCCTCCCGTACCCGCGCCGTGCGCCCTCCCGGCCGTACGGTCCCCGGCTCGCCTCCGTCAGCCATAACGGCACTCCTGTTCCATTAAGCGTCTCACCCTGCTACCTTAGTGACCACTAACGGAACCATAGACCCGTTAGATGGGTCGCTGCTGAAAGGGACCGAGATGGAATACAGACGATTGGGCGCGTCCGGACTCATGGTTCCCGCGCTGAGCTTCGGAGCCGGCACCTTCGGCGGGCGGGGCCCGCTCTTCGGCGCGTGGGGCACCACCGACGCACAGGAGGCGCGCCGCCTGGTGGACATCTGCCTGGACGCCGGGATCACGATGTTCGACACCGCCGACGTCTACTCCGCCGGCGCTTCCGAGGAGGTTCTGGGTCAGGCGATCAAGGGCCGCCGGGACCAGGTGATCGTCTCCACCAAGACGAGCCTGCCGATGGGGGACGGACCCGGCGACGCGGGCTCCTCCCGCTCCCGTCTGATCACCGCCTGCGAGGACGCGCTGCGCAGGCTCGGCACCGACCACATCGACCTGTTCCAGCTGCACGCCTTCGACGCCGGCACGCCGGTCGAAGAGGTGCTGGCCACGCTCGACACACTCGTCCAGGCGGGCAAGGTGCGCTACACCGGCGTCTCCAACTTCTCCGGCTGGCAGGTGATGAAGTCCCTCGCGGCCGCGGAGAGGCACGGCCGTCCGCGCTATGTGGCCCACCAGGTGTACTACTCCCTCATCGGCCGGGACTACGAGTGGGAGCTCATGCCGCTCGCCCTCGACCAGGGTCTCGGCGCGATCGTCTGGAGCCCGCTCGGCTGGGGGCGCCTCACCGGCAAGGTCCGCCGCGGAGCACCACTCCCGGCCGGCAGCCGGCTGCACCGCACCGCCGACTACGGCCCGCCCGTCACCGACGAGCACCTCTACGCCGTCGTCGACGCGCTGGACGAGATCGCGCAGGAGACGGGCAGGGCCGTGCCGCAGATCGCCCTCAACTGGCTGCTCCAGCGGCCGACCGTGTCCTCCGTCATCATCGGCGCGCGCGACGAGCGGCAACTGCGCCAGAACCTCGGCGCCGTCGGCTGGACCCTGACCCCCGAGCAGGTGGCGAAGCTCGACGCGGCGAGCCACCGCCCGGCGCCGTACCCCTACTTCCCCTATGAACGCCAGGAGGGTTTCGCCCGTCTGAACCCACCGGCGTTCCCGGCGCCGGGCCAGGCGGCATGACCAAGCGCCGGGCACCCCCGAAGAAGGGACACCCGGCGCTCTGGTCAGTTCAGCCCAGCCCAGGCCAGGCCAGGCAGCTTCAGCGCGAGTAGCGCATGAAGGCCCGCACCATGTGGCAGGTCGTGTCCGACGGCGGGTGGACGCCGATCTGTTCCGCCGCGCTGCGGATCATCTCGTTGCGGGCCTGGTTCGGCATGTGGACGCCGGAGTCGAGCAGGGCGATGGCGAGTCGCATCGCCTTGAGGCGACGGTTGTGCGTGACGTACCACTCGCGCGGCCGGCCCGGCGGCAGCGGCCGCTTCTCCACGGGTGCGTAGGGCAGGTCGAGCAGGACGGGACGCTTCGCGGTGGACTGGGTGGGCAACGGCTTCGACTTCAGAGCGGCAGCGGGCACAGGCATCCTCCTGTCGCGGTCGGGCGGCTGACCGGAGTCCTCTGCGACCCCGGCGCCACCCTCGAACACTGCTTACAGTTTACCGCCGGGCACTGACATCGGGGAGTCCGCCAAGTACGGCAAACCCCCAGGTGGACAAGGAAATTGACGTCGCGACACGGCAGGTCCGCGAGGGGCGCGTGAGGCGGCAGAAATTCGAACAGTGGCGGCAGCGCGTACCGTGACCCCATGGAGATCTGGATCAATCCGGCCTGTTCGAAGTGCCGTAGCGCCGTGACGCTGCTCGACGCCGAGGGGGCCGATTACACCGTCCGCCGCTACCTGGAGGACGTACCGAGCGAGGACGAGATCCGTGGGGTTCTCGAGCGCCTCGGCCTTGAGCCCTGGGACATCACCCGCACACAGGAGGCGGACGCCAAGGAGCTCGGGCTCAAGGAGTGGCCCCGGGACGCCGGTTCGCGTGACCGGTGGGTCAAGGCGCTCGCCGAGCATCCGAAACTGATCCAGCGCCCGATCATCACCGCGGACGACGGCACGGCCGTGGTGGGCCGTACCGACGAGGCCGTGCGAGATGCCCTCTCTCGCTGACCGTCGGCCATCCCCCATGTGGCACAGGTCACTTCGGTGACTCCTGTAACCGCTGAGTAACCTCGTTCGGTATCTCGTACATAGCGACGTACGCTCCCCTACCTCTTCAGGAGGCGCGCATGTCGCGTAGGAGAACCCTCGGCACGAACGAAGAAGATCGCGCTGCTGGTGAGCGCGGTGACGGTGGCGGGAGGCGGGGCCTTCGTCATGGCGAGCACGTCGAACGCCGCGCCGACTCCCAAGTCGGCGTCGGATTCGACGGTCTGCCTGGGGCTCGCCACCGCCCTGTCCAACAACCAGAAGTTCATCGCGGACCAGCGGGCCAAGCCGGACGCGCAGTCCGAGGCGCGGATCGCCAACCGCGAGGCGGTCGTCGCGGAGATCGAGCGGAAGCAGGAGGCGTCGGGGTGCGTCGTCGGGGAGTCGGCTCAGGACTCCCAGACCGCGCAGCCGTCGCAGCCCGCACAGCCTTCGGAGCCCGCCCAGTCGGCAGAGGCTTCGCAGCCCGCCCAGTCCGCCCCCGCGGGAAATGCCGGCGACGGTGCCGCGGCCTCCGGGCAGCAGGTGTGCGACGGCTCCACCGTCACGCTCTCCGGTGAGGGCGGTGCGCCTGCCGCGTCCAGCAACCAGTTCCCGGTCGGCACGAAGCTGAAGGTCACCAACCTGGACAACGCCAAGTCCACGACGGTGGAGGTCACTTCGGTCTCCGGCAGCTGTGCGCTGCTCAACAACGCGGCCTTCGAACAGGTCCGTGAGCCCGGCAAGTTCCTGATCCGCCGGGCCGTGATCGAGAAGGTGGGGTGATGCCGACGGCCGAGTGAGTCACTGAGGCGGCGGCCCACCCCTCGGCCGCCCCTCGTACGTGTCACCGGTCCTGCTGCTCCCGGCCAGGAGCAGCAGGACCGGCACGTCCGGACCACGCGGGCGCCGGTCACCGGCTTGACGGAGGGGAGCCGGTGACCGGCCCGCTCCCCGGGCCGAAACGCCCTCTCGGCGTGAAGTTGGGCACAGGCACACCAGGTAACACGGGGTTCACATTCGAGCAATGGCCGGGAAATCGCCCGTTGACAGGCTGCCCGGCAGCTGACGCGGCGCCCCAGTGCCGCAGCGCCGCAGCACCCGCGATACGCGCCCAGACACACCCCCGAAGGATGTGGCCCGTGACCTTCAAGGCTGAGTACATCTGGATCGACGGCACCGAGCCGACGGCCAAACTGCGTTCCAAGACCAAGATCATCGCGGGCTCGCCCGCCGGTCTCGACGCGCTGCCGATCTGGGGCTTCGACGGGTCGTCCACCAACCAGGCCGAGGGCCACGCCTCGGACTGCGTCCTCAAGCCGGTCTTCACCTGCCCGGACCCGATCCGCGGCGGCGACGACATCCTGGTGCTGTGCGAGGTCCTGAACATCGACCTCACCCCGCACGCCAGCAACACCCGTGCCGCACTGGCCGAGGTCGCCGAGAAGTTCGCCGCTCAGGAGCCGATCTTCGGCATCGAGCAGGAGTACACCTTCTTCCAGGACGGCTACCCGCTCGGCTTCCCCAAGGGCGGCTTCCCGGCCCCGCAGGGCGGCTACTACTGCGGAGTCGGCGCGGACGAGATCTTCGGCCGTGACGTCGTCGAGGCGCACCTGGACAACTGCCTGAAGGCGGGCCTCGCGATCTCCGGCATCAACGCCGAGGTCATGCCCGGCCAGTGGGAGTTCCAGGTCGGCCCGGTCTCCCCGCTGGAGGTCTCCGACCACCTGTGGGTGGCCCGCTGGCTGCTCTACCGCACCGCCGAGGACTTCGACGTCGCGGCCACCCTGGACCCGAAGCCGGTCAAGGGCGACTGGAACGGCGCCGGCGCGCACACCAACTTCTCCACCAAGGCGATGCGCGAGGGCTACGACGCGATCATCACCGCGGCCGAGTCGCTCGGCGAGGGCTCCAAGCCGCTCGACCACGTCAAGAACTACGGCGCCGGCATCGACGACCGCCTGACCGGCCTGCACGAGACCGCCCCGTGGAACGAGTACTCCTACGGCGTCTCCAACCGCGGTGCCTCGGTCCGTATCCCGTGGCAGGTCGAGCAGGACGGCAAGGGCTACATCGAGGACCGCCGTCCGAACGCCAACGTCGACCCGTACGTGGTGACCCGCCTGCTCGTCGACACCTGCTGCTCGGCGCTGGAGAAGGCCGGCCAGGTCTGACCGACGCCACCCGGCTCCCGAGGGGGGCGCCCGCCGTTCACGGTGGGCGCCCCCCTCGCGTTGTCGGTGGGGCATGCCTTGGCGGGCGCATGGAGATCGGCGCGGAGGCGGACGGCGAGTCGCTCCCCCACGGCGGGTTCGACGGCTCCGAGGAGACCACGAGGTCCGGCGGACACGGGTCGTGGCGGCGCCGACCGCGGCCGGACTGTCCACGCAGTGGGACGAAGCCCCGGGCCAGGCGATCGGTGTCGCACCGCTGGAGTAGCGGAAGCGCCTGGCGGGATGAGGCGCCCGTGGGCCGGACGGCTGCCCGGCAGGTGTCCAAACAGTGAGAGGAGGGTCCCGGCGCGGGGCCCCCTCTGCTTCAATGGGTTCATGGCCGACTACCAGAAGCACACCTCGACGGGTCGTCATGACCTCGAGCCCTTCTGGCCGTCCCGTCAGGACTACGACTTCGACCGGGTGTGTTGCCGCGCGATGAACGCGCCGGCCCTCTAAAGCCGTACACCCCCGGCCTTCGGCCAGCGCGAACCGCGTACGTCCCTCGGCGAGCCCGACCACGAACTCGCGGCCGTCGACCTCTCCGACGAACTCCTCGCGCGAAAGAGCTGACCTCTCATGGCGACCACTCGTTCTCTGTCCACCGCTGCCCTCAACGCCCCCTCGGTGAACGGTTCCCGGCATCGGCTGCGTGCCGTCGACCGGGATGAGGTGGTGACGGTCGCTGATCTGCTGCCGCCGGGTGCCACGTGGCTGCCGGCGCCCCAGCACACGCTGCCCACGCTGCCGGGGCAGCCGCCGATGATCGGCTATCTGGTGCTCGTCCCGGCCGACCAGCAGCCGCCGTTCCCGGTGGCGGTGCCGGACCGGCCGGAGACCGTCGGCCCGGTGACCGGCCCCGAGCCGGGCGGCGAGCCGCTGATCCGCGTCGACACCGTGCAGCGCACCGCCCAGGTGGCCGGCCGGCCGCTCGACCTCACGTATCTGGAGTTCGAGCTGCTCGCCCACCTGGTGGCGCACCCGGGCCGGGTGCACACCCGTGACCAGCTGGTCGGCACGGTGTGGGGCTACGGGCACGTGGGCGACGGCCGCACGGTCGACGTCCACGTCGCCCGGCTGCGCCGCAAGCTGGGCGCGGAGTACCGCGACACGATCCGGACGGTACGCCGGGTCGGATACAAGTACGTGCCCCCGGTGAGTCACTGAGCCGCTGGTTCCCGCCGTCTGCTGACGGCAGATCCCCGTTCCGTACCGCCGCCCCACCGGGCAGAGTCAGCGGCATGAGGCTTCTGATGCTGGGTGGTACGGAGTTCGTGGGTCGGGCCGTCGTGGAGGCGGCCCTGGGGCGGGGCTGGGACGTGACCGTCTTCCACCGGGGGCGGCACGAGGCACCGGCGGGCGTGCGGTCACTGCTCGGCGACCGCACCACGCCCGACGGTCTTGCCGCCCTCGCCGACGACCCGGGCGACTGGGACGTCGTCGTCGACACCTGGTCGGCGGCCCCCCGCGCGGTGCGGGACACGGCGCGGCTGCTGCGGGGCCGCGCCCGTCGCTACATGTACGTGTCGAGCCGCTCGGTGTACGCGTGGGCCCCGCCCGCCGGGCACGGCGAGGACGCGCCCCTGGTGGAGGGCGCCTCGGCGGACGCGGAGCAGACCGCGTACGCGCAGGACAAGCGCGGCGGTGAACTGGCCGTCCTGGACTCCTTCGGCGAGGACCGGTCGGTGCTCGTACGGGCCGGGCTGATCCTCGGCCCGTACGAGAACATCGGCAGGCTGCCCTGGTGGCTGGCCCGCATGGCTCGCGGCGGCCCGGTGGTGGCCCCGGGCCCGCGCGACCTGCCCCTCCAGTACGTGGACGTCCGTGACCTGGCCGAGTGGATCCTGCACGCGGCGCAGCGGGAGCTGAGCGGTCCGTACATCCTGGTCAGTCCGCAGGGGCACGCCACGATGGGCGAGTTGCTGGACGCGTGCGTGCGGGTCACCGGCGGCGGTGCCGAACCGCGGTGGACCGAGCCCGAGGTGATCCTGGAGGCGGGCATCGAGCCGTGGACCGAGCTGCCGGTGTGGGTGCCGCCGGGCAGCGACCTGTACGACGCCCTGCACAGCGCGGACGTCTCCCGGGCGGTCGGGACGGGGCTGGACTGCCGGCCCGTGGCGGAGACCGTGGCCGACACCTGGCGGTGGCTGCAGGACATCGGCGGCACGGCGCCCAGGCGTCCGGACCGGCCACCGGTGGGCCTCGACCCGGAGGTGGAGGCGAAGCTGCTCGCGGCCGGTGGAGACGTACGCGACGGCGCTTCCTGACCGGAGGTGTACGTAACACCACCCCCTGACCGGGTGTCCCGGCCCAGTGACCCCGCACCCCCGCTCGGCGAGACTGACGCCATGACCATCGACACGAACAGCGGCTACAGGGGAGCGAAGGGGCGGGGCATGGCGCTCGCCGCGATACGGGGGCTGGGAGTGGCCCTCGTCTCGTTACCGGTGGCGGTGTTGTGCTTCACCCTCTCCCTGGTGTCCATGGCCCTCATCCCGATCGGGATCGGGCTCGTCACCACGCCGTACGTGCTGAAGGGGGTGCGGACGTTCGCGAACTGGCGGCGGGTGCTCGCGGCGGAGTGGGGCGGGGTGCGGATCCCGCCGGCGTACCGGCCGCCGCCGAAGGACGCCAACCCGTGGACGACCACGTTCGGGATGCTGCGCGATCCGGCGACCTGGCGGGACCTGATGTGGCTGCCGGCCGACATGACGGCGGGGTTCCTCACCGCGCTGCTGCCGGCCGCGCTGTGGCTGTACCCGCTGGAGGGCTTCGCGCTCGCGGCCGGGCTGTGGCGGGTCTTCCCCGAAGGGTACTGGTACGGGTTCGTCAAGGTCACCGGGCAGGTGTCCGCGTTCGGTGCCGCCGTCCTGGGCCTGGTCCTGCTCTTCTTCGCGCGCTTCCTCACCTCACTTCTGCTGGACGTCCACTTCCGGCTCACCCAGGCCGTCCTGGGCTCCGGCCAGCGCGAACTGGCCGAGCGGGTGCGGGTCCTGACCGAGACGCGGCGCGACGCCGTCGACACCTCCGCCGCCGAGCTGCGGCGCATCGAACGGGATCTGCACGACGGGGCCCAGGCCCGGCTGGTCGCGGTGGGCATGGACCTGGGCACCATCGAGACGCTCCTCGACAAGGACCCGGCCAAGGCCAAGGAGCTGATCGCACAGGCCCGCAAGTCGTCGGTCGAGGCCCTGTCCGAACTGCGTGAGCTGGTGCGCGGCATCCATCCGCCGGTTCTCGCCGAGCGCGGCCTCGGCGACGCGGTACGGGCGCTGGCGCTGCGGCTGCCGGTGACCGTCGAGGTGAGCGTGGACCTGCCGGGGCGGGCACAGGCGCCTGTGGAGTCCGCCGCGTACTTCGCCGTCAGCGAGGTGCTCACCAACGCGGTGAAGCACTCCGGCGCCGACCGGATCTGGGCCGACCTGCACCACGCCGACGGGATGCTGCGGGTGTCCGTCACCGACAACGGCAAGGGAGGTGCGGTGATCGAGGCCGGTTCGGGGCTGGCCGGGGTCGAGCGGCGACTGGGTACATTCGACGGCGTCCTGGCCGTCAGCAGCCCCGCGGGCGGTCCCACCATGGTCACCATGGAGATCCCTTGCGCGTTGTCCTAGCCGAAGACCTCTTCCTGCTGCGCGACGGGCTCGTCCGGCTGCTGCAGGCGCACGACTTCGAGATCGCGGCGGCCGTCGAGTCCGGTCCCGAACTGGCCGCCGCGCTGGCCGAACTGGAACCGGACGTCGCCGTGGTCGACGTACGCCTGCCGCCCACGCACACCGACGAGGGGCTCCAGTGCGCGCTCGACGCCCGCAGGAAGCGGCCCGGCCTGCCGGTGCTGGTGCTCTCCCAGCACGTGGAGCAGTTGTACGCGCGTGAGCTGCTCGCCGACGGCAGCGGCGGGGTCGGGTACCTGCTGAAGGACCGGGTGTTCGACGCCGAGCAGTTCGTGGACGCGGTACGGCGGGTGGCGGCCGGTGGTACGGCGATGGATCCGCAGGTCATCCAGCAGCTGCTGGCGCGCCGGTCGGGCGAGGACCGGCCGCTGGCGCGGCTGACGCCCCGGGAGCGGGAGGTGCTGGAGCTGATGGCGCAGGGCCGGACCAACGCGGCGATCGCGGGCAAGCTGGTCGTGACGGAACGGGCGATCGCCAAGCACACCGCGAACATCTTCGCCAAACTGGGACTCGAGGTCTCGGACGATGACAACCGCCGCGTGCTGGCGGTTCTCGCGTATCTCGACCATGGCCGGTGAAACCGGACCACAAGCTTCACGCACCGTGGACGATCAACAACTCCCGGTGCGAAAGGGGCTGTTGAGGGCACAGGGCCCTCACGAATCTCTCATCAATTTCCGAGACCTCTGAACACCCCTGGGACGCCCTCCGTATGGAAGGGAGCCGCTTCACTCCTGTCGGGCGCCTCGATGCCCCCGAAAAAGGAAGTCAGAGGAGTTCCATGGGAAGCAACACAAGAAAACGCCGGACGCCGATGGCCACCAAGGCCATAGCCGCATCGGCGGCCCTAGCGCTCGGTGGGGGCGGGCTGATCTGGGCAAACTTCTATGCGTCGGCGCATGAGGAGAACTCGGCGAACCAGACGAAGTCCGCGGGTCAGCAGATCGCCACGATCCAGTGCCCGGACGTCGGACAGCAGCTGACGGATGTGCCGGACGGTGCGCGCGCCGGCGTGGACAAGGAGCTGGCCAGCCTCGACAAGCAGATCAGCGAGGCCTACACCCGGCTCGCCTCCACGCGTCAGGCCCAGGCCGGTGACTCGGGCTTCGTCAACAACGCCATCCTCGGCCCGCTGAAGTCGAAGCGGACCGCGGCCATCGACCGGATCGGCATCAACATCAAGCGTGTTGGTGGGCAGGCCCCGGACAACCTGGCCCAGATGGCCGAGTGCCAGGGCATGGCCGCCGACGTGAACACCAACGACGGCCAGGCCGGGGGCGACAGAACCAGGACGGCCAGAACCAGGACGGCCAGAACCAGGGCGGCCAGGACCAGGCGGCCAGGACCAGGCGGTCAGGACCAGGCGGCCAGGACAGGGCGGTCAGGGTCAGGGACAGGGCGGTAACGGCGGCCAGGGCGGCAACGGCCCGGCGGCCGCGGACTTCGTCAACATCGAGGACGTCCAGCCCAACTCCCGCAACCTGCCGAACGGTCTGGCCGCGAACGGTGACAGCGGTTCCACGGGCTCCTTCACCACGAAATGCGGTTCAACGAGAACGCAACCTCAACACGGACAACCTGATCGTCGGCCCCGGCGTCGACCAACGGCGCGCACCACATGCACGACTACGTCGGCAACCAGGACAACGACGCGTTCGCCAGCGACGAGGACCTGGCCAACGCCGGGACCAGTTGCCAGAACCAGGGTGACAAGTCCACCTACTACTGGCCGGTGCTGCGGCTCCAGGACGGCACGCAGGAGGCCGACCAGGTCAGCGCGGTGGCGCCGAGGGCAACGTCGGCAAGATCCTCAAGGCCAGCCAGGCGGAGATCAAGTTCGTCGGCAACAAGAAGGGCGACGTCGTCGCGATGCCGCGTTCCTGCGCATCATCACCGGTGACGCCAAGGCCTTCACCAACGGTCTCAAGCAACGCCAACACCTCGTTCAGCTGCACCGGCTTCGAGGACCGGCAGGTGACGGACAAGTACGTGATCTGCCCCGAGGGCAGCAGGTGGTCCGGACGTCCAACTTCCAGAGCTGCTGGGACGGCCAGAACATCGACAGCGCCAACCACCGTCACCACGTGGCCTTCGTCGAGGCGGACGGCAGCTGCTCGAACGGCTTCCAGGCCATCCCGCAGCTCCAGATCCGCCTCGTCTACGACGCTGCCCGCGCCGACGATCGAGAACGGTCAGGTGAAGGGCCCGTTGCGCTGGACGGCTTCCCGGAGC
>CAWCSC010000015.1:0-33262 GCA_963798065.1 uncultured Actinomycetota bacterium | reverse complement strand
TCCTCAAGCCGGTCTTCACCTGTCCGGACCCGATCCGCGGCGGCGACGACATCCTGGTGCTGTGCGAGGTCCTCGACATCGACATGACGCCGCACGTCAGTCCAACACCCGTGCCGCGCTACGCCGGGGGGCCGAGGAGCGCTTCGGCGCCCAGGAGCCGATCTTCGGCATCGAGCAGGAGTACACCTTCTTCAAGGGCACGCGGCCCGCTCGGCTTCCCCGAGGGCGGCTTCCCCGCCGCGCAGGGCGGCTACTACTGCGGTGTCGGCTCGGACGAGATCTTCGGCCGTGACGTCGTCGAGGCCCACCTGGACAACTGCCTGAAGGCCGGTCTCGTGCATCTCCGGCATCAACGCCGAGGTCATGCCCGGCCAGTGGGAGTTCCAGGTCGGCCCGCTCGCCCCGCTGGAGGTCTCCGACCAGCTCTGGGTGGCCCGCTGGCTGCTGTACCGCACCGCCGAGGACTTCGGCGTCTCCGCCACCCTCGACCCCAAGCCGGTCAAGGGCGACTGGAACGGCGCGGGCGCGCACACCAACTTCTCGACCAAGGCGATGCGCGAGGGTTACGACGCGATCATCACCGCGTGCGGAGTCGCTCGGCGAGGGCTCCGAGCCGCTGGACCACGTCAAGAACTACGGCGCCGGCATCGACGACCGCCTCACCGGCCTGCACGAGACCGCCCCGTGGAACGAGTACAGCTACGGCGTCTCGGACCGCGGTGCCTCGGTCCGCATCCCGTGGCAGGTCGAGAAGGACGGCAAGGGCTACATCGAGGACCGCCGTCCCAACGCCAACGTCGACCCCTACGTGGTGACCCGCCTGATGGTCGACACCTGCTGCGCCGCGCTGGAGAAGGCCGGCCAGGTCTGATCCCACGCCTTCCGATTTCCGAGGGGGGCGCCCGCCGTGGCGGTGGGCGCCCCTTTCGCGTCCCTTTTTCTCCCCCCCCCCCCCCCCCCCCAAATCCGGCGGCGGAGGGGCACGGCCTGTCGCTGTACTACGGCGGGTTCGACGGCTCGGAGCAGACCACCACGGCCGTCGGCCACGAGGTCGTGGCGGCGCTGACCTCGGCCGGGCTGTCCACGGAGTGGGACGGCGACCCGGGCAAGGCCATCGACGTGACACCGCTGGAGTGGCGCAAGCGCCTGGTGGGATGAGGGGCGAGCGGCCGCGCGGCGCTTCCGTCGCATGTCCAAGCAGTGAGAGGAGACTCCGGCCGGCGTCCGGCTCTGCTTCAATGGGCACATGGCCGTCTACCAGAAGCACATCGCGACGGGTCGTCATGACCTCGAGCCCTTCTGGCCGTCCCGCCAGGACCACGACTTCGACCGGGTGTGTTGCCGCGCGATGAACGCGCAGGCCCTCTAAAGCCGTACACCCCGGCCTTCGGCCAGCGCGAACCGCGTACGTCCCTCGGCGAGCCCGACCACGAATCGCGGCCGTCGACCTCCCGACGAACTCCTCGCGCGAAAGAGCTGACCTCTCATGGCGACCACCGTTCCCTGTCCACCGCCGCCCCCTCACCGCCCCCGCGCCCCACGGCCCACGGCACCGTTTGCGTGCCGTCGACCGGGACGAGGTGGTGACGGTCGCGGACCTGCTGCCGCCCGGCGCCACCTGGCTGCCGGCTCCGCAGCACACCCTGCCCACGCTGCCCGGGCAGCCGCCGATGGTCGGCTACCTGGTGCTCGTCCCGGCCGACCAGCAGCCGCCGTTCCCGGTGGCGGTGCCCGACCTGCCGCAGTCCGCCGGCCCGGACCTCGATGCCGAGCCGGGCGGGGAGCCGCTGATCCGCGTCGACACCGTGCAGCGCACCGCCCGGGTGGCCGGGCAGCCGCTCGACCTCACATACCTGGAGTTCGAGCTGCTGGCGCACCTGGTGGCGCACCCGAACCGGGTGCACACCCGCGACCAGCTGGTCGGCACGGTGTGGGGCTACGGGCACGTGGGCGACGGCCGCACGGTCGACGTCCACATCGCCCGCCTGCGCCGCAAGCTCGGCGCGGAGCACCGCGACACGATCCGCACCGTGCGCCGCGTGGGCTACACGTACGTGCCGACGACAGCACACTGACACCGCCCCCGCCCGCCCCGTCTGCCGACAGCAGATCCCCGTTCCCACCTCCCCCCCGACCGGGCAGAGTCACCGGCATGAGGCTTCTGATGCTGGGTGGTACGGAGTTCGTGGGGCGGGCCGTCGTGGAGGCGGCGCTGGGGCGGGGCTGGGACGTGACCGTCTTCCACCGGGGGCGGCACGACGCGCCGCCGGGTGTGCGGTCGTTGCTCGGTGACCGCACCGCTCCCGACGGCCTCGCCGCCCTCGCCGACGACCCGGGCGAGTGGGACGTCGTCGTCGACACCTGGTCGGCGGCGCCCCGTGCGGTGCGGGACACGGCGCGGCTGCTGCGGGGCCGCGCCGGCCGGTACGTGTACGTGTCGAGCCGCTCGGTGTACGCGTGGGCCCGGCCCGCCAGGTTCGACGAGGACGCGCCTCTGGTGGAGGGGGCGTCGGCCGACGCCGAGCAGACCGCCTACGCGCAGGACAAGCGGGGAGGCGAACTGGCCGTCCTGGAAGCCTTCGGCGCGCACCGGTCGGTGCTCGTACGCGCCGGGCTGATCCTCGGCCCGTACGAGAACATCGGCCGGCTGCCCTGGTGGCTGGGCCGTACGGCGCGCGGCGGCCCGGTGCTGGCCCCGGGCCCGCGTGACCTGCCCCTGCAGTACGTGGACGTCCGTGACCTGGCCGAGTGGATCCTGCTCGCGGCCGAACGGGAGCTGAGCGGGCCGTACAACCTGGTCAGTCCGCAGGGCCACACCACCATGGGCGAGTTGCTGGACGCCTGCGTGCGGGTCACCGGCGGCGCCGCCGAACTCCGCTGGACCGAGCCCGAGGTGATCCTGGAGGCGGGCATCGAGCCGTGGACCGAACTGCCGGTGTGGGTACCGCCGGGCAGCGACCTGTACGACGCCCTGCACAGCGCGGACGTCTCCCGGGCGGTCGGGGCCGGGCTGGTCTGCCGGCCCGTGGAGGAGACCGTGGCGGACACCTGGCGGTGGCTGCAGGACCTCGGCGGCATGGCGCCCCAGCGCCCGGACCGGCCGCGCTGGGCCTCGACCCGGAGGTGGAGGCGAAGGTGCTCGCGGCCGGTGTGAACGTACGCGACGGCGCTGCCTGACCGGGGTGTACGTAGCACCACCCCCTGCCGGGTGTCCCGGCCCCGTGACCGGGCGGGCGCGCTCGGCGAGACTGACGCCATGACCATCGACACGAAGAACGGCAACGGGCGGACGAAAGGGCGGGGCATGGCGCTGGCCGCGGTGCGGGGGCTGGCGCTGGCCCTCGTCTCCCTACCGGGGGCGGTGCTGTGCTTCTGCCTCTCCCTGGTCTCGATCGCCCTCATCCCGATCGGGGTCGGGATCGTCACCACGCCGTACGTGCTGACGGGGGTGCGGGCGTTCGCGAACGGACGGCGGGTGCTCGCGGCGGAGTGGGGCGGGGTGCGGATCCCTCCGGCGTACCGGCCGCCGCCGCAGGACGCCAACCCCTGGACGCGTACCTTCGGGATGCTGCGCGACCCGGCGACCTGGCGGGACCTGCGGTGGCTGCCGGTCGACATGACGGCGGGGTTCGTCACCGCGCTGCTGCCGGCGGTGCTGTGCTTTACCCGCTGGAGGGCTTCGCGCTGGCGGTCGGGCTGTGGCGGGTCTTCCCCGAAGGGTACTGGTACGGCTTCGTGCACGGTCACCGGGCAGGTGTCCGCCTTCGGTGCCGCGGTCCTGGGCCTGGTGCTGCTCTTCTTCGCGCACTTCCTCACCCCGCTCCTGCTGGGCGTCCACTTCCGGCTCACCCGGGCCGTCCTGGGCTCCGGCCAGGGAGAACTGGCCGAGCGGGTGCGGGTGCTGACCGAGACGCGGCGCGACGCCGTCGACACCTCCGCCGCCGAACTGCGGCGCATCGAGCGGGACCTGCACGACGGGGCCCAGGCCCGGCTGGTCGCCGTGGGCATGGACCTCGGCACCATCGAGACGCTCCTCGACAAGGACCCGGCCAAGGCCAAGGAGCTGATCGCACAGGCCCGCAAGTCCTCGGTCGAGGCCCTGACCGAGCTGCGTGAGCTGGTGCGCGGCATCCATCCGCCGGTTCTCGCCGAGCGCGGCCTCGGCGACGCGGTACGGGCGCTGGCGCTGCGGCTGCCGGTGACCGTCGAGGTGACGTGGACCTGCCGGGGCGGGCACAGGCGCCTGTGGAGTCCGCCGCGTACTTCGCCGTCAGCGAGGTGCTCACCAACGCGGTGAAGCACTCCGGCGCCGACCGGATCTGGGTCGACATGCACCACGCCGACGGGATGCTGCGGGTGTCCGTCACCGACAACGGCAAGGGAGGTGCGGTGATCGAGGCCGGTTCGGGCTGGCCGGGGTCGAGCGGCGACTGGGTACATTCGACGGCGTCCTGGCCGTCAGCAGCCCCGCGGGCGGTCCCACCATGGTCACCATGGAGATCCCTTGCGCGTTGTCCTAGCCGAAGACCTCTTCCTGCTGCGCGACGGGCTCGTCCGGCTGCTGCAGGCGCACGACTTCGAGATCGCGGCGGCCGTCGAGACCGGCCCCGAACTGGCCGCCGCGCTGGCCGAACTGGAACCGGACGTCGCCGTGGTCGACGTACGCCTGCCGCCCACGCACACCGACGAGGGGCTCCAGTGCGCGCTCGACGCCCGCCGGAAGCGGCCGGGCCTGCCGGTGCTGGTGCTCTCCCAGCACGTGGAGCAGTTGTACGCGCGTGAGCTGCTCGCCGACGGCAGCGGCGGGGTCGGGTACCTGCTGAAGGACCGGGTGTTCGACGCCGAGCAGTTCGTGGACGCCGTACGGCGGGTGGCGGCCGGTGGTACGGCGATGGACCCGCAGGTCATCCAGCAGCTGCTGGCGCGCCGTTCGGGCGAGGACCGGCCGCTGGCGCGGCTGACGCCCCGGGAGCGGGAGGTGCTGGAGCTGATGGCGCAGGGCCGGACCAACGCGGCGATCGCCGGCCGGCTGGTCGTGACGGAACGGGCGATCGCCAAGCACACCGCGAACATCTTCGCCAAACTGGGACTCGAGGTCTCGGACGATGACAACCGTCGCGTGCTGGCGGTTCTCGCCTATCTCGACCATGGCCGGTGAAACCGGACCACAGCTTCACGCACCGTGGACGATCAACAACTTCCGGTGCGAAAGGGGCTGTTGAGGGCACAGGGCCCTCACGAATCTCTCATCAATTTCCGAGACCTCTGAACACCCCTGGGACGCCCTCCGTATGGAAGGGAGCCGCTTCACTCCTGTCGGGCGCCTCGATGCCCCCGCAAGGAAGTCAGAGGAGTTCCATGGGACGCAACACAAGAAAACGCCGGTCGCCGATGGCCACCAAGGCCATAGCCGCATCGGCGGCCCTAGCGCTCGGCGGGGGCGGGCTGATCTGGGCGAACTTCTATGCCTCGGCGCACGAGGAGAACGTCGGCGAACCAGACCAAGTCCGCGGGTGCAGCAGATCGCCACGATCCAGTGCCCGGACGTCGGACAGAAGCTGACGGACGTGCCGGACGGGGCGCGCGCCGGCGTGGACAAGGAGCTGGCGAGCCTCGACAAGCAGATCACCGAGGCCTACACCCGGCTCGCCTCCACGCGTCAGGCCCAGGCCGGTGACGCGAGCTTCGTCAAGAACGCCATCCTCGGCCCGCTGAAGTCGAAGCGGACCGCGGCCATCGACCGGATCGGCATCAACATCAAGCGTGTGGGCGGGCAGGCCCCGGACGACCTGGCCCAGCATGGCCGAGTGCCAGGGCATGGCCGCCGACGCAACACCAACGACGGCCAGGCCGGGGGCGACCAGAACCAGGACGGCCAGAACCAGGGCGGCCAGAACCAGGGCGGCCAGGACCAGGGCGGTCAGGACCAGGGCGGCAGGACCAGGGCGGTCAGGACCAGGGCGGTCAGGATCAGGGACAGGGCGGTAACGGCGGCCAGGGCGGCAACGGCCCGGCAGCCGGGGACTTCGTCGACATCGAGGACGTCCAGCCCAACTCCCGCGAACCTGCCGAACGGTCTGGCCTCGAACGGTGACGGCGGTTCCACGGGCACCTTCACCACGAACTGCGGTATCAACGAGAACGGCAACCGCAACTCGACAACGTGATCGTCGGCGCCCGGCGTCTCCAACGGTGCGCAACACATGCACGACTACGTCGGCAACCAGGACAACGACGCTTTCGCCAGCGACGAGGACCTGGCCAACGGCGAGACGAGCTGCCAGAACCAGGGTGACAAGTCGACGTACTTCTGGCCGGTCCTCCGGATCCAGGACGGCACGCAGGAAGCCGACCAGGGTCAGCCCGGTGGCGGTCAGGACGGCAACGTCGGCAAGATCGTCACGCCCAGCCAGGCGGAGCTGAAGTTCGTCGGCAACCGGACGAGCGACGTCGTCGCGATGCCGACGGCGCTGCGCATCATCACCGGTGACGCCAAGTCCTTCACCAACGGCCTGAACAACGCCAACACGTCCTGGAGCTGCACCGGCTTCGAGGACAGGCAGGCCACGGACAAGTACCCGATCTGCCCCGAGGGCAGCAGCATCGTCCGGACGACCAACTTCCAGAGCTGCTGGGACGGCCAGAACACCGACAGCGCCAACCACCGCACCCACGTGGACTTCGTGGAGGCGGACGGCAGCTGCTCGAACGGCTTCCAGGCCATCCCCCAGCTCCAGGTCAAGCTGGTCTACGACAACATCCCGGCGCCGCAGATCAACAACGGGCAGGTGCAGGGCGCGTTCGCCCTGGACGCCTTCCCGGAGCAGCTGCACAAGCCGATCACTGACCACAACGACTTCATCAACTTCTTCGACGAGAACACGATGAACGAGATGGTCCAGTGCATCAACAACGGCGAGAACTGCCAGTAGTCCTCGCCCAGCAGAAAGCCGGCGGTGGGAATTCCCACCGCCGGCTTTCTCGTCCGTCCGGGCCCGCGAGGTTCAGCCGTGGTGGCTGCTGCCACCGTCGTGACCGCCCTTGTTGTGACTGCCACCGGGGTTCATGTGCTCGGACCCCTCCTCCATCATCCCGCCGAGGGTGCCCTGCAGCGCCGTGACCGTCTTCTCCTGGCCCACGGCGACCCACTTGCGGCCGACGAGGTAGTAGCCGCCGTAGTCCTTCGCGCCGTTCAGCCACTCGCGCTGGCCGCGGTCGGTGGAGAAGGTCGCGAGGACGTACTTCTCCTTGCCCTTCTTGCAGAGAGCCTGGCGGATCGTGTCGGCGTCGGTCTGCATGTTCGGCTTGCACTTGGCCTCGGCCGCGATGTGCTCCAGGCTGCCGGTCACCGCCTCGGGCACGGCGGCCTCGTCCTTGCCGCCGGATCCGCAGCCGGCCAGCGCCAGTATCGCCACCGCGCCGCTCAGCGCGAGCATCGGTCGGGTCACCCTCATCTGTTCCTCCGGTCCTTGTCACGGCACGGTCCGGACGCATGCCGCACGGAGCCCCGGCAAGGGCTCTCGCCTTCGATACGGCTGCGGAGCCCACAGCGCTCAAATTCCGCCGCCTGCGCAGGCACGCCTGTGCGAGGGTGGCACGGTGAACCAGGACTGGGAAGATCGTGTGGCCGCTCTGTGGGCCCGATCCGACGACTACGACCAGGAGGAAGAGGGCGAGGCGCGCTTCCGCGCCGAGGTCGACGCCCTCGTCGCCGAACTGCCGGACGACAGCCCGCTCGGGCCGTTCGAGCAGGCCTGCGCCTGGGACTCCACGGGCCGCTCGGACAAGGCGGTCCCGCTGTACCAGGAGGCGCTGCGGCGCGGACTGGCCGACGTCAGCCGCTACAAGGCCCGCCGGACGAAGATCCAGCTGGCCAGCTCACTGCGGAACATCGGCCGGGCCGAGGAGGGTGTCGCGCTGCTGACGCCCGAGCTTCTCGCCCCGTCCGACGAGCTGGACGACCCGGTGCGGGCCTGTCTGGCTCTGTGCCTGTCCAGCCTGGGCCGGGACCGCGAGGCGTTGTCACTGGCCCTCGGCGCCCTGGCCCCGCACCTGCCCCGCTACCAGCGGTCCATGGCGAACTACGCCCGGCTGCTCGTGGAGCCGGAGGAGCCGCCTGGGGCGTGACGCTCCGCAGTCAGGTGACCATCGAAGGATTCGCTCGTTCTGCTGAACGTGCAGTCACAGGATGTCGCCCAGCGCCCCGCACCCTCCTCCCCCGCCGGCCCGGTCGTCGACGTCGAGCAGGCCGAGGCCGCGCTCGTCGAGCACTACCCGCGGCTCGTGCGGCTCGCCTATCTGGTGCTGCCACCAGGCCTGGGCCGCAGCAGGCGCGTCCTGACCGCACACGCCCTCACCCAGCGCGCACTCCCCCGCAACCGCACACCGGCACCGGTCATCCCGGCCCAGTCGACCGGGCGTGACGGCGACCCGGGCTACACCCTGGTCCGCCTCGAGGTGCTGCGCACGGCACTGGAGGCGGGGCTGCCGCTGCGGCGCAAGGCATGGCCCAAGCGGTCCCAGCTGCCGCCCCTGCTGCCGCAGGTGTGGGGCCTGAAGCTGTTCCCGCGGTCCGGCGGCGCCGACGAACTCGCCCTGGACCAGCGGCTGTCCACCCTGTCCGGCCCGGCCCGGGCCGCGTACGCGCTGCGCGGCCTGGAACGACTCGACGACGACGGTGTCCGCAAGGTGCTCACGGCCGCGGGCGTCGCCGACGCGGACGGCGCGCTGCTGGAGGCCGACGGGATCGCCGCGCAGTACGGGCTGCTCGACTCCCCCGAGTTCGACCCCTGCTCGCTCCAGGCCCGCCCCACCGACCTGATGCGGCGCCGCCAGCACCTGAAGGCCGCGCTGGCCGCCGGAGCGGCGCTGCTGGTCTGCGGGGCGCTGCTCGGCCTGCCCGGCGAGGGCTGGGGCCCCGACGGCGCCGCCGCGCCCCCGTATGCGCGGAACCCGGCCGCCCAGGCCGCCCTCGACCCGGCGAAGCTGACCCGGGTCTCCCCCGCCGCGTGGCAGAGCTCGGCGCGCACCGACTTCTCCGTCTGGCCGGCCCGCGGCGACCTCACCGGCGACACGGCCCTGCTGCGCCGCGCCCTTGCCGTCTGGGCCCGCCCCGGCGAGCGGGTCCAGGTGTCGGCGACACCCGGCACCCTGTCCGGCGGCCCGGCCGGACCGCCCCAGCTGCTGTACGCGGGGACGGTCGACGCCGCGCGCGTGGTGCTCCTCTACGACGGTCTGCGCATCGCCCGGTACGCCGAGCCCGAGGACGGCGCGCAGGGCGCCGCCCTCGACTTCGCCCGGGTCGACGGCGCCGGCCGGGCCGGGGCGAGCGCGGTGGTCCTGGGCCGGTCCGACGGCAACGTCCGCTATCTGACGGCCCCTTGGGTGTCGAAGGCGGGCGAGCGGGACCTGATGAAGCCGGGTTCCGGGGCGATGGACCTCGCCCTCGCCGACGGTGTGACCGCGCCGCTGGACAGCCCGGCCCTGCGGACCGGCGCGTGCACGTCGTGGAACGTGCTGCAACTGACCGACGGCACGCGGAAGCGGCTGCTCACCGACCTCGGCGAGCTGGTCCCGGCCCGGCTCACCGCCGGCCGGCCCGGGTCGCAGCGAGAGGCGTCCGGCGCTGAGGCGCTGCGCACCTGGCAGCCGTACGCCTGCTCGCTGGGCACGGTGCGCTCGGCGGGTGTGCGCACCGTCAACACCTGGGCGTTCAACGAGCAGTCGCTGCCGGACGCGAGCGGTTCGGCGGCGTGGGTGTGCACGCGGGCCGAGACCTGGCGGGGCGGCGGGGCGCGGGTGCTGGCGCAGTTCCACACGCCGGGCGGGCGGTACGGGGCGGTGGCGGCCAAGGCCGAGAACGTCCCGGCGTGCGGGGCGCGTGACCCGCATGTGCTGGCCGGGGTGCTGTGGAAGTCGGAGGCGGGCGACTGGTATCTGCTGGCCGCCGGCAGCCGGGAGACCGCGTCGATCCGGGCGACGGGCGGGGTCAGCGGGGCGGCGCGGAGCAGCCTGCTGACCGTGCGGGCCGAGCATGGGGCGCGGGCCGAGCTGAAGGGGACGCTGCGGGACGGGCGGTCACTCGGCGCACTGCGCTGACGGGCGGTTCCCGTGCCCGTCCGATGGACTCTGGTGAACTTCCGCGATCGATCCGGTCCGTTCGAGGCTGGAATCGATCGGTAGAGTGTTCGCATGACTACCGGGGTTCGCCGCAGATTGGGAGTCGAGGAGCGGCGGCAGCAGTTGATCGGCGTCGCCCTCGAACTGTTCAGCCGCCGCTCGCCCGACGAGGTCTCCATCGACGAGATAGCGTCGACCGCGGGCATTTCGCGCCCGTTGGTCTACCACTACTTTCCCGGCAAACTCAGCCTGTACGAGGCCGCGTTGCAGCGGGCGGCGGACGAACTCGCGGCCCGTTTCGTGGAGCCGCACGAGGGCCCGCTGGGGGCGCGGCTGCTGCGTGTGATGGGCCGCTACTTCGACTTCGTGGAGGAGCATGGGCCCGGTTTCTCCGCCCTCATGCGCGGCGGGCCCGCGGTCGGCTCTTCGACGACCAACGCGCTCATCGACTCCGTACGGCAGGCCGCGTATGTCCAGATCCTTTCGCACCTGGGCGTGACCGATCCGCCCGCGCGTCTGGAACTGGTCGTGCGTTCCTGGATCTCGCTCGCCGAGTCGACGGCACTGATCTGGCTGGACGGCCGGCGCATCCCGCGGGAGGAGTTGGAGATCCAGCTGGTCCACGACTTCGCCGCGCTCGCCTCGGTCAGCGCCGCCCACGACGAGGAGATGGGCGCCCTGTTGCGCCGCATCTTCAAGGAAGAGCCGGCCGACGGCCCGTTCGCCGACCTGGCCGGCCGGCTCCTGACGCTGGCGACCTGAGCCGGCTCAGCTCTCGAACTTCCGGTAGGAAACGTCGAGGTCGCGCACTTCGGCGGAGGCGTGCAGCACGATCCCGTCGGCGGCCTTCAGGTGGGTGCGCAGCAACTCCAGGATGGCCTCGGTGAGCCTGGCCTTGGTGTCGTCGGTGCGGCCGGCGAGCAGCGCGATGTGGACGTGCACGTGGGCATGCCCCTCGGTGTCGGGGCCGACGACGATGTCCTCGGTCGGGCGGAACCGGGTCTTGCACGCCGGCGGCTTGGCGGCCGCGATCTCGACGGTCGCCTCGTGCAGCGCCTTGGCGAATCCGGGCCGGTCGAAGCCGTCCGCGAGGTCGGCGGAATAGTCGACGGTGATCTGCGGCATCAGTACTCCTGGTCTGGGCGGCAACGGGCTCACCCTAGCCGGAGGGCCAACATGGCGATGTCGTCCTCTCTGTCGTGGCCGAAGCAGCCCAGGAGCACGTCGCAGAGGGTGTCCAGGCCGGCCGGGGCGTCGGCGGCGGCTGTGCGGAGTTGTTCCATGGAGGTCTCGAGGGGGGTGCCGCGGGTCTCGATGAGGCCGTCGGTGATCATGAGCAGGCGGTCGTCGGGGGTCAGGTGGTGCTCGGTCGGCGGGGGGCGTTCCAGGCCCAGTCCGAGCAGCGGACCGCACGCGTCGGCGTACCGCGCGCCGTCCCCGTCGCGCAGGATCAGCGGTGGGATGTGACCGGCGTTGGCGATCCGCACCCGCCCGCTGCCGGGGTCGACCAGGGCCAGGCACACGGTGGCCGTGATGTCGGGGTGGTACTGCTGGAGCATCCGGTCGAGCCGCTCGGCCAGCACGACCGGGTCGCTCTCGTCGACGCAGTAGGCGCGCAGCGCGTGCCGTATCTCGACCATGACGGTGGCCGCGTCCAGCGAGTGCCCGACGACGTCCCCGACCGCGGTGAGCACCCCGTCGGCGGTACGCAGGGCGGCGTAGAAGTCGCCGCCGATCTCGGTCTGCCGGGAGGCGGGCACGTAGCGGACCACGATGTCGACGCCGGGCAGGTGGGGCAGCTTGTGCGGCTGGGGCAGGAAGCTGTGCTGGAGGGTGAGGGCGACGTGCCGCTCCACCTGGTACAGCAGCAGCGGTTCGGCCGCGAGCGCGGTGGCCTGGGCGAGGCGGGCGAGCAGCCCGTCGTCCGCGGGGTCGGTGATCGCCGAGCGCCGTACGGGCGTGGCCAGGCACACCGCCGTGCGGCCGTCCTGGGCCGTCGTCACGGTCAGGCGGGCGTCCTCCTCGACGCCCGGCCGGAAGATCCCGGCCGGCCACAGCGGCGCGGGGACGACGGCGCTGTGCACTCCCGTGCGGCCCTCCGCGAGCCGGGTGACCAGCCGTGCCGCCGCCTCGTGCGCGCCGCTGTCCGCCGGGGCGGGACGGCCGCGGGCCGTGCCCCGGTACGGCTCGCCGTCCGGGGCGATCACGAACACGACGGCGGGCGAGTCGGTGAGGCGTGCGGTGCCGTCGGCGGCCGCGGCGGCGAGTTCCCGGGGGCAGCGCGCCGCCTGCACGGTGATGATGGCCTCGGACAGCAGCGTCAGACGGTGGACGACGGCCTCGGCGCCCGTGGTGCGGCGCGCTCCGCGCACGGCGGCCCGGACGACGGCCTGGATCTCCAGCGGTTCGGCGGGCACGGTCAGATAGGCGTCCCCGCCCGCGTCCAGCCCCCGGCACCGGTCGCCGGGCGCGGTCTGGGCGGCGGAGAAGTGCACGACGGGCAGGGCGGCCATGGGCGGCCTGGCCCGGACCCGGCGGCACACTTCGAAGCCGCTGATGTCCGGCAGGCCCACGTCGACGAGGGCCACGTCGGGCAGGGTGCCGTCCCGCAGCCGGACATCGAGTTCCACGAGCGCCTCGCCGCCGCTGGCGACCGGCACGACCTGGTGGCCGGCCCGGCGCAGCACCGCGCCCATGGCGTACCGGCTGGCCGCGACGTCGTCCACGACCAGCACGGTGGTGCCGGCGGTCTGCTGCGTGCCGTTGCCGTCCATCTCGACAGCACCTCGGGGCGTATATGGGTGGGACAGACCGCCGGTCGCGGCCTGCCCCATCCAACGTAGTGCGCTATGCGCCGGCCCGGGTGAAGACGGCGACCGTGCGCCCCGGAACGGCGAACGTGCCCGATTCCGCCGCGTAGGAGGACGACTTGACGGTAGGGTCCGCCCCCGTCGCCTGCACCGGGTGCAGCCGGTGGCCGGTCCCGGCGAGTGCGGGGACGCGCTGCTCCTGCCGCTGCGGCGTCGCGTTGAAGACGACGACGAGGTCGCCGAGCCGCATGGTGATCACACCGGGTGTCTCGTCCTTGCCGGACAGCGGGAAGGAGAGCCGGGACCGCACCCGCTCGGCCGTGCCGAGGGAGAAGTCCTGCTCGGTCGAACGGATCCGCAGCAGGTCGCGGTAGGCGGCCGAGGCGCCCTCGATCTGCTCGCAGCCCACCCCGACCCTGCTCAACAGGGGTTTGGCGTACGGCCACTTGTCGGCGTTGTCGGCCGCCATGGGCAGGCCGCGGCCGAAGCCGTTGCCGTCGGCGCAGTTCCAGTGGACGGCGTTGAACCAGTCGCCGCTGTCGTAGGAGTTGCGGTCAAGGGACTTGGAGCGCAGCAGGTCGGTGCCCGCCTGGGAGAGGGCAGGCCCCTGGGAGAGGGTGGCCGTCGCCATGGCGAGGACCTGCATGCGGGCCCGGTCGGACGGGCTCGTCGAAGCGGGCAGCTTGAAGGCGAGCGCGTCGAACAGGGACTCGTTGTCGTGCGCGTCGGCGTAGGCGAGGGCGTCGCCGGGGGCGGCGGCGTACCCGGCTGGCTGGCCGTTGTAGTCGACCTCGGCGCCGGTGACCTCCTTGCCGTCGGTGTCGGTGAACCGGTAGCCGGCGAGGTTGCCGGAAAGACCCACCTTGATCAGGTCCTGGTAGTGCAGCAGGCGGGCCCTCTGTTCGGCCGGAGCGCCGTTGTTCCGCGAGGAGTTGGGGTCGGTGTACAGGCCGGACGCGAAGCCCTGGACGCCGGGGTCCTCGTCGAAGGGGCCGCCGCCGCGCACGGCGTCGCGGGCGCGGTCGGAGAAGGTGGCGATGCCGGTGCCGGCCATGTTCTTCTGCGTGGCCTGCACGAACCGGGCGTCGTCGGCGATCTCGCCGAAGTTCCAGCCCTCGCCGTAGAGGATGATCTTCTTGCCGTCGACGCCGTCCTTTTCCAGGGTGAGTGCGTCCAGGGCCCTGCGGACCGCGAGGATGTTGGCCTTCGGGTGGTGGCCCATGAGGTCGAAGCGGAAGCCGTCGACCTTGTATCCCTTGGCCCAGGTGACGATCGAGTCGACGACCAGCTTGCCCATCATGGCGTTCTCGGTGGCCGTGCCCGCGCAGCAGGTGCTGTCCGCGACCGAGCCGTCGGCGAGGAGCCGCTGGTAGTAGCCGGGCACGATCCGGTCGAGAACGCTCGTCCTTTCCTGGCCGCTTGCCGCGGTGTGGTTGTAGACGACGTCCATGACGACCCGCAGGCCGTCGTCGTTCAGCGCCTTCACCATCTTCCGGAACTCGACCGTGCGGGCCGTGCCGTCCGGGTCGGTGGCGTAGGAGCCCTCGGGGACCGTGTAGTGGTACGGGTCGTAGCCCCAGTTGTAGGCGTCCTTCGCGGCGATCTTCCCGACGCATTCCTGCTGCTTGTCGGAGTCGGCCGGGTAGGAGGCGAGGTCGCAGTCGACGCGTGCCTGGTCGGCCTTGCGCTCCGGGATGGTGGCGATGTCGAAGGCGGGCAGGAGGTGGACGTACGAGGTGCCCGCCCGCGCCAGCTCGCGCAGGTGCCGGGAGCCGTCGCTGTCCTTGTCCGTGAAGGCGAGGTAGGTGCCGGGGTGCTTCGCCGTGCGGTCCTCGGCGGAGAAGTCCCGGATGTGCAGCTCCTGGATCTGGGCGTCCCTCAGCGGCACGGCCCTCGGCTTCTTCAGGGAGGTCCAGCCGCTCGGCGCGAGGGACTTGTCGTCCAGGTCGGCGACGAGGCTGCGCTCCGAGTCGGCGGTGAGAGCGAGGGAGTAGGGGTCGGTGACCTTGTTGGTGACGACCTTGCGGACGCTGGGGGCCCAGACGCGCACGACGTAGCGGTACGGCTTGTTCTTCCAGGACGCCGGGCCGGTGACGGACCAGACGCCGGTGGTGTCGTCGCGCCTCATCGGCACGGTGGCGTCACCGATCTCCAGTGACACCCGCTGCGCGGTCGGTGCCCACACGGACAGCGTGGGGCGGCCCCGGGAGAACGCCGGTCCCAGGCCGGCCTTCGTGGCGTCGTAGAGGTCGTCGAGGACACCGGCGATCTGGACGCCGGTCGCCGCGAGGACGGCCCCGTTCCCTGCCCGCTGCGTGGCGACGACCTGGCCGCGCAGGGCCTCGCGGACCCGGTCGCGGTCACGCGGGTCGACGCTCCAGGCGTCGTACGCCTTCAGGTGCGGGAACCTGGCCTTCTGGGCGTCGGTGAGCTCGGTCTTCGACAGGCGCAGCCACTTGGCGTCACCGGTGAGGGCGCCGTCCTTCACCTCGATCGAGCCGTCGCGGGCGTAGAGCAGCTGGGTGGAGGCGGCCGCGTCGGAGCCGTGCCAGGCGAGGGTGTTCCGGTCGATCCAGACCGCCTTGGACGTGGTCAGGTCGAGAGCCGCCGCGGTACCCGCCGGCTGCGGGAGCAGGTACTTCTCCTGGCCGCTCAACAGCCACACCTCGTGGCCGCTCGCCCGGAGGTCGAGCGACTGGTCGGACGGCAGATCCTTCTCGTCCCCCTTGTGGAGGATGTAGCCGAGGCCGGTGGCACCGTCGGTGAGCGGTACCTCGAAGACCGCACCATAGGTATCAGTCTTGACCGGCTTCAGGGGGTTCGACCAGTCGGTGGGGTTGGCGGCCCCGGTCCAGGCGTGCAGGCCCCAGCCGTCGTAGTTCCCGTCGGCCCGGTGGTAGTGCAGGACGGCCTTGGTCTGGTCCGGGGCGGGGTAGTCGGCGGTCGGCTTCTGCGTGCGGACGGTGTCCTTGCCCTGCTCGATCCAGACCTCGCCGGTCCTGGTGACGTCGATCGAGCGGTCGGCGGCGACGTCCTTGTCTCCGTCCTTGTCGATGACGAGGAAGTTGACGTTCGAGGCGCCGGGCCTGAGCTTGACGTAGGCGAAGGCGCCGTAGGCGTCACGGCCGGTGAAGGGGTGGCTGTCGGGCCATGGCGTGGTTTCGCCGTCGGCGAGGTCGCCCCAGGCGTACAGGCCCCAGTCGGCGTAGTTCCCGTCGGCGCGCCGGTAATGGACGATCACGTGGTCGCGGGAGGAGGCGCTGGGCGGCTCCTCGGTGGGCGGAGTGCCGGTGGTGGAGGCGGCCAGTGCGCTCGCGGTGCGGCCGGCCGATTCGACCACGACCGCCTTGTAGCGCAGGGCCGTGCCGGGCGGTGCGTCGTCGGCGATGGTGTGGGTGACCTTGTAGGGGGCGTGGTCGGCGGAGCCGAGCGTCTGCCACCTGCCGTTGCCGGTCTGGGCGGCGAAGACGACCCGGTTGAGCCGGCCTCCGTCGACGTCGGCGGTCAGCTCCACGGTGCCGGTGGCGCCGGTCGCCGGGGCCTTCAGGGTGATCGTCGGTTCGGTGGCGGGCTCGGCGAGCTTGCCCGCCGCCTTGAGGACGATCGCCGACCCGGCCGGGACGGTGACGGTGAGCTTCTTGTCGCCGTCGCTCTTCAGGGAGTCGCGGGTTGCGTAGATCCCCTCGAACTCCATGCCGGCCGAACCGGTCGGGAACGTCGCCGTCTTCGCCTCGGCCGCGTTGTTGAAGGCGACGACGTACTCGGTGCCGCGCTTCGCGTCCGTACGCGAGAAGGCGTAGACGCCCGGGCCGTCGGCCGCGTACCGCTGCTGCTGGACGCCGTCGGTGAGCGCGGGGTGGGCCTTGCGGAGCTTCGCGAGAGCACTGATCCGGCGGTAGAGCGGTGCTCTCGTGTCGTAGGCGTCCTCGGCGTGGGTGCGGTCGGTGCCGATCCGGTCGTCGTCGAGGTAGTCGGCGGTGCGCGAGGCGAACATGCTCTGCCGGGCGTCCTTGTCGCCGCCCGCGCCCGTGAAGCCCTGCTCGTCGCCGTAGTAGACGACGGGGTTGCCGCGGCTGAGGAACATCAGCTCGTTGGCGAGCCGGTCCTTGGCGAGGATCTGGGCATCGGTGGCCTTGGGGTTGTCCTGCTTGAGGAAGGTCCCGATCCGGCCCATGTCGTGGTTGCCGAGGAAGGTGACCTGCTCGTACGCGTTGGCCTTGCCGGTCGTGTACTTGTAGTCGTCGCCGAAGACGCCCGCGAGCTGCTGCGCGCTGCCGCCCTGTGAGGCGTACTGGCGGGCCGCCTCCTGGAAGGGGAAGTCCAGCGTGGCGTCGAGCCGGCCCTGGGTGACGTACGGGGAGGTGACGGAGGTGTCGGCCGAGTACACCTCGCCGAACATGAAGAAGTCGTCCCGCCCCTGCCCGGCCGCGTAGGCGTCGAGGGCGGTGGCCCACTGCGTCCAGAACTCCATGTCGACGTGCTTCACGGTGTCGATCCGGAAGCCGTCGACGTCGAAGTCCCGCACCCAGCGCTGGTAGATCTTCTCCATGCCCCGCACGACCTCGGGCCGCTCGGTCCACAGGTCGTCGAGGCCGCCGAAGTCGCCGTGGGCGGAACTCTCGCCCGCGAAGGTGGAGTCGCCGCGGTTGTGGTACATCGTCGGATCGTTGAGCCACGACGGGACCTTGACGTTCTTCTTGGCGGCGGGGACGGCCGGAGTGCGCGGGAAGGAGCCGGCGCCGACCGACGGGAAGCCCTTCGTGCCGTCCGCGTAGTCGGCGTCGTCGAAGGGCTCGCCGTCCTTCGTCAGGTACGGGAAAGCGCCCTTGGAGAGATAGTCGTACGACTTCTCCTCATAGTCGACGACATCCGCCGTGTGGTTGGTGATGACGTCGAAGAAGACCTTCATGCCCTTGGCGTGCGCCTTGTCGATGAGGGTCTCGAGGTCCTCGTTGGTGCCGAAGTGCGGGTCGACCCGGGTGAAGTCGGTAATCCAGTAACCGTGGTAACCGGCCGACGCGTTGGCCCCCGTCCCCTGCACCGGCTGGTTCTTGAAGATCGGGGCCATCCAGAGGGCGGTGGTGCCCAAGCCCTTGATGTAGTCGAGCCTCTTGGTCAGGCCCTTGAGGTCGCCGCCCTGGTAGAAGCCCTTGTCGGTGGGGTCGTAGCCGGTGGACAGGCGGGAGCCGGTCAGGCCGCCCTTGTCGTTGCGCGGGTCGCCTTGGGCGAAGCGGTCCGGCAGGACGAAGTAGAACTGCTCACGGGTGGCGTCGTGGCGGGCGGGCTCGGCCGCGAGCTTCGCGTCGGACGGGGGCGCCGGTGGGGTGGCCGCTTTGGCGGCGAGAGGCTGGACGAGTGCTGCGGCCAGCGCGGTGACGGTGACCGCGGCGATCCGTCCGGCACGTGAGGTTCGGCGCCTTGAGGGCGCACGCCATCTCGGTATCACTGACGTGGACTCCTTGCGATTGCGGCTCTCTCGGGTCCGACCCCGCGCGACCGTATCGCCGCCGAAACGCTTACAGCAAGAGTCCTGAAAATGTTGGAAAGAAATTTCAGCAGCACCTGCGCCAGGTCGCGCAGCGCATCGTGTCGCCTAGCGCTGGATGGTGTAGGTGACGAGTGAGCGCGGCGGAACCGTGGTCTTGAGCGCACCCCCGCTGACCGGCAGGGCCGGCTGCCGGGCGGTGTTGTGGGAGCCGTCGGTCAGATACGGGGTCGCCGTCCCGGTGGTGAAGCCGATGTTCTGCAGGCCGAACGACACCTGGGTGGCACGGGTAGCCGCGTTGAGCGCCACGACGGTCACGGATCCGTCGGGGTTGCGGAACGCCGACAGCCTGAGGTCGCCGTCGGACGTGGTGGCGCCGATGCGGGTGGCCCCGGGCCGGACGAAGCGGCTGTAGTTCGCCAGGGCCCACAGGCGCTTGGAGACGTGGAAGTTCGCGCCGTCCATCTGGATCAGCCCACGGGTCGCTCCGGTCGAGGCGCCGTACCAGTACACGTAGCCACTGGTGTTCCCCTTGGTCAGGGCGTCGTGCACGGCGCCCGCGACCGTGAACCCGTCGTAGCCGCTGCCGTCGTCCCAGGCCTCGTTCCAGGTGGTGCCGTTGGGCGACCACTCCGACATCCAGGTCCGCTTCCGGGTGGGCAGGGGGCCGTCGACCGGGCTGGCGTAGGTGTGGCCGGTGTGGGTGTCGACGAAGCCGCGGGCCGTCGCGTCGGCCTCGATCGCCCGGGTGTAGTTCTTCTGCTGGTTCCAGCCGAAGGAGTCGCAGCAGACGACCTTGTATCCACCGGCCCTCGCCACCGGTCCGAAGACCTTGGTGAACTCGGCCGCCTGGGCGGGAGTGAGCCGCATGGAGTCGTATGTGGCGGTGTAGTCGGGCTCGTTGACGAACCCGAGGTCGGTGACGCGGATGCCCTCCTGGGCGTAGAACTTGGCGTACTGCACCAAGTAGTCGGCGTACGCCCTGCGCCAGTCGCCGCTCGCGCATGCGGCACCGGCGAGACCGCACAGGGTGCCGCCGTTCGCGTCGGTGCCGTTGGTCTTCATATAGCCGGGGGCGCTCCAGGCGTCGGCGTAGAAGCGGGTCACGCCGTACGCCTTGGCCTGCTGGGCGAGCCACACCTGGCCCTTGTCGTCGCGGTCCCACACGTACTTGGGAGTCGCGTTCGGCCCGCCGGGGTCGGCCGGCTGGATGCCCGAGTCGATACCGAGGCGCAGGATGCTCAGCCCGACGCCGGTGCTCCGGCTGAACAGCAGGTCGAGGATCTCGCGTTGACGCTGGGCGGGCAGGCCCTGCGAGCCCCGCATGATCTCGGCCCGGCCGAAGTGCTCGGAGATGCCGAAGCCGTCGATGGGCTGGTGCCGGGTGGACCCGTTGACGGTCGCCGACGCATCCGCCCGGCCCTCCCGGGTGTCCGCCGGTGCGGCCCCCGCGGTGGTGCCGGCGGCCGTCAGCAGCACCGCCAGCGACGCCACCGTCCACCTTCTGAGTCCGCGCAGCCTGATCCGTCCCGTCATGGGAACGCTCCCAGTGATATGCGGTCGCCCCTCGGGGATTCCGAGGGGCGAGTGTTCGAGATGTTCGAGATGCTGAACAGCGTTCAGGGAGTTGCCACTGCGGAGGGAACGTAAGGCAGCGTTCCGGAAGCGTCAATCCCACCCGCACCGCACTTGGGCGCTCGCGCTCAGCAGTTCGGCCGGCCCGCATGGAGGGCGAGAGCGGTGTTCGCGCCGAGAGTGGCGGTGAACTGCCCACCGGAGTTCACGGTCACCGTCGTGTTGTTCTGCACGTCGCAGTACGTCCCGGCCGGCAGCGAGGTCTGGTAGGTCCGGGTCAGGGAGCCGGACTCGTGGTTGATGGCCACGAAGCCCTTGCCGCCCCGGCCGAAGGCGATGGCGTCGCCCCCGTTGTCCCACCAGTTGGTGACCGCCTCGCCCCGCGTGGCGTTGCGGAAGGCGACCATCGACCTGATCTCCGGCCAGTTGTGCTGGCACTTCCAGCCGTCCTGCCAGCAGGCGTTCACCTGGCCGCCGCCGGGCGGGCCGGCGTCGGTGTCGGAGAACTCGTAGCCGGAGTTGATGTCAGGGGCGCCGTAGGGCCAGGCCAGCATGAAGACGTTGGCGAGGGTGTAGGTGGCGCCGTCCTTGTAGCTGAGGGTCGAGCCGTTGCGCTCGGTGTCGTGGTTGTCGACGAAGACGCCCGAGACGCCGCTGCTCATGTAGCCCCAGCCCTCGCCGTAGTTCTTCAGGTAGGCGAGGTTCTCGCTGTTGAAGACCCGCTTGAGGTCGTAGGCGTAGCGGAACTCCTGGACGTCGCCGTTGCCCGTGTACTCGGTGGGCTGGACGGCCTCGCCGGAGCCGTGGATGACCTCCTGCTTCCAGTACGCCGACGGATTGCTCAGGCGGGACTTGATGTTCGCCAGGTCGGCCGCGTCCATGTGCTTGGCCGCGTCGATGCGGAAGCCGTCCACGCCGAGGGAGAGCAGGTCGTTCATGTACCCGGCGATCGCGCCGCGGACGTGGTCCTCACCGGTGTCGAGGTCGGCGAGGTCCACCAGTTCGCAGTGCTGGACGTTCCAGCGGTCCTGGTAGTTGCTGATCTGGGAGGTGCAGTCGTCGAAGTCGCCGGCGCGAGTACAGCCCCGGGTAGGTGTACTTCGTGTACGACGAGCCGCCGGTGCCGGTGCCGCTGCCCGCCGACATGTGGTTGATGACGGTGTCCGCGACGACCTTCACACCGGCCGCGTGGCAGGTGTCCACCATGTTCTGGAAGGCCGCGCGGTCACCGAGCCGGCCGGCGATCTTGTAGCTGACCGGCTGGTACGAGGTCCACCACTGCGGAGCCCTGTATGTGCTCGGCGGGCGGGGAGACCTGGACGTATCCGTAGCCGGCGGGCCCGAGGGTGTCGGTGCACTCGCGGGCGACGGAGGCGAAGTTCCACTCGAAGAGGACGGCGGTGACGTCCTTGGTGCCGGGTGGGGAGGCCTGTGCACTGGTCGGGTTCATGACAACCGCAGTCGCGGAGAGCGCCGACGGCGGTGGCGAGGAATCTGCGTGCCATGTGGGGTTTCCTTCTTCGTTGAAGGTTCTTGCTGCAAGGTTCAGAAACCTTGCGGTGACGCAGATGGTAGAGGCCCGCCACCCGAAAGGGCAGCGGGCCGTGCGAAATTCAAAGGAAAATCAGGCGGGCCGATCACGGTGGTCCACCACACCGTGGTGTCGGCCGGCACCTTCGCCTCGTCGTCGACCTCGACGATCTCGCCGCTCGCGACCAGCACCCGGCCGTACGCGGGCATCGCCACCGACTCGCCGGTGGTGTTCGCGACGCAGACGAACTCCCCGCGCCGGAAGGCCAGTACGCCCTCGGGCGCCCGCAGCCACTCCACGGACGTGCCGGCGCCGAGGTCGGGCTGCTCCCGGCGCACGGCGAGCGCGGCGCGGTACAGCTCCAGGGTCGAGCCGGGGTCGCCGGTCTGCGCCTCGACGCTCAGCTCGCCCCAGCCCGTCCGGCTGCGGCAGCCAGCTGCCGCCGTCGCCGAAGCCGTACGACGATCCCGTGCGCGTCCACGGGATCGGCACCCGGCACCCGTCGCGGAAGCCGTCCTGGCCCGCGCCCCGGAAGTACGCCGGGTCCTGACGCACCTCGTCCGGCAGGTCGACGACGTCGGGCAGGCCCGAGCTCCTCGCCCTGGTAGAGGTAGGCCGAGCCGGGCAGCGCCAGCATGAGCAGGGTCGCGGCCCGGGCCCTGCGCAGCCCCAGTTCCCGGTCGCCGGCCAGGCGGATCTGGGTGCCGAGGCCGGGCGGGTTGGCGAAGCGGGTGGCGTGCCTGGTCACGTCGTGGTTGGACAGGACCCAGGTGGCGGGGGCGCCGACCGGGCGCATGGCGTCCAGGGTGCGGTCGATGACCTCGCGCATCTCCTCGGCGTCCCAGTGGGTGCTGAGGTACTGGAAATTGAAGGCCTGGTGCAGCTCGTCGGGGCGGACGTAGTGGGCGGTGCGCTCGATGGTCGGCGTCCATGCCTCCGCGACGAAGATGCGCTCACCCGCGTACTCGTCGAGGATGAGCCGCCACTGACGGTAGATCTCGTGCACGCCGTCCTGGTCGAAGAACGGCATGACATCGTTGCCCAGCAGCTTCACCTGGTCGTGGGATCCAAGGTCGGGCAGGCCCTCCGCCTTCACCAGCCCGTGCGCGACGTCGATGCGGAAGCCGTCGACGCCCATGTCCAGCCAGAAGCGCAGGATGGAGCGGAACTCGTCGCCGACCGCCGGGTGCTCCCAGTTGAAGTCGGGCTGCTCGGGGGCGAAGAGGTGCAGGTACCACTCACCGGGCGTGCCGTCGGGTTCGGTGACCTGTGTCCACGCCGGGCCGCCGAAGATCGACTCCCAGTCGTTGGGCGGCAGTTCGCCGTTCGCTCCCTTGCCGGGGCGGAAGTGATAGCGCTCCCGCAGCGGGGAGCCCGGGCCCTCGACGACGGCACGCTTGAACCATTCGTGCCGGTCGGAGGAGTGATTGGGCACGAGGTCGACGATGATCCGCAGGCCCAGCTCCTTGGCGTCGCGGATCAGCGCGTCGGCGTCCAGGAGGTTGCCGAACATGGGGTCGACGGCCCGGTAGTCGGCGACGTCGTAGCCGGCGTCGGCCTGCGGCGAGGCGTAGAAGGGGCTGAGCCACACGGCGTCCACGCCGAGGTCGCGCAGGTACGGCAGGCGGGTGCGGACTCCCTCCAGGTCGCCCATGCCGTCACCGTTGCTGTCGGCGAAGCTGCGCGGGTACACCTGGTAGATCACCGCGTCCCGCCACCAGTCGCGGCGCTTGACGACGGTGGGGGTCATGGCAGGGGCGGCGGAGTGCTGCTGGCTCATGTCGTCCTTGATGCGTAACAGGATGTCGGTCATGGAAGGCGTGGGTGGGGTGTTGGGGCGGCCGCGGCACAGCGGGGTCGGATGGGCACCACGGCCGCCACACCCGCGCCCCGAAGGGGGCGCGGGGCTCATTCGATATGCGGCTCCGCCGCGTGGGCGCGACCGGCCACGACGGCGCCGCAGCCGATCGCTCGACGAGGGTCACCCCTTCGTGCCACCGGCGGTAAGCCCGGTCACCAGGTTCTTCTGCACGAGGTAGAAGAACACGGCAGCCGGTATCGCGATCAGCACAGCAGTCGCGGCCATCAGATTCCGCTGCGCGTCATGCTCGCTGACGAACGTCTGCAGACCGACGGCAAAGGTGTACTTGTCGTCGCTCAGCAGGAACGTCGAGGCGAAAGCGACCTCACCGAAGGCCGTGAGGAAGCTGTAGAACGCCGCGACCGCGAGGCCCGGCTTGGCGAGCGGCAGGATCAGCCGCGCGAACGTGCCGAAGGGGGTCAGCCCGTCGACGCGCCCGGCCTCGTCGATCTCGAACGGGATGGTGTCGAAATAGCCCTTCATCAGCCAGGCGCAGTACGGCACGATCGTGGTGCAGTTGACAAGGATGAGACCAAGGTAGCTGTCGATGAGCTGGAGATCCGAGAGGATCTGGTACATCGGCACGATCAGTACCGCGATCGGGAACATCTGGGTGACCAGCAGCACCCACATCAGCTTCCGGTAGCCGGGGAAGCGCATGCGGGAGACCGCGTAGCCGGTGGACGCCGCGACGACGACACCGATGAGCGTCGTGCCGAGCACCACCACCAGCGTGCTCTTCAGCCAGTCGAAGAAGCTCGTGTCCTGTAGGACGAACGCGTAGTTCTCGAGCGTCATCTTGCCCCAGATGCGTCCGGGGTGGAGGTAGTCGTCCTTGTCCGGGCCGAGGGACAGGAAGACCAGCCAGGCGATCGGGAAGAGCGCGGTCAGGCTCGCGCCGATCAGCACGGCGTGCGAGGTGAGCGAGGCCGCGCGGCTGTGCTCGCCGCGGCGGCGGACCTTGCGGGGCGCGTCGGCGGGGCGCCGCTCGGTCACCGCGGCGGAGGTCTCGACGGTGGTCGTACTCATGCAGAACTCCTGCCTCAGATCGCGAGCTGCTGCTCGTTGCGGTTCAGCCAGCGGCGGTAGAAGGAGGTGAAGACGATCAGGATGGACAGGAGCAGGATTCCGTAGGCGGCGGACTGGGCGTAGTCGCGCGGCTGCTGCCCGAAGCCCAGCTGATAGGCCCACGTCACGAGGATCTGGGCGTCGGGGGCGGTGTTGCCGAACAGCAGGAAGATGATGGCGAACTGGTTGAAGGTCCAGATCACGCCGAGGAGTACGACCGTGGTGCTGACGGACCTGAGGCCGGGCAGGGTGACGTACCGGAACCGCTGCCAGGCGCCGGCGCCGTCCATCTCGGAGGCCTCGTACAGGCTCGCGTCGATCGACTGCAGGCCGCCGAGGAGCGAGACCATCATGAACGGCACACCGCACCAGGTGTTGACCATGATCGCGGCGAACCGCTGCCAGAAGGTGTCCTCCAGCCACAGGGGCGTCGGCAGGTGGAGGAAGTCCAGGCCGGAGTTGATGATGCCGCCGTCCGCGAGCATGAACCGCCAGCCGAAGACGGTGACGAAGGTCGGCACCGCCCAGGGCAGGACGAGGATCATCCGGTAGAGCGTGCGGCCGCGCAGCTTCTGGTTGAGCAGCAGCGCCAGGCCGAGACCGATGCCGTAGTGCAGGGCGACACAGGCCGCCGTCCAGAAACCCGTCCACAGGAAGTGCGACCAGAAGCGGTCGTAGGCCGTCGGGCCCCACAGGATGTCGGCGTAGTTGTCCAGGCCGATGAACTTGTAGGTGGCGTCGATCTCGTTGACGCCGATCGTGCGGGCGGTGTTGAGGCTGGTGGCGTCGGTGAGCGTGAGGTACAGGCCGTACGCCAGCGGGTACAGCACGAGGACCCCGAGGACGATCGCCACCGGGGCGATCATCGCGTAGGCGTACCAGTGCTTGTGGAAGCCGTTCTTCAGCCGCTGGGCCGGCCCGGGGCGCGGTTCCCGCTCACCGCGGCGCTTGCCGGTCGCTCGGTCGATGACGACTGTCATGGTTCGACACCTTCTGGAGGTTCAAGGAGGTCAAGAGAACTGCCCGGGCTCCGGCCGCGGGCGCAGGCAGTGGCCGGTGGCCGCCGGACCCCTCCCGTCGTGACAGGGGGCTCCGGCGGCCACGCGGCGGTCACTTGGAGAAGTCCGGCACCAGCTTGGCGATGGCGGTCTCGGCGTCACCGAGGCCCTTGTCCAGGGACTCCTTGCCGCCGGCGATCTCGATCAGCTCGTCGTCCAGCGGGCCCCACAGGGAGCTGTACTCGGGCAGCGCCGGGCGCGGCTGGGCGGAGGACAGCACCCCCTGGTAGCCGGCGATGCCGGGGTCGGCCTTGACCTCGGCGGTGTAGGCGTCCGCGCGCGTGGGGAGCGTGGAGTTCTTCAGCGCGGTGGTCTCCTGGGCCTTCGCCGAGGTCATGAAGTTGACGAACTTCAGCGAGGCCTTCTGGTGCGCGGCGTCGGAGCCGGCGTAGACGGAGAGGTTGTGGCCGCCGGTCGGGGCGCCCGCCTTGCCGGTGGAGCCGGCCGGGACGGTGGCGATGCCGAGGTTGTTCTTGTCCTTGAAGGCGGAGCCCTTGTAGAAGTTGGTGATCTCCCACGGCCCCTGGACGATGGAGGCGACCTTGCCGCTGACGAACGCCTCCTGGATGTGGGCGTAGGCGTCGGCGGTGGCGTCGGCCTTGTGCAGGCCCTTGCCGTCGAAGAGGCCCTGCCAGGTGCCGTAGGCCTTCTTGGCCGCGGGCGAGGTGACGGTGATCTTCTTGGCGTCGACGTCGACGGTGTCGGCGCCCTCGCCGTAGAGGAAGCTCTGCGCGTAGTAGGCCTGGGTGGAGCCCCAGTAGCCGTCGACGCCGGTCTTGTCCTTGACGGTGGCGGCGGCCTTCTTCAGGTCGTCCCAGGTCTTGGGGGCCTCGATGCCGGCCTTCTTGAACAGGGCCTTGTTGTAGACGAGGGCGAGGGTGTCCGTGGTGAAGGGGACGCCGTAGGTCTTGCCCTCGTACTTGGCCTGCTCGATCAGGCTGGGCTGGAACTTGCCCTGCTCGGCGAGGGCCTCGGTGCCGTCGAGCGGCAGGAAGAAGCCCTTCTTGGCGAAGGCCGGGGTCCAGCCGACCTCGGAGCGCAGCACGTCGGGGGCGCCCTTGGAACCGGCGGCGGTGTCGAACTTGTTCTGCGCCTGGTCGAAGGGGACGTTGACGTAGTTGACCTTGACGTCCTTGTGGGCGGCCTCGAACTCCTTGACCAGGGCACGGTACGTCGGCGCTTCGTTGGTCGCGTTGGAGGTGTCCCACCAGGTGATGGTGACCGGGCCGTCGGCCTCGTCGCCGCTGTCGCTTCCGCCGCACGCCGTCGCCGCCAGGGCGAGGGACGCCACCAGCGCTGTGGCCGCTATGCCACGCCGCATGAGTTCTCCTTGAGGGTGAAAGCCCGTTCCGTGCTGCCGACTGCGCCGTTGGCCGCCGGGCGTCGGTGACAGTAGCCGCGCTTGTAAGCGTTGCGAAAGACCTTGCAGCAAAAAAGTGCAAGAGGTGCCGATGGTTATCCCGCCGTAACCTCCCCTCACCCCCGTGGAACAAGGGTTTCCGGCTGTTCGACGGGGAGTCGGACAGCTGTGCAAGACTCTGCAAGCACTTGCCATCCGCTTCCGTCGGGGGAATCATCCGTTGCGGATCGGACGCCGACCACGACTTTTTGGGGACCGCGATGACCCAGCAACCCGCAGCGGGCCGTGCGACGGCACGCACCAGGCGTCCCGTCGGTGTGCAAGCACAACCCCGGCCGCTACAGTCCAGTGCTGTGACCACACGGCTTGCCGACATCGCTGCCCAGGCGGGGGTGAGCGAAGCGACCGTCAGCCGCGTCCTGAACGGGAAGCCGGGCGTCGCCTCCACCACCCGCCAGTCCGTGCTGGCCGCCCTCGACGTGCTGGGCTACGAGCGCCCGGTGCGCCTGCGTCAGCGCAGCGAGGGCCTGGTGGGCCTGATCACCCCGGAGCTGGAGAATCCGATCTTCCCCGCCCTGGCCCAGGTCATCGGCCAGGCGCTGACGCGGCAGGGCTACACGCCCGTCCTCGCCACCCAGACCCCGGGCGGCTCGACCGAGGACGAGCTCACGGAGATGCTCGTCGACCGCGGGGTCGCCGGCATCATCTACGTCTCCGGGCTGCACGCGGACACCACCGCCGACATGCAGCGCTACGACCGGCTGCGCGCGCAGGGCGTGCCGTATGTGCTGGTCGACGGTTTCTCACCGAAGGTGCAGGCGCCGTTCATCTCCCCCGACGACCGCGCGGCGATGAACCTGGCGGTCACGCACCTGGTGTCCCTGGGGCACACGCGGATCGGGCTGGCCCTGGGACCCAAGCGGTTCGTGCCCGTGCAGCGCAAGATCGAGGGGTTCGTGCGCACGATGCAGGACCAGTTGGGGCTGGGTGCCGAGGCCGTCGAGACGGAGCTGGTCCAGCACTCCCTCTACACCCTGGAGGGCGGCCAGGCCGCGACCGCGGCGTTGATCGAGCGGAACTGCACGGCCGTGGTGTGCGCCAGCGACATGATGGCGCTGGGCGCGATCAGGGCGGCGCGGCAGCGGGGCCTGGACGTGCCGAAGGACGTCTCCGTGGTCGGCTTCGACGACTCTCCGCTGATCGCCTTCACCGACCCGCCGCTGACCACGATCCGCAAGCCGGTCCCGGCGATGGGCCAGGCGGCGGTCCGCACGCTGCTGGAGGAGATCGGCGGGACTCCGGCCCCGCACAGCGAGTTCGTGTTCATGCCGGAGCTGGTGGTGCGCGGTTCGACCGCTTCGGCACCCGGGGATCGCGGACGCCCCTGACCGGCGTGGCCTGATCTCGCCGTAGAAAATGCGGCCCGGGACGGGCCGGGGGATGATCGGTGGGGAAGTCCTTTTCTGGCAGACTTTGTGCCTATGGGTGATACGACCGTGACGACGCTGGAAGGCCGGGAAGCCGCCCTTCCGCACCCCGTCACGGCCGAGACCGGGCCGGGTTCCCCAGGCCGGCTGCGCACCCCGCGCCGGCCCCGCTTCTGGTTCGAGATCCTGCTGATCGCGGTGAGTTACTGGACGTACTCGCTCGTCCGCAACGCCGTGCCCGAGCAGAGGTCCGAGGCGCTGCGCAACGCCGACTGGATCTGGAAGGCCGAGCACCATCTGGGCATCGCCGTCGAGGAGTCGGTCAACCACGCCGTGAACGCGGTGACTTGGCTGATTATCGGCATGAACTACTACTACGCGACGCTGCACTTCGTGGTGACGCTGGGTGTGCTCGTGTGGCTGTTCCGTCGCCATCCCGGCCGGTATGCGGCGACCCGCCTGGCGCTGTTCGCGACGACGGCCGTCGCCCTGGCCGGTTACTACCTGTATCCCCTGGCGCCCCCGCGGCTGATGAACGGCGGCGACTTCATCGACACCGTCATGGTCCACCAGACCTGGGGATCGATGGCGTCCGGCGACCTGAAGCACATGTCCAACCAGTACGCCGCGATGCCGTCGATGCACATCGGCTGGTCCCTGTGGTGCGGGCTGACGATCTTCGCCCTGGCGACGGTCCCCTGGGTGCGGGTGCTGGGCCTGCTGTACCCGGCGCTGACCCTGGTGGTCATCGTCGCCACCGCCAACCACTTCTGGCTGGACGCGGTGGGCGGCATGCTCTGCCTGGCCTTCGGGTTCGCGGTGGCGCGGGTCTGGTACGGGAGGCTGCCGTACGCGCTGCCGAAACTGGTGCCGACCAGACCCCTGACCGCCTCTCCCGCTGCCCGGCCCCGCCACCGCTGACCCACCCGCCGCGAGCGCCGCACGGCTGGTGCGGCCCGCCGGCGCCTCCAGGCCGGTCGGCCCGGCCCGCGTCCGGCAGGTCCCGCAGCCGCGCCGGGCACGGCCGGCCCTCCCTGCGCCCAGCCACCGGAACCACTCGTCGACAGGTGGGCCCCTCCACGCGGTGCGGGGACGGTGCCGAGGCCGGGCATGAGGCCAGGTGACACCACACCGGCACCCCCGTCGGCACCGATCGCCACGCTGCCGTACCTCTCGCTGGGCCCCGCGCCGGCCCGGACTACCGCTCCGCCACCCCGTAGAACAGCTCCTCCACCACAGCCCGCGCCCGGCGCGCCGTACGCCGGTACGCGTCCAGCATGTCGCCGGCGTGGCCGGGGCCGTAGCCCAGGTACCGGCCCACCGCGGCCAGTTCGCGGGGTTCCGTGGGGAACGTGTCGCCGGCCCGGCCCCGGACCAGCATCACCGCGTTGCGGACGCGGGTCGCGAGCACCCACGCCTCGTCCAGGATCGCGGCGTCCTCGTCCGGGATCAGCCCGGCCGCGCGGGCGGCGGCCAGCGCCTCGCGGGTGCGGGTGGTGCGCAGGCCCGGCTCCGCCGAGCCGTGCCGCAGCTGGAGCAGCTGCACGGTCCACTCCACGTCGGACAGGCCGCCCGGCCCCAGCTTGGTGTGCAGCTTGGGGTCGGCGCCGCGCGGCAGCCGCTCGGACTCCATGCGGGCCTTCAGCCGCCGGATCTCGCGTACCGCGTCCTCGCCCAGCCCGTCCGCCGGGTAGCGCAGCGGGTCGATCAGCTCGATGAAGCGGCGGCCCAGGTCCTCGTCCCCGGCGACGGGCTCGGCCCGCAGCAGCGCCTGCGACTCCCAGGCCAGCGACCACCGGCGGTAGTACGCCTCGTACGACTTCAGGGTGCGCACCAGCGGCCCGGACTTGCCCTCCGGGCGCAGGTCGGCGTCGATGAGCAGCGGCGGGTCGGCGCTGGGCAGCTGGAGCAGGCGGCGCATCTCGGAGACGACCTTGTTCGCGGCCTGGGCGGCCTCCTGCTCGTCGACGCCCTCGCGCGGCTCGTGCACGAACAGCACGTCCGCGTCCGAGCCGTAGCCCAGTTCGTGGCCGCCGAACCGGCCCATGCCGATGATCGCGAACCGGGTGGGCAGGGTGTCGCCCCAGCCCTCCCGCACCACGGCGCGCAGCGTCCCGGCCAGCGTCGCGGCCGTCAGGTCCGAGACCGCGCCGCCGACCCGGTCCACCAGGGCGCCCTGGTCGGCCTCGGCGGGCTGTTCCTCGGTGCCGTACGAGCCGACGATGTCGGCGGCGGCCGTGCGGAACAGCTCGCGGCGCCGCACGCCGCGGGCCGCGGTGACGGCCTGTTCGGCGCCGTCGGCCCGGTTCACCGCGGCGAGTATCTCCTGCTCCAGGTGGGTGCCGGCCGCGCGGCTCCAGGCCGCCGCCGTCCCCGTCGCCGAGCAGGGCGACCGCCTCGGGGGCGCGCATCAGCAGGTCGGGGGCGAGGCGGCCGGCCGAGAGCACCCGGGCGAGGTTCTCGCGCCGCCGCGCCCTCGTCGCGCAGCAGCCGCAGGTACCAGGGGGTCTTGCCGAGCGCGTCCGAGACCTTGCGGAAGTTGAGCAGGCCCGCGTCCGGGTCGGCGGAGTCGGCGAACCAGCCGAGCAGGACCGGCAGCAGGGTGCGCTGGATGGCCGCCTTGCGGGTGACGCCGGAGGCCAGCGCCTCCAGGTGGCGCAGGGCGGCGGCGGGGTCGGCGTAGCCGAGGGCGACCAGGCGTTCCCGCGCCGCCTCGGCGCTGAGCCTGGTCTCGCCGGGGGCGAGTTGGGCGACGGCGTCGAGCAGCGGCCGGTAGAAGAGCTTCTCGTGCAGCCGGCGCACCACGGCGGCGTGCCGCCGCCACTCCCGGTGCAGGTCGGCGACCGGGTCCGTGCGCAGGCCCAGGGAGCGGCCGAGGCGGCGCAGGTCGGCCTCGTCCTCGGGGACCAGGTGGGTGCGGCGGAGCCGGAACAGCTGGATGCGGTGCTCCATGGCGCGCAGGAAGCGGTACGCCTCGTCCAGCTGGGCGGCGTCGGCCCGGCCCACGTAGCCGCCGGCGGCGAGGGCCTGCAGCGCGTCCAGGGTGGTGCCGCTGCGCAGGGTGGGGTCGGTGCGGCCGTGCACCAGCTGGAGCAGCTGGACGGCGAACTCGACGTCCCTGAGCCCGCCCGGGCCCAGCTTCAGCTCCCGGTCGACCTCGGCGACGGGGATGTTCTCGACGACGCGGCGGCGCATCTTCTGCACGTCGGCGACGAAGTTCTCCCGGTCGGCGGCCTGCCACACCAGGGGGGACGGCGGCGACGTACGCCGCGCCGAGCTCGAGGTCGCCGGCGACCGGGCGGGCCTTGAGCAGCGCCTGGAACTCCCAGGTCTTGGCCCAGCGCTGGTAGTAGGCGAGGTGGCTGGTGAGGGTGCGCACCAGCGGGCCGTTGCGGCCCTCGGGGCGGAGGTTGGCGTCGACGGGCCAGATCGTAGCCCTCGACGGTGGTCTCGGAGCAGATCCGCATCATGTGGGAGGCGAGCCGGGTGGCGGCCTGCATGGCCTTGCTCTCGTCCGCGCCCTCGGCCGGCTCGCCGACGAAGATGACGTCCACGTCGGAGACGTAGTTCAGCTCGTGGCCGCCGCACTTGCCCATCGCGATGACGGCGAGCCGGCACAGCGCGGCGTCCTCGGGCGCGGCGGCCTGGGCGATGCCGAGCGCCGCGCGCAGGGTGGCCGTCGCCAGGTCGGCCAGCTCCGCGGCGGTCTCGGCGACGTCCGTGGTGCCGCACACGTCGCGGGCGGCGATGGACAGCAGGCAGCGCCGGTAGGCGACCCGCAGCGAGACCGGGTCGGTGGCCTCCGCGAGGCCGGCTCGAACTCCGCCACTCCGGGGTGCAGGTCGGTGGCCTCGTAGGTGACCAGGGCCTGCCAGTCGCGCGGGTGCCGGGCCAGGTGGTCGGCGAGCGCCTCGGAGGCGCCGAGGACGCCGAGGAGCCGGTCGCGCAGCGGCTTGGCCGTGATCAGCGTGTCCAGCAGTTCCGCCGCTCGCCGGGCTCGGGCTGGGCCTCGACGAGCCGGACGAGGCCGAGGAGGGCCAGATCGGGGTCGGCGGTCGCGCCGAGCGCCTCCAGGAGCACGGGGTCGGCCCGCACGGCGCGAGCTCGGGCACGTCCAGCAGCCGTTCGGCGGCGGAGGGATCGGTGAAACCGTGCCGCAGCAGTCGGGTGAACGTACTGCTCCTGCGCCCCGGCGCCGTCGTCATCCCGCGCCCTCCCTCGCTGCCGCCGATCCCACGTATTCGCCCTTCGAGCCTAGCCCCGCGCCGATGAATCCGACGCCGGAGCGGAGTCCGCACTACAGAGGCAGGATCGACGAAAAGACCACGCCCACCGCCATATCGCTCCTGGAGGCCCGAAATGCCGGAGAAGGACGCCGCCGCCCCTGAGACCGCCCTGGACCCGCACTACAGCAGCGAGGGCGCCGCCCGCCGCCCTGGGCGGAGGCGGTCTCCCTGCTGGAGCGCGCGGAGCTGTACTGGCTCTCCACGGTCCGCCCCGACGGCCGCCCGCACGTCACCCCGCTGATCGGCCTCTGGTCGGACGGCGCGCTGCATTTCTGCACCGGGCCCTCGGAACGCAAGGCGCGCAATCTGGAATCCAACCCGGAGGTGGTCCTGACCACCGGGGCGAACACGCTGAACGAGGGGTTCGACGTGGTGGTCGAGGGCCGGGCCGCCCGGGTGACGGACGAGCGGCGGCTCATCGCGCTGGCCGAGGCCTGGGAGGCGAAGTACGGCGCCGACTGGCACTTCGGCGTCACGGACGGCATGTTCTCCAACGGCGCGGGCGGCCGTGCGGAGGTCTTCGCGGTGACCCCCCGCACGGCCTTCGGCTTCGCCAAGGGCGACCCGTTCGGCCAGACGCGCTGGCGCTTCGCCTGAGCCGTAGTCCGATGCCCGACGGTCCCATGCCCGACGAAGGAGTCACGCCATGGACTTCACTCTCGAAGTCATCCCGCTGCCCGTC
>CAWCSC010000014.1:0-181340 GCA_963798065.1 uncultured Actinomycetota bacterium | reverse complement strand
TGACGAACGTCTGCAGACCGACGGCAAAGGTGTCCTTGTCGTCGCTCAGCAGGAACGTCGAGGCGAAAGCGACCTCACCGAAGGCCGTGAGGAAGCTGTAGAACGCCGCGACCGCGAGGCCCGGCTTGGCGAGCGGCAGGATCAGCCGCGCGAACGTGCCGAAGGGGGTCAGCCCGTCGACGCGCCCGGCCTCGTCGATCTCGAACGGGATGGTGTCGAAATAGCCCTTCATCAGCCAGGCGCAGTACGGCACGATCGTGGTGCAGTTGACAAGGATGAGACCAAGGTAGCTGTCGATGAGCTGGAGATCCGAGAGGATCTGGTACATCGGCACGATCAGTACCGCGATCGGGAACATCTGGGTGACCAGCAGCACCCACATCAGCTTCCGGTAGCCGGGGAAGCGCATGCGGGAGACCGCGTAGCCGGTGGACGCCGCGACGACGACACCGATGAGCGTCGTGCCGAGCACCACCACCAGCGTGCTCTTCAGCCAGTCGAAGAAGCTCGTGTCCTGTAGGACGAACGCGTAGTTCTCGAGCGTCATCTTGCCCCAGATGCGTCCGGGGTGGAGGTAGTCGTCCTTGTCCGGGCCGAGGGACAGGAAGACCAGCCAGGCGATCGGGAAGAGCGCGGTCAGGCTCGCGCCGATCAGCACGGCGTGCGAGGTGAGCGAGGCCGCGCGGCTGTGCTCGCCGCGGCGGCGGACCTTGCGGGGCGCGTCGGCGGGGCGCCGCTCGGTCACCGCGGCGGAGGTCTCGACGGTGGTCGTACTCATGCAGAACTCCTGCCTCAGATCGCGAGCTGCTGCTCGTTGCGGTTCAGCCAGCGGCGGTAGAAGGAGGTGAAGACGATCAGGATGGACAGGAGCAGGATTCCGTAGGCGGCGGACTGGGCGTAGTCGCGCGGCTGCTGCCCGAAGCCCAGCTCGATAGGCCCACGTCACGAGGATCTGGGCGTCGGGGGCGGTGTTGCCGAACAGCAGGAAGATGATGGCGAACTGGTTGAAGGTCCAGATCACGCCGAGGAGTACGACCGTGGTGCTGACGGACCTGAGGCCGGGGAGGGTGACGTACCGGAACCGCTGCCAGTGCTGGTGCTGTCCATCTCGGAGGCCTCGTACAGGCTCGCGTCGATCGACTGCAGGCCGCCGAGGAGCGAGACCATCATGAACGGCACACCGCACCAGGTGTTGACCATGATCGCGGCGAACCGCTGGCAGAAGGTGTCCTCCAGCCACAGCGGGCGTCGGCAGGTGGAGGAAGTCCAGGCCGGAGTTGATGATGCCGCCGTCGGCGAGCATGAACCGCCAGCCGAAGACGGTGACGAAGGTCGGCACCGCCCAGGGCAGACCAGGATCATCCGGTAGAGCGTGCGGCCGCGCAGCTTCTGGTTGAGCAGCAGCGCCAGGCCGAGACCGATGCCGTAGTGCAGGGCGACACAGGCCGCCGTCCAGAAACCCGTCCACAGGAAGTGCGACCAGAAGCGGTCGTAGGCCGTCGGGCCCCACAGGATGTCGGCGTAGTTGTCCAGGCCGATGAACTTGTAGGTGGCGTCGATCTCGTTGACGCCGATCGTGCGGGCGGTGTTGAGGCTGGTGGCGTCGGTGAGCGTGAGGTACAGGCCGTACGCCAGCGGGTACAGCACGAGGACCCCGAGGACGATCGCCACCGGGGCGATCATCGCGTAGGCGTACCAGTGCTTGTGGAAGCCGTTCTTCAGCCGCTGGGCCGGCCCGGGGCGCGGTTCCCGCTCACCGCGGCGCTTGCCGGTCGCTCGGTCGATGACGACTGTCATGGTTCGACACCTTCTGGAGGTTCAAGGAGGTCAGAGAACTGCCCGGCTCCGGCCGCGGGCGCAGGCAGTGGCCGGTGGCCGCCGGACCCCTCCCGTCGTGACAGGGGCTCCGGCGGCCACGCGGCGGTCACTTGGAGAAGTCCGGCACCAGCTTGGCGATGGCGGTCTCGGCGTCACCGAGGCCCTTGTCCAGGGACTCCTTGCCGCCGGCGATCTCGATCAGCTCGTCGTCCAGCGGGCCCCACAGGGAGCTGTACTCGGGCAGCGCCGGGCGCGGCTGGGCGGAGGACAGCACCCCCTGGTAGCCGGCGATGCCGGGGTCGGCCTTGACCTCGGCGGTGTAGGCGTCCGCGCGCGTGGGGAGCGTGGAGTTCTTCAGCGCGGTGGTCTCCTGGGCCTTCGCCGAGGTCATGAAGTTGACGAACTTCAGCGAGGCCTTCTGGTGCGCGGCGTCGGAGCCGGCGTAGACGGAGAGGTTGTGGCCGCCGGTCGGGGCGCCCGCCTTGCCGGTGGAGCCGGCCGGGACGGTGGCGATGCCGAGGTTGTTCTTGTCCTTGAAGGCGGAGCCCTTGTAGAAGTTGGTGATCTCCCACGGCCCCTGGACGATGGAGGCGACCTTGCCGCTGACGAACGCCTCCTGGATGTGGGCGTAGGCGTCGGCGGTGGCGTCGGCCTTGTGCAGGCCCTTGCCGTCGAAGAGGCCCTGCCAGGTGCCGTAGGCCTTCTTGGCCGCGGGCGAGGTGACGGTGATCTTCTTGGCGTCGACGTCGACGGTGTCGGCGCCCTCGCCGTAGAGGAAGCTCTGCGCGTAGTAGGCCGGGTGGAGCCCCAGTAGCCGTCGACGCCGGTCTTGTCCTTGACGGTGGCGGCGGCCTTCTTCAGGTCGTCCCAGGTCTTGGGGGCCTCGATGCCGGCCTTCTCGAACAGGGCCTTGTTGTAGACGAGGGCGAGGGTGTCCGTGGTGAAAGGGCACGCCGTAGGTCTTGCCCTCGTACTTGGCCTGCTCGATCAGGCTGGGCTGGAACTTGCCCTGCTCGGCGAGGGCCTCGGTGCCGTCGAGCGGCAGGAAGAAGCCCTTCTTGGCGAAGGCCGGAGTCCAGCCGACCTCGGAGCGCAGCACGTCGGGGGCGCCCTTGGAACCGGCGGCGGTGTCGAACTTGTTCTGCGCCTGGTCGAAGGGGACGTTGACGTAGTTGACCTTGACGTCCTTGTTGGCGGCCTCGAACTCCTTGACCAGGGCCTGGTACGTCGGCGCTTCGTTGGTCGCGTTGGAGGTGTCCCACCAGGTGATGGTGACCGGTCCGTCGGCCTCGTCGCCGCTGTCGCTTCCGCCGCACGCCGTCGCCGCCAGGGCGAGGGACGCCACCAGCGCGGTGGCCGCTATGCCACGCCGCATGAGTTCTCCTTGAGGGTGAAAGCCCGTTCCGTGCTGCCGACTGCGCCGTTGGCCGCCGGGCGACGGTGAAGTAACAGCGCTTGTAAGCGTTGCGAAAGACCTTGCAGCAAAAAAGTGCAAGAGATGCCGATGGTTATCCCGCCGTGACCTCCCCTCACCCCCGTGGAACAAGGGTTTCCGGCTGTTCGACGGGGAGTCGGACAGCTGTGCAAGACTCTGCAAGCACTTGCCATCCGCTTCCGTCGGGGGAATCATCCGTTGCGGATCGGACGCCGACCACGACTTTTTGGGGACCGCGATGACCCAGCAACCCGCAGCGGGCCGTGCGACGGCACGCACCAGGCGTCCCGTCGGTGTGCAAGCACAACCCCGGCCGCTACAGTCCAGTGCTGTGACCACACGGCTTGCCGACATCGCTGCCCAGGCGGGGGTGAGCGAAGCGACCGTCAGCCGCGTCCTGAACGGGAAGCCGGGCGTCGCCTCCACCACCCGCCAGTCCGTGCTGGCCGCCCTCGACGTGCTGGGCTACGAGCGCCCGGTGCGCCTGCGTCAGCGCAGCGAGGGCCTGGTGGGCCTGATCACCCCGGAGCTGGAGAACCCGATCTTCCCGGCCCTGGCCCAGGTCATCGGCCAGGCGCTGACGCGGCAGGGCTACACGCCCGGTCCTCGCCACCCAGACCCCGGGCGGCTCGACCGAGGACGAGCTCACGGAGATGCTCGTCGACCGCGGGGTCGCCGGCATCATCTACGTCTCCGGGCTGCACGCGGACACCACCGCCGACATGCAGCGCTACGACCGGCTGCGCGCGCAGGGCGTGCCGTATGTGCTGGTCGACGGTTTCTCACCGAAGGTGCAGGCGCCGTTCATCTCCCCCGACGACCGCGCGGCGATGAACCTGGCGGTCACGCACCTGGTGTCCCTGGGGCACACGCGGATCGGGCTGGCCCTGGGACCGAAGCGGTTCGTGCCCGTGCAGCGCAAGATCGAGGGGTTCGTGCGCACGATGCAGGACCAGTTGGGGCTGGGTGCCGAGGCCGTCGAGACGGAGCTGGTCCAGCACTCCCTCTACACCCTGGAGGGCGGCCAGGCCGCGGCCGCGGCGCTGATCGAGCGGAACTGCACGGCCGTGGTGTGCGCCAGCGACATGATGGCGCTGGGCGCGATCAGGGCGGCGCGGCAGCGGGGCCTGGACGTGCCGAAGGACGTCTCCGTGGTCGGCTTCGACGACTCTCCGCTGATCGCCTTCACCGACCCGCCGCTGACCACGATCCGCAAGCCGGTCCCGGCGATGGGCCAGGCGGCGGTCCGCACGCTGCTGGAGGAGATCGGCGGGACTCCGGCCCCGCACAGCGAGTTCGTGTTCATGCCGGAGCTGGTGGTGCGCGGTTCGACCGCTTCGGCACCCGGGGATCGCGGACGCCCCTGACCGGCGTGGCCTGATCTCGCCGTAGAAGATGCGGCCCGGGACGGGCCGGGGGATGATCGGTGGGGAAGTCCTTTTCTGGCAGACTTTGTGCCTATGGGTGATACGACCGTGACGACGCTGGAAGGCCGGGAAGCCGCCCTTCCGCACCCCGTCACGGCCGAGACCGGGCCGGGTTCCCCAGGCCGGCTGCGCACCCCGCGCCGGCCCCGCTTCTGGTTCGAGATCCTGCTGATCGCGGTGAGTTACTGGACGTACTCGCTGGTCCGCAACGCCGTGCCCGAGCAGAGGTCCGAGGCGCTGCGCAACGCCGACTGGATCTGGAAGGCCGAGCACCATCTGGGCATCGCCGTCGAGGAGTCGGTCAATCACGCCGTGAACTCGGTGACTTGGCTGATTATCGGCATGAACTACTACTACGCGACGCTCCACTTCGTGGTGACGCTGGGTGTGCTCGTGTGGCTGTTCCGTCGCCATCCCGGCCGGTACGCGGCGACCCGCCTGGCGCTGTTCGCGACGACCGCCGTCGCCCTGGCCGGTTACTACCTGTATCCCCTGGCGCCCGCCGCGGCTGATGAACGGCGGCGATTTCATCGACACCGTCATGATCCACCAGACCTGGGGATCGATGGCGTCCGGCGACCTGAAACACATGTCCAACCAGTACGCCGCGATGCCCTCGATGCACATCGGCTGGTCCCTGTGGTGCGGCCTGACGATCTTCGCCCTGGCGACGATCCCCTGGGTGCGGGTGCTGGGCCTGCTGTACCCGGCGCTGACCCTGGTGGTCATCGTCGCCACCGCGAACCACTTCTGGCTGGACGCGGTGGGCGGCATGCTCTGCCTGGCCTTCGGGTTCGCGGTGGCGAGGGTCTGGTACGGGAGGCTGCCGTACGCGCTGCCGAAACTGGTGCCGACCAGACCCCTGACCGCCTCTCCCGCTGCCCGGCCCCGCCACCGCTGACTCACCCGCCGCGAGCGCCGCACGGCTGGTGCGGCCCGCCGGCGCCTCCAGCCGGTCGGCCCGGCCCGCGTCCGGCAGGTCCCGCAGCCGCGCCGGGCACGGCCGGCCCTCCCTGCGCCCAGCCACCGAGACCACTCGTCGACAGGTGGGCCCCTCCACGCGGTGCGGGGACGGTGCCGAGGCCGGGCATGAGGCCAGGTGACACCACACCGGCACCCCCGTCGGCACCGATCGCCACGCTGCCGTACCTCTCGCTGGGCCCCGCGCCGGCCCGGACTACCGCTCCGCCACCCCGTAGAACAGCTCCTCCACCACACCCCGCGCCCTGCGCGCCGTACGCCGGTACTCATCGAGCATGTCGCCGGCGTGGCCGGGGCCGTGTCCGAGGTAGCGTCCGACGGCGGCGAGTTCGCGGGGTTCCGTGGGGAACGTGTCGCCGGCCCGGCCGCGCACCAGCATCACCGCGTTGCGGACGCGGGTCGCGAGGACCCAGGCCTCGTCCAGGGTCGCGGCGTCCTCGTCCGTGATGAGCCCGGCCGTGCGGGCGGCGGCCAGGGCCTCTCGGGTGCGGGTGGTGCGCAGGCCCGGCTCCGCCGAGCCGTGCCGCAGTTGCAGCAGCTGCACGGTCCACTCCACGTCGGACAGGCCGCCCGGCCCGAGCTTGGCGTGCAGTTTGGGGTCGGCGCCGCGCGGCAGCCGCTCGGACTCCATGCGGGCCTTCAGCCGCCGGATCTCGCGGACGGCCTCGTCGCCGAGCCCGTCCGCCGGGTAGCGCAGCGGGTCGATCAGCTCGATGAACCGGCGGCCCAGGCCCTCGTCCCCGGCGACGGGCTCGGCCCGCAGCAGGGCGTGCGACTCCCACGTCAGGGACCACCGGCGGTAGTACGCCGCGTACGAGTTGAGGGTCCGTACCAGCGGCCCGGACTTGCCCTCGGGGCGCAGGTCGGCGTCGATGAGCAGGGGCGGGTCGGCGCTGGTCATCTGGAGCAGGCGGCGCATCTCGGAGACGACCTTGTTCGCGGCCTGCCCGGCCTCGCGCTCGTCGACGCCGTCGCGCGGCTCGTGCACGAACAGCACGTCCGCGTCGGAGCCGTAGCCCAGTTCGTGGCCGCCGAAGCGGCCCATGCCGATGATCGCGAAGCGGGTGGGCAGGCTGTCGCCCCAGCCTTCCCGCACCACGGCCCGGAGGGTGCCTGCGAGCGTCGCGGCCGTCAGGTCCGACACCGCGCCGCCGATCCGGTCCACCAGGGCGCCCTGGTCGGCCTCGGCGGGCTGTTCCTCGGTGCCGTAGGAGCCGACGATGTCGACGGCGGCCGTACGGAACAGCTCGCGGCGGCGCACACCGCGTGCCGCGGTGACCGCCTGGGCGGCCCCGTCGGCCCGTTTCACCGCGGCGAGTATCTCCTGCTCCAGGTGGGTGCGGGAGCGCGGTTCGAGACCGCCGCCGTCCCCGTCGCCGAGCAGCGCGACCGCCTCCGGGGCGCGCATGAGCAGGTCGGGCGCGAGCCGCCCGGCGGACAGCACGCGGGCGAGGTTCTGCGCGGCGGCGCCTTCGTCCCGCAGCAGCCGCAGATACCAGGGCGTCTTGCCGAGCGCGTCCGACACCTTGCGGAAGTTGAGCAGGCCCGCGTCCGGGTCGGCGGAGTCGGCGAACCAGCCCAGCAGGACGGGTAGCAGGGTGCGCTGGATGGCGGCCTTGCGGGTGACGCCGGAGGCCAGCGCCTCCAGGTGGCGCAGGGCGGAGGCCGGATCGGCGTAGCCGAGGGCGACCATGCGTTCCCGGGCCGCCTCGGGCCTGAGCCGGGCCTCGCCGGGAGCGAGTTGGGCGACCGCGTCGAGCAGCGGCCGGTAGAACAGCTTCTCGTGCAGGCGGCGTACGACGGTGGCGTGCCGCCGCCACTCGCGGTGCAGGTCGGCCACCGGGTCGGCGCGCAGGCCGAGGGAGCGGCCGATGCGGCGCAGTTCGGCCTCGTCCTCGGGGACGAGGTGGGTCCGCCGCAGCCGGAACAGCTGGATCCGGTGCTCCATGGAGCGCAGGAAGCGGTAGGCCTCGTCGAGCTGGGCGGCGTCGGCGCGGCCGACGTAGCCGCCGGCGGCGAGGGCCTTGAGCGCGTCGAGGGTGGTGCCGCTGCGCAGGGAGGTGTCGGTACGGCCGTGCACCAGCTGGAGCAGCTGCACGGCGAACTCCACGTCCCGCAGGCCGCCCGGGCCCAGCTTCAGCTGGCGGTCGACCTCGGCGACGGGGATGTTCTCCACGACCCGGCGGCGCATCTTCTGCACGTCGGGGACGAAGTTCTCGCGCTCGGCGGCCTTCCACACCAGGGGCTGGACCGCGGCGACGTACTCGTCGCCGAGGTCCAGGTCGCCGGCCACCGGGCGCGCCTTGAGCAGCGCCTGGAACTCCCAGGTCTTGGCCCAGCGCTGGTAGTAGGCGAGGTGGCTGGAGAGGGTCCGCACGAGCGGACCGTTTCTGCCCTCGGGCCGGAGGTTGGCGTCCACGGGCCAGATGGAGCCCTCGACCGTCGTCTCCGAGCAGATCCGCATCATGTGCGAGGCGAGCCGGGTCGCGGCGCGTACGGCCTTGGTCTCGTCGGCCCCCTCGGCGGCCTCCCCCACGAAGATGACGTCCACGTCGGAGACGTAGTTCAGCTCGTGGCCGCCGCACTTGCCCATCGCGACGACCGCGAGCCGGCACAGGGCGGCGTCCTCGGGCGCGGCGGCCTGCGCGAGGCCGAGGGCGACGCGCAGAGTGGCGGTGGCGAGGTCGGCGAGCTCGGCGGCTGACTCGGCGAGGCCGGTCGTGCCGCACACGTCACGGGCGGCGATGGACAGCAGGCAGCGCCGGTAGGCGACGCGCAGGGAGACCGGGTCGGTGGCCTCCGCGAGGCCGGCCTCGAACTCCTCCACCCCCGGGTGCAGGTCGTACGCCTCGTACATGACGAGCGCCTGCCAGTCGCCCGGGTGCCGGGTGAGGTGGTCGCCGAGGGCGGTGGAGGCGCCGAGCACGCCGAGCAGCCGGTCACGCAGCGGCTTGGCGGCGATCAGCGTGTCGAGGAGTTCCTGGCGGGCGCCGGGGTTCGGCTGGGCCTCCAGCAGCCGGACGAGCCCGAGCAGCGCGAGATCGGGGTCGGCGGTCCCGCCCAGCGCTTCCAGCAGCACCGGGTCGTCGCGCAGGGTCGCCAGCTCGGCACTGTCCAGGAGCCGTTCGGCGGCGGAGGCGTCGGTGAATCCGTGCCGCAGCAGCCGCGTGAAGGTACTGCTCCTGCGCCCCGGCGCCGCCGTCATCCCGGGCCCTCCCTCAAAGTTGCCTCGGACTTGCTTCGGATCAAGGTCGTTCAGCTTTGAGCCTAGCCGCAGACCGCGGGACAAGCTCCGATGAGTTCGTCAGGCGGACGGGGTCTGCCCTGTGGGGGGCGCTCTGACAGGCGAGAGCTCAGGAGGACGGCTGATGACCACCATGCGACCCGAGACCAGACTGGACCGGCGCTACAGCGACGAGACGGCCCGTGCGACGGACTGGCAGGAGGCCGAGGCGCGGCTCACGGCGGCGGAGCTGTTCTGGATCACGACGGTGCGACCGGACGGCCGCCCGCACGTCACCCCGCTGCCGGCGATCTGGTCGGACGGCGCCCTGCACTTCTGCACGGGCCCGGAGGAACGCAAGGCGAGGAATCTCGCTCAGAACCCGCACGTCGTGCTCACCACCGGCACGAACACCTGGAACAAGGGCTACGACCTGGTGGTGGAGGGCGAGGCGACCCGGGTGAGCGACGACGCCCGGCTACGCGAACTGGCCGCCGCGTGGGAGACGAAGTACGGCAGTTTCTGGCACTTCGAGGTACAGGAGGGCCATTTCCACCACGGTGCGGGACACGCGGCGGTCTACGCGGTGGCGCCGCGCACCGTTTTCGGCTTCGGTAAGGGTGAGCCGTTCAGCCAGACGAGGTGGCGGTTCGCCTGAGCCGTAGTCCGATGCCCGACGGTCCCATGCCCGACGAAGGAGTCACGCCATGGACTTCACTCTCGAAGTCATCCCGCTGCCCGTCACGGACATCGACCGTGCCCGGGACTTCTACCGGGACAAGGTCGGCTTCCACGTCGACATCGACCAGGAGGTCATGCCCGGGATGCGGATCGTCCAGCTGACCCCTCCGGGTTCCGGCTGCTCGATCGCCCTCGGCAGCTCGATCTGGGAGATGACACCGGGCCCCACGCCGGCCCCCGGCTCCTACCAGGGTCTGCAACTGTGCGTCGCCGACATCAAGGTGGCCCACGCGGAGCTCGTCGCACGCGGCCTCGACGTCTCGGAGCCGGTCCAGTACGCGCCGGACGACGGCGCCACGTTCATGCACTTCAAGGACCCGGACGGCAACGGCTGGGCGATCCAGGAGTACCGCCGCCGGGCGACGGAGCCGCTGCACCAGCTGCTGGCGGATCTGAAGAGAGCGGGGGCGTGACGCTGCCGGTCTCCGCAGGACCGGACAGGGGGCCGACGGTCCGTGACCGTCGGCCCCCTGCGGTTCTGAGTCGCCCCTACAGCGCCGGAAGGTTCTTCCGCAGCTCGAACGCCGTGACCTCGCGAGCGGTACTCCTCCCACTCCTGCCGCTTGTTGCGCAGGAAGAAGTCGAAGACGTGCTCGCCGAGGGTCTCGGCGACCAGGTCGCTGCGTTCCATCAGGGTCAGGGCCTCGCCCAGGTTCTGCGGGAGGGGCTCGATGCCCATCGCGCGGCGCTCGGCGTCGGAGAGGGCCCAGACGTCGTCCTCGGCGCCCGGCGGGAGCTCGTAGCCCTCCTCGATGCCCTTCAGGCCGGCGGCGAGCAGGAGCGCGTAGGCCAGGTAGGGGTTCGCGCCCGAGTCCAGGGAGCGGACCTCCACCCGCGCCGAGCCCGTCTTGCCGGGCTTGTACATCGGCACCCGGACCAGCGCCGAGCGGTTGTTGTGGCCCCAGCAGATGTACGACGGGGCCTCGCCGCCCGCGCCCGCCGTGCGCTCCGCGCCGCCCCAGATGCGCTTGTAGGAGTTCACCCACTGGTTGGTGACCGCGGAGATCTCCGCCGCGTGCCGCAGCAGGCCCGCGATGAAGGAGCGGCCCACCTTCGACAGCTGGTACTCCGAGCCCGACTCGTAGAAGGCGTTGCGGTCGCCCTCGAAGAGCGACAGGTGCGTGTGCATGCCGCTGCCCGGGTGCTCGGAGAACGGCTTCGGCATGAACGTCGCCTGCACGCCCTGCTCCAGCGCCACCTGCTTCATGACCAGGCGGAACGTCATGATGTTGTCGGCCGTGGAGAGCGCGTCGGCGTACCGCAGGTCGATCTCCTGCTGGCCCGGGGCGCCCTCGTGGTGGGAGAACTCGACCGAGATGCCCATCGACTCCAGCATGGTGATCGCCTGGCGGCGGAAGTCCATGCCGACGTTCGTCGGGGTGTGGTCGAAGTAGCCGGAGTTGTCGGCGGGCGTCGGACGGCTGCCGTCCAGCGGCCGGTCCTTCAGCAGGAAGAACTCGATCTCCGGGTGGGTGTAGAACGTGAAGCCCAGGTCGGAGGTGCGGGCCAGGGCCCGCTTGAGCACGTAGCGCGGGTCGGCGAAGGACGGGGAGCCGTCCGGCATGAGGATGTCGCAGAACATCCGGGCCGTGCCCGGGGCCTCCGCACGCCAGGGCAGGATCTGGAAGGTCGACGGGTCCGGCTTGGCGATCATGTCGGACTCGTAGACCCGGGCGAAGCCCTCGATCGCGGAGCCGTCGAAGCCGATGCCCTCGTCGAAGGCCTGTTCCAGCTCGGCCGGGGCCACGGCGACGGACTTGAGGAAGCCCAGCACGTCCGTGAACCACAGGCGTACGAACCGGATGTCGCGCTCCTCCAACGTCCGGAGCACGAACTCCTGCTGCTTGTCCATCTTCCGCTTCCCCATCCTTGCTGGTCAGGCCGCCTGTCTCTTCCGTACCACGGGAGGCGGTCGGGCACCAGAGCATCCCACCACACCACCATTTCGAACGCGTTGCGGACCATGATCGCCCGGCCGGCCCGGGGTGGAACGCCTCGCATACGGCAGGTGAACTGCTCTTCCGCCCATAGTGCCTGCTCGCAGCGACATCCGTAACGGCCGGTCCGTCTCGCCGCCCCATCCGCTTAATTTGCATCTCAGATGCAAGTTTAAATAACGTGCGCGACAGTCGAGCCCCGAGGAGCCCCGATGCTGTCCGAGCAGTCCGCCGCCACCGTCCGCGCCACCCTCCCCGCCGTCGGCGCGGCCCTCGGCGCGATCACCGAGCGCTTCTACGCCGGCCTGTTCGCGGCCCGCCCCGAGCTGCTGCGCGACCTGTTCAACCGGGGCAACCAGGCCGCAGGCACCCAGCGGCAGGCGCTCGCCGGTTCCGTCGCCGCCTTCGCGACGCACCTGCTGGACCATCCGGAGCAGCGGCCGGACGCGATGCTGCACCGCATCGCCCACAAACACGCCTCGCTCGGCGTCACGCCCGAGCAGTACGACATCGTCCACGAGCACCTGTTCGCCGCCATCGCCGACGTGCTCGGCGACGCCGTGACACCCGAGGTCGCCGCCGCCTGGGACGAGGTCTACTGGCTGATGGCGAACGCCCTCGTCGCCGTCGAGAAGCGGCTGCGCGACGAGCGCGGCGGGCCCTCCTGGCGGGCCTGGGAGGTCGTCGAGCGCGTCGCCGAGACCGCGGACGTCGCCACGTTCCGCTTGCGGCCCGCCGACGGCTCTCCGGTGCGGGACTTCGTCGCGGGCCAGTACGTCTCCGTCCGCGTCGCCCTCCCGGACGGCGCCCGGCAGATACGGCAGTACAGCCTCTCCGGCGCGCCGGGACCGCTGCTGCGGCAGATCAGCGTGAAGCGTGTGCGCGGCGACGGCGCCCCCGACGGCGAGGTCTCGAACCACCTCCACGCGCGCGTGGAGGAGGGCGACGTCCTGGAGCTGTCCGAGCCGTACGGCGACCTGGTCCTGGACGCCGGCCCCGACACGCCGCTGCTGCTGGCCTCGGCGGGCATCGGCGTGACCCCGATGACCGCGATGCTGGCGCACCTCGCCGGCTCGGGGCACCACGCCCCGGTCACCGTCGTACACGGCGACCGCTCGCCCGCCGCCCACGCCCTGCGCACCGATCACGAGGCCTATGCGGCCAAGCTGCCGGACTCGGCCGTCCACCTCTGGTACGAGCAGGACGCCCCGGCGGGCACCCGCTCCGGCCTGGTCGACCTCGCCGGCGTCCTGGTCGTGCCCGGGCACGCGCGCGTACCTGTGCGGGCCGCTGCCGTTCATGCGGGCGGTGCGGGCCCAGCTGATCGCGAAGGGCGTGTCCCCGGCCGACATCCATTACGAGGTGTTCGGGCCGGACCTGTGGCTGGCGGGGCGGTCGTAGGTGGGTCGGCGGCCGGGCGCGGCGCTAGCTCCCCCGCGAGATCCCGAGCAGCAACGCCCCGGTCGGCTCCGCCACGATGTCCCGGACCGTGACCGGGTCCAGTGAGGCGAAGAACGCCTCCTGGGCCCGGCGCAGGGCGCCGCGCAGACGGCAGGCGGAGTTCAGGGGGCAGGGGGTGGCGCCCTCGCAGTCGACGACGTCGCCGTCCGCCCTCGAAGGCGCGCACCACGGCTCCCACCGACGCCGTGCGGCCCTGCTCGGTCAGGGTGAGGCCGCCGCCGCGGCCGCGGCGGGCCGCCAGCAGCCCCATGTGCTGGAGCTCGGCGACGACCTTCGCCAGGTGGGTGTACGGCACGTCCATGCCGTCCGCGACCTCCCGGGTCGTCGGACTCGACCCGCCCGCGACGGCGAGCCGCATCAGGACCCGCAGGGCGAGGTCGGTGGAGCGCAGCAGCCGCATGCACGCAGCGTAGGTAATAGGAATCTACGGTTCAAATTATCCGGCAGGATCGCGAAGAACCGGACCCACGAAGCTGTCGGGCAGCTGTCGGTGCCGTATCGATTCAGCCCATTCCGGTGGCCGCTCTACGAGGCGCCCTGTTCCCCCCATTACGATCAACCGACCGTCCCACCTTTCCCACGAAGGACACCTCATGGGCTCCGCCAAGAAGGACAGCACGGCTCGCAAGGCGCGAATAGAGGAGATGCGGCGCGCCGAGCAGTCCCGTGAGCGCCGCAACCGGATCCTCACCATCGCGGCCAGCGTGGTGATCGTCTGCCGGTCTGGTCGTCGGCGGTGTCGTGCTCGTGCGGTCCCAGTCCGACGACGAGCGGCAGTGACACCGCGGCGAGCGACTCCTCGGCCGAAGGGAAGTTCGTCACGGGCAAGGACGGCGTGAAGACCTGGCAGGGGAAGCTGGCCCGCAACCACGTCACCAAGGCCGTGAAGTACGCCTCCGAGCCGCCGGTGGGCGGCGACCACAACCAGGTCTGGATGAACTGCAACGGCGACGTCTACACCAAGGAGCTCGACAACACCAACGCCGTGCACTCGCTGGAGCACGGCGCGGTGTGGGTGACGTACAACGCCGACGCGAAGAAGGCCGACATCGACGCGCTCGCGGCGAAGGTGAAGAAGACGCCGTACACCCTGATGAGCCCGATGGACGACCAGAAGGACCCGATCATGCTTTCGGCCTGGGGCCACCAGCGCACGGTGACGGGCGCGAGCGACCCCGACGTCGATGCGTTCTTCGAGAAGTTCGTGCAGGGCGAGCAGACGCCCGAGCCGGGCGCCGCCTGCACGAACGGGCTGTCGCAGTGAGGCACGTCGGCCTGATCGCCGGGGCCGCCGCGACGGCACTCGTCGCGGCCGGTGCGATCACCTACGCCGTCGCCGGGGACGACGGCAACAGCCGGACCCCGTCCGCCGAGTCCGCGGACGCCGGGTTCGCGCGGGACATGGCGGTGCACCACCAGCAGGCCGTGGAGATGTCGTACATCGTGCGCGACCGCACGAAGGACGAGGACGTGCGGCGCCTCGCCTACGACATCGCGCAGACGCAGGCCAACCAGCGCGGCATGATGCTCGGCTGGCTCGACCTGTGGGGGCTGCCCAAGGTGTCCTCCGAACCGCCGATGAGCTGGATGGACATGGGTGACATGGCCTCCGGCAAGGACGGTGCGCTGATGCCGGGCATGGCGACCAACACCGAGCTGAAGAAGCTCGGCACGCTGGACGGCAAGCAGGCGGAGATCTTCTACCTCCAGCTGATGACGGACCACCACAAGGGCGGCGTCCACATGGCCGAGGGCTGTGTGGAGAAGTGCACGGTCGGCGTCGAGAAGCGGCTCGCCCAGGGCATGGTGGAAGCGCAGCAGTCGGAGATCGGCCTGATGGCGGACATGCTGAAGGAGCGGGGTGCCGCGCCGCGCTCCTAGCGCAGAACCCGCTTGGGACGTAAGCCTCAAATCGCCCTGGCTTACGGCGCCTTGGGCACTTCTTGGCCTCCATAGAGCGCTTCTTGGGTTTCGCATTCCCCTGACATGAACGGTTCGTCGCGAGAGTGACGACGGTCGAGTGATCCACTCGCGACGAACCGCACAGGGGGTTCCATGAGATCGAACCGCGCCAAGGTGCGCGCTGGAGTGAGCATCGCGGCGACACTGCCGATGCTCGCCGGTGCGCTGGCGCTCGGCATACCCGCGGCGCACGCCGCCGACCACCCGCTCCGCGACCTGCTGTCCGGGACCAGGCCCGCCTGGGCCACGGCCAAGGCCGACCAGGGCGCCACCTCCGACGGCACCCGGATGTCGGCCCGGGTCTATCTCCGGGGCCGCGACGCCACCGGCCTCGCCGCGTACGCGAAGGCCGTGTCCGACCCGGCGTCCGCCTCGTACGGCAAGTACCTGACCGCCAAGAAGGCGCAGGCCCGCTTCGGCGCGACCAAGGCCCAGGTGGCGGCCGTGAAGGCCTGGCTGACGGCCGCCGGCCTGAAGGTCACCGGGGTCACGCGGCACTACGTCTCCGTCACCGGTGACGTGGCCGCCGCCGAGCAGGCCTTCGGCACCCAGCTCCACAACTTCGCCAAGGGCGCGAGGACCTACCGCGCCCCGGCGAGCACCGCCTCCGTCCCGGCGGGCCTGGCCGAAGCCGTCCTGACCGTCACCGGCCTGGACAACGCGCCCCACATGGCCACCCACGACGACCAACTGCCGCCGCCGGACACCGTGTTCCGCAACGCCGGGCCGTTCTCCTCGTACTACGGCTCGAAGACCGCGAGCACGCTGCCGGACGCGTACGGCACGAAGATCCCGTACGCGGTCAAGGGGTACACGGGCAAGCAGCTGCGGGCCGCCTACGGCGCGGGCACGCGCACCGGCAAGGGCGTCCGGGTCGCCATCACGGACGCGTACGCCTCGCCGACCATCGCCTACGACGCCGCCGCCTACGCCAAGAGGAACGGCGACGCGGCGTGGAAGACCGGCCAGCTGCACCAGGTGCTGCCCAAGCACTACACGAACACCGAGGACTGCTCGGCCTCCGGCTGGTACGGCGAGGAGACCCTGGACGTCGAGGCCGTGCACGCGGTCGCGCCCGCCTCGGACGTCACCTACGTGGGCGCCGCGTCCTGCACCGACGCCGACCTGCTCGACGCGCTCGGCAAGGTCGTCGACAACCACCTGGCCGACATCGTGTCCAACTCCTGGGGCGAGGTCGAGGCCGCGCAGACTCCCGACCTCGCGGCGGCCTACGACCAGGTCTTCCAGCTGGGCGCGGTCGAGGGCATCGGCTTCTACTTCTCCTCCGGCGACGACGGCGACGAGGTCGCGAGCTCCGGGACGAAGCAGGTCGACTCCCCGGCCAACTCGGCGTGGGTCACCGCCGTCGGCGGCACCTCGCTCGCCGTCGGCAAGGGTGACAACTACCTGTGGGAGACCGGCTGGGGCACCGACAAGGCCGGTCTGTCGGCCGACGGCAAGAGCTGGACGGACTTCCCCGGCGCCTTCACCTCCGGCGCGGGCGGCGGCACCAGCAAGACGGTTGCGGAGCCGGGCTACCAGCAGGGCGTCGTACCGGACGCGCTGGCCAAGGCCAACAGCGCGGCCGGCAACCGTGTCGTCCCCGACATCGCGGCCATCGCCGACCCGAACACCGGCTTCCTGGTCGGCCAGACGCAGACCCAGCCGGACGGGAAGACGCAGGCGTACAGCGAGTACCGCATCGGCGGCACCTCGCTCGCCGCGCCGACCGTCGCGGCCATCCAGGCCCTGGCCCAGGAGGCCCGGGGCGGCAAGCCGATCGGCTTCGCCAACCCGGCGATCTACGCCAAGGCCGGCTCGAAGGTCTACCACGACGTCACCGACAACCCGACGGGCTCCGGCCTCGCCGTGGCCCGCGTCGACTTCGTGAACGGCTACGACGCCACCGGCGGCCTGGCCACGTCCGTGCGCAGCCTGGGCAAGGACAGTTCGCTCGCGGCCGTGAAGGGCTACGACGACGTCACCGGCGTGGGCACGCCCGCGAACGGCTACGTCGAGTCGTACCGGCGCCGCTGACCACCCCTGGGGATCTGGGGTGGCCCGGGGTGACCCAGGCCACCCCATTGCGTCGCTCTGACGATTACACTGGACCCGTGCCTCAACTACGTCTCGCCCTGAACCAGATCGATTCGAGCGTCGGCGACCTCGCCGGGAACAGCGAGTCGATCGTCCGCTGGACCCGGCACTCCGCCGAGCAGGGAGCGCATCTCGTGGCGTTCCCCGAGATGGTGCTGACCGGGTATCCCGTCGAGGACCTGGCCCTCAGGTCGTCCTTCGTTCAGGCCTCCCGGGCGGCACTGAGGAGTCTTGCCACCCGCCTGGCCGACGAGGGCTTCGGCGAGCTGCCGGTGATCGTCGGCTATCTCGACCGCAGCGCGACCGCCCAGCCGAAGTACGGCCAGCCGGCCGGCGCGCCGCAGAACGCCGGGGCGGTGCTGTACGGCGGCGAGGTGGTCCTGAACTACGCCAAGCACCACCTGCCGAACTACGGCGTCTTCGACGAGTTCCGCTATTTCGTGCCCGGCGACAGCATGCCGGTCCTGCGGGTGCACGGCGTGGATGTCGCCCTGGCCATCTGCGAGGACCTCTGGCAGGACGGCGGACGCGTCCCGGCGGCGCGCTCGGCGCAGGCGGGCCTGCTGGTCTCGATCAACGCGTCCCCCTACGAGCGCAACAAGGACGACACGCGCCTGGAGCTGGTCCGCAAGCGGGCCCAGGAGGCCGGCTGCACGACCGCGTACCTGGCCATGATCGGCGGCCAGGACGAGCTGGTGTTCGACGGTGACTCGATCGTCGTCGACAAGGACGGCGAGGTCGTGGCGCGGGCGCCGCAGTTCGACGAGGGCTGCGTGGTCCTGGACCTGGACCTGCCGGCGGCGTCGGCGGACGCGCCCACCGGTGTCGTGGACGACGGCCTGCGGATCGACCGGGTGGTGCTGTCGCAGGAGCCGCTCGCTCCCTACGAACGGGAACTGCCCGGCGGCTACGCGGACCGTCTGGACGACGACGAGGAGGTCTACTCGGCGCTGGTCGTGGGCCTGCGGGCGTACGTCGCGAAGAACGGCTTCAAGTCGGTCCTGATCGGCATGTCGGGCGGCATCGACTCGGCGCTGGTCGCGGCGATCGCGTGCGACGCGGTGGGCGCGCAGAACGTGTACGGCGTGTCGATGCCGTCGAAGTACTCCTCGGACCACTCGAAGGACGACGCGGCGGAGATGGCCCGCCGCACGGGCCTGAACTTCCGGACCGTTCCCATCGAGCCGATGTTCGACGCGTACATGGGCTCGCTGGGCCTGACGGGCCTGGCGGAGGAGAACCTCCAGTCGCGGCTGAGGGGAACGCTGCTCATGGCGATCTCCAACCAGGAAGGCCACATCGTCCTGGCCCCCGGCAACAAGTCCGAACTGGCGGTCGGCTACTCGACGCTCTACGGCGACTCCGTCGGGGCGTACGGCCCCATCAAGGACGTGTACAAGACGTCGGTCTTCCGCTTGGCCGAGTGGCGCAACAGGGCCGCCCGGGAGCGGGGCCAGACCCCGCCGATCCCCGAGAACTCCATCACCAAGCCCCCGAGCGCGGAACTCCGCCCGGGCCAGGTCGACACGGACTCGCTCCCCGACTACCCGGTGCTGGACGCGATCCTGGACCTGTACGTCGACCACGACAAGGGCGCGGACGAGATCGTGGCGGCCGGGTACGACCGGGAGCTGGTCACCAAGACACTGCGCATGGTCGACACGGCCGAGTACAAGCGGCGGCAGTACCCGCCGGGCACGAAGATCTCGGCGAAGGGGTTCGGGAAGGACCGGCGGCTGCCGATCACGAACGGGTGGCGGGAGTCCGTCTGACGAGAGGGTGCGTCCTTCGAGCCCGAGATCACCGGGGCTGTCCCCGGATCCCTCTTCGGGTTGGCCCTACCCGGAGCGTGACGAGGCGTTCCGTCTGCGAGCCCGGTAGGCCGCGGCCTTGACACGGTTGGCGGTTCGGCGGACTCGACCGACTGGTCGGCGTGCTGACAGCGGGTCAGGTAGCGTCAGGCGCACTGTGAAGGGGGGCCTGATCATGGCAGAACGTGCGCTTCCGCCCCGTGTCGTGGCCGCGGAGGGTCTCGCGGCCGAGGCGGGGTTCAAGAAGAGCTGCATTCCCGAGGTGGGCAGGCTGCTCGGCGTGGCCGCTGCCTCGAAGCCGGACGGCGTCATCGCCGAGAGCGGCACCGGCTCGGGAGTGGGGACCGCCTGGCTGCACAGTGGCCTCGGGTCCGGTGCCCGTCTCGTCACCGTGGAGCGTGATGAGGAGCTGGCCCGTCGAGCGGCCGGTGTCTTCGCGGACGACCGGCGCGTCAGCGTGCTGACCGGAGACTGGCGGCTGCTCGAACGGCATGCCCCGTTCGACGTCTTCTTCTGCGACGGCGGGGGCAAGCGTGACGATCCCGAGCGGGTCGTCGAGTTGCTCGCACCCGGCGGCCTTCTCGTCCTGGACGACTTCACTCCGTCGGCCGACTGGCCACCTCGGTTCGAGGGGCACGTGGACGAGCTGCGGCTGTTCTACCTCACGCATCCGGGCCTGGACGCCACCGAAGTCCTGACCACGCCCACCAGTTCGGCGGTCGTCGCGGCACGCCGGGGCTGACCACGGCAGGGACACGCAGAACGGCAGTGCGCGGGACCGATCCCGCGCACTGCCGTCCGAGTCACGGCACCGGCGTACCGGCAGCCGTCAGTGGTGCACCGCTTCCGCCTCCTGCGGGACGTGGCTCGCCACGATCCGCTCGCGCCCGCCGGCCGGCGCCCTGCGCCGGTCCACCGCGTACGCCAGCGAGGCCACGCCCAGGCCGAGGACGGCCAGGGCCGCGCCGGCCAGGGCCGGGGAGGTGACCCCGAAGCCCGCGGCCAGGGCGAGTCCGCCGATCCAGGCGCCGCCGGCGTTGGCCAGGTTGAAGGCGGCCTGGTTGGCGGAGGAGGCCAGGGACGGGGCCGACGAGGCCTTCTCCATGACCATCAGCTGGAGCGGGGAGCCGGTGGCGAAGGCCGCCATGCCGAGCAGGATCACGGCCACGCCCGCGGTCAGCTCCGTACGCATCAGGAGCGGGAAGAGCGCCAGCACCGCCACGAGGGAGGTCAGGCCGCCGAACAGCGTGCCCCGCAGGGAGTGGTCGGCCAGGCGGCCGCCGAGCAGGTTGCCGGCGGTCGCGCCGACGCCGAACAGCGCCAGCAGCAGGGTCACGCTGGCGCCTGCGTAACCGGCGGCGTCCGTGAGCATCGGCGTGATGTAGCTGTACGCCGAGAAGAGGGCGCCGAAGCCCGCGACCGTCGTGCCGAGCGACAGCCAGACCGGGACGGAGCGCAGGGCGGCGAGTTCGCCGCGCAGGCCCTGTGCGGTGGTGTGCTCGTGGTCGTGCGGGATCAGGAACGCGAGCGCGGCGATCGCCGCCAGTCCGATGGCGCTGACGCCGAGGAAGGTCGCCCTCCAGCCGAGGTTCTGGCCCATGAGGGTCGCCACGGGCACGCCCGCGACGTTCGCGACCGTCAGACCCAGGAACATCAGGGAGACCGAGCGCGCCTTGCGTTCGGGGGCGACCATGTTCGTAGCGACGACGGCACCCACGCCGAAGAAGGCGCCGTGCGGCAGACCGCTCAGGAAGCGGGCCGCCAGCAGCCAGCCGTTGTCGGGCGCGAGGGCCGACAGCGCGTTGCCCGCGACGAACAGTCCCATCAGGCTGATCAGGACCGTGCGGCGAGACATCTTGGCCGTGACCGCGGCCAGCAGCGGGGCGCCGATGACGACGCCCAGCGCGTACGCCGACACCAGATGGCCGGCGCTGGGTATCGAGATGTGCAGATCGTCCGCGACGTCGGGCAGCAGCCCCATCATCACGAACTCGGTCGTACCGATGCCGAAGGCGCCCACGGCGAGGGCGAGCAGGGCCAGGGGCATGAGGGAGCCTTTCGAGACTTGCTTGGAGATCCGTACGTGTATGTTCAAGTACGGAACAAAGTCTCGCAGGCCGACTATTCCACGAGGCCTCCCAGAGGTGGAGGCGCGGTTGCCGGCCTCTATCCAAACGCCCCTGACCTGCGGCTTTCCTCAGCCGCCTGTGGCGACCTTCACACGGGCGGCGATGGGCAGGTGGTCGCTGCCCGTCTGCGGGAGGGTCCACGAGCTCTCCGGCTTCGCGCCCTTGACCATGATCTGGTCGATGCGCGCCATCGGGAACGACGCCGGCCAGCTGAACCCGAAGCCGTTGCCGACCGCGCCCTGCGTGGAGCGCATCTGGGAGGTGACGGCGTTGAGCGCGCGGTCGTTCATGGTGCCGTTCAGGTCGCCGAGCAGCACGACGTTCTTCAGCGGCTCGTGGGAGATGGCCTCGCCCAGCGCGTCGGCACTCTTGTCGCGCTGCCGGGCGGTGAACCCCGCCTCCATCTTCACGCGCACGGACGGCAGATGGGCGACGTACACCCCGACCTGCCCGGCCGGGGCGGTCACGGTGGCGCGCATCGCCCGCGTCCAGCCCAGCTTGATGTCGACGGACCGCACGTCGGTCAGCGGGTACTTGCTCCACACCCCGACCGTGCCCTCCACCGAGTGGTAGGGGTACGTCGACGCCAGCGCCTTCTCGTACGTCGGGACGGCGGTCGCCGTCAGCTCCTCCAGGGCCAGCACGTCCGCGCCCGAGGCGGCCACGTCACGGGCGGTGCCGACCGGGTCGGGGTTGTCGGCGTTGACGTTGTGCGTGGCCACGGTGAGGTCGCCGCCGGCGGCGGTCTTGTCGCTGAGCTGGCCGCCGAAGAGGTTCAGCCAGACCATCGCCGGCAGCGTCAGCGCGATCAGCGCGATCGCCGACCTGCGGACCAGGGCGATCAGGAGCAGCACCGGGACGAGGAGCCCAAGCCAGGGCAGGAACGTCTCGGTGAGGCTGCCCAGGTTGCCGATGGTGTTCGGGATGCGCGAGTGCACCAGCATGACCACGGCCAGCAGCACCGCGCACGTGGCCAGGAACACACCGCGCCGCCAGATCCGCGGATCGCCCCGCCAGCCGCCGGCCATGCGGTCGAACAGGCGCCGAATCCGGGTTCCCCGGCGCTCGGGCCCCGAGCCGCCGTTGTCCGTCTCCGTCATGTACGCCTGCTGCGCCATACCGTCGCCTCACTGCCTGCCGTGCACACATCGCCCCCGTGTCTTTACGACCCTAGGGGATGATCCGTTCCGTTCCCGCCGTCCGTCGACGGCCGTACGGGGGCGAGGACGATCGAGCCCGCGCGGCGAGTTCCGATCACGGCCGGGGAAAGCGCGCTCTGTGACGAAACGCGCACACTAGGGCTGCGGCGATACCGAACTGACGGACGGTGAGCTGCCGGGACGCAGCCCTTCGAGCAGTGTGTCGACAACCTGTTCGGCGAGCCCCTCCGGCAGGTCGGCGTCCGGATGCAGGACGGCGCGCAGGAGCAGGGGGCCGACGAACAGGTCGTTGAGCAGTTCGACGTCGATGTCCGTGCGCAGTTCGCCGTTGCCCTGACCGCGGCGCAGGACCTCCAGGCCGAGCCGGCGGCGCGGCGCGATGACGGTGGCGTGGTACGCCGCCCAGATCTTCGGGCTGCTCTTCATCTGGGCGTGCGCGTTGTGCAGGATCGCCGACGTGCGGTTGGCCAGGCCGCGCCGCCGCACCTGCTCGAGCAGGACCACGAGGTCGTCACGCATGGAGGTACCGGGGAGCGGCGGGTCAGGGGGTTCGGCGGTGCGCAGGACGTCGACGAAGAGTTCCTCCTTGCCGCTCCAGCGGCGGTAGATGGTGGCCTTGCCGACGCCGGCGGTGCGGGCGACGCGCTCGATGGACAGCTCCGCGAGCGGCACGCCCTCCTCCAGGAGCCTCATCACGCCCTCGATGATGGCGCGCTCGACGGCCTCGCTTCTGGGGCGGCCCCTCGGGGGGCCGTCGTGCCGGGGGTGCCGTTCGGCGAGGCTCACGTCGCTCCGTCCTTTGCTGGGCTGGTGAGGGTTGCATTCTCGCGCACGGTCACGATCGCGCGTTCGACAACTCCTTCTCCTCGTCCCCCTCTTGGGGCGCCGGCTGCTTGCCCGGCAGGAACAGCGCCACGACGACCGTGCCGACCAGCGCGACGCCCGCTCCCCACAGGGCGGTGATGTGCATCGCGTGCAGGAACGCGTCGTAGGCGGGGGTGACGAGGGCCTTGCCCTGCGGGCCGAGCTTCGCCGCGACGCCGAGTGTGGCCTCGATGGACTCCCCCGCGGTGTGGCGGACGGCGGGCGGCAGCTGGCCGAGCCTGTCCTCGATCCCCGTGCGGTACGCCGTGGACAGCACGGAGCCGAGGACGGCGATGCCTAGGGCGCCTCCGACCTGCCGGAAGGTGTTGCTGAGCGCGGAGGCCGAGCCGGCCTTCTCGCGGGGCAGGGCCTGCATGATGACGACGCTGACCGGGGTCATGATGTGCGCCATGCCGGTTCCCATGAGGAAGAAGATGACCTCGAGGATCCAGATGGGCGTGTCCGCGTCCAGGGTGGCGAAGGCGGCCAGCATCGCGGCGATGACCAGCATTCCGGCGGTCGTGGTGGCCTTGTTGCCGAAGCGGTCGACCAGCAGCCGGGCACGGGGCGCGAAGATCATCTGGGCGGCGGCCAGCGGCAGCATCAGCAGACCGGTCTGCAGCGGCGAGTAGCCGCGCACGCTCTGCGTGTAGAAGACGGAGAAGAAGGTCACGCCCATCAGCGCGAAGAACACCAGCGCGATGGCGGCGATGGCGGCCGAGAAGACCTTGTTCTTGAAGTACGTGACGTCGATGGACGGGTGGTCGCTGCGCTTCTCGAACACGACGAAGGCGACCAGGACGGCGAGACCGGCGCCGATCGTCGACAGCACGGTGGCGTCGGTGAAGTCGGCGAGCTGGCCGCCCTTGATGATGCCGTAGACGAGGAGCACCAGGCCGACGACGGACAGCACGACGCCGACGGGGTCGATGCGGCCCGGGTTCGGGTCGCGGGAGTCGGGCACCAGCCACAGCATCAGCCCGAGCGCGAGCAGCACGATCGGCACGTTGATGAGGAAGACCGAACCCCACCAGAAGTGGTCGAGGAGCACGCCGCCGGTGATGGGCCCGATGGCGATGGCGAGGCCGACGCCGCCGGCCCAGATGCCGATGGCCTTCGGCTGCTCCTCGCGCTCGAAGACGTTCATGAGGACGGCGAGGGTGGCCGGCATGACGAACGCGGCGCCCAGGCCCATCACGGCGCGGAAGGTGATGAGCTCGCCCGGCGAGCCGGAGAAGGCCGCGAACGCGGAGCCGATGCCGAACACCACCAGACCGCCGAGCAGCACCCTCTTGCGGCCCAGCCGGTCGCCGAGCAGCCCGGCGGTGAACAGCAGGCCCGCGAAGACGAGGGTGTAGGCGTTGATCGCCCACTCCAGCTCGCTCTGCGTGGCACCCAGGCCGGTCGGGGCCGGGGTGGAGATCGTCTTGATGGCGACGTTCAGGATCGAGTTGTCGAGGACGACGATCAGCAGGCTCAGCATCAGCACGCCGAGGATCGCCCAGCGGCGCCGGTGCACCGCTTCCGGTATCCGGGGGCCGGCGGGGGCGGCGCGGTCGGCAGGAGTAGTCATGGCGTCGAGCGTAGGACCATTTCGATACGATACCGTCTCGTATTGGAATACTTTTACCGAGCTCTTACGCGCGCTGTGCTTCAGGACACCGGGGCGGAACTCACAGGGGCTCCCCTAGCCCTCGATGGCACGAGGTGCCACCATGGACGTGGTCCGGGGACGCCGTCAGGGCGCCTCGAGATGACGTGTTAGGAGCCGTGCAATGACGCAGCTTCCGGCTGCCCAGACCGATCGGGCGAAGCCCTCCGACGGCGGCAAGGCGCTCTACGGGGGCAAGGGCACCCGCCGCATCACCGTGCGCGATCTCGCCGCCGCCAAGGAGCGCGGCGAGAAGTGGCCCATGCTCACCGCCTACGACGCGATGACCGCGTCCGTCTTCGACGAGGCCGGGATCCCGGTCATGCTCGTCGGCGACTCGGCGGGCAACTGCCACCTCGGGTACGAGTCGACCGTGCCCGTCACCCTCGACGAGATGACCATGCTGTCGGCGGCGGTCGTACGGGGCACCACGCGCGCCCTGATCGTCGGTGACCTGCCCTTCGGCTCCTACCAGGAGGGTCCGGTGCAGGCGCTGCGCTCGGCGACCCGGCTGGTGAAGGAGGCGGGCGTGCAGGCCGTGAAGCTGGAGGGGGGCGAGCGGTCGCACGAGCAGATCCGGCTGCTCGTCGAGTCCGGCATCCCGGTCATGGCGCACATCGGCCTGACCCCGCAGTCCGTCAACACGATGGGCTACCGCGTGCAGGGGCGGGGCGAGGAGGCGGCCCAGCAGCTGCTGCGGGACGCGAAGGCCGTGCAGGACGCGGGTGCCTTCGCGGTGGTGCTGGAGCTGGTTCCGGCGGAGCTGGCGGCCGAGGTGACGCGGGTGCTGCACATTCCGACGGTGGGGATCGGAGCGGGGTCCGAGACCGACGCGCAGGTGCTGGTGTGGACCGACATGCTGGGTCTGACCGGTGGGCGCGTTCCCAAGTTCGTGAAGCAGTACGCCGACCTGCGTGAGGTCATGGGCAACGCGGTGAAGGCGTTCGCCGAGGACGTCGTCGGAGGAACGTTCCCGCAGGAGGAGCACTCCGTCCACTAGAGCCACAGCGGTACCACGGACGGCCCGCCGATCTTCCCCCGTCGGCGGGCCGTTCCTCTTTTGCGCCTGAACCGGCGCCGCTCTCGCGGACGTGGTCGCTCGCCGTCGTGGTTCCTCAATTATTGGTTGCGGTGCCCGTCGGCGAATTCTCCGCGGTGTCGGCGGTCTGTAGGTGGTTTGTCGGTGGGCCCTGAGACTGTCTGTCTCATGACGCGAATCGACGAACAAGCCGGCGGCGCCGCTGTCACCGTGCGGGGGCTGGTGAAGCACTACGGGGAGACCAAGGCACTGGACGGGGTCGACCTGGAGGTGCGGGAGGGGACCGTGATGGGGGTGCTCGGGCCGAACGGGGCCGGGAAGACCACCCTGGTGCGGATCCTGTCCACCCTGCTGCAGCCCGACTCGGGACAGGCGACCGTGGCCGGGTACGACGTCGTACGGCAGCCGCGGCAGCTGCGGCGGGTCATAGGACTCACCGGGCAGTACGCCTCCGTCGACGAGAAACTGCCCGGCTGGGAGAACCTGTACCTGATCGGGCGGCTGCTGGACCTGCCGCGCAAGGAGGCCCGCACGCGTGCCGACGCGTTGCTGGAGCGGTTCTCGCTGACGGAGGCCGCGAAACGGCCGGCGAGGACGTACTCCGGCGGCATGCGGCGGCGGCTCGACCTGGCCGCCTCGATGATCGGGCGGCCCGCCGTCCTCTTCCTCGACGAACCGACCACCGGGCTCGACCCCCGCACCCGCAACGAGGTGTGGGACGAGGTGAAGGCCATGGTGGGGGACGGCGTGACCGTGCTGCTGACCACGCAGTACATGGAGGAGGCCGAGCAGCTCGCCTCCGAACTGACCGTCGTGGACCGGGGCAAGGTCGTCGCGGGCGGGGGCATCGAAGAACTCAAGGCCAAGGTCGGCGGGCGCACGCTGCGGATGCGGCCGGCCGATGCCCTGCAGTTGCGGCCGCTCGCCGGGTACCTCGACGATCTCGGCATCACCGGGCTCGCGACCACCACCGTGGACGCCGACACGGGCACCCTTCTCGTACCGATCCTCAGCGACGAGCAACTGACCGCCGTCGTGGGCGCCGTCACGGCCCGTGGCATCACGCTCGCCTCCATCACCACCGAACTGCCCAGCCTGGACGAGGTGTTCCTGTCCCTCACCGGCCACCGCGCCAGTGCCCCGCAGGACACCACACCCGCCGAGGACCGCGAAGAGGTCGCCGTATGAGCGCCACCACCCTTTCCACCCCCGCGACCACCGACGACGCCCGCATCCCGCTGCGCGGTCACCTGCGGCACACCAGCGCCCTCGTCCGCCGCAACCTGCTGTGGATCCGCCAGGACCCGGAGTCGATGGCCGACGCACTGCTGATGCCGGTCATCTTCACCCTGCTGTTCGTGTTCGTGTTCGGCGGCTCGATCGGCCAGGCGCTGGACGGCGGACAGGACCAGTACGTGCAGTACGTGATCCCCGGCATGATCGCGATGATGAGCATGACGCTGTCCCAGGGCGTCGGCACCGGATTCAGCCAGGACTTCAACTCCGGCGTCATGGACCGCTTCCGCTCCCTGCCGATCGGGCGCGGCTCGGTGCTCTTCGCGAAGATCTCGGTGGAGCTGCTGCGGATGCTCTTCGCCACCGCCGTGCTGATGATCGTCGCCGTCGCGGTCGGGTTCGAGATCACCGACTGGCCCGGCCTGTTCGCCACCTTGGCCCTGTCCACGGCGTTCGCCTCGTCGATCATGTGGGTGTTCCTCACCCTGGGCGTGATCATGAAGAGCGCGCAGTCCGTGCAGGCGATGGGCTTCCTGGTGCTCTTCCCGCTCCAGTTCGGCTCGTCGATCTTCGCGCCGACGACCTCGATGCCGGGCTGGCTGCAGGCCTTCACCGACTACAACCCGCTGTCCACGCTGGCGGACGCGGCGCGCGGTCTCATGGTCGGCGGGCCGGTCGCGCACGACCTGTGGGTGACGCTCGGCTGGTCGGTGGCGATCACGGCGGTGATGGCACCCATCGCGATCCACAAGTTCCGCACGAAGAGCTGACCCGACGGTCCGGGTTCGCGTCAGACCAGGGCGGCGGCCTCCTCGGGGGAGAGGCCGCCGCCTTCCGCGTACGCGGTCTCGTACGCCCGGTCGCCGAGCACCGCCCGGGCCCGCCGCTCCGCCAGCGCGTGCGCCTCGCGTTCCTGCCGCGCGGCGACGTGGCCGGGCGGCAGGAGGGCGCGGGCGGCACCGAGACAGCGGGCCGCGTCCCGGGCCCGGTGCTCGCCGTCGAGGCCGGCCAGGGACCCGGCGGCGATGGTCAGGTACACCGCGCGCATATGGGGTGCGATGGCCGTCGAGAGCGGATCGCCAGCCCGCTCCAGCGCCCTGCGGATCCGGTCCAGGCACTCGTCGTGGCGTTCCTCCACGGAGTCCAGCCAGGCCTCCGCTCCCAGGATGAACGCGTCGAAGACGATGAAGTTGGCGATACGGAAGTCCTGGCGCAGCCGCCGCAGGTGCTCACGCGCCTCGGGGACGCGGCCCGTCATGCCGAGCCAGCCGGCCAGGAACAGACGGGCGGCGGGCATGGCCTCGCTGTGCGAGTCCTCGCGCTGTGCGATCACCTCGCGCAGCAGCCGCTCGCCGCGCTCGCCCTCGCCGGCCTCCAGCAGCGCGCTGCCCAGCCGGGCGCCCAGGACGGCCGCCTGGGCGCGCGCGCCGACCTCTTCCGCGTGCCCGATGGCCGCCTCGTAGTCGGCGGCGGCCAGGGTGTAGGCGCCCTTGCGTTCGTGGGCCTCGGCGCGCGCGGAGAGCGCCTCGGCCGTGCCCCAGGCGTCGCCGAGGCGCCGGTAGATCTCCAGCGACTCGTCGGCGTCACGGGCGGCGTCGCCCGCCCAGTCGGTGCGGTTGGCGAGGAAGTTGGCCCGCATCTGCAGACCGGAGGCCAGCTCCCATTCGAAGCCGGGAGTCTCCCGGCAGGTGCGGATGGACGCTTCCATGATGACGCGCAGCCGGTCCATGTCGCCGGTCAGCATCACGGCGAAGAACCAGAGCAGGCCGGGGAGCCGGCAGTTCTGCGGGAGGCCGGGCTCGTAGGTCTGGGCGATGGTCCGCAGCTTCTGCTGGGACCGCGGGTTCTGCCAGGCGTCCAGTTCGGTGTCCATGCAGGCGAGATGGGCCAGGTGGACACCGCGCCGGGCCTCCAGGAGGACCTCGCCGGTCATCGGGGGCGGTGCGTCGGTGCAGCGCTGCCACACGGGCGCGGCGCGGCGGACGGGCTCGGTGAAGGGGTCGGGGCCGAGGGCCATCACCTCGCGGCACCAGTTGCGGGCCTCGATGCGCAGGTCGCGCATCTGCCAGTACCAGACCAGGGACAGCGCGAGGCAGAGCCCCTCCTGCTCGTCGCGCAGGGCGACGGCGTGGCGCAGGGCGGTGCGCAGGTTCTCGTACTCACGCTCCAGCCGGTGGATGGCGGCGAGCTGGCCGGGGCCGCGCAGCAACGGGTCGGTGACGCGGGCGAGTTCGCGGAAGTGCGTCAGGTGGGCGCGCTCGGCCTCCGTGCGCTGTCCGGCCTCGTCCAGCCGCTCGGCGGCGTACTCGGCGACGGTCTCCAGCAGCCGGTAGCGCATCTCGCCGTCGGCCGATTCGCCGGGCGGGGAGGCCACGACCAGGGACCGGTCGACGAGCGAGCCGAGCGCCTCCAGGGCGACCGGCCCGCACACCGCCTCGGCGGCGGGGAGGTCGCAGCCGCCCGCGAACACCGACAGTCGCCGCAGGACGTCCCGTTCGTCCTCGTCGAGGAGGTCCCAGGACCAGTCGACGACGGCTCTGAGGGTCTGCTGGCGGGGCAGTACGGTGCGGCTGCCGGAGGTGAGGAGGCGGAAGCGGTCGTCGAGCCGGTCGGCGATCTGGCGTGGCGTGAGCATCCGCAGCCGGGCGGCGGCGAGTTCGATGGCCAGGGGCAGACCGTCCAGGCGCCGGCAGATCTCCGCACACGCCTCGGGGTCGTCCTGGACCCGGAAGCCGGGCCGGGCCGCCGCGCCCCGGTCGGCGAGCAGCCGCAGCGCGACCGGCTCGGGCAGCGGCTCCACCGGGCGCAGCAACTCCCCGGGCACGCCGAGGGGTTCACGGCTGGTGGCGAGGACGGTCAGGCCGGGGCAGCTCTCCAGGAGTTCCTCGGTGAGCCGGGCGGCGGCGTCGGCGACGTGCTCGCAGTTGTCGAGGATCAGCAGCATGCGGGGTCTGGAGCAGTGCTCGGCGAGCCGCTCGACGGGGTCGTCGAGGCGGTCGGCGACGGCGGCCCGGATGCCCTCGGCTCCGGCGCCGTACAGCACGGTCTCGCGGGCGCCGACGGCGGTGAGCACGGCTTCCGGGACGGCGGCGGGGTCGTCGACCGGGGCGAGTTCGGCCAGCCACACGCCGCCGGACATCGTGGACCGTACGGCCTCGGCGGCCTCCTGCGACAGCCGTGTCTTGCCGGCCCCGCCGGGCCCGAGCAGCGTGACCAGCCGGGCCGCGGTGAGGTCGCCCCGGATGGACTCGATGTCGGGTTCCCGGCCGATGAAGGAGGTGAGGCGGGCACGCAGGTTGCCGACGGGCCGGTGCGGGGCCGTGGGGGTGGGTACGGGACTGTCCCCCAGGCTCAGCAACTCCGCGTGCAGGGAGCGCAGTTCGGGCCCCGGGTCGACGCCGAGGCGGTCGGCGAGCAGGCTCCGCACGTCCTCGTACGCGTCCAGCGCCTGCGCCGTGCGGCCTGCGTCGCGCAGGGCGCGCAGGCGCAGGGTCTGGAGGGGTTCGTCCAGGGGGTGGGTGTCGCACAGGGCGGTCAGTTCGGGCAGGGACTGCTCGGCCTGGCCGAGGGCGAGGGCGGCGGTGTGGCGGGCGCGCAGGACGTCCAGACGGCGGGTGTCCCGGCGGGCCGCCTCGGCGGTGCGGTCGGGGAGGTCGACGAGGGCCGGGCCGCGCCACAGGGCGAGGGCGTCGTCGAGGATCACGGCGGCCTTGGCGGGGTCGCCGTCGCCCAGGGCCCGCAGCCCCTCGCCGGCCAGCCGCTCGAACCGGTGCAGATCGACGTCGTCGGGCGCGGCCGTGAGCCGGTACCCGCCCTCGGCGGAGGCGACCGCGTCCGACCCGAGCGCCCGCCGCAACCGCCCGACCAGCGCCTGCAGCGCCCCCGGCGCGTCGGCGGGCGGGTCGCCGTCCCAGACCTCGTCGACGAGCAGTCCCACGGGCACGGTACGGCCGGCCCGCAGGGCGAGCACGGTCAGCAGCGCACGCAACCGCGCCCCGCCGACCGAGACGACCGTGCCGTCGGTGCGGAGCGCCTGCGTGGTGCCGAGGATGCGGTAGTGCACGGGGTCCATTGTCTCCGGTGGTACGAGGGCGGGTCACGACGTTCGACGGCGCGGCGGGCGGCCGGGGTGGGTGGCGGGGTGGCCGGCCCACCGCCACGACGCTCAGGCACGATGACGACGCGGCCCGGCGGACGCCGAGTCAGATGCCGCGTCCACACCGCGACCAGCGCCGCCAGCGCGCCCGCGGTCCTGGCCGGGGCCCCTGCGTGGGGCCGCGACCGTGCTCAGCGACTCCAGCAGGGCCGTCAGGGTCTGCGCCGGGATGCCTTTCGTCTCCGCGCCGGGCTCGGCGCCCTGCTCGGGCATGCCCCGGGCCTCGCGGACGGCACGGGAGAGCCGGGAGTCCGTGCCCGGCACGTCCAGGGTCACCACCACACCCGACTCGCGCGAGCGCCGTCCCCGCCCGTCGGCGGCCCGCTCCCCCTCGGCCTCGGTGAACCACCGCGGGCAGCGCTCCACCACCCGCAGCCCGCGCCTGCCCGCCACCGGCCCGTAGGAGCGCGATCCGGGCGCGGTCTCGGCCCAGGTCTGGGTCAGCACCTGCACGGCCCGCACCCGCCCGCCGGCCTCGGGCCACCGCGCGCCGTGCCGCTCGACGGACAGCAGCCCCACCGACCGGGCCCGGCTCCCCGGCTGCGGGCGCCGGTCCTCCTCGGCGTCGGGGTCCGCCCCCAGTGCCACCGGGAGGCCCGTCTCCTCCCGGACCATCCGCACCCCGGCCACGTCCTCCACCGGACCGGCGACCTCGGTGAGCTGGTCGCGCCAGCCGCCGCCCAGCACGGTGTCCGCGTCCAGGAGCAGCAGCGGCCAGCTCACCTCGTCCCCGACCGAGAACGGCGTGCCGCAGCACTCCATCTGCCAGTCCGCGTAGAACACGTGCCACAGCCCCATGGGCCCACCCTCCCCGGAACCGACCGCCCCGCGCGAGACGTTTTTCACCTGAGCCCGGTACCGTCGGGCCGTCCCACCCCGTGTCGACGAGTGCAGGGAGCCCCATGACCACCGCCACCACCCGCCACAGCGAGCGACGGATCAGTCCCGTGTTCGTCGGGATCGTCGCCGTGACGGCGGTCACGGGATGGGCGACCTGGACCGGCTTCGCCGAGCAGCCCGGCGTCGCCGTGTTCCTGTTCGTGACGGCGGCGTGGATCGTCTCGCTGTGCCTGCACGAGTACGCGCACGCGCGCACCGCCCTGCACAGCGGCGACATCTCCATCGGCGCGAAGGGCTATCTGACCCTCAACCCGCTGAAGTACACGCACGCCCTGCTCAGCATCGTGCTCCCGGTGATTTTCGTGATCATGGGCGGCATCGGACTGCCCGGCGGTGCCGTGTTCATCGAGCGGAACCGGATCCAGGGCCGCTGGAAGCACAGTCTGATCTCGGCGGCGGGCCCGCTGACGAACGTGCTGTTCGCCGTCGTCTGCACCGCCCCGTTCTGGCTGGGCGCCCTGGACGGCGTGCCGAACGACTTCCGGTTCGCGCTGGCCTTCCTCGCCCTGCTCCAGGTGACGGCCGCGCTGCTGAACTTCCTGCCGGTGCCGGGCCTGGACGGCTACGGCGTGATCGAGCCGTGGCTGTCGTACGGCATCCGGCGCCAGGTGGAGCCGTTCGCGCCGTTCGGCCTGCTGTTCGTCTTCGCGCTGCTGTGGCTGCCGGCGGTGAACGGCGTGTTCTTCGACGTGATCGACACGATCCTGAAGTCCCTGGGGATCAGCGACTTCGAGACGTACTGCGGTCAGGAGCTGTACCGCTTCTGGCAGGGCTCGAACGAGTTCTGCTCGGCGGCCCCGTGACGGGTCAGCCGGTGGCGGACTTCTGCTGCCTGGCGCGCTTGACGTAGTACCAGCACATGTTGGACGACAGGCCCGCCAGCAGCACCCACACGATCCCCAGGAAGCTGCCCCGCGTGAAGGAGACGACGGCGGCGGCCACGGAGAGGACGCAGACGATCAGGGCGTAGAGGGCAAGGCGGGGCATGGCGGTCGGCTCCTGTCGGGGGACACTTTCTGGCGCGGCTGGTACCGCTGCTGCCGTCCAGTGTCCCCCACGGACCTCACCGGCTCACACGTCGGTGACGCGGAGCCCGGCGTGCGCCTTGTACCGGCGGTTCACGGAGATCAGGTTGGCGACCAGCGACTCCACCTGGTGGGCGTTGCGCAGCCGCCCCGCGAAGATGCCGCGCATGCCGGGGATGCGCCCGGCGAGGGCCTGCACGGTCTCGACGTCGGCGCGGACCTCGCCGAGCACCATCACGTCGGTGTCGATCTCCTCGATCTCCGGGTCCTGGAGCAGCACGGCCGACAGGTGGTGGAAGGCGGCCGTGACCCGGGAGTCGGGCAGCAGGGCGGCGGCCTGCTCGGCGGCGCTGCCCTCCTCGGGCTTGAGCGCGTAGGCGCCCTTCTTGTCGAAGCCGAGCGGGTTGACGCAGTCGACGACGAGCTTGCCGGCCAGTTCCTCGCGCAGGGACTCCAGGGTCTTGCCGTGGCCGTCCCACGGCACGGCGACGATCACGATGTCGCTGCGGCGCGCCGTCTCGGCGTTGTCGGCGCCCTCGACGCCGTGCCCGAGTTCCTCGGCCGCGGCCTGGGCGCGTTCGGCGGCCCGCGAGCCGATGATCACCTTCTGGCCGGCCCGGGCGAGCCGGTAGGCCAGTCCCTTGCCCTGCGGTCCGGTTCCGCCGAGCACGCCGACGACGAGTCCGGAGACGTCGGGCAGGTCCCAGGGGTCCTTGGCGGGGGCCTTCTGGGCGTTGTCGGCGGCAGCACTGTCGGTAGAGGTCATGGCCCCGACTCTACGTCCGTGCCGGCACCCCCAACGGTTCAGGTCAGCCCGGTCACGGGCACCCGCCGGAAGGTGATCGTCTCGTAGGCGCCGAAGTCGCCGGTCTCGTACAACAGACCCACGGTGTCCGGGTCGACGCGGACCAGATCGGAGTACGCGGCGGGCAGGCCGTCCACCGTGAACGCCGGGCGCCAGGTGGTGCCGCCGTCGGCGGAGGCCCGGATCGTCATCCTTCGGCGCCGACCAGGTGAGGCCCTCGTCGTCGCTGTGCCGCGCCCAGACGCGGCGCCCGTCCGCCGCGCTCACCTTGCCGCGCCGGATGGCGTCGTCGGTGGCGAGGGCCGCGTTGCGTACGTGCACGAGGAGGACGCGGCCGGTGTCGAGGACGACGGGGGCCGGGTTGCCGGCGAGGGCGTCGCCGTTCTCCGCGGCGACCTGGAGCAGGCCCCAGGTGCGGCCGCCGTCCGTGGAGCGTCTGAGGACGACGTCGATGTTCCCGAAGTCGTCCTTGGAGCCGACCCGGCCCTCGCAGCAGGCGAGCAGGGTGCCGATGGGGTGCCCCCGCTCGAGCGGAGCCGAGAGTGGGGGACGGTGGCGACGACGGCGGGGATCCGGAAGCCGGCGTATCCCGCGTGGCCGGCGCGGAAGGGGACGCTGGACTCGGTCATCGGCGGGTTCCTCCGGTCGTTCGACATTGGTACGGGCGACCGGTCCACCTGCCCGAGCCGGGCGAATTCGTGGTGAATTCCATGTCACGAGTGTCCGGTTGGGGCAGGATGCGGCCGTATGGATGCCGTACGGGTCGCGTTGCTGCGGGAAGTGCTCGCCGGGACCGAGTGGCTGGGCGCCACGCGGCGGTTCGCCGGGGCGCTGCGGGGGTCGGTGGTGTCGCACGGGGGCGGGCTGCTGCTCGTCGGCACGCCGGAGTACGAGCCGTGGCATCTGGCGGCGCATCTGGTGGACGAGGCCGCGTGGTCGGGTACGCCGGAGCTGGCCCCGACGCTGGTACGGCACGATGCGCGCCCCTGCGACCCGGCGCACCTGGCGGTCGGCCTCGGACGACTGGAGGCGGCCCGGCGGGGCGAGACGCTGCTGGTGGTGTCCCCCGAGGGGCCTGCCGCACCACTCCTGGAACGGGTGTCCGACGCCCGGCGCGCCGGGGCGACGGTCCTGGCCCTCGGCCCCGGCGCGGGCGAGCTGCCGGCGATGGCCCACGAGGCGCTGGCCGTACCCGCCGGCTCGGAACTGGACCTGGACACGGTCCAGCACCTGGTCAGCGCGGCGGCCGGGGAGAACGCCCTGCCGACCCCACGGGGCCGCCGGCGCCTGCGGGACAGGGTGTCGAGACTGGCGGAACATCTGACGGCCCCACCGCCCGCGCGCTGGTGAGGACGGGTCGGGCGGGCCGGTTGCGCGCACGGTGCGGCCGCTCGGCCGACGCACCCCCACGCCGAAGCACCCCCCACGCCGACGCGTCACACGCCCTCGCGCGGGCCTCGGCAGCGCGTGAGCCTTGGCAGCGCGCGCTCGGCCTGGGGGCGTCGTCGTGGGCGACGCGCGGTCAGCCGGGCAAGGCCCGCTCGGCCGCGCGGCACAGTCGCTTCCTGCCGGCCTGTGGCGGAAGGACCCGCGGGGGCGTCGGCCTGGGCTCAGGCGCCGAGCCGGTGTGCCGTGCCGCCGGCGGCCCGTCCCGGGCTTGACCGTGCACATGGCCGGCCCGTCCGGGCGTTACGGCGTCCGGGGCGGCATGAGCAGCCACCCACGGACGCCTCAGGGTGTGCTCAGGCGGTGTCGTCCCGGCCGCCCGCCGGGGCGTCGTGCCACTTGGGGTCGTTCTCCCACTGGAGGTTGCGCTCGCGGGCGGTTGCCATCGCGTGTTCGGCCTCCGTCGCGGGAGGCGTACGGCCCGAACCGGTCCTTGTTGGGGCATTCAGGCCCCTCCTCGACCTTCTTGTGCTCCAGGCAGTAGTACCACTCGCCCGGCTTGCCGACCGTGCGCTTCTTGAACAGGGCCATGACCAGCTCCTCTCGCCACCGACATGTTCCCCCACGGACGCTGGTTAGACTCGCTGGCATGTCTGGCCAGTCGCTGCTCGCACCGGGGAGCTGTCCCCCATCCGTTCCGTGCCCGGAAACATCCGCCGCCCCGAGTACGTCGGCAAGCCCGCGCCGACGCCGTACACCGGACCGGAGGTGCAGACCCCGGAGACGATCGAGGCGATGCGGACCGCCGGCCGGATCGCCGCCCGGGCGATGGCGGAGGCCGCGAAGCTGATCGCCCCCGGGGTGACCACGGACGAGCTGGACAAGGTGGCGCACGCGTACATGTGCGACCACGGCGCCTACCCCTCGACGCTCGGCTACCGCGGCTTCCCGAAATCGTTGTGCACGTCGGTCAACGAGGTCATCTGCCACGGCATCCCGGACTCCACGGTCCTGCGCGACGGCGACATCGTCAACCTCGACGTGACGGCGTACATCGGCGGCGTGCACGGCGACAACAACGCGACCTACCTGGTGGGTGAGGTCGACGAGGAGTCGCGGCTGCTGGTGGAGCGGACGCGGGAGTCCCTCGACCGCGCCATCAAGGCGGTCCGGCCGGGCCGGCAGATCAACATCATCGGCCGGGTCATCGAGTCGTACGCCAAGCGCTTCGGCTACGGCGTGGTCCGGGACTTCACCGGCCACGGCATCAACAGCTCGTTCCACTCGGGCCTGATCATCCCGCACTACGACAGCCCGCACGCGACGACGGTCATCCAGCCCGGGATGACGTTCACGATCGAGCCGATGCTGACGCTCGGGACGCACGAGTACGACATGTGGGACGACGGCTGGACGGTCGTCACGAAGGACCGGAAGCGGACGGCCCAGTTCGAGCACACGCTGGTGGTGACGGACACGGGCGCGGAGATCCTCACCCTGCCGTAGCAAGCACCGCACGCACACCGTCGAACGGCCCGCTCTCCTCGGAGGGCGGGCTTTTCTCTTGTACCCGGAGTACGGTTTTTACCGACACCTCGTCGGGAAGTTTACCGACAGCCGGTCGGCAAGACCATTGACTTAGGTTAGCCTAACCATAGAAAGTTGGCTCATGGAATCCTTCTCGACTCTCATTCGGACCGCCTCGCGTGAGCAGCACGAGGAGGTCAGGGGCTCGACCTTCATGAGCGACCTGCTGGGGCACAAACTGGGGGTCGAGGCGTTCGCGCGCTACACGGAGCAGCTGTGGTTCGTGTACGGGGCGCTGGAATCAGGGGCCGAGCACCTGGCAGCCGACCCGGTGGCCGGCCCCTTCGTCCACCCTGAGCTGTTCCGTATGGCCTCGCTGGAGCAGGACCTGGAGTACCTGCGCGGCCCCGGCTGGCGGTCGGGGATCAGCCCGCTGCCGGCCACGCTGGAGTACGCGGAGCGGATCACCGAGTGCGCCCGCACCTGGCCGGCCGGTTACGTCGCCCACCACTACACCCGCTACCTGGGCGACCTCTCCGGCGGCCAGATCATCCGCGACACCGCCGAGAAGGCATGGGGTTTCACGAAGAAGGGCGACGGGGTCCGCTTCTACGTCTTCGAGCAGATCCCCAACCCGGCCGCCTTCAAGCGGAGTTACTGCGACCTGCTGGACTCGGTGCCCGGTGACGAGCTGGAGCGGCAGCGGACCGTGGCCGAGTGCAAGCGGGCGTACGCGCTGAACAACGCGGTGTTCCAGGCGCTGGGCGAGGAGTTCCCGCTGTCGGCGTGAGTCCGGAGGTCCCCGTTCGGTTCAGCGTTCGAGGTGGACCCTGCCGCCGACCTCGGTCCATCCGCCCGGCTGGGGCGCGGTCAGCAGCTGGGAGCCCGTGCCCTGGGTGATGTTGAGGGCCCGGCCCAGCCGGTCGGTGAGCAGCAGGGCCGCCGCCCCGGTCGCCTCGTCCTCGTCGATGCCGTCGCCACGGCCGGGGAAGGCCCGGGCCCGGACCCGGCCGGCGGGCTCGTCCTCCCAGGCCCAGGCGTAGACCCTCCCCCACTGCCCGAAAGGCGTGGGAGGTGCCCCCACCCCCGGCGGCGGCACGGCCAGGTCGTCGACCTCGGCGGCGCTGCCGTACTGCCGCAGGGTGCGCGGCGGCACCCACTGGGCCCGCGCCTCGATCCAGCAGAACTCCCCGTCCTGCCGGGCACCGACCACCCCGGCGGGGGTGACCAGTTCGGGCACGTCGAGCAGCCACGCCGTCCCGACACAGGAATGACCGGCGAAGGGCAGCCGCAGGGTCGGCGTGTAGATGTCGATCACACCGCGCTCGGGATCGTCGACGAACACGGTCTCGCTGAACCCGAGCTTCGCGGCGAACGCCTGCCGCTCGCTCTCCTCGGGCATTACCGAACCCTCACGAACGACCCCGAGCTCGTTGCCGTATCCCCCGCGCGGCCCGCAGAAGACACGGAGTACGTCGTAGTCAGTCACGGGGGCATTCTGCCCTGGACGTCCTACGCCCCCGTACGCCGCCCGCTCACCGCCAGGACGACCGGGCACGGGGCGAGATCGGGCTCGGGCCGGCCCCTCGGTGGCATGCGGGGCCCGGCCCACACGTACGGCCTCATCGGCCGCGAAGGGGAAGGAGAGTACCGCGGCCGTGCCGGTCAAGGGCGCACGCGGGGGACGCGGTGGTCGTGGTGGCGCACGGCCTGGGACTCGCCGCGGCCTGCGCACACCGGGTCGCGCTGCTGTGCGCCGGTCGCGTCGCGGCGGACGATCCGTCGTGGACCTGGGACAGCAGTCGATCGGATATGACCTCGGAGGCGATTCCCGGAGGCTTGACCTCTCCTTGACTCATTCTTGAGGTCGATTTTTAGCCACTCAGGTGATCCTGATGTGGCCCTTAGGTGAGCCTCACCTTCCCTTCCCTGGAGCCCTCATGCGATCCGCCAGACCCGCTTCGCTCGTGATCACCGTCGCGGCGGCCTTGACCGCCGTCACCGGCTGCACCGAGAAGAGCAACGCCAAGGACGGCGACCAGGTCGTCCACGTGACGGCGACGGACGACAAGTGCGAGGTGTCGAAGAAGGAGTTCCCGGCCGGGCACGTCGAGCTGGCCGTCGAGAACAAGGGTTCCAAGGTCACCGAGGTCTACGTCCTCTTCCCCGACGACCGCGTGGTCACCGAGCGGGAGAACATAGGCCCCGGCACCAAGCAGCGCGTCACCGCCGAGGTGAAGGCCGGCGACTACGAGATCGCCTGCAAGCCCGGTATGAAGGGCAACGGCATCCGCCAGGCGGTCAAGGCCACCGGCGGCAAGACCGTCAAGCGCGACCCCCGCCTGGACAAGGCCGTGGCGGCCTACCGCGCCTATGCCCAGGCGCAGGCCGACGAGACGCTGCCCAAGGCCGAGACGTTCGCCCGGGCCGTCGAGGACGGCGGCCTCGAAGCCGCGAAGAAGGCCTACGCCCCCTCCCGCATCGGATGGGAGCGCACCGAACCGGTCGCCGAGTCCTTCGGCGACATCGACCCGAAGGTCGACGTCCGCGAGGACGGCCTGGCGGACGGCCAGGACCCGGTCACCGACTGGACCGGCTGGCACCGCCTGGAGAAGGCCCTCTGGCAGGACAAGAAGATCGGCGACCGCGAGAAGGAACTCGCCGGCACGCTCATCACCGACCTGAAGGACTGGCAGAACCGCGTCGGCAAGGCCGAGATCACCCCCACCTCCATGGCCAACGGCGCCAAGGAACTCCTCGACGAGGTCGCCACCGGCAAGGTCACCGGCGAGGAGGAGCGCTATTCGCACACCGACCTGGTCGACTTCAAGGCCAACGTCGAGGGCGCGCAGAAGTCGTACGAGCTGCTGAAGCCGGTCGCCCAGGAGAACGACGCGGCTCTGGTCACCGAACTGGACAAGCAGTTCGCCGCCCTGAACACGCTGCTCGACAAGTACCGCCCGAACACCACGTCGTACGACTTCACCTCGTACGACAAGGTCGGCAAGGCGGACCGCAAGGAGCTGTCGGACGCGGTGAACGCCTTGGCGGAGCCCCTGTCCAAGCTCGCCGCAGCGGTCGCGAAGTAGAGGGCCCCGCCCATGACGGACACCAACGCATCATCGCCCTCCCGGCGTTCCCTGCTCGGCTGGGGCGGCGCCGGCCTGGCGCTGGGCGCCGCCGCGGCCGGCTCAGCCGTGGCCATGGCCCGCCCCGACGACGGCACCGAGACGGCCGGCTCGGCGATCGCCTTCCACGGCCCGCACCAGGCGGGCATCGCCACCCCCGTACAGGACCGCCTGCACTTCGCCGCGTTCGACGTGACGACCGACGACCGCGCGCAGTTCGTCCAGCTGCTGAAGGACTGGACGCAGGCCGCCCGGCGGATGACGGCCGGGCACCCGGTGGGCGAGGGCGCCTTCGGCGGCCTGCCCGAGGCACCCCCGGACGACACGGGCGAGGCCCTGGGCCTCAAGCCCTCCCGCCTGACCCTCACCTTCGGCTTCGGTCCGGCTCTGTTCGAGAAGTTCGACCTCGCGGACCACCGGCCCGAAGCCCTGGTCGACCTGCCGAAGTTCGCGGGCGACAACCTCGACGACGCCCGCAGCGGCGGCGATCTGTGCGTCCAGGCCTGCGCGGACGACCCGCAGGTCGCCGTGCACGCCATTCGCAACCTGGCCCGCATCGGCATGGGCAAGGTGGTCATCCGCTGGTCACAGCTCGGCTTCGGCAAGACCTCGTCGACGACGCCCGAGGCGCAGACCCCGCGCAACCTGATGGGTTTCAAGGACGGCACCCGCAACATCGCGGGCACGGAGACGGCCCGCCTGAAGAAGCTCGTATGGGTGGACGGGAAGGACGGCCCGGCCTGGATGGCGGGCGGCTCCTACCTTGTCGCCCGCCGCATCCGGATGCACATCGAGACGTGGGACCGCACCTCGCTCCAGGAGCAGGAGGACATCTTCGGCCGCGACAAGGGCGAGGGCGCCCCGGTCGGCAAGGCGAAGGAACGCGACGAGCCGTTCCTGAAGGCGATGAAGCCCGACGCGCACGTACGGCTCGCGCACCCCGACGCCAACCAGGGGGCGACGATCCTGCGCCGCGGCTACTCCTTCACCGACGGCACGGACGGCCTGGGCCGCCTGGACGCGGGCCTGTTCTTCCTGGCCTACCAGCGCGACGTCCGCGAGGGCTTCATCCCGATCCAGCGCAACCTGGCCACGGACGCGCTCAACGAGTACATCCAGCACGTGGGTTCGGCCGTCTTCGCGGTCCCGCCCGGCGTGCGGGACAAGGACGACTGGTGGGGCAGGCAGCTGTTCTCCGAGGAGGTGTGAGCCGGTGTTCTCCAACTACCTGATCGGTCTGCGCGAGGGCCTGGAGGCGAGCCTGGTCGTCTGCATCCTCATCGCCTACCTGGTCAAGACGGACCGCAGGGACGCCCTGAAGCCGGTCTGGACCGGCATCGGCGTGGCGGTAGCCCTGGCGCTCGGCTTCGGCTGCGCGCTCGAATTCGGCTCCCAGGAGCTGACGTTCCAGGCCCAGGAGGCGCTCGGCGGTTCCCTGTCGATCCTCGCGGTCGGCCTGGTGACGTGGATGGTGTTCTGGATGCGCCGTGCCGCCCGCCATCTCAGGTCGCAGCTGCACGGCAGGCTCGACGCGGCCCTCGCGATGGGCACGGGGGCCCTGGTCGCCACGGCGTTCCTGGCCGTGGGCCGGGAGGGCCTGGAGACGGCGCTGTTCGTCTGGGCCTCGGTCCATGCGGCCGGCGACGGCACGCCACGCCCCCTGCTGGGCGTCGCCCTCGGCCTGGCGACGGCAGTCCTCCTGGGCTGGCTGTTCTACCGGGGCGCGCTGCGCATCAACTTGGCGAAGTTCTTCACGTGGACCGGCGGCATGCTCGTGGTCGTGGCCGCGGGCGTGCTGGCGTACGGCTTCCACGACCTCCAGGAGGCCGACTTCCTGCCCGGCCTCACCGACAAGGCCTTCGACATCTCCGGCACGATCCCGCCGGACAGCTGGTACGGCACGCTCCTCAAGGGCGTGTTCAACTTCCAGCCGGACCCGACGGTCCTTCAGGTGACGGTGTGGTCGCTCTACCTGATCCCGACACTCCTGCTGTTCCTGGCCCCGGCGGGCCTCGGACAACGCCGGACGACAACAGCGACGGTTTCCGACAGCTGAGGCCACCCCACCCCACCCCACTCCGACCGCCGGAGGCACCCGGTAGGGTTCGCCTCCGGAAAGGGGAAGGTGAAGGAACCCGATGATCAGGGATCGCGACCCTCGAACGCTCCGCACGCTTGGCCGGAGCACCCTCATATCAGCCTCGGTGACCGCTTTGTCGTTGACGGCGAGCGGATGCGTCGTCGTGCACGGCGAACGGGAGATCCTCCCGTCCACCACCCGCACCGAAGCCGCCAAGGCCCTCCGGGAGTTCACGAGCGCGTACAACGACGCCGACAAGGCCTACGACGCCTCCCTGGACGCCGACCACACCACCGGCGCCCTCGCCGACATCGACTCGGCGCGTCTGAAGGCCGGCCAGAAGAACAACCCGGGCGGCAACCCGAACCACTCACCGCTGAAGCTGACGGACGCGAAGTTCACGATCCCCAAGAAGGCCGGCTGGCCCCGCTGGTTCGTCGTCGACGCGGCCGGCAACAAGGGCGGCACCGCCCGCTGGCTGCTCGTGTTCACCCGCAGCAGCCTGGACGACCCGTTCCAGGTCGCGTACCTGACCCTCGTCGCGCCCGGCAAGGTCCCAAAGTTCAAGAAGGACGCGGACGGCTGGGCCGAGTCGGTCCCCGTGAACTCGACGAGCGTGGCGGCGAAGCCCGGCGCCCTGAGCCGCACGTACACGACGTACCTGAAGAACGGCGGGGCCGTCTTCGCGGACGGCCCGCACACCAGCCAGTGGCGTGCCCTGCGCGAGAAGAACACCAAGAGGCCGGGCCTGGTCACCCAGTACATCGACGAGCCGCTGACGAACGGCGACTACGGGCCGCTGGCGCTGCGCACGACGGACGGCGGGGCGCTGGTGTTCTTCACCACGCGGCACTACGAGAAGCAGACGGCCTACGCGGGCACGTCGTTCCCGACCCCCAACAAGGACGTGCTCGCGCTGACCACGGGCGAGATCAAGCAGTCCCTCACCATGGAGTTCGTCTCCAACGAGGTGGCGCTTGACCCGAAGGGCCAGGGCAAGGTGACGATCCTGGGCCGGATCCAGGGAATGACCTCCGCGGAGGGCGCGTAGGCCAGAGCCGACAGGGCCTCAGCGCCGCGATGGCCACGCCGACCCCGCCGAGTCGGCATCCTCGCCGACGTACCGGCCGCAGACCTCGGTGAGCACCTCCAGCAGGCTCAGCGGATCCGGCAGCGCGTGCTCGGGACCGCGCACCCACCGCACGGCCTGGTCCTCACCGGGCAGCCGGGCCGGCGGTACGAGGACGTAGGAGCCGCGGCAGTGCCAGCGCAGCCCGGGGTGCTCGTCCATGGTCTCGGGGTGGCAGTCCAGTTCGCACGGCCACCACTCGTCCTCGTCCTCGGGCGTACCGCGGGTGAGGGTGAACAACAGCATGCGGCCGTCGTCGCTCTCGGCGACCGGCCCGACCTCGACACCATCGCGCGAGCAGCCGCTCCAACGCCTCGCGACCGGCCTCCAGGGGCACGTCGAGGACGTCGTGCACCATGCCGGTCGCGGTGATGAAGTTGGCCTGCGGCTGGTGGCGGGCCCAGCGCTCGATCTGGGCGCGGTCGGTGGTGGACTGCGTCTGCCAGGCGAAGGACACCGGGTGCCGGGCCGGGGTGGGACAGCCGACGCGGTCGCAGGAGCAGCGGTAGCCGGCCGGGTGCGCGGCGGGCGCGAGGGGCAGTCCCGCGCCGGCGGCGGCGAGCAGCAGGGCCTCCCGGCCGCCGTCACCGGCGGTCTCCTTCGGGCGGCGCCCGCGCGCAGCCACTGGGTGAGTTTGCCCTGCAGGCCGCTCCGGCCGCCGAACTCCGCGCTCATCTATCCCCTCGCCTCGCTGTCGTGCGGAACAGCATGCCCTATGGTCCCATCTTCCCTCGCACCGGGGGGCCAGTGCCCACATCCGGGGCAGGAGCTATGAGACGGGTACCGGTGGGGCGAGCGAGGCATATGCCGCACCGAGGCCGGTGTCATTGCCCGCTTTGCCAGGACATGGCGCCCTACCGTATGCGCCATGGTCACAAGGATCGCGCTGACGGGCCTGGCCTCCGCGGCTTCCGTGGTCGCGCTGACCCTCACGGGACACGGCACCGCCCCGATGCCGCTGGAGTGGGGCAGCGGCCCGCTGACGGTGGCGGCGCTCCCCCGGATCACCTACGTCGCGCACCGCGGCGGCGCCCGCGAGGTCCCCGAGAACAGCATGTCGGGGCTGATGGCCGCCTATGAGCGCGGTACGGCGCAGGTGCTGGACTTCGACACGCGGCTGCTGCGTGACGGCACGCCGGTGGTGATCCACGACGAGACCCTGAACCGCACCACCTACCTGGGCGGCGAGGTGCGCGGCCTGGACGCCCGGGAGTGGCAGGGCGTACGGCTGCGCCCGAAGGACGCGCTGCCCGGGAGCTGGCGGTCGGAACGGCCGCCGACGGTCGCGGAGGTCCTGGACCGTTTCGGCGGACGGATCCTGCTGATGCTGGAGGCGAAGGATCCGCGCAGTGTCGATCGGCTGGCCGGTCTGATCCGGGCCCGTGGCCTGACCCGCTCCGTCTTCGTGAACTCCAACGACCCCGAGGTGGCCCGGCGCGCCCACCGCCTGGGCCTGCTCGCACAGCTGTGGCGCTCGGCGCGGCAGCTGCGCACGGACCGCCCGGGGCGCTGGCGGTCGTACGTGGACCTGCTGGACGTGGACCACCGGGCGCGCGACGCGGACCTGGTGCGGGCACTGAACTCGGGGATCGCGCGGGTGTGGGCGCACACGGTGGTGACGGACGCGCAGCGGGACCGGGTGCTGGCACTGGGCTGCACCGGGGTCATCACGGACGCGCCGGGGCGGCTGGCGCGGGTCGCCCGGCGGGAGGCGCTGCAGGACGCCCGACGGGACGCCGGGAGGGCCCTTCAGCGGGGCGCGAGGCCGTGAAGGGCGTAGTCGACGAGGGTGTCGGTGTACTCGTAGGAGATCGGGCCGGTGTACTGCAGCCAGCGCTGGGCGAGGGGTGAGACCCAGAGTTCCAGGGCGATGCGGGGGTCGATGTCCGGGCGGACCTGGCCGGCCTCCTGGGCGGAGCGCACCCGGTCGACGTACAGCTGGAGCGAGGGTTCCAGGAGCTTGGCCACGGCGATCCGTCGCCGAGTTTCTCGTCGACCACCCCCTCGGCGGCCAGGGCGCGGGACGGGCCCTCGAAGCGGGGGTCCTTGAGCTGGTCGACGGTGAGGCGCAGGACGGCCTTGAGGTCGGCGGCGAGGTCGCCGGTGTCCGGGATGGCGAACTCGTACTCCGAGCCCGCGTCCCGGGACGCCTGTTCGCTCAGGTCGAGGAACGCCTCCAGCAGGACGTCCGCCTTGGAGGACCACCAGCGGTAGATCGTCTGCTTGCCGACACCGGCCCGGGCGGCGATGCCCTCGATGGTGGTCCTGGGATAGCCGACCTCCGCGACGAGCGCGAGGGCGGCGTCGTAGATGGCGCGGCGGGACTTCTCGCTGCGCCGGGTGGAGTCGGGGGCGGGCTGCGTGGACTTCTTGGGCTCATGGCTCGAATTTATCAGGTAGACAAGACGGTGCGTCTCGCCTGACAATGGCGAGGTACGGTGCGAGACGAAACGTCTCGTCACGCCATTGCAGTCACGCGTCATTGCATTCATGGGAGGAGCCCGAAATGACCCGAGGCGGAGCCGGAAACATGCTGGGCGTCGGCGGCGCCCGCAAGAACCTCGGCCGCAAGGCGCTGCGCGGCGGCGGCCGGGGCGGCGGATCGGCGGCGGTCTCGACCCGCAGGCCCAGAAGCGCGAGCTGCTGCGCAAGCTCCAGGAGAAACGACAGCAACAGCAGGAGGGGCAGGAAGGACAGGAGGGCGGTACGACCGGCCGGTCGTCGTGAGCCTCCCCCGCCCGGGGGAGACCGTCCCCTCGCGCGCGGGATCCTCCCGGGACGTCCGGCGGATGTACTGAAGCGGTCGCGGCACCGCGACCGACGGACACCCGGGAGGAAACACGATGCGCGTGTGGACGAGACGACGGCTGCTCACCTCGGCGGTCTCCGCGGCCTCGGCGGCGGGCCTCGCCGCCACGGCGGCCGGACCCGCGGGGGCGGCCGCTGGAAGGCCCCGGCCGGACGACCACATCGTGGACACCCTGCGGGCACTGCCCGGTGTGCGGCTGGTGGAGGAGCGGCAGGGCGCCGAACCGGGGTACCGCCACTTCGTCCTGGGCCTGCGCCAGCCGGTCGACCACAAGAATCCCGCGGCCGGCACCTTCGAGCAGCGCCTCACCCTGCTCCACACCGCCGCCGACCGGCCCACGGTGCTGTTCACGACGGGCTACGAGGCGGTCCTCACCCCCCGGCGGACCGAGCCGACGATCCTGCTGGGCGCCAACCAACTCCAGGTGGAACACCGCTACTTCGGCACCTCACGCCCGGCGGGCCCCGGCTACGCCCACCTCACCATCCGCCAGGCCGCCGACGACCACCACCGCGTCGTCCGCACCTTCCGCAGGCTCTACCCCGGCGCGTGGCTCTCCACCGGCGGCAGCAAGGGCGGCATGGCGAGCGTCTACCACCGGCGCTTCCACCCCGCCGACGTGGACGGCACGGTGGCCTACTCGGCCCCGAACAACGTCGACGACCGCGACGACTCCGCCTGCCTGCGCTTCCTTGACACGGTCGGCACGGCCACCGCCCGCGAGGCCCTCAGGACGGCCCAACGGCGGATCCTGCTGAGCCGCGCCGAGCTGGTCGCCCGCTACGAGGCCTGGGCGGCCGCCACCGGCGACACCTTCCGGATCGTCGGCAGCGCCGACAAGGCGCTCGAAATCGCCGTGCTGCGCGTGCCGTTCATGTTCTGGCAGCGGGGAACGGCTGACGACATCGCCACGATCCCCGGACCTCGGGCGACGACCGACGAGCTGTACGCGTGGCTGGACGACACGGCGGGCCTGTCCCTGTACGCCGACAACGCCGCGCGGCACTACATCCCGTACTGGTACCAGATCGGCACGCAGATGGGGTACGGCAGCGTGCCCACGGCCCACCTGGCGGACCTGCTGCGCCACCCGGACGGCATCGAGCCGCGCAACCTCGTCCCCCGGGACATCCCCCTGCGCTTCGACTCAGCCGCCATGCCGGACGTCGACCGCTGGGTCCGCCGCCGCGGCAGCCGGCTGCTCTTCGTCAACGGCACCCAGGACCCCTCCGTGGCCGAGCACTTCCGCCCCGGGGGCCCCGACGCGCGGGCATTGTGGGTGCCGGGCGGCAACCACGGCGTCGAGATAGCGGACCTGTCCCCCGCCGACCGGGCGTCGGCGGAGGACGCGTTGTTCCGCTGGGTCGGTCAGGAGTACTTCACGCACACGTTGGGCACGTAGCCCACGGTGCCGCGGTAGTTGACCTTGCGCCAGTAGTGGTAGCTCTTGATCCCGCAGGCGTTCTTGTACGAGCCACCGTCGACACCCTTGATGTCACAGCCCTTGGTGCCCTTGTACCAGAGGCGCAGGATGGTCGACTTGGTGCTGGCCGACTTGCGCACGTTGACGTTCGACAGTGCCGTGAGGCTCTTGCACTTCGCCGTGGCCGCGACGGTGGTCATGTCGTCGCTCTGCACGGTCGCCGCGCCGGAGGCACTCGGCACGAACCCGGCCAGGGCCAGGGCCGCTACCGCCACCGGAGCGATCAGGAACTTCTTCAAAGGTCTTCTCCCGTTAACTGTGGTACGCGTTGCTCACGCCCGAGGGCGCGAGGTGATCTTATGCGTACCTGACAGAAGCTCAGGAGGGCGGCCAGGCGTCCCCCCAGTCCGCGTCCCGTGCGGCCTTGTACAGGTCGCCGTGGCGCTTGGTGACGGTGGTGCGGCTCAGGGAGGGTTCGGTCTCGCAGAGGTCGAGGAGCACCTGGCCCTTGCGGATCTGGGGCTTGCGGACGACGCGTGCGGCGGCCGGTTCGACGGGGAAGCGGGCGGCGGCGACGTAGCTGAACTTCTCGTCCTCGTAGGCGAGGGAGCCGCCCTTGACCTGGCGGTGCAGGGAGGAACGGCTGACCCGGGCCGAGAAGTGGCACCAGTCGGTGCCGGGCGACGATGGGGCAGGCGGCGCTGTGCGGGCAGGGGGCGGCGATGTGGAAGCCGGCGGCGATCAGCCGGTCGCGGGCCTCGATGACGCGGGCGTAGCCGTCGGGGGTGCCGGGTTCGACGATCACGACGGCCCGGGCGGCGGCCGCGGCGGCGTCGACGAGGGCGGTGCGGTCGGGGGCGGTCAGCTCGTTGAGGACGTAGGAGACGGTGACGAGGTCAGTGCTCTCGAGGGTGAGCGCCGCTCCGATCCGAGAGCGCTGCCACCGGACGTCCCGCAGCGCCGGGTTGGCCGCGGCGATCTCCCGGCCGAGGGCGAGCGCGGGCTCGGCCCAGTCGAGCACGGTGACGGGCCGCTCCCCGTCCCAGGTCGCGCTCGCGGCCCAGGCCGCGGCGCCCGTACCGCCGCCGACGTCCAGGTGCGCACCGGGCGCCCACTCGGGCACGGCCTCCGCGAACGCCTCCAGCGCGGACCGCACCGCTTCGAAGGTCGCGGGCATCCGGTAGGCGGCGTAGGCGGCGACATCGGCCCGGTCCCGGAGGATGGGAGCGTCGGTGGGGGTGGCCCCGCGGTAGCTGGCGATCAGCCGCTCGACCGCCTGCGAGGCCTGCCGGGGCGGCAGCCCGTCGAGCAGGCCGGCGAGAGCGGCACGGAGGGTTTCGGCCGGGAGTGCGGGGGCGTTCACCCGGCGATTCTACGGGCAGGGGTCGACGGTCCGAGAGCCCCGGCGCTCTCGGGAGAGAGCGGCGCTGCTCGCGACCGTCCCCGGCGGTACCGCCCGGGCCGACCCGCGCCCCCCGCCGCTCGCCCTGGGCGCGTTGTCCGGGCGGCGCGCGGCGTGGGTGGACCGTGTTGGCGAGGAGGACCAGGAACGTGTCCGTCGCCGGGTCGAGGACGAGGGACGTGCCGGTGAAGCCCGTGTGGCCGGCCGCGCCCCGGCCCGCCAGGTCGCCCATGAACCACGGCTGGTCGAGCAAGAAGCCGAGGCCGGGCGGGGTGAAGAGGAGCTCGACGAAGTCGGGGCCGAGGATGCGGGCGGGGCCGTAGGAGCCGCCGGCCAGGAGGGCGCGGCAGAACACCGCGAGGTCGCGCCCGGTGGAGAACAGGCCCGCGTGGCCCGCCACCCCGCCCAGTGCCCAGGCGTTCTCGTCGTGCACCTCGCCCCGCAGCATGCCCCGGTCCGCCTTGGCCCACGGCCGCCGCTGGTCCTCCGTCGCCGCCGCCCCGGGGCACGGCCCGAAATCCGTCGCGGTCATGCCCAGCGGCCGGGTGATGCCGTCGCGGACGAGGACGTCGAGCGTGCGGCCGGTGATGCGTTCCAGGACGTACTGGAGGAGCAGCATGTTCAGGTCGGAGTAGCGGTACGTGCCGGGCACGCCGGCCGGCGGCTCCGCCTGGAGCATCGCCAGCCGCTGCGCGGCGTCGGCGCAGTCGTACAGCGGGAGTTCGGGCCGCAGCCCGGAGGTGTGGGTGAGCAGCTGCCGTACGGTGATGCCGTGCCGGCGCGGCCCGCGTGAAGTCGGGCAGGTACGCCCCGACCCTCGCGTCGATGCCGAGCGTGCCGCGCTCGATCTGCTGCACCGCGGCGACGGACGTGAACAGCTTCGTCAGGGACGCCAGGTCGAAGGGCGTGCCGACGGTCATCGGCACCCGGTCCTCGGCGGGCAGCTCCACCCCGGCGTCGGCGTCCGCGTCGTAGGCGGCGTACCGCACGGCCCAGCCCGCCGCCTCCTCGACGGCGATCACCGGGCCGCGCCCGACGACCAGGACGGCGCCCGGCTGCCCAGGGGCGCGTGCCGGTGGTGAGGACGTGGACCTCCCGGACGAGGTGACGCAGCTCCGCGGGGTCGAGTCCGGCCCGCTCCGGCGTGCCGTCGCGCAGTCTCGGTGCGCTCAGCTCTCTGCTCCCTCCACGCTCACGCGCTTGCTCTCCGCTGCCCGCTCCCGGTCTTCCAGGGTCGGCACATTCCCATGAAGCAGGCCAGTGCCACCAGTGCGGCGGCCAGTTGGACGACGGCCATCGGGACGGCGGTGTCCTCCCCGGCGATGCCGACGAGCGGGGAGGCGATCGCGCCGATGAGGAACGAGGACGTGCCGAGCAGCGCGGACGCGGACCCGGCGGCGTGCTTGGTGCGCATCAGGGCGAGGGCCTGGGTGTTGGGCAGGGTGATGCCCATCGCGGACATCAGGACGAACAGCGCGGCGGCGACGGGCGCGAGCCCGACCTCGCCGAACACGCCCAGGGACATCAGCAGCAGCGCGGTCGCGGCGGCGATGACGATCGCGAGGCCGATGCCCAGCACCCGGTCCAGGCTGACCCGGCCGACCAGGATCTTGCCGTTGATCTGGCCGACGACGACCAGCCCGACCGAGTTGAGCCCGAACAGCAGGCTGAACGTCTGCGGGGAGGCGCCGTAGATCTCCTGGATGACGAACGGGGACGCCGAGATGTAGGCGAAGAGCGCGGCGAAGGCGAAGCCGCCGGTGAGCATGTAGCCGGTGAAGGACGCGGTCGGCGAGCAGGCCGCGCATCGCGCGCAGGGCCTCGCCGACGCCGCCGCTGTGCCGCTCGGCGGGCGGCAGGGTCTCGGGCAGCTTCGTCCAGACCAGGACGCCGATCAGCACGCCGATGACCGTGAGGACGACGAACACGCCCCGCCAGTCCGTCACGCGCAGGATCTGCCCGCCGATCAGCGGCGCCACGATCGGGGCGACCCCGGAGATCAGCATGAGGGTGGAGAAGAAGCGGGCCATGGCCATGCCGTCGTACAGGTCGCGGACGACGGCCCGCGCGATGACGATCGCGGCCGCGCCCGCGAGTCCCTGTGCCAGCCGGAAGGCGACCAGGAGTTCGACGGTGGGCGCGAGCGCGCACAGGACGGTGGCGACGACGAAGACGGCGAGCCCGGCGAGCAGCGGGCGGCGGCGCCCCCACCGGTCGCTCATCGGCCCGACCACGAGCTGCCCGAGCGCCATGCCGGCCAGGCAGGCGGTGAGGGTGAGCTGGACGGTCGCGGCGGGCGCGTGCAGCGAGCGGGTGACCTCCGGCAGGGACGGGAGGTACATGTCCATCGCCAGCGGGGGCACGGCGGTCAGGCTCCCGAGGAGGAAGGTGACCAGGAGCCCGGTGCGGCGGTGCGATGTGAGGTCGGGCCGCTCCCGCTCGGCTGCTGCGGCCCCCTGCGCGGTGTTCGATATGGACGCCCCACCCTCGGGCATGAGTCCCTCCCTTTTCGAGTCGATCGCCACCTATGCTCTCAGCTCGTACGGACTGCTCGGGGTCACAAGGTGAAGGCGGCGCGAATGACGGCGGACACGGTGCGGTGGGGAATCCTGGCGACCGGTGGGATCGCGGGCGCGTTCACCGCGGATCTGATCGACCTGCCGGACGCGGAGGTCGTGGCGGTGGCGTCCCGGTCCGAGGAGTCCGCGAAGGCGTTCGCGGAGCGGTTCGGGATACCCCGGGCGTACGGCGACTGGAACGCGCTCGCGCAGGACGAGGACATCGATGTCGTCTATGTCGCCACGCCGCACACGGCGCACCGGACCGCCGCCGGTCTGTGTCTCGCGGCCGGGCGGAACGTGCTGTGCGAGAAGCCGTTCACGCTGAACGTGGGCGAGGCGGCGGAACTCGTCGCGCTGGCCCGGGAACACGGGCGCTTCCTGATGGAGGCGATGTGGATGTACTGCAATCCGCTGGTTCGGCGGCTGAAGTCGCTGGTCGACGACGGTGCGATCGGTGAGGTGCGCACCGTGCAGGCCGACTTCGGACTGGCCGGGCCGTTCCCGCCCTCGCACCGGCTGCGGAACCCGGAGCTCGGCGGGGGCGCGCTGCTCGATCTCGGCGTGTATCCGGTGTCGTTCGCGCACCTGCTGCTCGGGGAGCCGTCGGACGTCGCGGCACGAGCGGTGCTCTCCGAGGAGGGCGTCGATCTCCAGACGGGAGCACTGCTCTCCTGGGAGAGCGGCGCTCTCGGTTCGGTGCACTGCTCCATCGTCGGCGGTACGGCGACCTCCGCCTCGGTCACCGGCTCGCAGGGCCGTATCGACATCCCGCACGGGTTCTTCTTCCCGGACCGCTTCGTCCTGCACCGGGACGGGCGCGACGCCGAGGAGTTCACGGCCGACCCGGCGGACGGGCCCCGCAACAGCCTGCGCCACGAGGCCGCCGAGGTCATGCGTGCCCTGCGCGCCGGCGAGACCGAGTCCCCGCTGGTCCCGCTCGACGGCACGCTCGCCGTGATGCGGACGCTCGACGCGATCCGGGACCACGTCGGCGTCCGCTACCCCGGCGAGACGGGCGAGCCGGAACTCACGCCGGCTTGAGCCCCTGCTCCCCCACCTCCGTCACGAAGGACGCGGCCGTCGTGACCGGCGCGCCCTGCCTGGTCACATACGGCACCGTCTTGAAGTCGGCCCGCGCCAGCGCGGCGGCGGCGGCGGTGGCGGTGAGGAAGCGGCGGCGGCCGATGTGCCTGGCGGCCGCGCGGAGTTCGGGGGCGTGCTGGGACGGGCGTGCTGCGGGTGTCTCCGGTCCTCCCCTGGCGAATGGCCGCAGAGGCATTGGCGTGGCCGGGGACGAAACCTGTTGACACGTACACAGCTCTCGCGTGACGGATGGATGAGTTCCGCATGGCGGGCCTCCCGTACGCTGCGAGCCCATGAATGCCATGGAAACGGACAGGCAGAGGGACGAGCGGACGGCCGGGCGGGCCAGGGTCGCGGTGGTGACCGGGGCGGGCTCCGGCATCGGCCGCGCGGTCGCCGGGGAACTGCTGCGCGCGGGCTGGTCGGTGGCGCTGGCGGGCCGGCGTGCCGAGACGCTGGAGGAGACGGCGGCCCTGGCACCCGAGGGCGCCGCTCTCGCCGTACGGACGGACGTCTCACGGCCCGAGGACGTGACCGCCCTCTTCGCCGCCACCGTCGAGCGCTTCGGGCGGGTCGACCTGCTGTTCAACAACGCGGGCACGTTCGGACCCGGCGGCGTGCCGGTCGAGGAGCTGCCCTACGACGCGTGGCGGCACGTGGTGGACACCAACCTCAACGGAGCGTTCCTGTGCGCGCAGGCGGCGTACCGGCAGATGAAGGAGCAGGCCCCGCAGGGCGGCCGGATCATCAACAACGGGTCGATCTCCGCGCACACGCCCCGTCCGCACTCGGTGGCCTACACGGCGACCAAGCACGCGCTGACCGGCCTGACAAAGTCCCTGTCGCTGGACGGGCGGCCGTACGGGATCGCCGTCGGGCAGATCGACATCGGCAACGCGGCGACCGACATGACGTCCCGTATGCAGACGGGAGCACTTCAGGCGAACGGGGAGGTCGCCCCGGAACCGGTGATGGACGTCGCCGACGTGGCCCGCACGGTGCGGCACATGGCGGAGCTGCCGCTGGAGGCGAACGTGCAGTTCGCGACCGTCCTCGCGACGGCGATGCCGTACGTCGGGCGCGGCTGAGCGCCGAGCCCGTGGTCGTCAACTCGTCAACCTGCACAAGCGGAATTGGAACGTCCGCACTATTGCGGCCGGTCGGGCGCTTATGCTCAACTCTCCTACACCAAAGCTTCACAGTTGGAGCAACGAGCTTCCGTCGGCCACCTTCTGGGGGGAGGCGGCAGTCGTTCCACGGCACCGGGTGGGGGTGGACCCCGCGAGGGACCGCGGTGTACGCACCGGTGCGTGGAACGACTGCCGCGTAGTTCAAGGGCGATCAGCGCCCGAGCAGTTGGTCGATCCGGGCCAGTTGCTCGCCGGTCAGCGCCCCCTTCGCCATCGCGCCCGCGTTCTCCTCGCGCCTGCGCTGACCGAGCGGAAGCCGGGGATGGGGACGGTGCGCGGGCTGCGGGCCCACAGCCACGCCAGGGCGCCCTGGGCGAGCGTGCGGCCCCCGCTGGTGAGGACATCGCTGACAGCGCGTCGACGCGGCCGAGCCACTCCGGGTCGGCGCCGGATCCGTCCCCGAACCCCTGCAGCCAGGCCGGCGGCCTGCTGCGGATGTCCCCGCTCTCCAGCGCCTGGCCGGCCCGGCGCTTGCCGGCGAGCAGACCCATGGCCAGCGGGCTGCGGTTGATGCTGGCCAGGCCCGGCTCCTCGCACAGCCGCGAGCATCTCCGGCGCGTCCTGGAGGACGTTGAGCCGCGTGCTGGACGGCGGCACAGTGCGGCCCCTCGCGCGAACACGGCGGCGCGGGCCGGGTCGTCGGTGCTCCAGGCGTAGGCGCGTATCAGCCCCTCGCCGCACCAGCTCCTCGCAGGCGTCGCGGAGCCCGGCGGCGCGCTCGGGGTCGGCGTCGGAGAGGTGGAACTGGTAGAGGTCCACGTAGTCGGTGCCGAGGCGGCGCAGGGAGGCGGTCAGCGCGCGGCGCAGATGGGCCGGGGAGTCGTCGCGGTCGGTGAGGGTGCGGGTCCGCTCGTCGAAGACGTTGCCCCACTTGGTGGCGACGACGACATCGGCCCTGCGCTTGCCGAGGGCCCGGCCCAGCACCCGTTCGCTGTGCCCGGCGCCGTAGGTGTCGGCGGTGTCGAAGAAGGTGACGCCCAGGTCGAGGGCGTGCCGCACCGCCCGTACCGACTCCTCGTCGTCGACCTTGCCCCAGCCGAGCGGCAGCCCGTCGGCGGCCTGCCACTCCCCGCCGATCGCCCAGCAGCCGAAGCCGAGGGCGCTCACCTCGATGCCGCTGCGTCCCAGTGTGCGTGTGGTCTCCATGCCCGGGGACGCTAGGAGTTGGAGCGCACACGAAGGCAAGACCCCGCAGTGCGCTCTCGGTCAGGCCTGCCCGGTCTCGAAGCGGGAGATCCTGCCGTCGTCGTCCACGGTGAAGCTCCACCGGGTGCGCATCTCGCCCCAGGTGTCGTTGCTGTAGCGGGCGAGGAGGGCACGGCCGCCGTTGGACTCCTTGTCGACCTCCATGTGGCCGTGGGAGGAGAAGATCTCCCGGTCGACCCAGTCGGCGAGGTCGCGGTCGGAGCCGTCGTCCGCCATGGTCGCGCCCGGCGCGAGGAGCTCCATGAAGCTCTCGCGGTCGTGGTTGTTGACGGCGGTCACGAAGGCACGGACGGCCGGGTCGCTGAGGTGCGTCGTCTGAATCGTCATGCCAGTCAGCCTCGTACCGGCCCCGACCACGCCCCGTGCCACCCGAACGGCGGCCAGGGCAGGTCCGCCGGGTGTCGCGGGTGTCACGGGTGCGACGGTGGAAACGCGGCGAGGAGGTCCTTGTCCCTGCTGTCCGCTCCGGGAGTCGACCGTGAGGCGTTACGACCGACGTGATCTGGGCCTGCTGCTGCTCCGGCTGGGGACGGGCGGGGTGCTGGCCGCCCACGGCACGCAGAAGCTGTTCGGCTGGTTCGGCGGGCACGGCATCGAGGGGACCGGCCAGTTCATGGAGTCCGTCGGCTACGTCCCGGGCAAGGCGAGCGCGACGGCGGCGGGCCTCGCGGAGGCCGGCGGCGGCACGCTGCTGGCGCTGGGCCTGGCGACACCGGCGGCGGGCGCGGCGGCGGCCGGCGGCATGGCGGGCGCGGCCGCGGTGCACGCCCCGAACGGCTTCTTCAACCAGGAGGGCGGCTACGAGTACGCGGCGACGCTCGGCCTGCCGCGACCGGCCTCGCCGATCGCCGGCCCCGGCCGCCTCTCCCTCGACCACGCCCTCGGCCATGTCTTCGACCGCGGCTGGATGGTGCCGGCGGCCCTCGCGGCGACGGCGGCGGTGACGGCGCTGGTGGTGGGGGCGCGGAACAGGCGGCTGACGGAAGGCGAAGGAAGGCGGGAGCAGGACGGGCGCTGTTCGGAGGGGGCGGAGGTCACCTCGGGGTTGGGGACGGGGTCCCTCCGGGGTTGGGACGGGGTCCCCTCCGGTTGGGGCGGGGTCCCTCGTCGGAGTCCCTCGTGGCAGGCTGCCCACGCCCGGTCCCCGTGCCAAGCTGCCCGCATGACTGAGCAGGCCGCCCTTCCCGACACCGCCGCGAACCTCGTGGGCCACCATCGACGACCCTGTGGGCATGGCTCGAAGCCGACCAGCCCGATCGAGCGGCCGCGAGGGCCTGCTGCTGCGCATGCTGAAACTGTCCGAGGAGGTCGGCGAGGTCTCCGAGGCGGTGATCGGGGCGACGGGGCAGAACCCGCGCAAGGGCGTCACGCACACCTGGGAGGACGTGCAGGCGGAGCTCTGCGACGTCGTCATCACGGCGCTGGTGGCGCTGCGCACGCTGACCCCCGAGGCCCGGGAGGTGTTCGCGCGGCATCTGGAGCGGGTCAGGGAGCGGTCGCTGGCCTCGGCACCGCGTTGATCCGAACGCCCCCGTGACTTGACCACGTCAGGTTACGCTGCGACGGAGACGCCGAACGGCCGAACCCTGGCCCGGCCAGGTGTGAGGAGTCCGGTGACGGGGGTGGACTGGAGGTTCCGGTCCCTGGTGGCCGCGTACGCCGTCTCCGCCTACGGCAACTACCTCAATCTGATCGCGCTCAGCCTGTTCTCCTACGAGGTGACCGGCACCGCCTTCGGACTCGGGCTGCGTGATGGCGCTGCGGCTGGCTGCCGGTGTCCTGGCGGGTCTCGCCGCCGGGGCCGCTGGCCGACCGGGTCGACGCGCCGGACCCTGATGGTCGGCGACGGACCTCGCCCAGGCCCTCGCCATGGCGGTGCTCGCGCTCTGGGCGCTCGGACACGCCGCTGGGGGTGCTGCTCGGGGCGGTGGTGGTGCTGGGCGCGGGGAACACGTTCTTCAGCGTCGCCCTGCGCAGCGCGGTCCCGGTCATGGTCGGGCAGGACGCCCGGCGCCCGGGCGAACGGGCATGCTGGTCACGGCCCGTTCCGTCGCCACGGTGCTGGGTTTCGCGCTCGGCCGCGCCGGTCATCGGCCTGGGCGGTTTCGGCGTCGCGTTCGCGCGTCAACGCCGTCAGTTTCCTGGTGTCCGCCGGTGCCGTGCTGCTGCTCCGGCCGCGCACGGACGAGCGACACCGGCACCGACACCGACGGCGGCGCGGTGAGCGACCCGGCGGCCGCGGCGGGACGGCCGGGTCGAGGCCGCGGCGGGCGGTGCGGCCGGGTCCTTACCGGCGCGTGGCGGGCGGCTGCGGCGCCGAGCGCGGGCCTCGCGGGCCCGTTGCTCGGCCTGATCGCGCTACGGGGTGCCGGACGCCCTGGCGTCCGCCTCGCACAACGTCGCCCTGCCGCTGGCGGCGCACGCGGCCGAGCCGCCGATCCGGCGGTGTTCATGGCCCGGTTCTGGGTCGGCGTGGGCGGTGGGCACCCTGCTCGCCCACCAGGTCCTCAAGCGCCGGTCGCACGGGGCGTCCTGGGGTGAGCGCGCGTTCGCCGTCGGCACCTGCGCGATGTCGCTGTCTTCGTGGCCGCGTTCACCGGACTGCCCGCCCCGGCCCTGATCGCGGCGGCGGCGGCGGCGGGGTTCGCGGACGGCTGGACCGAGATCGTCTACACCTCGCGCCTCCAGGCGGCCCCCGACCGGCAGCGCGGCCGGCTCTTCGGACTGTCCGCCACCGCCGAGACAGTCCGGGTTCGCCCTGGGCACGGTGGCCGCCGCGGCCGCGCTGGAGACCCTGCCCGCGCCTTGCCGTCGTGGGCGCCTTCCACGGCGCGGCGCTGTGCGGGGCGCTGGTTCTGCTGCTGCTCAGCGCTCGGCGACGCGACGCGCGTAGCGCCAGGGCCACTCAGACCGATCGTCCACCAGCGGGGAAAAGGGAGAGGAAACGCATGGAACGTCGTACGGGGGCACGCCCTGTGCCAGGGCCCTGAGCCGGAGCGCACCGAGGACGATCCGGTCGACGCCGTGCGGGCGCTGCTGAGCGCCGCCCGGTCCGCTCCCGGCGCGGCCGTCGTCACCGTCGCCGCAGACGGCACGACGACATCGCAGTCGTATCCCGAACTGCTGGACGCGGCACGGCGGTTGCTCACCGGCCTGCGGGCCCACGGGCTGCGGCGCGGCGACGCGGTGGTGCTGTGCGGGCTGCCGCTCGCCGAGTTCTTCCCCGCCTTCTGGGCCTGCGTGCTCGGCGGTGCCCTGCCCGTGGCCATCGCGGAGCATCCCGCGCCGGGCTCCCCGGCCCTCGAACGCCTCCGGCAGGCCTGCGCGTTGCTGCGACCGGCCGCTGGTGCTGACCGACGCGCCCGGCGCCGCGGCGCTCGCCCACGCCACGCCCGCACCGCGCGTCGCCCGTCGCCCGGGACTGTCTGGACGCGCCGCCCGCGGACGCCCACGACCACGGCGACCACGTCGGGCCGGACCCGTCCGACACCGCCCTGCTGATGCTGTCCTCGGGCAGCACCGGCGTACCGAAGGCGGCGCGGCTGACGCACGCCGGGCTCGCGGACTTCGCGGCGAGCAGCCGGCGGATCCTGGACGTGCCGCCCGGACGACACCATGGTGAACTGGCTGCCGGTCGACCACAGCGGCGCCTTCCTGCTGTACCACCTGCTCGCGGTCTTCGCCGGCTGCACCAACGTCCACGCACCCACCGAGCGGGTGCTCGCCGACCCGCTGCGCTGGCTCGACCTCCTCGCACGAGCACCGGGCCCGAGCACAGCTGGGCACCGACCTTCGCCTACCGGCTGGTCGCGGACGCGCTCGCCGACCGGCCCGACGCGCCACTGGGACCTGGGCCGGCCTCAAGTCCCTGGTGTGCGGGGGCGAGCAGGTCGCGCTGCCGGTGCTGCGGCGCTTCCTGGACGGCGACGGCCCCGTTCGGGGTGCGCGAGGAGCACCTCGTCCCGGCTGTGGGGCATGGCCGAGACGGTCACGGCCGTCACCTACGGCCGGCTCGACCGGCCCGGGACCGTGCACCGCCTGCTCAAGAGCAGCCTGGGCGGCGACCTGGTCCGGGCCGGCGAGGACGCCCGGACGCAGGACTGCGTCACCTTCGTCGCGGTCCGGCGCCGCCCGCGCACGGCGTCGCCCTGCGCGTCGTCGACGACCGACGGCGCTCGTCACCCGCGGGCCGGATCGGCCGGCTCCAGGTGCGCTCCGCCCGCCGGCTCACCCCCGGCTACGTCAACAACCCGGAGGCCGACGCGCGCGGCCTACCCCGCCGGGCCGGGACTGGCTGGACACGGGCGACCTGGCCTTCCTCGACGGCGGGCAGGTCGTCATCACCGGCCGGCCGCAAGGACCTGATCATCCTCAACGGGCACAACGTCTACTGCCACGAGGTCGAGGAGGCCGCCGCCGCCGTCGCCCGGGCGTCCGCGCAGGGCGAGACCGCCGCCTGCGGCATGCCCGACCCGAGCGGGGCACCGGAGCGAGCCCTGGCCGTGTTCTTCGTCAGCCGCGGCGCCGCCGACGGACGCACGGATCGCGCGCGGCGGTGCAGGCGGCGCTGTTCACCCGGCTCCGCCTCACCGCCGCGCACGTGGTGCCGGTCGCCGGCGGCCGAGTTCCCGCGGACGCCCGCGGGCAAGGTGCGGCGCGCGGAACTCCGCGGCCCGCCTGCTCGCCGGTGACTTCGCCACGGCCCCGGACACCGGACCCCGGCCGGCCCCGCACGGACCGGCGCGAAGTGACCCGGGCGTGTCCGGGACGGAGACGTGCGGCGGCCGGTCGCGGAGGAGCTCGCGCCGGTCGGGCATCGCGGACGTGCCGCCTTCTACGAACTCGGCCTGACCTCCGTGACTGCTGGTCCGGCTGCGCGACCGGCTGGCGGAACGCGCTCGGCCTGCCGTCGCCGCAGACGGCCCTCTTCGAGCACCCGACGGCGGCGCGCTGCCGCCCACCTGGCGCAGCTCGGCGGGCCGTCGCCGCCGTGCGCCACGAGGCCGGCCCGTGGGCGGTCCGTCCGGACGGGGGCACCGTCCGCGCCGCTCGACGGGTCGTCGCGATCGTCGGGCATGTCCGCTGCGTCTTCCCGGGGCGCCGAACTCGACGGAGGAGTTCTGGGCCAACCTGCGGGACGGCGTGGACAGCGTCCGGGTGTTCAGCGAGCCGGAGCTTGCGGCGGCGGGTCTCACCCCGGAGCAGCGCCGCGCGCCCGGCCTCGTGCCCGTCGCCGGCGTCCTCGACGAGCGTCGACGCGTTCGACGCCGAGTTCTTCGGCGATAAGCCCCGGGAGGCCGGACTCACCGACCCCGCGCACCGGCTGTTCCTGGAGTGCTGCCACCGGGCGCTGGAGGACGGCGGGTACGCCGGCGACCGCGCCGGGCGCCCGGGTCGGGGTGTTCGCCGGTTCCGGGCATGAACCTGTACGACCACCAGCAGCCGTCCGCCACCGGCTCGCCGTACGACCCGGACGACCCGGCCTCAGGGATGCAGACGGCCATCGGGCAGGCAGCCGGACTTCCTGGCCACCCGGGTCGCCTACCGGCTCGGGCTCACCGGCCCGGCGATCGGCGTGCAGACCGCCTGCTCCACTTCGCTGGTCGCGGTCCACCTCGCGGCCCAGGCGCTGCTGAGCGGTGACGCGGACCTGGCGCTGGCGGGCGCCGCGGCCGTGCATCTGCCCCAGGAGAGCGGCTACCGCAGTCACCCCGGGTCGATCCTGTCCCCCACCGGCCGGTGCCGCGCCTTCGACGCGGACGCCGACGGCACCGTCGGCGGCAACGGCGTCGCCGCCGTCCTGCTCAAGCGTCTCGACCGGGCCCTGGCCGACGGCGACACCGTGCACGCCGTGATCCTGGGCTCCGCCGTCAACAACGACGGCGCCGCCAAGGTCGGCTTCAGCGCCCCTGGAGTCGAGCGGACAGGCCGACGTCGTACGGCAGGCGCTGCGCAGGGCCGACGTGCCCGCGCAGACGATCTCCTACGTGGAGGCGCACGGCACCGGGACGCGGCTCGGCGACCCGGTGGAGCTCGCGGCGCTGGCCCGGGCGCTCGGCGAAGACGCCGACGGCACCGGTGGGGCCGGTCGCACCGGCTTCTGCGCGCTCGGCTCGGTGAAGCCGAACATCGGGCACCTCGACAGCTGCGCCGGCATGGCCGGGCTGATCAAGACGGTGCTGATGCTGCGGCACCGCACGCTGGTGCCGACACCGCACCTGACCCGGCCCAATCCGGAACTTCCGCTGACCGACGGCCCGTTCGTCGCTGGCCACGGAACTGCGGCCGTGGGCGGTGCCGGACGGCGTGCCCCGCCGGGCCGGGGTCAGCGCGCTCGGCGTCGGCGGCACCAACGCCCATGTGGTGCTGGAGGAGGCCCCCGCCCCGCGCGCCCGCCCTCGTCCCGCTCCCGAACCGCCCGTCCTGGTCCCCGTGTCGGCCCGCGACACCGAGGCACTGGACGAGCTCACGGCCGGGCTCCGCGACCGGCTGCTGCGCCATGCCGGACCTCCCGGCCGCCGACGTTGCCGCCACCCTGGCCCTCGGCAGGCCGCACCGCGCGGCACGCACCGCCGTGGTCGGCCGCACGGCGGGCGAACTCGCCCGCGCACTCCAGGAATACGATCACCCGCGAGACCTCCCCCGCCGGCCCGGTCGCCTTCGCCTTCACGGGCCAGGGCAGCGCCCGCTGGGGCATGGCCAACGGCCTGTACGCCACGAACCCGGCCGCACGGACCACACTCGACCGGTGCGAGAAGCTCTACGCCGGGGAGTTCGGCGGCAGCCTGCTCGAGCCGCTGCTGGCCGCCCCCGGTCTCGCCGGTCTCGCCGCGGAAGACGACATCTGGCCCACCGAGACCGCGCAGCCCGCCCTCTTCGCCCATCAGGCGGCGCTGGCGGACGCCTGGCGCTCTGCCGGAATACGCCCCGGGCTGCTGCTCGGCCACAGCGTCGGCGAGTACGCCGCCCTGTACGCGGCCGGCGCCCTGACCCTGGAGGACGGGCTGCGGCTCACCGCCTGGCGCGGGCGCCTCATGCAGGTCCGCTGCCCGGTCGGGGGCATGCTCGCCGTCCGGGCCGACCAGGCCACCGCGCGACGCGTCGCGCAGAGCGCCGGTGCGGAACTCGCCGCGGTCAACGGCCCGCGCGCCCAGGTGCTCTCGGGCCCGCCGCAGGCCCTGAAGCAGGCGGCACGGCTGCTCGACCTGGACGGCCTGCGGTGGCGTGCGCTGCCGGTGGACCGGGCGTTCCACTGCGCGGAGATCGCCGCCGCCCTGGGCGACTTCCGCACCCGTGCGAGCGACGTGACGTACCGTCCGCTGCGCACCCCGCTGGTGACCACCACCGACGGCGAGCCGCGCCCGGCGGGCTGGACGTCGACGTGGACCACCTCTGCCGCCAGGCCCGGCAGCCGGTTCGCTTCGACCTCGCCATGGACGCGGCCGTCGAGCAGGGCTTTTGCGGACTTCGTGGAGATCGGCGCCGGGCGGACGCTCACCGGCCTCGGCCGCCACTGCGTACCCGACAGCCGCTGGCTGAGCGGGCAGGGCGAAGGGGACGGGGCCGCCGAGCAGGCGCACGGGTTCCTGACGGCGCTCGGCTCGCTGTACCGCAGGGGCGCCGACCTGGACTGGCACGCGCTCATCGGCGACGACGGGGGCCGGGTGCCGCTCCCGGGGCACCCGCTACGGCGGCGTGCGGTGCCGTTCCGGGCACAGGCGTCGGCGCCGGCTCCTGAAAGGCCGGGGTCGGACGACGAAGTCCTGCTCGCCATCAGGGAACTGTCGGCGGACAAGCTCGGCCGCCCCACCGCCGACGTCACACCGGACAGCTCCTTCTTCGAACTCGGCGCCGACTCGCTCTCCCTGATGAGCATGACGACCGAGCTGGAACAGCGGTACGGCGTCCGTGTCCCGATCCGGGAGGTGTTCGACTCGGCCGACACACCGCGCCGACTGGCCGAACGGGTCGCGCGGCTGCGGGGGGACGCACCGGTGATCCCGGAATCCTCCGTCCGGGAACCGGCCCTCCAGGCACCCGCCGCCCCGGAACCGGCACCCGCCGCTCCCCCGGCGTCCCACGATCTCCACGCCCTGTTCGGCCAGCAGCTCCGACTGGCGGAGCAACTCGTGGACCAGGTGGGCGAGATGATCTCCCGCCAACTGGACGTGCTCGCGACGCCAGGCACCACCACTGCACCGCCCGCCCAGCCCCCCGCGCCCCCGGCACCCCTCGCCCCCAAGCCCGCCCCCGTCCCCACCCCTCCCCCCCCACACCCCGAGACCTTCGACTTCAGCCTCTACTTCTTCGGCGACTACCCCCAGGACACCGACCACGACAAATACGGCCTGATCATGGCCGCCGCGGACTTCGCCGACCAGCACGGCTTCCACGCCCTGTGGTTCCCCGAACGGCACTTCAACTCCTTCGGCGCGCTCTTCCCCAACCCCTCCGTGCTGGCCGCGGCCCTCGCCGCCCGGACCAGCCGGGTCCGGCTGAACGCCGGTTCCGTGGTGCTGCCGCTGCACCATCCCGCACGGGTCGCCGAGGAGTGGTCGGTCGTCGACAACATCTCCGGCGGCCGGACGGGCCTGTGCTTCGCGAGCGGCTGGCACGCCACCGACTTCGCGCTCGCTCCGCAGCACTTCGGCCGGCACCGTGAGGTGATGTACGAGCACCTGGCGGCCGTACGGGACCTCTGGTCGGGGCGACCGCTGAAGACGACGGCGGGCGACGGCACCCCCGTGGAGATACGCCTGCACCCGCGCCCCGTACAGGAGCGGCCGCCGATGTACGTGGCCGTCGTCGGGAACCCGGACAGCTATCGCCGGGCGGCCTCCGAGGACCTCGGCGTGGTCACCAACCTGATGGCGCAGACGGTGGAGCAACTGGCCGAGAACATCGCGCTGTACCGGCGCTGCCGTGCCGAGCACGGCCTTGATCCGGCGGCCGGACGGGTCGTGGTGCTCGTGCACACCTACCTGGAGGACGACGCGGAGCGGGCGCGGGCCGAGGCGTACCAGCCGTTCCTGTCGTATCTGCGTTCTTCCCTCTCCCTCTTCGACCAGGTCACCAACAGTCTCGGCTTCCAGGTGGACCTGGAGAACACACCCGAGGAGGACGTGGAGTTCCTCCTCGGGCGCGCCTACGAGCGCTACTGCGACTCCCGCGCGCTGATCGGCGACGAGCACACGGCAGCGGAGACCGTACGGCGTCTGCTGGCCGCCGGAGCGGACGAGATCGCCGCCTTCGTGGACTTCGGCGTACCGAAGGAGAAGGTGCTGGCGGCCCTGCCGGTACTGGACCGGGTGCGGCAGGCGACGCCCAAGGCGAAGGCGCGGGCTCTGCCCGAGCCCCGCCGGATGCCCCTCACTCCCGCCCAACGCCGTATCTGGTTCCTGGAGCAACTGCACCCGGGCACCGCCATGTACCACGAGCCCAAGGCGATCCGCCTGGACGGCCCCCTGGACGTACCGGCGCTGCGATGGGCGCTGCACCGCGTCACCGACCGGCACCCGGCGCTGCGCACGGTCTTCGGCGACCGGGCCGGTGTCCCGTACCAGGAGATACGCGACCGTATGCCGCTCGACTGCCCGGTGGAGGACCACACGGGGTCGACGCAGGAGGAGGCCCTGCGGTCGGCGCTGGCCGCCGACGGACAGCACGGGCTCGACCTGTCCGACGGGCCCCTGCTCTCGGCCCGGCTGCTCCGTCTGTCGCAGGACCGGCACCTGCTCTTCCTCCTGGCCCATCACATCGTCTTCGACTCCTCCTCGACGGCCGTGCTGGCCCGCGACCTCGCCGCGTACTACCGCGCCCGGCAGCGCGGCGACACCGGCTCCGAACCGCCGCCGCTGCCCGAACCGCCCGCACCCGCCCCGCCCGACACCGCCGGGCTCGCCGCGTCCCTCGACTTCTGGCGCCGGCGACTCGGGGACGCACCGGAGCTGGCCCTGCCCACCGACCGGCCCCGTCCACCCGTCAGGTCGGGCGCGGGCGCGAGCCTCACCCATGGCCTCGACGCCGAACTGACCGGCGGCCTGCGGGCGTTCGCGGCCCGGCATCGCGCCACCCTCTTCATGACGCTGACCAGCGCGATCGGCGCGGTCCTCGGCCGGTTCAGCGGGCAGCGGGACGTGGTGATCGGCACCGCGGTCGCCGCGCGTCCCGCCGGTGCCGAGGACCAGGTGGGCCTGTTCCTCGACACCGTGCCGCTGCGCCTGGACCTCACCGGCGACCCGGACTTCCCGGCCCTGCTGCACCGCGTCCGCGAGAGCAGCGCCACGTCGTACGAACACCGCGGCGTCCCCTTCGACGAGCTGGTCGGCGCGCTCAACCCGCGTCGCGACCCGGGCCGCAATCCGCTGTTCCAGGTGATGGTGGAGTACGAGAACGAGGGCGAGGCCCCCTTCGACCCGCCCCGCCTGACGGCCACCCTGCTCGACGTACCGAGCGCCCGCGCCCCGTTCGACCTCAGCGTCTACCTCACCCATCACCCGGACGGCGTCCGGTTCATGGTCGAGTACGACACGGCCCTCTTCGACGAGAGCACGGTGCGCCGCTTCGTGGACTACGTCGAGCAGGTGCTGCGCCGCGCCCTGGACACCCCCGACGCGCCTCTTCCCGAACTGACCGCCCTCACCGCCACCGACCGGGAGACCCTGGCCCACCTGGAGCCCCCGGCCGACGTGGACGCCGCGGACCCCGGCACCCTGCACGGCCTGTTCGAACAGCAGGCCCGCCGCACCCCGGACGCCGTAGCGCTGATCAGCGGGGACCAACACCTCTCCTACGCGGACCTGGACGCGGCGGCCGACCGTCTCGCCCGGCAGCTCCGCTTCCGGGGCGCGGCACGCGGGGAGCGGGTGGCGGTGCTCCTGCCGCGCGGCCCGCAGCTGATCACGGCCCTGCTCGCGGTGCTCAAGAGCGGAGCGGCCTACCTCCCCCTCGACCCGTCCCTGCCCACCCCCCGTCTCTCCCTGCTGCTCGCCGACGGCGCACCCGTCCTGCTGCTCACCTCCGACACAGCCCTGACCGGGCACCCGGACCTGGCGCCAGGTCTGCCCGTCCAGCGGATGGAACAGGCGGACGGCACACTTCCCACCGGCCCCGTGCCGGAAGGGGCCCGCCCGGAGGACCCTGCGTACTGCATCCACACCTCGGGCTCGACCGGCCGTCCGAAGGGCGTCGTCGTACCCCACCGCGGCCCGGCGAACCTGGTCCAGGGGCACCTGAGCCGCCACCCGGCCCTCCGTACCCTGCAATGGACCTCACCGGCGTTCGACGTCAGCGTGCAGGAGATCTTCACGACGCTGGCCTCGGGAGCCGCGCTGGTCCTCGTCGACGACGCCGTACGGCACGACCCGGCGGCGGTGGCCGAGGCGGTGCGCCGCCACGGGGTGCAGCGGATGTTCATGCCCTGCACCCCGCTGAAGTACCTGGTGGAGACCGCCCCCGAACTGCCGTCCCTGCGCGAGCTGTTCTCGGCCGGCGAGGCGCTCCAGCTCACGGCCGCCTTCCGCCGCTTCCTCGCCCGGCATCCGCACTGCGCGCTGTACAACCAGTACGGCCCCACAGAGACCTCGGTCATCGTCACGTCGCACCGCGTCGACCCGGACGGCGAGGAGTGGCCGCCGATCGGCACCCCGGTGCCGGGAGCGCGCGTCCTGCTGCTGGACGGCGCGGGCCGTCAGGTCCCGGCCGGAGCGGTCGGCGAGATCCACGTGGGCGGGGCCCCGGTGGCGTACGGCTACCACAACCGCCCCGCCGAGACCGCCGCTGCCTTCCTCGACGACGGCACGGGCGGGGTGCTGTACCGCACGGGCGACCTGGGCCGCCTGCGTGCGGACGGCACCCTGCAATACCTGGGCCGGGCGGACGACCAGGTCAAGATCCGCGGCCACCGGGTCGAACCCGGCGAGATCCAGGCGGCGTTGACGGCACTGCCCGCCGTCCGGGACGCGGCGGTCCTCCCGCGCCGCGACCGCCACGGAGACACGGAACTGGTCGCGTACGTGGTCCCCGCCGACCCGACGGCCGGCCTCCACCCCCTGCGCGCCGCACTCGCCGCCGAACTTCCCGACCCTCTCGTGCCGCGCCGCTGGGTGCCCCTGGACCGCCTCCCGGTGAACGCCTCGGGCAAGCTGGACCGCACGGCCCTGCCCGAGCCGGGCGACGGCTCAGACGGGAAGCCGGCCTCCGTGCCCACCACGGTCCTGGAGAAGACGCTGCACGACCTGTGGTGCGAGGAGCTGGACGCGGACCCGGTCCCGGTCACCACGTCGTTCTTCGAACTCGGCGGCCACTCCCTGAGCGCGATCAGGCTGCTGAACCGCATGCGGGACGTGGCGGACGTCGACCTCACGATGGCCGACTTCTTCCTGGATCCGACCATCCGGGGCATCGCCGCCCGGAGCCGTGTCGTGGACACCGCGCCGATGCCGTCCACCCTGCGCCGTCTGTGGCGCCGCCACCACGCGCTCGCCGACCCGAGCGTCTACAACATCGCCCACCGCATGGACCTGCGCGGCGATGTGGACCCCGGCGTCCTGGAGCAGGCCCTCACGGCCCTGGTGGCGCGCCATCACGCGCTGCGCAGCCGCTCCGTCCGACGGCAGGACGGGGAGTACGCGGTGGAAGTCCTGGCCGACGTCCCCGTAGAGCTGCCGATCAGCGACCTCCGCGCCGGGAACGCGGAGGAGGCCGTGGAGCGCTGGTGCCGCGAGCAGGTCTCCGCGCCGTTCGCGATGGACCGCGCCCCCCTCTTCCGCTTCCGCCTGGCCCGTCTCGCCCCGGACCACTGGGTGTTGGTGACGGTGTTCCACCACGCGGTCTGCGACGGCTGGTCCCTGGGCGTCATCCGGCGCGACCTTGAGGAGCTGTACAACGCGCGACGGGCCGGCAAGGGATCCTCAACTGCCCGTTGCGCTCGCCCAGTTCACGGACTTCGCCCGATCGGAGCACGGACTGCCGGACGCACGCAGGACGGCCCTGGAACGCTTCTGGCGCACCGAACTCGAAGGCGTCCCCCTGCGCCCGCCCCTCCCCTACGACCACCCGCACCCCGGCACGCTGTCCGGCCGGGGCGCCCTGCACACCTGGGTCATCGACGACGACACCCCCGCCCTCCTGGCCGACACGGCGACCCGCCTGGGCACCACCACGTACACGGTCCTGGCGGCCATGTTCGCCAGGTGGCTGGGCGAGCTGTGCGGCGAACGGGACGACATCGTCCTGGCGGCATCGAGCGCGAACCGTGTCCGACGCGACCGCTCGCAGATCGTGGGCATCCTGGGCGACGCCGTACTGCTACGGGCCCGGCTGTCCGAAGCCGAGACCTTCGCCGACCTGGTCACGCAACTGGGCACAACCCTCTTCACCGCCCTCGACCACCAGGAACTCCCCCTGACGGACGTGGTGTCCCTGGTGTCACCCGACCTCAAGGGCGCCCTGTTTCCCACGGTCCTGTTCACGGTGATCACCACGGAACAACCGGCCCTGGACCTCCAGGGCGTGTCGACGGCCGTACGCGCGCTCCCCGTCCAAGGCGTGGCCCGCAACGAGCTGTACGTCGTGATCGCCCCCGAGGCCGACACCCTCACGGTCACCTTCGAGTACTCGACGGACCTGTTCACCAGGGAGACCGTCGAGGCGTGGGCCGAGTCCTTCACCCGGTTCCTGCGGGGGTAGGCCCGGTTCGGCCGACACCGCTGCCCGGCCTCGCCGAGACGAGGCCGGGCAGGTTCCCCCGGACGGCTTACGGCACCGACGGCCTCCCGGTCACCGGCCGGGTCGGCGAGCTGGTCATCACCCGCCCCATGCCGTCGATGCCGCTGCGCTTCCGGAACGACCCCGACGGCGCCCGCTGCCAAGACGCCTACTTCGCCTCCTACCCCGGCGTACGGCGGCACGGCGACTGGATCACGCTCACGCAGCACGGCTAGGTGATCGTCCACGCCGCTCCGACAGCACGCTCAACCGCAACGGCGTACGCCTGGCCGGGGGCGGAGGAGCACCCGGGGGATGAGAACGATCACTCAGCCGATCTGGGGTTTTTACGCTGGTTGGCATGGAAGCGCGCCTTTTTCTGGCGATTCCCGCACGTGTTCATGTCACACCATCTGCGGGTGCGACTTCGACTGGTGTCGAAGAAGGCGGCTTGGCAGGTCGGCGATGCGCACAAGGCCAATTTCCCGTCTCGTTCGCCCGCGATGACGCTGATCGCGTCGGCGGCGATCACGCCGAGGGCGTCTTCCACACAGGAAGCCGAGCTGAGCCGCCATTGCCGCTTGCCCTCGGGCGTCAGGACGGCTGCGGCCCCACCCTGAGCACTGAAGTCATTGATGACTTGGACAGCAGACGCAGGGAGATCGTCCTGGAGCGCGGCCGCTGTCGCGGCGGCGTGAATCGACTCCCTCAGTTCCCGAGCGAGGTCGAGCTGGGCGGTGGTGCAGGAGTCCACGGCGAGGCCGTACACGGCCAGCCAGTCGACGAGTCGGTGCGGCGTGGGAATGCGCTCCACAGCGTCGCCATGACGCTCCGACAGAGTCCCCGTGAAGCTGGTCGCCAGCACGCTGCCGAGGCGGAAGTCAGGGAACCCAGTACGCATGGAACCACCATAGCCGGTTGCAGCGCGGCTCGGAAAACTGCTAGAACCGTCTTAGCCGGTTCATGAAGGATCGCAGCCGGTTCCGCGATGGCCAGGAGGTCTCATGCCCCGCCTCACCAGCGACGTACAAGCATTTGAAGCCCACGCAACCGACGCCGACCTCGACGATCTGCGCGCGCGACTGGCCGCCGCGCGGCTACCGGAGGCCGAGACGGTCCGTCACGCCGCGCCCGGCCCTCGCCGATGGGAACAGGGCGTTCCCCTCGCCGACCTCGTCGATGTCGTGAACTACTGGCGCACCGGGTACAACTGGCGGTCGTTCGAAGAGCGCCTCGACCGCATCGGCCAGTTCCGCACGACCATTGACGATCTGGGAATCCACTTCCTGCACCGCCGATCCGCGCGCGCGGATGCCACTCCTCTGATCTTGACGCACGGTTGGCCGGACAGCATTGCTCGGTTCATCGATGTAGTGGACGAGCTGGCAGACCCGAAAGATGCGGACGCCCCGGCGTTCCACGTCGTGGTCCCGTCGCTGCCGGGCTTTGGTTACAGCGACAAGCCGGCAACCACCGGGTGGGGAACCGAAAAGATCGCGGCCGCATGGGTGGAACTGATGGGAAGGCTCGGCTACAGCAGGTTCGCAGCCCACGGCGGCGACTGGGGTGGGAATATCACCACGGTTCTCGGCGGCAGGTTCCCGGCGCACGTTCTCGGTATCCACACAACGTTCGCGGAGGGGCCGCCCGGGTTGACAACGGACGGGCTGACGGCGGTCGAGCGCAAGTGGGCCGAGGAAACCCGCGATTTCTGGCGCCACCGCGCGGCGTACGCGAAGCAGCAGGCGACCCGCCCGCAGACCATCGGCTACTCGCTCGTCGACTCACCGGTCGGGCTTCTTGCCTGGATCCTTGACAAGTTCGGCGAGTGGTCAGATACCGAAGACAGCCCGTTCGAGAGGATTTCCCGGGACAGGGTTCTTGACGACGTCACCCTGTATTGGCTGACGCGGACCGGCGCTTCGGCGGCCCGCATCTACTACGAAAGCCACAACTCGCTGGACCCCGAGCTTCGGGTCGATGTCCCGTCAGCACTCACCATGTATCCCCGCGATGTCGAGAAGTGTCCGCGCCCCTGGGCACAGGAGCGGTACCGACAGATCGTCCGATGGAGGTCGCCCGAAATCGGGGGACACTTCCCGTCGCTGGAGGTTCCCGAGTATTTCGTCAGAGATCTGCAAGAGGGCCTGGCGGCAGTGCTGGCCACTCATCAAGTTCCAGCCAGAATGACTGCCTCTTCGCGGCACGAGTGTCCGTCGGGTCAGTCACAGGGGACACGGCCCACTCAGCCTCACCGGCCCCGGACCTGAAAAACAGCGGCCCGGTCTTCTGAATGCTCGGAGTGGTCGGCTTCTGAATGCTCAGGGTGGCCAACTCGACGCCCCTCCGGCCTGGTGAATTGCTGCACGAGGGTGACGAGTTCGACGGGTTCGAAGGGCTTGCCGAGGAAGGCGTCGACGCCGACGTCGCAGCCGGCCTCGACCTCCCGATGCGTACAGGCGCTGACGATGACGATGGGAAGATCACGGGTACGGGGGTCGGCCCGCAGCCGGGCAGCAGTCCGCAGCCCGTCCAACCTGGGCATGACGACGTCGAGGAGCACGAGATCGGGCTTTACGCGGTGGACGATCTCCAGGCACTCGGCACCATCGGCCGCGGATACGACCTCAAAGCCCTCCAGCTCGAGATTGACTCTGATCAGGTGCCGGATGACTTTATTGTCGTCCACAACAAGCACCCGACCCGTCTTGTCCGACGGAATTTGAGGCCTTGCCCCGATGGGTCCGGGAACCGGCAGTTCCTCACCCAGCCTCCGGGCTGAATCCACCCCTGACTGCGCGCCGCCTCCAAGCGGCTCGGGCTCCGTCTCCACGTGCTCGTTCATCCAGCCGAGCAACGCCTCACGCCGACGGGCGAGGTCGGCCCTGTCCACCCTGACGGCGGACTCGGCTTGCTGCAGGGCATGGCCGATCACCGCGTCCAGCTCGTTGGAGCGGCCGTGCTGGAACTTGTTGCTCATGCTCGTGCCTCCTTTCGCAGCCCAGTGCGTGCCTCGTGCCGGTCATCCACGAAGGCTCCGAGCTCCTCTTGGAGTCTTCGGCGGGCCTTGGCCACGTGCTTGCGCACACCGGACGGCGCGATCTCAAGGAGTTCGGCGATAACCGGCGGGGGGTGCTCCTCCAGGAAGTACAGCACGGCCACTCGTCTCCGTGCGCTCGGAAGGCTGTTGATCACGCGCAGGCAGTGATCCGCCGCCAGCCGCAACAGAGCCAGATCCGCCGGGTCGAGCTCAGCACGGTGGTAACGCTCGGCCAGTGCGGGCTGGAGCCTGCTGAGATTCTCGGAGCGCCGGATGCCATCGGTCCACATGTTCTTGCACGCTCGGCGTAACCACGCCCGCTGCGCCCCTGGATCGCGTGGCCCGACTCTGCCCCAGGCCAGTGTGGCCGCCTCGAAGGCTCGGCTGACCAGGTCACCCGCTTCCGTGGCGTTGTTGGTGATCACGGTGGTGTACCGGAGAAGACTCTCGGCCTCCCGGTCCCACAAGGCCGCGACTTGGTCCGCGGTCTCTTGCGTGATGCCCTGCTCCGTCACCCGCTTTCCTCGTTCCGCTTCGCCTGCGACGAATGGCCGACCTGAACGCTCATTCCCGGCCCACCCCTGCCCTCCTCCTGCACGACCACCGTGCCTGAGGGCGCATGACGCACGAGCGCCAGCAGCGTGGCTCTGCGCTGCCGTTCCGCCAGAGCTGATTCAACTGCCGCCACAGCAGCGATCAGACACAGCACGACCCAGGCGCCGGGCTCCACGGCAAGCGGCCACAACCAGCCCAGCCATCCGATCCAACTTCCCCAAGCGACTTTCACACCACCAGATCGAACGAGACGCCCAAAGCGCTGCCCGTCAAATCAAGATTCTTTTCCGGTCCTGTTCAACCGCCGTCCGCAGCTGTGAGGATTTCAGGGATCGGTCTGAACTGGTCGGGCATGGACCCTCAACGCAACGAGGATGCCTCGGTGAAGAGCTTCCTCGGTGACAACAAGCCGATACCCGAAGGCCCGTGACAGCAAGCCTCCCCGTGTGGCGTGTATCACATCGGAGGGAAAACCTGCCGTCCGGGTCGGGCGTCTAGCAGGTGTGAGATCAGCGAGAGCAGGCACCGGACGAGGTGGACGAGGAGCGCCTCGTCCGGCTGGTGGCCAGGGGCGACCGTGCCGCGTTCGAGGAGCTGTACCGGCGTACGTCGCCGTGGATGGCGGTGCGGCTGCGCCGCCGCTGCGCGGACGAGCAGATCGTCGCCGAGGTCATGCAGGAGACGTATCTGGCGGTGTGGCGCGCGGCGGGTGCGTTCGCCGGGAGCCGCGGTCGGGCGGGACGGCCGTCGGCTGGCTGTGGACGATCGCGGCACGCCGCCTCGTCGACGCCTTCCGGCGCCGGGCCCACCACGCCGAGCCGCCGCCGGCCGCCGCCGCGCCCGACGCGGCGCCCGCCGCCGAGGACGAGGCGCTCGCGGCGACCGTCGGCGGTGACGTCGGAGACGCGCTGCGGCGCCTCGCGCCGGACCTCAGGCAGGTACTGCAGGCCATGGTGCTCGACGGGCTGTCCGTCCGGGAGACCGCGGTCCTGCTCGGGCTGCCCGAGGGCACGGTCAAGACCCGTGCCCGCCGGGCCCGGAACGCGATGCGGAAGGCGCTGGCATGAGTGTGGAACACGCGTCGATGCGGATCATCGACGGTTACGCGCGCGGTGACACGGACCTCGCCGCCGACGAAGTGTGGGCCCTGGAGGCCCATCTGGAGGCGTGCGGGGTGTGCCGGGAGCCGGCTGTCGGCCGCCGTCACGGCCGAGGCACCCGCCGTGGCGGCGCTGGTCGACACCGTGTGGTCCGGCCTGGAACCCCAGCTGGCCGCGGCCGTCCACGATGCCGCCGCGCAGGCGCTGGTCGGCGCGGCTGTCGGTGTGGATGACGCCGGTGATGGCGCCGTGGCTGGCCATGGTCGCGAGCGTGACGCTGCTGGCACTGCTGCTGGACGCTGGCCGACACCGGTTCCGGCGAGGTGTCGCTGATGCTGCTGCTCGCCCCGGTCCTGCCCGTGCTCGGCGTCGCGGCGTCGTGGTCGCGCGGTCTGGACCCGGCGTACGAACTGACGGCCTCCGTGCCCAGGGCCGGGCTCCACCTGGTGCTGCGGCGCACCGCGTCCGTGCTCGTCGTGGTCGTCCCCGCGCTGCTGGTGGGCGGATGGGTGACGGGGGTGACGGCCGCGCAGTGGCTGCTGCCCTGTCTGGCCTTCACCTCGACGACCCTGGCGCTCGGCGGTGTCGTCGGCGTGACCCGCGCCGCCGTCGCGCTGGTGGCCGTATGGGCCGCCGTGGTCGTGGCACCGACCCTGGCCGCCGACCGTACGGCCTTCGCCCTGCAGACGGACGGTCTGCCCGTGTGGGGCCTGATCCTCGCGCTCGGCATCGGTGTCGTGATCGTCCGCAGGGACGCGTACTCCGTGCTCGGAAGCCCATCGATGACCATCGGAAAGAACATCGGAAAGGACCACCACATGACGTCCGCCGTGAGCGCGGCCGACATCGCACCGACGCCCTACGCCTGGGAGATCCGGGCCACCGGGCTGAAGGTCAGGGTCGGAAGGAAACGGATGGCCGTCGACGGGCTCGACCTGTCGCTGGGCACCGGCGTACACGGTCTTCTCGGACCCAACGGGGCGGGCAAGACCACCCTCATCCGGACGCTGGCCACCGTGCTGCGCCCCACCGAGGGCACCCTGGAACTGCTCGGCGAGCCCGCGGGCGGCATGAGCGAACACCGTGCGCTGCGTCGCCGGATCGGCTATCTGCCGCAGGAGTTCGGCTACTACAAGCGCTTCACGGTGCGCGAGTTCGTCGAGTACATGGCGTGGCTGAAGGAGGTGCCCAAGGCGGACATCCCCGCTGCCGTGCAGCGTGCCGTGGAGCGGGTGGGTCTGGCGGACCGTGCCGACGAGAGGATGAAGGCCCTGTCGGGCGGCATGGTGCGCCGGGTCGGCATCGCCCAGGCCATCGTCAACGACCCGGCGATCCTGCTCCTGGACGAGCCGACGGTCGGCCTGGACCCGGCGCAGCGGCTGCGCTTCCGCGGGCTGCTCCAGGAACTGGGCACGGACACCTGCGTGGTCGTCTCGACCCATCTGGTGGAGGACGTCGCCGTCGCCTGCACCGACGTGGTGCTCTTCGCCGAGGGCCGGCTGGTCTTCCAGGGACCTCCGGACGAACTCGCCTCGGTGGGCGGCCCGGAGCACGTGGGCGACAGCCCGCTGGAGCGCGGCTATTCGGCCATGCTTCTCAACCCGCAGCAGGGAAAGGGTACTTGGTGAACGTCCGCGTCCTGCGCATCGAGCTGAGGCGCTCCGTCGCCCCGTGGGCCGGCGCGGTGGTCCTGGCCACCGCGTTGGCGTTCCTGTACCTGCTGAGCGGTCCCTGGTGGAAGGGCACCGCCCTGTGGACGGCCCAGTGGACGTCCATGGCCCTGTGGACCCGCGTCCTGCTGGTCTTCCTGTGGCCGCTGGTCGTGGGGCTCGGGGCACTCCAGGGGCTGCGCGACCACCGCTCCAAGATGTCCGAGCTGCTGACGAGCACACCGCGGCCCGCCTGGCACCGCGCGGCCCCGCTGGCGGGCCCGACCGCGATCACGCTGACCTCGGCCTTCGCGTTCCTCGTCCTCCAGGGCGCGGTCCAGGTGCTCGCCGACACCGCGTACACGCACCTCGGTTGGTTGCCGATCTCGCTGGTGGGGGCACTCGCCCTCGTCGCGGGGGCCGTGCTGGGCATGGGCATGGGGCGGGCCCTGCCGTCCCCGCTCACCCCGCCCGCGCTGGCCGTGTCGGCCTTCATGTTCACGTCAACCTGCTGCGGATGTCGATGGAGACGGGGATGCCGACATCCGTGGTGCCGAACCGGCTCGCACTGCTGTCACCGGCGGTGCCAGAGGTCCGCGACGTGCTCCTGACGCTCGCCGCGCTCCGTGCACCTCGGGCAGACGCTCTGGCTGCTCGGCGTGGCCGCGACGGGCTTCGCCCTGCTGGCCGCCGCGTCCCCGCGCGCCCGGCTGCTCGCCCTGACGCCCGTCCTGGCGGGCGCGGCGCTCGCCCTGCTCGTCCTCCCCTCCGACCCGCGCCGCACGTACGTCGTCGACGAGGCCGCCGCGGCGCTGGTGTGCGACGGTCCGGTGTGCGTGACGAAGGTGCAGCAGGCACGGCTCGACGACCTCGCAGGCCCCGGCAAGGAGGCACTGGTCCTGCTGCACGACGCCCTGGGCGACCAGGTGCCGGACTCGATCCAGGAGAACACCGCCGTACGGGCGATCGGCGCCACGCCGGAACGGCCCCGCGACGCCGTGCTCGTCGACTTCGACGACTGGCGTCGATCGCCGACGCCGAGGGCGAGGAGCTGACCCGCGCCCTGATCGCCCAGGGCATGGCACCGGTCTGCTACGCCCGCAACAACAGCGAGAGCGGCAGGGCGGCAACGATCGCCGGGCAGAGCGTCGCGGCGGGCTGGGTCCTCGGGGACCTCAAGCCGCTCGGCGGCAGCCGTCGGCACGTCCTGCGCACGACCAGCCCGACGCGGACCCGCCCGGTGTGGAAGGAACTCACGGCGCTGCCGCGGGCCGAGCAGCTCTCGCGGATCAGCGCGATGCACACCGCCGCGCTCTCCTGCGACGGGCGACCCGCTCGAGGTGCTGGCCGGCGGTGACGTCCCGTGAGATGGCTGACGTTGTACGCGCGTTCGCGGCAGGTGCCCGCGTCGTTCGCCGCGGTCGTGATCAGCGCGGTGGCGGTGTGGGCCCTCGCCCAGGACGGCGGCCCAGGGCCGGTGATCCGCGGCTGGCCGTGCTGCGTCCTCGCCGCGGGGGCGATGGCGGCCTCGATCGGGCTCGGCGGGCGGGACCTCGCGCTGGACCGGACGGCCGCGATCCGCTGGATGCCCCGCCGGGCGGCGCATGTGCTGCTCACCGGCACGGTCGTCGGCGCGGCGCTGCTGACGGTCCAGACGATGGGCGGGGACTTGGCCACCACCGCGTTCGTCGTCCGGGACAGCGCGGGGCTGATGGGCCTTGCGCCCTCGGGGCGGCGCTCTGCGGGGCGCAGTTCGCATGGACGCTGCCGATCGGCTGGCTGGCGTTATCGCTCTTCGCACCGCCCCCGACCAGTGTGCCGACACAGGTGATGACCTGGATGCTGCTGCCGCCCGGCACGGCCACGGGCACCTGGACGGCCCTGGTCCTCAGCGTCGCCGGCACCGCGGCCTACGCCGTCGCGGGACCGAGACGGTAGCCGGACCCGGAAGAAGCCGCAGCGGTCGAGGCGGCTGTCGTGAAGGCAGCGCTGGCCGCTTCGAAGGCCGGCCGGTACGCCGACAAGGTTGCCCTGCCGTCGGCGGAGGCAGCCTCCCGCAAGGACCTCCGTGCGGACACAGAGTGGCTCCTCCCGGTGGCCGACGCCTACGCGCACCGGGTTGGGCGTGTCGCCGATGACAGTCAGCCAGAGCCGGTTGGAGCCTGATGGCATGACCGACCCGACTCAAGACCCCCGCTTTCTCCAGGACCCCTACCCCACCTATGCGGCCATGCGGTCCAGGTGCCCGGTGCAGTCCATGCCCACCGGGGCCGGTGAGCACATCAGCTACCTGGTCACCGGCTACGCGGAAGCGAGGGAAGCCCTCGGCGACGCACGGCTCTCGAAGGACACGGCCGCCTTCTTCGCGGGCAAGGGGTCACGGCGTCGACTACACCCTGCGGTGGCGCACACAATGCTGGCCAGCGACCCGCCCCAGCACACCCGCCTCCGCAAGCTGGTGACCAAAGCGTTCACGACCGGAGCGGTCGCGGACCTGCGTCCGTTCATTGCCCAGGCCGCCGACGAGCTGCTGGATCAGTGGCCCGTCGGTGAGCGGTTCGACTTCGTGGCCGACCTGGCGGTACCGCTGCCGGTCATCGTGATCTGCGAGCTGCTCGGAGTTCCGGAGGGGGACCGACCCGACGTCCAACGCTGGTCCGGACAGCTGTTCGCGGCAGGCAAGCCCGACGTCATCGACGCGGCCTCGCATTCCATGGCCGACTACATGACGAGCCTCATCGCCGCCAAGCGCCTGGACCCCGGTGCTTCTCTTCTCGACCGGCTCATCTCGGCGCGCGACTGAGACGACCATCTGAGTGAGGAGGAACTGGTCTCGCTGGCGGTGCTGTTGCTCGTGGCCGGGCACGAGACCACCACCAACTTCCTCGGAAACGCCGTCTTGGCGCTGCTCCGGCACCCTGCCGAGCTGGATCGCCTTCGGGAGAATCCGGACGATGTCCCGGCCGTACTGGACGAGTTGCTTCGGTTCGATTCCCCCGTCAGTACAGCCACCTTCCGGTTCACCACGGAGGCCGTCACGCTCGGCAGTACCGATATCCCGGCCGGTGTCCCGGTGCTGGTCGCTCTTGGAGCCGCCAACCGCGACCCGGAGCGGTTCCCGTCGCCGGACCTGCTCGACTTGGACCGAGACGCCGCCGCTCATCTCAGCTTCGGCCATGGCATCCACCGCTGTGTCGGTGCTCCCCTGGCCAAGGCCGAGGCGGAGATCGCCCTCCGAGCGGTACTGACTCGGTTCCCCGGAATCCGGCTTGCCGCGCCACCTGGCCAACTGGACTGGCGGCGCACCCGCCTCGTCCGCGGACTGGCATCACTTCCTGTCCTGGTGTAGCTGGTCGGGGAGCAGAAAGGGCCTCCGACGCAGGTCAGAGGCCCTTTCTCAGGCAAAGCCGCAGGTGGCGGCAGACGAGTCGGGCTGTACGCCGGGTTCTGTTCCCAGGGTTCCTCGCGGAGCCCTGGGCGACGGCCATCCATCTAGGGCCGGCGTTGCCGCCGGCCTCGTGCGGTCTACCCGCGGACTCGGGCGGGCAGCCCTCGATCGTCCGCGCAGGGACACCTTCGAAAGGCGGCCCCTCTTGACCTTGCTCCGGGTGGGGTTTACCTAGCTGCCCAGGTCACCCTGGGCACTGGTGGTCTCTTACACCACCGTTTCACCCTTACCGAGGACCGAGGTCCCCGGCGGTCTGCTTTCTGTGGCACTGTCCCGCGGGTCACCCCGGGTGGCCGTTAGCCACCACCCTGCCCTGTGGAGCCCGGACGTTCCTCGGGGAGCTCCCCGTCAGGGGGACTCCACGCGGCCGTCCGCCCGGCTCGTCTGCCGTGTCGACCATGGTACCGGGCGTGAGCGGGGCCGTGGACCGGCGGCGGTCGCCAGGACCGAGCCCGCGAGGATCAGCGTGAACGCCGCCACGATGCCCGCCGTCAGCTGCTCGTCCAGGAAGATCGCGCCCGCCGCCACCGCGACCGCCGGATTGACGTACGTGAAGACCGTCGCCCTGGTCGGGCCCGCCTCCTTGATCAGCTCCAGGAAGGCCACGAAGGCGATCGCCGTGCAGACGGCGCCCAGGGCCGCCAGCGCGGCCAAGACCGAGGGGGAGGGCATGGCCGACGGCCAGGTCATCGCCGCCGCCGGGGCGTAGACCAGGGCCGCCAGGGCCAGGCAGGGGGCGATGAGCTGGAGGGTCGGGACGTTCTTCAGGTGGCGGGCCGCTATCAGGGGCGCCGTCGCGTAGCCCACCACCGTCACCAGGACCTCGGCCAGCGACTTCGCGTCGCCGCCCGTCAGGTGCGGGACCGTGAGGACCCCTACGCCGGCCAGGCCCAGGCCGAGTCCGGTCATCCGCCTCGTCCCCAGCCTCTCCGTCTCGCCGAAGAAGCGGGCCAGGGCCACGCCGACGATCGGGACGCCCGCGATCAGCAGGCCCGCCGTCGAGCTGGAGAGGTGGCGTTCGGCGTCGGTCAGGGTCCACCAAGGGCCGATGATCTCGATGCATGCGAAGGCCAGCATCGGGCGCCAGTGGGTCCGCACGATGCCGGGCAGGCCGCCCTGGCGTATCGCGAAGGGGAGCAGGAGTGCGGCGCCCAGCGCGCAGCGCGTGAACACCACCATGGACGGGGACACCGTGTCCACCGCCACCTTGATCATCAGGTAGGGGACGCCCCAGATCACTCCCATCAGGGAGAACAGGAACCAGCCGCGTGCAGTCATGCGGCGAGTCTCGGGCGCCTCACCCCGCCGTGTCTTGAACGCTGTTGCGGTACGCCGCCGGGGTCACCCCCAGGACCCGGCGGAACCAGCGGGTGAGGTGCGCCTGGTCGGCGAAGCCGACGAGTCCGGCGACCTCGGCGGGGCGCAGGCCGGACTCCAGGAGTCCGCGGGCCTTGGCGACCCGGTGCTGAGCGAGCCAGGCATACGGCGGTACGCCCATGGTCGTGCGGAAGGCGCGCAGGAGTTGGTAGCGGGACAGGCCCAGGTCGGTGGCGAGGTCGGCCAGGGAGGGCGGTTCCAGCAGTTCGTCCGCGAGGCGGTCGCGTACGGCCCTGGCGATGGGGCCGGCGCCCGGGCAGTGTGTCGTCGCTCGCGCGGGCCGTGGAGTGGCGGCGGGCCAGGGCGGTGAGCAGCCAGGGCAGGCGGGACTCGGCCTCCAGAGGGTCGGGGCAGGTGCTGATGTCCGTGTGGGCGCGGAGGAGGGCGGCGGCGAGTTCCGGGTCGTGCAGGACGGCGTCCCGGAAGTACGGGAGGCCGCCGAGTGTGCCGTCGGTGAGCAGGGCCGGCGCGGCGTAGAGGGCCTGGTAGGCGTAGCCGTCGGAGGCGGCCGGGCCGCCGGTGTGCATCTCGCCCGGTTCCAGGACGACGATCGAGCCGGGGTAGGAGTGGATCCGTCCGCCCCGGTAGGCGATGACCTCCGAGCCACCCACCGTGACGCCGATCGTGAATTCGTCATGGGCGTGGGGCGCGTAGACGTGCTGGTCGAAGTGGGCGGTGAGGAGGTCGAGGGGCGGACCGCAGCGGCCCAGCCGTGCCCTGGTCCAGCGGGCCCGTTCTCGTATCTGCGCTTGTGTGCTCACCTCGTACCCCCGGCTCACAGGGGATCAGAGGAAGTCTGTGGTGTCCAGGTCGAAGGAGAAGGGCTCCGGGAGGCTGATGGGCTTGCCGAGGGGGCGGGTGCAGTGCTCGCGGTAGTCGTCCTTCTCGGGGTCGCTGAACAGCGTGATGGAGGAGGCTTCGCGGTCGACCAGCAGGTAGAGAGGGATGCCGCCTCGGGCGTAACACCGGCGTTTGGCCTCTCGATCGGCCTTGGGCTTGGTGGAGGTCACCTCAAGAACCATGGTGACGCCATCGCAGGGCATCCAGGAGTCGGCGCCCCGGTAGAGCCGCAGTTCCCTGGGCGCGAACGTGCCGTCAGGGATCACGCGATCCTTCGGACAATTGCCCCCACGCCGCAAGGTCAAGCCCTTGGTCCCAGCGAACTGCATCCTGGTCCGGGAACGCGTGTGCACCTGTTCCACGATCAGTCCGACGTAGTCCTCGTGATCCCCGTCCGGCGGCGGCGTCACAACGATCTCCCCCTCGATCAGCTCGGCCCGGAAACCCTCCGGGGTGTCCAGGGCGAGAAAGCCCTCCAGCAGGACCTCTTCCTGCGAGAGCGGCTCATGGGCCATGGCAGTCATGTCACGCCCCTCCTTCTGTCGCCCGCCAGACTGGGACATCGCCGAACCACCCGTCGTGAGATCGGGAACCGTTCCCTCGATCGTGGCACACGATCACGCCCACCGTCAGAAGCCGCAGCCGCTGCTTGACCTTGCCGCAACGTCAACGTCTTCACTGGTCTCATGCGGATCGGAGAACTCGCCGTCGCCGTCGGCGTCACCACGCGGGCCGTGCGGCACTACCACCATCTGGGCCTGCTGCCCGAACCGGAGCGGCGGGCGAACGGGTATCGGGAGTACGGCCTGCGGCACGCTGTCGTGCTGGCGCGGATCCGGCGGCTGACCGAGCTGGGGCTCGGGCTCGCCGAGGTGCGGGACGTGCTCGCGGACGAGGCCGGGAAGGACCTCGTCGAGGTGCTGACCGAGCTGGACGAGGATCTGGCGCGGCAGGAGGCGGCCATCCGGGAGCGGCGGGGGCGGTTGCGGACCTTGCTGGAGGCGGAGGGCGGGCTGCCCGCCGAGGGGCCGGTGTCGCCGGAGCTGGCCGCGCTGTTCGCCGGGATCGGCGCATCTGTCGGACTCGCCCATGGCCGCCAAGGACCGCGAGATCATGGCCTTCCTGGAGACGGCCATGCCGGACGAGGCACGCGAGCAGCTCGTGTCGTCGTTGGGTGAGGTCGCTGGGGAGTCCCGAGGCCGTGGCGCGGGCCGATGAGGCGTACGCGCTGCTCGACGCGCTCGCCGAGGCGGAGCCGGACGATCCGCGCGTCGCCGACGCCGCCCGGGCCCTGGCCGACTGCATTCCCCCGGGGCTGTTCCCGGAGGTCGGGGACCTCGACCACGACGACAGTGTCCTGCGCGCCTTCTACGACGACCTCGCCCCGGCCCAGGCGGAGGCGATCCGCCGGACGCTGCGCCTTCTCACCGAGGAGCGGCGATGAGGATCGTGTGGCTGCTGGTCCGGCGTGAGGTGTGGGCGCTGGCGAGTCTCGTCACCGAGGAGCGGCGATGAGGATCGCGCGCCTGCTGGTCCGGCACGAGGCGCGCGTGCTGGTGAGTCTCGTGCTGTGGGTGGCACGGCGTACGCAGGGGGCCAGGGGTGGCCAGGCGTTCGGGTACGCGCGCGGGCAGGGCGCGATGATGTTCGGGTTCGCGTTCGTGTGCCTCGTCGAGACGGTCGCGATGTCCGTGCTGCTGCGGGACTGGCCGACCGTGCACGCGCGTCCTCCTCTTCCTGGACGTGTACAGCGTCGTCTTCGTCATCGGGCTGCACGCCTCGTCCGTCGTACGTCCGCATGTACTCGATCCGGTCGGCGGCTCCCTGCGGATCCGGCGGTACGTCCATGTCGATCTGTGCGTTCCCGCTGGAGCGGATCGCCTCGGTGCGGCGCGAGCTGCGGATGACGCACGAGCGGGCCGACGGCGAGCTCAATGTCGAAGTGGGCTCCCAGACGACCGTCACGATCGAACTGACGGAACCCGTCACCCATCTCGGCTTCTTCGGGCGTCGCCGCGAGGTACGGGTGGTCCGCTTCCACGCCGACGACGCCGACGACCTCGTCCGCGCCCTCGGCCAGGCACGCGTCTGAGCTCCCCGTACGCTGTTCCGGAGTTCGATCGAAGGAGTACGCGTGCTTGTCCTGCTGCCGCCGTCCGAAGGCAAGGCCCCCTCCGGCCGCGGTGCCCCGCTCAAGCCGGAGTCGCTGTCGCTGCCGGGGCTGACCGCCGCCCGGGAGGCCGTGCTCACCGAGCTGGTCGAGCTGTGCGCCGGCGACGAGGACAAGGCGCGCGAGGTGCTCGGGCTGAGCGAGGGGCTGCGGGGCGAGGTCGCGAAGAACGTGGAGCTGCGGACGGCGGGAGCGCGGCCGGCCGGGGAGATCTACACCGGCGTGCTCTACGACGCCCTCGGCCTGGCGACCCTGGACACCGCCGCCAAGCGGCGGGCCGCGCGGTCGCTGCTCGTGTTCTCCGGGCTGTGGGGTGCCGTGCGGGTGACGGACCGGATCCCGTCCTACCGGTGCTCGATGGGCGTGAAGCTGCCGGGGCTCGGGGCGCTTGGCGCGCACTGGCGTACCCCGATGGCGTCGGTGCTTCCCGAGGCCGCCGGGGACGGGCTGGTGCTGGATCTGCGGTCCGCCGCGTACGCAGCCGCCTGGAAGCCGAAGGGCGAGGTCGCCGGGCGCACGGCGTCCGTGCGGGTGCTGCACGCGCCGACCCGGAAGGTGGTCAGCCACTTCAACAAGGCGACCAAGGGGCGGATCGTGCGGAGCCTGCTGACCACCGGGGCCGACCCGAAGAGCCCGGCTGAGCTGGTCGACGCGTTGCGGGAGCTCGGCTACGTCGTGGAGGCCGAGGCGCCGGCCAAGGCGGGGCAGGCGTGGGCGCTGGACGTGCTGGTGGACGAGGTTCACTGACCACCGAACGCCGGGCGTTGCAGCATGCGCAATGAGCTTTGCGCATGCTGTCGGGTCGGCGGCAGGATGACCGCCATGGCCTCTCCCCTGCCCGCCTCCGTGCTGGACCTCGCGCCCGTCATCCCTGTCGTCGTCATCGAGGATGCGAGCGACGCCGTACCGCTGGCGCGGGCGCTGGTCGCCGGTGGGCTGCCCGCGATCGAGGTGACACTGCGGACACCCGCGGCACTGGAGGCGATCCGGGAGATCGCGGGCGAGGTGCCGCAGGCGCTGGTCGGCGCCGGGACGGTGATCAGCCCCGGGCAGGTCACGGAGTCGGTGGCCGCGGGCGCCCGCTTCCTGGTCAGCCCCGGCTGGACGGACCTGCTGCTGGACGCGATGCGGGCGTCCGGAGTGCCGTTCCTGCCGGGGGTGTCGACCACGTCGGAGGTCGTGGCACTGCTGGAGCGCGGGGTGCGGGAGATGAAGTTCTTCCCGGCCGAGGCCGCGGGCGGTACGGCGTATCTGAAGTCGCTCGCCGGGCCGCTGCCGCAGGCCCGCTTCTGCCCGACGGGCGGGATCGGTCCGGATTCCGCCCCGGATTATCTCGCGCTGCCCAACGTCGCCTGCGTGGGCGGGAGTTGGATGCTCCCGCAGGACGCTGTCGCGGCTCGCGACTGGGGGCGTGTCGAGGCGCTGGCCCGCGAGGCGGCGGGGCTCAGCGCAGGTGGGACGTGTCGTTGAGGAGGCGGACGCTGGCGTTGCCGTCCGCGTAGTACGCCACGACCGACAGGGACGCGGCCGACAGTTCCATGCGGAACAGGGACTCCGGCGGGGCGCCGAGGGCGAGCCGGACGAGCGTCTTGATCGGGGTCACGTGGGTGACGACCAGGACCGTGCGGCCCGCGTACGCCGCGACCAGCTTGTCGCGGGTGGCGGCGATCCGGGTGGCCGTCGCCGCGAAGCTCTCGCCGCCGCCGGTGGGTTCGGCGTCCGGGGAGGCCAGCCAGGCGTTCAGGTCGTCGGGGTGGCGCTCGCGCACCTCGGCGAAGGTGAGCCCCTCCCAGGCGCCGAAGTCGGTCTCGCGCAACCCGTCTTCGACGCTCACGTCGAGTCCGAGCCGGGCGGCGACGATACCGGCGGTCTCCCGCGTACGGGTGAGGGGCGACGAGACGACGGCCTGGATCGTGCCGCGCCTGGCCAGCATTTCGGCGGCCCGCTCGGCCTGTTCCCGGCCGGCGTCGGAGAGGGAGGGGTCGGTACCGCCACTGCCGGAGAACCGCTTCTGCGGGGTGAGAGGGGTCTCGCCGTGGCGCAGCAGTACGAAGGTGGCGGGGGCACCCATGTCGGCGGGGGCCCAGCCGGGCGTGGCGACGGCCTTGGCGGCGCGCGCGTCGGCGTCGGCCTTCGCGGCGCGAGCATCCGCATCCGTGTTCGCGTTCGCGTTCGCGTTCGCCGAGCGTGCGTCGGCGTCGCCCTGTGCGGCGCGATCGCGTTCGCGTTCGCGTTCGCCGAGTGTGCGTCGGCGTCGGCTCGGTCGCCTTGCGCACCGGCGTTGCCACGGACGCCCGGTGTACCGGCGTCGACCTGCGCGGCACGCGTGTCGGCATCGGCCTCCGCACGGACGCCCTCCGCGTCATCGGCGTCAGCCTGCGCCGCCCGAACGTCGGCATCAGCACCCGCCGCCGCAGCTTCGCCGCCGTCCTGCTCCGTCGTCGCGCCAGCAGCGGAAGGCCCGACGGAGGACCCGGCATCCGACGCCACACCGTCCGCCAGAGCCCTCCGCACCCGTGCCGCCCCGGCCACCGCGTCCCCCGGCGGCCCTGACGACGCATCGGCCCCGGCGGAAGTGTCCAGCTCAGCCGTCGACGCGGACTCCGACCACTGTTCGCCCCTGGCGCCCGCGTCCATCGCCTCGTTGGCCAGCCGGTCCGCGTGCTTGTTCCGCTCCCTCGGCATCCACTCGTACGTCACCCGCCCGGGCGGGAACACCCGTGCCGCCTGCGTCCGCCAGGGGCTTCATGTCGGGGTGCTTGATCTTCCAGCGGCCCGACATCTGCTCGACGACGAGCTTGGAGTCCATCCGGACGTGGACCGTCGCGTCCGGGTCCAGGTCGTGGGCGGCGCGCAGGCCGGCCAGCAGGCCCCGGTACTCGGCGACGTTGTTCGTGGCGACGCCGATGTACTCGGCCGCCTCCCGCAGGGTCTCCCCCGTCGCCGCGTCGCTCACCACGGCCCCGTAGCCCGCGGGCCCCGGGTTGCCCCGCGACCCGCCGTCCGCCTCGACGATGAACTCCCGCACCGGAAGGGCTCCCAGCGACCTAGAGACCGGACTCGGACGTGCGCACCAGGATGCGGCGGCAGTTCTCGCAGCGGACCACCGTGTCGGGCGCCGCCGTGCGGATCTCGCTCAGCTCCGTGATGGCGAGCTCCTGCCGGCAGCCCTGGCAGCTGCGCGCGTACAGCTTCGCCGCGCCGATGCCGCCCTGCTGCTCGCGCAGCTGGTCGTAGAGCTTGAGCAGGTCGGCGGGCACCGTCGCCGGCGATGACCTCGCGCTCCTTGGTCACCGTGGCGGCCTCGCCGTCGATCTCCTCGACGGCGGCGTCCCGGCGCGCGGTCGCGTCGTCGATCTTCGACTGGACGGAGTCGACCCGCTCGGTCAGCTCGGCGACCCGCTCCTGCGCGGACTCGCGGCGCTCCATGACCTCCAGGACGACGTCCTCCAGATCGCCCTGCCGCTTGGCGAGGGAGGCGATCTCGCGCTGGAGGTTCTCCAGGTCCTTGGGGGAGGTGACGGCGCCGGAGTCCAGGCGCTGCTGGTCGCGGGTGGCGCGCTCGGCGCACCTGGTCCACGTCCTGCTCGGCCTTGGTCTGCTCGCGGGCGGTGTCGCTCTCCTCGGTCTGCGCGGCCACGAGCAGGTCGCGCAGCTGGGTGTGGTCCTTGGCCAGCGACTCGATCTCGGCGTGCTCGGGCAGCGACCTGCGCTTGTGCGCGAGCTGCTGGAGGCGGACGTCGAGGTCCTGGACGTCGAGGAGTCGGATCTGGTCGGCGGGCTCGGCGTTCAGTTCGGGGCTCCCAGGGGGTCAGAAGTGGCGGAGGCCGCGTGGGCGGTCCAGGGGTCGGTGACCGTCTTCGAGACGTGGACGCGCAGGTCCCATCCGTGCCGGTCGGAGATCTCGTCGAGCTGGCTCGCGGCCAGCTCGCACCAGGGCCACTCGGTGGCCCAGTGCGCCGCGTCGAGCAGCGCGAGGGGACTGTGGGCGCGGGCCGCCAGGAACTCCGACGCCGGGTGGTGGCGCAGGTCCGCGGTGAGGAAGGCGTCGACACCGGCCGCGCGCACCTGGTCGAAGAGGCTGTCGCCGGAGCCGCCGCTGACGGCGACCGTGCGCACGCACCGCCTCGGGGTCGCCGGCGACGCGGATGCCCTGCGCGGTGGCGGGCAGCCGCTCGGCGGCGCGGGCGGCGAACTCGCGGACGGTCAGCGGGTGGTCCAGCTCGCAGACGCGGCCCAGGCCCCGGCGGCCCGCGGGGTCGGTGGGGTCCGGGCACGAGCGGTCCGGTGACCCGCAGGTCCAGGGCGCCCGCGAGGGCGTCGGAGACACCCGGGTCGGCGGTGTCGGCGTTGGTGTGGGCGACGTGCAGCGCGATGTCGTTCTTGATGAGGGTGTGGACGACACGGCCCTTGAAGTGGGTCGCCGCGACGGTCGTCGTGCCGCGCAGGTAGAGCGGGTGGTGGGTGACGAGCAGGTCGGCGCCCAGCTTCACCGCCTCGTCGACGATCTCCTGGACCGGGTCGACGGCGAACAGGACCCGGGTGACCTCCTGGTCCGGGTCGCCCACGACGGTGCCGACCGCGTCCCAGGACTCGGCCCGCTCGGCGGGCCACAGGCTCTCCAGCGCGGCGATGACTTCAGACAGACGGGGCACGGGAGCAAGGCTACCCGCCTGATCTGTGGCGTTGAACCGCCACCGCCCCCGTCGGCCACCTGTGGCCCCGCCCAGCACAAATGCCCCCTTTCCCTCAGGCGAATCGTTCCTGGAACACCCTTATGTGTGAAGCCGGGGCGCGCGGACTCCCCGTCTGTGCATGCGAAAACTACGTTCGTCACTGGAGGTGACCGAACGATGACTGCCTGTGCGATCGAGCCTTCGGCGGGACACGAGGACGGGGGCGGAGGCGGGGACCGGGCCGCGCCGAGTCCTGCGCGCTCACCGCGGACGGTGCCTACGCCGCACGCCTCGCGTCGGCCGGCGACTCCTGGTTCCCGGAGCGCTGGACCCTGGACGGCCCCGAGCCGTACGCGGTGCCGCTGCCCCGCAACCAGCCGGAGGAGCCGGGCACCGAGGTGCAGCCGATGGGCGACGGGCGGGTCCTCATCCACCGCCTGGTGGCCGGGCGGCACGCCTTCTCGCTGCTGTACCCGACCGGGCCCGGCACCGGTGAGCTGCCCCTGGGCGCGGTCGAGTGCCCGGACGAGGCCGACCCGGCTGCGGCTGCTGCCGCCCGCCCCGGGCGGCGAGCGGGCGTACGCCCTGGCGGTCGGCCGGCGCTCCGACGGCGGTGTGGCTGGTGGCGGGCGGGCGCCTTCGGGCCCGAGCAGTTGGCCGAGCTGCCCGGCCGCTGCTCGGGCGGGGTCTGGCTGGACCGCGACGGGGCGGCTGCTGGCCCTGGACCGGGAGAGCGGCGGTCGCACCAAGGCGGTCGTGGTGGACCTGGAGCGGCGGCGGCGAGGTGTCGCCGCTGCTGCAGATCGCCGCCGACAGCGACGACCGGCTGCTGCTCGCCGACCCGACAGCGGGCTGCTGATCGTCCGCTCGGACGCGCCCTCGCCGGGCCAGGACCGGCTGGGCTGGGGCGTGCTGGGCAGCACGCCTGCCGGTGCGCTTCCCGGAGTGCCTGCGGCTGCCGGACTGCGCCGTGACGCCGTTCGCGATCCAGCCGGGGCAGGTGCTGACGCCGGAGAGCTGCGCGGTGGCGTTGCGCGTCGACGGGCCGGTCGGGCAGCTGGGTCGGCGTGTGGCGGCCCGCGGAGCGGCGGGTGCACCATCTCCCGGCGCCCGAGGGGTGGCTGGCGGGCACCGGCCTGTGGACGCCGGACGGGGTGCTGCGGCTGCCGTACGCGACGCAGGCCGTGCCGTGCGGGGTGGCGCAGGTGAGCCCGCCAGCGGCGCCGGAGCCCGGCGCCGTGCCGCCGCCCGGGCCGGGGCAGGAGCCGGACGGGCGGACTGTCGGCACACTCCCCGCGCCGGGACATCCTCCGGAACCGGCAGCGCCGGGACACCCCCCAGAACCGGCGCCCCCGGCTCCGGAACACTCCGGAACCCGTCCGCGCAGCCCGCCTCACCAGGCCGTCCCACGCACCCCGCGGCCCCCTCCACTCCACGCCCGGTCCCCCTGCAGCAAGCGCCATTGGGACGGCTTGTAACGAACTAGTGCCGGTTGGCGTGGCCGCCTGGATCCCGGGTCCGAGGTCGCCGGTTACACTCACCCGGCTGTAAAAAAGATCATGTTGACGGGGTGAATTCCATCCGATGAGCGACGCCAGCACGAACCAGCTGCACGCTGCCGACGTCCAGGAGAGCGCCACCGGCCACGGCAGGCACCGCGGCGAGGTCTCCACGCACGACGGCGAGACGGCTCCGCGCGGCCGCCACCGCAAGCCGGCGCCGAGAGCGAGCGGACCGAGACGGCGGCCTGACGGAACGTCAGTCGACCGAAAAGCAGACGGCCCCGCCCACTGCTGACGGGTGGGGCCGTTCTGCGTTTTCCTCAGCCGCGCTTCAGCCCCAGCACCTCCGCCGCCGCGAACGTCTCCCCCGCCGGCCGCTCCGCGTAGTGCGGGGCGAGGACAGCGCGTCCAGCTCGTCGTACGTGAAGGTCTCCTGCTTGCTGTCGAACTTGGCGGCGACCCGCGGCCGTTCGACGACGGCGACCATCCCGCCGTGCACGACGAGCAGCTGGCCGTTGACGTGGGCGGCGGCGGGCGAGGCCAGATAGCCGACGAGCGGGGCGACATGCTCGGGGGCGAGCGGGTCGAGGCCGTTTCCAAGGGCTGCTCGACGCCCGCGAAGACGTCCTCGGTCATCCGGGTGCGGGCGCGCGGGCAGATCGCGTTGGCCGTCACGCCGTACTTGCCGAGGGCGAGGGCCGTGGAGGTGGTGAGGCCGACGATTCCGCCTTTCGCCGCCGCGTAGTTGGGCTGCCCGGCGGAACCGGCGAGGAACGCCTCCGAGGAGGTGTTCACGATCCGCCCGAACACCGGCTCGCCCGGCCCGCCTTGGACCGCTCCCGCCAGTGCGCGGCGGCGAACCGGGTGGTGTTGAAGTGCCCCTTGAGGTGCACGCGGATCACGGCGTCCCACTCCTCCTCGGCCATCGAGAAGACCATGCGGTCGCGCAGGATGCCCGCGTTGTTGACGAGGATGTCGAGCTTGCCGAACTCGGCGACGGCCGAGGCGACCAGTTCGCGCGCCTCCCGGAAGTCGGAGACGTCACCGGTGTGCGCGAGGGCCGGCCCCGCCCGTCGCCCGGATCTCGGCGGCGACCTCCTCGGCGGGCCCGGCGGACGCCTGGCCGGTACCGTCGCGGCCCGGCTGCCCGTAGTCGTTGACGACGACGGCGGCGCCCAGCCGGGCGAGTTCCAGCGCCTCGGCCCGGCCGAGCCCGCGGCCCGCGCCCGTGACGATCGCTGACAGTCCCTGGAGCGGCAGTGGCATGTCAGCGATCCGCTCCTCAGATCTCGATGCACGTACGCAGGGCGGTGCCCGGTCCGCATCTGGTCCAGGGCCTCGTTGACCTCGGCGAACGGGACCCGGTGGGTGATCAGGCCGGCGAGGTCGACGCGGCCCGCGCGCCAGAGGGCGATCGTCCGCTCGTAGGAGCGCAGGACGTCCCCGCCGCCGTACATGGACGGCAGGATGCGCTTCTCGTCGAAGAACAGCTCGAACATGTTGAGCTGGAGGAAGTCGTCCATGGCGCCCGCGCCGACGATGACGAGGGTGCCGCCGCGCCGGGTGTTCTCGTACGCGGTCCGGGCGGTGGCCGACCTGCCGACGACCTCGAAGACGTAGTCGAAGCCCTCGCCGGCGGTGACCTGCTGTTTGGCGTCGGGCAGTTCGTCCGGGGAGATCGGCCCTCGTGGCGCCGAACGTGAGCGCGCACTCGCGGCGCGAGGCGACCGGGTCGACGGCGACGATCTCGGCGGCGCCCTTGCAGCCGGGCCCCCTGGATCGCGGAGATGCCGACGCCCCCGCAGCCGATGACCGCCACCGACGAACCGGCCTCCACGATCGGCGGTGTTGAGCGCGGCGCCCGAGTCCCGGTCGTCACCCCGCACCCGATGAGGGCGGCGATGTCGAAGGGCACGTCGTCGGGTATCGGCACCGCGCATCCGGCGTCGACGACGACCTCCTCGGCGAAGGTGCCGGTGCCGGCGAAGCCGAAGACGTCCCCGCCGGGGCGCTTGAAGTTGGGGGTGCCGGCGTTCATGAACCCGGCCAGGCACAGTTCGGTCTGCCCGCGCTTGCAGGCGGGACAGGCACCGCAGGCGGGCAGCCAGCACACGACGACCCGGTCACCGGCCTTCAAGTGGCCGACACCCTCGCCGACCTCGATGATCTCGCCCGCCCCCTCGTGACCGGGCACGAACGGGCGCCGGCTGCGGCAGCACCCCCGCTCATCGCGGACAGGTCCGAGTGGCACAGTCCCGGTGGCGCGCACCCGGATCCGCACCTTGCCGGGTCCGAACCCCACCGCCTCGACGTCGTCGAGGACCTCCAGCTTGTCCTGGCCGATCTCGTGCAGTACGGCTGCGCGCATGGTGCGGCTCCCCTCGGAAGGCCTCAGCTGTCGGAAGGCTCACTGGCTCACGAGTGCTCAACGATGGTGTCGGCGAGGACGGGCGCGTCGTCCCGCTCGACGGCGCTCACGGCGACCCGGACCTCGCCGCCCAGGCGCCACATGCGGATCCGCAGGGTCTCCCCCGGGTACACGACCCCGGCGAACCGGGTGGCGTACGAGCGCACCCGGGCCACGTCCCCGCCGAGCAGCGTGTCGACGACCGCCTTGAGCGTCATGCCGTAGGTGCACAGCCCGTGCAGGATGGGCCGCTCGAACCCGGCGAGCTTGGCGAACTCGGGGTCGGCGTGCAGCGGGTTCCAGTCGCCGGAGAGGCGGTAGAGCAGGGCCTGGTCCTCGCGGACGTGCCGCTCGACGACCCGGTCGGGCTCACCGGCGGGCGGGTTCGAGGCGGGTGGAGGGCCCCCGGTCGCCGCCCCAGCCGCCCTCCCCCCGTACGAAGATCTGGGCGTCGTTGGTCCACAACGGCCCGTCGGCGTCGGCGACTTCGGTCCGCATGACGAGGACGGCCGCCTTGCCCTTGTCGTACACGGCGGCGATCCGGCCGGTGGCGGTCGCGCGTGCCCTGGGCCGGGAGGGGGCGGTGGATCAGGAGGCTCTGCCCGCCGTGCAGGACGCGGGCGAGGTCGACCTCGATGCCGGGCATGGACAGTCCGCTGATCACTCCGGGGGATCCGGCGCCCGCGACGGTGGCGAAGCTCGGCAGGACGTGCAGCCGGGACTCCAGGGTGTAGCGCAGTTCGTCGGGGTCGGTGGCGGGGATGCCCGCGCCGATGCCGAGGTGGTAGAGCTGCACGTCCTTGTGGTCCCAGGAGATCTCGCCGGTCCGGGGTTCGGCGGCGAGCGCCTTGGCTGCGTCGATGGGCATGGGGCTCCTGATCGCCGCGGAAAAGACCTCGGTACGGCCGTCCGCACCGTCGGCCGCACCGAGGCCGTCTGCGGACCGACACTAGAACGCGTTCCAGTCCTGCGCCCTCTGTATAGCCGAGGCCCCCGCACTTGTGAAGGCTCCTGACGGTCGGTCGTCAGGAGCCTCCTCGGCAATCCGGGCCGGGCCGGCATCCGTGACATTTGTCCTGCCGGAGTCCGTACAACCGCCTCTGCCGCCGGGGCCGCGGATCCGTAGCGTCACTGCCATGACCCCACGCGGACGCGGCGGGGCGAACCGATCGACGGAGGCGGGGACATGTCCTGGACGCGCGAGGTCAGGTGCCACGTCGAGGCGACACGGTCGGCCGTCCGCGCAGGCCGGGAGCAGCAGCGGTACTACAAGGCGAACAAGACGCGGCTCAAGGCCGAGTGGCGAGCCGCCCGGAAGGCGGGCGGCTCCCCGAGAACCCCGGCCCGCCGCCCACCGGCTTCACCCTGCTGCCGTGGCTGCTGATGGGGATGGGCGCCTTCTCCAACCTCTTCCAGGGCCAGACGCCGAACCCGTGGATCGGCGGGCTGGGCCTGCTGACCTTCAACTCGCTCTACATCTACGTGGCGTTCCGCGCGTTCGCACAAGGAGAAGCGCGAGGCCCTCTCCACCCAGGTGGCGCTCGCCCTGCTGGCGGCCGTGACCTGCGCGCTCGCCGCCGGGCTACGGCGGCACCTGGCTGCTGTTCTTCCCTCTGCTCGGGCTCGCGACGGGCGCGGCCCTGCGCCTGTCCGCACCTGCGGCCCGCCGGTACGGCCGTGGCGGTGCTGGCGGGTGCGGTGTCCTGCTTCCACGACGGCTGGGGCGGCCTCGACATCGCGTACGCCACCTGGATCTCGACGATGGTGACGGCCGCGATCATGCGCCTGTCCGAGGCGGTACGGGAGCTGCGCGCCGCCCGTGAGGAGCTCGCTCGCCGCGCGGTCGAGAAGGAACGGCTGCGCTTCTCCCGCGATCTGCACGACCTGCTCGGGCACACGATGTCGGTGATCGTCGTCAAGTCGGAGGCGGCCCGCCGGCTGGCGGCCCGCGACCTGGACGCCGCGCTGGCCCAGATCACGGACATCGAGGCCGTGGGCCGCCAGGCGCTGACGGAGATCCGCGAGGCCGTGACCGGCTACCGGCAGGGCAGCCTCGCCACGGAACTCGACCGGGCGCGCTCGGCCCTGACTGCGGCGGGCGTCACCCTGGCCGTGACGCCGCTCCGGCCCACCGCTCGGCCCGCAGACCGAGGCGCTGCTGGGCTGGGTGGTACGGGAGGCGGTCACCAATGTCGTACGGCACAGCGGGGCGGAGCGTTGCGAGATCACGCTGGCGGGGGTCGGGGACAGGGTGCGGGTGACTGTGGCGGACGACGGGGCGGGGATGGTCGTCGAGGGCGGGTCAGGTCCGGCCGGCGGCGGCACGGGCGAAACTGTGCGGACACCCCCTATGGCCTTCGGTGGGCTCGGCGGCACGGGTCTGACCGGGCTGACGGAACGGCTCGCGGTGGCGGGCGGATCGCTGACGGCTGGGCCGCGGGCGAGGGGCGGATTCGCGGTGACGGCGGAGCTCCCGCTCGACACCGATGCGGCGGACGCGCGCCCGGCGGTGGCGGAACGGGCGTGACCGTTCGCCGTCCGGCGGCAGGCGGCTCACGGTTCGCGGCTGGCGGTTCGCGTGGCGGTCTGCCGGCGGCTTGAGCCCGGCCAGGAGTGGCCCAGTGCCCTGCCCTTCCCGGCGTACAGGGGGCGGGACCTCTGCGGAGGGAGGTCGCCGTGTACGTTGACCGAAGGCCCGCGCCACATGACCACGGCGCCGCCAACGGCTGGGGGAAATGGAGCACATGGCACGCGTCGCCGTCATCACCGCGCCGAACATCGGATACCGCAACACGGGCATGCTGACCGTCGACTTGGCGTTCGAGTCCCTGCGGCGGCGTATGACCGCCGAGGTCGACGCCACCTGGTACACGCTGCACACGCCGGAGACCGTGCCGCTGCGCGAGTGCGCCCAGGGCACCGACCTGCCGTTCCGTTTCCATCCGCTGGCCGAGCACCTCGACACGCTCCGCGACCACGATGCCGTCGTCTTCTGGGGCGATTTCCTCCACACCCGGCACTATCTGGCGCAGGACGCGACGAACCGCCTGCTCGACTTCGGCATCGCCGCGGACCGGGACGCCGCCCGGGCCCTGCTGAACCGCACCCTGCTGTTCGCGGATCAGCCCGACGAGCTCCTCGCCCGGACCCTCAGCTACGGCGGAACCATCCTGCACAACACGCAGTCCGACTACGAGGACAAGGAGTACGGCCCCCTGTTCTCGCGCCTGGTGACGCGCAGCCACCGCACCTGGGTGCGTGACCCGCTGTCCGCGGCGAAGATCGCCCACCTGCGCAAGGACCGTACGACCGACTACTTCGGTTCGGACGCGGCGCTGCTGTCCCGCCCGGGCGACCTCGACCACCTCCCGACCACTCAGTGGTCACGGTCGGTCCCGGACGGCGGTGCGATCGGCGTGTTCCTCGGCGCCCGGACGCCCGTCCCCGAGTGGCTGCCCGCCTACTGCCAGGACCTGTCCGACCGCCTGGGCGCTCCGCTGGAGTGGCTGCCCTGGTTCGACCGCGACATCCCCGCCCCGGTCGGCCACCTCGCGCCCCGCCCGGGACGGCACACTCTCGGCGACCTGGTGGGGGTCCTCCCCCGCTACCGGCTGGTCATCACGGACACCTACCACCTGGCCGTCAACGCGTGGGGGGCCGGTACCCCGGCGGTGTGCGTCGGCGCGCCCGAGCCGACCCCCAAGACGCACGACGACTACCTGACACTGAGCGATGTGAAGAAGCACGTCTTCCACATGGCGTACGACGCCACGGACTTCTACCTGTCCACCCAGGAGGGACGCGAGCAGGACATCGACCGGCTCGTCCACCTCCTGGAGGGCGGCGGAGCCGACGCCGTCGCGGCCCGCATACGCGAGCACGCCGACCATTCGGCGACGGCTTTCACCGAGACGCTGGCCTCACTGCTCGACTCACCCCGGCCTACCCTGGGCGCGTGACCGACAGACCCATCCGCGTGCTGCTCGCCGAAGACCAGGGCATGATGCGCGGTGCGCTCGCGCTGCTGCTGGGCATGGAGGACGACATCGAGGTCGTCGCCCAGGTGGCAGCCGGCGACGCGATCCTGGACGCGGCGCTCGCCCACCGCCCCGACGTCGCCCTCCTCGACATCGAACTCCCGGGCAGGAGCGGCCTGGACGCCGCCGCCGACCTGCGTGCCCGGGTCCCGGACTGCCGGGTGCTGATCCTCACCACGTTCGGGCGCCCCGGCTATCTGCGGCGCGCCATGGAGGCGGGAGCCACCGGCTTCCTCGTGAAGGACGGTCCCGTGGAGGAGTTGGCCGCCGCCGTACGCCGCGTCCTGGCCGGCGAGACCGTCGTCGACCCCGCCCTCGCCGCCGCCGCGCTCAGCGCCGGTCCCAACCCCCTCACCACCCGCGAGAGCGACGCCCTCAAGGCCTCCGCGGACGGCGCGACCGTCGCCGACATCGCCACCCGACTCCATCTCTCGGAGTCCACCGTCCGCAACTACCTCTCCTCCGCCATCGGCAAGACAGGCACCCGCAACCGCATGGAGGCCCTACGCGAGGCCCGCAGCCAGGGCTGGCTGTGAGCCCCGCGCCCCCGCCCTGGGGAACAAGGCCGTCCACAGGCAGCCCTCCCCGAAGCACGCCGGCTCTCCGGCTCGTCCCTCATCCGCCGCAGTTCGACCTCGGTGAGACCCGAGAAGATCTCCCGCACCGACTCGGGCGTGTACGCGAGCCCGCCCCGCAGTCCGGCCGCCGCACGATAGAAGTCCGCGTCGGACAGCTCCGCCCCCGTCCCCCCGACACCGGCGCCGAAGCACGTGAGGCCGAACGCTGATCCCCCGTCGGCGGCCCTACCGCTCCCCCGCCGTCCGCGGCAGCCAGACCCACATCAGCAGCACGCCCGCGGCCAGCACCCCGGTGCCCACCCGGAACGCCAGCGCGTACCCCTGCGTCAGCGCCTCCGGCGTCGCGCTGCCCGCCGTCCGCGCCGCCGCCAGGGTCGACAGGACCGCGAGGCCCAGTGAACCGCCCATCGTGCGGGAGGTGTTGACGAGGCCGGACACCAGGCCCGCCTCCTCCGGCGCCGCCCCGGAGGTGGCCAGGGCGGCGAGGGGGGTCGCCGCCAGGCCCGCGCCGAGCATCATGAGGACGCCGGGGACGAGGATCGCCGTCGCGTAGGGAGCCGTCGGCGGTCATCGTGGACTGCCAGGCGAAGCCGGCCACGGCGACCAGCGTGCCCAGCGCGGCGACACTGCGCGGGCCGACCGCTCGCATCAGCCGGGGCGCGAGCTTGGAGCCGAGGATGACGGCCAGGGAGCTCGGCACCAGGGCGAGACCGGCCTCCAGCGGGCGTGTAGCCGAGGACGTTCTGCGCGTACAGGGTCATGAAGAACCACATGCAGAACATCGCGAAGCCGCACAGGAACATCGAGACGTTCGCCGACGCCACCGACCGCAGGCGCAGCAGCCCGAGCGGCATCAGCGGGCTCGCCGTGCGGGCCTCGACCGCGAGGAACAGCGCCGAGCAGCGCGAGCCCGGCGAGCAGCGGCAGCAGCGTGGCCGCCGCCGTCCAGCCCTCCGCCTCCGTCTGGGAGATGCCGTAGGCCAGCGTGCCGAGCCCGGCCGTCACGAGCAGCGCGCCCGGCAGGTCGAGCCGCCGCCCGTCCCCGGCCCGGCCCTCGACGAGGAACCAGGCGGCCGCGCACAGCACCACGGCCCCCACGGGCACGTTGATCAGCAGCACCCACCGCCAGGACAGCGCCTCCACCAGGAGCCCGCCGACCAGCCCGCCCGCCGCGCCACCGCCGCCCCCGACCGCCGTCCAGGTCCCGATGGCCCGGGCCCGGGCCGCGCCCTTTGGCACCGACGCCGTGAGGATCGTCAGCGTCGAGGGCGCCAGCACCGCCGCGCCCAGTCCCTGCACGGCCCGTGCGACCAGCAGCTGCCAGTCGTCCTGCGCCAGTCCGCCGACCAGCGAGGCCAGGGTGAACACGCCGAGCCCGACGAGGAACATCCGCTTGCGGCCGTAGAGGTCTCCGGCCCGCCCGCCGAGCAGCATGAACCCGGCGAAGGCGATGGCGTAGGCGTTCACCACCCACTGCAGGCCCTGCTCGCTCAGCCCGAGCCCGGTCCGCATCGACGGCAGCGCCACGTTGACGACGGACACGTCCAGCACGACGAGGAACTGCCCGGCACACGCGAGCGCGACGACGAGCCAGGTGGGAGGCGGCGGCTGCGGCGGGGCGTACGAGCTATTTCGGCGGCTTCGAGCATGGGTGTCATGCTCTCAACCAGTCCACGCTCCCGGCATCGGGATTTCGACCTAGGGCTTCACACGGCAGACCTAGGCGGGCCTGGGCCTTGGAGCAGACCTGGACCCCTTCCCCAAGAGAAGGTCAAGAATTCGTTAGAGTGCCAAAGCAACGGAATAGTTGCCTGGACATACAAGGTTCAGAGACCACGTAACCCCGTAGCTCACGCACACTTCCCGGCCTGGAGGCCCCTCTCAATGACGCAGACGACGACAGACCGTCCCGCCGGCAGAGCGAGCGGGTCCGTGGTCCCGGTGCTCGCCTTCGCGGGCATCGTTGTCGCGGTGATGCAGACCCTGCTCGTGCCGGTCATCAAGGACCTGCCGCAACTGCTGGACACCGCCCCGAGCAACGCCACCTGGGTCCTGACCTCGACCCTGCTCTCGGGCGCGGTGGCCACCCCGATCATGGGCCGCCTCGGCGACCTCTACGGCAAGCGGCGCATGCTGATCTTCAGCCTCGCGGTGATGGTGGTCGGCGCGCTGGTCAGCGCGCTCACCAGCGATCTGCTGCTCATGATCGCCGGCCGCACGCTCCAGGGCTTCGCGATGGGCGCGATCCCGCTCGGCATCGGCCTGATGCGCGACATGCTGCCCCGCGAACGACTCGGCTCGGCGATGGCCCTGATGAGCTCCTCCATAGGCGTCGGCGGCGGCCTCGCCCTGCCCGCCGCCGCCCTGGTCGCCCAGCACGCCGACTGGCACGCCCTCTTCTACGGCGCCGCCGGCCTCGGCGTGCTCTCCATCGCCCTCACCCTCCTCGTCGTACCGGAGTCCCCGATGCGCGCCGAGGGCACCTTCGACCTGCTGGGCGCGCTCGGCCTGTCCGCCGGTCTCGTGCTGTTCCTGCTGCCGATCACCAAGGGCAGCGACTGGGGCTGGGCCTCCGGCACCACGCTCGGCCTGTTCGCCGCCGCCGCGGTCGTCCTGCTCCTGTGGGGCGTGATGGAGCTGCGCGTCGAAGGCCCCCCTGGTCGACCTGCGCACCACGGCCCGCCCGGCCGTCCTCTTCACCAACCTCGCCTCGATCATGGTCGGCGTCTCCTTCTACGTCGTCTCCCTGGTCCTGCCCCAGCTGCTCCAGCTGCCGAAGTCCACCGGCTACGGCCTCGGCCAGTCGATGGTCGTCGCGGGTCTGCTCGTCGCGCCGCTCGGCCTGACGATGATGTTCACGGCGCCCGTCTACGCCCGGCTGTCCGCGAAGTACGGCCCCAAGGTCACCCTGATCCTCGGCCTGCTGATCATCGCGATCGGCTACGGCGCCGGCCTCGGCCTGATGAGCGCCGCCTGGCAGAGCCTGGTCATCTCGGTCCTGCTGGGCGCGGGCATCGGCCTCGCCTACTCCTCGCTGCCCGCGCTGATCGTGGGCGCGGTCCCGGCCTCGGAGACGGGCGCGGCGAACGGTCTCAACACCCTGATGCGTTCCATCGGCACGTCGGTGTCGAGCGCCGTGATCGGCATGGTGCTCGCCAACACCGCGAACAACGTCGGCGGCGTCGCGATCCCGACCATGCACGGCTTCCGGGTCTCCTTCCTGATCGCGACCGCCGCCGTCGCCGTCGGCCTGGTCCTGGCCCTCTTCCTGCCCGGCCGACGCCCGGCCGCCCACCCGCAGCTGCGGGCCAGCAGCGAGGAGGACGCCAACCTGGAGCGCGCCGAGGAGGTGCTGCGCGGCTTCCGCGGCCGTGTCGCTGGACGCCGGCGGCTCCCCGGTCGCCCGCGCCAAGGTCACGCTGATCGACCGGCGGGGCCGCCAGGCCGGCGCGACCCTCTCCGCCGAGGACGGCAGCTACGCGCTCACCGTCCCCGCCCAGGGCTCCTACGTCGTGGCCGCCCGGGCCACGGGCCACGGCCCGCTCGCCTCGTCCGCGACCCACGCGGGCGACGACCGCCCGGTCGACCTGGACCTGTCGCTGCCGGGCGAGACGGTCCCGGCCTGACCGTTCCTGCCACTCCCTTACTCACCGGCACCCCCTGTCGCCCGTCGACAGGGGGTGCGGCAGCATGGGCGCCCAAACCGTCGTACGACCGGAAGGAACCCCATGCCCGCGGCCCCGAAGCCCGAGATCCTGGCCGCGTTCGAGGCGGCGAAGGGGTTCATGCCCGTGGACGAGGGCCTGGCGCTCTACGCGGCGGCGGTGGAGGCAGGGCGGCTCGGGCTGCCTCTGCTGGAGGTCGGCACGTACTGCGGCCGGTCCACGATCCTGCTCGCCGACGCGGCCCGCGAGGCCGGGGTCGGCGCGCTCACCGTCGACCACCACCGCGGCAGCGAGGAGCAGCAGCCGGGCTGGGAGTACCACGACCCGGAGACGGTCGACCCCGAGATCGGCCTGATGGACACGCTGCCCACGTTCCGCCGCACCCTGCACCGGGCGGGTCTGGAGGACCACGTGGTCGCCCTGGTCGGCCGCTCCCCGCAGATCGCGGCGATCTGGAGCACGCCTGCTCGGCCTCGTCTTCATCGACGGCGGCCACACCGACGAGCACGCCAACGCCGACTACGAGGGCTGGGCCCCGCACGTCGCCGAGGGCGGCCTGCTCGTCATCCACGACGTCTTCCCCGACCCGCGGGACGAGTTCACCGGCCAGGCCCCGTACCGCGTCTACCTCCGGGCCCTCGCCTCCGGCGCGTTCACCGAGGTCTCGGCGACGGACTCGCTGCGCGTGCTGCGGCGCACGGGCCCGGGCATCTAGTGCCGCGACAGGCAACGTTCGCCCCGTCGCGGCACTAGGAGAACGGCTGGCCGGGTGAACCGCACCCCCTCCGCCCCCTCCCGGTCGGCCCACGGGCGGCGTGGCGAGTCGGCGGGCGACCGCCGCTGCCCAAGGATCCGGCCGCGTGGCACACACCTTCGCAGAGCTCGTGGAGAAGCAGCGCGCGGCGGACGAGGCGCACGCCCTGGTGCGGCAGCTGCAGGACGCCTACGGGCCGCCCACCCAGACCAACTGGAGCGACCAGCAGACCACGACGTGGGAGACCGCCTGGCGCGCCTGGCGCGACCTCGCCCGTGACGTCCAGGCGGCGGTGACCGCGTACGCGAGGCAGGAGGAGACACCCCGCCAGGAAGTCGAGGCGGGGGTGAAGGAGGCGGTACGGCACGGCGGCCCCGACGGGAACGAGGGGTGAGCGCCACCCGCCCGGCCGTCCTCGGCCCGCTGCCGCCCGGGACGGCCGCTAGGGTGGCAGACGTGTCGTACGCAGGCCCGGACTTCGAACCTCCCCAGCCCCGCCGCCCCCGCCGCGGCCCCCTGACCGTCGCGCTCGCCGCGCTGGTGCCGGGGGCACTGCTGGGCTGGCTGGTGTACGCGACCGTGGGCGGCTCGGGGCGACGGAGGCGGCTCGGGTCAGGCGACCGTACGGTCATCCCCGCCCGCCGCGTCGAGCACGCCCACCGACGACGGCAAGAAGCCGGGCGCCTCGCCGGCCCCCACCGCTTCCTCGACGTCGGCGCCCGCCGCCTCCGGCCCGCTCAAGGGGAAGGTCGTCGTCATCGACCCCGGGCACAACCCGGACAACTTCCAGCACACGTCCGAGATCAACCGCAAGGTGAACATCGGGACGAACTGGAAGGAGTGCGACACCACGGGCACTTCCACCAACGACGGCTACACCGAGGCGAAGTTCACCCTCGACGTCGCGCACCGGATGCGCACGCTGCCTCGAGGAGCAGGGCGCCACGGTGAAGTTGACGCAGGACGGCGACCGGCCGTACGGCCCGTGCGTGGACGAGCGGGCCCGGATCGGCAACGAGGCGAACGCCGACGCCGTGGTCTCGATCCACGCGGACGGCGCGGGCGTCGGCAACCGCGGCTTCCACGTCATCCTGCCCGGCGCGGTCCACGCGGGCTCCGCGGACACCCGCGCGATCGTCGCCCCCTCGCGCGACCTCGGCGAGCGCGTCGCGGGCCGCTTCGTGCGCCGTCACCGGCAGCGCGCCGTCCAACTACATCGGCGACGGCACCGGTCTCGTCACGCGTAAGGACCTGGGCGGTCTCAATCTGTCAACGGTTCCGAAGGTGTTCATCGAGTGCGGCAACATGCGCGATAGCAAGGACGCGGCGTTGCTCACCAGCGGCGCGTGGCGGCAGAAGGCGGCGCAAGGGATCTCTGAGGGAATCGTGAGTTTCCTGCGCGGGTAGTTCCGGACCGGCTGATCCCGGCGGACACCCTGATAGGCCGGACGATAGGGTCCTCCTTACGATGAGGGGCCACCCCCGCGCTTTCACACCGAGTCCGGAAGCGACATGGTGACAGCGACGCCTCTACCGACGATGAGACGACCTACGAAGGACCTGAAGTGAATATCCGCTCCCTCACTCGAGGCGACGGCGTGGTGATCGGAGCAGCGGTGTTGCTGTTCATCGCGTCGTTCCTCGACCTCTACTCGTTCGACAATGTCCCCGACAGCGTCGACCTCCCCATGCTGTGGGGCAGCGGCCCGGTCGTGTTCAGCGTCGTGCTGGCCGGAGTCATCGGTGCCGCGCTCGTCGTCGTCGCCCGGGGCCTGCCGCAGGCCCCGAAGATCGCGGGGCTCGACCTCGGTCAGTTCGGCGCCGCTTTCACGGTGTTCGCCGCGTGGAGCGCGCTCGGCAACATCTTCGACGTGCCGGGTGGCTTCGACAACATCGGCAACAACGCGGACGACGGGGCCCCGAGCCCCGGCATCGGCCTGATCCTCGCCCTCGTCGCCACGCTGCTCATGGCCGCCGCAGCCATCGCCACCCCCCTCGTCCCCGCCCTCAAGGGTGCCCTCCTCCCGGCACCCCGCCCGGCCGCCCCGCAGCCCTACGGCGCCCAGCCCCCCGGCGGTTACGGCTACCCGGGTGCGCAGCAGCCCGGCGGCTACGGTCACCCGCAGCCCGGACAGCCGGGACAGCCGGGTCAGCCCGGTCAGCCCGGTCAGCCGTACGGCGGCCAGCCCCAGGCCCCAGCAGGCCCAGGCGCCGCAGGCGCCGGCCGGGGACTTCTCGCCGTTCTGGTTCGCGGTGCCGGTGCCGCGTCCGCTGTTCGCGGAGGACGGTTCGCCGACGCCGATCGCCGAACTCGCGCCGGGCACCTGGTACCTGGCCGTCGAGCAGCGCGGCCCGGCCCTGGTCGCGCAGACGCAGGACGGCCGCCGCGGTGTCCTCCAGGACACGTCGGGCATCCAGCGCGGCTGAACCGCACGCCGCACCGTACGACGGCCCCTCGCCCTTCCGGGCGGGGGGCCGTTGTCGTACAGTCGTCGCCCCAGTCGGCTGACGGACCGTCAGGAGGCAGGCATGCGGCTCGGTCTCGCACTCGGCTACTGGGGCCGCGGCCCCTCCCCCGACCATGTGCCGCTCGCGCAGGAGGCCGAACGGCTGGGCTACGACTCGGTGTGGACCGCCGAGTCCTGGGGCTCGGACGCGTTCACGCCGCTCGCCTGGATCGCCGCGCACACCTCGACGATCCGCTGGGCACGGCGGTTGCGCAGATGGCGGCCCGCTCCCCGACCACGACCGCGATGCACGCGCTGACACTGGACCACCTCTCCGGCGGCCGCATGATGCTGGGCCTCGGGCTGTCCGGCCCGCAGGTGGTCGAGGGCTGGTACGGCCGCCCGTTCCCCGCGTCGCCGCTCACCGCCACCCGCGAGTACGTCGACGTCGTACGGCAGGTACTGCGGCGCGAGGCGCCCGTCGAACTGGCGGGCCGTTTCCACTCCCACCCCTACCAGCGGCCCGGACGCCACGGGCATCGGCAAAGCCCTCAAGCCGATCACCCACCCGCTCCGCGCCGGACCTGCCCGATCCTGCTCGGCGCCGAGGGCCCGAAGAACGTCGCCCAGACCGACCCGGATCGCCGACGGCTGGCTGCCGCTGTACTGGTCGCCGACCCGGCCGGAGGTCTACGGCGCCGGCCCTGGCCGACCTGCCCGAGGGTTTCCTGGTCGCGCCCGATGGCCCAGGCCCGGGTCTGCGACGACGTCGCCGAGGGCCTGCTGCCCGTCAAGGCCATGCTCGGCTTCTACATCGGCGGCATGGGGCACGCGGCCCGCAACTTCCACGCCGACCTGATGGCGCGCATGGGCTACGAGGAAGAGGCCCGGCGGGTCCAGGAGCTGTTCCTCTCCGGCCGCCGGGAGGAGGCCGTCCTCGCCGTCCCCGACGCCTTCGCCGACGAGATCTCCCTGGTCGGCCCGCGCGAACGGATCGCGGAGCGACTGGAGTCGTGGCGCAAGGGGCCGGTGACGGACCTGCTGGTGCTCAGCCCCGACCGCCACACGCTGCGCGTACTCGCCGAGTTGAACGCCTGAGCGAATCCCTGGGTTTCATCCAGGATTCAAGGGCAATCCGGAAGGCATGTCCCCTCGATATCGCAACGGTGCGAATCAGGCCGGCACGATCGTCGCGATCGTCGCCGACATCATGGCCCTCATCCTGGGTCTGTGGATCCTGATGTACCTGCTGGACGCCAACCCCGGCAACGCGTTCGTCCAGTTCATCCACGACGCGGCCCGCTGGCTCGCCGGCTGGTCCCACGACCTGTTCACGTTCGACGAGGCCTGGGCCCGAGTGGTCGTGCGGCTACGGCCTGGCAGCGGTGGTCTACCTGTTCGTGGGCCACGCGATCGCCAACAGGGTCCACCGCCACTGAGAACGCCTTCTCAGGGGCGCGGGGCTGTGTCCATACGCGGCTCCGCCGCGTGGGCGCGATCAACCACGCACAACCCGCGCCCGCAAAACCGGCGAAACCCCCCGAGCTCCTAGGCGCAGCAGTCCGAGTCCAGCCCCACGGGCAACTCGTCCCCACCGAACACCTGGCACGTGGCCTCGTGCCCGCCCAACGCCGCCACGGCCAGCAACAACGACCCCGCCGTCCACGTCGTCAACTCCCGCGGCCAGATGGCGTCGTCCTCGAAGACGTACCCCGTCCAGTACAGCCCGCTCTCCGGATCGCGCAGATGCTGGATCGACTGCAGCATCTCCAACGCCCGGTCGGACTCGCCCATCGCCCAGAGCGCGAGGGCGAGTTCGGCCGACTCGCCGCCCGTCACCCACGGGTTGGGCACGACGCACCGCACCCCGAGCCCGGGAACGACGAACCGGTCCCAGTCCTCCTCGATACGGGCCTTGGCCTCGGCGCCCGGTCAGCGCGCCGCCCAGCACCGGGTAGTACCAGTCCATCGAGTACCGGTTCTTGTCGAGGAACCGCTCCGGATGCCGCCGTATCGCGTGCCGCAGCGCACCCGCCGCCAACTCCCAGTCCGGCTGCGCCTCTTCCCGCTGCTCGGCGATCGCCAGCGCGCACCGCAGCGCGTGGTGGATCGAGGAGCTGCCCGTCAGCAGGGCGTCCGCCGTGTCCGTGCCGTCGTCGTCGCGTCGCCAGCCGATCTGCCCGCCCGGCTGCTGCAGCCGCAGCACGAACTCGACCGCCGCGTACACCGCCGGCCACGTCCGCTCCAGGAACGTGTCGTCGCCGGTGGAGAGGTAGTGGTGCCAGACGCCCACGGCTATGTAGGCGACGAAGTTGGTCTCCCGGCCCCGGTCGGTGACGTCGCCGGACTCCCCGTCCGCGTAGGCCGCGTACCAGGAGCCGTCCTCGTTCTGGTGCCGGGCCAGCCACAGGTAGGCCCGCTCGGCGGCCTCGTGCTCGCCGGCCGTGTCCAGGGCCATGGCCGCCTCGACGTGGTCCCACGGGTCGAGGTGGTGCCCACGGAACCAGGGGATCGCACCGTCCTCGCGCTGCACGGCGAGGATGCCGGCGACGGTCGCGGCGGCCTGGCCGGCGGTGAGGACCCCGGGCAGGACCAGGTGTTCCGTCCGGGGAGTGGTCACTGGGCGTCCGCCCCGGTGCCGGTCAGACGCGGCAGGTGCGGCTTGGTCGCGTACGCCACGAAGCTCTTGCCGATCAGCGGGTTCAGCGCCTGCTCGGCGACCCGGGTGGCGAGCGGCTTCTTCATGATGTCCCAGACCAGCAGCTTGTGGTACGCCCGCACCGGCAGCGCCTTGTCGTTGTCGACGCCGAACGCGCACTTGAGCCACCAGTAGGGCGAGTGCAGCGCGTGGGCGTGGTGGGTTCCGTAGGGCTTGAGGCCCGCCTCCCGGATTCTCGCCAGGAGTTCGTCGGCCTTGTAGATGCGGATGTGGCCGCCCTCGACCTCGTGGTAGGCGTCGGACAGGGTCCAGCAGACCTTCTCGGGGCCGTACCGCGGGACCGTGATGGCTATGCGCCCGCCGGGCTTGAGCACCCGCACCATCTCCGCGAGGACACCCTTGTCGTCCGGGATGTGCTCCATCACCTCGGAGATGATCACGACGTCGAAGGACTCGTCGGGGAAGGGCAGCGCCAGGGCGTCGCCCTCCATGGCCGTGGCGGTGGCGCCCTCGGGGGCCTCGCCGGCCTCCTTCATCGCCGCGAACCACTTGGCGACCTCGCGGATCTCCTCGCCGTTCTGGTCCAGCGCCACGACCTGCGCGCCACGCCGGTAGCACTCGAACGCGTGCCGGCCGGCACCGCAGCCGAGGTCCAGGACGCGGTCGCCCGGCGCGAGCGGGAACCGGGAGAAGTCGACGGTCAGCACGTGGCCCTGCTTTCGGGATAGACGCCTTCTGCTTCTGTGGGGGCCGCGGGCACGGCACCCGTGAGGGCTGCGGGCACACCACGTGTCGAGGCCGCGGTGCGGCCGGGGTCGCCGCCCTGGGCGTGGGCGATGGCCTCGCGATACCTGGCCACCGTTCCTTCCGCGGCCCTGGCCCAGGTGAAGTGCCGCAGCACCCGTTCGCGCCCGGCCGCGCCGAGTCGCGCCCGCAGCTCGGCGTCGCCCAGCAGCCGGCTCAGACCGGCGGCCAGCGCGCCCGCGTCCCCCGGGGGCACCGCCAGGCAGGTCTCCCCGTCACGGCCCGCGACCTCGGGTATGGCGCCGCCGGTCGTGGCGAGCAGCGGTGTCCCGGTCGCCATGGCCTCCGCGGCCGGCAGCGAGAAGCCCTCGTACAGCGACGGCACGCACGCGACCTGTGCCGAGCGCACCAGGTCGACGAGTTCCTCGTCGGAGATGCCCTTGACGAACTCGACGGCGCCGGCGAGGCCGTACCGCTCCATCGCCTGGGCGACGGGCCCCTTCGTGGGCCGCTTGCCGACGACGACGAGGTGCGCGCCGGGGTGCTCCGTGCGCACCTTGGCGAGCGCCTCGACCAGATGGACCAGACCCTTCAGCGGCACGTCGGCGCTGGACGTCGTCACGATCCGGCCCGGCACCACCGGCACCGCGGGATTCGGCGAGAACAGGTCGGTGTCGGCGCCGATGTGGACGACGTGGATCCGGTCCTGGCGTACGCCCAGGTGGTCGACGATCTCCTGGCGGGACGTGCCGGAGACGGTGAGCACGGAGGGGAGCCGGCGCGCGACGCGCTTCTGCATGCGCGTGAAGCCGTACCAGCGGCGTACCGAGTAGCGCCGCTTCCAGCCGTCCGCCGCGTCGAGCTCCAACTGCCGGTCGACGGTGATGGGGTGGTGGATCGTGGTCACCAGGGGCGCGCCCACGTCTCCCAGCAACCCGTACCCCAGGGTCTGGTTGTCGTGGACGACGTCGAACTCGCCCCGGCGGGCACGCAGCCGGCGGCGGGCGCGCAGCGAGAACGTCAGCGGCTCGGGGAATCCGCCGGTCCACATCGTGGCGACTTCGAGCGCGTCGATCCAGTCGCGGTACTCGCCGCGCCCGGGGGTGCGGAAAGGGTCCGGCTGGCGGTAGAGGTCGAGGCTGGGCAGCTCGGTGAGGCTCAGCCCGTCGTACCCCTCGTCGAGCACGGGATACGGCTGTGCGCCGATGACCTCGACCCGGTGGCCGAGGCGGGCCAGTTCGCGCGAGAGGTGCCGGACGTAGACGCCCTGGCCGCCGCAGAACGGGTTCCCTTTATAGGTGAGGAGCGCGATGTGGAGCGGTCGCAAGCCGTCGGCGGCGGGATCCTCCGGGGCCCCGGCCTCCCTGGCCTCAGCGGTCACTCTGGGCCCCCTTCTCCCTGCTCTGTCCCGCGAGATTACGCCGGGACGCTAATCTAGAACAAGTTTCAGACTTGATCGTTCGGAGGCTCTGAATCTACCGGCAGGTAGGGGCGCTGTGAGCAGTGGATCAGGTGATTCACGCCACGGCCGGCGCCATGCCATGCTGTCTGATCACTTGCCCTCACGGACCGTCACGGACGGGATCCATGCCCGCGGAAGCCAAGGTGAACAAAGTGGCCAAGGTGGAAGCCAGAGCCGCAGCCCCCGCCTCCCCTCCCCTCACGGAGCGGCAGGAGGCCCGCCGTCGCCGCATCCTGCACGCGAGCGCGCAACTGGCCAGCCGGGGCGGTTTCGACGCCGTGCAGATGCGCGAGGTCGCGGAGTCCTCACAGGTGGCGCTCGGCACCCTCTACCGCTACTTCCCCTCCAAGATCCATCTGCTGGTCGCCACGATGCAGGACCAGCTGGAGCACATGCACGGCACGCTGCGGAAGAAGCCCCCGCAGGGCGAGTCGGCCGCCGAGCGGGTCGCGGAGACGCTGATGCGGGCTTTCCGCGCCCTGCAGCGCGAGCCGCATCTGGCCGACGCGATGGTCCGCGCCCTCACCTTCGCCGACCGCAGCGTGAGCCCGGAGGTCGACCAGGTCTCGCGGCAGACGACGGCGATCATCCTGGACGCGATGGGGCTTGAGGACCCGACGCCGGAGCAGCTCTCGGCGGTCCGGGTCATCGAGCACACCTGGCACTCGGCGCTGATCACCTGGCTGTCGGGCCGTGCCTCGATCGCCCAGGTCCGGATCGACATCGAGACGGTGTGCCGGCTCATCGACCCGACGGCACCGGACCCACGGAAATGACCTGAGCGCACGGAAAGGACCTACGAGACGGGTTCCCTTCGCCGGCATGGTCCGGATCAGGTGCTGGGGGTCGCCTTCCGGTCGCCCGGCCTTTCGGCCCCGCGCCCTTCCGGCCTCTCAGCCCTACCGCCGCAGTCGGCACCGGCGGAAGCCGAAGCTTCCTGCCAGAGTCGGCTACTCCGGTCGGACTCCCTCACTCGTCCCGTAGGCCTGTCTCCAGGGTAGAACCACCAGCCTGGAATGGAACCCCTGAAAACAGAATATTTCGGGCACTACTCCTCTGGCGGGAACACCGCTTCGCCACTGTCCCCCAGCGTGATCACGATCGCCTCCACCGGACAGCTCTCCGCCGCCTGAAGCACCCGCTCGTTCGCGTCCGTGTCCGGGGCGAGGGGATGGGACTGGCGGGCGGGGTCCAGGCGGAAGCCGTCCGGTGCGTGGTGGACGCACTGGGCGGAGCCGATGCACAGGGAGCGGTCGACCTCGACGCGCCAGCGGTCGCCCATCGCTACGCCTGCGCCGGGAGGTGGATCATCTTGTACTCCAGGTACTCGCCGTAGCCCTCGGGGCCGAACTCCCGCCCCAGGCCCGAGTTCTTGTAGCCGCCGAAGGGGCCCAGCATGTCCAGGCTGAAGGTGTTGACGGAGTACGTGCCCGTACGGACCTGCCGGGCGATCTCGATGCCGTGCTCGACGTCCGCGGTCCACACACTCCCGCTCAGCCCGTAGTCGGAGTCGTTGGCGATCTTCACGGCGTCGGACTCGTCGTCGTAGGGCAGCAGGCAGATGACGGGGCCGAAGATCTCCTCGCGGGCGATGCGCATGGAGTTGTCGACGTCGCCGAAGAGGGTCGGCTCGACGTACCAGCCGCGGTCGAGACCGGCCGGGCGCCCGCCGCCCGTGAGGATCTTCGCGCCTTCCTCCTGCCCGATACGGATGTAGTCGAGGTTGCGCTGCTGCTGCCGCCTGGCCACGAGGGGGCCCACCTGCGTGGCGGGGTCCAGCGGGTCGCCGACCACGAGCGCACCGGCCGCCGCGACGAGGGCGTCGGCGAACTCGTCGTAGCGGGAGCGCGGGAGCAGGATGCGGGTCTGGGCGACGCAGGCCTGGCCGTTGTTCATCCAGGCCGCGGGGGCGATGCCCGCCACTGCCGTCTCGACGTCCGCGTCGGGCAGGACGACGGCCGCCGACTTGCCGCCCAGTTCGAGCGTGACGCGGGTGAGGTTGCGGGCGGCCACCTCCATCACGCGCTTGCCGGCCGCCACGGACCCGGTGAAGGACACCTTGTCGATGCCGGGGTGCCCGACCAGGTACTCGCTCACCTCCCGGTCCGCGGGCAGGATCGACAGCACGCCCTCGGGCAGCCCGGCCTCGCGGGCGATCTCTCCGAGCAGGTACGCGTCGAGCGGTGACTCGGGCGAGGGCTTGAGCACGACCGTGCAGCCGGCGAGCAGCGCGGGGGCGAGCTTGGCGGCGGCGACGAACTGCGGGACGTTCCAGGGCGCGACGGCGGCCACGACCCCGACGGGCTCGCGCCGTACGAGGATGCGGCCGAGTACGCCGTCCCGGGTCTCCTCGTAGGTGAAGTTCCGCGCGACGGTGATCGCCGAGTCCCAGACCATCACCGCGCCGAGAGCCTGGGCGAGGATGCTCCAGGAGTACGGCGAGCCGTTCTGGCCGGAGATCACGCGGGCGATCTCGTCGTGCCGGGCGACGATCCCGTCCTTGATCCGGCTCACGACCTCGATCCGCTCGTCGAGGCTCATGCGCGGCCAGGGCCCCTGGTCGAAGGCCCGCCGCGCCACCCCCACGGCCCGGTCCACATCCGCAGTCGAGGCGTGCGGGACGCGTCCGATGACCTCTTCCGTGTGCGGGGAGATCACCTCGATGACGTCCTCACCCAGGGGGTCGGTCAACTCCCCGCCGATGAACAGCTGTCCGTGTTCCACGAGCTCGGTCATGGCGACTGCCCTCATATCTGACGGTGTTTCAGAAACTGATACCAGTTCTCGTTATAGTGGGCAATGGCCGTGGGACGGAGGGCAGATGAAGAGCACCCAGGACCGCGAACCCACACCGGCGGTGTACGACCACGGCGGAGGCGTCCGGTCCCTCCGGGTCCCCATCCCGGACAACCCCCTCGGCCACACACTCGTGTACGTCGTCGACACCGACCGGGGGCCGGTACTGATCGACACCGGCTGGGACGACCCGGAGTCCTGGGACACCCTCGCGGAGGGCCTCTCGGCGTGCGGCACCTCGGTGGCCGGGATCCACGGCGTGGTCATCACCCACCACCACCCGGACCACCACGGCCTGTCCGGCCGGGTCCGTGAGGCGTCGGGCGCCTGGATCGCGATGCACGCGGCGGACACCGCGGTGGTACGACGGACCCGTCAGGCGCGTCCCGAGCGCTGGTTCACGTACATGGCGGCCAAGCTCACCACCGCCGGAGCGCCCGAGGAGCACATCGCCCCGCTGCGTGCGGCACGGCCCCGCGCCCTGCCCGGCCTCTCCCCCGCCCTGCCCGACCGCGACATCGTCCCGGGCGAACTCCTCGACCTCGCCGGCCGCCGCCTGCGCGCGATCTGGACCCCGGGGCACACGCCCGGCCACGTCTGCCTCCACCTGGAGGAGACCCACCCGGCCCGGATCCCCGGCCACGGCCGCCTGTTCTCCGGCGACCACCTGCTGCCCGAGATCACCCCGCACATCGGCCTCTACGAGGACCCGGACGACACCACGGTCACCGACCCCCTCGGCGACTACCTCGACTCCCTCGAACGGGTGGGCCGCCTCGCCCCCGCCGAGGTGCTCCCGGCCCACCAGTACCCGTTCCCGGACGCCGCCGCCCGCGTACGGGAGCTGCTCACCCACCACGAGGCCCGCCTCACCGACCTGCGGGCCCTGCTCGCCGAGCCGCTCACCCCCTGGCAGGTGGCCGAACGCATGGAGTGGAACCGCCCCTGGGACCAGATCCCGTACGGCTCCCGGAACATCGCGGTCTCGGAGGCCGAGGCCCATCTGCGCCGGCTGGTGAAGCTGGGCCGGGCGGAGGCGGTGCCGGGGAGCGATCCGGTGACGTACGTGGCGGTGTGATGGGCTCGCCGTTCCGTCAGCGGGCGGGCTGCCGGGGTGCTACGAAAACCCCATGGACCCCATGGAGCACCTTCTCGCCGAACGCGCCTGCGAGCGCCTGATCCTCGACTTCGTCCAGCGGCTGGACCTCGGTGAACCCTCCTCGGTCGCCGAGCTGTTCACCGAGGACGGCGTCTGGCAGTGGCCGCAGGACGGGCGGCTGGTCAAGGGGCGGGACGCGCTGCGCTCGTACTTCGGCTCCCGGCCGGCCGACCGGCTGTCCCGCCGGATGATGTCCAACGTCCTGGTCACGGTGACGTCCCCGGACACGGCCGGGGCGATCTCCTACTTCACGACGTACCGCGTGGACGGCTACGAGGGCGGTGTCGTCCAGGCCGGGCCGCCGGTCCAGGTCGGGCACTACGAGGACGCGTTCGAGCGGACCGACGGCTCCTGGCTGCTTGCGTCACGGACCCTTCACCTTCCCTTCGGTGGACCCACACCGCGTCCGAACGTGCCTTTGGCATAAGGAACTTGACGTCGCCGAGCGCCCCCTAGGATGGTCGGACGCACCGCTGGTACTGGGAGAGATGCCCATGGGCACCGAAGAAGCCGCTCGCACTTCACCCGGCGGCGGAGCCCTCGACGGCGGATCGGCCGGGCCCATGGTGCCGCGCCTCGCACTGGGCGCACGGCTGCGGCAACTGCGGGAGGAGCGCGACGTCTGCCGCGCGGACGCGGGACATGTCATCCGCGCCTCCTCGTCCAAGATCAGCCGCATGGAGGCCGGGCGCCACGGGTTCAAACTGCGGGACGTCGCCGATCTGCTCACGCTCTACGGCGTGAGCGACGAGGCGGAACGCGCCACGCTGCTCGCGCTGGCCGAACAGGCCAACACTCCTGCCTGGTGGCAGTACTACAGCGACGTGGTACCCGCCTGGATGCAGTCCTACCTCGGTGCCGAACAGGCGGCGAGCGTCATCCGCTGCTTCCAGATCCAGCGTGTTCCCGGACTGCTCCAGACGCCCGACTACGCACGGGCCGCCATCCGGCTCGCCCACCCGGGCGCCGGCGCGCAGGAGATCGATCGCCGCGTCGCGCTGCGGATGACCCGGCAGCGGATCCTGCACCGGCGGCAGGGCGCACCCCAGCTGTGGGCCGTGATCGACGAGGCGGCGCTGCGTCGTCCGGTCGGCGGTGTCGCCGCCATGCGAGACCAGCTCAGGCATCTCATCGAGATCTGCGGGCTCCCGCAGGTCACGGTCCAGATCCTGCCGTTCCTCGCCGGCGGTCATGCCGCGGAGGGCGGTCCGGTCACCATCCTGCGCCTGCCCGGCGGCCAGTTGCCCGACGTGGTCTACCTCGAACAGCTCACCACCGCCCTCTATCCCGACAGGCCGGCCGACATCGAGCGCCACTGGGATGCCATGAACCGGCTGGTGGTCGAAGCCGAGTCACCGGACGAGACTCCGACCATCCTGCACCGCGTCCTTCAGGAGACCTGAGCCGCCGGGCGTTCAGCGCTTGAGGGCGACACCGCCGTACTGGTGCACCTCCGCGGGCAGGCCCAGGGCCGCGGCGTCGGGACGCCAGCGCGAGCACGAGGTCACGCCTGGTTCGAGCAGTTCCAGACCGTCGAAGTAGCGGGCGATCTGCTCGGGGCCGCGGAGGATGTACGGGATCGAGCCACCGTCGTTGTACTGCTCGATGGCCGTGACGTATTCCTCGCTGGTGTCGGTGCTGTCGTACTGCACGAGGTAGCTGCCGGGAGGCAGGGCGTCCACCAGCTGCGACACGATCGAGCGGGCCTCGTCGTGGTCCTCGATGTGGCCGAGGATGCCCATCAGCATGAGCGCGACGGGCTGGTCGAAGTCCAGCGTCTTGGCGGCTTCCCGGACGATCGTGCTCGGCTTGCGCAGGTCGGCGTCGACGTAGTTGGTGACGCCCTCCGGTGTGCTGGTGAGCAGCGCGCGGGCGTGTGCCAGCACCAGCGGGTCGTTGTCGACGTAGACGATCCGGCTCTCCGGGGCCACCCGCTGGGCGATCTGGTGGGTGTTGTCCACGTTGGGCAGCCCGGTGCCGATGTCCAGGAACTGGCGGATGCCCTCTTCGGCGGCCAGATGGCGAACGGCGCGGGCGAGGAAATAGCGCGCGGCGCGGGCTCCGGTCTCGATGCCGGGGAAGATCTCGCGGAACGCGTCACCGGCCACACGGTCGACTTCGTAGTTGTCCTTCCCGCCCAGCCAGTAGTTCCAGATCCGGGCCGAGTGCGGAACCGAGGTGTCGATCTTGGAGAGCGGCTCCTGCTCGGAGTTCTCCACCTGATCAGTCATGGACGCTCCTGCGTGTGGTCGTGGACGTTCACGTTAACCGGTTTGCCTCACGGACAGGATCAACTCCTGGGCGTGGTCCAGCAGTTCGACTTCCATCGGGCCCATCGTCGGGTTGGCGGCCCGGCGGCGCAGGGCCTCGGTCAGGGTCGGCCGGGTGAGCGGGGACGGTTCGGCGAGGAGTGCGGCCAGCATGGTGCGGGCGGCCGTGGACAGAGGGTCGTGGGAGACGGCGGCCTGGGCGAGGATCACCGCCGACGCCGCCCAGTCCAGACCCGGGTCGCCCTCCTGCGTGTCGGACCAGTCGATGACGCGAGGCCCGTCGGACGTGAGCATCACGTTCTCCGGGTGGAGGTCCAGGTGGAGGACGCGGGCCGCCGGGTCCGTGGAGCGCAGGGCGGGGACGGCGTGGAGGCCGCGCAGGAGCCCGGCGAGGAGCGAGCCCGCCTCCGCCATGTCCAGCGTGCCCGCCAGGCAGGCCTGGAGCATGGTCGGACCGTCGAGCCGTTCCATCACCAGGTCGGTGCGCGAGCCGGACGGGCGGACCCGGGGCACCGGATAGCCGTGGGCGCGCACATGCTCCATCACCGCGCCTTCGGCCGCCGCGTCGCCCCCGCCCTCCCGCTCGCGGCGCAGCACCCACCTCTCGTCGATCTCGTACACGTCGGCACGGCGGCCCGAGCCGAGCAGGCGTCCCGGTGGTTGCGTCGGCATGGGCCGAAGCTACCCGGCCCGCACAGCGCCCTCAGCCCGTTTTGAACGTGCGGGTACAGTAAGCAGGTCGTCATCACACCGTACGGGGAGAAGCCGGTGCAATTCCGGCGCTGACCCGCAACCGTGAACCGCCCGCCGAGGCAGGCGGTGAGCCGGATCGCCCCGGACGGTTCGTGACCGGCTCACGTGCCCGGCAGCCCGCCGGTGCACGGCACCGTCGAGGTATACGGAGCCGAGCCGCCGGGGGTGCCCCGTGCTGCCCGACTCCCCCACAGGGAGAGGCATCCGCCGATCATGAACGTCCGCCGCAGCGCCGCGGCCCTGGCCGCCGTCGCCGTGATCGGCGCCGCCGCCCCGGCCGCCGCCGACCCGTCCCCTTCTCCGTCCCAGGCGTTCCCCTCCGCGCTGTACGGAGGCAAGGACCCGAAATTCGACGGCGTCTGGCGCCAGTCGCTCGCGCTGCTGGCCCAGGACACGGTGGGTGTGAAGCCGGCTGCGAAGTCCGTGCAGTGGCTGGTGCGTCAGCAGTGCGAGGACGGCTCCTTCGCCCCGTACCGCGCCGACCCGGCCACGGCGTGCGACGCCAAGACCATGGTCGACACGAACCAGACGGCCGCCGCCGTCCAGGCCCTCGCCGCACTCGGCGGCCACGAGGACGTCATCGACAAGGCCGTCGCCTGGCTGAAGTCCGTCCAGAACGAGGACGGCGGCTGGGGCTACACGCGCGGCGGCGCCAGCGATTCCAACTCGACGTCCGTGGTCATCGGCGCGCTCGCCGCCGTCGGTGAGAAGCCGGACCAGGCCGAGAAGGGCGGCAAGTCGCCCTACGACGCGCTGCTGAAGCTCGCCCTGCCGTGCGGCGGGGACGGCGACGGCGCCTTCGCGTTCCAGCCGGACAAGAAGGGCGAACTCGCCGCCAACGCCGACGCCACGGCGGCCGGTGTGCTGGGCGCACTGGGCCAGGGCATGGTCGTCAAGCCCGGCAAGAAGTCCGACGCGACCTGCGCGAAGGCCGAACACGCCGCAGCAGGTGGCGGCGAACGGCGCGAGCTACCTCACCACCGCCCTGGCCAAGGACGACGGGCACCTGATGTCCGCCCTGGCCGGTGCCGAGCCCCAGCCCGACTACGGCAACACCGCCGACGCGGTCGTCGCGCTCGCCGCGCAGGGCGACACCGGGCAGGCCGAGAAGTCCCTGGGCTGGCTGGAGAAGAACGCCGCGCCCTGGGCCGCCCAGAACGGCCCCGCCGCCTACGCCCAGCTGATCTTCGCCGCCCACGCGACGGGCACGAACCCGCGCGACTTCGGCGGCGCGGACCTGGTGAAACAGCTGAACGCGACGGGTCCGGCCCCGCAGACGGCCGAGAAGACCAAGGCCTCGGACGACCAGGAGGACTCGGGCTCCTTCTTCGGGGTCTGGTGGTACGTCGGCGTCTGCCTCGTCGCCGGTATCGGCATCGGTTTCCTCTTCACCGGCCGTAAGAAGAGGCAGACACCGTGATCCGCCGGGCCCTTCTCCTTCTCCTGGCCACGCTCCTGCTGTGCGCGGGGGCGGGCCAGGCCCAGGCGGCCGGTTACCGGTACTGGTCGTTCTGGGACCGCGACGGCGACCGCTGGGTCTACGCCACCCAGGGCCCGTCCCTGGCCCGTCCCTCGGACGGCGACGTCCAGGGCTTCCGCTTCGCGGTGAGCGAGGACTCCGCGGAGGCGGCCCGGCCGCGCGGCACGGCCGACTTCGCGACCATCTGCGCGAAGACGCCCGCACAGGACGGCAGGAAGCGGGTGGCTCTGCTCCTCGACTTCGGCACGGCGGCGGACGCCCCGTCCGGCGAGGCCCCGCCCGCTGCCCGAACGGCCTGCGCCCAGGTCGCCCCCGACGCGACAACGGCAGAGGCCCTCGCGGCGGTGGCCAAGCCCCTCCGCTACGACACGAACGCGCTGTTGTGCGCGATCGCCGGGTACCCGGAGAAGGGCTGCGGCGAGCAGATGGCGAGCTCCCAGAGGTCGACACCGGCAGCGAAGAAGACATGTCCGACGACAACGGCCCGTCCCTCGGCCTGCTGGCGGGCATCGCCGTGGTGACGGTAATGGGGGCAGCGGCGATCTGGCAGGTACGGCGGCGTGGGTAGCACCACGCCCCAGCCTGCGGGCAGTCGTGCCGCTGGGGCGGCACGGGTGGGCGCAGGCGGCACCCCGCAGCGCCGGGCCGCGCACCCACCCCGACCCCAGCACCAACGCCGAGCACCCCTGCACCCAGCGGCCTGGTGGCTGTGGTCCCTTTCCCTGGGCACCGCGGCCACCCGCACCACCAATCCCCTCCTCCTCGCCCTCCTCATCACGGTCTCCGCCTACGTCGTAGCCACCTGCCGCCCCCCGACCCCCTGGTCCCGCACCTACGGCGCCTTCGTCAAGCTGGCCCTCGCCGTCCTGCTGATCCGCCTTCTCTTCGCGACCTTCCTCGGCTCCCCCATCCCCGGCACCCACACTCTCCTCACCCTCCCCGAACTCCCCCTCCCCGCCTGGGCCCAGGGCATCCGTCTCGGCGGCGAGGTCACCGCCGAGGCCCTCACCTTCGCGCTGTACGACGGCCTGAGACTGGCCACCCTGCTCATCTGCGTCGGCGCCGCGAACGCCCTCGCGAACCCGACCCGCCTCCTCAAGTCCCTCCCGGGCGCCCTGTACGAGATGGGCGTCGCGGTCGTCGTCGCCCTCACCTTCGCGCCGAACCTCATCGCCGACGTCCAGCGCCTGCGCGCCGCCCGGCGCCTGCGCGGCCGCCCGGACCGGGGCATCCGGGGCCTGCTGCACGTGGGCCTCCCGGTGCTGGAGGGCGCGCTGGAGCGCTCGGTGTCCCTGGCCGCCGCGATGGACGCCCGCGGTTACGGCCGTACCGCCCAGGTCCCGCCGGCCGTCCGCCGCACCACAGCCGCCCTCACCCTCGGCGGCCTGCTCGGTGTCTGCGCGGGAACGTACGGACTGCTCACCGCCGAGGGCGCCGCCTACGGCTTCCCGGTCCTCCTCGCCGGCCTGGCCGCCGCCCTCGCGGGCCTCCGGCTCGGCGGCCGGCGGTCGTTGCGTACCCGGTACCGCCCGGACCGCTGGGACGCGCGCGCCTGGCTGGTCGTCGCCTCCGGCGTGGCGGTCGCCGCGCTCCTCACGCTCGCCGCGTCCCGCGATCCCGCGGCCCTGCATCCGGGTGTGGTTCCCCTCGTCGCCCCCACGCTTCCCCTGTGGCCCGCGGCGGCCGTCCTGCTCGGTCTGCTGCCCGCGTTCGTCGCCCCCGATCCCAAGGAGCCGTCGTGATCCGCTTCGAGGATGTCTCCGTGACGTACGACGGTGCCGGCGAACCCACCGTCCGAGGAGTCGACTTCGAGGTCCCGGAGGGCGAACTCGTCCTCCTGGCCGGCCCGTCCGGCGTCGGCAAGTCCACCGTCCTGGGCGCGGTCAGCGGGCTCGTGCCGCACTTCACCGGCGGCACCCTGCGCGGCCGGGTCACGGTGGCCGGACGCGACACCCGCACGCACAAGCCGCGCGAACTCGCCGACGTCGTGGGCACGGTGGGCCAGGATCCCCTCTCCCACTTCGTCACCGACACCGTCGAGGACGAACTCGCCTACGGCATGGAGTCGCTGGGCCTCGCCCCCGACGTGATGCGCCGCCGCGTCGAGGAGACCCTCGACCTGCTCGGCCTCGCCGCCCTGCGCGGCCGCCCGATCGCCACGCTCTCCGGCGGCCAGCAGCAGCGCGTCGCGATCGGCTCGGTCCTCACACCGCACCCGAGCGTCCTCGTCCTGGACGAGCCGACCTCCGCGCTCGACCCGGCAGCCGCCGAGGAGGTGCTGGCGGTCCTCCAGCGGCTCGTGCACGACCTCGGCACGACGGTCCTCCTGGCCGAACACCGCCTGGAACGCGTCATCCAGTACGCCGACCAGGTCGTCCTCCTGCCCGCCCCGGGCGCCTCCCCGGTCCTGGGCACCCCGGCCGACGTCATGGCCGTGTCCCCGGTGTACCCGCCGGTGGTCGCCCTGGGCCGCCTGGCGGGCTGGACCCCCTTGCCCCTGACGGTCCGCGACGCCCGCCGCCGGGCAGCGGATCTCAGGCAAGAGCTGGAAGGCGCCCCCAAGGGGCGCGGGGCTGTGATCGATGTGCGGCTGCCGCCGCGTGGGCGCGACAAGCCACACACAACCCGCACCCGCCGGCACTCCGCACCCCCCACCCCCATGGGCGAAGTCCAAGCCCTCTGCGTGACCCGCGCCCGCATCCAGGCCCTGAGCGACATCGACCTCACCATCGCCCCCGGCGAAACCATCGCCCTCATGGGCCGCAACGGCGCCGGAAAGTCCACCCTCCTCAACTCACTGGTCGGCCTCGTCACCCCCAGCTCCGGAAGCGTCCGAGTCGGCGGAGCCACACCGCACCGCACCGCGCCGAAGGACCTCGTCCGCAAGGTCGGCCTGGTCCCCCAGGAGCCTCGCGATCTGCTCTACGCCGACACCGTCGCCGCCGAGTGCGCGGCGGCCGACCAGGACGCGGGCGCGGAACCCGGCACCTGCCGGGCCCTGGTCTGCGAGCTGCTGCCCGGCGTCACCGACGACACCCACCCCCGGGACCTCTCGGAGGGGCAGCGGCTGGCCCTCGCCCTGGCCGTGGTGCTGACCGCCCGGCCCCCGCTGCTCCTGCTGGACGAGCCGACCCGTGGCCTGGACTACGCGGCGAAGGCCCGGCTGGTCGGTGTGCTGCGCGCTCTGGCTGCCGAAGGGCACGCCATCGTGCTGGCCACGCACGACGTGGAGCTGGCCGCCGAGATCGCCCACCGGGTGGTGCTCCTGGCCGACGGCGAGGTGATCGCCGACGGTCCGACGGCGGAGATCGTGGTCTCCTCGCCGTCCTTCGCCCCGCAGGTCACCAAGATCCTGGCCCCGCAGCACTGGCTCACGGTCTCCCAGGTCCGCGCGGCCCTGGAGGAGACCGGCCGATGAGTCTCCGGGAGACCACCCGCACGCACACTCAGAGGCAGGCCCGGGCCGTCCGTCTCGGCCCCCGCTCCCTCGCCGCCCTGGCCCTGGTCAGCGCCGTGGGCGTCGCCGGCTTCACCTGGCCCTTCCTCGCCCCGCCCACCTCGCAGCTCAGCGCCCACGCGCAGGACGCCCCCTGGCTCTTCGCGGGCCTGCTGGTGCTGCTCGTGGCGGTGGTGGCCGCGGCGATCTCGGAGTCCGGTCTCGGCCCCAAGGCGGTCGCGATGCTCGGCGTGCTGGCCGCCACGGGGGCCGCCCTGCGGCCGATCGGCGCCGGTACCGCCGGGATCGAGCCGATGTTCTTCCTGATGGTGCTGAGCGGCCGGGTCCTCGGCCCGGGCTTCGGGTTCGTCCTCGGCTCGGTGACGATGTTCGCGTCGGCGCTGCTCACGGGCGGGGTCGGCCCATGGATGCCGTTCCAGATGCTGGCGATGGGCTGGTTCGCGATGGGCGCGGGCCTGCTGCCGGGCCCGGACCGCCTGCGTGGCCGAGCCGAACTCCTGATGCTCGCCGGCTACGGCTTCCTCGCCGCCTTCGCCTACGGCACGGTCATGAACCTGGCGGGCTGGCCCTTCATGAGCGCCCTCGCCTCCAACGTCGCCTTCGACCCGCACGCCACGGTCCCCGCCAACCTGGCCCGGTTCCTCGCGTACTGCCTGGCCACCTCGCTCGGCTGGGACCTGGGCCGGGCCGTCGTCACGGTCCTGCTGACGCTGGCCCTCGGCCCGGCGGTACTCAGGGCGCTGCGCCGCGCCACGCGCCGGGCGGCCTTCGAGACGCCGGTCACGTTCGACGCGCCCCGCAAGTGAGGCGCCCCACATGGCCCAGATCACCTACGAAGCGAGGCCGTAGAGACCGGCCCCGGTCACCCGCCCGACGTTCACCCCACATGCGGCCACACTTAGTAAAAGGGGGCGTTGCGGGCACCTGTCGGGCCTGCTTCTCTGGACCGAAGGCGGCGGCCCCCAGATCCCCGGGGCCGTCGCCTTCATCATGTCCGGCGGGCCTCAGCCCGTGCTCACCCGGAGCTCCTTCACGCCGTTGATCCACGCCGACCGCAGCCGACGCGGGTCGTTGACCAGTTTCAGACCCGGCATGGCGTCGGCGATCGCGTTGAAGATGAGGTCGATCTCCAGCACGGCGAGGGACTTGCCCAGGCAGTAGTGCGGACCGCCCCCGCCGAACCCGAGGTGCGGGTTCGGGTCGCGGGTGACATCGAAGCCGTCCGGCTCGTCGAAGACCTCGGGGTCGTGGTTGGCGGAGGCGTAGAAGAGGCCGAGGCGATCGCCCTCGCGGATCCGCTTGCCGCCCAGCTCGGTGTCCTGCGTGGCGGTGCGCTGGAAGGCGGCGACCGGGGTCGCCCAGCGCACGATCTCCTCCGCCGTCGTCGACGGGCGCTCCCTCTTGTACAGCTCCCACTGCTCGGGGTGGGTGAGGAAGGCGTGCATGCCGTGCGTGATGGCGTTGCGGGTGGTCTCGTTGCCCGCGACGGCCAGCATCAGCACGAAGAAGCCGAACTCGTCCGAGTTGAGGTTGCCCTCGTTCTCCGCCGCGACGAGCTGCGTGACGATGTCGTGGGCGGGGCACTGCTTGCGGTCGGCGGCCATGTTCATCGCGTAGGCGATGATCTCCGTGGCCGACTCGGCGCCGACCTCCTCGGTGATGGCGTACTCGGGATCGTCGTACGCGATCATCTTGTTGGACCAGTCGAAGATCTTGTCCCGGTCCTCCTGCGGGACGCCCATCAGCTCGGCTATCGCCTGCAGGGGCAGTTCGCAGGCGACCTGGGTGACGAAGTCGAACGGCCCGGTGTGCGCGCGGGCGTTCTCGACGATGGAGTGGGCGCGGGCCCGCAGCCGCTCCTCCAGCGCGCGGATCGCCCTGGGCGTGAACCCGCGCTGCACGATCTGCCGCACCCGGGTGTGTTCCGGGGGGTCCATGTTGAGCAGGATGAACCGCTGGGCGTCGATGGCGTCGCGCTCGATGTGCTCGTTGAAACGGATGATCGCCGTGTTGAGGTACGACGAGAACAACTCCGGGTGCGTGGAGACGTACTTGACGTCGACGTGCCGGGTGACGGCCCAGTACCCCTCGTCCTGGAAGCCGGCGAGACCGGCCGGCTGCGGCACCCAGCAGACCGGCTCGGCCCGGCGCAGCTCGGCGAACTCCGGCAGGGGCACGCGTTGGTGCAGCAGGTCCGGGTCGGTGAAGTCGAACCCGTCGGGCAGCGCGGGACAGGGCATGGGCGGCTCCCACCACTCGTACCGACTCTTGATCTGACGGCCCATCAGTTGTGCGGAGTTGCGGTGACGGTAGTAACGGGTTCTACAACTAGCAAGAGGCACGGGCCCCCCAATTGCCCGCACAACCCTTGCGGTCACCGAGTGACCCTCAGCACACTGCTGACAGAACTAGAACGCGTACTAGTTCCGCGTAGCCTCCCGGAGAGGACCCGCACCCATGGCTGCCGAACCCGTGATCGTCGAAGCCGTTCGCACCCCCATCGGCAAGCGCGGCGGCGCGCTCGCCCATCTGCACCCCGCCTACCTGCTGGGCGAGACCTACCGCGAACTCCTGGGCCGCACCGGCATCCCCGCCGACTGCGTCGAACAGATCGTCGGCGGTACGGTCACCCACGCCGGCGAGCAGTCGATGAACCCCGCGCGCACGGCCTGGCTCACGATGGGGCTGCCGTACGAGACGGCCGCGACGACGGTCGACGCGCAGTGCGGGTCGTCGCAGCAGGCCTCGCACATGCTGGCCAACATGGTCGCCACCGGCGTGATCGACGTCGGCATCTCGTGCGGCGTGGAGTCGATGTCCCGGGTGCCGCTCGGGTCGGGCTCGAAGCACGGGCCGGGCAAGCCGTTCCCCGACGAGTGGAACGTGGACCTGCCGAACCAGTTCGAGGCGGCCGAGCGGATCGCCCGGCACCGTGGCCTCACCCGGGAGAACACCGACGCGCTGGGCCTCGCCTCCCAGGAACGGGCCGCGCACGCCTGGGCGGAGGAACGTTTCAAACGAGAGACCTTCGCCGTCCAGGTCCCCACGACCGAGGAGGAGCAGCACGCCGGGCAGGGCATGTGGCGCCTGGTCGACAAGGACGAGGGGCTGCGCGACACGTCGGCCGAGGCCCTGGCCTCCCTGAAGCCGATCATGCCTTCGGCGGTGCACACGGCGGGCAACTCGTCGCAGATCTCCGACGGGGCGGCGGCGATCATGTGGGCGTCGAAGAGGATGGCCAGGGCTCTGAAGCTGAGGCCCCGTGCCCGGATCGTGGCTCAGGCGCTGGTGGGAGCCGACCCGCACTTCCACCTCGACGGCCCGATCGACGCGACCAACGCCGTGCTGGGCAAGGCCGGGATGTCCCTGAAGGACATCGACCTGGTCGAGATCAACGAGGCGTTCGCGTCCGTGGTGCTGAGCTGGGCGCAGGTCTTCGAGCAGGACCTCGCGAAGGTCAACGTCAACGGCGGCGCGATCGCGCTCGGGCACCCGGTGGGAGCCACCGGGGCCCGGCTCATCACGACGGCCCTTCATGAACTGGAGCGCGCGGACAAGGAGTTCGCGCTGATCACGATGTGTGCGGGGGGCGGTTTGGCCACCGGCACGATCATTCAGCGGTTGTAGTCGTCGTCCAGTCGAGGAAGGTGGTGAACGTGGCGGGGTCGAGGGTGAGGATCGGTCCCGCCGGGGTCTTGGAGTCGCGTATGGCGATGGTGTGGGGGGTTTCGGCATCTCGACGCTCGCCCTCACCGACCTCGCCACAGCCCAGGGCGATTGCATCCGCCCTGGTCACCGCTGTAGCTGGACTTACGCCACTGGATCCGCGCCGGAACCGCGTTGCTCGCCATAGCGTTCCTCCATTACGCGCCGCATCAACTCCGCCGAATCCCTGAGGGAGAGCGCGGCGGCCTGAAGATGATCGTAACGGAGCGAGCAGTCCTTGACGGTGTCCGGATTCGCGGTCGGATGCCCGCTGCCGTACCCCTCGGTATAGACGATGTCCGGGTCGCGTCGGGAAGCGGTAGAGGTTGAATGAGCCTTGGAGACCGGCATGCGCTCCGGCCGAGAATGGCAGCACCTGGACGTTGATCCGGGGGTTGCGCTCGAAGGACAACAAGTGGGCCAGTTGACCCCGCATGGTCTCCGCGCCGCCGATCTCCTGGTACAGCGCCGCCTCGCTGATGATCACCCAGAAGACCGGCGGCTCCTCCTTCTCGAAGATGCGCTGGCGGGCCAGCCGTACGGCCGTGCGGTCGTCGAGGTCGGTCTGATCCAGCACGCCGAGCACGGCACGCGCGTACGCGCTTGCGTCTGGAGCAGCCCATGGACCATGTGCGTCTGAAACGTGCAGATCTCGGTGGCCCGCACCTCCAACTCCGCCACCTGTTGGAACCAGGCCGGAAGTTGACTGCGCATCACCAGCTCGATGCAGCCGGGACAGCGCCCCGCCCGTCCCCAGCGCGCATCCGCCCGTTCGACTGAACTCCGGCGTCGGCAGCTTCCGGGCCGTTTCGATCTGGCCGACCAGCGAGCCGGTGCAGTTGAGGATCTCCCCGAGCTGTTTCTGCGTCAGGCCCGGCGGCCTCCCGGTGGCGCCGTAGCTCGAAGCCGTAGTAGTCGAGCGGCGAGGCACCCGGGTCAAGGATGTTGATGTGGGTCACGCAGAACCCCTCTCACGCAACTCGGCCCACTACAGGACCGGTTGTATCCGTTCCGTAGCCGAAAGTAGTTACGCGACGTCAGCCTCGTACTCGTGAACGGATACTTTCCACCTACTGGCCCCCTTCCGCCCCAGTACCGCTGCGCCTCACCGTCGGCGAGCACGCCGCCCGGCACATCCGCGCATCGCCGCTCGCTGCTCGAAGAGTGGGGCATGCGCGAACTGACCGACGCCGTGGAGCTGGGCGTGACCGAGCTGCTCGCCAACGTCGTACGGCATGTTCCGGACCGGCGCTGCGAGCTGCTGTTGCTGCGGCAGACGCGCGGCGTACGGGTCGAGGTCACGGATGGCAGTCAAACTGCCGTGTTCGGCGACCTGTTGGAGCCGGACGCCGAGAGCGGCCGGGGACTGCTCCTGCTCGACGCGATGGCCGACAAGTGGGGTGTGTCCTGTGGCATGGGGCGGGAAGACCGTGTGGTTCGAGTGCGGGGCCGAGTCCGCCGCTCTAAAGTGAACAGTCCTGCTGGGCTCGGGGGACGGGTGCGATGGCGCGGATCGTTGGTGTGCACGGGGTGGGCAAGCAGCGGCTGGGGAGCAACACGCTGCTGAAGGACTGGGAACCGGCGCTCGCCGACGGGCTCGACCGGGCTGACGGCCCGAAACCGGCCTCCGGTGACCTGCGGATGGCGTTCTACGGCGACCTGTTCCGGCCCCCCGGACACACCTTGGCCGTCGGCGACCCGATGTTCACGGCGGACGACGTGGACGAACTGGAAGCCGAGCTGCTGCTGGAGTGGTGGGCCCAGGCGGCGCGGGTCGATCCGGGCGTGCCGCCGCCCGGTGGGGACACACTGGCCCGCTCCCCGCGCGGCGTGCAGACGGCCCTGCGGGTCCTCCAGCACTCGCGGTTCTTCGCCGATGTGACGTTGCGGGCGCTGGTCTTCGATTTGAAGCAGGTCCGCCGCTATCTGACGGACGGGGAGCTGCGGGCGGCGGCCAGGAAACGGGTGGAGGAGGCGATCGGCCCCGACACGCGAGTGGTGGTCGCGCACTCGCTCGGCTCGGTCGTCGCGTACGAGGCGCTGTGCGCACGCCCCGGGCACGGGGTGCGGGCGCTGGTGACACTGGGTTCGCCGCTGGGGATGCGGATGGTCGTCGACCGACTGCGGCCCGGGCCCGAGACGTGGCCGGGCACCGCGTCGTGGACGAACGTCGTCGACGAGGGCGATGTCGTGGCGGCGGTCCGTGACCTGTCGCTGTTCTACGGAACGGACGTCGTCGGCAAGATCGTCCACAACGGCTCGCACGCCCACGACGCCACGCTCTATCTGACAGCGAAGGAGACCGGCGAGGCGGTGGCGGAGGGTCTGGCATGAGCGGGACCGAGCCACGGCGCTTCCTCATCGCGACCGCGGTCAGCCACTATCCGAACGCGCCCGCTGAGCTGGAGTGGGACCGGCCCGGCCTGGTGGAGGCCCGCCGCAAGGTGGTGGAGCTGTTCACCCGAACGCTCGGCTACACGCACGTGTCCGACCTCGGCCTGAACCCGACCAAGCACCAACTGCTTCGCGAGTTGCGTGAGTTCTGCCGTGCCGAGGACCGCCGCCCGGACGACGTCATCGCCGTGTACGTCGCGGGACACGGGGAGGTCCTCGACAACGGCGACTACGTCCTGCTGACCGCGGACACCGAGCCGGACGACCTGTACGACGCGCTGCTGCCCGGCACGCTGGCGCGCAAGATCCTCGCCGGGACGAAGGTGCGCCGACTGCTGCTCATGCTCGACACCTGCTTCTCCGGCCAGGGCGGCAACGAACTGCTGGCCGCCATGGCCCGGTTGAAGAACGACTGGCGTGAGGAGGAGGCCGGTCTGGCGGTGATCACCTCGGCACAGCCGCGGGAACTCGCGCAGACGGGCGCCTTCCCGGAGCTGCTGACGGAGGCGGTGACCAGCCTGGCCACGGCGGGCTACACGCCGCAGCTGCTGGCCCTGGACGCGGTCGTGAACGCCACTCGCACCAACCCGAAGCGTCCCGACTTCCAGCACATCGGCCTGGAGATCATCGGCCTGACGGGCGAGATCCCGCCGTTCCTGCCCAACGCGAAGCACAGCCACCGTCTCTCCCACACGGACATGGCGCTGCAACAGGCGGCGGAGTGGGACGAGCAGGACAAGCGCCGGGACGTGGAGTTCCGGACGCGGCTGCTGCGGCGGGCCATGGGGCACAGCGATCCGAGCCGGGTGGGCTGGTGGTTCTCGGGTCGCCACCAGGCCCTGAACGACATCACGCAGTGGCTCGGCGACCCGGCGGCCGAAGCGTGCCCGGCGCTGGTCGTCACCGGGGCTCCCGGCTCGGGCAAGACCGCCGTGCTCGGTCTGCTGGCGGCGGTGAGCGACCCCGAGTACCGGCGTACGGTGCCGCTGGCGTCGATCGGACTGCACCACACACAGCTTCCGCCCGTGCGGGCCATCGGGACGACCGTGTACGCGCAGAGCCTCACCGACCAGCAGATGGTGCGGGCGGTCTGCGCCGCGCTGCGGCTGCCGCCGGCGGATGCGGTGGCGGACCTGCTCAACCACCTCGGCGCCCGCCCCGAACCGGACCGCCCCCAAGTCATCCTCATCGACGGCCTGGACGAGGCGGCGACGCCGACGACCCTGTGCGGCCAGGTGCTACGCCCGCTGATGGAACTGGCGGCCCCGCACCTGCGCCTCCTCCTCGGCACCCGCCCCCACCTCTTCGCCCCCCTCGGCCTGCATCCGGACGGCCACATCGACCTCGACTCGCCCCTGTACGCAGATCCGGACGCCGTGCTCGTCTACACCGTCCGCAACCTCCTGGACGCCCACCCCGACTCCCCGTATCTCCACTGCTCCAACGCCGTGCGCATGGGGGTGGCGGACGCGGTCGCCACCGCTGCCGGCAACTGCTTCCTGGTCGCCCGCATCACCGCGGGCACCCTCGCCGCGACCCCGGAGCTTCCCGAGCCCGGGGACCCCGCCTGGCTCCGCTCCCTGCCCCGCGCGGCGGCCGACGCCATGCACCGCGACCTGCACCAGCGCTTCGGCGAGGACGCCGGACGCGTCCTCGCCCTCCTGCGCCCCCTGGCCTACGCCGAGGGCCAGGGCCTCCCCTGGGAGGACATCTGGGCCCCGCTCGCCGCGGAACTCGCCGGGCGGCCGTACACCAACGAGGACCTCTACCAACTGCGGCGCGACGCCGGGGCGTACGTCGTCGAGGCGGTGGAGGACGGGCGGTCGGTGTACCGGCTGTACCACGAGTCGATGGCCGAGTACTTGCGCAAGGACCAGGACCCGGAGCGGGTGCAGCGGGCGTTCACGACAGCGCTGCGACGATCGGTGCCGTACGCCGTCGACGGTCTGCCCGACTGGGTGCGAGCCCACCCGTACGCCCTGCGGCACCTGGCGACGCACGCCGCGTCCGCCGGTCTCCTGGACACTCTGCTGGCCGACATCGAGTACCTGGTCCACGCGGACTACGAGACGCTCATGCCGCGTCTGCTGGAGGCCGAGGGCGAAGAGGCCCAGCTGAACACGGCGGTGTTCCGCTCCTGCCTGCACGTGCTCCGTCACCTCGACGCGGCCGCACGTCGTCAGGTCCTCGCGGTGGAGGCCGCGCGGTTCAACGTGCCGCATCTCGTCGAGGCGCTCAACGGCAAGGCGGACCGGCGGGCCTGGAAGGCACTGGCGGCGTCGGGTGCGCATTTGTCGAGCAATCTGCGCAACGCGCTCACCGGGCATACGGGGCTGGTGGAGGGGCTGGCCTGCACCGAGGTGAACGGCAGGCCGGTCGCCGTCACTGGCTCGAATGACCTGACCGTGCGGATGTGGGACCTGACCACGGGTGAACCAGTCGGCCTGCCCATGACCGGACACACCGGAGCGGTCGAGGGGGTGGCGTGCGCCGAGTTGGCCGGCCGCCCGGTCGCCGTCACCGTCTCTCGCGACAAGACGGTGCGGCTCTGGGACCTCGACACCGGCCGGGCGGTCGGCGCTCCGATGTGCGGTCACTCCGAGGCGGTCTACGCGGTGGCGTGCACGGAACTGGACGGCCGCGTGGTCGCCGTCACCGGTGGCTGGGACAGGACGGTACGGGTATGGGACCTGGCCACCGGCCAGGCCCTGGGCAAGCCGGTGAGAAGCACGGGGTCGGTCAACGCGCTGGCGTGTGCCGTGCTGGACGGCCGGCAGGTCGTGGTCACCGGTTCGACTACTTCGCTGCGCCTCTGGGACCTGGCCACTCGCCGGCCGCTGGGACGGTTGGACAGCGAAGGTGGCGACAGCTGGTACCACGCGGTGACGGTCACGCAACTGGACGATCGCGAGGTCGTGGTCAGCGCGGACGAACGTGGGCGCGTGCGAGTCTGGGATCCCGAGGGCCGCCGGATCATGAGCGAGTTCGAAGGGCACGAGGGCTGGGCGTCGTCGGTGACGTGTGCGGTGCTGAACGGTCGGCGGATCGCTGTCGTCGGTTATCAGGACGGATCGGCCCAGATCTGGGACCTTCAGGCCCGTCAGCCGATGGGACCTCCCCTCGGCGGTCACACCTTCCCCCTGTTGTCCGTGGGGTGGGCCGAGCTGGCCGGCCAACCCGTCGTCATCACCAGCGCGTACGACACCGTGCGGATCTGGGACCTCTCCAGTCGGCCCTTCGGTCGCCCGGTCGTCGGGCACACCCAGCGTGTTCTCTGCGTCGACCACGCGGTGGTGGACGGCCAACCGGTCCTCGTCACAGGCTCCACGGACACCACCCTGCGTACGTGGCATCTGTCGGCGGGATTCCGCACTGCCGAACTACTGGCCGACCACAAGCACGGCGTGTGGTCCGTGACGTGCGGAGTGGTCAACGGCGATCCGATCGCCGTCACCGGGTCCCGAAGCGGCACTGTGGTGTGGGACCTCAAGACGGGCCGGACGATGCACCCGCCCTTCACCGTCCGGAAGGACGACGCGCAGTCATGGGCGGATTGCGTGGAACTGGATGGTTGTCAGGTCGTGGTGGCGGGCATGACAGACGGCTCGGTTCGAGTGTGGGACGTCGCGACGGGAGAGTTGAAGGACCGCTTCCCGTTGGAGGGCGTCGGGCTCATGGCCTGCTGTTGCGTCATTGACGGGCGCTTGATCGTCGTGTCCAGCTCCCCGAACCAACCGCTGCGCGTCCAGGACGCGGCCACCGGCCGCACCCTCGGCCAGACAGAGCACGGCCACGCGGTCAGAGACATGGCATTCGGCCGGCTGAACGACCGTCCCGTGGCGGTGACCTGCTCGGACGACACGACGGTACGCCTCTGGGAACTCCCCGATTGCCACCCCCTCGGAGAGCCGATGACCGGCCACACCAGATCCGTCTGGACCGTGACCCTGGCCGAACTCGACGGCCGCCCCGTCGCCCTCACCGGCTCGGCCGACAACACCGTACGCATCTGGGACCTGCAACACCGCACGACACTCGACGTCATCCACCTGCCCGGCCCGTGCGGCGCCGTGTCGCTCGGCGACGACGGTCTCCTGGCCTGCGCGTTCGGCAACGACGTCGCCGTGTTCAGCAGGCATTGACCCTCAGCCGACCGAACTCGCCGACCGGCCGGTGCTCGGATCCGCCGCCCGGGACCCCCCACAGACGGCGGCGGCGGTCACCCGGGGTCCGGACAGCGCATACGTCAGCGCGAAGCCCACGGCGACCGCCAGCGCTCCCGCGGCCGCGTCGAGCACCCAGTGGTTCCCGGTCGCGACGATCGAGGACAGGGTGAACAGCGGATGCAGCAGCCCCAGGGCCCTCATCCACCACCGGCGCGCCAGGACGGCGATCACGACGCCGCACCACAGCGACCAGCCGAAGTGCAGGGACGGCATGGCCGCGTACTGGTTGGTGATGTCCGTGAGCGTGCCGTAGTCGGGCTGGGAGAAGTCCTGGACGCCGTGGACGGTGTCGATGAAGCCGAGCGTCGGCATCAGCCGGGGCGGTGCCAGCGGATAGAGCCAGAAACCGACCAGGGCGAGCAGGGTGGCGAAGCCGAGGGCGGAGCGGGCCCAGCGGTAGTCGCACGGGCGGCGCCAGTACAGGACGGCGAGGACGGCCAGCGGGAAGACGAAGTGGAGCGACCCGTAGTAGAAGTCGAAGAAGTCCCGCAGCCAGCCGATCTTCACCACGGTGTGGTTGGCCCAGTGCTCGATGTCGATGCGCAGGGCGCGTTCCAGGCCGAGGATCTGCCGGCCGTGCTCCTCGGCCTCGGCCCGGCCGGCCGAGATGCTGCCCCCGGCGGCGGCGAGGCGGACCTGGGAGTAGGCGGCGTAGGTGACCCGGAGGAGGAGAAGCTCCAGGAGGAGGTTCGGCCGGGTGAGGACCCGGCGCAGGAAGGGCACCAGCGGCACGTGTGTGAAACGGGCCGGGACGGCGGGCGCGTACTCGGTCGGTGTCGGCGACCGGTAGTACGGCGAGGTGCGGGACAGGAAGGGGACGGCCGCGGCGGCGGCCAGGGCGGCCAGCAGGACGAGGTTGGTACGCAGCGGGTCCAGTGACGCCATGTCCGGCAGCAGCATCCTGGTCGGCAGGGTCATGACCAGGACCACGGCGACCGGCCAGACGTACCGGTCACGGGCGCGTCTGCCGGCCCGCCCGACGACCGCGAGCAGCAGCCACAGCAGCTGGTGCTGCCAGGCCGTCGGGGAGATCACGATCGCGGCGCAGCCGGTGATCGCGACGGCGAGCAGCAGCTGGCCGTCGCCGAAACAGCGCACGGCGCGGCGCAGGGCCAGGACGGCGACGGCCGCGCCGAGCGCCAGGAAGAGCGCGACTTCCAGGGGGCCGTTCAGGCCGAGCCGCAGCAGGGCGCCGTGCAGGGACTGGTTGCCGAGGTCGTCGGCCCGGCCGCCGAGGCCGACGCCGGCCATGTGGTGGACCCAGTAGGTGTGGGAGTCGTGCGGCATCGCCGCCCAGGCGAGCGCGGCACAGGCGGCGAAGGTGGCACCGGCACAGAGCGCGGCGCGTCTGCGGCCGGTGAACCACAGCAGGGGCGTGAAGAGCAGCAGGGTGGGCTGCAGCGCCGCCGCGACGCCGATGAGCAGGCCGCTGGTGCGCTGGCCGTGGGCGACGAAGCAGCCCAGCAGGACGAGCAGGACCGGGATGATGCTGGTCTGGCCGAGCCACAGGGTGTTGCGGACGGGCAGGGACAGCATCAGCAGGCTGATGGCGACGGGGGCGGCCGTCAGCGCGGTGCGGCGGCCGACGGGCTGGGGCAGGGCCCGGGCGGCGATCAGGCCGAGGGCGGCGACCAGCAGCAGCGTTCCGAAGGTCCAGCCCCAGCCGAGGGCCTGTTCGGCCGAACGGGTGAGGGGCTTGAGGACGAGGCCGTTGAAGGGGGTGCCGGTGAAGCGGGTCGAGTCGTACAGCGAGCCGTTCACGTGCAGGACGCCGTTCGGCCCGACCCAGGTCTCCAGGTCCGTCAGCCGCTCGCCGCGCGGGGTGTCGAGGACCACGGCCACCTGCCGGGCGGCGAGCGCGGCGACGATCAGCCACAGGCCGAGGCAGACCATGCGCAGGCGTGCGCGGGTCCTGCCGACGGCTGTCGCTCCGAGGGCTTCCGTCGATCGTCCGCTGCGCTCCGCATTCGCCACGCCTTGCCGGCCTTCTGACCCGTATGTCCCCTTCGCCCGGTTGACGATAGTGCGCGAGGCGTGCGGTTGCCTCTCATGGACGCGAGAAGGATCACATCAAGATCACGTGGGGACCGCTCCCAGCCGGGCATACGTGCCTGCATACACGGTGTTTAGATGCACCCTGCAACGAAAGGCATACCGCCCGTGAGCGGGCATTTTCCGCCTATCGTCGCTTTTTCGGCCCGTTCGACAGCGCCGCCGCGCGGACCGCGTCCCAGTCCCCGTCGAAAGGTAGGCGAGCGAGTCTTGTGACTGCCTCAGTCATTGCTCCCACGTCCGTGCTCAAGAGCCGCACAGCGAAGGCCCACGACACCACCGTCACCGACCCCGCGCTCGTCAAGCGCGCCGTGAAGGCGGCCGCGCTGGGCAACGCGATGGAATGGTTCGACTTCGGTGTCTACAGCTACATCGCGGTCACGCTGGGCAAGGTCTTCTTCCCCTCGGGCAACCCCACCGCACAGCTGCTCTCCACCTTCGGCGCCTTCGCCGCGGCCTTCCTGGTCCGCCCCCTCGGCGGCATGGTCTTCGGCCCGCTCGGCGACCGCGTCGGCCGCCAGAAGGTCCTCGCCGTCACCATGATCATGATGGCCGCGGGCACCTTCGCGATCGGTCTGATCCCGTCGTACGCGACGATCGGTGTCGGCGCGCCGATCCTGCTCCTCGCGGCCCGCCTCGTGCAGGGCTTCTCCACCGGCGGCGAGTACGCGGGTGCCTCCACCTTCATCGCCGAGTACGCCCCCGACAAGCGGCGCGGCTTCCTCGGCAGCTGGCTGGAGTTCGGCACCCTGGCCGGCTACATCGGCGGTGCGGGCCTGGTCACGCTGATGACCGCCCTGCTCTCCACCGACGACCTGACCTCCTGGGGCTGGCGCATCCCGTTCCTGATCGCGGGCCCGATGGGCATCGTCGGCCTCTACCTGCGGCTGCGCCTGGAGGAGACCCCGGCGTTCGCGGCCGAGGCCGAGAAGGCCGAGACGAACCGCCCCAAGGTGCCGCTGCGCGAGATGATCACCGGCCAGTGGCGCGCACTGCTGCTCTGCGTCGGCCTGGTGCTGGTCTTCAACGTCACCGACTACATGCTGCTGTCGTACATGCCGAGCTACCTGACCGGTCAGCTCCACTACGACGAGACGCACGGTCTGCTCGTCGTCCTCGGTGTGATGGCGCTGATGATGATCGCCCAGCCGTTCGTCGGCGCGCTGACCGACCGCGTCGGCCGCCGCCCGGTGATCGCCGCCGGCTGTGCGGGCTTCCTGCTGCTGTCCGTCCCGGCCCTGCTGCTGATCCGCCAGGGCAGCCTGCTCGCGGTCGGGCTCGGCATGGGCGCGCTGGGCATGCTGCTGGTGTGCTTCACGGCGGCGATGCCGTCGGCGCTCCCGGCGCTGTTCCCGACCCGGGTCCGCTACGGGTCGCTCTCCATCGGCTTCAACGTCTCCGTGTCCCTGTTCGGCGGGACGACCCCGCTGGTGGTCACGGCACTGATCGGCGCGACCGGGAACATGATGATGCCCGCGTACTACATGATGGCCGCTGCCGTGGTCGGCGGTTTCGCGGTGTGGCGTATGGCGGAGTCGGCGGGGCGTCCGCTGCCGGGTTCGGCACCGTCCGTGGCGGGCTGAGACACGCCGGGTGATATCCCGCTGACAGCGGACCGCCGCACCAACTATCTTCGTCAACGCCACTAGTTAGGGAAGCTAACTATGCGTACGAAAGGTAGAGGTGCATGAGCGAGTCGCACGTCTGGGACGAGGTCGACGCCTACTTCACCGCCCGCCTCGCCCCCGACGACGAAGCCCTGGCGGCCACCCTGCGCGACAGCGACGCCGCCGGGCTTCCGCACATCAACGTCGCGGGGAACCAGGGCAAGCTCCTCCAGCTCCTCGCGCAGATCCAGGGCGCCCGCCACATCCTGGAGATCGGCACGCTCGGCGGCTACAGCACCATCTGGCTGGGCCGCGCCCTGCCCGCCGACGGGCGGCTGGTCTCCCTGGAGTACGACCCCGTGCACGCCGAGGTCGCCACCCGCAACATCGCCCGCGCCGGCCTGGACGATCTGGTCGAGGTGCGGGTGGGCCCGGCCCTGGAGTCGCTGCCCAAACTGGCCGACGAGAACCCGCCCCCGTTCGACCTGGTCTTCATCGACGCCGACAAGGGCAACAACCCGCACTACGTCGAGTGGGCCCTGAAGCTCACCAGCACGGGCAGTCTGATCGTCCTCGACAACGTCGTCCGCGGCGGCCGCGTGACCGACGCCGGCAGCACGGCGACGGACGTGGTGGGCACCCGCGCCGCGATCGAACTCATCGGCAGCCACCCGAGGCTGAGCGGGACGGCGATCCAGACGGTCGGCACGAAGGGGTACGACGGCTTCGCGGTGGCGAGGGTGCTGGCCTAGGGCCGGAACCCTCCAGACCCCTTGGGACTCCCGGGCGTGGTCGGAGGGTGTGGTCAGGCCTCGTGGTAGAAGCCCACGTTGACGCTGCGCGGGGCGGTGCGGTCATGGATGACGACCTCACCGCTGCCGCCCCTGGGGAGCGGGACGGTGCCGCCGTAGGCGAGGGGCTGGGCGTACTCCCCGACCGTCAGGCGGACTTCGGAGGACGGGTCGGGCTGGGAGCCGCGCAGCCAGGTCAGCTGCCAGGTCCCGTCGGGCCCGCACAGGAACTCCAGATGGACGCGGGAGACGAACAGCCAGTCGTCCGGCGTCGAGAGCCGGCACACCGACTTGTCGCGGCCCACCCGCAGCACGGCGCCCGGCTCGCTGGGCGCGTCGGCCATGAGCATGCCGGCCGTGGCACCCTCCTCCGCCGGGGACACGGCGGCCATGGTGAGTTCGAGCACGTGCGCTCCTCCTGAGACGTCCTGGTGGGTCTGTCAGGGCCTGTGTGTCAGACAGGCCCTAAGCCCGCCGCATGATAGAACGCCAGGCTGCACGCTGTCCGGCACAATGGCCTCATGACCGAGCGAAAGCCACCCGGCGTCGACTTCGAGTCCTGGGTCGACAAGCAGATCCGCGACGCGGAGACACGCGGCGAGTTCGAACGGTTGCCGGGGGCGGGCAAGCCGCTGCCGGCCGACGTGGAGACCACCTACGACGAACTGTGGTGGATCAAGCGGAAGATGGCCCGCGAGGGCTTCTCCGTCCTGCCGCCCGCACTGGCGCTGCGCAAGGAGGCCGAGGACGCGCTGCCGGCAGCCCTCGCGGCTCCCTCGGAGCGGATCGCGCGGAAGATCATCACGGAGATCAACGACAAGATCCGCGAGATGATGTTCAAGCCGCCGCCCGGCCCCCCGCTGGGAAAAAGCCGTACGACGTCGAGGACGTCGTACGGCAATGGCGGGAGCGCCGGGCGGATCAGTGAACGGGGCCGCTCACACGTGCAGGAGCCGTTCCGCCAGCTCGCGGTAGTCCTTCAGGGCCAGACGGAGCTGTTCGGTGTCGGCGCTCGACACGGGCTTGCCCTCGCCGCTTTCGAGGGACTGCCAGGAATGGCGCAGGGTGCGGCGGCGCTGCGTCACGGCTTCGGTGAACCGGGCCGCGATCTCCTCCAGCACGTGGTCGGCCTCCTCGACGGAGGCCCGGGGCCCGTCGACGAACCCGGCGACGGCGTGCTGCAACTGCGAGCCGAGCTTGTCGGACTCGTCGTGGGGGAAGAGGTGGGCTCGGGCATCGGAAGGGGTGCCCTTCGAGGCGCCGAGGGTGTCTCCCCCATGGGCACCGCGGGTGCCCGTGCCGGTGGTGCTCGTGCCCTTGGTGTCTATGCCCTTGGTGCTCATGGGCGTGGTGCTCGTGTCGGTGGTGCGCTCAGCACCGGTGCCGTACGCGTCACCGCGGTCCGCTTCCGTACGGTGCTTGTCGGTGCGGTCCGTGCGCGGTGTCGGCGTCGTGCCGTGGCCGGTGCCCAGGGCGCTCTCGCCTCGGGCGTCGGGGGCGGCGGCGGTGTCGTCGCCGAGCGGTCGGGTCACGTCGGACATTGCCTCAACTCTCCTTCGCCTGACGTCGGTGGAGCGCCCACGGCATGTGCCCGCCGCGGGCGGCCGTAGCCTTGCGGCCGCCGTTCAGTCCGGCACGGTGCTGACCGCCGTCGTGGCGGGCGTCCTCGTGCCGTCCGGATCCGCCGTCGTGGCGGGCCGGCCGCACCAGCTCCTCGAACAGGGCGCGGGCCGCCACCAGGGCCTCACGCATGTCTTCCGTACCGGTGCCGCCGTCGCGGGCGTCCTCCGCGCGCAGATGTGCCGCACGGTGCACGCGCCGGTAGCCGTCCACGTGGTGGGCGTGGTGCACGGACAGCGCGGCGAGCTGTTCCTCGTACTGCCCGCCCTCCGGGAAGCCCCGGGCGCCGGCGACCTCGGCGAGCAGCCGGTCCGCCTCGGCGACCGCCTCCCGCGGCGAGTCGACGAACCGCTCCTGAGCGGCCGTCCAGCGCGTCTCGTACTGCTCGCGCTGCGCCGGCTCCAGCGACCGCTCGCGCAGGTCGCCGTGGCGGTGCACGCGCTCGGTGAGTTCACGCTCGGCGGCCTTGGCGTCGCCGTCGTGGCGGGCGACGGCCCGGTCGTACTCGGGTCCGAAGCGCCGCTTCAGGCTGGGGCCGCGACGAGGCCCGCGAGCGCGCAGGGTCATGGCGGCCGCGATGATGACGACGACCGCCGCGATCACGATCAGAGCAATGATCAGGCCAGTGGACATGGATGCCTTCCGGGTTCTCGGCCCAACCGGCTCTCCTCGCGAGCCGGTTCGCCGACCGGGTAGCCCGGAAGTCCGCCCCCAAACGGCACCCGCCGGTCACGCATATTCGGTTGCGGGCACGGTGAGGCACCCGCCGAGAATGCGGGTCATGACCTGGACCATGGCCCCGGAACCGTACGACTCCCCCGTCGCCGCCGCTCTTTGGCGGGCGTACTACACCGAGGTCAGCGACCGCTGGTACCTGCTGCACGAGGGGCGGCGGACCGACCCGGACGAGCTGGAGCGGGAGATCGCCGCCCAGCCGGGTGCCGATCTCGCACCGCCGCGCGGGCAGTTGCTGGTCGCGCGGTACGACGGTGAGCCGGCCGGCACCGCGGGTGTCCGGCTGCGGGACGGCACGACCGCCGAGCTCAAGCGGGTGTTCCTGCACCCGCCGATGCGCGGCAGGGGCGGCGCCCCGCTCCTGGTCCGGGCCGCCGAGGACGCCGCCCGCGCGCTCGGCGCCGCACGGATGATCCTCGACACCCGCGGCGACCTGGTCGAGGCCCGCGCCCTCTACGCCCGGCTCGGCTACACGGAGACCGAGCCGTACAACGACGACCCGTACGCCGAGCACTGGTTCGCCAAGCCCCTCGTCTGAACCACCGGTCCCACGGCCCTCGTTCAGCCCACCCGCTCCGCCCGCGGCCCGCCGTACGGACGCTCGTCCTGGGGCCGCTCGCGCCGCGACCCGCACAGTTCGCCGTTCAGCTCCCGCACGAGCCTCACCAGATCGGTCGGCCGGTCGGGCCCCCACCAGTCGCCGAGCAGCTCGGCGAGGGACTCCTCGCGGGCCTGGGCCAGCCGCTCGGCGACCTCGCGTCCCCGGTCGGTCAGGACCAGGCCGAGGCCCTCGCGCACGGCGAGCCGTCGCTCCTCGACCTGGCGGGCGGCCTCGATGATCACGGTCAGCGGCACGGGCATGCTCTCGGCCAGCATGGCCGGCTCCACCTCGCCGTATCTCCGGATCCGCAGCAGCAGCCAGCTCGCCGCGGGCAGCAGGTCGTAGCCCGCCCGGGCGGTGATCTTCCGGTAGATCTCGCGCCGCCCCGCGCGGGTGCCGAGCACCGAAAGCGCGCGGCACACCTCGTCGTACGAGGACCGCTCGACGGGGTTGCTGGCCAGGGTCTCGGTGCCGTCGGGCGCGGTGACCGAGCCGCGCAGCCGGTCCTCCTTCAGGAACCAGGCGAGCACGAAGCCGAGGAGTGCGACGGGAGCGGCGTACAGGAAGACGTCCGTGATGGACACGGCGTACGCGTGCAGGGCCGGTGGGCGCAGGCCGGGCGGCAGGGCGGCGATGCCGCGCGAGTCGGCCTCCAGCGCGGCCACGGAGACGCCGGGCGGGAGCTGTGCTCCCCGGAAGGCGTCGGTGAGCTGGTCGCCGAGCCGGTTCGCGAAGACCGTGCCGAATACGGCGACGCCGAACGAGGCGCCGATCGAGCGGAAGAAGGTCGCGCCGGAGGTGGCGACGCCCAGGTCCTCGTAGGGGACGGCGTTCTGCACGATGAGCACGAGGACCTGCATGACCAGGCCGAGGCCGAGCCCGAAGACGAGGAAGAACCCGCTCAGCTCGGCCGTGGAGCTGTTCTCGTCGAGCTGGTGGAGCAGGAGCAGCCCGAGCGTGGTGACGCCGGTGCCGGCGATCGGGAACACCTTCCAGCGGCCGGTACGGCTGACGATCTGCCCGGAGGCCGTCGAGGCCAGCAGCAGGCCCAGCACCATCGGCAGCATGTGCACGCCGGACATGGTCGGGCTGATGCCCTGGACGACCTGGAGGAAGGTCGGCAGGTAGGTCAGGGCGCCGAACATGGCGAAGCCCACGACGAAACTGATCACCGCGGCGAGCGTGAAGGTACGGACGCGGAAGAGCTTCAGAGGCAGCACCGGTTCGGCGGCGCGCCGCTCGACGCCCACGAAGACGACGGCGAGGACGACGCCCAGCACGGCGAGCCCGACGATCTGCGCGGACCCCCATCCCCAGGTCGTCCCGCCGAGGGAGGCGACCAGCACCAGGCAGGTGGCCACGGACGCGATGAGCAAGGTGCCGAGGTAGTCGATGGTGTGCCGCCGCGCCCGGCGCGGGATGTGCAGGACGGCCGCGATCACGGCGAGGGCGACGACGCCGACGGGCAGGTTGACGTAGAACACCCAACGCCAGCTCGCATGCTGCGTGAGCAGCCCGCCGAGCAGCGGCCCGAGCACACTGGTCGCCCCGAACACGGCCCCGAACAGCCCCTGGTAGCGCCCGCGTTCACGGGGCGGGACCAGATCACCGACGATCGCCATCGACAACACCAGCAGCCCGCCCCCGCCGAGCCCCTGCACGGCCCGGAAGGCGATGAGCTGGGTCATGTCCTGCGCCGTCCCGCACAGCGCGGAGCCGACGAGAAAGATCACGATCGCCGTCTGGAAGAGCCTCTTGCGCCCGTACTGGTCGCCGAGCTTGCCCCACAGGGGGGTCGCGGCGGTCGCGGCCAGCAGGTAGGCGGTGACGACCCAGGACAGGTGGTCCATGCCGCCGAGGTCGCTGACGATGGTGGGCAGCGCGGTCGACACGATGGTCTGGTCGAGGGCGGCGAGCAGCATGCCGAGCAGCAGGGCTGAGATGGAGACCAGCACGTTCCCGGGCACCTGCTCCGGGGCGACGGCTCCTGCGGGTGACACGTTCGTGGCGTGCACGTCCCGGGCCATGAGACCTCCCGAGGGTCTGTGACATTTTCCATCGTGACCGGTGTGACGTGTTATGGCCCGCCGAGTCCTTTTGGAAGTCTTCATTCCGGGGGCTCGTCGAACGCACTGTGGAGAAGATCTGGATAATCTCTGGAGTTCGCGAGGGGAGGGAGGAACACGTGGAACCGCCTAACGGCCACCCGTGCCCGGAGTGTGGCGCGCCCAGACAGCAGGACAAGAGCCCTTCCTGCGCCTGCGCCCACCGTGCCTCCGAGGCCCTGCGCGACGCCCGCACGGCCCAGGTGGCCGCAGCGGAGGACTTCGATCCCCTGCGGATCCGCCCGTACGTCGAACTCGACGGCACGGCAGGGCCCTCGGGGCGCGACAGGCCTGCCGCGCCGTCTTTACCGGGGACGGAGAATCCGCCGCCCGAAGGCGCCCCGGCCCCGCAGGCACAGGCCTCACGCACCGGGGACCCCACGGCGGCGAGCGACAACCCCGCGCGACGACCCCTGACAGACCCCACGAGGGCTCCCCACGCCGCGCGACGACCCCCGTCAGGCCCTGCGAGGGCTCCGCACGCCGCGCGAGCCCCGCAACCGCCCACACCTGACACGCCGCCCGTACCCCCGCACGCGCGAGCCCGGCACCCCGGAAACCCCACACAGGCGACCGACGGCGCCCCGGGACGACTTCCGACCGAACCTGCGGACGCTCCGCGCGCCAAGAGCCCCACGCAGCCACCCTCGGCGAACGCCCCGACCTCCCGCCCGCACGCACAGGCCCCACGCACCGGGAGCACCGCACCGCCGCCCTCCCCCACCGACACGACCATGCCCCTGCGCCCGGTGGCCCCGAACGCGACCGTGCTGCCGGCCAACCCGGACCCGGACGCGACCTCCGCGCTACCGGCCACCCCGGACCCCGACGCCACCGTCCCTCTGCCGGCCACCCCGGCCCCGGACGCGACCTCCGTACTGCCGACCGCCCCAGACCCCGACGCGACCTCCGCGCTACCGGCCACCCCCGCCCCCGACGCCACCACGCTGCTGCCGTCCCCCCGGACCCCGACGCCACGCCCTCCTGCCGGCCGCCCCGGACCCCGACGCCACCACCTTGCTGCCGGCCACCCTGCTGCCGACCGCCCCGGCCGGCCCCGCCCCGGACGCGACCACCGCGCTGCCTGCCTCCGCGCTCCCGACACCCCTGGCCCCCGCCACGACAGAGCCGAGCGTCACCGACCTGCGGCTGTTCGACGGCACCGGGACCGGGAGCGCAGTGCCGGGCTCGCCGGAGTCGGTCGAGCCGGGCGGCAGGCCCCGGCGTCGGCGTCGTGTCGTGCTCCTCGCCGCGGCCGGGGCGTGCGTCGCCGTGGTGACGGCGGCGGGGTACGCGAGCGGACTGTTCTTCTACGAGGGGCCGTCCCGGGACACCGCGCTGCCGGACGACATCCGGGCGAGCGTGCCGGACGCCCCGCCGAGCAGCGCGGCCTCCACGTCACCGGCGGGGAGCGCACCGGCCACACCGTCGGCCCCCGGGGCACCGCCGTCGGCGCCGTCTCTCACCGGGAGCCCCTCGCCGTCCGCGTCGCCGTCCGCCCCGAGCGCCTCGCCGAGTCTGTCGCAGTCGGCCGCCCCGTCGGCGCCGAGCGCGTCCGCCACGGCGACCAGCTCCGACAAGACACCACCGAACAACTCCCGCCAGAACGGCGACCCCACCGTCCTGCGCCTCGGCGACCGCGGCCAGGAGGTCACCGAACTGCAGCTCCGCCTGCGCCAGTTGTTCCTCTACGAAGACGACACCGACGGCACCTTCGACAACCAGCTCCAGGAAGCGGTCCGCAACTACCAGTGGTCACGCGGCATCCAGGGCGACGACCTCGGCGTCTACGACCGGCAGACCCGGGCGAAGCTGGAGTCGGAAACCCAGGAGCCGTAGACCGTCCGGGCGCCGTACGGTGACGCCGTGACTACTCAGGCGATCGTTCTCAACGGCGGTTCGAGCTCGGGCAAGTCCGGGCTCGTACGCTGTCTGCAAGAGGTACTGCCCGATCCGTGGCCGGCCTTCGGCGTCGACTCGTTCGTCGAGGCGCTGCCCGCGAGGATGCGGGGCTCGGACGGCGGCATCGCCTTCGCCCCGGACGGCGGCGTGAGCGTGGGCGCGGACTTCCGGGCACTGGAGGCGGCCTGGACAGAGGGCATCGCCGCCATGGCCCGCGCGGGTGCGAGGGTCATCATCGACGACGTCTTCCTCGGCGGGCCGGCGTCCCAGCAGCGATGGCAGAAGGCCCTGGCCGGACTCGACGTGCTGTGGGTCGGCGTCAGATGTGACAGCGCCGTCGCCGCGGGACGTGAGATCGCACGAGGCAACCGGGTCCGGGGCATGGCCGCGGCACAGGCACGGGTCGTGCACGAGGGCGTGAGCTACGACCTGGAGGTGGACACGACACACACCGAGTCCCTGGAGTGCGCGCGCACCATCGCCGCCCGGGTCGGCTGACCTGCCGGCCCCGGAGCATTACGCGATGTGGAGGCGGACCGTCCCGTCCCCGACGGCCTCCACGCGCACCTGGGTGAGGTCCTCCACCACCACGTCCGGCTCGTGGACCGCGGCCCGGGGCCCGACCCCGACCACGGTCATGCCGGCGGCGCGCCCCGCCGCGATCCCGGCCCCGGAGTCCTCGAACACGACACAGTCCGCGGGCGCCACGCCCAGCTCGGCGGCGCCCTTCAGGAAGCCCTCCGGGTCGGGCTTGCTCGCCCCGACGGACTCCGCCGTCACCCGCACCTCGGGCAGCTGAAGACCGGCCGCGGCCATCCGTGCCGTCGACAGCGGCACGTCGGCGGAGGTCACGAGCGCGTGCGGCAGACCCCGCAGCGAGGCGAGGAACTCCGGTGCCCCGGGGATCGGCGACGACACCGTCGGTGTCGGCCGTCTCGTCGGCGAGCATCCGGGCGTTGTCGGCGTGGTTGTGCTCCATCGGCCGACCGGGCAGCAGCAGCGCCATCGACGCGTATCCCTGCCGCCCGTGGACGACCTTCATGACCTCGTCCCCGTCGAGCCCGTGCTGCTCGGCCCAGCGCCGCCAGACGCGTTCGACCGAGGCATCCGAATTGACGAGGGTGCCGTCCATGTCCAGCAGGAGGGCGCGGGCGGTGAGCACGGCGGTGGCCGTCATCGGCTGCTCCAAGGCTCAGGGCGCGAGAGGCGCGAGAGGCGCCTCTTGCACGTCAAGCGCGGAAGGAGGGGGCAGACGACGGATCACGTCCGTCACCCCCGTCAGGGACAAGGCGGCCCCGCCCGCCGGTCAGGGAAAACGGGCGGGAGCCACTTTGTTCCTCCACGGTACAAAACAATCCGTGCTTCGCGCCAGACCGCCCCGGCAGACGTTCACCCACCGTTCAGCTCGCCCCGGCTCACCGAGCCCCCGCTCACCCGGCCACGGCCTCCCACAGGCTCCACACCCCGAGCGCCAGCATCACCAGCGCCGCGATCTGCGTGATCAGCCGCAGCGGCACCCGCTTCATCAGCGCCTTCCCGCCGACGATGCCGATCCCGGCCACCGCCCACAGCGCGAGCACCGCACCCAGTCCGACGGAGAGCGGGTCGTCGTAGCGGGCGGCCAGGTTCGCCGTCATGATCTGGGTGAGATCGCCGAACTCGGCGACCAGGATGAGCATGAAGCCCGCGCCCGAGACCTTCCAGAAGGACTGGTTCTCCGGCTTGCGGACCTCTTCTTCGTCCTCACCCTTCTTCAGCAGCAGCACCGCGGCCCCGCCCAGGAAGAGCACGCCCGTCAGCGCCTGCACGATCTGCTGCGGCAGCAGCGTGAGCACGCTGCCGGCCGCGACGGCGAGCACGACGTGCAGCGCGAAGGCGGCGGCGACACCGGCGAAGACGTAGGAGGCGCGGTAGCGGGTGCCGAGGACGAGGCCGGCGAGGGCGGTCTTGTCCGGCAGTTCGGCGAGGAAGACGACGCCGAAGACGACGGCCGTCACGGTCAGGCTGATCAAGGGTTCCTCAATCGGTCGGGGCTGCCCCACCGAGAGTGCTGAACCTTCGCGCGACGACACCTCGGCACGGCAGCACACGCGATACCCGTGCCGTACGGCACGGGCGTGCACTGCTTGCCGAAGGTCTCGCTGGCCGGTCCGGGAAAGGACCTGCCTCCGGGCGCCGGCTCAGACGAGCTGAGCAGTATGTCGACGGTCCGGCGAAGAGCTACTCCCCTTCTGCGCCGTCCATGGTACGCGACGCCCTCGGAACGAGAAGTTCCGTCTTGAACTCTTGTCATGTCATGAACGCGTCACTAACTTCTCACCACACGCACACCTCCCCGCAACGCGGCGCGGCGAGCATTCTCCCGCTCGCCGCCCAACACCCCCACCCCACAAGGGAGTTCGCATGCCGAAGTTCTACGCGCGTCGACGGCTCAGCATACTCGCGGGCCTCACCGGCCTCATAGCCTCGGCCGGACTGTTCAACGGTCCGGCCGCCTCCGCCGCCCTCCCCACCCCCGTGAGCGCCGCCACCGCCCGCACCTACCTCGCCTCGCTCACCGTGGCCACCGAGGACCGCACCGGCTACGACCGCGACCTCTTCCCGCACTGGATCACCCAGTCCGGCGCCTGCAACACCCGTGAGGTCGTCCTCAAGCGCGACGGCTCGAACGTCCAGCAGGACTCCTCCTGCGCCGCCACCAGCGGCAGCTGGTACTCCGTCTACGACGGCGCCACCTGGTCCGCCGCCTCCGACCTCGACATCGACCACCTGGTCCCGCTGGCCGAGGCCTGGGACTCCGGCGCCGACTCCTGGACGACGTCCCGCCGCCAGTCCTTCGCCAACGACCTGACCCGCCCGCAGCTCATCGCGGTCACCGACAACGTCAACCAGGCCAAGGGCGACCAGGACCCGGCCACCTGGATGCCCTCCCGGACGGCGTACCGCTGCACCTACGTCCGCGCCTGGGTCCAGGTGAAGTACTACTACGGCCTCTCGGTCGACTCCGCCGAGAAGTCCGCGCTCCAGAACTCCCTCGCGAGCTGCTGACCCACGCGGATTCGTGTCGGGCCCTCCCCGACTGACCTCCGTCGTTCCGTACCGTACGGGGCGACGGAGAGGGGATCACCATGGCCGGACTGCGCCTCGGACCACTGCTGAGGTACACCGACGGCTCGTCCGCGACCGTATGGGTCGAGACGAGCCGTCCGTGCTCCGCCGAGGTGCGCTGCGCCGACGGCGCCGGGGGCACGGCCCGCACGCTTCCAGATCGCGGGCCACCACTACGCGCTGGTCCCGGTGACCGGTCTCACGGCCGGTACGGCCACGACCTACGAGGTCCTCCTCGACGGCACCCGCGTGTGGCCGCTGCCCGACTCCCCCTTCCCGCCCTCGGCGATCCACTCGCCGGGCCCGGAGGGCGGCCTCCGCGTCGCCTTCGGCTCCTGCCGCTGGGCCGCGCCTCCCGCGGGCGGGCACGACCCCGTCGGCCCGGACGCCCTGGACGCCCTCGCCACCCGCCTCGCGGCCGACCCCGAGGGCGAGCGGCCCGACGTCCTGCTGCTGCTCGGCGACCAGGTGTACGCCGACGAGACCTCCGACGGCACCCAGCGCTGGCTGGCGGCCCGCCGCGACCTGAACGAGCCGCCGGGCGACGAGGTCGCGGACTACGAGGAGTACACCCACCTCTACTACGAGTCCTGGCTCGACCCGCGCATCCGCTGGCTGCTGTCCACCGTGCCCAGCTTCATGATCTTCGACGACCACGACGTCATCGACGACTGGAACACCTCCGCCGCCTGGCTCGCCGACATGCGGGCCACCGACTGGTGGCAGGAGCGGCTGCTGAGCGGCCTGATGTCGTACTGGGTCCACCAGCACCTGGGCAACCTCTCCCCGGACGAACTGGCCGCCGACCCGGTCTACGCGGCCGTCCGCGAGACCCCCGACGGCACCGACGTGCTGCGCGCCTTCGCCGCCCGGGCCGACGCCGACGCGGCCACGGCCCGCTGGAGCTACCGGCGCGACTTCGGGCGCGTACGCCTGCTGATGGTGGACAGCCGGGCGGCCCGCGTCCTCGCCGAGGACAGCCGCGCGATGCTCGACCCGGGCGAGGAGGCCTGGCTGCGCGAGCAGGTGCTGGGACACGCCGGAGGCGTACGACCATCTCCTCATCGGCACCTCGCTGCCCTGGCTGCTGCCCCATCTGGTGCACGACGCCGAGGCGTGGAACGCGGCGCTGTGCCGGGGCGAACGGGGCGCACGCTGGGCGCGGTTCGGGGAGAAGGTGCGGCGGCGGAGCCGACCTGGAGCACTGGTCGGCGTTCCCCGAGTCCTTCGCCGGGCTGGCGGAGCTGATCGCCGAGGCGGGCTCGGGGCGGGACGCGCCGGCGACCGTGTGCGTGCTGTCCGGGGACGTGCACCACGCCTACATCGCCGAGCCCTCCTGGCCCGGCCGCGGGCCCGACGCCCGGGTGCTGCAGCTCGTCTGCTCCCCCGTCCACAACTCGGTCCCGCTGTCGATCCGGCTGGGCTTCCGCCTCGGCTGGAGCGCGGTGGCGCGCGCCCTCGGCCGGCTGCCTCGCCCGGCACGGCCGTCTCCCCCGGCCGCCGGTCGCCTGGCGCAAGACGGGCGGCCCCTGGTTCGGCAACCAGCTCATGACCCTGACCCTGCGCGGCCGTTCGGCCCGGCTGCGACTGGAGCAGGCCAAGGCGCAGCGAGGGAACGGGCCCCCGCCTGACGACGATCCTGGACTCCGAACTCGCCCCCTAATCCCCTGACCCCTGCTCCGCCCCTTTGTCGCGCTGTACCGGTGTGCCCCGTAGGCGAGTGAGGCATCCCACAGCGGCCGTCAGTCCTTCCCCAGGAGAGGGCCGACGGTCCGTGTGAGAACCCCCATAGGAAGCCCGCCTGCCGGCGCCCGGCCTTCGGCACACCGCCGACGACCTCCCGGCGGTCCGCTGCGGAGCGGGCAGCGCCGCCCGCACGTCGTGGACGGTTATGAGACAGGGGGTTGGACGTCACAGCGCGCCCCTCTAGGCTGATGGTTCGTCAAGAAGTTGCACACACAAGGCCGTTCGCGTTCGGTATGCCGACAGAAGGCGTGCACTGGGTGACCGCTGCCGGAGCCCGCCCAGGGGTGGATTCGGTCATTCTTTCGGACGCGGACGCGGTGGCGAGAGCCGCTCTACGTGCGGCGGGGCCCGGGATCGAGCCCCAACGGGAGCCGAACCAGTGGCCAAATGTTGAACTTGCAAGTATCAATTAGGCGCACCTAACGTGAGTTACTCCGCGGTATCCGTCCCCGACCGGCCTCCCCAGGGCCGGCCAACCGAAGGAGTGACCCCCCACATGACCGCTCGCCTCAACGGCGCCCAGCCGTACGCACTCGGCCTGTTCCGCATCGTCGTCGGCCTGCTCTTCGCCTGCCACGGCGCCGTCTCGCTCTTCGGAGTCCTCGGCGGTGCGGACGGCAAGGGCGGCACCGCCGCGACCGGCGCCTGGCCCGACCTGGTACGCGGCCGTCATCGAGCTCGTCGGCGGCATCCTGGTGCTGCTCGGCCTCGGCACCCGCATCGCGGCGTTCATATCCTCCGGCGTCGATGGCGTACGCGTACTTCAAGGTCCACCAGCCCCAGGGCCTGTGGCCGATCGAGAACAGCGGCGAGGGCGCGGCGATGTACTGCTGGGCCATGTTCCTGCTGATCTTCACGGGCTCCGGCGCGTTCGGCCTGGACCGGCTGTTGTCCAAGCGCACCTCGACCCAGGGACAGACGCGCCGCGGACCAGACGCCCGGTGGCCGCCTGAACCGCCCGCTCCGTCGAACACACTGCGGCGCCTTCCCCTCGGGGGGAGGCGCCGTTCCGTCTGTACCGGACTGCGTCAGCGCCTCGTCGGCGAAACCGCTCATATGCTGATCCGGCCGGCGAGACGCGACGAGGTGAACATCCGCGCCGAACATATGAGCCCCCGTGAACCTCCCCTCACCCCCAGGCGTACGCTGTATGGCTGTCATGGCCGCCCCTGCCGCTCCCCCGCGCCACCGCGGCACGGCGGTCCGGCCCACGGGGGAGTAACGGGGAGTTGCGGTGCTGGAGGTCTGAGAAGTGGGGTCGCTGATCGGCAGCCCATGGATCTACGCGGTGGTGGCAGTGTCCGTGCTGCTCGACGTGTTCCTCCCCGTGCTGCCCAGCGGCGTCCTGGTGATCACGGCGGCGACGGCGGCGGCCGCGGGCTCGGGTGCCGCGACCGGACGGTCCCCGCGCCCGGACATCCTCGCCCTGACGCTCTGCGCGGCGACCGCCTCCGTCCTGGGCGACCTGGTCGCCTACCGCCTCGCCTGGCGCGGCGGGGCCCGCCTGGACCGCGCGATCGCCCGCTCCCGCCGGCTGACCACCGCGCAGGAACGTCTCGGCGCGGCCCTCGCCCGAGGCGGCGGCGCCCTGGTCGTCCTCGCCCGCTTCGCCCCCGCCGGCCGCTCGGTGGTCTCCCTCGGCGCCGGCGCCGCCCACCGCCGCGCCCGCGACTTCCTCCCCTGGTCCGCCCTGGCCGGCCTCACCTGGGCCGCCTACAGCGTCGCCCTCGGCTACTTCGGCGCCCAGTGGCTGGGCGCGACCTGGCTGGCGACGGCGGTGTCGGTGGGGGCGCTGTTCGGCGCCGGGGCGGGAGCGGCGTTCCTGATGCGGCGCGAGCCGCGGACGTCGTAGACCGGGGATCCGGCTACGCGGCTCCGGCTCACCACCACGACCACCCAGACCTGGAAGCGGCTGAGACATTGACCATCACGGAGTCGCGGAAAACCTCCCGGACGAGACGGATCGCGCTCGCCGCGAGACGGCGCGCCACGGGCGCTGCTGTGGGTCACGGCAGGCGTGGTGACCCTCGGGTTCCTCGTCGCGCTCGAGATCGCCGCGCGCCACTTCGGCGCGCCGGGGCCGATCACCGCGCAGGCACGCGAGGTGATCTACGCCCCCGAGTCCGGGTCCCTGCTGTACGCGGGCCTGGCGCTGACGATGGTGGTGCTCACCTGGCGGCAGCGGTTCGTCGCGCTCGGCACCGCGATCGGCGTCGACCTCGTCTTCTGCTGGTGCGGTGGCTGGTCGGCGCCGGCCGACGAGGCCACCCGTTCGGCAACGGCGCGCTGTGGGTGATCCTGGGCAGCGCGGTCATCGCCGTCACCCGGCGCACCGGCCCGGAACGCGTCCTGCTGCTGAAGGGCGTCGGGCTGGGCCTGCTGCTGGTGGCCGGCCGCAAGACGGGTGACACCTGGCTGCTGATCACGTCGAAGACCCGCCCGGCGGTGCTCGACCCGTACGTGGCCGACCGCCGACCACGCGCTGGGCAACCCGTCGTGGCTGGCGGGCCGGCTCCTCGAGGCCACCGGCCCGGTCGGCGACCATCCCTCCACGTCGTCTACGGCCAGCTCGCCGTGGCGGCGGTCTGCGTGGCGCTGTACCAGCTGCGCAACGTGGCGGCCGAGCGCCGTTTCCCGCGCCACCATCTGGTCCGCACCTTCCTGGTGATCGGCCTGCTCGGACCGGCCGTCTACATGATCTTTCCCGTGGTCGGGCCGATGTTCGCCTACGGCACCGAGGGCGGGCACTGGGCGGTGGCCGACCTGTGGCCGGACACCCTGCCGCCGGTCGGCACCCCGCACGCGGTGCCGTTCGACGAGATCACCCCGCGCAACTGCATGCCCAGCCTGCACACGGCCTGGGCGACCACGATCTTCATCCACTCCCGCAAGGGCCCGCGCGCCCTGCGGTACGCGGGCGCGTTCTGGCTGGTCGCCACGCTCGCCGCGACGCTGGGATTCGGCTACCACTACGGGGTGGACCTCATCGCCGGCGTGGTGTTCGCGTTCACGGTCGAGGCGGGGCTGCGCGCGTACGACCGCGGCTGGGACCGGTCCGGGGTCCGGCTGATCGCCTACGGGGCGGTCGTCTTCGCCGTGCTGCTGGTGTCCTACCGCTTCCTGCCGCTGGAGATGGCCGCGTACCCGTGGATGTCCGGCCCGCTCCTGCTCCTGGCGATGGCCTCGGTGGTCTTCGGCTACCGGCGGACCACCAGGCTGTGGGAGGCGGAACCGGCGCGCCAGCCGCACGCCCCGAACCGCAGCCCGAACTGGCGGTCTGAGGCCGGCTCGGGGCCGACCGGACCAGCACTGTGGGGTGCCCGCTCCCAGGGCCTGTCGTGTGCATCACGCCGCAGACGCGGGGTGATCCGGACGACGGGCCCCTAGCTCGCCTTCCGCGCCCCGGCCCCGCGCACCTCCAGGCCGTCCAGCAAGTCGGCCGTGGCCTGCGCGACGGCCTCCACGGCGCGGTCGAACACCTCCTGGTTGTGAGCGGCCGGGGCGCGGAATCCCGACACCTTGCGCACGTACTGCAGGGCGGCAGCCCGCATGTCCGCCTCGGTGGCCTCTTCGGGCATCGCGGGCGGACGCAGCGTCTTGATACTGCGGCACATGCCCCCAGTCTCACCCGTCCGGCCCTCTACGACAGAGATGTCTGCCATGATCGCTCCGAGGCGGCCACCGTTCCGGGGCCGACCGACGAGAGGAACTCCTCATGGCGAACGAACTCAGCGTGGCCGTCCTGGGTCCCGGCGGCGTGGGCGGCCTGCTCGCGGCCCTGCTCTCCCGCACCGGCCACCGCGTGATCTGCCTGTCCGGCGAGCAGACCGCCGAGGCCCTGCGCAGCGACGGCATCCGGGTCCGCAGCGCCCGCTTCGGCGACTTCACGGCCCGGGTCGAGGCCGACACCGAGCTGCGGGAACCGGTCGACGCGTGCCTGGTCACCGTGAAGCACACCGCCCTCGACACCGCCCTGGCGCGGGTTCCCGCCCCGGTGCTGGCCGACGCGCTCGTCGTGCCGTTCCTGAACGGCGTCGAACACCCGGCGGCCCTGCGCGCCCGCTACCGGCCCGACCGGGTCGCCCCCGCCGTGATCCGCGTCGAGTCGACCCGGATCGCGCCGGGCGTGGTCGAACACGCCAGCCCCTTCGCGGAGATCGACCTGACCGGCACACGTCCCCCGGCCCCGTCTCGACGCCCTCGCCGACGCCCTCGCCGCGGCCGGTCCGGCCACCCGCGTCCTGGAGGACGAGACGGCGGCCCTGTGGGCGAAGATGTCGTTCCTGGCGCCCTTCGCCCTGCTGACCACCCGCTACGGCCTCCCCCTCGGCGACGTCCGCACCCACCACCGCGACGAGCTGACCGCCCTCGTGGAGGAGACGGCCGCGATCAGCCGCGCGTGCGGCGGCCCGGCGGACCCGGCCCAGGCCCTCGCCCGCTACGACGCCTTCCCGCCGTCGATGAAGTCCTCGATGCAGCGCGACGCCGAGGCCGGGCGGCCCCTCGAACTGGACGCCATCGGCGGCGCGTTGCTCCGCGCGGCCGAGCGGCACGGGATCCCGACTCCGGTGGCGGCCCGGGTGGTGGAGGAGGTGCACCCGTTCGCCTGAACCACAGGAAGGAACTCGCCTGCCAAATTCGAACAGGCGTATCATTGGGGCGTGGCTACGACCTATGACTTTCCGAGTGACCTCCTGGCCGGTCAGGAGGAACTGCATCAGGTCCGGGCCGAGCTGTCGGCCCTGCTGAAGCGACTGCCCTGGTCGGTCGAGCCGCTGGACGGCTTCAGCGACGACCACGGCTGGCGCAAGGTGGAACGCCCCGCCTCCCCCGGCTGGACGGCCGACGAACAGGCCGAGGTGGAGAAGCTCCGGCAGCGGGAGCACGAGCTCGCGGTGTTCGTGAGCACGCACCGCTACTGGTCCGAGCTCGCCGGCTCCGAGCGGGTGGCGGCCCGCTCGCAGCTGAAACACACACAACACACGCACGGGGTTCCGCCGGAGGAGACCGGCTGAACCCCGTGACACGCGGCCGTCAGGTCAGCTGTCGCTCTTGCTCTTGCTCTTGCTCTCGCTCTTGCCGAGGAGCTTGTTCATCTCGCCGATCTCGGCGTTCTGGGCGGTGACGATGTCGCCGGCCATGGCCTTGGCGGGGGCGTGGCGGCCCTTGCTCTGCTCGTCTCGGCCATCTCCACGGCCCCTTCGTGGTGCTCGACCATCAGGGTCAGGAACTGGGCGTCGAACGCCTTGCCCGTCAGGCTCTCCAGCGCGGCCATGTCCTCGCCGCCCATCATGCCGGGCATGCCGGAGTGACCCGACGCGGAGTGGTCCATGCCGCCGCCTCCGGTCCCTCCGGGGACCTTTTCGCCCCAGGACCTCAGCCAGCCGGTCATGGTCCGGATCTCCGGGTCCTGCGCCTTCTCGATCCGCCCCGCGAGGTCCTTGACCGTCCCGGAGGAGGACCGGTCCGCGGCCAGCCGCGCCATCTCCAGCGCCTGCCGGTGGTGCGGGATCATGCCCTGCGCGAAGGCGACGTCCTGGGAGTTGTGGGCGCCCGCGGGCGACGGGGTTCCGGCGGAGGCATGGCCACCGGCGTCACCGTGCGCGGCACCGCCGGCGGCCCGGGCCGGCGCCGTCACCGCCACACGCGGCGAGGACGAGGGCCGCGGCGCCCGTCGCCACCACCAGGGCGGCGCGGCGCGCCAGGGTACGAATGCTGCTGCTCATGCGTGAACTCCTGCTTCTACGAGGACCTGGGGATCTCGGACACGACGTGTCTAGATCCGCAGAAGCTGGAGCTCGGAGAGGGAAGGCGGGGCCCGGGCACCCTCCGTATCCATGACGGCATACGCCCGAACGGCGCTCTCCCCCTCGCCCACGGGGACCGGGTCGGCGACGAGCGGCGGCACCACCGGCCCCCCGCCCACGGCACCCGACGCACAGGTCGCGTCGGCGTGCTGAACATGCCCGCCGTCACCGCAGTGGCCGTACGGCACGACCTGGGTCCGGGGCTCGTGTGTCTCGAGCACATGACTCCGGGGCACGGCAGCCCGCGAGGCGTGCGCCCGCTCCCCGTGCCCCTGTGGGGGCAGACCACCACCGGGCGCCAGCCCGTGCATCCCGAGCAACCCGGCCAACAGCCCCAGCACACACAGCACATGCCACCGCCGGGCGACGGTTCGCTGAGCACGCTGCCCGGGGCTGTTCACGCGCTCATCGTAGAGAAGGGCCCGGAGCCGGCATCGACCCGGGGCGCACGCGCGTACGGGCGGCCGCACGCTGTGCGACCGGGTGTACTCCCATCAGGTGAACTCGTTCAGCCTTCTACAACCACGAGGCTCCCCCGGCAGGTCCTACGCACGTCACGAAAGATCCCGAGGGGGACCCATGAGCCAGCAGTACCCGCAGCAGCCGACCCAGCCCTACCCGCCGCAGCCCGGCTACGGCGCCCCGGCGCCCCAGCCGCCCAAGAAGCGCGGCGTGGGCAAGATCGCGGGCCTCGGCTGCGCGGGCATCATCGCCCTCTTCGTCATCGCCGCCGTCGCCACGGGCGGCGGAGGCGACGACAGCGGCGACACCTCGAACAAGGACAAGGCCGTCGCCGCCGACGGCAAGCGCGGGGCGCGACAGCGCCGAGAAGGCCGGGGCGGCCGAGGAGAAGCCCCAGGCCGAGCAGTTCAAGGACTGCGTCGCCAAGAACGGCACGGCGACGGAGAAGGCGGCGGTCGAACACGTCACGAAGGTGACCGGCGCGGACAAGCGCAACGACATCCTCGACGCGGCGGAGGTCTTCACCGACTTCAGCGGCGGCCTGATGGGCCCCCACCAGGGCGAGGGCAAACTCATCGCCTCCGCGTTCACCTCGTGCTACGAGTCGAAGAACGGCCTCGTCACGGTGTACGACAAGGACGGGGAGCTCCTCGCCAACGCGAACTACTGATTCCCGCCGCCGGGCACCAAAGGCGGAGGCCCTCCAGGTACATCCCTGGAGGGCCTCCGCCGTGGAACTCGGTGTGGTGGGCGCGGACGGTTTCGAACCGCCGACATCCTGCTTGTAAGGCAGGCGCTCTACCCCTGAGCTACGCACCCGTCGGCAGGACGAGTCGACAGCCTACATGGCCCGGGGCACGGTCCCGAAACCCGTTTCGCGGGCCGTGGCGGGTCCCGTGCCTGGGGTTAACCCCACCTCACATCCGGGAGTGACCCGGATCCCCCGGTGGGCCCCCGATCCATACGGTCGTAGAGCGCCGCCGAGAGCGCCCGTCGTCCGTCCAGGGGGAGATCGTCATGACCACACGCACCGCCACCGCCCGCACCGTCGCCCTCGCCGGTGCCGTCGTGGTGCTCGTCGCCGGGCTCAGCGCCTGCGGGGCGTCCGCCGGGGACGACACGGACCCCGATCACCGGTCCTTCGGCCTCCAGGGCCGCACGCTCACCGTCGATTCCGACGACTCCGCCCTGGAGATCGTCGCCGCCGAGGGCAACCCGGCGGGCAAGGTCGAGGTCACCCGCTGGTTCCAGGGGTCGGTCGCCCTCGGCGATGAACCCGAGGTCACCTGGGCCATGCGGGACGACCGCCTGGTACTGCGCCTGAAGTGCTCCGGCGTCGTCGCCGACTGCTCGGCCAAGCACCGCATCGAGGTGCCCCGGGGCGTCACCGTGAAGGTCGAGGACGGGGACGGCAGCGTCCGCGCCCGGGGCTTCCGGGACTCCCTCAGCATCCGCACGGGCGACGGCTCCGTCCGCGTCACCGACACCACCGGCCCCCTGGAGCTGCGTACCGGCGACGGTTCCATCCGGGCGGACGTCTCCTCCCGCGACGTCCGCACCCACACCGGCGACGGCTCCGTCCGCCTCGAACTCGGCGTCGTACCGGACCGCGTCGAGTCCCGCAGCGGCGACGGCTCCGTGACCATCGCGGTGCCCCGGTCCACCTACCGCGTGACCACCCGGACCGGCGACGGCGGCGTCGACGTGTCCGTGCCCCGCGACGAGACCAGCCCCCGTCGGTGTCCGCCCACACCGGCGACGGCAAAGTGACGGTCCGAACAGCGAACTGACCGGCCCGTGTGTTCGTCCTTAACCGGTGGGAGAATGACACCGGGCAGGGCGGACCACAGCACGGGAGAGGGATGTGACGGCGACACCAGGACAGCCGGACTCGCCGTCGGTGCCGCGCGCACATCGTGCGCGCGGCGGCACCCTCCCGCACCCCCGGCCCGCTGCGCGACACGCTCACCCTGGTCGGGCTTCCGCTGCTGGCCGCGCTGGCCCTGCCCGCCGCCTTCGCCGGCGGGGGCACCCGGCGCTGGTTCGGCGGCCGGGCCGAGAACCAGCGGGCCGAGGCCCAGGCCGCCAAGGACGCCGCCGCCGCGGCCTTCTACGAGCTGGACACCGCCCAGCGCGACCTGCGCATCTCGATCGAGACGATCACCGCCGTCGACGACTCCCCCGCCGCCCGGCGGGCCGTCGCCGACTTCGACGCCCTCGGCAACCGCATCGACGAGGCCAGCCACCGCTACATCGACGCCGTCGACGCCCACGACCTCGACCGTGACGACCTGGAGGCCTCCACCGCCTCCCACGCCCGCGCCGAGCTGACCGCCGCCAAGGAGGAACTCGACCGGGTCAAGCAGGAGCTCGACCGGTTCACCGACGGCCTCGGCCCCCTCCTCGGCAAGGCCGAGACGCAGCTGGCCCGCCTGGCCCCCGCGGTCGAGCGCGCCCGCCAGGCCCTGCTCGCCGCCTCCAACGCCCTCGACTCCGTCCGGGCGTCCGGTCTGAAGGCGGACGACCTCGCCGCCCGGCTCGCCGCCCTCTCCCCGGAGCTCACCAAGCTGAACCAGGGCGCCGGACAGCACGGCGTCCCGCAGACCCTGGAGCGGGCCGAGCGGGTCACCCGAGAGGCGGAGGCGGTCCGCGTGGAGGCCGAGCGGCTGCCGGACCGCGCCGCCGAGATCGACCACCGTCTCGTTTCCCTGCGCACCCGCGCCCAGGCCCTCACCACCCGCTCCGAGCAGGTCGAACCGACCCTGAGCGAACTGCGCCGCCGCTTCACCGCGGCCTGCTGGCAGGACCTGCAGCACGTCCCCGACGCCGCCGCCGAGAACGTCCGGCAGGCCGAGGCGAAACTGGCCGAGGCCCACACCGCCCGCGGCGCACAGCGCTGGGCCGACGCCACGGCCCTGCTGTCGACCGTGCGGGCCCTGCTGAACAGCACCGACGAGGCCGTCTCGGCCGCCGGGGACCGCCTGCACCGGCTGAACGCGGTGCAGAAGGACCCGCAGCAGGAGATCGACCGCACCCGCTTCGCCATCCGCGACGCCCAGCGCCTCGCCATGGCCGGCCGCAACACCCCCGACCCGCGCCACGCCCGCCCTCTGGACGACGCCGTGGCCCGCCTGGACCGTGCCGTGGCCACCCTGGAGGGCCGTCACCCCGACTACTGGCACTTCCTCACGGAGACCGAAGCGGTCCGCCGGGCAGTCGCCCACGTGGTCTCCGGGATCCGCGAGGAGCGAGGGGCCGGACACTGAGGCCGGCCCCGGCCCGGTCTCAGGTGCGGTAGGCGTAGTAGTACGCGTTCGGGTACGACGCGACGAGGCTCGCCACCGACCGGCGGAGGGTGTTGTTGGAGTGGTACGTCACGTACGGCACACCGCCGCTCTTGTACGTGACGATCATCGTGTGGTCCTTGGACCCGTCCCGGTCGAAGTCCATCTGGAGGACGTCGCCGACCTCGGCCTGGAAGACGTTGGTGAGCGGCTTGGTACCGCTTGGAGTTCTGGGCGAACCAGGAGCCACTCGTTGACGCCGACGAACGAGTCGGACTGGATGTCGGCGTTGCCGAACCACTTGGTGTAGTCGTACACGTAACCGGGGGCGTGCTTCCAGCCGCCCGCCTTCAGGGACTGGCTGACGAAGTTGGTGCAGTCACCGCCGGCGCCGTGGCCCGCTGAAGTCGGGGTAGTCCTTGTTGTAGACGTTCCAGTACTTCTCGCGTACGCCGCCATGGCCTTGTAGTCGTAGCGTCGTGACGTTCTTCGGGTTCGCCGGCCGGGTCGCGGGTGGCCGCGCGGGGGCGTTCGGCGGGGTGTCGTCCGCCGACGGTGGCGCTTGACGACCCGGGCTTGGAAAGCTTGTTCACCGCGAGACCGCCCTGCTCGGTGTCCCGGATGCGGGTCAGCTGCCAGTCGCCCTGCGGTCGGCCTTGAACGTCAGCTCGTGGTGGGCCTGGAATCCGGTGGTCTCGGGCGCGTAGCCGCGGGCCCCGTGTACGTCAGGGTCGTCGTCTCGGTGACGTCCGCCTTGGCCGTCGTCCCTTGACCCGCGTGGCGTTCAGGTTGACGGTGGTGCTGGCCCTGCCGTACTTCTCGCCGAGCCTTGGCCAGCCTCTCCTTGCGCCGCCCAGCTCGGACGAGCGCGGCGTCCTCCGGCGCGACTGCGTGCCGGAGGACAGGCGACGTCGCCGGAGAAGGCGTCGGTCAGCGGCTTGTCCGCGCCCGCCTCGCCCGCCGTCGACCAGGGCGTTGGTGCGGTCGGTGAAGACCGCGTCCGCCAGCCGCTGGAAGGTCGCCTTGGTCCGCCGCGTCCACCGTCGGATCGTCGACGACCGCCGCGCCCGCGCTCCAGTTGGGCAGCAGGGCCACTCCCGCGACGACCGAGGCGGCCGCCGCCCGAGATTATCGTGGCGCGGCTCCGCTTCCGGCTCAATTTCCGTGATTTCACTGTGTTTCCCCTCTTGCGCCGGTACACAGACCGGGACTCCGGTGACAGAGACCGGGGTACGCATCTTCGCATGCCGTGTGTGGCTGCTGTGAAGACGGGATGCACAAGCGGAACCATTACTGTTTCACGTGATCACTTCACGACCGTCGACCAGTCGGGCGACTGCGCCGGGTCCAGGCCGCGCAGCCGCGGAGGGTCCCGGGCTCTGCACGTCGAGCCAGTCGGCCAGTTCCCGGAAGGACACGCACTTCACGTCCTTCTTGGTGCACATGTCCTTGACCACCTGGTCGACGGCCCGCATGTAGATGCCGCCGTTCCAGTCCTCGAAGTGGTTGCCGATGAACAGCGGCGCCCGGCTGCCGTAGTACACGCGGTTGAAGCCCGCCATGTAGGAGTCGACCGTCTCCTGTTCCCACGCGGGGTACTTCGGCCGGGTCGCCCTCGGTCTCGCCGTCGGACTGGTTGTAGAGGAAGTTGAAGTCCATCGAGAGGCCCTGGTACTTGCCGCCCTCGTACGGGAGCATCTGCAGCGGGAAGTCCCACATGCCGTTCTTCTTGGCGGGCCAGATCTGGAAGTCGCCGGCGGAGCTGGCGTCGTAGCGCCACCGTAGTCCTTGGCGGCCTTCAGCAGGTTCTTCTGGCCCTCCAGGCAGGGCGCGCGGCCGCCGGTGACCTCCTTCCTGATGTCGAACGGCAGCGGGTCGACGTCCTGGAAGCCGGTGTTGGTCTTCCACTTCTCGACGAACGCGTAGAACTGGTCGATCTCGCTCTTCCACTCCGCGACGCTCCAGTCGCCGCCGCCCTTCGTGCCGCAGAAGTGGCCGTTGAAGTGGGTGCCGATCTCGTTGCCGTCCTGCCACGCCTTGCCGAGTTGCTCCAGTGTGGTCGCGGATGTGCTCGTCGGTGGCGAAGCTGATCGCCGCCGAGCCCTTGGCGTGCTGGGGCGGGTGGTAGAGCTCCTTCCTGGCCTTGGGCAGCAGGTAGATGCCGGTGAGGAAGAACGTCATGTGGGCGTCGTACTCCTCGGCCAGCTCCCGGTAGTGCGAGAAGAGCGCGTCGTCGCCCTCCAGCGCGCCGTCCCAGGAGAAGACCACGAACTGGGGCGGCTTCTCCCCCGGCTTGAGCGGCACGGGCTTCAACTGGCCCTTCTGCGGGCCCGGTGTAGGAGGTGGAGCCGTCCCCGAGGACCTTCGTCCTGCCGTCCCAGCGCGGCTCCTGGTGCGGCTTCGGGGGGTTCCCTTGCCAGCTCCGGAGGAGGCGGTCGGGGCGGTGGTGTCCGAGCGGTTCAGGGCAGCAGATAGCCCGCGACCAGGGACGCGAGCGACGAGGAGCGCCGCGAGGGTCAGGACCCCCGGGGGCGTGACGTGCGGTCGGGGTGCGCGGGATCGGCGGCGGCGGCCGGATCGGCTGTTTCATACGCGGCTCATCTGCGAGGGAGGCGGAAGCCCGGGTGTGGGGTCCCGGGTGCGGGGTCCCTGCGGTGGGGGTCAGCCGATGCCGCGGGCACCGGACCAGATGCGGTACGGGACGCTGTCGCCGACGAGCCCGCGATCCCGTCCAGCGGCAGGGGTTCGAGGCTCTTGGTGAGGTCGATGCGATAAACCACCACGGCCGTCGACACGGAGTTGGCCGTGCCGACGTACCAGGCGGCGGTGTCGTTCTGCGTGGTGCCGGCCTTCCCGGCCACCGTGGCGGTCGTGACCGCCCCCGGGCGGGCGGTGCGGAAGGCGTCCGGAGGGCGGACTGGACCTGCTCCGGCCACGCTCGCCTTCACCGCGCGGCGGGACCCGGGCTCGGTCGAGCGGGACACCGGAGCCGTTGCGGGTGATCGCGGGCCACCGAGTACGGCTCGACATGCTTGCCGGCGGCGGCGAACGTGGCGTATCCGCTCGCCATACGGATCGCGCTGGGCGTGGCGCTGCCCAGGGACATCGCGGGCACCTGCCGGGCCGAAGCTGGAGGGGAGCAGGCCCGCACGCTGGGCGGTGTCCCGCACCCTGTCCAGGCCGGTGTCCATGCCGAGCTGCATGAACGGTGTGTTCACCGACAGGGCGAGCGCCCGGCCCAGGCCGATCCGCCCGTAGGACCTTCCCGCCGTCGTTGTGGGAGGTGACCTGTTTGCCGCCGCGGTCCCAGTAAGGGCCCTCGGGTGTCCTGACGGCGATGTCGTCGTCCCCGTCGTACAGCGTCTGGGGGGTGACCTCGCCGCTGCGCCGTCGCGGGTCGTGTGCACACCGTGCTCCAGGGCGGCGGCGTAGACGAACGGCAGAAAGGCCGAACCGGCGGGGACGGTCGTCGCGTTCGACTCGTTGTAGCCCTGCTCGCGGTGGTCGGGGCCGCCGTGGACGGCGAGGATGCGTCCGTCGGTGGCCACCGAGGAGGCACCGAAGTGCAGGGACTTCGCCTTGGCCGGGTCGTCCTTGCGCGCCTTCTTGCGGGCCTTGTCCACGGCGTCGGTGAGCGCGGTCTCCTGCTTGCGGTCGAAGGTCGTGTAGATCTGGTAGCCGCCGAGGTCGAACTCCCTGGCCGAGAGATGCGCCGCCTTCTTGGCGTACTGGGCGGCCAGTTCCACGAGGTAGTCGCTCTGCTTGCCGGTGTCGAACCCGGGCGCCCGCTTCAGCGGCTCGGGGAACTCCTTGTAGCGGGCCCGCTCGGCCTTCGACAGCGCGCCGGTGTCGACCATGCGGTCGAGGATCCAGGACCAGCGCTCCACCGCCCGGTCGTGGTTGGCCTCGTTCAGGGCCGGGTCGTAGAGCGCGGCGCCCTTGAGGAGGGAGGCGAGGAAGGCGGCCTCACCGGCGTCGAGTTCGCCGACGTCCTTGCCGTAGTAGGCCTGGGCGGCGCGCTGGATGCCGTAGGTGCCGCGGCCGAACCAGCTCGTGTTGAGGTAGCCCTCGAGGATGTCGTCCTTGCTCATCTCGTTGTCGAGCTTGAGGGCGAGCATGGCCTCGGTGAACTTGCGGCCGACCGAGCGGTCCTGGTTGAGGTAGACGTTCTTCACGTACTGCTGGGTGATGGTGGAGCCGCCCTGGGTCTCCCCCTGGCCGAGGGTGCGCCACACGGCTCGGGTGAGGCCGCTGACGGATATGCCGGGGTCGCTGTAGAAACTCGCGTTCTCCGCCGCCAGCACGGCCCCGCGGACGTCCTCGGGTATGTCCTTCAGGGGCATCGCCTGCCGCCGCACCCAGCCGGTGCGGGCCATGGGCGTCCCGTCGGACCAGTAGTAGACGTTGTCCTGCTGGGTGGCGTACGAGTTGAGGTTCTCCGGGATGTCGGTGGCGGCGTAGGCGGAGCCCAGGAGGACGACGCTCAGGCCGGTGAACGTCAGCGCGGCACCGAGCCATTGCCGCCAGGAGGGCGCCCAGCGCCGCCAGCCGGTGCGGTCGGCGTGCGGGTAACGGGGCCGCAGGCGGCGGGCGGCGGACGCGGCGCGGGCGACGAGTCGGGCCGGCCCCGGGGCCGTGGCGGTGAGACGGGTCAGGGGGGAGGGCCGGGAGCTCTGCGCCGGCGACGCGATCCGTCCGGTGCGCTCCCGTCCTTCGCCGCGCCGGACGCCGTGTCCGCCTGGTCGGTCGAGGCCGCCCCGACGACGCGCAACATCACGGTCTCGTCCGCGTGCACGGGGTCGGGGACCTTCAACTGCATGGTCTCGTCCGGTTCCCGCCCATCCTTCGACACGGCTGCGTCTCCCTCCCGCTCACGGTGGTGCTCGCGCGGAAGGGCTTGGCTGCGGTGGTCGACGGCAGCGATCCCTCGTCATCCCCCGCCTGTACGGCTCCTCGCGCTTTCGAAAGTTATCAGCGGCTTTTACATGTCCTCCACACCGGTACGGCAACAATGGTCAGACGGGTTCACGAAAGGCGGCATTTACGTCGGCGACGATTAATCTGTCCCCATGCCTCGCTACGAGTACCGCTGCCGGACCTGCGGCGACACCTTCGAACTCAGCCGTCCCATGGCCGAGTCCGTCCGACCCCGCGGCCTGCCCCTCGGGCCATGACGACACGGTGAAGCTCCTCTCCACGGTCGCGGTCGGCGGCTCCGCCTCCGCCCCGGCCCCGCGCCCCGCGCGGGCGGCGGTGGCGGCGGCTGCTGCGGTGGCGGCTGCTGCGGCTGAGGCCCCGGGGCTTCCTCAGGAGCTCTTCAGCTTCGGTCTCCTAGCGTGGCGGCATGACAGCCATCGCAGCGGACGCCGGACCGCAGTGGGTCAACGACCTCATGGACGCGCTGGGCGCACCGGGCGCCGGTCTCGCCATCGCCCTGGAGAACCTGTTCCCGCCGCTGCCCAGCGAGGTGATCCTGCCGCTGGCCGGGTTCGCCGCGAGCAGCGGCCGGATGAGCCTGCTCGCCGTCCTGCTGTGGACGACGGCCGGCTCGGTGATCGGCGCGCTCGCGCTGTACGGGATCGGTGCGCTGCTCGGCCGTGACCGGACGGTGGCGATCGCGGCCCGGCTGCCGCTGGTGAAGGTCTCGGACATCGAGAGGACCGAGGCCTGGTTCCTGAAGCACGGCACCAAGGCCGTGTTCTTCGGCCGGATGATCCCGATCTTCCGCAGCCTGATCTCGGTGCCGGCGGGCGTCGAGCGCATGCGCCTGCCCGTGTTCCTGGGGCTGACCACCCTGGGCAGCGCGATCTGGAACACGGTGTTCGTCCTCGCGGGCTACTTCCTCGGCGCGAACTGGCACCAGGTGTCGGACATCGTCTCCGACCTACTCGAAGGTGGTCCTCGCTCTGGCCGCGCTGGCGGTGGCTGGTTCATCGGTACGGCTGATGCGGCTGCCCCACGGGACGCGCCCCGAAGGGGCGCGGCGTACGATCAGCGCTCCGCCGCGAGCCAACGGCCACGACGGCACCCGCAGCCGCACGACGACCCACACCCCCCGAGCTCTCAGGCGAACCGGCCACCCGGCCGCGCGCAAGGAACTCCCGCAGGATCCGCTCCCCCGCCAGGACCCCCCGTTCGGGAAGCGCGCTGACCGCGGGAGCCGTCCAGCCGGTGTCGGCCAGCTCGCCGTGGCCGGGGCGCCAGCCCCGGTCGGCGGCGAGCAGCAGGTCGGCGTCGAGCAGGGAGTCACCGGCGGCGAGGGTGAGGTCGGCGCCGGTGCGCCGGGCGACCTCGCGCATCGCCGCGCTCTTGGTGAGCGGCTTGGGAACGGCGTAGATCTTGCGGCCCTGGAGGGACACGGTCCAGCCGCGGTTCTCCGCCCACACCGCGAGTTCCTTCACCCAGTCCTCGGGCAGCAGCTCGCGCTCGACGACGAGGTAGGCGAAGAGGTCGTCGGCGACGCGGTGCTTGCGCACCCAGACCGGGTCGGCGGCCCTCAGCAGGTGGTCCTGCACCTCGGCGAGCGGCGCGCACTGGTCGGCCAGCCGCGCCGGTCACCTGTGCGTGCCAGTCGGGGTCGGAGACGCCGTCGACCAGCAGGTGGCCGCCGTTCGCGCAGATCGCGTACGTGGGCTCGGGGCCCGGCAGGTTGATGCGCTGGTACTGCTTGCGGGTCCGGGTCGTCGTCGGCACGAACACGGCCGCGTCGCCCAGCTCGGTCAGCAGCCGGGCCGCCGTCTCCGTCATGTACGACAGCGGCTTGCTCTCGTGCACCTCCACGCACAGCAGCCGGGGCGCCCGCGCGTCCGGCATGGTCAGCGCCGAGGGCCGCGGCGGAGTAGATCAGCGTGCGGTCGAGGTCGCTCGCGACGAGGACGGGCATCAGACCGTCACCGCCTTGCCGTCGGCGCCGGTCGCGCCCCGCGTGTACTTGGGGTGGATCAGCCCGACGCAGGTGTAGGGCAGTTCGTCGACCTCCTCCACGGGCACGCCGCGTCTGCTCGGCCAGCAGGCGTACGTGGTCGAGGTCGCCGCCCGCCCCGGCGCGGGCCAGGACCTTCCAGGGCACGCGGCGCAGCATCACCCGGGTGGTCTCGCCGACGCCGGGCTTGACGAGGTTCACGTCGTGGATGCCGTACTCCTCGCTGATGCGCTCGACGGCGGCCCAGCCCTCCCAGGTGGGCGAGCGGTCGGCGGCGAGCAGTTCCTTGGCCTGGCGCGTCACGCCGCGTCCGCGACCTCCGGGAAGCGGGCGGACACGGCGTCGAGGAAGGCCACCGAGACGTCGGCGCCGGCGAGTTCGCGGTAGAACTTCGCGCCGTGGAAGTCGTGCGGGCCGACCAGGTCCGCGCGCAGCACGGTGCGCGAGATCAGGCCGGAGACGGTCGAGTTGAGGCAGGCGGAGGGGATGAGGAAGTCCTCGCGGGTGCCGTAGGTCCGCACGCAGGAGCCCGGGTCGGCCAGGACGGCGATCTCCGGGTCGAAGCCGGTGATGCCGTCGGACTCCTCGAACTCCTCCAGGGCCTGCGGCGAGTTCGCGGGTGATGGCGCCCTTGCCGGTCCAGCCGTCGACGAAGACGACGTCCCGCGGGTCGTGGTGCGCGGCCAGCCAGCGCAGCGCGTTGGCGTCGATGCCCCGGCCGCGGACGATCGACACGGCGTAGTGCGGCAGGTCGAGCCCGTGCCGGTGCTGGGCCCAGCGGCGCATCAGGATGCCGACGGGGGTGCCGGCGCGGGCCAGGGAGACCAGCACGGGGCGCGGGGACCGCTCGGCGAGGACCGTCTCGGTGACCACGCCGACCGCCTGGGCGATCCGGGCCGCCGAGTCGTCCAGCGCGGCGTGGAACAGCTCCTGGTACTGCTCGCTCGGCTGGTACTCCACCGGCAGCGACTCCGCGTAGTGCGCGCCGCCGCTCTGGATGGCCTCCTCGCGCTCCTCGGTCGGCGCCTCCAGCGTCACGTCCGAGAGGTCCTGGAGCAGCCAGCCGACCTCCTCGGGCGCGTACGAGGAGAAGGCGGGGCCGCGCAGGGGCTCGGGCAGCATGGAGGGCCTTTCGGGAGGCGTGCGGGGTCTCGGGGACGTACGACGGCACGACGGCGAGCAGGACGTGCGGGGTGTGCGCGGCGAGCCGGGCCAGCAGGCCGTCGGGCGCGTGCAGTGCGGGGGTGTCGGCGGCCGAGTCGACGACGGCGACGACGGCGTCGAAGCCGGCGCCCGCGACGTTGTAGGCGTACCGCTCGCCGGGGCCGTCGGCGGGGTCGTCGTGGGCGGGGAAGACGAGGCGGGTGCGTATCGCGTAGCCGGGGTCGTCCACGGCGAGGACGGGTGAGCGGGTGGTGGTCGAGTAGCGGACCTCGACGTCGGCGGTCCGCTCCAGCTCGCGGGCGAGCCTGAGCGGGGCGTACATCAGCTCCTCGAAGCCGAGGACGAGCACGCGGCGGGCGTCGGCGGGCAGCGCGTCGGCGATCCGGGCCGCCATGCCGGGCAGGGCGGCCTCCAGCCGCTCCCGGTGGGCGGGGGTGAAGCCGTGCCGGCCGCCGTCCGGCAGGCCGGCCGGCCAGCGCAGGTCGATGCGGTTGTCGTCCGGCTGCGGGCCGGTGGGGGCTGTTCGCCGCGCCCCTTCTAGGGGCGCGGGGAACTGCGCGACCGGCCACGACGGCTCCGCAGACGACGGATAACCCTCCGCGGCACTCTCCACTCGGCACTCTCGGACTCGTACCGCGCCACCAGCGCCTGCCCCTTCTCCAACACCCCCTCCGGCAGCCGCACGGTCCCCGAAGCCGCCGCCACCAGGTCCACCCGCGCACCGATCTCCGCGGGCGAACTCCTCCAGCCGCCCGGCGTCGGCCGCCGACCGCATGTCCACCAGGGCGACCACGACGTACCGCCGCCGCGGATACCGCTCGTGCAGATCGCGGATGGTGTTCAGCACCGTGTTCCCGGTGGAGAACTCGTCGTCGACCAGGACCAGCGGCCCGTCCCCGGCCAGCAGCGCCGGGTCCTCCGGCAGCAGCAGGTGGGAGGTGGCGTGCGAGTGGGACTCCTCGAAGCCGCCGGCCGCGGCGACCCCGGCGACCGGGCGGCGGGTGGAGTGCAGGTACGGGCGCGGGCCCAGGCCGTCGGCGACGGAGTGGCCGAGGCCGGTGGCGGTCTCCGCGTAGCCGAGGACGACCGCCCGGCCGGCCTCCTCGGCGCCCAGCAGCTCCCGCACCCGGCGGCCGAGCGCGACGCCGTGGCCGTAGACGACGGACGGCGACTGCGGTACGTGCTTGCCGAGCACGTTGGAGACCAGCAGATGGGCCCGCTTGGGGTTGCGGCGCAGCGCCAGCCCCAGCAGGTCGGTCAGCTGGTCGTCGCCGACGAGCTCGACGCCGAGCCGCTCGGCGACCCAGCTGCCGGACCAGACGCCGTCGTTCACTGGCGTCTGTGCCCTCATGCGTGCCACTTCGCGCACCTCGGGGTGCCGTCGTTCAGTCTCATGACTGCGTCGAGTCCGCGAGGTCGCCGGCGGTCGGTCGTCGGATGCCGTGCGGTCAGCCGGGCAGGCCGGCGGCGAGCAGTTCCACGAAGCCGATGTCCTCGTTCGCCACGCCGAAGACCTCGGCGCGCAGCAGGGTCCGCTCGGCCCAGGCGCGGTGCGGCTTCACCTCGTTCATCTTGTTCGTGTACGCCGACCTCAGCACACCCCCGCCGCCGCGCTCCGGCCGCAGGATGTCCTGGGCGTCGCTGAACTCCTCGTGGCTGACCACGGACAGCGCGTGCACGGGCAGCACGTGGGAGGGGTGGATGCAGGTCTTGCCGAGCAGGCCGTTGGCCTGGTCCAGGGAGATCTCCCGCAGCAGGCCGTCCATGGCGTGCTCGATCAGCTTCTCGCGCAGTTCCGCGGCCTGGCACCTCCAGGAAGGGGCTCTGCCGCAGCTGGGGCTTGAACATGCGCTCCTGGACCCGGAAGTACTCCCACACCGGCCCGGTCACGGTGAATCCGGTGCCGTCGGCGCGGCCCAGCATGTTCACCACGTCGGCGATCACGGAGGCGACGATCTGGACGTCGTACGCCGTCATGTCGGGGCCGCGGCGCAGCCCGTAGGAGGAGCAGAAGTCGGTCACGCCGAGGCGCAGGGCGAGCACCCGGTCGCGGTACTTGTCGACCGCGCGGGAGATGCCCTCCAGGGTCTCCACGCGCGACTCCCGGTACAGCAGCTCGGGCGACTCCAGCACCGGCATGGCGAAGAGCCGCCGGCCGCTCTGCGGCCTCGGCGCGTCGCCGAGCGCCTCCAGGAAGGGCATGCCGCGTTCCTCGGTGAACTTCGGCAGCACGAATCCGGACAGCAGCCGGACGGCGGGGCCGAGGCGCCGTACGAGGTCGGGGATCTGCTCGGGGGTGCGGACCCGGATGAACAGCAGCGGCAGGTCCGCCGCGTCCGGGCGGTCGGCGAGGTCGGTGAACTGGCGGACGAGGTTCTCCTCGCCGGCCGCGACGTCCGCGTCGTCGATGGAGTCCTCCAGGCACAGCACCATCGAGACCACGCCGCGCCCGGCCTGCTTGACGATGTCGTCGGCGAGGCGCGGCCGGGTGGCCGGACTGTAGAGCGTGGCGCCCAGGGCCGCGGAGAGCAGCCGGGCCGGGGAGTCGGCGGTGAACACGCACGGCTCCTGGTGGAAGAGGCGCTTCCGCACCTCAGGGGCGATGTGCCCGAAATGACGCATAGAACTCCCCCGTGGTGGCTGGTGCGGCCTGTGAATCAGTCGAAAGGTGGCCGGTAATAGTACGTAGAACCCATGTCAGGGGTTCCCGCAGGGCATGAATTTCAGGTAACGCGGGCAAGCACGACCGGCCATGCGACGTAGTCCGCGCGGCACGGGTCGCGTGCGCCAGCCCCCGCGTTGTCGTGACCAGGACCGAGAAGGCAGGATGACCGCATGACGCACGCGATGCTGAAGGGGTCGAACGTCCCGCTGGAAGCCACCACGGTACGCGCCGTGCTGCGCTGGACGCCCGGGCAGGGGGTCCCGGACGTCGACGCCTCGGCGCTGCTCCTCGGCCCCGACGGCCGTGTGCGCTCCGACGAGGACTTCGTCTTCTACAACCAGCCCCGGCACCCCTCCGGGAAGGTCTGGCGGCTCGGCAAGAAGCGGGTCGCCGAGGGCCTGACCGACACGATCCAGACAGATCTCGCCGGTGTCGAGTCCGGTGTCGGCCGGATTCTGCTGGTCGCTTCGGCGGACGGCGTCACCTTCGACCGCGTACGGGCCCTGCGCATCCTGCTGTACGACGCGGCGGCCGCCGACGGCGAGCCGCTGGCGTACTTCGACGTCAAGCCGGAGACGGGCGAGGAGACCGCGCTGATCTGCGGCGAGCTGTACCGGCGCGGGGAGGGCTGGAAGTTCCGCGCGCTGGGCGAGGGCTACTCGAACGGCCTGCAGGGGCCTGGCCACCGACTACGGCATCTCGGTGGACGAGTCGGAGGCCGCGCAGGAGACGCCGGGACGGCCCACGCCGGACGGCCCGCGCCGGCAGCCCCCGGCTCCGGTCCAGTCCTCCTCCGAGGTCTCCCGGCCGCTGCCGCCGGAGCAGCCGACCGTGGTGCCCGCGCAGCCCGCCTACGGCTATCCGCCCAGCAGCCGCCGCCGACCCAGCCGGCCTACGGCTACCCGCAGCCCACCAGCCGGCCCACGTACGGCTACCCCCAGGCACCGGCCGCCGCGGGCGTCACGGGGGCGCAGACCGGCTACGGCTACCCGCCGCCGGTCGCCACGGCCCCCGACCCGGACTTCCGCCTGCCCCCGCAGGGCCCGCAGTTCATCGGACGCTGAGACAGCCCGTGAGCCGGGGCCGCTGGCCCGACACCCGCGAGGCGGCCGCAGGCGCGCTCAGCGCTCCGCCTTGGTCTTGTAACCCCGCCCCCACTGCAGCCCCCACCCGTACAACCGGTCCAGCTCGGCCTGGAACCCGTAGACGAACTTCACCTCACGGCGCACGACGATCTCGCCCTTCGACGTTCTCGATCATGACCACCGCGCAGGAGCGGGCCTGCGGCTGGCGTTCGTCGAGGCCGATCTCGATGCGGGGGCCGTTGCTCGGATAGAGCGTGACGATGGCGTGAGTGCGGTCGAAGGCCGGTGTCTGGTCGTAGATGTACACGAAGACCAGCAGCCGCTTGATGTCGTCCCGGTGGTCGAGGTTGATGTACATCGTCTCGCCGGACGCCGAGCCGAACCGGTCGTCGCCGCTGAGCTTGACGTACGGCGGCGGCGTTGACGTCGCCGAGGTAGCCGCCGAGGGGCTGGACGACGCCCTTGGTGCCGTCCTGGAGCTCGTACAGGCAGCCCGAGGTCGAGGTCGACGTTGACCATGCTCTGGCTGTGGCCCGACGCACCTCCGGCGGCTTGAGCGCCTTGAAGGGATGCCGCAGCAGGCTCTCGCGCTGGGAGCCGCCGATGTCCGACGTGCGCATCCGCCAGGCTCAGGTTGACGCGCAGATGGCCGGTGGCCGCGCCCTGCTTGGTGAGCGATACCTGGTGCTGCCGCTTGGTCAGCTCGATCGAGTTGCGTCGCCGCGCTGCCCGAGTCGAACTCGGCCGCTCGGCCGCGCCGAGAGTCCGTCGAAGAAGCCCATTCCGCCCCCACGTTCACTTGGAGACCGCGGTCATCGCCGTACCCACGGCCCTTGACGACCGACGGGGCGGCCCGAGGAGTCGCCTCGGCAGCCGCCCCGCTCAGAGCGTTCCTCACCCGGAGGGGTGTCACACCCCGGACGAGACCTCAGTCTTCTCGTCCGAGCCCGCTTCTCCCTCGGCCGCCGCCAGCGCGCGGTTGCGGCGCACGGAGGACCAGAAGGACCAGCCGATCAGGACGACGCCGACCGATGCCGGTGATGAACTCGTTGATCTCGTACTGGATGGTGACCAGCAGGATCGCGGCGAGGGCGCCGATGGCGTAGTGCGCGCCGTGCTCCAGGTAGACGTAGTCGTCGAGGGTGCCCTGGCGGACCAGGTAGACGGTCAGCGAGCGGACGTACATGGCGCCGATACCGAGGCCGAGGGCCATCAGGACGATGTCGTTGGTGATGGCGAAGGCGCCGATCACGCCGTCGAAGGAGAAGGACGCGTCCAGGACCTCCAGGTAGAGGAACATGAAGAACGCGGCCTTGCCGGCCACGACGACCGCGGAGCGCGGCTTGCCGGCGCGCGCGGCCTCTTCCTCCGCCTCGTGCTCGCGCTCCTCCTCCTCTTCGAGCTTGTCCTCGAAGTAGCCGGAGAGACCGCCGACGATCATGTAGGTGATCAGACCGGCGATGCCGGCGAGCAGGACCGTCTCCGCCTTGTCGACGTGCGTGCCGCCGTGCTGGTGGGCGTTGGTCGCGAAGGTCATCGCGGAGATCAGCAGGACGATCAGGGCGATGCAGACGGACAGCATGTCGACCTTGCCGAGCTTGGCCAGCGGGCGCTCGAGCCAGCCCGAGCCACTTGATGTCCCGGTCCTCGAAGATGAAGTCCAGGAAGATCATCAGCAGGAACATGCCACCGAAGGCGGCGATCGACGGGTGGGCGTCGGTCACCAGTTGCTGGTAGCGGTCCTTGTCGGTGAGCGCGAGGTCGACGGCCTCGATCGGCCCGAGCTGGGCGCTGATCGGCGACGATGACGACAGGGAAGACCAGCCGCATGCCGAAGACGGCGATCAGGATGCCGATCGTGAGGAAGATCTTCTGCCAGAAGGCATTCATCTTCTTCAGGATCCCGGCGTTGACCACCGCGTTGTCGAAGGACAGCGAGATCTCGAGGACGGACAGGATCGCCACGATGCCGAAGGCGGTCCACCCCCCGTAGAGGACCGCGGCGACCAGGCCGAGCGCGGTGACCGCGAACGACCACCCGAAGGTTTTCAGAACCACTGGCTACCCAATCGTGTGTGTACGGGGCTCCCCCGCGCCGTACCCGGCTTTACGAACTTCTGAAGCCGGAGTCTAGTCGGACCCCCTCCGCACCCCACCGGGCCGCGGTTTTTGCTCATATCGCGTTATGAGACGTTGACCCCGAAGTCCAGTGCGATGCCCCGCAGCCCCGACGCGTACCCCTGTCCCACGGCCCGGAACTTCCACTCGCCCTGGTAGCGATAGACCTCGCCGAAGATCATGGCGGTCTCCGTGGAGGCGTCCTCGCTCAGGTCGTAGCGGGCGAGTTCCTGGCCGTCGGCCTGGTTCACGACGCGGATGAAGGCGTTGCTGACCTGGCCGAAGGTCTGGCCGCGCTCGTCGGCCATGTGGATCGAGACGGGGAAGACGATCTTGTCGCACTGGGGCGGCACCTTGGAGAGGTCGATCAGGAGCGACTCGTCGTCGCCGTCGCCCTCGCCGGTGAGGTTGTCACCGGTGTGCTCCACCGAGCCGTCCGGGCTCTTGAGCTGGTTGTAGAAGACGAACCACTCGTCGCCGAGCACGCGCCCGCCGCTGCACATCAGGGCGCTGGCGTCGAGGTCGAAGGGGGCTCCGGTGGTGGAGCGCGCGTCCCAGCCGAGCCCGATCATCACCTGCGTGAGGTTCGGTGCGGCCTTGGACAGGGAGACGTTGCCCCCCTTGGCGAGCGTGACGCCCATGATGCTGGTCCCTCCCCGGGTGGTGTTTCTCTAGGTGGTCCTGCGCGTCCGGCGCCGCACGTAAACCGTGCGGCGCCGGACGGGAAGACCTGTGGGGCCCTGTGGTCAGGGCCCTTCAGGTGGCTCAGACGTTCACGCCGAAGTCCTGCGCGATGCCGCGCAGGCCCGAGGCGTAGCCCTGGCCGATGGCGCGGAACTTCCACTCCGCGCCGTGCCGGTACAGCTCGCCGAAGACCATGGCGGTCTCGGTGGAGGCGTCCTCGCACAGGTCGTAGCGGGCGATCTCGGTGCCGCCGGCCTGGTTGACGACGCGGATGAACGCGTTGCGCACCTGGCCGAAGGACTGCTGGCGGTTCTCGGCGTCGTAGATCGAGACCGGGAAGACGATCTTCTCCACGTCGGCCGGGACGGCGGCGAGGTCGACCTTGATCTGCTCGTCGTCGCCCTCGCCCTCACCGGTGAGGTTGTCGCCGGTGTGCTCGACCGAGCCGTCCGGCGCTCTTGAGGTTGTTGAAGAAGACGAAGTGCTGGTCGCTGCCGACCTTGCCGGCGTTGTTCAGCAGCAGCGCGCTGGCGTCCAGGTCGAAGTCGGTGCCGGTCGTGGTGCGGATGTCCCACCCCAGACCGACGATGACCGCGGTCAGGCCCGGCGCCTCCTTGCTCAGCGATACGTTGCCGCCCTTGCTGAGGCTGACTCCCACGAGTCCTCCATTGGTGTCCAGGGGCGGGATGCCCCGCAGTGCTCGGATATCGGATCAACGAGTCGATCCTAGTGACGGGTTCCCGCCCCACGCAGGCCCTGAAGCCGACAATTCAGCGGGTGTCGAGCGCATGACGCCCGACCGGCGTCACAGGGTGTCGAGCGCCTTCACGTAGTCGTTCAGGTCGCGCGCGTCCGGCAGGCCGTTGACGACGGTCCAGCGCACGACGCCCTCCTTGTCGATGACGAAGGTGCCGCGCACGGCGCAGCCCTTGTCCTCGTCGAAGACGCCGTAGGCGCGCGAGACGTTGCCGTGCGGCCAGAAGTCGCGACAGCAGCGGGTACTCCAGGCCCTCCTGCTCGCCGAAGACGCGCAGGGTGTGGATGGAGTCGTTGGAGACGGCGAGCAGCTGGGTGTCGCGGTCGGAGAACTGCGGCAGGTTGTCGCGCAGCTCGCACAGCTCGCCGGTGCACACGCCGGTGAAGGCGAAGGGGTAGAAGAGCAGCACGACGTTCTTCCGGCCGCGGAAGTCGGACAGCTTCACGGTCGCGCCGTGGTTGTCCTTGAGCTCGAAGTCGGGGGCCTTGTCGCCGACCTGGATCGCCATCGTCGTGGGTGTCCCTTCGGTGGGGCTGTTCGGGTGGGACCACCCTACGCAGCGATCACGCACAGGCCCGATGGGCGGGCCGACAGCGTCGGCCCGCCCCGGTTCCGACACGACTAACGCTTGGACTTGGCGGCCTTGGGCGTCGCCAGCCGGCTGCCGCTCCAGTCCTTGCCGACGCTGACGCTCTTGGACGCCGTCAGACCCGCCGTGGTCGCGGCTTCCGAGATGTCGCTCGGCTCCACGTAGCCGTCACGGCCGGTCTTCGGCGTGAGGAGCAGGATCGCGCCGCCCTCTTCGATGTACGTGGTGGCATCCACCAGCGCATCCGTCAGGTCGCCGTCGTCGTCACGGAACCACAGCACAACGGCGTCGGCCACGTCGTCGTAGTCCTCGTCCACCAGGTCGCCCTCGATGACTGCCCTCGATGGCCTCGCGGAGCTCCTGGTCCACGTCGTCGTCGTAGCCGATCTCCTGGACCACCTGCCCGGGCTGGAACCCCAGCCTGGCGGCAGGGTTCGTCCGCTCCTCCGCGTGGTCCGCGGTCGCGCTCACGGGTTGCCTCCTGATCATGTTTTGGGAATGTCTCAGCCACGCGCGTGCGCGAAGCATTGGCCGTAGTCCACACGGGCGGGACGGATCGCGCAAGTACCCGGCCGTTCAGACCGCCGAAACGGTGACGATCCTGGCCGTGTCACCGCAACTCCAGGCACACCATCATGGTCCGAGGTGACGCACACCACACCTTTCTGCCCTGTTTGCGCGTTTGGGAATCATCTGTGGGTACGAGACTCGAATGTATTCGCCCCATACGTCACGGAGTCGATCTCGCGCCCGGGTTACCGCTACGGTAGAGATGACGTTTGACGGCCCCGAGGTAGACGATGGGGACGGCGCAGCCCAGGACATCGCCCAGCGACCACAGCGAAACAGCGGCCCTCGCAGGCCCTCTGACAGGTAAGGAACAGCGTGGCTTCCGCATCCGATCGCAACCCGATCATCATTGGCGGCCTTCCGAGTCAGGTTCCTGACTTCGATCCCGAGGAAACGCAGGAGTGGCTCGACTCCCTCGACGCCGCCGTCGACGAGCGCGGCCGGGAGCGGGCCCGCTATCTGATGCTGCGGCTGATCGAGCGGGCCCGCGAGAAGCGCGTGGCCGTGCCCGAGATGCGCAGCACGGACTACGTCAACACGATCCCCACCAAGAGCGAGCCGTTCTTCCCGGGCAACGAGGAGATCGAGCGCAAGATCCTCAACGCCACCCGCTGGAACGCGGCCGTGATGGTCTCGCGCGCGCAGCGCCCCGGCATCGGCGTCGGCGGCCACATCGCCACGTTCGCCTCCTCCGCCTCCCTCTACGACGTGGGCTTCAACCACTTCTTCCGCGGCAAGGACGAGGGCGACGGCGGTGACCAGGTCTTCTTCCAGGGCCACGCCTCGCCGGGCATCTACGCCCGCGCGTTCCTGCTGGACCGGCTCAGCGAGCAGCACCTGGACGGCTTCCGCCAGGAGAAGTCGAAGGCGCCGTACGGCCTGTCGTCGTACCCGCACCCGCGGCTCGATGCCGGACTTCTGGGAGTTCCCGACGGTGTCGATGGGCCTCGGCCCGATCGGCGCGATCTACCAGGCGCGGATGAACCGCTACATGCACGCGCGCGGGATCGCGGACACCTCCAAGTCGCAGGTGTGGGCGTTCCTCGGCGACGGCGAGATGGACGAGCCGGAGTCGCTGGGCCAGCTGTCCATCGCCGCCCGCGAGGGCCTGGACAACCTCACCTTCGTCGTCAACTGCAACCTGCAGCGCCTCGACGGCCCGGTGCGCGGCAACGGCAAGATCATCCAGGAGCTGGAGTCGATCTTCCGCGGCGCCGGCTGGAACGTGATCAAGCTGGTCTGGGACCGCACCTGGGACCCGCTGCTCGCCCAGGACCGCGACGGCGTGCTGGTCAACCAGATGAACACCACGCCGGACGGGCAGTTCCAGACGTACGCCACCGAGACCGGCGCGTACATCCGCGACCACTTCTTCGGCGACGACCACCGGCTGCGCGCGATGGTCGAGGGCATGACCGACGACCAGATCCTGCACCTGGGGCGCGGCGGCCACGACCACAAGAAGATCTTCGCGGCGTACAAGGCGGCCGCGGAGCACAAGGGCCAGCCGACGGTGATCCTCGCCAAGACGATCAAGGGCTGGACGCTGGGCCCGAACTTCGAGGGCCGCAACGCCACGCACCAGATGAAGAAGCTGACGGTCGACGACCTCAAGCGCTTCCGCGACCGGCTGCACCTGCCGATCTCCGACAAGGAGCTGGAGTCCGGCGTCCCGCCGTACTACCACCCGGGCCGGGACTCGGAGGAGATCCAGTACATGCACGACCGCCGCAAGGGCTGCGGCGGCTACGTCCCGACGCGCGTCGTGCGCTCGAAGCCGCTGGCGCTGCCCGACGACAAGACGTACGCGACCGTGAAGAAGGGCTCGGGCCAGCAGTCCATCGCGACGACGATGGCCTTCGTCCGGCTCCTCAAGGACCTCATGCGGGACAAGGAGATCGGCAAGCGGTTCGTGCTGATCGCGCCGGACGAGTACCGCACGTTCGGCATGGACTCCTTCTTCCCGAGCGCGAAGATCTACAACCCGCTCGGCCAGCAGTACGAGTCGGTCGACCGCGACCTGCTGCTCGCCTACAAGGAGTCGCCGAACGGCCAGATGCTGCACGACGGCATCTCGGAGGCGGGCTGCACGGCCTCGCTGATCGCGGCGGGTTCGGCCTACGCCACGCACGGCGAGCCGCTCATCCCGGTCTACGTCTTCTACTCGATGTTCGGTTTCCAGCGCACCGGCGACCAGTTCTGGCAGATGGCCGACCAGCTGGCGCGCGGTTTCGTCCTGGGCGCGACCGCCGGCCGTACGACCCTGACCGGTGAGGGCCTCCAGCACGCGGACGGCCACTCGCAGCTGCTGGCCTCCACGAACCCGGGCTGCGTGGCGTACGACCCGGCGTTCGGCTTCGAGATCGCGCACATCGTGAAGGACGGCCTGCGCCGGATGTACGGCGGCTCCGAGGAGCACCCGCACGGCGAGGACGTCTTCTACTACCTCACCGTCTACAACGAGCCGATCCAGCACCCGGCCGAGCCCGAGGACGTGGACGTCGAGGGCATCCTCAAGGGCGTCCACCGGTTCAGCGAGGGCACGGGCGGCTCGATCCCGGCGCAGATCATGGCGTCCGGTGTGGCGGTGCCGTGGGCGGTCGAGGCGCAGAAGATCCTCGCCGAGGAGTGGAACGTCAAGGCCGACGTCTGGTCGGCGACCTCCTGGAACGAGCTGCGGCGCGAGGCCGTGGACTGCGAGGAGCACAACCTGCTGCACCCCGAGGAGGAGCAGCGGGTGCCGTACGTGACGCGGAAGCTGGCGGACGCCGCAGGGGCCGTTCGTGGCCGTGTCCGACTGGATGCGGTCGGTGCCGGACCAGATCGCGCGCTGGGTGCCGGAGACGTACCAGTCGCTGGGCGCGGACGGCTTCGGCTTCGCCGACACGCGCGGCGCGGCCCGGCGCTTCTTCCACATCGACGCGCAGTCGATCGTGGTGGCGGTGCTGACCGAGCTGGCCAGGGAGGGGAAGGTCGACCGGTCGGTGCTCAAGCAGGCCATCGACCGGTACCAGCTGCTCGACGTGGCGGCGGCCGACCCGGGGGTCGCGGGCGGCGACGCGTAGCACCCGGAAACCTGTCGCACCCTGTCAAGGGGTGGTGCGCATCACGGGTACACCGTGGGCACACCGCCCCTTCACGTTTCCTACGATGCGGCCATGCAGCAGCAGTCGGCCCAACTCCGTTGGGAACAGCACACCCAGCGCCCGCTCTTCGGTCTGGCCCTGGCCTTCGCCGTCGCCTACGCCGTGCCGATCGTCCGGCCCGACGCGAGCCGGGACGTGGTGGATGTGTGCACGGCGGTGGAGTGGGTGGTGTGGGGGGCGTTCGCGCTCGACTACGTGATGCGGCTGGCACTCGCGCGAGCAGCGGCTGACGTTCGTACGGACGCACTGGCTCGATCTGGGCGCGGTGTTGCTGCCGGTGATCCAGCCGCTGCGGCTGCTGCGGCTGGTGTCGACGCTGCTGCTGGTCGGGCAGCGGGCGCGGATGGCCTCGCAGATAAGGCTCACGACGTATGTCGTCGGCGCGGTGGTCGGGCTGCTGATGTTCGGGTCACTGGCGGTGCTGTCGGTGGAGCGGGACTCGCCGGACGGGAACATCAAGACGCTGGGTGACGCGGTGTGGTGGTCCTTCACCACGATGACGACCGTGGGGTACGGGGATCATGCGCCGACCACCGGGCTCGGACGGATGCTCGCGGTGGGGCTGATGCTGTCCGGGATCGCGCTGCTGGGTGTGGTGACGGCGAACATCGCGGCGTGGTTCATAGCGCGGTTCGAGAAGGACGACGTGGAGGAGCGGCGGCAGACGGAGGCGATACGGGAGCTGACGGAGGAGGTGCGGGCGCTTGCGGGGGGAGTTGGCGGCGCTGAAGGGGACGCCGGTCGAGTAGCGCCGGTACACGAAGGAGGGCCCCCGGCCTGACCGCCAGAGGCCCTTCCCTCACTCCACCCGGGTCAGAACATGCCCATGCCCGGTGTGGCCGCTCCTGCCAGCCAGATGATGGCCAGGAGCGTGTCGATGGCGCCCAGCACCAAGGCCACCAGGGCCGGGACCGGGCGGGAGCCCGACCAGCTGCGGCCCATGGCGAGCCAGCCGCAGACGATCGCCACGGGGCCGAGGATGATGCCCAGCACGAAGAATCCGGCGACCGCGCAGATGACTCCGATGATCCCGAGCGTCGCGCGATCCGGCCCGGTCCGTGACCACGTCCGGCCACGTGAGCGGGGGTGCCTGCGCGTACCGTGTCCGAAGCTCGCCATCATCAACTCCCGTAAACCCTCGAATGTTGGGGTTCGGTTCGGATACGGCTTGGCGAGTACCCCGCCGTACGACTTTCAATCACGCTGCCTGCGCGCTGCCCCCCTCCGGCAGCGCGCCGCAGCGTACCGTCCTCCATGCCCTGCGGAGGACTTGACCCACTGTGACCTGCGGCGCCTGCCGGAGGGGAGGGTTCGAGCGGTTGCCTTCACCCTGATAGGCGAACCCCCCGGAGAACCCGGACTTCCGGGATACCGTCAGATGTGCGCCGCGCCCGCGCCGGCCTCCGCGTTCACACCGCGCTTGGTGAGGAAGGCCACCAGCACCGCCACGACCGCGACACCGGCGGCGACCAGGGAGGCCAGGCTCATGCCGGAGATGAACGTGTCGTGCGCGACGTCGGTGATCTTCGCGGCGATCGCGTCCGGCGTGCCCGGGGCCACCGGCGGGACGCCGACCTGGACCGCCTCGGAGCGCCTGGTGCGTCCTGCTCCGGCGTCAGCGGCGGAAGCCCCGCGTCCGCCCAGTTGCCCGCGAGGTCGCTGTCGACCTTGGAGGCCATGACCGCGCCCAGCACGGCCGTACCGAGGCTGCCGCCGATCTGCATGGCGGCCTGCTGGAGACCGCCCGCCACGCCGGAGAGCTCCATCGGGGCGTTGCCGACGATGACCTCGGTGGCGCCGACCATGACCGGCGCGAGGCCGAGGCCGAGCAGGGCGAACCAGATCGACATGACGGCGCTGCCGGTGTCCGTCTCCAGCGTGGACATGCCGTACATGGCGATCGCGGTGAGCGCCATGCCGCCCGCCAGCGGGACGCGCGGGCCGAACTTGGTGATCATCGCGCCGGCGAGCGGCGAGCCGACGATCATCATGCCGGTGAGCGGCAGCAGGTGCAGACCGGCGTCGATCGGGCTCATGCCGTGCACGTTCTGGAGGTAGAACGTCACGAAGAACAGGCCGCCCATGAAGGCGATGGCCATCAGGACCATCAGGACCACACCCGCCGACAGCGGCACCGAGCGGAACAACGCCAGCGGGATCAGCGGCTCCTTCACCTTCGTCTCCCAGAAGGCGAACAGCGCGAAGCACAGCACCGAGGCGCCGATGAACGCCAGGTCTTGCCGTCGCCCCAGCCCCACTCGGACGCGGGGCCTTGATGAGCGCCCAGACCAGGCAGAACATCGGCGGCCGACAGCAGGGCGATGCCGAGGAGGTCGAAGGAGCGCGGGGCGTTCTCGGCGCGGTGGTCGAGCAGGATCAGCACGCCGAGGACGACGGCGAGGATGCCGACCGGCACGTTGATGAAGAACACCGACTGCCAGTTGACGTGCTCGACCAGCACACCGCCGAGGATCGGGCCGCCCGCGGTGGAGGCGCCGATGACCATGCCCCAGATGCCGATGGCCATGTTGAGCTTCTCGGCCGGGAAGGTGGCCCGCAGCAGGCCGAGCGCGGCCGGCATCAGCAGCGCGCCGAACAGGCCCTGGAAGACACGGAAGACGATGACCGCGCGCGATGCTGTCGGACAGTCCGATGGCGCCGGAGGCGGCGGCGAAGCCCGCCACGCCGATGAGGAAGGTCTGCCGGTGCCCGAAGCGGTCGCCGAGCTTGCCCGCGGTGATCAGGGCGACCGCGAGGGCGAGGAAGTAGGCGTTGGTGATCCACTGGACGTCGGCGAAGGCTGGCGTCCAGGTCCTTCTGGATGGCCGGGTTGGCGATGGCCACGATGGTGCCGTCGAGGGCCACCATCATGACCCCGACCGCGACGGTGATGAGGGTGAGCCAGGGGTGGCCGCGCAGCCCCTTGGCCGGCGTCGCGTCCGACGGCGCCGCCGGCACCCTGTCCCCCGGCCCCGTCGTGTCGATGGTGGTCTGACTAGTCATGCGCTCGAGGCTAATGACAGCCACTGACAATTGACAAACCAATTCACAAGTCGGTAACTGACATGACATCCTGCGTATAGCCTGAACTGCGAAAACACTGTCGGAAGCGGTCGAGGAGCGAAGCCTTTGAACCTGCGCGAACGCAAGAAGCAGCGCACCCGGGACGCCCTGCTGCGCGCCGCCCTCGAGCTGTTCACCACGCGCGGGTACGAGCGAGACCACCGTCGACGACATCGCCGACGCCGTCGACGTCTCGCAGCGCACCTTCTTCCGCTACTTCGCCGGCAAGGAGGAGGCGGCGTTCTTCGTGCCGCGGCTGGCGGAGGCGCACTTCGTCGAGGCCGTGCGCGCGCGCCCGCCGGACGAGGCGCCGATGGAGGCGCTGCGCCAGGCCGTGCTGGAGAGCTGGGACACGATCAGCGAGGCCGTCGAGGCGGCTCGTGCCGGTCGAGCTGCACCTGCGCATCTACCGGGTGATCGAGTCGACGCCCGCGCTGCTCGCCGCGCATCTGCGCCGCTCGGCGGAGACCGGAGGAGGAGATCGCGCGCCTCATCGCCGAGCGCGAGGGCGCTCGACGTGGACGCGGATCCGCGCCCGCGGCTCGTCGTGGCCGTCTTCGGCGGCGTGATGCGGGTCACCGAGCGTCGTGGTCGCGCCGGGGACGACTTCAGCCTCGCGGCGCATGCGCGACCTGACGGCCTCATATCTGGACCAGGTGGGCCCGGCGCTCACCGGCGCTGGCGAGACCCTGGCGGCCACCGTCGCGAGCGTGCCGGATCAGCCCCCAGCACATTGACGAAACGTGATCCCTGTCACTTGGTTAACGCGAGACCCTCTCGTTCTCCTAGTGTGTCCTCCCAGTGACTTCCTTCGACACCTCCCCGCAACTGAACGTCTGGCGCGCACTGCTCGCCCTGGCCGTGGTGTTCGTGATGCTGGCGACCACCGGCTGGACCGCCCTGCGCAACCAGCGGGGCGCCACACCGCTCCAGGCCTCGCTCTCCGCCTGGGAGCACGGCCGGATCGGCGGCACGCTGCTGCCCGACCGCGCACCCGCGCCCGACGCGGCTGGCCCGCTTCTTCGCCTCGCTCACCGAGCAGGCACCGCGCGAGCCTGGTCCGCCGCTACCCGCTCGCGGTCGGCAACATGAACGGCGCCCCGGTCCAGCTGCGCTACCGCGCCAACCGCGTCGCGCTCGACCAGGCGCGCGAGGTCGAGCGGGAACGCATGCACGACAAGCGCCTCACCCCGGCCGGGCAGCACGAGGCCGGCCGCAGGATGCACCGCTTCGATGTCGCTGATGGAGCCGGGCCGGCACATCCTCGCCTTCGACCCGGAGGGCTCGGGCCGGGTCGCCGAGGTGTTCGGCAACCTGCGCCGGGCGGAGCGCGTCTCGGTGGTCGTGCCCGGCGTCGACACCGACCTGCTCACCTTCCAGCGCACCGACCGCAAGTACTCGGCGCCCGTCGGCATGGCCGAGTCCCTGTACGCGGCCGAGCGGCGAGGCAGCCCCTCGACGCGTACGGCCGTGATCGCCTGGGCCGACTACACCGCCCCCAGCGGCCTCGGCATCGACGCGGCCACGGCGATGCGCGCCGAGGAGGGCGCCGTACGGCTGAACGCGCTGCTGCGCGCCCTGCCCGGCGGGCCGCCGGTCTCGCTGTTCTGCCACAGCTACGGCTCGGTGGTGTGCGGGGTCGCCGCGCCCGACACTGCCCCGCCGGGTGACCGACATAGCGGTGGCCGGCAGCCCCGGCATGCGGGTCGAGAAGGCCTCCCACCTGCACACCGCCGCCCGGGTGTGGGCGATGCGGGACGCCGACGACTGGATCCAGGACGTGCCGTACCTGGAGGTCGGCGGGCTCGGGCACGGCGCCGACCCGGTGTCCGCCGCGTTCGGGGCGCGGGTGCTGTCGGCGCGGGGCGCGAAGGGCCACGCCGGCTACTTCGAGCCGGGCACGGACAGCCTGCGCAACTTCGCAGAGATCGGCGTTGGCGCATACCGCTCGGTGCACTGCGCGCGACGAAGACGAGCGCCTGCCGGGCCGGTTTGTCCGGCACGACGGCGGCCGGACGCGCGTAGAGGCGCAGAAATTGCGGTCTGCGCGGGAGGGCGACGGAGGAGCACGTGCCGCATACGATGAGCCGCATGGGTGACGTACTGGCCGGATTTCATGCCGCCTGGGAGTTCGAGTCCGACTCCGTGCTCATCCGCTACGAACGGGGGATTCGAACACCCAAGCTCTTCCAGGCACTCGGGGAACGCCGGGTGCCCTCTGGACGCGATCGCCGGGGTGACGCTGACGCGCGGGAAACGCGGCACGGTCGTGCTGCGCGCTCGAGCCGCGGCCCGGCGCCGACCCGCTGATGGAGGCGGCGGCCGGGCAGCTGAAGGAGAGCGGCGACCCGTACCGGCTGGTGCTGCCCGCCGAACGGGAGACGCTCGCCGAGTACTACGCCGACGAGCTGCGGGCGCGTGCTGACGGAGTCCGGGCCGGCCGACCGGCTTCCTCGTGGGCCGCCCGAGGCGCCGCTGCCGTTCAAGGCGTACGACGGGAAGGCGTCCTTCGACGGGCAGACGGTGCGCTTCCGGTGGTTCTGGACGGGCGCGTCGTCGGCGAAGTGGAAGGCGGGCGACCAGAGCTTCCCCGTCGCGGAGCTGAGCGGGGTCGAGTGGCGGTCGCCCGAGGTCGTTCGAGGGGTACCTGCGGCTGCTGCCGCCGGGACTCGCGGCGCGGCTCGCGCCGGGCAGGCCGACCAGGATCCGGCGGCCGTGGTGTTCGGGCTGGGGTACGGGCCGGTGCACGAGTCGCTGCCGTTCGCCGCGGCGGTGTTGGCGGCGGTGCGGACGTCCGCCGGGGCGCCGTGCCGGCGGTCCCGGCGGCGGCGCCCCGGCGGGATCCCGCGGATATCGCCGAGCGGATCCGGCACCTCGGGGAGCTGCATCAGGCCGGACTGGTGACGGATGAGGAGTTT
>CAWCSC010000013.1:0-77082 GCA_963798065.1 uncultured Actinomycetota bacterium | reverse complement strand
CGTCGCCCTGTGCCGCGCGCTGGTCTACCGGCCACCGGTCATCCTCATGGACGAGCCGCTGGGCGCCTTGGACAAGAAGCTCCGCGACCAGCTCCAGGTCGAGATCAAGACCATCCAGCAGGAACTCGGCCTGACCGTCATCTACGTGACGCACGATCAGGAAGAGGCACTGGTCCTCTCGGACCGCATCGCGGTGATGCGCAACGGCCTGATCGAGCAGTTCGACACCCCCGAGAACTGTTCGAGCGGCCGAAGACGCCGTTCGTCGCGGACTTCCTCGGCGCGGCCAACTTCCTTCACGGCCGAGTCGAGCAGCACACCGGCGACCACACCCTCGTACGCCTCGACGAGAACGGGGGCCTGCTGGCCGCACGCCGCCACGACCTGGCGACCGGCGCCGCCGTCGACGTCGCCCTCCAGCCGGGCCGGCTGCGGGCCGGAGCCCCGACGACGGATTCTGTACCGGCACCGTGGAGACCGCCACCTACGTGGGCAGCGTGGTGCGCGCCGGGGTGCGGATCGACGGCGGTGTCTCCACGCTGCTTCGCCTCGAAGTAGCGGCAGGCCGGGGCCCCGTCGCCGGTGAGCGGGTCGGAATCGCCGTCGACCCCGACGACGTCAACCTCTTCCCCACCGAACAGGGCGGGTGACCCATGGCCGCGACCCTCGCGGGCGCCCCGGCCCGCCCCTGTAAGCTCCTGGCCTCCCGCCGGACCCGGGTCGGCATCCTCTACGCACTGCCCGTCGTCGTCTACCTGCTGCTGCTGTTCGTCTATCCGATCTTCAGCACGCTGTTCCTCAGCCTGAAGAACGCCGACGGATCGCTGACGCTGCACTGGTACGCCGAGGCGCTGACCGGCGTCAACCTCTCCGTGCTGTTCACGACGCTGCGCATCTCCGCGGAGACGGCGCTGTTCAGCCTCGTCTTCGGGTTCGTCCTGGCGAACGCGATCTCCCGGCTCAAGCCGCTGTCGGCCGGGCTGGCCATGCTGATCGTGGTCGTGCCGCACTTCATCAGCGCCCTGGTGCGCACCTACGGCTGGATCATCATGCTGGGCGACAAGGGCCTGGTGAACGAGACCCTGGCCAACGTGTGGGTCCCCGGCGCCCCGTTCCAGCTGCTCTACAACGAGATCGGTGTGGTCATCGGCACCACCTCGGTGATGCTGCCGTACACCGTGCTGCTGCTGTACGGCGTGATGCGTGGTGTGGACCGCCGGCTGCTGGCCGCCGCGGCCAGCATGGGCGCGGGACGGGTGACGATCTTCCGCAGGGTGTACCTGCCGCTGGTCGCCCCCGGACTGGCCAGCGCCGGACTGCTCAGCTTCATCCTCTCACTGGGCTACTACATCACCCCGGCCCTGATGGGCGGCCCCGACCAGACGATGATCGCCTCCCTCATCAACCAGCAGGTGACGAAGGACAACCAGTGGAACGGAGCGGCCGCTGAAGGCGTCATCCTGCTGCTGCTCACCTTCGCCGGACTGCTGCTGGTGAAGCTCATCAGCTCCCTCGGCGCCAGCCGGAAGAAGAGGAGCGTCTCATGATGGAGCTGCGCAGCACCCTCGTCGGGCGGATCGCGCTCACCGCGGTCGCCACCGTGATCCTGCTGTTCCTGGCCCTGCCGATCGTCGTCATCGTCGTCACCTCGTTCAGCGACAACGCCTTCGCCTCCTTCCCGCCGAGCGCGTGGACGTTGCACTGGTACCAGTCGCTGTTCGCCGACGGCAGCAAGTGGCCGGCCGCGATGTCGCTGAGCGCGCTCGTCGCGTGCCTGAGCACCGTGTTCTCGCTGATCATCGGCGTGACCGCGGCGACCGCGCTGACCCGCAGCGAGCTGCCGCTGCGCTCGGCGGTCTACGCCCTGGTTCTCGGACCGCTGCTCATCCCGAACATCGTCACGGCCCTGGGCCTGTTCCTGCTGTTCGAGCCGGCCTCGATGCTGGGCAGCCCGCTCGCGATCGCCCTGGGGCACACCGTGCTGGCCTCGCCGATCGCGGTGCTCATCCTGGTGGCGACCCTGCGCGGCATCGACGAACGGCTGGAGGACGCCGCCGCCAGCATGGGCGCCGGACGCATGACGATCGCCCGGCGCATCACCTTCCCCCTCGCCGCCCCCGGCATGATCGCGGCAGCGATCTTCTCCTTCATCACCAGCTTCGACGAGTTCTACATCTCCCAGTTCCTGTCCTCGGTCGACACCGTCACCCTGCCGGTGCAGATCTACAACTCCCTGACCTTCGACATCGACCCCAGCGTGACCGCCGTCAGCGCGATCCTCATCGCAGGCGCGATCCTCGCCCTCGCCCTGGTGGCCCTGGTGCGCTGGCTCGGTACCGGGCGGCAGGACTCCCTGCTGTCGGTCGAGACCGCGACGGGGATCGCCGCCCCTGGAGGCGAGCCCGTATGACCACCACCACCGCTCAGCGGCACCTGCTGCTGAACATGACCGCCAACGGATCGCTCGCGAAGCCCGGCAAGGAACTCTTCGTCGTGCGCCACGGCGAAGGACCCTACGTCGACGACGCGGCCGGCAACCGCTTCATCGACGGCCTGTCCGGGCTCTACTGCTGCCAGATCGGCTACTCCTACGCCGAGGAGATCGCCGAGGCGGCCGAGAAGCAGCTGCGCGAACTCTGCTACAGCCCCCTGTGGTCGGACTCGGCGCACCCCACCGGCCTGGCGCTCGCCGAGCGCCTCGCCGCCCTGGCCCCCGACGGCATCGAGCACGTCTTCTTCAGCGGCGGCGGTGCCGAGGCCGTGGAGACCGCCTGGAAGATCGCCCGCAGGTACCACACCCTGCGCGGCGAGACGGGCCGCATCAAGGCGATCGCCCGGCGCGGCGCCTACCACGGCCTGACCCTCGGGGCGCTGTCCTTCACCGACGACCCCGGCCTCACCGAGCCCTACGGGCCGCCGGCCGTGGAGACCCACTTCGTCGCCAACACCAACCGCGCGGCTCTGGAACAGCCCCTCGACGAGGCGGCGTTCACCGAATACCTCCTCGCGGACGTCGAGGCCACGGTCCTGGCCGCCGGCCCGGACAGCGTCGCGATGCTCATCGCGGAACCGGTGCAGAACCGGGGCGGCTGCATCACCCCGCCCGAGGGCTACTGGCAGGGCCTGCGCCGACTGGCCGACCAGTACGGCTTCCTGCTGGTCGCCGACGAGGTCATCACCGCCTTCGGCCGGCTGGGGGAGTGGTTCGGCGGCGAGTGCTACGGCGCCCGCCCGGACATCGTCACCGTCGCCAAGGGCATCACCGCCGGCTACGCCCCCATGGGCGCGACCCTGGTCGCGGACCACGTCGCCGAGGTGATCAACCGGCCTGGCGAGGTCCTCAACCACGGCTACACCTTCAGCGGCCACCCGCTGAGCGCGGCCATCGCCCTGCGCAGCCTCGAGATCATGGAACGCGACCGGATCCTGGAGAACGTCCGCAGCCACCAGGACCACCTCGCCCGGCGCATGACCTCCTTGGGGGAGCTGCCGATCGTCGGCGACGTCCGGGGCGCCGGATTCTTCTACGCCCTCGAACTCGTCGGCGACCTCGACGAGCGGCGGCTTCAGCGACACCGCCCGCGCCGCACTCGTCGCCGACCTGATCCCTCGCCGGCTGCGCGAGGCCGGGCTGCTCGCCCGCGTCTACAACCGCGCCGCCCCCCTGGTCCAGATCGCGCCCCCGCTGATCAGCGACCGCGCGCTGCTGGACCGTATCGCCGACATCCTCGCGGACACCCTCGACGAGGCCTCCGCCCGCCTCTGACACCCCGCTTTCGAAAGGAACCACCCCATGTACTCCATCGGCCCCCTGACCGTCGCCCCCGGCGAACGCGCCCAGGGCCTCATCCCGGTCGGCACCAGCAGCTACGGCGTGGAGCTCGGCATCCCGCTCGATCGTCGTCAACGGCACCGAGGACGGCCCCGTCCTGTGTGTGGACGCGGGTGTGCACGGCGACGAGTACGACGGCCAGGAGGCCATCCGCCGAGTCCTCGCCGACGTCGACCCGGCCACCCTGCGCGGCACCCTCGTCGGCATCCCCTGCATGAACACCCCCGCCTTCGAGGCAGCGGCCCGCACCAGCGGCCTCGACTACCTGAACCTCAACCGCATCTTCCCCGGCGACGCGGACGGCTCGTACTCCTTGCGGCTGGCCGCCACCTTCGTCGAGCAGGTCGTCCCCGCCATCGACGCGCTGGTCGACCTGCACACCGGCGGTACCTTCGGCGAGATCGCCCCGCTCGTCATCCTCCAGGGCGGCTACGAGGAACTCGCCACGGACCTCGCTCTCGCGGCCGGACACGAGCTGGTCTGGAAGGGCGGCAAGTGGGGCGGCACGGTCCGCCATCCCACCCTCGCGGCGGGCAAGCCCGCCATCACCATCGAGGCAGGCGGCGGTACCTACCGCGAGCCGAACGTCGACCTGCACGTCCACTCGATCCGCAACATCATGCGGCAGCTGGACATGATCGACGGCGACGCGAAGCTGCGCGACACCTACACGGCCGTCTCCGGCACCTTCGCCCGTTCCGCCGCCGGCGGCTTCTTCCTCGGACATGCAGGGCCGGGCGAGAACTGCAAGGAAGGCGACCTGATCGCCCACATCGTCGACCACTACGGCAACACGCTGGAGGAGGTCCGCGCCCCGCAGAACGGCATCGTGCTGTGGGTACGCCGGATCCGCACCGTCCGTCCCGGCGACGAGGTCGTCATCTTCGGCGAGGTGCAGGGGGAGATCCGGCCATGAGCGGCGACACCCGAAGTTGCTCCTCGTCGACGGCAAACAGGTCCCCGCCACCGACGGCCGCACCTTCACCGTCCTCGACCCGTCCGACGGCACGGCCCTCGCTGAGGTGGCGCTGGCCGGCAAGGCGGACGTCGACCACGCGGTGGCCGCGGCCAGGGCAGCGTTCACCGCGCCCGAGTGGGCCCGGATGCGCCCCGCCGACCGGGGACGGATCCTGCACCGGATCGCCGAAGCCATCCGCTACCAGGGCGAATGGCTGGCGCGGCTGGAGAGCCAGGACACCGGCAAGCCGCTCAGCCAGGCCAAGGCCGACGTCGAGGCCGCCGCCCGCTACTTCGAGTTCTACGCGGGCTTCGCCGACAAGCTCGGCGGTTCCACGATCCCCCTCGGCCCGGGCCTGCTCGACTACACCGTGCGCGAGCCGATCGGTGTCTCCGGCCAGATCATCCCTTTCAACTACCCGCTGCAGAACACCGCGAGGGGCTCCGCCCCGGCGTTGGCCGCGGGCTGCACGGTGGTGCTCAAGCCCTCTCCCGAGGCGCCGCTGACCCCGCTGGAGATCGGCCGGATCGCCCTGGAGTGCGGGCTTGCGCCGGGCGTCCTGAACGTCGTCCCCGGCGACGGCGAGACGGGCGCGGCCCTCGCCGGGCACCCCGGCATCGACCAGGTCACCTTCACCGGCTCGGTTCCCACCGGCATCAAGGTCGCCCAGGCGGCCGCCGCCAACGTGGTGCCCTCGGTCACCGAGTTGGGCGGCAAGTCGCCGTTCGTCGTCTTCGCCGACGCCGACTTCGACCTGGCACTGAAGGCGATCCTGGGCGCCTCGTTCAGCAACGCGGGACAGATGTGCTCGGCCGGCACGCGCCTGCTTCTTCAGCGCGGCGCCGAGGAGTTCCTGGACCGGCTGGTGGAGAAGATCGCCACCCTGCGCGTCGGCCCCGGTCTGTCCGACCCGGACATCGGCCCGCTGGTCGCCGCCCGGCAGCGCGACCGCGTGCTGGGCTATCTCGACCTGGCCCGGGAGGAGGGCGCGACGGTCCGCGTCGGTGGCGGTGGGCCGTCCGACCCGGCTCTGGCCGACGGGTACTACATCGAGCCGACTGTCCTCACCGGCCTGACGAACCAGGCCCGTTGCGCCCGCGAGGAGATCTTCGGCCCCGTCGTCACCGTCATCGACTTCGACGACGCGGACGAGGCTTTGGACATTGCCAACGACAGCCCGTACGGCCTGTCCTCCTACGTCTGGACCCGCGACATCGACAAGGCGATGCGCCTCGCGGAGGGCATCCGCGCCGGCCAGGTCTCCGTCAACGCCACCGGCGTCGGCACTGGCGTCGAGCTTCCCTTCGGCGGCTACAAGCACAGCGGCTGGGGCCGGGAGAAGGGCCTCGAAGCCCTAGCGAGCTACACGCAGACCAAGAACGTCTGCATCGGGTTCGGAGCCGGGCATGAGGTATCGCACGCTCGGGGACCGCGGGCCGGCCGTCTCCGTCGTCGGCGTCGGCGGCAACAACTTCGGCTCCCGCCTCGACGAGGACGGCACGAAGGCCGTCGTCCACGCGGCCCTCGACGCCGGGATCACCCTGTTCGACACCGCCGACATGTACGGCGGGTTCGGCGAACAGGGCGGCACGCGCGGTGACGGCGAACGGCTGCTTGGCGCCGCCCTCAAGGGCAACCGCGACGACGTCGTCCTGGCCACGAAGTTCGGCATGGAGATGGGCCCGGAGGCCGATCAGTACGGTCGGCGAGGTGCCCGCGCCTATATCCGGTACGCCGTCGAAGCCTCGCTCCGCCGTCTCGGCACCGACCGCATCGACCTGTACCAGTACCACGAGCCGGACGGCGTCACCCCGCTCGACGAGACGATCGCCGCACTGCGCGAACTCGTCGACGAGGGCAAAATCGCGTACATAGGCTGCTCCGCTCTCCCGGCCGAGGACCTGAGCGATGCCTTCGTGAGCACCCAGGCCCGCTACCACCTGCTCGACCGCGGCGTGGAGGCGGACCTGGTCCCGGCCTGCCTGCGCCACGGCATCGGCCTGCTGCCGTACTACCCGCTGGCCAACGGCCTGCTCAGCGGCAAGTACCGGCGCGGCGAGCAGCCCCCGCCCGGCAGCCGTCTGTCGTGGCGGCAGGGCTGGCTCACCGACGCCGCCCTCGACAGAGTCGAGGCGCTCACCGCGTACGGCGCCGAACGCGGCCTGACCCTCCTCCAAGTCGCCGTTGGCGGACTCGCCGCCCTGCCCGCCGTTGGGTCCGTGATCTGCGGCGCCATGAACCCCGGGCAGGTCACCGCCAACGCGGCGGCGGCCGACTGGCTCCCCGACGAGGCCGATCTCGTCGCACTCGACGCGATCGTCACCCCCGGCGAACAAGTCGTCTGAACACCCAGCTTTCTCCATACCACCCAGAATCGAGGCACCCCATGCGTGAGATCGTGACCTTCGACGCCTACGGCACCCTGATCGACTTCCAGCTCGGCCCCACGACCCTGAAGGTCCTCGAGGACCGGCTGGACCTGGACAACCTGGACGTCGACGAGTTCCTCGACGACTTCCGCGTCATGCGCTTCCAGGCCGTCCTGGAGGCATACCGTCCCTTCCACGAGGTCCTGCACTCCAGCCTGCGCAACGCCATGCGCCTGCACGGCCTGGAGTACCGCACGTCCGACGGCGACGCCCTCGTCGAGGCCGTCCCCACCTTCGGCCCCTTCCCCGAGGTCCCGGACGCCCTGCGCGCGCTGAAGTCCAGGTACGAGATCGCGATCATCTCCAACACCGACGACAACCTGATCGCGCGGAACGTGGAGAACATCGGCGTCGAGTTCGACTACGTCATCACCGCCCAGCAGGCCGGCGCCTACAAGCCGGACCGCCAGACCTTCGAGCACGCCTTCAAGACCATGGGCGTCGAGCCCTCGCAGGTCATCCACACCGCCCAGGGCTGGGTGTACGACCACATCCCCACCCGAGACCTCGGCCTGAAACGCCGCGTGTGGATCAACCGCCACGGCCACCCCGGCAGTGCCGACTACCAGCCCTACGACGAGCTGACCGACATGACGGGCCTGCCGAAGCTGCTCGGCTGCTGACAACGCGGCCACACGGCTATACGGCCACAGGCGACACAGGACTGAGAACACAGAGGACGCACGCCATGAAGCAGATCCCCTACTGGCTCGACACCGCCCCCGCCCTGCCCGACCGGTCCGGAAGAGACCTGCCGGACGAGGCGGACGTGGCGGTCATCGGCGGCGGCCTCACCGGCTTGTCCACCGCCTACCACGCTGCCCGCAAGGGCGCCCGGGTCGTCCTTGTCGAGAAGGACAAGGTCGGCTCGGGTGCCTCCGGGCGCAACGGCAGCATGTGCACCCAAGGGCTCACCATCGGTGTCGGCGAGGCCCGCAAGCGCTACGGCCAGGAGCGCGCCCGCGAGCTGTACGACTCCTTCCGCGAGGCGGTCGACGTCGTCGAGGAGCTCACTCGCACCGAGAAGATCGACTGCGACTTCAACCGCGCAGGACGCCTCGGTGTGGCGTTCAAGCCCCAGCACTTCGAGTCGATGAGGGCCACCCAGCGCGACCTGGCCGAGAACTTCGATCACGAGACCCAGCTCCTGACCCGCGGCGACCTGAAGTCGGAGCTGGGCTCGGACTACTACCACGGCGCCCTGCTCGACCCGCTCAGTGCCGCCCTGCACGTGGGCAAGTACGTCCACGGCCTGGCCGAGGCCGCCGAACGGGCCGGTGCGGAGATCCACGAGCGGAACGCGGCCACCGGCCTCACCCGTCTGCCCGGCGGCGGGTTCGTGGTCGAGACCCTCAACGGCACGATCCGTGCCAAGCAGGTCATGGCGGCCACCGACGCCTACACCGACAAGGCGCTGCCGTGGTTCCGCAAGCGGCTGATCAACGTCGGCAGCTTCATCATCGTCACCGAGCCGCTCGGTGAGGCACGCGCCAAGGAATTGATCCCCAACGCTCGTCTGGTGGTCGACTCCAAGAACATCGGCCACTACATCCGCCTCACCCCCGACAACCGCCTGGCCTTCGGCGGCCGGGCCCGCTTCGCGCCTTCCGACCCGGCCTCTGACGTCAAGAGCGGAGACATCCTCAAGCGGGAGATGACGGAGATCTTCCCGCCGCTCGCGGGTGTGCGGGTCGACTACGTCTGGGGCGGCATGGTCGGCTTCTCCTGGGACCGTCTCCCGCACGCGGGCGAGGCCAACGGCCTGTACTACTCCATGGGTTACTGCGGCCACGGCGTCCAGATGGCCACCTACATGGGCCGTGCGGTCGCCGAGATGATGGACGGCCGCCCGGAGGCCAACCCCCTGCGCGGCCTGGGCTTCCCCAAGGTCCCCGTTCCCTTCTACAACGGCACGCCCTGGTTCCTGCCGTTCGGCGGCGCCTACTACAAGGTGAAGGACCGCCTGCGCTGAGGCGAAGCAGAAAGCGGCGACACCGCGGGGGCCTTCCGCGAGTGCGATGCGGGAAGGCCCCCTGCCGTTTCCCGGTGACGGCGGTGCGCCCTGTTGTCCCTTTCCGGAAAGCGCTATCCGATTCCGACTTCAACAGCGGAGAGTCCTTGATGCTCAATACAGTCGAAACCTCCAGCCCCGATGACGTCGCGCCGGGCCTGACCTACGATCACGCCGCGCGTGCCGGGGATCTCATCTTCGTGTCCGGCCAGATCGCCAAGGACGAGGCCGGTTCATGGGTCGGCGGCGACGCGACGAACCAGGCCAGACAGGTCTACCGCAACCTGGATCGCGTGCTGGCGCACATGGGCGCCACGCGGTACGACGTCGTCAAGGTCACGACCTTCCTCACGGACGGAAAGGACAAGGATGCCGTGACGAAGGTGCGGCTCGACTACTTCGGCGATCACCGTCCGGCGCACACCGGAATGACCGTCGCCGCCCTGGGCTTTCCGGAAATCACGATGGAAGTCGAGGTCGTGGCCTATCTCCCGAAGGACAGGACCACCCCATGAGAGTCGCGCTCTACGATCACGCCAAGCTCTACCGTGAGCACCGCAAGGAAATCGACGCGGCGATCGCCCGAGTGATCGAAGGCGGACAGTTCACCTGGGGCGAAGAAGTGCCCGGTTTCGAGGAGGAATTCGCGAGCTGGGTCGACGCCCGGCACGCTGTCGCCGTGGGCTCGGGTACGGCCGCCCTGACAACCGCACTGCGCGCGCTCGGGATCGGACCGGGAGACGAAGTCATCACGGTGGCGAACACCGATCTCGCCGACTCGGCGGCGATCAGCGCGGTCGGTGCGTCCGTCGTCTGGGTCGACATCGACCCCGAGTCACGGTGCATCGACACCACCGCATGCGAAGCCGCGATCACGCCACGGACCCGCGCGCTGCTGCCCGTCGACATGTACGGCCATCCCGCGGACATGACCGAGATGCGGCGCATCGCCGATCGTCATGGCCTCGCTCTCGTCGAGGACGCCTGCCTGGCGCTCGGCGCGGAGATCGGCGGCAGGCGGCTCGGCAGCCTGGCCGATGTCACCTGTTTCAGCTTCGCCCCGGAAAACACCTCGGCGCCTACGGAGCCGCGGGCGCCTGCATGACACAGGACGCCGATCTGGCGGAGCGGATCCGTAAGCTCGCGACCAACGGTCAGGCTCGTGAACGGCACTACGGGCCCAAGCCGAGCCTCGGCCTGCACCACGAGACGGAGGGGCACAACCAGCGGATGGACGAGCTGCAGGCGGCCATCCTGCGCGCCAAGCTGCCCCATCTCGACGAGGCGCTCGCGGTGCGCCGCGCCCAGGCCGACCGCTACACCGAGCACCTCGCCGGCCTGGCCGATCTGCCTGGCCAGAAGACAGGTTTCCGTCACGCCTGGCGGAACTATGTCATCGAGCTCGACGGACGAGACGCGCTGGCCGCTCATCTCCTCGCGCAGGGCATCGGTTGCAACGCGCTGTATTCGCCGTCGATGCATCTTCAGCCGGTCTACAAGGGTCTCGGATACGCCGCCGGCAGCCTGCCCAGAACGGAGCGGTCGGGCAACCGGCTTCTCGGCCTGCCGCTTGGACCGCATCTGAGCCTCGACCAGATCGACATCGTCGCCGAGGAGGTCCGCGCCGCATTGACCTGATCCACGGCGACCGGCGGGTTCTTGTGCACGATCAGACGTAATGGGCCTGCAGTCGGTTAGCCTGTGCGGCTCACTTCAGCCGCGTTCCGATCACGAAGTTCCTGGCGTTCGGCGGCGCCTACTACAAGGGCAAGCATCAACTGCGATGAGGCGACGGTGCGGTGGTGATGCGGGGCTTGCCGTCGCAGTGGCTTGTATCCCCCGGCACGGCCCTGCTGCCCGCGGCACCTGAAGGCGCGGCGGGTCGTGCCGGGCCGGGTTGCCAAGGGGCTGCTTCGAGTGCGGACAAGTCCCCGTTGTTTCCGCCGACGAGGAACAGCGGATAGTCCCCCGGCTGTCCTGTGTGCTCGACCCGCTGAGGTACTCCCACGACTGACCCCTTGTACACACTGGTCTGAAACCGTCCGAGAGAGGGCCCGCTCACCCATGACCGCCACAGCCAAGCGCAGCGAACACGATTTGCTCGGTGACCGGGACGTTCCCACCGAGGCGTACTGGGGGATCCACACTCTGCGTGCCACGGAGAACTTCCCCATCACCGGCACCTCGATCTCTACCTACCCGCACCTGATCAACGCCCTCGCCGCCGACGGCCTCGGCGAGCCGGCTGCGGTCCTCGTCGAGCATGACGGCGAACGCTTCTGCAGACCATCGACAACAATCCCTCCTTCGCTCCGCGCGAGTCCGGACCGCTCCCGGAGCGCCTGATCTCCGGCAATCCCGCCTTCAAGACTTGGGTCCAGGACGTCGCCCGCGGGGAGATGATCCGTAGTTGGGCGTCTGGGAGGCGACGCCTGGCGAGACGCGTTCGGCCAAGGGCGAGACCTTCGAGTTCTGCCATATCCTCTCCGGCATCGTCGAACTCACGCCGGAAGGTGGCGAGCCGGTGGCCTACAAGGCAGGCGACAGCTTCGTCATGAAGCCCGGCTTCGTCGGTGTCTGGAAGACCATCGAAACCGTGCGCAAGATCTACGTGATCGTAGTGTGAGGCAGCGGGCTGACCGGACTCATCGGCGAACTCGTCACCCCCCAGTGAGCAGTTCGGGGCGTCGGGGCGGCATGAGGTGGCCGCTGTTGTCACGCGGCCGGACGCGTCGGCGGGGCGGGGGCCGCGGCTGGTGGCGCAGCGCGCCGCTTGGGCCAGGCACAACGTGCGCCTGCACCACACCGGTCGCAAGTCCTTCCGCTACCCGGCCGTCGGCGATCTCACCCTCGTCTTCGACGCCATGGAACTTGCCGGCCCAACCCAGCCTGACCCTCACCGCTTACAGCGCCGCCCGCTGGCACCTCCGTGCACGACGACCTGAAGCTCCTTGCCGCCACCGACAACAACCGAGCCCACCAGTCACCCTCCCGGCCACAAGGACGGACGAACCCGGGGCGGTTCAGTCGTTGCGGGATGGTTCCTGCTTCACCGAGCCGCAGGGCGTGTCCCAATAGGGGCCTTGCCGACGACCAGGTGCCATCACGGTTCAGACCGCCCGAGCGGGCCGGTGCCATTCACTCAGCACGTCACCACGCGGGGGGCGAACCAACATGACGACAAATGCAGCGCAATACCTCCTCCAGCACGGATCCTCCCGTTACGGGCGAGGTCGTCCTGGGCGTGGTCACCGCATGCCAGTACCCGGATCCCAAGGACGTGCAACAACAGGCCCTGGACCTGGAGTTTGAGCCCAACACGGATCCACTGCGCCGAATGCTCTTGGAGTTCATCGTCGGCAGGCCCGGTGGGCGTATGGTCGAGGACCTTCAGCAGTACACGCTGTTTGAGACGGTCTACCGTCCCGCGCAGGTCATCTCGCTCGTCGAGAAGATGCGGGACGGCAAGGTCGTCGCCACGGAGCAACGCCGTGTCACTAAGAAAACCAGTGTGTTCCCGTACGCCGAGAAGCCTGGACAAGGCGAACTTTTTAGGGCTGATACGTCGCGTTGGCGGGTTCCACAGCTTGAGCTGTGCGCGCGGCGGCGAAGACAGCCCTGCGGGCACTGAACGCGTCGTTAGTCGAGGGCAGCCATGGGTGGGTCGCCAGGGCGGCGGCCAGTCGCCTGCACTCTTCCTGGGCTGCGAGCCACCGCTCTCGTTCTGCCTGCGTGACGTCGATTCGTCCCGCCGCGATGTCGGCTCCCGCCGGGAGGGTGTCGGCGAGTGCCTGCAGGCGCTGAAGGGCGGAGTCCAACGCCAGCCTCGCCGCCACTACATCGCCGGGAATCTCCCAGCCGTCCACGTTCCACGTGGACCTGTACTCGGGCGGCGGCTCCTTCGACAGCCAGTCGGAGGCATCGATGGGATCGCCACTGTCGCGGGGACGCGCGAGTTCCGTGCGAATCCCGGTGTCCTCGCCGTAGTGGCAGTGCGGGTCGGGCGGGAGCGGCTCGGTGGGGAGGAGCGCGGCGGTCAAGCCGGAAGTCGATGCCGGCGAGCTCCGGTTCCGGACGGCCCTGGAGGAACTCCGCCTTGTCCGACGGCTTCACCCACATGCGACTACGAGAACCTGTCGTTCCGGTTCCAGAGTGACAACGGCGGCACCTACATGGCCACGGCGTGGAAGGTCCAGCGCTGGAGCAGTTCGCAGAACGCGTGGGTCGACGTCATGCCGTACCAGGCCATCAGTACCTCCGGCCAGGTCGTTACACACCGGCGTCAACCATGGCGACCACGAAGATCCGGCTCTGCGTGAAAAACGGCAACGCCGGTGGAATCGCCGCAGCGCAGGAGTTCACGGTCACCGGCAAGTTCAAGCCGTGACCTCGGCTCGCCGACGGGCCCATGGATACGGCCCGCCGGCGAGCTGTGCTACAGCGCATGCAATAATGAGACAACTCCACCCGAGCAATAAGCCATACTCATATGGTCTCGAAGCGCGGGACGCGGGTAGAGCCATGGGGGCGCCAGCATGACGGAACAGGAACACCGCGACGACGAGTCGTACCGACCCGGGTACTCGGTCGCGGCCGAACGCATCATCGAGCACATCGAGCAGAACGGGCTCCGGCCAGGCGACCGCCTGCCGACCGAGGCCGAGTTCGCCGCCCTGCTAGGGGTCAGCCGCAGCATCGCCCGCGACGCGGTGAAGACCCTCGCCGCCGTCGGCCGGATCAGCACCCAGCGCGGCCGGGGCATCTTCGTCGCCGAGTCGCAGACGTTCTCCCCCGGGCTGCGCGGCCATTTCAAGCCGACGAACGTCGAGGACATCATGATGCTCTTCGAGTTCCGCGCCGTGCAGGAGAAGGCGGCCGCGGAGCTGGCCGCGACCAGGGCTGCACCCGCGGAGCTGATGACGATCGAGAAGGCTCTGGCGGAGTACGCGGAGAACGTCCCGACCCGCGATTACCCCAAGCTGGCCCGCTGCGACGCGCTCTTCCACTCCTCGGTCAACCGCGCCTCCCACAATCCCTTCCTGCTCGACGCCGCCGACGCCGCGAGCACCTTGCAGCGCGAGGTCGTCGCCGTGGCCTTCGGTGGCTACAGCGGCGGCCCGGTCGAGCGGGCGCTCGAGGAACACACCGAGATCTTCAACGCCATCCGCCGCGGCGACGCCGCCGCCGCAGGCGCCGCCGCCGCCGCCCACGTTGACCGCACCCGCCGGGGCTACCAGGAGGAAATCGGCCGCCGGGTCTTCGGCTCCGATACCCGGTGACCTACGCTTGAACCGATCGCCGACGCGGCCGGGCGAGTTCCCGTACGAGCAACTGCACCGCGACGACGCCGAGACGACCGACCTGGTCGCCGTCCGGCCGACTGGCGCTACGACTAGGGCGCGCATCGAGTCGTGATCAATGAGCACCGCAGCTTCCGGGCCGGGTACCCCGTCGGGGGTACGGGGCTCACCGCGATGGCACCCGCGGCCCTGGAAGTCTCCCTGCAGGCCGTGGAGAGAGCCGAGCAGCGGCGACAAGCCGTCGAGGAGATCTGGCAGCAGCGTCTGGAGCGGGCGGACTACGCCGTCGAGCGGGCCCGACGCCAGTACCAGCTCGCCGAGCCGGAGAACCGCCTGGTGGTGCGGGAACTGGAGCGCGGCTGGGAGGCCGCACTGCGCCAGCGGCAGCAACTGGGCGAGGGATACGACCCCTTCCTCGCCGCCCGGCCTCGTCCTCTCACGCCCGAGGAGCGCAAGCAGATCACCGCGCTAGCCGCGACCTGCCCGCCACCACCGACGCCGACCGCCACCGACGCCGACCACAAGCAGCTGCTGCGGCACCTGATCGAGCGAGTCGAGGTCGACCGTCGTCGGCACCGGCGAGCGCGTCACCGTTCAGATCACCTGGGCGGCGGGCACCACAGCCACGGCTAGGTCATCCGCCCCGTCGGCCGCCTGGACCAGCTCAGCTACTTTCCACAGCTGGCAGCCCGCGCCCGCGAACTCACCCGGGCCGGCCACACCGCCGCGGCCATCGCGAAGATCCTCAACGCCGAGGGCTTCCGGCCGCCCAAGCGCCGCGACCACTTCGGCCCCCAGGGAGTGCGCCAACTCCTGCAGGAACCAGGCTGCGTCAGCCGCCAGGAACACACCCAGCGCCAGGCCGCGGACCCGCTGAGCCCCGACGAGTGGTGGCCCACCGACCTCGCCCGCGAACTCGGCATGCCCGCATCACCCTCCACGGCTGGATCAAGAAAGGCTGGGTCACCGCCCACCAGCGCGACGACGCGCGCCGCTCCTGGATCATCCACGCCGACGCGGCCGAGGTCGAACGGCTCCGCCAGCTGCACCAGTTGCCGCGTGGGTGCGGCGCCCGGCACGCCTGGCTGTACCACCAGCGCCTGGCAATAATCGACAACGAGAAAGGAAACGGAACCCATGACAGCAAACCGCAGGTATGACAGCACTGCGGCTTGCACCTCTCGTCGGTGTTGCGCTGCTTGTAGGTCTCCCGGTCGAAGGCCGGTGGCCGACCGCCTCGACTGCCGCGACGCAGCCGGTGGCTCCGCTGGTCCGCCGGGACGGGGGTCACTGCCCGGATGCCGCGCTTGCGGAAGTGCTCAAGGACCGCGCTTGAGGAGTACGCCTTGTCGGCCAGGACCACGTCCGGCCTGCTCCGGGGCCGTCCACGCCGACGGGGAACGCGCAGGCGGGCCACGACGTCGGCGAACGCCGGTGCGTCGCCGGCCTGTCCCGCGGTTGGTGGTCACGAGCCAGTCCAGGTTCGCGCACCCGGTGTGTAGAGCGTCGATAGTCACCACCTGCCCGGTCAGGTCGAGTGGGGCGAGCAGCTCCTGGAAGTGGCTCGTCTCGCGAGGCGTCCCGGGCACCCGGTCCAGCTGACCGGGCCGTTCACCGTGATCCGGGCGGAGTACTCAGCCACCCAGTCACCTCAGATGCGCATGTTTCATTTCGGAGGAGTGGAACGCCTTAAGAGAAGCCTCACCAGACCGCCGCATCATGGCAGGCTCACCGTAGCGCCTAGAAGGTCCACGTCAAGAGGCAAGCGCCCACCCGAAAGTGGCGGCGAGAACGTCTTCCGGTTACCCGAGTGAAGCCCCTTGATGTGCGCTTGGTCACCGGCTACTGTGCGCTCCTGTTCCCGCAATGTTTCTGGTTCATTTCCCATGGATGATCCTCTATTGACCCAGTTGATGATCGGCAGGGCTGCGCGGCCGCCATCTGCGTGCACCCTTTCCCGTACACAAGTCGAAAGTGGAGTTGATGAGCAAACGCAGAGTGGCCGCGGGCGCCATGGCGGCGGTCGTGCTGGCTGCTGGGCTGGTGGTCAGTGGTACGGCGGAGGCGGCAGCAGCGTGCACCTTCTACGTCTCCGCGTCGGGCAGCGACGGTAACGCCGGAACCTCACCGGATCGCCCCTGGGCGACCTTGGAACGGGCGCGGGACCACATCCGACAGCACGAGCTCAACAAGGACATGCGGGCCGACCTCCGCGTCTGCCTGCGCGGGGGCCGGCATACCCGGACGGACACCTTCGACCTGACCGAGGCGGACTCGGGCTCCAACGGGTTCAAGGTCGTCTACCAGGCGTATCCGGGTGAGACGCCCATAGTTGACGGTGGTAAGGCCGTCACGGGCTGGAAGCGGGTGACCGACCAGCCTTACTTCGTTGCCGACGTACCGGAGTCGGCGGGCTACGCCGACTACTTCCGGCAGCTCTACGTCGGCGGCCGGCGGGCTCAGCTGGCGATGGGCAAGGGCATCGTGGGCAGCGGCTTCTTCGATGAGGCATCGATCCCCAACCCGCCGGCCAACCCGGAGCGGCCGACCCGCTCCTACGACGGCGTGCAGTTCCCGGCGGCCGGCGTTCCGGCGTACACCAACGTCCGCGACATTCGGCTGTTGCACATCGCGATCGGCTTCAAGATCGACTACTTCCCCGTCGTGGACATCAGCGCGAGCGGCGCCAATAAGCGGGTGCGCCTGGCACAGCCGCACTTCCAGGCGCGGCTGAACCGCGACGACGGCTTCTCGCTGGACTACGACGACACGTTCTACGTGCTCAACGCGTTCGAGGAGCTGGACTCCCCCGGCGAGTGGTACCTGAACCGGGCGACGAACAAGGTGTACTACTACCCGCGGGCGGGAGAGGACGTCAACCAGGCCCGGGCGTACGTGCCGAAGGTGGAGACGCTGGTTAACGTGGCTGGGTCCAGCCCGTCCGCGAAGGCGAGCGCGATCGCGTTCGACGGCATCACGTTCGAGCACGGCAACTGGCTGCTGCCTCGCGACCGGTTCATCGGCGGCTCGCAAGCGGAGGCGCAGTACGCGGACGACCCCTTCAAGGATCCGAACCACGACGGCTACGGCGGCGAGGTGCCCGGTCAGATCAAGCTGACCAACGCCCGCGACATCACCTTCACCGACAACACCGTGCGCAAGATGGGCAGCGGCGGACTGCAGCTGCTGACCGGAGCCGAGGACGTCACCGTCACCGGCAACCTCTTCCACAACCTGACCGCCGCCGGGGTCATCGCCGGCCGGTGGATGGACGTGCACGTCAACGGCGCCCAGCGCACCAAGAACGTCACGATCAGCAACAACGTCGTGACCGACACCGGTGACGACTTCTTCCCGGCGACCGGGATCAGCCTGATGAACACCTACAACGTGGCGATCACCCACAACCTCGTCTACGACACCGCATACAGCGGCTTCCATCAGCGCAAGGCGGAGGAGACCAGCCTCCTCGACGGGGTGGACGGGATCGGCAAGACGACGTTCAGCCACAACGAGGTGTACAACGCCACGTCCAAGCAGCCCTGGGGGGTGCACGACTCGGGGGCCGTCTACTCGTTCGGGTCGTGGCCGGGCAGCGAGATCAGCCACAACTACGTGCACCACTCGACGTCGACCGCGAACTACTACAGCGACAACCAGAGTCACCAGACCCGCTGGGACTACAACGTCGGAAAGGGCGGGCGGTTCGACTTCTCCCCGCGTTACCGCCAGCCCCTGTCGGTGTACGCGTCGCACAACTACACCGACTTCGCCGACAACTGGCTCAGCGGGGCCATCTACGACGGCGACGGGCGACCGCACGTGGTGACAGATGGTGCGTGGCCGGCCGAGGCGCGGACCATCATGAACCAGGCGGGCCTGGAACCGGCGTACGCCGCGCTGGGGCGGAAGGTGCCCAGGGAGAACCTGGCCGACAACTCCACCGTGTCGCAGCGCAGTGCCTGGGACAGCGGCCTCGGCAAGCTTTGGGACGGCGTCACCGAGACCGGCGAGGCCAGCTCCAACGTGAACGAGTCCTGGGTGCAGTTCGATCTCGGCGCCGACTACGAGCGGTTCGCCTTCACCATCCAGCAGGACAACTGCTGCACCTGGATGACCAGCCACTGGAAGGTGCAGCGGTGGAGCGCCAGCCAGAACGCCTGGATCGACATCATGCCCTACCAGGCGATCAACACGGCGGCGCCGGTCGTCTACCGACCGTCGGCCAACGTCGCCACCACCAACATCCGGCTCTACGTGCGCAACAGCAACCAGAACGGAAAGGTCGGCGTACAGGAGTTCAACGCGACCGGCGTGCGCAAGTAGCGGCCTCAACATCACGCGGCGGGCGTGGCGCAGCGAGAAGCTGTCCGTTCAGCTCGGGCCCCTCCGACCCGTCCGCGCCACCGCAGCTCGGCGGGCCGCCGATGTCCTCGCCGAGGAAGCCCGCGAGACGTCCCTCCACGTGCTTCTTCATTGCGGCCGTCATGTCGTCGGCGCCGGGCACGTCCGGGTAGCTCGTGGCCCAGGGGCAGGAGCGGTCGGTGCTGCTGTCGCTGACGATGTTCACGCCCTTGAGCTCGGTCAGGTCGACCTGGGCGGCGGTGTCGTTCCCTCCGGTCCGGGACGGGATGTCCGGGGAGGGCGCGGAGTGCGCCGGTGTCGAGCCGGTGGAGCAGGCGGCTGTCAGGGCGAGCGAGCCGAGTATGAGGAGGGCGGGGGCGAGGGTGCGTCTGGGCATGAGGGAACCTGGGTGCGTGAGGTGCTGGGGCGTGGGTCGCGGTGCGGGGTGCGTGAGCTGTCATGGCGCTGCTGCGTGCCGCTTCGATGCCTTACGAAGGGCAAGGGCTTTCATTCCGCCGGGCCAAGTCAGGTTTTCGGCCGGTCCGCCGCAATCCTCGTCGCCCGCCGCCATCCCAAATGTGACCACTCTCTCCGGCCGCTCCGCGGGGAAGCTGCCGCTGATCGTGTCGTACAAGGGTGGCTCGAGCGGCCAGGGCGACGTCAAAAGGCGCTGGCGCGGCCGACTCCGAGGCCGGGCACCCACTGCCGTGGCCCGGGGCGCACGGGTGCCGGGACAACGACAACAGGCAGTAGAGGAGGAGGGGGCGGCAGGCGGATCGACAGAAACTTCACGATCACAACTGGTGAGATGCTCACGACCAGGGTCGAGTCGGTGCGGTGCGTGTCGGTTGCCTGGAGCACAACGGTGTCTCCAGGCAACCGACTTCAGGCTCCTAGAAGAAACCAAGCTTCTGAGGGCTGTAAGAACAAAGAATGTTCTTCGTCTGCTGATAGTGGTCCAGCATCATCTTGTGCGTCTCGCGGCCGATCCCGGACTTCTTGTAGCCGCCGAACGCCGCGTGTGCCGGGTACGCGTGGTAGCAGTTGGTCCATACCCGGCCCGCCTTGATCTCGCGGCCCAGGCGGTACGCCGTGTTGCCGTCGCGGGTCCAGACGCCGGCGCCCAGGCCGTACAGGGTGTCATTGGCGAGTTCGAGGGCCTCGTCTACGGAGTCGTAAGTCGTGACGGAGACGACCGGACCGAAGATCTCCTCCTGGAAGATCCGCATGTCGTTGCTGCCGCGGAAGATCGTCGGCTCGATGTAGTAACCGCCCTCGAGGCCCGGGACCGCGCGGGGGTTGCCGCCCGTGACGACCTCGGCGCCCTCCTTCCTGCCGATGTCGAGGTAGGAGAGGATCTTCTCGTACTGGTCGTTGCTCGCCTGCGCGCCGATCATGGTGTCCGGGTCCAGCGGGTCGCCGCCGACGATGGCCTGCGTGCGTTCGACGCAACGGGCCATGAAGTCCTCGTAGATGGAGGAGTGGATCAGGGCACGGGACGGGCACGTGCACACCTCCCCCTGGTTGAGGGCGAACATCACGAAGCCCTCGACGGCCTTGTCCAGGAAGTCGTCGTCGGCGGCCATGACGTCGGGCAGGAAGATGTTCGGGCTCTTGCCGCCCAGCTCCAGCGTGACGGGGATGATGTTCTCGCTCGCGTACTGCATGATCAGGCGGCCGGTCGTCGTTTCCCCGGTGAACGCCACCTTCGCCACGCGCGGGCTGGAGGCCAGTGGCTTGCCCGCCTCTACACCGAAGCCGTTGACCACGTTGACCACGCCCGGCGGGAGCAGGTCGGCGATCAGCTCGATGACGTAGAGCAGGCTGACCGGGGTCTGTTCGGCCGGTTTGATGACGACGCAGTTGCCGGCGGCCAGCGCGGGGGCCAGTTTCCAAGTGGCCATCAGGATCGGGAAGTTCCAGGGGATGATCTGGCCGACCACACCCAACGGCTCGTGGAAGTGGTAGGCGACCGTGTCGGCGTCGATCTCCGCGATGCTGCCCTCCTGCGCGCGGACGACGCCGGCGAAGTACCGGAAGTGGTCGACGGCCAGCGGGATGTCGGCGGCCAGCGTCTCGCGGACCGGCTTGCCGTTCTCCCAGGTCTCGGCGACCGCGATCTTCTCCAGGTGTTCTTCCATACGGTCCGCGATCCTGTTGAGGATGCCCGCACGTTCCGCGGTGGACGTGCGGCCCCACTGGTCGGCCGCCCGGTGCGCGGCGTCCAGGGCGAGTTCGACGTCGGCGGCGGAGGAGCGGGCCACCTCGCAGAAGACCTTGCCGGTCACGGGGCTCGGGTTCTCGAAGTAGCGGCCCTCGACGGGGGCTACGAAGTCACCGCCGATGAAGTTGTCGTAGCGCCGGGCGAAGTCGACGATGCTGCCTTCCGTTCCTGGCTGCGCGTACACCATGGCGGCTCTCCTCGGTGAAGGGCGGGGGAGGGGTGAGTGATGGTCCACGCCCTCGTGACGCTCCTCACTGTGCTGCCCCGAGGTTGGCGCAAGGTTGGTGCGGCGACACCGGCGGTCGGGCAGCGGCGTCAGTCGCGCAGGGCCGTGGCCAGACGGCCGGTCGCGATAGCGCGGCGGGTGTCGTCCGGGCCGAGCAGGCGCAGTGCGTGCTGGTGGATCTCCGCGTCGTACGGGGCCCGTTCGCCGTAGCGCAGGGCGTGTTCCGGGCGGGTGCTCGCCAGCACGGCCTCGCGTACGGCCACTTCGAGGCGGGTGCGCCACTCCTCGATACCGGGTGCCTCGGAACGGGGGAGCAGCGGGCCGCCGTAGCGGCGCAGGGCGGTGCCCGTGTCGCCTTGCTCCAGCGCGCGCAGGACGTCGGCGGCGTCGCAGGACACCGGGATCGTCAGGGCGTAGCGGCGCGGGGCGATGCCGCCGCCGAGGGCGCGGCGCAGGTGGGAGATCTCGGCCTTGAAGGTGGACGCGGTGACCGGCCGGTCACCGTACAGTGCGGCGCGCAGCCGCTCCGGTGAGAAGCCGTCGGGTTCGAGCGTGAGCAGGGTGAGGATTTCCAACTGGCGTGGGCGAAGGGCGAGTTGCCGGTCCTCCTGTACGGCCTTTCCGGCGCCCAGGCAGGCGAGCCGCAGCTGACTGAGCTGACCCGGACGGCCTTGTTCCGTGGTGAGGCGGGCCTCGATGGTGGACACCAGCGTCCGTACGGTGGACATGGCCAGGGGGTGCGACCGGTCCCAGGTGGTGGACAGGTCCAGTACGCCGAGGACGCGACCGTCCGGGCCGTGCACGGGGGCGCAGTAGCAGACCCAGCCGTGCAGGGCCGACACCAGGTGCTCGGCCGAGAAGACGGAGCTGGGACGGCCGGTGCGCAACGCGAGGGACAGGGCGTTGGTCCCCATGGCCGGTTCGTCCCACCGGCCGCCGGGCGCGAAGTTGACCCGCTCGGCCCGGCGGCGCATGGTCGGGCCGCCGCAGGTCCACAGGATGGTGCCGGACTCGTCGGTGACCGCGGTGACGAAACCGGCGTCCTCGGCGATGCTGTGCAGTTCGCCGGCGAGGCCGGAGACCGGCCGGTGCAGCGGTGAGGACGTCCAACGCCGGTGCACCAAGCCGCCGTCGGTGACCGGGGCGCTGTCCCGGCCGGGGTCCACGCTGCTCAGCGATCGCGCCCAGGACTCGGTCACCTCGTGGCGCAACGCCGCGCTGCCACCCGGCCGCGCGCCCGGGATGCCCAGCCGCGGCACCCAGCGGGACCACTCGTGCTCCAGCACGGCCCTGCGCTGCCGGAGGTCAGGGCGCTGTGACATGGCCTCTCCCTGCCGTCGTACCGGGAGGTCCGGTCGCGGGCACAGTAGCCGGACCGGTCCTCGGCGTGAGGTCAGTGTTACCGGATGCGCCGGCCCCGGTCGAGAAACCCGGCGGACCGTGAGCCGGCCTTCGGCATGACTGGCCGGGAAGTGCCCCTGCTCTGAACGGGCGACCGCCTGACTGGATGTTTGTCCGGACCCCGCGTGCCGCCGTACGGGTGACGGGTTCACTCGACCCGACGGACGGGGCCCCGCCGGCGTACCACCGGCGCGCGGCGTCGCGTTGCCCTGGCATGGACAGCACTGCGACGGCGCGGCGCCTTCTCGGGAACGACGCCGCGCCCCGGCCGTACGCCGAACTCACCAGCGGATACTCGGGCCATCCGCCGATCTACGCGGCTCTCGTCGCCGAATGGGAAGCGAGGGGCCACACGGTCCCGGAGCACCGTGACGGCCAGTGGGTCTCCTTCGCCGCGCCGACCGCGAGCGAGACCTGGACCGCGGTCCCCTCATGGACCACCGGCCCGCACATGGGTCCGGTCGTCCCTTCCGGCGGACACCAGGCTGCAGGCCGACCCACGGGTCCGGCCGCCCCGGCCGGCGCCCACCCGCCCACCGGCCGGCATTCAGGCCTGGCCGGCTCCTCCGGTCCGCGTCCGGTCGTCGACCGGTCCGTGGGGGCCCCGGCCGTTCCTTCCGGTGCTCCCTTGGCCACGGGCGGGCATTCTGGCCTGGTCGCCGCGTCCGGTCCGCGTCCGGTCGTCGACCGGCACCCGGCAATCCCGGCCGCTCCTTCCGGCGCCCGCCTCACCAGCCGTCCGGTGCCACAGGCTCCGCGCTGACCGGTGCCAGTACCGCGAGGGTGCCAGTGGCCTCCCGAAGGGCCGACTCGAGTGTGCCGGGGGAGTGCAGGGCACCGGTTCCGTCCGGAGGGACGAGCCACTCCAGGCGTCCGGCCGGCCGGTACGGCGGCGGTACGGCGACCCACGAGCCACGGCCCACGTGCCGGACCCCGAACCCGATCCACTCGCTGACGGGGTCGGGTGGCAGGAAGAAGCCCACTCTGCGGGCCGCGCAGTCCACCAGGGTGGGGCCGGGCACCTTCAGCGGGTCGCGCCACAAGTAGTCCAGGGCGAGCAGGCCGAGCCGGTCGGGAACGCTCAGCACGTCCCAGTACCGCCCGGCCTCCACGAGCACCGTGCCGGTGCCGTAGTCCCACTCCCGCTTGCACTCCTGGGGGTCCGTGGCGGCCGCGGCGAGCCACTCGACGGCTTGCTTCCACATGACGCTCTGCATGGCCACCCCAGGCACGGTCGGCGCGCCGCGACGGGCGCACGACGGACACGGGCCGGTGGCCCGCGGGGATCCGGGAGACCCGCGCGCCGGTCCGGCCCCAGCCATGCTCGTAGATATTTCTAGGTGCCGGAAGGGGTGGCGCGGCCTGGCGTTTAGGTCGGGCATGTCTCGGTCGATAGAGGGCATTCGAAGACGCATGGCGTAAGGCCGCGGTCAACTTCGCAAGCGTCCATGCCGCCCTGATGAATCCGGCCACTGGCGGATGTACGACTTGGGGAGAACTCAAGGAGCACACTGGGCGGATGGGGCGCCGGTGCCAAAAATGCGGGGCCTCCCGGGCATGTCCGCTGCCCGCGCTCACATCCGCTGTGCGCGAGGTGTGGACCGGTCCACGAGGGCGCGCGGGCGGGATGTGCGAATCGGGGAAGTTTGCCTTCACGAAACCTTCTACCTTGCTGGCCAGAACCGGTCTTGTTCGGCCAACTTCGAACGCACCAAGGTGGATTGAGCACTTGAGCATCAGGAGTCACAAGCGAGTTGCTTGACCTGTGCGACCGAACCGCGCGGGTACTGACGGGGGAACTGATGAGGTGCGCGTGGCCACTGCCGACGGGGTGGGTGGAGCCCTCGCGCCCGGTCCGCAACGTCTCTCCCTCACCGTCTCTTGGTGCCTTCATCCGGTGCCCGAGACAGGGATAGGAGGGGGAATGCCGATGAGTGCAGTGAGCGCCGCCAAGCCGACGTATCCCGGTGTCTACGTCGAAGAGCTTCCCAGCAGCACCCGCACCATCTCGACCCTGACCACTTCGGTGACCGCCTTCGTGGGACACACCCGCCGCGGTCCGCTGAACGAGCCGGTGCGTGTCACGAGCTTCACGGAGTTCGAGCGCCGCTTCGGGGGATTGAGCGCCCAGAGCGCCGTCGGCTACGCCGTTCACCAGTTCTTCGGCAACGGCGGCACCGTCGCCGTGATCGTCCGGGTCGCCAAGGCCGGCAGCGGCAAGGCCGCCTGCGTCACCCTGGAGTCCACCGAGGGCCACAGCGAGTGCGACGTCCTCAAGGTGCACGCCAAGGAACCCGGCGTGTGGGGCAACGGCCTGCGCGTCGCCGTCGACTACGACACGCCCTGCCCGGACGAGACCTTCAACCTGCGCGTCCACGACGCCAAGGGCGAGGCCCGCGAGAGCTTCACCGGTCTGTCCACCGACCCGTCCAACGGGCGGTACGTGCAGACCGTCGTCAACGCCGGCTCCCGGCTGATCCGCGTCGAGGTCGTCGGCGAGGGCCGCCCCGACCCGTCCGGCACCGTCTCCAAGCCGTTCGGGAACGAGCTGCCCGACCTCGCCGTGGACCTCACCGTCAAGATCGGCGACGTCGAGCGGGAGTTCACGCTCCACGACCCCGACTGCGACGGCGAGGCCCCGACCTCCGTCGCCGAGCTGGCGCTGCTGCTGGAGCGCAAGCTGCGCGCCCTGCCCGACGCGCCCGGCAAGCACGCCTTCGCCGGCGCCGAGGTCACCGCCTTCGGCCGCCGCGTCCAGGTGGTCGCGGGCTCCACCGACCCCGAGGACGTCGTCCGCTTCCTCGGCGAGTGCGCCAACGACCTCGGCCTCGAGGCCTCCGTCAACCCGCCCGTCTTCCCGCTGGAGGGCGGCGAGGACGGCGAGGCGCCCGGCCCGCGCGACCTCATCGGCTCCGAGGCCGACAAGTCCGGCATCCAGGCACTGCGCGGCGTCGCCGACGTCAACCTCCTCGTGCTGCCCGAACTCGCGGCGTACGAGAAGACGGAGGACGCGCTCACCGTCGTCTCGGCCGCCCAGCGGCTGTGCCAGGAGCGGCGGATCTTCCTGCTGGTCGACGCGCCGAGCACCTGGGTCAGCGTGGACACGGCCCGTGCCGGGCTCGCCGCGTTCGACGCCGTACGCGGCAACCACGCGGGCCTGTACTTCCCGCACCTGCAGCTCACCGACCCGCTCACGGGCCGGCTGCGCTCCTTCCCGCCGTCCGGCGCCGTCGCGGGCGTCATCGCCCGTACGGACTCCGAGCGCGGCGTGTGGAAGGCCCCGGCCGGCACCGAGGCGCGGCTCGCGGGCGTGCACTCGCTCACGGTCAACCTGACCGACCGCGAGACCGGCCTGCTCAACCCGCTCGGCGTCAACGTCCTGCGGACGTTCCCGGTGACCGGCCCGGTGGTCTGGGGCGCGCGCACGCTGGAGGGCTCCGACGCCCTCGACAGCGAGTGGAAGTACGTCCCCGTACGGCGGCTCGCGCTGCACGTCGAGGAGAGCCTCCAGCGGGGCCTGCAGTGGGTGGTGTTCGAGCCCAACGACGAGAACCTGTGGCAGCAGATCCGCCTCGGTGCCTCCTCGTACCTGCACACGCTGTTCCGCCAGGGCGCCTTCAAGGGCGGCACGCCGCGCGAGGCCTACTTCGTCAAGTGCGACAGCGACACCACGACCGACGAGGACATCGAGAACGGCATCGTCAACGTCCTGGTCGGCATCGCGCCGGTCCGCCCGGCCGAGTTCGTGATCGTCAAGATCCAGCAGACGTCCGGGCAGTTCGCGCTCTAAGGAACGCTCCAAGGAATCCCTGAGGACATTTCGATGGCAGAGTTCACGGTCAACGCCCATCGTTTCGACCCGTACAAGAACTTCAAGTTCCTGGTCCTGTGGGACGGTCGGACGGTCGCGGGCATCAGCAAGATCAGTCCCCTGAAGCGGACCACCGAGGTCGTCAAGCACCGGCACGGCGGCGACCCCTCGTCCCCGCGCAAGTCGCCGGGCCGCTCCGAGTTCGAGGGCATCACCCTGGAGCGCGGCGTCACGCACGACCCCGAGTTCGACCGGTGGGCCAACAAGGTCTGGCAGGTCGGCGCGGGCCTCGGTTCGGAGGTGTCCCTCGCCGACTTCCGCAAGGACATCGTGATCCAGGTCCTGAACGAGGCCGGCCAGGTCGCCGTCTCGCACAAGCTGTACCGGACCTGGCCCAGCGAGTACCAGGTCCTCGGCGAACTGGACGCCAACGCCAACGCGGTGGCCATCCAGTCGCTCAAGCTCGAGTGCGAGGGCTGGGAGCGGGACTACGAGGTGCCCGAGCCGGAGGAGCCCTCGTTCCTGAACCCGGCCTAGCGCGGGCAGGGGGGAGGCATGGCCATCACACAGGCGGCCGAGTTCCTGGCCACCTGGGAGACCGGGCTGGCCCAGGCGCCGGCCGGGCGCGCGCTGCTGCTGCACCGGGCTGCCCGTCCGGACCTGGGCGGCGACCAGCAGCACTTGCTGTCGCTGCCGGTGGGGGAGCGCGAGGCGGACCTGTTCGCCCTGCGCCGGGCCCTGTTCGGCGAGCGGATGCAGGTGCGCCTGGAGTGCGGGGCGTGCGGCGCGGACATGGAGTTCGAGCTGGATGCCGGGGAGTTCGCCCGCACCCTGGCCGACCGGGGCGATTCGCTGGTGCGGGTCGCCGAGGACGGCTGGGAGGTCGAGTTCCGGGTGCCCGGCGTCGCCGACCTGACGGCGGCGGCCCGGGACGCCGACCCGCGCCGGGCCCTGTTGGCCCGCTGCCTCGTCACCGCCGTACGCGACGGGCAGCCCGTGTCCGCGGACACGCTGCCCGTCGCCGTGCAGCGGCGGATCGCCGAGGCGGCCCAGGAGGCGGACCCGGGCGCCGACGTCGCGCTCACCATCGCCTGCCCCGAATGCGGGGAGGGCACCCGGGCCGAGCTGGACATCGCCTCCTACCTGTGGACCGAACTGGACGCCTGGGCCCGGGACCTGCTGCTCGACGTCCATCTGCTCGCCACCGCGTACGGCTGGAGCGAGCCGGAGATCCTGGCGCTCAGCCCGCTGCGCCGCCGTTACTACCTGGAGCTGTGTGCGGATGTCTGAGTCCACTGCGGGGGGCCGGCCGGAGCCCGACTTCCTCGACCGGCTGCTGGCCCGGCACGCGGCGCCCGCCGCGCGGCGCCCCGGCGTGGTGCGCGTACGACCGCGGCTGGCCGGTCCGTTCGAACGCGTCGAGGCGGTACGGGCCGCCGCACCGGACCCGGACGGCACCGAGCCGCTGTGGCCCGTCGCCGCCCCGGCCGCCGTCGCCCGGCCGGATCTGGCACGCCCGGCGGCCCGCGAGGTCGTCCGTACGCAACGGGAGCGGACGGTCGTACGGACCGAGCAGACCCCGGCACCCGCCGAACCCGCATCTCGCCCGGCCCGGCCGGCCGAGTCCGAAGGGCCGCTGCTGCGTCCCGTCACACCGACGGGCCCCGTGCTGCGGCCGGTCCCCGACACCGCCCGCCGCGCGGCGGGCCGGGGCCGTACGGAGCGGGCGGCCCCCATGAACGCGGCGTCCGTGCCGACCCCCCCTGGAACGGACGCCGCTTCCCCCGCCGCCGTGTCCGCCCCGCTGCTCCCCAGCGCGGCGGACACGGCGGCCGCACGGGATGCCGTCCGGCACGTGGCGGCCCGGCGTCCAGGGCGCCAGAACGAGCAGGTGGTGCAGGTGCAGATCGGGCGGCTGGAGGTCACCGCCGGCGGGTCGCCGCAGGGCGGAGGCGGCAGGCCCCGGCCACGGGACGCGGAGCGTCCTCGGGCCGCGGTCAGCCTGGCGGACTACCTGGCCAGGGGGCGTGAGTGAGCGGCGACCGGCCCGCGGACGTACGACGAGACGCACCAGCACGAGGAGAGGGACCGAGGAACTGACGCCATGAGCAACGCACTTGCCCTCGCCCACGTCACCCAGGCCCTCGCCCTGCTGATCGAGGACAACCTTCCGCCGGACATCGACATCGCGGTGAAGGTCGAGCCGCGCAAGCCGCCGGCGGACCCGCCTCTCGAGCCGACCATCACCGTGTTCCTGTACCAGGTCACGCCCAACACCTCGCAGCGCAACAACGACCTGCCGACCCGGGCGTCCGACGGGACACTCGTCCGGCGACCGGCCGCCGCGCTCGACCTCCACTACCTGATCAGCGCGTACGGCGAGGAGGCGGAACTGGTCGGGCAGCGCCTGATCGGCTCGGTGGTGCGCACCCTGCACGAGATACCCGTGCTGCCCAAGGACATCATCGAACTCGCCGCTCAGCGGCCGCACTTGAGCGGGAGCGACCTGGCCGAGGCGGTGCAGCGGGTGCGGTTCACGCCGACGGCGATGGACGTCGACGAGACGTCCAAGCTGTGGGGGATGCTCCACCAGACGCCGTACACGCTGTCGGTCGTCTACCAGGCCGTACTGGTCCTCATCGACGGGCGCGGCACGCCGGTGCCGGCGAAGCCGGTGGAGCGGCCGGAGGTACGGGTGCTGCCGTTCGGGGCGCCGGGCGCCCCGAAGCCGCCGGCTGTGGGGGAGCGGCCGGGGGCCGTTGTGGACACAGGCGGCGGGGCGCCCTCGCAGGATGGTGCGGACCCTCCCCCGAAGGGTGCCGCGGAGTCTTCCGACGTGCCCACGAAGGCCGTCGCCAGGACGACGGCGAAAGCGCCCACGAAGGCGGCCCGGGGCCGTAAGCCGGCGCAGCCGGCCAGGGCGGCGAAGAGGACGGCCACCAAGTCGGCCAAGTCCCCGCAGACACGGCCGGCGACGGAGGACACGGACGGCGACGAGGACACGGAGCACTGAGGCACATGGGAGCGGCGGGGGCAGGTGAGGACATGGGAGCGCACGGCGCGGCCGAGGCGGGGGCGACGGCTGCCGCCGCGCTGGGCACCGGCACAACGCTGACGGCGGAGATCCGGCGTGTCCTGGCCCGCGTCGACGCTCATGCGGGTCGGGCCGCGGGGCAGGCGCTGGGTGACACGGCCTCGGGTCGTGGCTCGGAGCAGGACTCCGGCGGTCCGGGTGCGGGTCGCGCCGCGGGTCCAGGCTCTGGCGGCACAGCCGCGCAGCGCGCCTCGCACGACCCCGACGGCACCATCTCGCACGACCCCGACGGAACCACCGTGCGGGACCACGACGGAACCACCGTGCGGGACCGCGACGGTACCTCGCCCGACGCCAGGCATGCCCCTGAAGCCGCGGCCGGCGGCCCCGATGTCGCCCCCCTCGACGCCCTGGTCACCTGCTTCGGGCTCACCGCCTTCGAGCGCGATCTCGTGCTGCTCGCCGCCGCCCAGGAGCTGGAGCCCGCGACCGGCGCCCGTTGCGCTGCCGCGAGTGGTGATCCGGAGCGGGCGTACCCCACCTTCTCGCTCGCCCTGGCGGCACTGGACGAACCCCACTGGAGCGCGCTGCCGCCCGTGTCACCGCTGCGTCGCTGGCGGATCGTGGAGCTGGACGACGAGTCGCGGCTGACGACCTCCCGGCTCCGGCTCGACGAACGCATCCTGCACTTCCTGCTCGGCTCGCCCTACCTGGACGCCCGGCTGCACGGCCAGGTGCGCCGCACACCGGTGCCCGACCGGCTGCCACCGTCGTACGACCTCGCCGCGAGCGGGGTCGCGGCCGGCTGGACGGACGGCGCCCGACCCGACGCGCCGTTGCTCGTCGAACTGGTCGGCGGCGACCTGCGCAGCCGTGCCGACATCGCCGCCGCGGCCGCCGCGCGCGCCGGGCTCGGGCTGTACGCGCTGGGCGCCGAGGACATCCCCGTCGACCCCGCCGAGCGCGACCGGTTCGCCCGGCTGTGGCAGCGCGAGGCGATCCTGCTGCCCGCCGCGCTGCTCCTGGAGTTCGGCGAGCCGGACCGGGAGCAGCAGGCGGCCACGGAGGCGTTCCTGGCCGGGGCCGCCGTACCGGTCGTCGTCTCGAGTACCGACCCGCGCCGGACGGACCACCCGCACGGCACCCGGGTGAGCGTGCCGCGTCTGGACGACGAGGAGCAACTGGCTGTGTGGTCGGACGCGTTCAGCGGTGTCGCCGATCTCGAGGACGACGAACTGCGGTCCCTGATCGCCCAGTTCCAGCTGCCGCCGCACGTCGTACGGTCAGCCGCCGCCACCGTACGCCGTGAACTGCCCCACGAGGACGAGCTCGACGCCACCGCCCTGGCCTGGCGGGCCGGCATGGACGAGGCCCGGGTCGGCATGGACGAACTCGGCCGCCGTATCGAACCGCAGGCCGGCTGGAACGACCTCGTGCTGCACGAGCGGCAGACCAGCGTGCTGCGGGAGATCGTCGCGCATGTGCGCCGGCGCGCCGTGGTCCACCAGGAGTGGGGCTTCGCGGCGACCCTGCGCCGAGGCCTCGGCGTCACCGCGCTCTTCGCGGGCGGCTCCGGCACCGGGAAGACCCTGGCCGCCGAGGTGATGGCGAAGGAACTCGGCCTCGACCTGTTCGTCGTCGACCTCTCACAGGTCGTCAGCAAGTACATCGGCGAGACCGAGAAGAACCTCCGCCGTGTCTTCGACGCCGCCGAACGCGGCGGCGCGCTCCTCCTCTTCGACGAGGCCGACGCCCTGTTCGGCAAGCGCAGCGAGGTCAAGGACAGCCACGACCGGTACGCCAACCTCGAGGTCAGCTACCTGCTGATGCGGATGGAGGCCTACCGAGGCCTCGCCATCCTCACCACCAACATGAAGAAGGCCCTCGACAACGCCTTCCTGCGGCGCATCCGCTTCGTCGTCGACTTCCCCTTCCCGGCCGAGCACGAACGCGCCGAGATCTGGCGCCGCGTGCTGCCGCCGCAGGCGCCGGTGAAGGACATCGACCCGCAACTGCTCGCGCAGCTCACCGTGGCGGGCGGCTCGATCCGCAACATCGCCCTGTCCGGCGCGTTCCTCGCCGCCGAAGAGGGCGAGGCGCTGCAGATGCGGCACATGCTCGCGGGGGCCCGCACCGAATACCTCAAGCTGGAACGCTCCTTGACGCCGACGGAGGTCCGCGGATGGGTGTGACACACAAGGGTGTGACGCAGACCGGTGGGACGCCGGTGGGCGCGACGCCGACGCCGCGCGAAATCCGCGTGGAGATAGGCGAGCTGGTCCTCGACGGCTTCCGCGCCGACCCCGACCAGGTGTCGGCCGCCTTCGAACACGAGCTGACCCGGCTGGTCCGCGAGCGCGGCGTACCCGCCGACGGCCCCTGGACGGCCGACGTGCTGTCCGGCCTGCCGCCGCTGCCCGCCGGCCTGTCCGCACGTCGCCTCGGGCAAGAACTGGCGCGCGCCGTGCACGAGGGCCTGTGCGGCCGCGGGGAGGTCACTTCGTGAGCAACTCCCCGACCCAGGACAGCCGTTCCGAGCAGTCCGCCGAGCAGCGCCGCCGCAAGCGCAAGGAGCGTGCGGCCAAGTCCCGCGCCCCCGAGCCGAAGGACATCGTCAGCGGCGCCGGCCAGCCGCTCGACCCCGGCGTACGACGGGAGCTGGAGGAGCGCCTCGGGCACGACCTGAGCCGCGTACGCCTGCACACCGGCCGGGACGCCGGTCAGCTGGCGGACCTGCTCGGCGCGGACGCGGTCGCCGTCGGCCAGGACATCTTCTTCGGCGAGGGGGCGTACCGGCCGGGCACGGACGAGGGCCGCCGCCTGCTCGCCCACGAACTCCTGCACACCGTCCAGAACCCGCACGGCCTCGGCACCCTGCGCGCCGGCCGCGACCTGGGCGCGGTGAGCCTGCCGCAGCAGGCCATCGAACGGGAGGCCGAGTCGGCGGCGCAGGACCTGGTGCGGGACACGGAATCCGGTCCGGACGCGGCCTCGGACCTCGACCAGGCACAGGCCACCCCCGGCTGGCTCCGCTACGCGACCGTCGACGCCGACCGCCGCCGCATGGAGCAACTGGACCCCGCGACCCTCGTCGACCGCCTCGCCAACGGCCTCCTGCGTTCCCTGCGCGGCGACCCGGAGGACCGGTCGGGCCGCGTACGGATCCAACTGGCCCGCATGGCGCCCGAGGTCCAGGACAGCGTCCTGGACCGGCTGGAACTTCGGCTGCCCGCGCCGGTCGTGGACCGGCTGCTGGAGGGCGTGGAGGAGACGGAACGGGCAGGGCCGCCGCCGATGGACGCCGCGGCGGCTCCGCTGGCTGTGCCCGGTGCGGCGGAGGAGATCGAGGAGGAACGCGCCCGCGAGGACTCCGAGGCAGAGCGTGCCCCGGAGCAGGACGTACGGCCGACCGAGCCGGGCAAGCCCGGCGGGAAACCGCAGGACGGCCGGCCCGCTCCCGGCGGCAGCCGGGAGGAGGAAGCCGGGGATCAGGACGGAGGTTCCTCCTCCGGCGAGGCCGACCAGGAGAACGCTCAGGGCGGCGCCGGGCTCGGCCGCGCGGCAGCAGGAGGGCTCCGAGGACGAGCAGGGACGCTCGCAGGACCAGCAGGAGGACAAGGACGCCTCCGGCCGGGACGCCGAGAAGGACGCCGCCGACGAACGCAAGGACGCCTCGGACACCGAACGCGAACAGCAGGACCAGGACAAGCAGGACGAGCGCGACGCCGGGGAGGACGAGGGCGGGCCCGAGGACGAGGCCGCCCAGGAGCCCGAGAAGCAGGCCGGCGAGCAGGAGCGGCGCGAGGACGAGGGGGCGGCCGAGGCGACCCGCCGGCAGGCCCCCGCCCCGGGCACCGTCGACCGCAGCGGTGCCGAGCCCGGCGAGAAGTCCCGGACCGGCGGTGACACCGGAACGGCCCGAGCGGTGGGCGACCCGGAGAACGAACAGGACGCGGACGACGAGCCGTTGGGGCTGGACGCGGAACCCGCGCAGGACGATACGGAACGGGAAGCGGGTGACGACGCCGCGGCAGCCGGCGAGCAGCCCGTGCCCGATGTCGACCTCGTCGGATACACGGACGCGGCGAAGAACCCGGGCCTCGTCGAGGAACGGCGGAAGGGTACGGCCCCCCTGCCCAGCCTGTCGCTCCGCCTCCGACGCCCCGGCGCCGGACACGGCACCGCAGGAGGCCACGCCCGACACATCCCGGGACGCCGCAGCGCGTTTTGAGGAGGAGGAAGGCAGCGGCAGCGAATCCTTCGAGGAACTGCTGAGCGGTACGGCCGACGGACAGCAGACCGATCCGTCCGCGATCGGCGGTGGCCCCGGTACGGCGTCCCAGGGAAGGGAAGCCTCGGTGGCGGACACCACCGGCACGGACCCGGAGCGGAAGCCGTCGGACGAACGCAAGGAGGACGCCGAGGCCGCGCGGCGCGACGAGGAGGCCAGGGCCTCGGACGCCGCTGCGAGCGGCGCGGCCGCGGGGCCCGGGGAGACAGCCGCGCCGGACCAGTTGGCCAAGGCGGGCGAGGACGCCCGTGCGCAGGGCGTCGGTTCGCCGTCGGGCACCGGTGCGGAGAAGGGCGGCGGCGAGAGCCAGGCTCAGAGCGCCAAGAAGCCGGAGGCAGGAGTTCCCGACCGCAGTGGCGGGAAGGAGGCGGACTCCGGAGCGGAGAAGGGCAAGGACAAGCAGGCCGACAAGCCCGAGGGCGGCTCGGCGACCGGCGAGCGTGAGACCGCCGGGGACCAGGGTGCGACGGCTCCCACCCCCGAAACGTCACCCGGCGGCGGCCAGGAGGCCACCGAAGGCAGGGGCCCGGCCACCACACCCGCCCCGGAGAGCGGCCCGGACAAGGTCTCCACCCCGGGACCCGCGAGCGTGCCCAAACTGGCACCGGGCAACGGGCCTTCCCCCATGGCCGCAGGGCCGGAACCGAAGACCAACACGCCGAAGGCCGCCGAGTCCCCGGGATCCGGCGGAGCATCGAGCGGTTCCACGGGCTCGCGCTCCCGCCCGGCGGGCAGCAAGCGCCAGGCGGCACGAAAGGCCGCGAAGACCGTGTCGCGTCGGGGCGGCGGCGGAGGCGGCGGCCGCAAGTCCCCGGCCCCCGCACCCGTCCGCTCCGGCGGCCGCCCCTCCGCATCCGGCGGATCCAAGGCCAACCCCAAGGCCAAGAAGCAAGCCCCGCCCCCGGACGTCTCCAACGCCACCCCCGAGTCAGGCCTGTCGACGGCCGCGGGGCTCAAGCCGCACCAGGCCCTGGAAACGCTCAAGGGCGTCGACAGCGCGGTCGGCCGCTCGGTCGACAAGGAACGCACCACCCTGCGCAAGGCGCCGCCGAAGATGCAGCGGCCCTCCGGCTCTCCGCGCACCGTCCCCGGCGGCCCGCAGGCGGCGGCCCCGGGCACGTACACGAACGCCAAGGTCGCCCGTACGGACGCGGCTCAGGGCAAGACACCCGAAATCGACGGCGAACAGAAGCCGGAAGGCGACGTCCCGGGCGCGAACGTGCCGGAGCCGAGCTGGTGGGACATCGCCGTCACCATCGGCGCCCAGCTGTTCGGCAAGCTCCTGAAGGAGATCCTCCCGCTCGACGACCTGATCGACTCCATCCTGGGGCTGCCGACCAAGGACGAGGGGATGCGGAACGCCCGGGTGGGCGACGCCCCGAAGCTTCCGCTGGAGAACGACTCGGACCCGCAGCGCACCGACGAGCAGGGCCAGAAGCTCGACGAGCGGAAGAACGAACTGCACCAGTCGGGACGTGACGACGCGGCCCGCCCGATGGGCGAGGACCAGATCTATCCCGACGTGCCCAAGGAGACCCTGACCGGCAAGGTGGCCGGCGGGAAGAAGGCGGCGAAGGGCGGTGGCGCACGGTCGGTGTCCGGCGGCGGAGTGCCGATCGAGTCCGCCTCGGCCGTGGCCGAGCACGACCGTGGCCCGCAGATCCAGGCCGGCTTCTCCCAGGGCCGGGACAAGATGGGCCAGGAGCGCCAGAGCAAGGACAAGAAGGCGGCGGACGACCGCAAACAGCACGACCAAGACCTCCAGAAGGAGGTCTCCGCCAGCGGCAAGAAGCAGTCCGACGCCCGCGACAAGGGCCGTTCCGACATCGCCGACTCACGAGACCAGTGGCGCAAGGAGCAGGACGACAAGGTCTCGGAGATCGACGACAAGAAGGGCAAGAAGTACGACAAGGTCCGCGACGACATCAAGAAGAAGGAGGAGGACACCGACAAGGACGTCGACAAGCGGACCGAGGACGACAACAAGAAGATCGACGACGAGCAGACCAACGCCGAGAAAGAGGCGGAGAAGAAGCAGGAGGACGGCAAGGACGACGCCGACAACTGGCTCGAAGAGGCCATCGAGAAGCTGAAGGAGTTCTTCGAGAAGCTCAAGAACGCCATCAAGAGCGTCTTCGAGAAGGCCCGTCAGGTCGTCACCGACCTCATCGACAAGTTCAAGCAGCAGGTCTTCAAGCTCATCGACGACGCCCGCAACTGGGTCATCGACCAGATCAACACCTTCGCGGACGTGCTGATCGCCCTCGGCGACGAGCTTCTCGCCGACTACCCCGCGATGCGCGACAAGTGGCGCAACACCATCGACGGCGCGCGCGACTGGGCCGTGCAGAAGGTCAACGAGGCGGCAGACGCGCTGAAGGAGGTCGCCGGAAAGCTCCTCGACGGCCTGTGCGGCGCACTTCTGGCGGGCCTCGACGCGCTGGAAGGCGGCCTGCTGGCAGCGGTCGACATCGCCGAAACGGTCACGGTCGGCGCGCTGGAGTTCGGTGCCGCCGCGGTCGCCGCGCTGGGCGAGTGGGCGGCCATCTTCAACGACATCGTGTCCGACCCGGGCGACTGGATCAGCAAGGCCGGTGCCGCCGCGGAGACGGGTGCCAAGGAGCACCTCTTCGAGGAGACCAAGGCTGCCGTCAAGGCCTGGTTCAACCAGAAGGTCCAGGAGATCATCGGCGTCCCGATGGAGGACTTCCAGGAGCTGATCTCCGGCGGGGTCACCGTCGAGCAGATGGCGCAGATGGCCTGGGACGAGGCAGTGCCCCAACTGCCGGTCATCATCGGCGTGCTGGTCGTGGAAAAGGTCGTCGCCAAGCTCATCCCCGGCGCCGGCTGGGTGGCGGCCATCATCGACGCTCTCCAGGTCGCGTGGGGCGCCCTCAGTGAAATCCTCGCCGCTTTCGGCTTGTTCATGGACTTCCTGAAGTCGGTCAAGAGCGGGAACGGCGCCCTGCCCTTCGCGAAGGCGGTCGCCGCGGGTGTGGTGGCCCTGCTGGAACTCATCTACGAGTTCCTCATCGAGGGCGTCAGCCGCTTCATGGGCAAGGTGGCCGAACGACTCGGCGACATGCTCAAGGGCCTGCGCAAGAAGAAGAACAAGCCGGGCGAGTCCGACGCCCCGTCCCCGCCGGACGCCCCCACCAAGCCCAAGGACGAGAGCCCGGCCCAGACCGACGACCGCACCCCGGCCCCCGACCGCCCGGCGGACCGCACGGACGACAGGCCGGCCGACCGCCCCTCGACGCCGCGCAAGCCATCCCCGGACAAGACCTCCCGCCCCCCGTCGAGGCCGCGCCCCGGCAAGCGCTCGACTCCGGAGAAGAAGCCCCGCCCCACCCACACCACCCGCCGGAAGAAGCGCCGCGACGACGACGAACGCCGCGACGAGGGGCGTGACGTGAACGCGGCCCGGAAGCGGATGCGGGACGCGGAACGACGCGTGAAGAAGGACGACGACCGGATCGACCGGCGAGACACCCCCACCCGCCGCGGCCCGGCCCGCGGCACCCTGCGCCCCGACCGCCGTCGTGACACCGACCGTGACCGCGATCCCAGGAATACCCACCCGGGCGACCGGCGCACGGACGACCGCCTGCGTGACGACGACCGCCGCCGAGACGAAGACCGGCGCCGGACCAACGACCGCAGGGACGACCGCCGCCGCGACACCGACAAGGACCGCCCCCGCCCGCTCCGCCGCGCCCGCCAGACCATCAAGTCAGCGGTCAGAAGGGCCCGCCGCGCAGCCGGCAAGCTCTCCGGAAAGGCCCGCCGCAGAATCGGCAACCGCCTGAACGACCGGCTGCGGCGGTTGCGGGAGCAGTGGCGGCGCCGTCAGGAACGGACGCGAGACCGGGACAGGCGCCGGACACAGGACCGGGACAGGCAGCGGGAGCCGGAGGGCCGGAAGGACTATGACCTGCCGCAGGTGAGATTCAGGACCATGGATGGCGACCCGCACACGCTGCTCTTCGCGGGGAAGGGCAGGAGCGCCAACCTCGCGACGCGCAGCAGGTTGCAGGAAATCAGGGACTACCTCGACGGCTGGAGCACGGAGATCGCCGGGTTGAAGGACTCGGACCCCGACCTCTGGGCCAGGCAGGACCGAGCCCTGAGGGCAGCGGAGGATCAGTACCAGGTGGTAGAGAGCGCGCAGAACGCTCTGCCTCCGACCCGTAGCCCGATGGGCATCAGTAAAAAGCCCTTGGGTGACAAGGCGTTCCAGAGTCAGATAGAGGATCTCAAGAAACTGATGGAGTCCTTGGCCGGCTTTCTCGAACAGCGACAGTCGGCGGAAGGCGAACCTCCTTTGCCCCCCGTCATTTTGCCGCCTTTCGCGGACGGTCCTCTCGCTTTCAGCTTCAAGGCGTCCCACATCAAAGAGGACACGCCCGCCGGCACAGAGGCCGAGAACCGGACCGGCGCACTTCCCGAAGGGTGGAAAGCCGTGCCGACCGCGAATGACGAGCGGAAGAACAACTGGGTGCGCATGCATATGCTCCCTGCCCGGCTCGGCGGCCATGCCTCCACGTCCAACCTCGTTCCCGCCCGCAAGATCAACAACAACGAAGCGGCCAACGTGGTGGAGCATCCGGCCGCGCGTGCCTTGGGGCATGTGGTCAAGGGGGCCGGTCCCACGGGAAAGAAGGAGAGGATGATCTGGTACGACGTGGACATTGAGTACTGGTCGGCTCACAAGGGGTTTCCGAAGAACGTGGACGTGACCTGGGGTGGCTACCGAGTCGAGAACAACCAGTGGGTCCGGCAGAGGAAACCCAAGGGCAGTTGGCCAGGGAAGTTCGACCCGCCAGGAAAGCCTTCCACGGTCAATGTCAACACGGCGGCAGCCGCCGCCATCCGGGCGGCAACCGGCATTAGTCCACACTTCGCAGAAGCCATCGTGAAGATTCGGGAAAAGGGAAAGGTCTTCAACAGTCTCGCGGAGCTCACGCGCGCCCTGCAGACGAGAGTGGACCTCACAGAAGTAGGTGCGACCCCCGGCACGGAAGCAGATGACGTGCCCTCAGGCGGCATCAATGAGAACCGCAACGTGGCCATCCAGCAATTGAAGGATGCCAAGCACATGCTGCGCTACAAGGGCTGAGAAGGTCCTGCTTGACGTATGCCATGGGAATCGAGGAGAGATGACAGATCTGACGCCCTGTGAACGCGGTTGGGTCGGCGTGCTCGACGAGCTGCGATCCTGCGCTGCGCTCCGGGTTTCCCGGGCTGAGCAGGGACCGGTGAGCCAGATCTTCGGTGACGCGCCAACTGAGTTCGCCAACCTGGCAGAATTCGAGGACATCTCACTGGACGCTTCGCTGCAGAGGTGCTACTTCCGGTTCGTCTCGATCGCCGCCTCCTGGGAAGCCGTCGAATCGGAGACCTCCATCGCCGGTGAATTCGACGTCGCGCACCTCTCCGATGTACTCAGTGGTGATGCTCCCGAACTGGGCTGGCCGAACCCCACTGCTGACGAGCGTGAGTTGCTCTCCCAGTTGCGTGGTTTCGACGGAACCACGATCACCGGAGTCGGCCACCTCACTGCGCTGCGCATTCAACCCGGTGTCGAGAACCCCGAGTTGTGGTTTGACGCCGGTCCCCTCGGTGTGCACCGGCTGGACATCGACTACTGCACGTATCTGGATGTCCTGCGGGTGACGAAGGGAACCTTCGGCTGGCAATACCTCTTCACGGAGGTTTCCTTGGCCCAAGAGGACTACGTGGGCGCCGCGCAGAGGCTGTCGGAGATGCTCGACCTCTTTCCCCGTCTCTTTCCCGCATACGACTACTCGGACCTCCGCGCCCGTCTGGAGGCCCGCCTGTGACCCGCTACGCCGACATCCCCAAACCCATCCGATCCGGCATCGTCGTCGTCAACCCCGACACCGGCGCCCCGCAACGCATCATCGTGCTGCAGTTCAACCCGGACACCCTCGAACGCAGCGTCAGCCCCCAGTCGGCGGGTGACAGTGGGGACGCCGGAGGCGGTGGCACCGGCAGCGGGGACCGGAACGAGGCGCTGCGGCTCAAGGGCCCCGCGCAGGAGACCTGGAAGTTCACCGCCGAGATCGACGCGACCGACCAGTTCGAGATCGCCGCGCCCGACGGGATCCACCCCCAACTGGCGACCCTGGAAATGCTCGTACAGCCCACCACCGCGCAACTGCGCGCCGCGAGCAAGCTGTCGCAGAAGGGCGCCATCGAGATCAGCCCGATCGAGATGCCGTTGACGCTGTTCACGTGGGGGAGCAAGCGGGTCATGCCGGTCCGGTTGACGGAGCTGTCCGTGAACGAGTCCGCCTTCGACGTGAATCTCAATCCCATCCGCGCCTCGCTCAGCATCGGGATGAAGATCCTCACCGTCAGTGATCTGCCAGCCGGGCACCGCGGTGCCGATCTCTACCTCGCGCACCTCGCGCAGAAGGAGCGGCTGGCCGCCGCCGCCCGAGGCGGCAGCTTCGGCGCGCTGGGGCTCGGCGGCGGCATCGGGGCAGCGGCGAGCGCATCGATCAGGAGGGGCTGAGCCACACCATGGCCGACATCGAACCGTACGAGAGCGCCCTGGACGCGATACCCGGGGCTCATCCGTATCCGCGCACCAGCCGTTACCACGACGCCGAGATCGGGATCCATCGCCGTCCCGACGGGAGTGAAGTCCGGTACACCAAGCGCCGGTTGCTGCCGCCCCTCGACGACGGAGGCGGCCACCAGGAGGCTCAGCCCCACGTCGTCGGTGCGGGGGAGCGGCCCGACCTGCTCGCCCAGCGGTACTTCGGCGACCCCGGTCAGTGGTGGCAGATCGCCGACGCCAACCCCGTCCTCGATCCACGCGAGTTGACCGACGAGGCCGGGCGGATCATCGGCATACCCATCGCCGGCGGCTTCCCGCAGGGGGACCGGCGTGTTTGACCTGCCCGTGGGGCAGGGCCCCGTCCACATCACCCTCCTCATGGGGCCCAAGCTCGCCCGCCCCGTGCCCGCCGAGGTCACCGAGGCCCTGCTCTCCGCCCAGATCACCGCCACCGCGGGAGAGCGCAGCGGTTTCCAGCTCGCCTTCGACCTCACCAAGAACGGCATCATCAGCCGGCGGCTGCTGCCCGAGGGGTTCTTCGACCCGAAGACCCGCCTGATCGTGACCGTCAATGTGCGCGGCACGCCCGCCGTGCTCTTCGACGGGCTGGTCGTGCGGCAGGAGGTCGGCGCCAGCAACCGGCCCGGCCACTCCACCCTCACCGTCACCGGCGAGGACCTCACCCTGCTGATGGACCTGGAGGAGCGCACCGCCCGCTACCCCAACCTGCCGCCCTCCGAGCGGGCCCTCGCCATCCTGCGCCGCTACTCCGACTACGGCATCCGGCCCGACGTCTACACCGAGAAGGTCGCCCAGCCCCCGCACCAGGACCTGCGCGTGCACTACCAGACCGGCACCGACCTCCAGTACGTCACCGAGCTCGCCCGCGCCAACGGCTACACCTTCTACCTGGAGCCCGGCCCCAACCCGGGGCAGTCCCTTGCCCGTTGGGGCCCGGAGGTCCGGCTCGGCATCCGCCAGCACGCCCTCAACGTCAACATGGACGCCCAGTCCACCGTCGACCAGATGACGTTCGCCTACGACGGGACGGCCAGGGAAGAGCCGCAGGCACGCTGGCAGGACCCCGGCACCCGGCAGTCCACCCTGCTGCCGCAACCGCCGATCAGCCCGCTGCGGCCGCCCCTCGGCAGGCGCCCCACCCCGGCCCTGAAACGCAAGACGCTGTCCGGCACCGCCAAGCAGCAGCGCGAGCAGGCCGAGGCCGAACTGCTCGCCCGTGCGGCCGTCTCCGCCGACGTCGTCTCCGGTTCCGGCTCCCTCGACGTCAACCGGCACGGCTACATCCTCCAGCCGCGCCAGCTCGTCGGCGTTCGGGGTGCCGGACGCGCCTACGACGGCGACTACTACGTCAAGTCCGTCACGCACAACCTGCGACCCGGCTCGTACCAGCAGAACTTCACCCTCTCCAGGGAGGGCCTCGAAGCCCGCAGCGACTACGTCCGGCCGTAACCGCACCACCCACGACCACCAACCAGGAGCACCTCCACCATGGCGGCACCCAGCAATCGCTACCTCGGCAAATTCCGCGGCCGGGTCGTCGACAACAACGACCCGCTGCGCATCGGCCGCGTCACCGTCGAGGTCCCGGACGTACTCGGCGACGAGCCGTCGACCTGGGCGCTGCCCTGCCTGCCGTTCACCGGACCGGAGTCCGGGCAGTTCGTGGTGCCGCCGCCCGGCGCGGGCGTGTGGGTGGAGTTCGAGCAGGGGGATCCCAGCTTCCCGGTGTGGACGGGGTGCTGGTACGGCGCCGCCGAGGAGCTGCCGCCCGACGCGCGCCGCGAGCTCCAGGCGAACTCCCCGAACAAGCCGGTCGTCGTGCAGACACCGCAGGCGCACAAGCTCGTCATGAACGACACGCCGGGTGCCGAGCAGGGGATCCTCCTGCAGGCCCAGGGCGGCGCCTACATCCGCATCACCAAGGAAGCCGTGGTCATCGCGACCGGCGCGGGCGCCGAGGTCGTGCTGCGCGGACGTGAAGTGACGATCAACGAGGGCCAGCTGACCGTGCTCTCGAAGCGATAGACGACGGGGGGATCCAGCAAGTGACAGGTACGACAAGAAGACTTCTCGACGCCGGCACCGTGCTCGGCTGCCCGCACGGCGGGCGCGTCACCGCGGCCACTCCGCCCTCCGGCGGCGTACGCGTCGCCGGTGCCGCCGTCGCCACGGCCGCGCACCACTACGTGGTCACCGGCTGCCCGCACACCGTCGACCGGGTGCCCTCGCCCTGCGTCACGGTCCGCTGGACCGCCGACGGCACCGGCATCACGGTCGACGGCGCGCCCGTGCTGCTCGACACCTCCGCGGCCCAGTGCTTCAGCGCGGCCTTCGTCCCGCAGGGGCCGCCCGTCGTCCAGGCCGCGCAGCGAAAGGTCACCGTCCGATGAGTTCCACCAGCCGGGCCACCACGCCCCGTTCCGACGTCGCGTTCCCCTTCCGCGCCGACCGCCGCGGCCGCACCGCGCACGCCACCCACGGCGAGCACGTCCACGACCTGATCGAGCAGCTGCTGTTCACCAGCCCCGGCGAGCGCGTGATGCGCCCCGACTTCGGCTGCGGGCTGCTGGACCTGGTGTTCGCGCCGAACAGCCCCGAGCTGATCAGCACGCTCGAACTGTCGGTGCAGGCCGCGCTGCAGCGCTGGCTCGGCGACCTCATCGAGGTGAGCGCCCTCGACATCGTCAGCGAGGACCATTCCGTCCGTGTGTACCTGTCGTACGCGGTCCGGGCCACCGGCACCGTGCGCGACGACGTCTTCGAAGGGAGGGCCGCCGCATGACGACCGGCACCACAGCGTCCCGCCGCGGCAAGGTGAGGGCCGCCCAGCTGGGCGGCGTCGACACGGTAGAGGTCGGCGACGACGGACTGCTGCTCACCGTCACCTTCCTCGGCAAGGCCCCGCACGGTCTCGGCCCCGAGAACGTCCGCATCGACGGCGGCCGCCGCGTCACCGGCATCACCGCCGTCGACGTCAGCGTCGAACGCGACGAGGACCCGGAGCTCGACGACCGGCTCTACGTCACCCTCGACCGGGCCGGCGACACCTCCCGCTACCGGCTCTCCCTCGTCGAGACGGACCCGTACGGACGGCCCGGCACCGAGCCGTACCGCGGCTTCGACCAGCGCTACCACAGCGCCGGGTTCTCCTTCCTGCCCGACTGCCCCTCCCCCTTCGACTGCAAGGACGAGGACGGGCCGGAGACGGACTTCCCCGCCGCGCCCGTCATCGACTACACGGCCCGCGACTACGAGACCATCCGCAAGCTGCTCCTGGACCGGCTCGCGCTCACCACCCCCGACTGGGTCGAGCGCAACCCCGCCGACCTGGGCATGACCCTCGTCGAACTCCTCGCCCACACCGGCGACCAGATCAGCTACCACCAGGACGCGGTCGCCACCGAGGCCTACCTCGACACCGCCCGCCGCCGGGTCTCCGTACGCCGCCACGTGAAGCTCATCGACTACGCGATGCACGACGGCTGCAACGCCCGCGCGTACGTCACCGTCCAGACGGCGGACGACCAGACGCTCGCCCCGGGCACCTTCCGCTTCGCCTCGGTCGACGTGCGCAGCCTCGACCCCCATGACCGCCCAGAACCGGGCACGGTGATCGACGAGGCCGACCTCGGCGACCTCGACGAGCGCGGCTCGGTGGAGGTCTTCGAACCGGTCGTCGCCACCGACCCGCTGGAGCTGCGGGTCGCACACAACGCGATCCGGATGTGGACCTGGGGCGGCGAGGTGTGCACCCTGCCGCGGGGCGCCACCGCCGCCACCCTGCGAGACGCGTGGGTGGACGCGGAGACCTGCCGCGAACGCCGGCTGGCCCTCAGGCCGGGCGACGTGCTCGTCCTCGAAGAGGTGAAGGGCCCGCGCACCGGCACCCCCGGCGACGCCGACCCCGCCCACCGCCAGGCCGTCCGGATCACCTCCGTCACACCCGGACTCGACCGGATCGAGGACCAGCCGGTCCTGGAGGTCACCTGGGCCGCCGAGGACGCGCTGCGCTTCCCGCTCTGCCTCACCACACGCGGTGGACGCGACTGCCTGCCCGTCGAGGACGTGACGCTGGCCCGCGGCAACGTCGTCCTCGCCGACCACGGACGGACGCTGCCCGGCCTCCCCGAGACGGTCACCGTGCCGCCCGTGCCCGCCGTGACCGCCTCCTGCGACCCTCCCGCCTTCGGCTGCCACGACACCGAGGAGGGCAACGCCCCCGCACGGCTGATCAACGCCCTGACGGACAAGGCCGAGTCGGGCCGGGCCCTCGTACCCGGCGACGTCCGCGAACTCTTCGACGTCGTCGGCGAGGCCGCGACCAACCGCGCGGGCCTAGGCCTCGAAAGGGCCGGGCAACGGCACGAACAGGTCGTGCCCGGCACCGCGTACGCCCAGGCCGCCGCCCTGCGCACGCTGCTCGCCCAGTCCGCCTACCCGGGAATCGAGCCCCGCTTCCGCCCGGTCCTCGGCCGTACGCCCGTCACCCAGGCGGTGCCCTTCCCCGACACCGGCACCGTCGCCGCCGGGCAGGCCGAGCGGATCGCCGCGATTCCGGGCCGGGTGCGCCTGCGGCTCGTCGAGCTGTGGCGCAGCGCCCGCGACCGGGACGGACTCGGCCAGGAGGAGATCGCCGAACTCGCCGTGATCTACGGCCTGAACGTGCTGGAGCGGTTCGAACTGCACCGCCATCCGGTCCGCGCCCTGCGTGAACTGCTGTGCCGCAGCGACCAGTTGCTCGACACCAAGCTGCGCCGTGTCGAGGTCCTCGCCGCCCGGGCCCGGGCAGGAACCGTCCTCGACGGGCACATCGCCTGGGAGATCGCGCACAGCTGGGGCCCGGCCTACGCGGCCGGACTGCACCCCGAGGAGACGGTGCTGCGCGGTTCGGCGACCGCCGCCCTCGCCCAGGACCCGCGCCGTGCGCTGCCCGCCGTACGCCTGCACGGCGAGGACGAGACCTGGGTCCCGCGCCGCGACCTGCTCGACAGCGGTCCGCGCGAGCGGCACTTCGTCGGCGAACTGGAGGACGACGGGCGCCTCGCGCTGCGCTTCGGCGACGGCCGGCACGGCGCGAAGCCCACGCCCGGTTCCCGCCTGGCCCTGCGCTACCGGCTCGGCGGCGGCACCGCCGGCAACGTCGGCGCCGAAGCGATCAACCACCTGGTGGTGCAGGGCGACTGCGACGCGCCGGTCGCCGTCGTGCGCAACCCGCTGCCCGCCGCCGGCGGCACCCAGCCGGAACCCGTCGAGCAGGTACGCCAGCTGGCCCCGCTCGACCTGCGCCGCACCCGGCTGCGCGCGGTCACCGCCGAGGACTACGCCGCTCTCGCCGGCGCACTGCCGGGCGTGCAGCGGGCGGCGGCCGAGATCCGCTGGACCGGCAGCGTCCAGGAGGCACACATCGGGATCGACGCGTACGGCACCGCCGCCCCGTCGCGGGAACTGCTCGACTCGGTCGCCCAGGCCCTGGAGACCTACCGGCGCATCGGTCATGACCTCGTCGTGGGGCCCGCCCGCCTGGTGCCGCTCGACATCGCGCTGACCGTGTGCGCGAAACCCGGCCACCAGCACGGGCAGATCCTGACCGAGCTGTACCGCGTGCTCGGCAGCGGGCGGATGCCCGGCGGACGGCTCGGCTTCTTCCACCCCGACGCGCTGACCTTCGGCGAACCGGTCCGGCTCAGCCGCCTGGTCGCCGTCGCCGCTGCCGTGCCGGGGGTGGAGAGCGTCTCGGTCACCCGGCTGCGCCGGCTGTCCGAACAGGACCGAGGAGAGAGGGAGGACGGCGTGCTGCGGCTCGGCCCGCTGGAGATCGCCACCTGCGACAACGACCCGGACCGGCCGGAGAACGGCCTGCTGGCGATATCCCTGGGAGGTGCCCGATGACGGACACGCATCCGGTCACCGCGACCGACGACTGCGGCTGCGGCTGCGGCTGCGGCTGCGGCTGCGGCGGAGCCTGCCGCGGCGGCCACGACGAGCGCCTCGCTCCGACGCCGCCGCACAACCCGCCCGGCCGTACCGCCCTCGACTACCGCGTCGGCGAGTACGGCTCCTTCCTGGCCGCCCTGCTCGACCGGCTCGCCTCGCCCGCATACCCGGAGTTGAACCGCCTCACCGTCCGTACCCCGGACGACCCGGCGATCGGCCTGCTCGACGCCACCGCCGTCCTCGGTGACCTGCTCACCTTCCACTCCGAGCGGATCGCCGACGAGGCCTATGTCCGCACCGCCGACGAGCACCGCTCCCTGGTGCTGCTCGGCCGGCTCGTCGGGCACCGTCCGCGTCCCGGCGTGGCCGCCGCCACGCACCTGGCGTACACCCTCGAACGCGACCCGCGCGCCGAGGCGCAGAACGTGCTGATCCCGCGCGGGGCGCGCAGCCACAGCGTCCCCGCGTCCGCCGACGAGGCGTCGCTGACCTTCGAGACCGCCCGGGACCTGACGGCCCGCTGGGACTTCAACGAGCTGAAGGTCCGCCGCCGCCGGCCCTCGCTCCTGACCCCGCAGGACCTCGAGAAGCGCTCCGAGCTGTTCGTCGAGGGCACCGGGCTCTCCCTCCAGACCGGCGACCAGTTGCTGTTCGTCTTCGGAGAAGGCGCGGGCGGTGAGCGCAGGCTGCTGCCGGTGGCGAAGACGCGCGTCGACCGGGACGACGACATCACGGCGATCTCCCTGCCGAAGTCGGCGCCGGCGACCCTGAAGGAACTCGTCGACGAGGTACGGCGCTGGACGGCTCCGCCCGTGCAGCCGGGGGAGCCGGGGGAGGAGCCGCCCACCCCGGAGGTTCCCAACCCGCGTCCGGTCAGCCGGCTGATCGAGGACTTCGAGGACCAGGTCCTCGAACCGCTCCGTAACGACCTCGACGAGGTCAAGACGCCCGAGCGGCTCGCGGTCCGTCTCGCCGAGCCTCTTGCCCGGCTCGGTGAGACGCAGGTGCTGGCTGCTCCGTATGAGGGTGTGGCTGCGTGGTTCGAGCAGCTTGAAGCGGTGCTTGCCGAACTTGCCGAGCGGGCGCTGGAATTGGCGCCTGCGCAGGCGGATGAGGAGGGTGCGTCGGTGGGTGGTCGGCCGTCTGCGGGGCCGTTGGGGCTGGTCGCGCGGTTCCCCGCGCCCCTTGAGGGCGACTCGCGCGCCGCCGCCTTGAAAGCCCTGGGTGTTGTCATGCCCGCCCTGAGGGCCACTCCGCCCGCCTCCCGGGCCACCACCGGGCGGCAGCTCCCCGGCACCGACACCGCACGCCTCCTGTCCGCCCTCAACCCCGGCCTCGGCAGCCTCTACCCGGCCTGGCGCATGGCCGCCGCCCCCGGCACCCCGCAGCTCCTGCGCGAACTGCTCGCCCTGCGCGTCACCGCGGCCCCCTTCGGCGCCACGGCCCCGCTGAAGCCGGTCCAGGACGACCGCGGCCGCGTCATCCGCACGGCCGACTGGCCGCTGACCGGCGCGGTGCTGGCGACCATGCGGGTCGTCTTCGACACGGCGGGCAAGAGCCCGGTGCGGGCCGAGTTCCAGTACGTCGAGGGCAGCAGCTCCGACCAGCGCGCGGAGAACCTGCCCGTCACCCAGCCGGTCACCTTCACCCTCGGCCCCGGCCAGGTCGAGCTGTCCGTGCGCTCCGGCCAGGACCGCGACCTGAGCTGGCTCAACCGCCGGCCTGCCGACTCGCAGGAGCCCGGTGTCACGGCCCGCTTCCTCTCCGCCCTGCCCGAGCGCACGCTGTTCGTGTCCCGGCCCGACGACGAGGGCCTGGTCCATGTCGGCGTCCACAACGGCACGTCCGAGCAGATCGCCCTGCGGCCGGGCGCCAGTGAGCAGTTCACGCACGGCGACCACGAGGTCAGCCTCAAGTACACGGTGGGCAGCGCCGAGCCCCATGTCGAGGTCGTGATCGCCAGCAAGCCGGAGCCCGTCAACCGCCGCACGCTCCAGCTGGACACCGTGCACGAGGGCATCACCGTAGGCAGCTGGGTGGCGATCCAGCGGCCCGCCAAGGGAGCCGAGGGCGGGGTGCCCGGCGACCCGAAGCTGAAGTTCGTCACCACCCAGGTGGTGGCCGCGCGTACGGCCGCCTACACCAACTACGGCATCACCGGCCGCGGCACCGAACTGACCCTCGCCGACCCCTGGCTGGACGAGTTCGACGTCCTGCTGTCGCACATCCGCGACACCACCGTGCACGCGGCCGGGGAGCCTCTGCGCCTCGCGGACGAGCCCCTCGGCGAGGACGTGCACGGCAACGAGATCGAACTCGCCGAGCTCTACGAGGGGCTGCGGCCCGGCCGCACGCTCGTCGTGGCGGGGGAGCGCAGTGACATCCCGGGCACGGCAGGGGTGCGCTCCACCGAGGTGGTCTCGATCGCCGCGGCCGAGCCGGCAGTCGACCCCCGGCTGCCCGGCGACCACGTCCACACCCGGCTCACCCTCACCGCCGACCTCGCCCACCGCTACCGGCGCGAGACGGTCCGCATCCTCGGCAACGTCGTCGAGGCCACCCACGGCGAGAGCCGCGAGGAGGCCATCGGCAGCGGAGACTCGGACCGCGTCAACCAGACCTTCGCGCTCTGGCAGTCCCCGCTGACCTGGCTCGCCGACAACAATCCGCTCGGCGCCACCCCGGTGCTGGAGATCCGCATCGACGGCGTGCTGTGGCACGAGGTCGACAGCCTCGCCGGACGCGGCCCGACCGAGCGGGTCTACATCACCGGTGCCACGGCCGACGGCCGGACCACCGTGACCTTCGGCGACGGTGTGCACGGTGCCCGGCTGCCCTCCGGCCACGAGAACGTCCGCGCCCGCTACCGGTTCGGCACCGGAAGGGCCGCCAACGTGCCCGCTGACCGCGTCACCCAGCCCCTCACCCGGCCGCTGGGCGTCACCGCGGTCACCAACCCGCGCCCGGCCACCGGCGGCGCCGACGCCGACGGCCCCGGCCTGACCCGCCGTACGGTCCCGCTGGCCGTCTCGGCCCTGGACCGGCTGGTGTCCGAGTCCGACTACGAGGATTTCGCCCGCTCCCGCGCCGGCATCGGCCGGGCCTCGGCACGCGAACTCTTCGACGGGCGGCGGCGCGTGCTGCACGTGACCGTGGCGGGCACGGACGACGTGCCCATCGCCCCCGATTCGGACACCCTGCGCGCCCTGCGCGGCGCCCTCACCGAGTACGGCGACCCCAACCTCCCGGTCCGCGTGGACAGCCGGGAACTGGTCCTGCTGCTGATCGCCGCCCAGGTGAAGGTGGCCCCCGGCCACACCTGGCAGAACGTCGAGCCGCGCCTGCGACAGGCCCTGCTGAACCGGCTCGGCTTCGAGGGCCGGGAACTGGGCCGGCCCGCCCGCCTCTCCGAGGTCCTGGCCACCGCCCACACCGTGCCCGGCGTCGACTACGTGGACGTCGACGTCTTCACCGGCGTGCCCGCCTCCGCGACCCCTGAGGAGCTCACCGAGCTGCTCACCCGGCCAGGACCGTCCAAGGCGTCCGTCCCGGCCCATCCGGCGACGTACGACGAGAAGATCCACACGGTCCGCGCCGAGAACGGCGAGACGCTGTCGGAGATCTGCGCCCGGTACGGCGTCCCGCTCGCCGAACTGCTGCGCCTCAACCCCGACATCACCGACACCCGGCGCCTGCCCAAGGGCCGGCCGGTGTACGTCTTCCGCGGCATCCGCCCGGCCCAGCTCGCGCTGCTGTCGCCCCGGGCCGCGGACACCCTGATTCTGACGGAGGTCAAGTGATGTCCCCGGATCCCCAGTTGGAGAGGCCGGCCCCGGTGGTGCCCAGGGAGCCGGACGGGCTGGCCGACCTGCTGCCCCGCTGGCACCGGCTGCGCGACGCCGAGGAGGGCGAGCCGCTGCGCGCCCTGCTCGCCGTGATCGCCGAGCAGGTCGACCGCGTCCGCGACGGCGTCCAGCAAGGCTACGAGGACCTGTTCGTGGAGACGGCGGCCCCCTGGGTGCTGCCGTACCTCGGCGACCTCGTCGGCTACCGCACCCTGCCCGGCTACGAACGCGTCCTCACCACCGGCCTGCACGACGGCGGCCGGGCCGCCCTCGCCGAGGCCGTCGCCCCGCGCCGGGACGTGGCCGCCACGGTCGCCAGCCGCCGCCGCAAGGGCACCCTGCACCTGCTGGAGGAACTGTCCGAGCAGGTGGCGGCCTGGCCTGCGCGCGCCGTCGAACTGTCCCGGCAGGTGGCCCACACCCAGCCGGTGAAGCTGTACGGCACCGGCACGCACCGGGCCGAGCGCGGCCGGCTCACCGACCTGCGCGACGGCGCCGAACTCGCCCTCGGCGGCGGCCCCTTCGCGAACAGCGCCCGTACGGTCGACGTCCGCCGCGCCGAGTCACGGCACCGGCAGGGCGGCTGGACCCCGGCCGGCGTCGCCCTGTTCGTGTGGCGGCTGAAGGCGTACTCGCTGACCCGGACCCCGGCCTACTGCATCGACCGGGCCCGCAACCTCTACACCTTCTCGATCCTCGGCAACGACACCCCACTGGTCACCAAGCCGTTCCCGGAGCCCTCGCCGACGCACATCGCCACCGTCGACAACGTGCCGGCGTTCGTCACCCGCCGTCTCCTGCACGACCGGCTGCTCGACTACTACGGGCCCGGCAAGAGCTTCGTCATCCGGCGCGACGGCGAGGACAATCCCGTACCGCCCTCGGACATCGTGGTCGCCGACCTGTCGGACTGGCGCTACCGGCCGAAGCGCGGCCAGGTGGCCGTCGACCCGGAGCTGGGCCGGATCGCCTTCGGTTCGCGGTCCGCGCCCCGGCAGGGCGTGTGGGTCGACTACCACTACGCCTTCGCCGCCGACATGGGCGGCGGCGAGTACGAGCGCGACCGCGAGCCGCGCCCGGACGCGGAGTTCTACCGGGTCGGACCCGGACAGCCGTACCGGCAGATCATGGACGCCTACCGGGCCTGGCAGCACGACCGCCGGGCCGGCCGCACCGGGCCCGACGGCATCATCGAGATCACGCACAGCGGCGCCTACCAGGAGCAGCTGGACTTCGACCTCGACCCGGGCGACCGGCTCGAAGTGCGGGCGGCCAAGGGCACGCGCCCGGTCATCCGCCTGCTCGACTGGTACAGCAACCGACCCGACGCGCTCAACATCCGCGCGGTGTCCGAGGACTGCGCCCCGCACGAGCGGCCGCGCGTCGTCCTCGACGGGCTGCTGGTCGCCGGACGGGGCATCAACGTGACCGGCGCGATGGGCGCCGTCGTCGTACGGCACAGCACGCTCGTGCCCGGCTGGTCCCTGGAGCCCGAGTGCGATCCGCACTCCCCCGAGGAGCCGAGCATCGTCCTGGACCGCACCACCGGGTGCCTCCAGATCGAGCACAGCATCCTCGGCACCATCGAGGTCATCGGCGACGAGGTGGGCGAGGACCCCCTCGACATCCACATCCGGGACAGCGTCCTCGACGCCACGGCCGACGACCGCGAGGCCCTGTCCGCCCCGGACTGCCGCCACGCCCACGCCGTGCTGCACCTGCACCGCACCACCGTCATCGGCGAGATCCACACGCACGCGGTGCGGATCGCCGAGAACAGCGTCTTCACGGGGCGGCTCCACGTGGCCCGGCGCGGCATCGGCTGCGTGCGCTACTCCTACGTCCCCACCGGCTCGCGCACCCCGCGCCGCCACCGCTGCGCGGAGACCAAGCCGTCGTTCACGTCCCAGCGCTACGGGACGCCCTGGTACGGGCTGCTCGCCGACCTCCCCACTCTCGGCTTCGCTCGAGCGGGGGGACCCCCATCCCCGAGGAGATCCGGCGCGGGGCGGACGACGGCGCCGAGATGGGCGCCTTCCACGACCTTTACCGGCCGCAGCGCGAGGACGGCCTCAGGGCCAGGCTCGCCGAGTACACGCCGGCCGGTACCGACGCCGGGATCTTCTTCGTGACGTGAGCCGCACCCGCCACCGACTTCGTGAACCCGCACTTCTGAACCAGGGGGGACACCCTTCATGCACGCAGACCTCTCCCGCTCCACGTTCCGGCCGGAGCGGCACTATTCGGCGGTCGTCGCCCAGCAGGGCCGCGTCCAGCTCGACGCCGACCTCAACGAGCAGACCGCGATCCAGCTCCACCAGGCCCGCAGCCTCGCCGCCGACCTGATCGGACCGCACGGCGGGCCGCGCGACGCCGCCGGCTTTCGCATCGAGTACGTCGGCGGCAAGCACGAGATAGACACCCTCGTCGTCCACGGCGGCCGTTACTACGTCGACGGCATCCTGTGCGACGCCGACCGTCCCGCGGCCGGGGTGCCCGTCACCGACGAGGACAGCGAGGAATCCGCGCCGGAGCCGCCCGCGACCTGGACCTACTGGGACCAGCCCGACGCCTTCCGTGACCCGGAGAAGCCCGGCGACCGGCTGCCCTCGCCCGCCCAGACGCCGTTCCTTGTCTACCTGAACGTCTGGGAGCGCACGGTCAGCGCCGCCGAGGACCCCGCGCTGCGCGAGGTCGCCCTCGGCGCGGCCATGCCCGACACCGCCGCCCGCGTCAAGGTCGTCTGGCAGGTGCTGCCGCTGTCCCTCACCCAGCTGGAGATCGAGGAGAGCGACCCGTCCAAGGAGGTCGTCCGCGCCGCCTTCACCCGCTGGGCGCAGCGGCAGGCAGCCCCCTCGGCCCGGCTCGCCGCCCGCAGCGAGCGGCCCGACCACGCCGACGAGGACCCCTGCCTGGTCAAGCCGGACGCCCGCTACCGCGGACCGGAGAACCAGCTGTACCGGGTGGAGGTGCACGAGGGCGGCGAGGCCAAGGACGCCACCTTCAAGTGGTCCCGCGAGAACGGCTCCGTCGTCTTCCCCGTCGACGAACTCGACGGTACCTGGGTGCAGTTGGCGTCTCTCGGCCACGACGACAAGCTGGACCTGGACGTCGGCGACCACGTGGAGTTCGTCGACACCGCCTACGCCTCCCGACTGGAGCCCCTGCCGCTGCTGCGCGTCGAGGAACTGGACCTGCCCGGCCGCCGCGTCCGCCTGTCCGCCGAACCCGACCCGGGCGTGGGGCGGCTTGCGCACCTGAACCCGTATCTGCGCCGCTGGGACCACCACGGCGGCCCGAAGCGCAAGGGCCGCAGCACCGACCTGCGCGGTGGCGCGATCCCCGTCACGGAAGGGGAGTGGCTGCCCCTGGAGGACGGTGTCGAGGTGTACTTCGCCAAGGGCGGCGCCTACCGCACCGGCGACCACTGGATCGTGCCCGCCCGCACCGCCACCGGCAGCGTCGAGTGGCCGGCCGACCCGGCCCGCCGCCCCCTGCTCCGGGGACCGGCCGGCATCGCCCGCCACTTCGCCCCGCTGGCCCTGATCAAGGGCGAGGGCAGCGCGGTCGACCTGCGCCTGGCGTTCGGCCCGCTGGCGGGCAGCATGCCGGCCGCGGACGAGGCGACGCTCGCCGTCGAGGAACAGGCCCGCCGCGAGGAGCTGGCCGCAGAGGACCCCTCCCAGGGGAGGTCCCAGACCACAGCGGAGGCGGAAGCCGCCGTGGAAGGAGACAACTGATGGCCAAGCCGCTGAGCGCGTCCAAGCTGGTGGAGATCCTGCGAGCCGAGGGCGTGACCGTCCACGAGGTCCGCAGCTGGCGCACCCACAACCGCAACAGCAAGGGCCCCTGGGGCCCGGTGAACGGCGTGATGATCCACCACACCGTCACCTCGGGCACCGCCTCCTCCGTCGACATCTGCTACGACGGCTACTCGAGCCTGCCCGGCCCGCTGTGCCACGGCGTCATCGACAAGAAGGGTGAGGTGCACCTGGTCGGCAACGGCCGGGCCAACCACGCCGGTCTCGGCGACAGCGACGTCCTGCGCGCCGTGATCAACGAGTCGAAGCTGCCGTCCGACAACGAGGCCGACACCGACGGCAACCGGCACTTCTACGGCTTCGAGTGCATCAACCTCGGCAACGGCAAGGACCCTTGGCCCGAGGCGCAGAAGGAGGCCATCGAGAAGGTGGCAGCGGCGATCTGCCGCCACCACGGCTGGTCCGAGCGCTCCGTCATCGGCCACAAGGAGTGGCAGCCGGGCAAGGTGGACCCGCGCGGCTTCACCATGGACGGCATGCGCAAGCGCATCTCCCAGCGGCTCAAGGGTGCCGGGGGCAGCACCAAACCGGACCCGGACCCCAAGCCCGCGCCCAAGCCGTCCTACGAGCCGTTCCCGGGCGCCGCGTTCTTCCACGTCGGGCAGCGCTCCCCGATCATCACGGCGATGGGCCGCCGCCTGGTCGCCGAGGGCTGCAGCCGCTACGAGGAGGGACCCAGCCCCGACTGGTCCGAGGCCGACCGCCGGTCCTACGCGCTGTGGCAGCAGAAGCAGAACTTCTCCGGCAAGGACGCCGACGGCATCCCCGGGAAGCTCACCTGGGACCGGCTGAAGGTGCCCCGGTCCGGGAAGTGAGAGTGTGCGCCCCTCCCCGCGGAGGGGCGCACGTGTCTCACCAGCGGGGGAGCAGCCGCTCGTACTCCGGGCTGGATCCGCCGCATGTAACCGGTGTCGTCCCGGCTGCGCATCCCGTGAGTCGACATAGCGACGGTGCAGCAGGTCGAGCTTGTCGTGGTCGAGTTCCACGCCGAGTCCCGGGCCCGGTCGGTACCTTGACCTCCCCGTCGCGCAGCTCCAGCACGCCCGGGCACGATCACGTCGTCGGCCGAGTTCCACGGGTAGTGCGTGTCGCAGGAGTGGTCGAGGTTGGGGATGGCCGCGCCGACATGGGTCATCGCGGCGAGACTGATGCCCAGGTGCGAGTTGGAGTGCATCGACAGGGCGAGCCCGAACGCCTCGCAGACGGCGGCCAGTTCACGGGTGCGGCGCAGTCCGCCCCAGTAGTGGTGGTCGGTGAGCAGGACCTGGATGGCGTTCTGCTCGAAGGCGGGCTTCAGATGCTCCCAGGCGATCACGCACATGTTGGTCGCGAGCGGCATGGGCGAGTCCTTCGCCACCTCCGCCATGCCGGGGATGCCCTTGGTCGGGTCCTCCAAGTACTCCAGCACGCCGTCCAGTTCACGGGCGACGTACCGGGACGTCTCGACCGTCCACGCCACGTTCGGGTCCAGACGCAGCGGCTGCCCGGGGAAGGCCTCCGCCAGCGCGCGCATCGCGGCGATCTCCTCGTCGGGCGGGAAGACGCCGCCCTTGAGCTTGAACGACCGGAAGCCGTACCGCTCCTGCATCAGCCGGGCCTGCTCGACGATCCCGGCCGGGTCGAGGGCCTCGCCCCAGTCGTCGCTGATGGCCGGGCGGCCGTCGAGCGCGGGGTGCTCGGCCCACTTGTAGAAGAGGTACGCGGCGAACGGCACCGCGTCGCGGACCTTGCCGCCGAGCAGGTCGCTGACCGGCCGGCCGAGCAGCTTGCCCTGTGCGTCGAGGCAGGCCACCTCGATCGCCGAGGTCGTCCAGCCACGCTCGTGGGAACTGGGCACGGTCGGCAGCAGCGCCGCGTCGATCGCGGCGGCCAGACGGCCGTCGTGTCGAAGACGTCCATGCCGACGACCACCTTGGCGGCGGCGTGCAGCCGCTCCAGGCGGGCCGTGCCGCCCGGGGACTCGCCGAGGCCCACCGTGCCGTCCTCCAGCACGAGTTGGAGGATGACCCGCAGGGCGAGCGGCTCGTGCACGCCGTTGGAGTTGAGCAGCGGCGGGTCGCCGAACGCGATCGGGGTGACGATCAGCTCGCGGATGCGGTGCCGACGTGGTGCTCATGCGCCGGACCACCTCCAGTCCGTGGTCGATGAGTTTCGCGAGCCGGGCGACATGCTCCGGTGCCGGATCGAGCAGCGGCGCCCGTACACCGCCGACGTCCAGGCCGCGCAGCGTCACCCCGGCCTTGACGAGCGACACGGCGTACCCGGGGACCTCGTCGCGCAGGGCGACGAGCGGGCCGTAGAACTCGTCGAGGAGCCGGTCGTCACCAAGGGCGTCATCGTCCTCGGCGAGCGCCCGGTGGAAGGCCAGGGCGATCTCCGGGGCGAAGGCGAACACGGCCGAGGAGTACAGCTCGACGCCGATGCCCTTGTAGGCGGGCGCGGTCATCTCGGCGGTGGGCAGGCCGTTGAAGAACTGGAAGTCCTCCGTGCCCGGCACGGCACGCACCGCGCGGACGATGCGGTGCATCCGCTCGATGTCCCCGATGCCGTCCTTGAGTCCGACGACCTCCGGCAGGGCGGCGATCTCGGCGGCGGTGGTCCGCGGTGAGCCGGGCGGTGCCGCGCTGGTAGAAGATGACGGGCAGGTCGGTGGCGGCGGTGACCTCCTCGACGTACCGCACGAGGCCCTGCTGCGGGGCGCTGACCAGGTAGGGCGGCAGCAGCAGGATGCCGTCGGCACCGGCGCGTTCGACGCGGGCGGCCTGGTCCCGGGCGACCGCGGGCGGGCCGCCGGCCGCCGCGAGGACGGGCACGCGTCCGGCGGTGGTCCGGACGGCGACCTGCGTGGCCCGCTCGACCTCCGTCGGCCGACAGCGCGTGGAACTCGCCGGTGCCGCAGGCGACGAACACGCCTCCCGCGCCCGCCGCGACTCCGGACTCGATGTGCTGGGCCAGCCGTTCCTCGTCCAGCGAGCCGTCCGCGGTGAACGGCGTGACCGGGAAGAACAGCACTCCGTGGAACTTCATGTCTCCCTCATATGTGGGGGGGTAGGGGTCAGCCCTTGGTGGCACCGGCGGCGATGCCGGTGACCAGCGAGCGCTGGAGGAGCAGATAGACGATCAGGCTGGGGATCAGGGCGATGACCGCACCGGCCAGCACCACCCCGGAGCCGACCTCGGGGTCGGTGCGCAGGATGGACAGGGCGACGGTGACCGTGTAGTCGGTGGGGTCCTTGGCGGCGATCAGGGGCAGCAGGTACTGGTCCCAGATCATGATGAAGCCGAGCACACCGGCCACGCCGAGCGCGGGCTTGCACAGGGGCAGGATGACCTGCCAGAGCATCCTGCAGCTCGCCCACGCCGTCCAGGCGGGCGGCCTCCTCGATCTCGGCGGGGATGTCCCGCATGAACTCGGTCAGCATCATCACCGAGAAGCCCCAGGCACCGAGCGGCAGGATGACGCCCCAGACGGTGCCCTTGAGGTCCAGGTGCCGACCACGGGCACATCGCCGAGGACCAGCGACAGCGGGATCGCGATGACCTCCTCGGGGAGCATCATCGTCATCATGAACAGCATCAGGATCAGCGCCTGGCCCCGGAACCGGTGCCGGGCCAGCGCGTACGCGGCGAGCGTGCACACCACAAGCTGGAGCAGCAGTCCGCCGCCCGCGATGACCAGGGAGTTGCCGAAGTAGTCCCAGATGCCGCGCTCGCCCGCCACCTTGAAGTTCAGCAGGGTGCGGTCGTGCGGGAGGAACGACAGCGAGTCGAACCGCTGGCCTTCGTCGTGAAGGCGCCGGAGAAGATCGTCAGGAACGGCGCCGCGAAGACGCCGAGGGCGATCACACAGAGCAGGACGCGCAGCGCCCAGGCGAGGGCCCGGCCGGTCGCTCCAGCCGAGGGCGGTGTCGAAGCGGGCGGGGGTGGTGCGCTGATTCCCGGCGGACTCCGCGCGCGGGAGTCGGCGGTCGCCGGTGTCCGGACGGGGTCGATGGCGGGAGCGCTCATCTCGCTTCTCCCCTCTTGCGGAGGTAGTTGACCGTGACGGTGAGCAGCAGCGTCACGCCGAGCAGAACGACGGAGGCGGCGGAGGCGCCGCCGATGTCGTTGCGGGTGAAGCCGAGGGTGTAGGCGCGGGTCATCCAGACGTCGGTGGAGCCGGCCGGGCCGCCGCCGGTGAGGACGTACACCTCGGTGAAGACGCGCAGCCCGCGGATCGTGGCGAGGGTGAGGACGATGCACGAGCGCGGGACGGATCGCGGGCAGCGTGATGTGGCGCAGCCGCTGCCAGAGCGAGACACCGTCCATCGCGGCCGCCTCGTACAGCGAGCGGTCCACGCCCGCGAGGCCGGCGAGGATGATCACCATGTTGTACGGGGCGAGCATCCAGATGCCCATGGCCATCGTCGACCACAGCGCGATGTTCGGGGTTGTCGAGGTACGGGCACGGGCCCCAGCCCGAGGAGGCCCGAGGCCGCTGTTGATCAGGCCGTCGGAGGTCGGGTAGTACATCAGCCGCCACATCTCACCGACGACCGCGGTCGCGGTGACGACGGGCAGGAACACGGCGGTACGGATGATCTTGAGCGAGCGAGCCTGGCCCTCCAGCAGCAGGGCGAGGAGGAAGCCGACGACGATACCGCCGAGGGACATGCCGATGCCCAGGACCAGGGTGTGGCCGATGGCGTCCTGGAAGCGGTGATCGGTCAGGACCCGGGTGTAGTTGTCGAGGCCGACCCACTTGTCACCGAGGAAGGGCCGCACGTCGTAGAAGCTGAGCCAGACGCCCTTGCCCATGGGCAGGAACTTGAAGACGAGGGCGAGCAGCAGGGCCGGGCCGAGGAACAGCCAGGGCAGTACGGCCTTCTTGGCGAGGATCCGGGCTCTGCGCGGCCCGGGTGTCGTCGACGGTCGCGGTCATTTCAACAGGTCCTGATCCTTGAGGTCACCGGCGAGTGTGTCGTTGAGTTCCTTCAGGCCGGAGCGGACGTCGCTGCCGCAGTACGTGAAGATCGCGTTGAGTGCGTCGGCGGTGTCCTGCTTGATCGGGGCGAAGTCGGGCGCGTTGGGGAACTGCACGGAGGCCGTCTCGTACGCCTTCTGCACGACACTCCAGCGCGGGTCGTCGCGCACCTTCGCCGCGTCCAGCGTGGAGTTGACGGGGATGCGCACGACGGGCTGGTTGTCGCCCGTCATGGCGAGTTTCTGACCCTCGGGAGAGACCAGGAAGGCGGCGAGCGTCTGCTCCAGTTTCGCCTTCCCGGTCTTGGCGCCGAAGTAGACGTTCTCCCCGTCGGCCAGCACGTCGTTTCCGGACGGGCCCGCGGGCGCGGGCAGGACCTCGTACTTGTCCTTGCCGAGCGCCTTGTCGAAGGTGGAGATGTTGTACGGGCCGGTGAGGTACATCCCGGCGTTGCCGTCCTGGAAGTTGGTGGTGTTCGCGGTGACGGAGGTCAGGGCACTGGGCTGGATGACGCCCTTGTCGCCGCAGAAGAGGTGGTCCTTCATCCACGTGACGGTGCGCAGGGCGGCCGCCGAGTCCATGGCGGGCCGGTAGCCCGTGCCCTCCTTCTCCAGGATCTTCACCCCGCCCTGCCACAGATAGCTGGCGCCCCACCAGGCGACATAGCCGTTCTGCGCGCTGCCGGGCACGACCATGCCGTACGTGTCCTGCCTTGCCGTCCCCGTCCGGGTCGCGGGTGGCGAAGGCCTTGGCGAGGGCGAGGGTGTCCTGCCAGGTCTTCGGCTGCGGCAGGCCGAGCTTCTCCCGCCAGTCCTTGCGGACGAACAGCGTCATGGCCTGACGGGAGTACGGGATGCCGTAGTGCCTGCCGTCGCGGCCGACGGTGGACGACCAGGACTTGGCGGAGATCTCGTCATGTCCGGTGATCGAGTCCGGGGTGATGGGCTTGAGCAGGCCCTGGGCCTGGTAGCTGCCCATCAGGGCAGTGTCGTTGATCATCACGTCCGGCAGGTCCTTGGTGGACGCGCGGCTCTGCAACTGCTGGTCGAAGTTCATGACCGGCTGGTAGTCGATCTTGATGCCGGTCTTCTTGGTGAAGGCCGCGAACACCCGCTGGTAGGTCTGGGCGGAATCCGGATCGCTCCGGGTCCACACCTCCAGCGTGTTCGGATCGCCGGCCCGGGCGCTGCCGGAACCGGAGCCGCAGGCGGCCGTTCCGAACAGGAGCCCCGAGACGGCGATCGCGGCAGTCAGGCGGTGCGCGCGGCGGAGCCGTATATCGATGCAGTGTCGGCGATCCCGCATGGATGGTTCTCCGTTCATATTCGTGAACGTGCTTCACGAATCTAAATGATCGGCCAAGCTACGGATCGTTTCGTCACCATGTCAATACATGGCTGAAAGATTTCACCGACGTCACACGGCGACGGGGCAGGGCGGGGATCGACGAAGGCCCCGACCGGATCATCCGGTCGGGGCCTTCGAAAGGAGGGAACAGGCGTCAGGCTTGGCGTTCCGCGCGCTCGGCGTGCTTCTTCTTGATGCGGGCCGCTTCCTTGCGGACCTCCGCCTGTGTGGCGCGCTCCCGCTCCAGCCACTCGGGGCCTTCCTGCTTCAGTGTCTCGATCTGCTCGGTGGTGAGGGGCTCGGTGAGACCGCCGCGGGCGAGACCCGCGATGGAGACACCGAGCTTCGCCGCGACGACCGGGCGGGGATGCGGGCCGTTGCGCCGCAGGTCTTCGAGCCACTGCGGCGGGTTCGCCTGGAGCTCGTTCAACTCGGCGCGCGAGAGGACACCCTCCCGGAACTCGGCGGGTGTGGCCTCGAGGTACACACCCAGCTTCTTCGCCGCGGTCGCGGGCTTCATCGTCTGGGTGCTCTGGTGCGACGTCATGGGATCCAGGGTATCGAGCATGTGCGCGACCCCCGACCACGGCCGGTAACCTGGCCCGGTGACAGGCTCGGAAGTTCCCTCCTCGTTCCGGCTCGTGTATGTCCCGGGGGTGATGCCCGACAAATGGGTGCGCATCTGGAACGAGCGGCACCCCGGCGTCCCGCTGGCCCTGACGCAGGTGTCCGTCGGGGCGGTGGCCGAGCGGCTGCTGGGCGGGGACGCCGACGCGGGCCTCGTCCGGCAGCCCGTGGACCGGGCGGTCTTCAGCGCGATCCCCCTCTACACCGAGCAGACGGTCGTCATGGTGCCCAAGGACCACCTGGTCACGGCGGTCGACGAGGTGTCCCCCGAGGATCTGGCCGACGACATCGTGCTGCACCCCCTCGACGACGTCCTCCACTGGGAGAGCCTCCCCGGGCGGCCCGCCTTCGAACGCCCCGCCACGACAGCCGACGCCGTCGAACTGGTCGCGGCCGGGATCGGCGTCCTCGTCGTGCCTCTGTCGCTCGCCCGCCTCCACCACCGCAAGGACCTCACCCACCGCCCCCTCAAGGACGCCCCCGAGTCCAGCGTGGCGCTCGCCTGGCCCGAGGACGCGACCACGGACCAGGTCGAGGACTTCATCGGCATCGTCCGCGGCCGCACGGTCAACAGCACCCGGGGCCGCCGGCAGCCTTCGGCGCAGGAGAAGCCCAAGCGCGACGACCGTCGCAAGCCGCAGCAGACGAGGTCGACGAGCGCGAACCGGCGCGGGGCCTCCGGCGCTACCCCCAAGGGCGGCAAACGGGGCAAGCCCCGCCGCCGCTCCTGACCTCCGGCGCGGCCGCTTATCCCGCTGAAGGCGCCGGCTGTATCGCGTTGGGGGCCTCTGTGCGCAGATCCTCCAGTTCCTTGGGGATCTTCAGGGTCAGGACGGGCGAGCCCACCTGCGGCGGCGGAGGAGTGGTCATCTCCTCCGGCATCTTGGGCGGGCTGGTCTGCTGGAGGTTGACCTGCTCGTGGTTGACCAGGCCGGTCTTCTCCAGAATGGTGATGTGGTCCAGCACCGTGGAGTTGGCCTGGTCGGCGAGCTGACGCACGAGCGTGTTCCGCGTGTTGGCGCGGATCTTGGCGATCGTCGAGAAGATCTGGCCGTGGGTGATACGCATGATGCTCGTCGCGGTCGAGTCGAACTCCTGCCCCTGGGCGCCCTCCACCGTCGCCACGAACTGCTGCTGCTGCGGCGACGCCTGGTTGGGCAGCGTGATCCCCAGCTCGGGGGCGACCCTGCGGCAGGCGGCGTCCAGCCGTCCGTGCCCGACGACCAGGTGCTCCCCGGCCTCCTTCATCGCGGGCGATCCGCCACGCTGCATCACGAGCAGGCCCAGAGGGTGCTCCCACAGCCCGGCCGCGCGCACCTTCACCACGAAGTCACGGTCCGCCTCGGTCAGCGGACCGTACTGGGTGTTGGCGATGATGCGGTCCTGGCCGGAAGCCGTGTTCTGCACGCCCAGCATGCTCGGGTAGGCGAGCGCGGTGAGCGTAAGGATCATCGCACCGCCCACGAACGCGGTTCCTGCCGTGCTGCGCGAGATGCGCATCGTGCCTCCTGGGATATGAACGGCCCAACACCAGGAGGTACGGACGCCAGAGGCGAAACAATCACCGCTGCCGCAAAAAATTCGGGATCCGACCGGCGCCTTGTCGGGCACCGTGCGCCCGTTGACCCTGACGCCCTTCTCGGCCAGGTCGGAGGTGAGTTCAGGGACGGCCGGCAGAGTCCACCAGCCAGTCGAACGCCGTCCGCGCCGTGAACTCCGCCTGGCCGCCCCGCAGAAGCAGACCGGCGGTGGCGAACTCCGGGGCGTCCGCCTGGGCGGCGACGTACGGGATCGCGATGCACCGCATCCCCGCCGCGTGCGCGGCGGCGGCACCCGGTGCGGCGTCCTCCAGCACCACGCAGTCGGCGGGCTCCGCGCCGAGCCGGCGCGCCGCCTCCAGGAAGACGTCGGGGGCGGGCTTGCCGTGCGCGACCTCGTCCGCCGAGACGACGGTCCGCAGGCAGGCGTCCAGGCCCGTGCCGGTCAGGACCGCCTCGATGGCCTCGGGCGAGGAGCCCGAAGCCACGGCCATGGGCACGCCCTCGGCCGCCAGCAGCTCGACGAATTCGCGCATCTCGGGGTACGCGCGCGTGGAGCTGCGGGCCAGCTCGAGATAGCGGCGGTTCTTGACGGTGAACAGCTCCTCCACGGAAGCCCGCAGACCGTACCGCTCCTTCCAGTCAGCGACCGTCTCCTGCGTGCTGATGCCGACGTACCGCTCGTGGTCCGCCCAGCTGAAGTGGGGGACGCCGTGCTCGGCGAGGGTCTGCCGGCCCGCCTCGTAGTAGTTGGGCTCGCTGTCCACGAGCGTTCCGTCGAGATCGAAGATGACCGATACGTCGCCGAGGTTGCTCATGGTGTCAGCATGTCAAAGACCATGATCCGGGGACCGCGAGGGGGTCAGGACCGGGCCGCGCGACCGATCGACTCCACCAGCGGCAGCACCCGGTGGGAGACCCGTTCCCGCAGGGCGATCTCGGTGCGGGTACGGACCACCCCCGGCAGGCTGATCAGCTTCTGCACGACGTCCTCCAGGTGCGCGTTGTCCCGCGCCACGACCCGGGTCAGCAGATCCCCGCCGCCCGTGATGGAGAACGCCTCGACGATCTCCGGCACCGCCGCCAGCGCGTCGCCCACCTCGTCGAGATGGCCCTGGGTGACCTCGATGTGCACGAACGCGAGCACGGGATGTCCGAGTGCGGCGGGGGAGAGGGCCGGCGCCGTGCCGGTGATCACGCCGTCGCGTTCCAGACGGTCCAGCCGGGCCTGGAGCGTGCCCCGGGCGACGCCGAGGGTGCGGGCGTACTCGCGCACGCTCGTACGCGGCTGCTCCAGCAGCAGCCGCAGGATGCGGGTGTCGAGCTCGTCCACGGGCATGCCGCGCCCTCCTCGTCCGTTGGCTCTGCCGCGGCCGCCCTCCGGCCGCTGTGGCGGTACCAATGGCTCAGTCTAGAAGGAGCCAGTTGAGCCAGTGGCGTCCGGGATGCTCATATGGAGGCGTCGATGGCGCTGCGGACCCCGCGGCGCCTTTTTCATGCTTTCTCATGCCTGGCGTGCGAAGGAGGCGGTAAGCGGTGCTGAAACGGGTGTTCATGGCTTCGGATCCGGGGCGGACGCGGTTGCGGTTCGCCACGCGTGCCGTGCTCGGCATCACGTTCGCGGTCGCCGTGTGCGGGGCCGCCGGACACTCCCTCACGGGGGCCGTCACCGGCGGTCTCGCCGCACTGCTCGCCCTGTTCACCGTCACCGACGCCACGGTCCGCGGCCAGGCGGTCACCACCGCGCTGCTGCCCGCCGTCGGACTGCCCGTGCTCACCGCCGCGGCCGAACTCCACGACCACCCGGTGGCCCGCGACCTCACCTTCCTCGCCGTGGTCGGCGCGGGCGTGTACGCGCGTCGCTGGGGCCCGCGCGGGCACAGTCTCGGCGTCTTCGCCTTCATGACCTTCTTCGTGGCGCAGTTCCTGCACGCCACCACGGGGCAGCTGCCCGAGCTGTACGCCGCGGTCCTGCTGGCCGTCCTCGCCGCCGCCGTGGTGCGCTTCGGACTGTGGTGCTATGAGCGCCGCCTGCCCCCGCCCGTCGTACCCGCCCCGCCGGGCGGCACCGGACTGGCCCGGGTGACCACCCGCCAGGCGGTCCAGGCGACCGCCGGAGCGGGCTTCGCCCTCGTCGTGGGCCAGCTGGTGTCCGGGCAGCGCTGGTACTGGGCCGTCGGCGCCACCTGGTGGATCTTCGTCAACACCACCTCGCGCGGCGAGACCCTGGTCCGGGGCTTCAGGCGGCTGCTCGGCACGGTCATCGGCATCGCCCTCGGCCTGCTCGTCGCCATGCCGGTGCACGGGAGCCCGTCCGTCACGGCCCTGCTCGCCGCCGTCTGCGTCTTCGGCATCTTCTACACGGCCGCCGTGTCCTACACCTGGATGATGCTCTGCGTGACCCTGCTCGCCGGGCTGCTCTACGGCCTCCTCGGCGTGCTCGGCCCCGGCCTGCTCGTCCTGCGGCTCGCCGAGACCGGCGTCGGGGCGCTCGGTGCCGCACTCGCCGTGATCCTCGTCCTGCCCGTCACCACGCACAGCGTCACCGATGCCTGGATCCAGCGGGCCCTGCGCTGCGTGCACGCCTGCACGGTCGAGACCGCCCGGCGCCTGGCGGGCGCGGCGGACGCCGACCCGGCCCCGCGGGTGGCCGAGCTGGAGCAGCTGCTCGCCCGGGTGCGGCTCTCGGTCGCCCCGCTGGTGCACCCGCTGAACCCGATGCTCGGCCGCAAGCGGCGAGCGCGGCACGTGCTCGCCCTTCTCGACGACTGCGCCCGGGAGGTCCGCGGTCTGGTCGCCGTCGCCGCCGACCCGGAGGCCTCCCACGACGCCCGCCTGGCCACCGCCTGCCGGCGCGTGGAAGCCGCGGTCCAGGCACTCACCGAGGGCGGCGAGGTGCTGGTCCAGGTGGACGGACCGTCTGCGACGGAACCGGTCCTGGCTCACCTGCACGGTCTGGAGCGGGCTCTCGCGGAGCTCGCCCGGCCGCTGCGGACGCCGCCGGGTTCGCCGCTGGTCGGGGCCTGAGCGGCGCGCCGCACCCTCTTGACCTCTTGGTCTAGACCGCGCATGATCGACTGTGCGGTCATTCCGGACGGCTCAGGGGCGAGAAGGCACAGCGATGGCGGACGGCAGCAGGCGGAGGGCGTTCATCGGGTCGTTCACGGCGGCCGGCGGCCCCGGCGTCGTGACGACGGGCGTCGACGCCGACACCGGCGCGCTGACCTTCCTGAGCAGTGTGAACGTCGTCCCCGACCCGGCCTGCCTCGCCCTCTCGTCCGACGGGGAGACGCTGTACGCGGTCAGTGAGACGGCCGCGGGCGCGGTGGCCGCGTACCGGGTGAGCGGGGACAAGCCCGAGCCGGCCGGGCCGCCCGTGCCGGTCGACGGCAGCGGGCCGACCCACCTCAGCCTCTTCGCCGGACACGTCCTGACCGCCAACTACGGCTCGGGCAGCGTCACCGCCGTCCCCGTCCGCCCCGACGGCACGCTCGCGCGGTCCGCCTCCGGCGTCCTCCAGCACACCGGCGGGGGCCCGCACACCCCGCGCCAGCACGGGCCGCACGCCCACCAGGTGCAGCCCGACCCGAGCGGCCGCTGGGCCGTCAGCGTCGACCTCGGCACCGATTCGGTGCGGGTGTGCACGCTGACGGACGGCGCCCTGGCCCTGCACCGGGAGACCGCCCTGCGGCCCGGCTCGGGGCCGCGCCACCTCGCCTTCCACCCAGGCGGCTCGTACGCGTACGTCGTCAACGAACTCAGCCCCTCCGTCACCGTCTGCCGCTGGGACGCGGCCGAAGGCGTGCTGACACCGCTGACCGAGACCCCGGTCCTGCCGGGCGCACCTGCGCGCGACGCCTACCCCTCGGGGATCGTCACCTCGCCCGACGGCCGATTCGTGTGGACCGCCACCCGCGGCGAGGACGTCCTGTCCGTGCTCGCCGTCGAGGGGGAGGAGCTGCGCCTGGTCGCCACGGCGCCCTGCGGGGGCCGCTGGCCGCGCGCCCTCACCGCGTCCGAAGGCTTCCTGTACGTCGCCAACGAACGCTCCGGCGACGTGACCTGGTTCGCCACCGACCCAGGCACGGGCGTCCCAAGGCGCGGCGGCTCGATCAGGGTGACCGCGGCGTCGTGCGTGGTCATCGGCTGATGGGGGGCTTGCCCTCACCGGGGGTGCGGGGCTGTGCTGATATGCGGCTCCGCCGCGTGAGCGCGACAAGCCACGATGCACCCGCACCGACCACACCACACCCCGATGGCAAAGGCCCGCTCCGAACCCGGGAGCGGGCCTTCTGTGTCGTACGCGGCGCGCCTCGCGTCAGCGGACCGGCGTCCCCTGCGCCTGCTGCGGCGTAATGCCCAGCGCCGTCGTGTACTTCGCCAGGGCCAGCTTCCCGATGGCCGGGTACGGGCCCAGCGACTCGGCGGCGGAGCACCCCGCCTCCTTGGCCGCCTCCTCGACCAGCCCCGGCTCGATCTCCGGGCCGATCAGGTACGGCGCGAGGGCCAGCTGCTGCGAGCCCGAGTTGCGCAGCTGCTCGGCGACGGACGCGATGGAGCCCTCCTGGTCCAGGGCCGCCGCCATCACCGGCACCGCGAGGCGCGCGGCCAGCAGCATGCCGGTGATCCCGGCCGCCTGCACGGCCTCGTCACCGCCCACGGAGGCCAGGATGATGCCGTCGGCGGCGGTCGCCACGGTGAACAGGCGGGCACGGTCCGCGCGGGCCAGACCGGCCTCGGAGAGCCGCACGTGCAGCGCCTCGGCGAGCAGCGGGTGCGGGCCGAGGACGTCCGTCAGCTCGGCGGCGATGCGGCTCTCCATGACGGCCTGACGGACCCGGCGCAGCAGCGCGCTGTCAGGGCCGGCGAGCAGCGGCACGACGACGGCGACGGGCCCTTCGGGCTCCCTGACGTCCATGCCGGCGGCACGCGCCTGCGCGAAGCGGGCGGTGCGCTCTTCGGCGGCGTGCGCGAGCACGGTCTGCAGCGAGGGGAACTCCGCGTTGTCCCCGTCGAGGTACCCGATGCGGGCGTCGAGGCCGGGCAGCTCGGAGCGGGCGATGCTCACGACCTCCTCGGCGAGGCCGCGCGTGGCGCTACTGGGTGTGCCCGGCACGGCGAGGACGAGCGCGGGCGCGCCCTCGGGAGCCACCAGCGGCTCGGGGCGGCGGTGCCGTCCCGGCTGGCGGGGTCGCGGCATTCGTACTGGCAGGCCGGACTCGGGTCCAGTGGGGGAACTCATGGCGCCGCATGTTACTGGCTTCTTGGGCTCTCCTGTTCGGGGAGGGTGCAGGTGAGCGGTATACGTCCGGTTTTGTCTGATGAGTTACGTACGGATTGAGTTACGTACGGATCATGTGGGTCGGATCAATCACCCGTCAGGGTTGACACGCACAGCATCGTCTTGTCACCCGGCAGAGTGAGGGGGCCGGTGCTGAGTTCGGTCGCCAGGCGCACGGAGCCGTGCAGCGGGTCGCCCTCGGCCGGCACCCGCCGCGCGTGCGGGAGCCGCTTCGCCAGCTCCTCGTCCAAGGGCCCGAGGAGCTGGTCTCCCATCTTGAACAGGCCGCCGGTGACGGCGACGCGGGGCTCGCCGCCGAAGGGGCACACGGCCGCCGTGGAGTCGGCCATGTGCCGGGCGGCCGAGCGCAGGATCCTCGCCGCGACGGGATCCCCGTCCGCGCAGGCGGCGGCCACCCTGGGTGCGAAGGACGCGAGGACGGCGGGCCGGTCCGGCCGCGGATACAGCGCGCCGGGCAGCCCGGCCACGGGCCCGAACACGTCCTCGGCGCACGTCAGCAACCGGGCCGAGCCGCCCTCGCGCCCGTCATGGGCCCGCAGCGCGGCCTCGAGACCGGCCCGCCCGATCCAGGCACCGCCCCCGCAGTCGCCGAGCAGATGGCCCCAGCCGTCCGCTCGACGCCAGCCGGCCAGGTCGGTGCCGATCGCGATCAGACCTGTGCCGCCGGCGATCACGGCACCGGGACGTGGCCCGAGGGCACCCACGTACGCGGTCACGGCGTCGGCGGCCAGGGCGACCCTCCGCACACCCAGCTCCCGGGCCAGGCAACCCGGCAGTTCGGCGCGCAGCGCGCCACCCAGGGAGGCGAGCCCGGCGGCGCCGAGGACGACGGCGGTCATCCGCACCGGCCCGGCCTCCGCGGTCATGGCACGCACCAAGGGCATGAGCTGCGCCATGAAGTGTTCGGGGTCGATGCCCCGGTCGCCCGTGCGGACCGGCTCCGCCGACTCCCGCCGGGCCAGCGGCCCGCGCTCGGCGGTTCCCACCACCGCCCGCAGGCCGGACCCGCCGGAGTCCACTGCGAGGAACCCGGTGCCTTCCGGCGCCCCGGTCACGGAAGGCGCCGGTCCACCGGGCGGCCGTCCTGGCGGAGTGGCTTGATCACTGGACGCAACGGGCTCCCCTCCTTACCGGTGACCGGCTTCGCGAGCTGCTGGACCGGCTCGATGACCTCGATGGGGAGGAAGGGTAGCCCCGAGGGCGGCGTCCGCGTGTGAGGGGTTCCGCGTTTGTGCGGGGACCGGTTGTGTGCCAGTAGGGTGACGCGCTGTGGCACCACGACCCTTGCATGAACTTGTTGAAGCAGGCTGGGCGAAGGCTCTGGAACCTGTGGCCGAACGCATCGCCGCGATGGGGGACTTCCTGCGGGCCGAGATAGCGGCCGGCCGGACCTACCTCCCTGCCGGGGCGAATGTCCTGCGGGCCTTCCAGCAGCCCTTCGACGACGTCCGCGTCCTCATCGTCGGTCAGGACCCCTATCCCACACCGGGGATGGCCATCGGGCTGAGCTTCGCGGTGGCGCCCGAGGTGCGTTCGCTGCCGGGCAGTCTGGAGAACATCTTCCGGGAACTGCATACGGACTTGGGGCTGCCCAGGCCGTCCAACGGTGATCTGACGCCGTGGGCGGGGCAGGGGGTGCTGCTGCTCAACAGGGCGCTCACCACTGCCCCGCGCAAGCCCGGCGCGCACCGGGGCCAGGGCTGGGAAGAGGTCACCGAACAGGCGATCCGGGCCCTGGCGGGGCGCGGCAAGCCGCTGGTGTCCATTCTGTGGGGCCGTGACGCGCGCAATCTGCGGCCACTGCTGGGGGATCTTCCGGCGATCGAGTCCGCTCATCCCTCGCCGATGTCGGCGGACCGAGGTTTCTTCGGTTCGTGCCCGTTCAGCCGGGCCAACGACCTGCTGGTGCGGCAGGGGAGCGAGCCGGTGGAGTGGCGCCTGCCGTAGGCCGTCCGGGGCGTTGCCGTATGTCACGGCGCACACAGGACATTCAAGGGCGCCCACATTTGTGTTCACATCGGCCTGTCACACTTCGGTGGTACCTCAAACTACTTCCGGAACGGACATCTGATCATCAGTGACATTCCTCCGCCGCATGGCCCAGGGCGCATCATGACGCGCAGGACGCGCAGATGGTCGCTCATCACCACGATCGCCGTACTGGCCGTCGCCCTGGCCTTCGTCGTCGCCCAGTTGGTGCGCGGTCAGGAATCGGGGGAGTCCGGCGAGTCCGGGGAACAGCAGGCCTCGCAGGGTACGAGCGCCGAGTCGCTGCGTGGCGTCGGGTGGTGGCCCCTGCACCGGTCCGGCACCGCGAAGGCCGGTGAGCACGACGCCGTCGTCAGCGGCGACGTGAAGTGGACCGACGACGGCCCCGAGGGCGGCGCGCTGCGGCTGGACGGCAGCGGATACGTGGACGCCCGCTCCCGGATCGACACCACCGGCGCGGACTACTCGGTCGCCGCACGCGTGCGGCTCACCTCCACGGACGGCTTCCACACCGCCGTGTCCCAGGACGGCCACGGGATCAGCACGTTCTTCCTCCAGTACTCCGGCCAGGACGAGAGCTTCGCGTTCAGTTTCCCCGGTGCCCGTACCGTCGCGGAGAAGGCCGAGCGGCCGCAGGCCGACCGCTGGTACCACCTCACCGGCACGTACAGCCAGCAGGATCACCGGATGCGGATCTACGTGGACGGCGGACTCGCGGGAAGCAGAGAGGCCTCCAGCAAGGAGAAGCCCACCGGCGACGTGGTGATCGGGCGCGGCAAGATCGGGGGGAAGGCGGCCGACCACTGGAACGGCGACATCTCCGACGTGCACGTCTACGACCGGGAACTGACCCCCGGCGAGGTGGACTCGCTTTCCGCCCGCGAACCGGACTGACATCCGCGAACCGGACTGACGGCGGCCGCGCACCGAGCGAGCCGGGACGTGCAACGGGGCACGGCCCGGCCGCACATCGTGCCGTGCCTTGCCTTGCCGGAACGCGCCCCGGACGATGCGCCTCGGCCGCCGCGACGACGGCGGTACCGGGGCGCGTTCACCGTCGCCGCCCCCACAGGCGACAGGAGAGGAAAAGGCCTTTGTCGGCCAGCACTTCCACCGAAACCTCGACCGAAGACCGAAACACCTGTCCCCCCACCGCGGAACTCGGCCCCGAGGAGTTCCTCAGAGCCTTCTACCAGTTCCACGGCCGCGCGTTGCTGCAGTTCGCCGCACGGCGACTGCAGGGCGACTGGCACCGCGCCGAGGACGTCCTCCAGGAGGTCGCGATCCGCGCCTGGCGCCACGCCGGGCAGCTCGACCCGACCACGGATGCGGCGCGGCCGTGGCTGTTCACCGTGCTGCGCAACCTCGTCATCGACGATCTCCGGGCCCGCCAGGCCAGACCGGCGGAGACCGGCGACCCGGAACTCGCCCACCCGTCGGTGCCCGACGACGTGGACCACATGCTCACCTCACAGGTGCTCTCAGAGGCGTTGTGGGACCTGCGGCCGCCGCAGCGCGAGGTTCTGATGCACGTGCACTACCTGGGGCGCAGCGTCAACCAGACGGCCAGGGTCCTCGGAGTGCCGCCGGGCACGGTCAAGTCGCGGACGTTCTACGCCTCCCGCGCCCTGCGGGAGGCGCTGTACAGCCGAGGGCTGTACACGGACGGCCGTTACCGCGATGCCGGGTGAGACTCAGCCAGACGCCCCACGTGCCGGGTGATCTCCAGGCCGAGCGCTCCGGTGTCGAGCGATCCGCCCGCACCGGCCCGCCAGCGCCACCCCGCGGGCGCGTCGCCGAGCACCAGCAGCGCGTCCCCGCGCCGCAGGCCGTCCAACGCGCCCTCCCGCCGCGGGAGCTGTGAGGCGTCCACGACGAACAGGTGCGGCGCCTCGCCCTGGACGGCGATCCGGCTGCTGCCCTCGATCAGCCGGAAGATCTGGGTGACGTCGGGTGATCCGGGCTCCGGCTGCACCGGGCCCGCCGAAGCCGCCCCGGCGAACGCCTCCTCCAGGCTGGCCGCGGTGTGCAGACGCGAGGCCTGCGGCACGTCGTCGGCGACGAGCCCTTCGCCGGCCACGGATCCCACCAGCGTGACCTCGGCGAGAGCCCCCACCGGGCCGGAGAGCGCCTCGGTGACGACGGCCCGCGCCAGACTGCGCACCTCCTCGTCGGGTCCCGCCACGGACACGGGCCCCGACGCCCGGGAGAGGTCGACCAGCACCCGGTCGGCGCCGTCCAGCCCCACCGTCACCGTCAGCGCGTACGGCAGAGCCGGTTCGCCCTCCGGGCCGGGGCGGTGCAGCGCGTCGGGCGAGACCGTCCAGCGCTCGCCGTCCGCCTCGGCGGTCCAGGGCGCGGGGGCGTCCTCCTCCGCGTCGGCCAGCAGCAGTCCGAGCCGCTCCTCGGAGTAGACGACGGCGTACATGTCGGGCAGTGACCGGCCCGAGCGCAGGCACTCGCCCGTCAGCCGGCGCAGGCCCGCATCGACCACGTCCAGGGCCTCCCGTCCCTCGACGGCGGCCGAGGGGGCGACGGGCTTCGGCGGGCGGGGCTGCCGCTCGGTGACGACCAGCGCGGCCACCGCTCCGATCAGCGCCAGCCCCAGCACCACGGCCAGGACGTACCAGATCATTTTCTGACTCCTTGTCGGGACCCCGGCGGCGGAGCCGGGACGGTCGAAAGCGAGGGGAGGGGGCGGCACCGCGGCGGAGTCGCGGCGCCCTGCGGGCGCCCCGCACCCGAAGGCCACTACGGGGCGCGGCCACAGACGGTTCACGGGTGCGTAGGTGCGGGCCGGTGAACCGTCCGTGAACCATCCGCGGGCGGGCGCCGTAGGTCCCGTCAGTGGCGCGAGAGCTGCCGAGCACGGCTCCCGCGCCCCCGCAAACACGCTGGCTGGAGGACGTTTCGTGTCGTTGATGTTGACCGTGGTCGATGGGGAGAGTGATGCGTTCGACGTCCACCTCGACGCCGACCCCGACACGCCCGTGGGCGGCGTCGCGGAGGCGCTGGCCGGAGCGGGAGGCGTCCGGCCCCCGGAAGGCCTCGGCCTGTACGTCGGCGACCGGCTGCTGCCCCCGGACATGCGGCTGCGGGACGCACCGCTCCACCACGCGGCCGTCGTGGGCCTGGGCCGCCCGGCCGGTACCTCGTCGGCCGAACCGGACGGGCTGGCGGAGGTCCGTGCGGTCGGCGGGACCGGGGCGGGCGCGGTACACCGGCTCGACATCGGCGAGTACCGGATCGGGCTGGCACACGACGGGGCCGCCCAGGTGCTGCGCACCGTACCGGAGCGCCCGATCGCCGTCCTGACGGTGGGGCCCGCAGGACGCTGCCGAGTGGCGCCCGACGCCTCCGCACCGGACGGCGGCACCCTCCAACTGGACCGTGAGGACCTCGCCGAGGCCGCCGCCTGGCCGGTCGGCGCGCAGCTCCTCGTCGGCGGCTGCCTGCTCGAACTCGCCCTCCCGCAGCGGCCGGACGCGGCCGTGGAGCCGTCGGAGGACGGCACCGGCTGGGACTACAACCGGCCGCCGCGGCTGCGGCCGAGTGAGAACGCCACCCGCTTCTCCCTGCCCTCCCCGCCCCCACCGCCCGGCGCCCGGCCGCTCCCGTGGATCGCCGCGGCCGCCCCGCTGGCGATGGCGGTGGCCGGGGCGCTGATGTTCAACCGCCCGACCATGCTGCTGTTCGGGCTGCTCTCCCCGGTCGCGATCCTCGGCAACTACCTGATGAACCGGCGCAACGGACGCCAGTCCCACTCCGACGCGGTCGCCGCCTACGAGGAGAAGAAGGAGCGCATCGAGGGCGACGCGGAGCAGGCCCTGGCGGCCGAACGCACCGCCCGGCGCCGTGGCTTCCCGGACCCGGCCGAGGTCGTCCTGACCGCCGTCGGCCCCCGGCACCGCCTGTGGGAGCGCCGCACCTCGGACGCAGACTTCCTGGAACTGCGCATCGGGACCGCCGACCTGCCCTCCGACGTCGTGCTCCAGGACCCGACCAAGGACGAACACCGCCGCCAGGACCCGTGGACCGCGTACGACGTCCCGGTGACCGTTGCGCTGCGTGAGCACGACGTCCTGGGAATCGCCGGCGAGGGCCCGGCCGCGCGCTCCGTGGCGCGGTGGGCGGTCGCCCAGGCCGCCGTCCTGCACAGCCCCCGTGACCTTCAGATCCACCTGCTGACGACCGGCGGCCCGGGCCGGGACGGCTGGTCCTGGCTGCGCTGGCTGCCGCACGTGCGGAAGAAGTCCGGCGACACCCCGGCCAGCATCGGCTACGGCACGGAGAGCTGCGCCCGCCGGGTCGCCGAACTGACCACGCTGATCGCCGAGCGTGCCGGACGGGAGGACCGGCGCAGCCGGCCCGCCGGACCCGATGTGCTCGTCGTCCTCGACGGGGCCCGCAGGCTGCGTTCGCTGCCCGGCGTGGCGCAGATCCTGCGCGACGGACCGTCCGTCGGAGTCCGCGCGGTCTGCCTGGACGCCGAGGAGCGGCTGCTGCCCGAGGAGTGCCACGCCGTCGCCGTCGAGGAGCCCGGCGGAACGCTGCGGGTGGGGCGCTCCGGGAGGGGCACCGTCGGGGGCATCCGGCCCGACGCGGTGTCCCTTGACTGGTGCCGCTCGCTGGCCCGCGCGATGGGCCCGCTGCGGGACCCGGGCGGGGCCGACGAGGAGGCCGCGGTGCTCCCCGGGTCCGCGCGGCTGCTCGACGTACTCGCCCTCGACCCGCCGCAGGCCGCCGGCATCCGGGCCCGCTGGAACGCCGGGGGCCGCTCGACCCGGGCGGCCGTCGGCGTCTCCCTGGACGGCCCGTTCCACCTGGACCTGCGGCGCGACGGCCCGCACGGACTGGTCGCCGGTACCACCGGCTCCGGCAAGTCCGAACTCCTCCAGACGCTGGTCGCCTCGCTCGCGGTGGCGAACCGTCCGGACGCGATGACGTTCGTCCTCGTCGACTACAAGGGCGGCTCCGCCTTCAAGGACTGCGTGGACCTGCCGCACACCGTCGGCATGGTCACCGACCTCGACGCCCACCTCGTGGAGCGGGCCCTGGTGTCGCTGACGGCGGAGCTCACCCGGCGCGAGCACATCCTCGCCGCGGCCGGCGCCAAGGACATCGAGGACTACGTCGAAGCGCTGGAGCGGAACCCGGCGGGCCACACCCCGATGCCCCGGCTGCTCATCGTCATCGACGAGTTCGCCTCGATGGTGCGCGACCTGCCCGACTTCGTGAAGGGCCTGGTCAACATCGCGCAGCGGGGCCGCAGCCTCGGCATCCACCTGATCCTGGCGACGCAGCGCCCCAGCGGCGTCGTCTCCTCGGAGATCCGCGCCAACACCAACCTGCGCATCGCGCTCCGGGTGACGGACTCCGGCGAGAGCCAGGATGTCCTCAACTCCCCCGAGGCCGCCGGGATCTCGCAGAGCACGCCTGGCCGCGCCTATGTGCGCTTCGGCCAGAACTCCCTCGTGCCGTTCCAGACCGGACGGGTCGGAGGCCGCCGGCCCGGCGCCACGGCGACCTCGCTGCCGGCACCCTGGGCGGTGCCGGTCGGCTGGGAGCGGCTCGGCGAGCCGCTCCCGCCGCGGCCACGGGGCGCGGCCGCCCCCGCCGAGGCCGAGACCGACCTCACCGGACTCGTCAAGGCGATCCGCGACGCGGACCGGGAGATGGGCATCCCCGCGCAGCACAGCCCCTGGCTCCAGCCCCTGCCCGAGAAGCTGGTCACCGGCGAACTGCCGCCGGCCCCGCTCTCGGACTACGACCTCGCGCCCGTCGCGTACGGCGTGGTGGACCTGCCCGCCCAACAGGCCCGGCTGCCCCTGGTGGTCGACCCGGCGACACTCGGACACCTGCACATCGTCGGCTCGCCCCGGCAGGGCCGGTCGCAGACGCTGCGCACGCTCGCCGGCCTGCTGGCCCTGGCCCACACCCCCGCCCAGCTGCACATGTACGGCATCGACTGCGGCAACGGCGCACTGCTCGCCATGGAGGGGCTGCCGCACGTCGGCGCCGTCACCCAGCGCACCCAGCCGGACCGGGTGGCCCGGCTGCTCGCCCGGCTGACGGCGGAGCTCGCCCGGCGGCAGGAGATGCTCGCCGCCCGCGGCAGCGCCGACCTGACGGAACTCAGGCGCGCGCTGCCCGAGGACGAACGGCCGCCGCACATCGTGCTGTTCATCGACCGCTGGGAGGTCTTCGACAAACAACTCGGCGAGTACGACTCCGGGAACCTGCTGTCCGGGGTGCAGACCCTGCTCCGGGACGGCGCGAGCGTCGGCATCCACCTGGTGATGACCGGCGACCGGGCGTTGTTCTCCAGCCGGGTCGGCAACTCCACCGAGGACAAGCTCGTGCTCAAGCTGAACGACAAGTCCGAGTACGGCATGATCGGCGTGACCCAGCGGAAGGTGCCCGACGAGATCCCGCCGGGCCGGGCACTGCGCGCCGCAGACAAGGCGGAGGTGCAGATCGCGCTCCTCACGGACGACCCCGGGGGCCAGGCGCAGGCCGCGGCACTCCAGCGGATCGCCGAGCAGTGCCGTGAACGGGCGGCTCACCTGCCCGCCGCCACCCGGCCGTTCCGCGTCGACACCCTGCCGGACCGGCTCACCTGGGAGGAGGCGGCCGGGTACGCGCCGCAGCCGTGGCCGCACCCGCGATGGGCGGTGGCCGGCGTCGGCGGCGACGAACTGACCGCCTTCGGACCGGACTTCTCGCTGACTCCGACCTTCCTGGTGGCGGGCCCGGCCCGGTCCGGGCGCAGCACCGTCCTGTCGACGGTCGCGCTGTCGCTGCTCGCATCCGGCACCCCGGTCGTGATCGGGGCCCCCGCCCGCTCGCCGCTGCGCGACCTCGCCGGACGGCCGGGCGTGCTCGCGGTGTTCGACGAGTCCGACATCGACCCGACGCAGCTGGAGGAGGCGCTCTCCACGGCCCCGGACGGTGCGGTGGTGCTCCTCGACGACGCCGACCTGCTGCTGAAGACGAAGGCCGAGCCGGTGCTTACGCGGATCTCCAAGTCCGGTGCGGAGACCGGCCGGGGGCTGGTCGTCGCCGGGCAGACGGATCGGCTCTCCTCCGGCTTCTCCGGCTGGCACACCGAGGCCCGCCGGAACCGGTGCGGACTGCTGTTGAAGCCGCAGAACATGAGCGACGGCGAACTGATCGGCGTCAGGGTGCCGCGCAGCAGGCTGGGCGCGGCCCGTCCGGGCCGGGCGATCCTGCACCTGGGCGACG
>CAWCSC010000012.1:0-234220 GCA_963798065.1 uncultured Actinomycetota bacterium | reverse complement strand
CTCACCCGCCGAACGTACAACGCCCGCGGGCTCGGATCGTGGCCCTGCCACTACCAGGCTCCGGCCGGTCTCCCTCAGGGGCCGCGCGCCCCTCAGGGTGGAGGCCATGACGAATGACATCGCCACCGCCGCTTCCGCCACCGCCGTGCCGCTGGCTCCGGGGAACTGGGCCCTGGACCCGTTCCACTCCTCCGTGAACTTCACCATCCGTCACCTGGGCATCGCCAAGGTGCGGGGCCGCTTCGAGCGGTTGGAGGCCGAACTGTTCGTCGGGCAACGGGTCGAGGACGTGCGGGTCTCCGCGACCGTCGATCTGGCCTCGATCGACACCGGCAACGCCGACCGGGACGCGCACGTTCGCGCCTCCGACCTGCTCGACGTCGAGAAGCGCCCGACGATGACGTACCGCTCGACGCGCGTGTCGGGTGAGGGTGAGGACTGGACGATGGAGGGCGAGCTGACGATCGGCGACGTGACCCGCCCGGTGACGTTCGCCGTGGAGTTCGGCGGGCTGGTCGAGGTGCCCATGGACGGCAGCCGGCATGCCGGATTCGAGGCGACGGGCGAGATCCGGCGCAGCGAGTTCGGGCTCGACTTCGCCCCCGGTCTGCTCGGCGAAGTGGTGAAGATCCAGCTCGACATGCAGTTCGTGGAGCCGAAGAACGCCTGATCGACAGACGGACGCGCAATACGCCGACGCGCCGTGCCCCACGGGTAGTGCCCGTGGGGCACGGCGCGTCGGCGCGGTCCTCAGCCCTTGGTCGTCCGCGTCGTCTTCTTCGCGGCGGCCTTCGTGGTCTTGGTGGCCTTGGTCGCCGCCTTCTTGGCGGCGGTGCTGTTGACCCTCTTGGTGGCGGTCTTCTTCGCCGTGGCCTGCGCCGCGACCGCCTTCTTCGCGGCCGTCCTGCGCGGTGCCGGCACCGAGGACGCGTCGCTGATGCGGTCGGCGCCGAGGACCTCCTGGAGGAACTTGCCGGTGTGGCTGGTCGGGACCGCGGCGACCTGCTCCGGGCGTGCCCTCGGCGACGACCAGGCCGCCGCCGGCACCGCCCTCGGGGCCCATGTCGACGACCCAGTCGGCGGTCTTGATCACGTCGAGGTTGTGCTCGATGACGATGACCGTGTTGCCCTTGTCGACCAGCCCGGACAGGACCGTCAGCAGCTTGCTGATGTCCTCGAAGTGCAGACCGGTGGTCGGCTCGTCCAGGACGTAGACCGTGCGGCCGGTGGAGCGGCGCTGGAGCTCGCTGGCGAGCTTGACGCGCTGGGCTTCACCGCCGGACAGGGTGGTCGCGGACTGGCCGAGCCGGACGTAGCCGAGGCCGACGTCCTTCAGGGTCTTCATGTGACGGGAGATCGCGGGGACCGCCTCGAAGAACTCCGTGGCCTCCTCGATCGGCATGTTCAGGACGTCGGCGATGGACTTGCCCTTGTAGTGGACCTCCAGGGTCTCCCGGTTGTACCGGGCGCCGTGGCAGACCTCGCACGGGACGTAGACGTCCGGGAGGAAGTTCATCTCGATCTTGATGGTGCCGTCGCCCGCGCAGTTCTCGCAGCGGCCGCCCTTGACGTTGAAGGAGAAGCGGCCGGGCATGTAACCGCGGACCTTCGCCTCGGTGGTCTCGGCGAACAGCTTGCGGACGTGGTCGAAGACGCCGGTGTACGTGGCCGGGTTGGAGCGCGGGGTGCGGCCGATGGGCGACTGGTCGACGTGCACGACCTTGTCGACGAGGTCGTCGCCGTCCACGCGTGTGTGCCGCCCCGGCACGTTCCTCGCGCCGTTCAGCTCGCGGGCCAGGTGCGTGTACAGGATGTCGTTGACCAGGGTCGACTTGCCGGAGCCGGACACGCCGGTGACGGCGGTGAACACGCCCAGCGGGAACGAGACGTCGATGTCCTGGAGGTTGTTCTCCCGGGCGCCGTGCACCGTGAGCTGCCGGGACGGGTCCAGCGGGCGCCGGATGTCGGGCAGCGGGATGGCCTTCTTGCCGGACAGGTACTGACCGGTCTGCGACTCGGCGTTGTCGAGCAGCTCCTTCAGGGAGCCGCTGTGCACGACCTTGCCGCCGTGCTCACCGGCGCCGGGGCCGATGTCGACGATCCAGTCGGCGGTCTTGATGGTGTCCTCGTCGTGCTCGACGACGATGAGCGTGTTGCCCATGTCGCGCAGCCGGACCAGGGTCTCGATCAGGCGGTGGTTGTCGCGCTGGTGCAGACCGATGGAGGGCTCGTCGAGGACGTACAGGACACCGACCAGGCCGGAGCCGATCTGCGTGGCCAGGCGGATGCGCTGGGCTTCGCCGCCGGAGAGCGTGCCGGCCGCGCGGTTCAGCGAGAGGTAGTCCAGGCCGACGTCGACCAGGAACCGCAGCCGTTCGTTGACCTCCTTCAGCACGCGCTCGGCGATCTTCTTGTCGCGGGCGGTGAGCTTCAGCTCGCCCAGGAAGTCCGCGCAGTCGCTGATGGACATCGCCGAGACCTCGGCGATGGACTTGTCCATGATCGTGACCGCGAGGACGATCGGCTTCAGTCGCGTGCCCTCACAGGTGGGGCAGGGCACCTCGCGCATGTAGCCCTCAAAGCGCTCGCGGCTGGAGTCGCTCTCGGCCTCGCTGTGGCGGCGCTTGACGAAGGGGACGGCACCCTCGAACGCGGTGGTGTACCGGCGCTCGCGCCCGTAGCGGTTGCGGTAGCGGACTTCCACCTGGGTCTTGTGGCCGTGGAGCAGGGCCTTCTTGGCACGCTGCGGCAGGCCCGCGAAGGGGATGTCCGTACGGAAGCCCAGCGCGTCGGCGAGCGCGCCGATGAGGCGGCCGAAGTAGTCCTTGGTGTGGCCGTGCGACCAGGGGTGGATCGCGCCTTCGTCGAGGCTCTTGTCCTCGTCAGGGACGATCAGCTCCGCGTCGACCTCCATGCGCGTGCCGATGCCGGAGCAGTCCGGGCAGGCGCCGAAGGGCGAGTTGAAGGAGAAGGAGCGGGGCTCCAGTTCCTCGAAGGACAGGTCGTCGTACGGGCAGTACAGGTGCTCCGAGTACATCCGCTCGCGCTCGGGGTCGTCCTCCGGGAGGTCGACGAAGTCGAGCACGACCATGCCGCCGGACAGGCCGAGGGCGGTCTCGACGGAGTCGGTGAGCCGGCGCTTGGCGCCTTCCTTCACCGTGAGACGGTCGACGACCACCTCGATGGTGTGCTTCTCCTGCTTCTTCAGCGTGGGCGGGTTCGACAGCTGGATCGTCTCGCCGTCCACCCGCGCACGGGAGTAGCCCTTGGTCTGGAGGTCCGCGAAGAGGTCGACGAACTCGCCCTTGCGCTCGCGCACCAGCGGCGACAGCACCTGGAAGCGACTGCCCTCGGGCAGCTCCAGGACCCTGTCGACGATGGCCTGCGGCGACTGGCGCGAGATCGGACGACTGCACTCGGGGCAGTGCGGCTTGCCGATGCGCGCGAAGAGCAGCCGCAGGTAGTCGTAGACCTCGGTGATCGTGCCGACCGTGGAGCGCGGGTTGCGCGAGGTCGACTTCTGGTCGATGGAGACCGCCGGGGAGAGGCCCTCGATGAAGTCCACGTCCGGCTTGTCCATCTGGCCGAGGAACTGCCGGGCGTACGAAGAAAGCGACTCCACGTAGCGCCGCTGTCCCTCGGCGAAGATGGTGTCGAAGGCCAGCGAGGACTTGCCCGACCCCGACAGGCCCGTGAAGACGATGAGCGAGTCGCGCGGGAGGTCGAGCGAGACGTTCTTGAGATTGTGCTCGCGCGCTCCACGAACGATGAGACGGTCGGCCACGCCGGTCCGCACCTTTCTTGAGAGAAGTGACAGGGGCGGGGCCCCCGTGCTTTCTCAGACTAGGGGGAGCCACTGACAACGCCGGACGGATTCACGGGTTGCCAACAAACCCCGGCTCTCCAGCATGCCCGACGCCACGTCCGACCTTATAGCACGTGCATTCGATTTACGGCACTCGTTCACCACCTTCACCCAAAGGGGTGGCGGAGCTAGGGTCAGCCTCATGATTGATCACGGTCATGACCTGGCGTCTGTACGTGACGCTACGGAAGGGCTGCTCACCGCAGTCGGCAAACTGGACAACGCGTCTGTGACGCAGCCGTCACGGCTGCCGGGCTGGACCCGCGGCCACGTACTGGCCCACCTCGCCCGTAACGCGGACGCCCTCGTGAACGTCCTGGAGGGCCGTCCCATGTACCTCTCGGGCGAGGCCCGGGACGCCGACATCGAGCGGGACGCCCCGCGCCCGCTCGACGTCCAGCTCGCCGACCTGCGCGCGAGTGCGGCCCGTTTCCAGGAGACCGGGGCCGCTCCGGCGGACTGGTCACGCACGGTGGAGCTGCGGGGCGGGGTCACGGACTCCGCGTCCCGGGTGCCGTTCCGGCGGTGGGTGGAGGTGGAGCTGCATCACGTGGATCTGGGGATCGGCTACGAGCTGGAGGATCTGCCGGCCCACTTCGCGGAGCGGGAGATCGTCTTCCTGGCCGACCGGTTCGCCGGGCATCCGGACGTACCGCCCACGCGCCTCACGGACGGCACGCGCGCGTGGAACACCGGACGGGAGCCGGGTGACGGACCCGAGGTGACCGTCACCGGCCGCCCGGCCGACCTGCTGGGCTGGCTCGCCGGCCGCCGCAGCGGATCCGCACTGACCGTGGACGGCGGCCCGCTTCCGGCGCTGCCCCCGCTCTAGGACCCGCACCGCTCCCCCGCTATAGGCTGGCGGACATGACGTACAGCGGACAGGTGACGGTCGGCGGGCCTGCCGACGTGCACGAGCTCAAGGACCTGATGATCACCAAGATCGCGGTCGGTCCGATGAACAACAACGCCTATCTGCTGCGCTGCCGGGCCACGGACGAGCAGCTGCTGATCGACGCCGCGAACGAGGCGCACACGCTGCTCGGCATGATCGGTGGCGACGGCATCGCGTCCGTCGTCACGACCCACCAGCACGGCGACCACTGGCAGGCGCTCGCCGAGGTCGTGGCGGCCACCGGCGCCCGCACGTACGCGGGCCGGGACGACGCCGACGGGATCCCCGTACGGACCGATGTGCTGGTCGACGACGGCGACACCGTCCGGGTGGGGCGCGTGGAACTCACCGCGCGCCACCTGGTCGGGCACACGCCCGGCTCGATCGCCCTCGTCTACGACGACCCGCACGGGCATCCCCATGTGTTCACCGGGGACTGCCTCTTCCCCGGCGGTGTGGGCAACACCCATAAGGACTCCAAGGCGTTCGCCAGCCTCCTCCACGATGTCGAGACCAAGATCTTCGATGTCCTTTCGGACGAGACGTGGGTCTATCCGGGGCACGGCAACGACACGACGCTGGGCGCGGAGCGCCCGCAGCTGCCGGAGTGGCACGCGCGCGGGTGGTGAGGGGCCACGCCGGGGTGCGAGCGTGCTGATTCGCGAGCCGCGCACGCGCCCCGTGTGAACGCTTCACACACGCCGGTGTCGTACGCGCGCTCCCGGTGTACGTAGTTGCGCAGTCAACTGGTAGGAGCCCCGCTCAGGATGACGGCTCCTGGGCGGATGGGCCGCCGGCCTGTCGATCCCCGCCCTCGGCCGGCGGCCCCGGCGCCTGCCCAACACGGCGCGGGGCCGGGAGTGTTCACAAGAACGCAACACCCGCTCCCACGATGTGATCACTTGCCGTCGTGACCTCGACAACCGGGGCGGCTGTAGCCGGGGCGAGGCGGGTGTAAGGGGTGCTCGCCGTGGCCGTCGGGGCTTACACCACCGGGAGTCTAGGCGTCTGCCTGTCCCGCCCCCGCCAGGGCCGCGACGCGCTCCACTCCGAACACGTATCCCTGCACCCCGCAGCCCGCGACGACCCCGTCCGCACGCAGCGAGACGTAGGAGTGATGCCGGAACGACTCGCGCTTGTGGATGTTGGAGATGTGGACCTCCAGCACCGGCATGCCGTCACAGGTGTTGAGGGCGTCCAGGATGGCGACGGAGGTGTGCGAGTAGGCACCCGGGTTGATCACGATGCCGCAGTGGTTCAGCCGCGCCTCGTGGATCCAGTCCACCAGCTCGCCCTCGTGGTTGGACTGCCGGAAGTCGACCGTTCCGCCGTGCGCGGCAGCCGCCTTGGCGCACAGGGCCTCGACGTCGGCGAGCGTGTCGGAGCCGTAGATCTCCGGCTGACGCTGGCCGAGCAGGTTCAGGTTGGGGCCATTGAGGATCATGATCGGGGCGTTGGCCAGGGTGCGGGGCACGGTTCCTCCGGTCCGTTCAGGGTCGGGCGGCCCGTGACGGACCGCTGCTCGGACCCGGTTTATCACGGTGCGCCGACCGCCCGCCGGGCCGTAGCCTCCCGGCATGACGAGCCTGTCCTACCCGCCCAAGCCGTCACCCGGTGACCGTGTCGCCGTGATCTCGCCCTCCTCGGGCCTGCCGGGACTCTTCCCGCTCCCCTACGAGCTGGGCCTGGAGCGGCTGCGCAAGGAGTACGGGCTGGAGCCGGTCGAGTATCCGGCGACCCGCACGATGGGCTCCACGCCCCAGGAGCGGGCCGACGACATCCACGCCGCCTTCGCCGACCCGGACATCAAGGCGGTCATCGCGTCGATCGGCGGGGACGACCAGATCACCGTGCTGCCGCTGCTGGACCGCGAGTTGATCCGGGCGAACCCCAAGCCGTTCTTCGGGATGAGCGACAACACCAACCTGCTCGCCTTCCTGCACGGCAGCGGCATCGTCGCCTACCACGGCACGAGCGTCATGTGCGAGCTGGGGCGCCCCGGAGCCATGCACCCGCAGACCGCCGAGTCCCTGCGGGCGGCCCTGTTCACCTCCGGCCCCTACGAGCTGCGGCCCGCCGGGCGGTGGCGTGACATCGACCGGGACTGGGCGGACCCGGCGACCTTCGACGCGGAGCCGGAGACCCGGCCCGGGACCGGCTGGACCTGGGTCAACGCCGACCGGGTCGTCGAGGGCCGCAGTTGGGGCGGCTGCCTGGAGATCCTCGGCCGGCTGCTGACGGCCGACCGCGAGATCGCGCACGACCTGTCCGAGTACCAGGGCGGTGTGCTGCTCCTGGAGACCTCGGAGGACCTGCCGAGCGCCAAGGAGGTCTTCAGCACCCTGCGCACCATGGGCGAGCGCGGACTGCTCGGGCGCTTCTCAGCCCTCCTGATGGGGCGCCCGAAGACGTGGTCCTTCGAACGCCCCAACAGCTCGGAGGAGGCCGCTCGTTACGTGTCCGCCCAGCGTGAGGCGGTCCTTCGTGCCATGAGCGTCCATGCTCCCGACGCCACGATCGTCCTCGACGTTGACTTCGGGCACACCGATCCGCAGCTGGTGATTCCGTACGGGGGTGTCGTACGCGTGGACGGACCGGCCCGGCGCATCACCGTCACGTACTGAACGAGCCCCGAGCCTCCCGCGCGCCCCCATAACCCGTCGTCACTGTGGGTAGTTGATGCGGCATGCACGATGCACGCTCCGTGAAGACACCGTCCATGCCGCGCCTCGCGGCCGCCTCGCTCGCCGGCACGGCCATCGAGTTCTACGACTTCTTCGTCTACGGGACCGCGGGGGCGCTGATCCTGGGGCCGCTGTTCTTCCCGACCTTCTCACCGGTGGCGGGGACACTGGCCGCCTTCGCCACCTTCGGCGTGGGCTTCATCGCGCGGCCGCTGGGTCGGTGCTGTTCGGGCACATCGGGGACCGGCGCGGACGGCGGCCGGTCCTCGTCGCCTCCCTGCTGCTCACCGGTGCCTCCACGGTCGCGGTCGGCTGTGTGCCCACGTACGACACGACCGGCGTGGTCGCTCCCCTGCTGCTCCTGGTCCTGCGCTTCCTGCAGGGGCTGGGGCTCGGCGGGGAGTGGGGCGGGGCGGTGCTGCTGACCGTGGAGCACGCGCCCGCCGAGCGGCGCGGGCTGTGGTCGAGCTTCCCGCAGGTCGGGCCCGCCCTGGGGTTCCTGCTCGCCAACGGCGTGATGCTGGGGCTGTCCTCGACGCTCTCTGAGGCGCAGTTCGCCGCATGGGGGTGGCGGGTGCCGTTCTGGGCGGCGGGGGTGCTGGCGATCGCGGGGCTGTGGCTGCGCTCGTCGCTCGCCGAGAGCCCCAGCTTCCTCGAGATCGACGACCACGCGCGCGTGCCGCTCGCCGAGGTCATGCGCGACCACTGGCGCCTTCTCCTGCTGACCGGCGGGGCGCTCGCGATCGGCTACGCGATCTTCTACGCCGTGACGACCTGGTCGCTCGCCTACGGGACGGAACGGCTCGGGGTGAGCCGCAGCGTCATGCTGACCTGCATCATGGGCGCGGTGGTCGTGAAGGGCGCGCTCACACCGTTGGTGGCGCTGCTCGGGGACCGTTACGGCCGGCGGCCCATATGCCTGCAGGGTGCGGGGCCGCGGCCCTGTGGATGTTCCCGATGGTCGCGCTCCTCTCCACCGGCGCGCCGCTGCCGATGTTTCTCGGCTTCCTCGGGGCGATGCTCGCGTTCATCACGATGGTCGCCGTGATCGCCGCGTATCTGCCGGAGCTGTACGAGCCGCGGGTGCGCTGCACCGGCGCCGCCGTCGGATACAACCTCGGCGGAGTCATCGGAGGCGCGCTCACGCCGATCGTGGCGACGGCGCTCGCCGAGCAGGGCGGGCGGGTGCCCTGGGGCGTGGCCGCATATCTGACGGTGATCGCGCTGTTCAGCCTGGGGTGTTTCGCGCTGCTGCCGGAGACGCGTCCGGTGCCGGCGGAGGCGGGTGCGGAGCCTGCTTCGGGGTGACCTTGGTGGTGCTCCTGACCTTGGCGGTGGTGGCGGTGCGCGCCGAGGCCTGCGTGAGCGTTTACGCGCCTACGGGTTGATCGCCAGCTCCAGGTACGCCGCGAACAGCACCAGGTGGACCCCGCCCTGGAGCGGTGTGGCCCTGCCCGGCACCACCGTGAGCGAGGCGACCACCACGGTCAGGGCGAGCAGCACCATGTGCGTGGCACCGAGGCCGAGCACCAGCGGGCCGGAGAGCCACACGGACGCGAGCGCGACGGCGGGGATGGTCAGGCCGATGCTGGCCATGGCCGAGCCGAGGGCGAGGTTCAGGCTGGTCTGCACGCGGTCGCGGCGTGCGGAGCGCAGCGCGGCGATGGTCTCCGGGAGCAGCACCAGCAGCGCGATGATCACGCCGACGACGGCCTGGTGCAGCCCGGCTGCCTGCACTCCGGACTCGATGGTGGGCGACACGCCCTTGGCCAGGCCGACCACGCCGATCAGCGCCAGGCCCAGCAGTCCCAGACTGATCCGGGCGGTACGGGCCGTCGGCGCCGCAGCGTGCTCCTCCGCGGTGATCACCTCGCCCTGCCGGGTGATCGGCAGGAAGTAGTCCCGGTGCCGCACGGTCTGCGTCGCGACGAACAGGCCGTACAGGACCAGCGAGGAGAGCGCCGCGAAGGTCAGCTGGACAGTGGAGAACTCCGGGCCCGGCTTGCTCGTGGTGAACGTCGGCAGCACCAGGCTGAGCGTGGCCAGGGTCGCGACGGTCGCGAGCGCGGCTCCGGTGCCCTCCGGGTTGAATACGGCCGTACCGTGCCGCAGCGAGGAGACCAGGAGGCACAGGCCGACGATGCCGTTGCAGGTGATCATCACGGCCGCGAAGACCGTGTCGCGGGCCAGTGTCGAGCTCTTGTCCCCGCCGTCGACCATCAGGGTGACGATGAGGGCGACCTCGATGATCGTGACGGCGACGGCGAGAACGAGGGAGCCGAACGGTTCACCGACCCGGTGCGCCACCACCTCGGCGTGGTGGACGGCGGACAGCACAGCTCCCGCGAGGACCAGGGTCACCAGCGCGACGGCCGCGGTCGGCAGATCGCGCCCCCAGGTGAGGACCAGGAGCACGGCCGCGAGCAACGGCACCGAGGTCGTCCACTGTGCCGTGAGCGACCTGAGCCGAGCGATCATGCAGTGATCGTCGCAGACGTGCAGGGGCCCCGCACTCCGGTCGTGCGAGGCCCGAGCCGGGGGCTACTTGAGCTCGCTCGCGTCCAGAAGGTCGTAGTTGGTGTAGACCCGCTCACCGATGCAGAGCGCGCCCAGTTGCTCCGCCATCCTGCTGGTCTCGGGGTCGTCGCTGTTGCGCATCGCCTCGTCGTAGGACTCGAACTCGATCAGCGCCAGATGGCGGCGGGGGTTGTCGCGGTCCTTCAGGAGCATGCGATGCGTGGGGCCACCCGCCCGGCCGGCGAAGCGTTGCATCGCCTCCTGGAGCACCTGCTCCATCTCGTCCAAGCGCTCGGTCTCGAAGTCGATGATCTGCACGAACTTCATGGCACCTCCAGCCGGCCACGGCGCCCCCGGGTCGGGAACGCGCTCAGACAACAAGCAAGCACCGGGACCGGCAGTCGGCAATTTCGCCGACCACCGGTCCCGGTGATGGTTGTTCCTGCTTGCGACGCGGTCAGACGTCGATGCTGTCCTTCGGGGCGCTTCCGCTCTGCGTCTGCGCCGCCTCGGCCGCCGCCTGCTTCTTGGAAGCCCGCAGGCTGGTGATCGTGGTGCCGATCAGGACGGCACAGATCACGCCGAGCGATACCGGAATGGTGATCTCGGGGACGGGGACCCCGGACTCGTGCAGTGCGTGCAGCACCAGCTTCACGCCGATGAAGCCGAGGATGATCGACAGGCCGTAGCTGAGGTGGACCAGCTTCCTCAGGAGGCCGCCTATGAGGAAGTACAGCTGGCGCAGACCCATCAGGGCGAACGCGTTGGCCGTGAAGACGATGTACGGGTCCTGGGTCAGGCCGAAGATCGCGGGGATGGAGTCGACGGCGAACAGCACGTCGGTGGTGCCGATCGCGAGCATCACGACCAGCATCGGGGTCATGACCCGCTTGCCGTTCTCCTGGATCCACAGCTTGGTGCCGTGGTAGCGGCCGGCCACACCGAAGCGGCGCTCGGCGGCCTTGAGCAGCTTGTTCTCCTCCCAGCTCCTCGTCCTCCTCGTCCGCCCGGGCCTCCTGGATGAGCTTCCAGGCGGTCCAGATCAGGAAGGCGCCGAAGAGGTAGAAAACCCACGAGAAGCTGGCGAGGATAGCCGCGCCGGCCGCGATGAAGATGGCCCGCAGGACCAGGGCTATGAGGACACCGATCAGGAGCACGCGCTGCTGGTACTGCGAGGGCACCGCGAACTTCGCCATGATGAGGACGAAGACGAAGAGATTGTCGACGCTCAGCGACTTCTCGGTGATGAAGCCGGCGAAGAACTCGCCGGCGGGCTGGCCACCGCCGAACACCAGCAGGCCGAGCCCGAAGAGCACGGCGAGGACGATCCAGACGACCGTCCAGATCCCGGCTTCCTTGATCGATACGTCGTGCGGTTTGCGACCGATGAAGAAGTCGGCCGCGATCAGGGCGGCGAGACCCACGATCGTCAGGACCCATAGGGTCACGGAAACATCCACTGCGCCTCCGGCAGTCGTTAACGGCAAATGTCAGCGTCGTCGCTGCCGGAGGTCTCTTCCACCCAAAGATGGGCCGACGCCCCGGGATCTGGCCTGATCCGTATTGACGGGTACGTCGCAGCAGACAGGGAGTACTCCCCTCCGTGCCGATAACAGTACCCAATCACCAAGAAAAGGTAAAGCGCTTGGCAAAAGGAAGGCCAAAACCCCAGGTCAGGCGACTTTACAAGTACTTGGTGCGGGCGGCCGCGACCTGGGGGAGCACCTGCTGGAGGACCTGGCTGCCGGGCGGCACGAGCGACGGCTCGTACGTCCAGGCATGACCGACCCAGGGGTCGGCAAGGTGGTCGTCGGGCACCGGTGTGAGTCGCAGCAGCGAACGCCACAGCGGATCGAGCAAAGGCCCGTACCCGGAGGACTCCTCGCGGTCGGCCACCATCATCAGGTGGACGCCGAAGGCGGGGCCCTCGTCGGCGAGGTAGCGCAGCTGGTTCACGGCCCGGTCGTCGAAGCCGTGCGGGAAGTCGTTGACGATCAGCAGCTGCTGCGAGGTGTCGAAGCCGGGCGGCAGGGAGTCGGCGGCGCCTCCCCGTACCGCCATCTGCACGAGGTCGACCCGCTGGGTGAGCCGCCCCAGCACGTCCGCCACCCCTGCCGCGCCGAGCGCGGGCGGGGCCGCGAGCACGCCGGTCCGCACGAGAGGTGCCAGCGCCTGCGCTCCCGAGCCCGCCGGGTCGATGACATGGACGGTGAACTCACCCGCCGGATAGACGGCGAGCAGCCGGGCCGCGTGCGCGACCGCCGTGTCCAAGGCCGAGACGCCCCAGGTCGTGGGATTCGGTGAACGAGCCGTCGGACGATCCGGTGTGGCCGCTGTCGATCCACAGACCACGCTCCAGCGGCAGCCGGACCAGCATCGGGATGCGGATCCGGTCGGCCTCGGGGAGATGGAGGTCGCCCAGGCGCAGCGCCATGGGGATCTCCATCGGCACCCGGTAGGCATGCCAGACGGGGTTGTCCCAGCGGGCGTACGCCGGTGGCAGGGCCGGTTCGACGACCTCGGCCTCGGCGGTGAGCTGGGCGAGGTCCCGGTCGAGGGCCTCCCTGGCCTGGGCGACGAGCTGCGCGTGCCGGGCGCGGGCCGCCTCACGGGCGGCGTCGCCCTGCCCGCCGATCCGGCTGCGCGGGTCGGACAGGGCCTGCTCGAGCTCCTTGTCCATGCGGGACTCGGCGAAGTCGACGGCGCTGCGGTAGGCGGCGGTCGGTGCGGGCCAGGTCCTCGAACATGCCCCACACCTGGTTGTAGAGCCGCTCCTCCATCGACCAGCCGGTCGCATCGCCCGCGACGGGCTGCGCGGGCTGTCCGGGTGCGGCGGGAGGCGCGGTCGGCGGAGGCGGGGGCGGAGCGGCGTTCTGGCGGCGCGGGTGGCTGTAGTCGATCGGGCCGCCCGCGGTGGGCACGGACGGCTGGGTGACGGCGGAAGGGTCAGGTGCCGTGCCCGGGTACGCCGGCTGCGGCTGCGGGCTGTCCGGGCATGCCGGGCGGCTGCGGCCGCCGTACGGGGACGTGGGCGGCACGGGGCCGGGGGCGCCCTGGGGCGCGGTGCCGCCCTGGTCCGGGCCGAGGGCCGGGGTCGCTGTCCGCCGGGAACGGTCGCCGTCCGAGGTGCGCGGCGGAGGCGCCGGCACCGAACGGGCCAGCCCTCGGGCCACCGCCTCGTCGATGCTGCCGGCCAGCTGGTGGGCCTGCGGCAGGCCCTGGTCGGTGAGGAGTTCGGCGAGGCCGCCCGCGTAGCCCTGACCGACGGCGCGCACCTTCCAGGCGCCCTGCCGGCGGTAGAGCTCCAGGGCGATGACGGCCGACTCGGCGTCCAGGCCGGTGAGGGTGTAGCTGGCGACCTCGCCGCCGTCGAGGCCGGTGACGGCGACGAAGGGGGCGGCGACGGCGCCGAAACGGACCGGGCCCGCCCCGCCGGCGGGCAGGGCGAGCAGCACGCTACACGGTGGACGGCCTCCGGCAGGGCGTCCAGGTCCACCGCGAGGCGGTGGTCGGCGGCCGCCTGCCGGGAGACCTCCAGACCCGGCAGGGTGGGTGCGCCCGGGTGGGCCACCCACTCCACGCCGTGGATCCTGCCGTTCTCGTCGCTGAGCGCGGCCGCGGCCACGATCGGCGTGCCGGCCGAGACCCGGATCTCCAGGCGGGCCTGGGAGAGCGGGTGGTTCTGCCCCCGCACCAGCTCGGCCGTCATCGCCTTCGTCCCCCTGTGTCGTTGTGTGGTGTCGTGTGCCGCCCGCCCCGAGGGGTCGCCCTGGGCCCTCAGAGGACCGGCAGGATCGCCGGCATCAGGTCCTGGAAGGTACGGCCGTTGGCCGGGTTGCCCAGGGCCGTCATCGACCAGCCCGGGCCCGAGCGGTGCACCTTCGCCATGATCTGGGCCGTGTACTGGCCGCCGCCGGCCAGCGTGTAGCGGGCGAGCTCCTGGCCGTTGGTCTCGTCGACCAGGCGGCAGAACGCGTTCTGCACCTCCTGGAACGTCTGGCCCGTGAAGGAGTTCACGGTGAAGACGATCTGGTCGATGTGGACCGGGATGCGGGAGAGGTCGACGAGGATCGCCTCGTCGTCGCCGCCCTGGCCGACACCGCCGACGAGGTTGTCACCGGTGTGGCGCACCGAGCCGTCGTCGCTCACCAGGTGGCGGAAGAAGACGACGTCGACCGGCTGCTTGTCCGCGAACAGGACAGCGGAGGCATCGAGGTCGATCTCCCGCGTGCGCGAGCCGAACAGGCCGCGCCGGGGAGCCGCCTGCCAGCCGAGACCCATCCGCACCGCGGTCAGGCTGCCGCCGTCGTTCTTCTGCAGACTGATGGCCTGACCCTTGGTCATGTTGACGGTCACGCGCTGATTCCCCTCTCGAACTGTCCCCTGTTGCCGCATATCTCGCGGTTGCCCAGAACCCTACGCAGGGGCACTGACAGTGACGTACCCCGGTCCGCGCTTTGTGTCGGTCTTGCAACACAGCGCGTACGCGGTCCGCTGTCAGGCCAGGCCCGCCTCCTTCATCTGGCGCAGTTCCTTCTTCATCTCGGAGACCTCGTCGCGCAGCCGGGCCGCGATCTCGAACTGGAGGTTCGCGGCGGCGGCCCGCATGCGCTTGGTGAGCTCCTCGATCTGCTCGGCGAGTTCGGCCGCGGGGCGGTCGGTCGGCACCGTCTCCTTGGCCTTGCCCTTGCCCTTGGCCGGCTTGGCGCCCTCGGCCGCCTTGCCTCCGAGGGAGGGCACGGGCGCCTTGGCGCCTCCGCCGTCCTTCTTCCCCTTGCGGTAGCCCGAGCCGAGCAGCTGCTCGGTGTCGATGTCCTCGCGGGCGATCTGCGCGACGATGTCGTTGATCTTCTTGCGGAGCGGCTGGGGATCGATGCCCGTTGCCGTGTTGTACGCGACCTGCTTCTCCCGGCGCCGGTTGGTCTCGTCGATGGCCTTCTCCATCGCCGGGGTGATCTTGTCGGCGTACATGTGGACCTGGCCGGAGACGTTGCGCGCGGCGCGGCCGATGGTCTGGATCAGGGAGGTGCCGGAGCGCAGGAAACCCTCCTTGTCGGCGTCCAGGATCGCCACCAGGGACACCTCGGGCAGGTCGAGGCCCTCCCGCAGGAGGTTGATGCCGACCAGCACGTCGTACTCGCCGGCGCGCAGCTCACGCAGCAGCTCGACTCGGCGCAGGGTGTCGACGTCGCTGTGCAGATAGCGCACCTGGATGCCCAGCTCCAGGAAGTAGTCCGTGAGGTCCTCGGCCATCTTCTTGGTGAGCGTGGTGACCAGGACCCGCTCGTCCTTGTCGGTGCGCTTGCGGATCTCGTGCACCAGGTCGTCGATCTGGCCCTCGGTGGGCTTGACGACGACCTCCGGGTCGACCAGGCCGGTGGGGCGGATGATCTGCTCGACGACGCCGTCCCCGCGGGAGAGCTCGTAGTTTCCGGGGTCGCCGACAGGTAGACCGTCTGGCCGATGCGCCCCTGGAACTCCTCCCACTTCAGGGGGCGGTTGTCCAGGGCGGAGGGCAGCCGGAAGCCGTGGTCGACGAGGGTGCGCTTGCGGGAGGCGTCGCCCTCGTACATGGCGCCGATCTGCGGGCACGGTGACGTGCGACTCGTCGATGACGAGCAGGAAGTCGTCCGGGAAGTAGTCCAGCAGGGTGTTGGGCGGGGAGCCGGGCAGACGGCCGTCGAAGTGCATCGAGTAGTTCTCGACGCCGGAGCAGGAGCCGATCTGGCGGAGCATCTCGATGTCGTACGTGGTGCGCATCCTGCAGGCGCTGGGCCTCCAGGAGCTTGCCCTGCTTCTCCAGCTCCGAGAGGCGCTCGCCCAGCTCCTTCTCGATGTCGTTGACCGCCCGCTCCAGGCGCTCCGGGCCCGCGACGTAGTGGGAGGCCGGGAAGACGTACAGCTGCTGGTCGTCGCTGATGATCTCGCCGGTGAGCGGATGGAGGGTGGACAGCGCCTCGATCTCGTCGCCGAACATCTCGATGCGGACGGCGAGCTCCTCGTAGACCGGGAAGATCTCGATGGTGTCGCCGCGGACGCGGAAGGTGCCGCGGGTGAAGGCCATGTCGTTGCGCGTGTACTGGATGTCCACGAAGCGGCGCAGCAGCTCGTCCCGGTCGATCTCGTCGCCGACCTTGAGGGGGACCATGCGGTCCACGTACTCCTGCGGCGTACCGAGGCCGTAGATGCAGGAGACCGAGGCGACCACGACGACGTCGCGGCGGGTGAGCAGCGAGTTGGTCGCGGAGTGGCGCAGGCGCTCGACCTCCTCGTTGATCGAGGAGTCCTTCTCGATGTAGGTGTCCGACTGCGGGACGTACGCCTCGGGCTGGTAGTAGTCGTAGTACGAGACGAAGTACTCGACGGCGTTGTTCGGGAGCAGCTCGCGGAACTCGTTCGCCAGCTGGGCGGCCAGCGTCTTGTTCGGCGCCATCACCAGCGTGGGGCGCTGGAGCTTCTCGATCATCCACGCGGTGGTGGCGGACTTGCCGGTGCCGGTCGCGCCGAGCAGGACGACGTCCTTCTCGCCTGCCTCGATGCGCCGGGCGAGATCGGCGATGGCCGTCGGCTGGTCGCCGTTCGGCTGGTAGGGGCTGACGACCTCGAAGGGCGCCACCGTGCGTTCGATGCTGAGAAACGGGCCGCATGGAATCCACCGTACGACCCCGCACTGACAACGGGCTCCGATCAGTGGTTCTGCGGGGTGCGGGAGCCGGCTGTGCTCCACGGTGGCGGCGGGGGCGGAACCGCAGACGGCGCGCGGAGCTGGTGGACGGCGCTGTGAGCGTGGGCGGGGATGCCGGGCTTCTGCTCGACGGGGGCGACGGCGGGCTTGCCCATGACCATCAGCGGGTCGAACATCACCACGACGCCCGCGAGGAGCAGGAAGGCGAGCGGGCCGATCAGCATGGGCGCGAGCAGGGTCGCGGGCGAGTCCCCCGAGGTGGGTTCGGCCGTGCCGTGGAGGTGGACGCTGAGGGCGGCCATGCCGGTGTAGTGCATGCCGCTGACGGCGAGTCCCATGACGAGGCTGGCACCCACGCTCCACAGGAAGCCCCTGACCTGGCCGGCGGCCCACAGGGCGGCGGTGGCGGCGCACCATGGCGATGGCGACGGAGACGGCGACGGTGACGGTGTTGTACTCCAGCTTTCCGTCGAGGCGCATGCCGGCCATGCCGAGGTAGTGCATCGACGCGATGCCCAGACCGGTGATGGTGCCGCCGGTGAACAGGGCCGTTCCGCTGGCGCCCTTGTAGCCGACGATGAAGATCCCGACGCCCACCATGACGATGGCGACGGCCAGGCTCGCGAAGGTCATCGGCTTGTCGTAGTGGATCGGCGTCTCCGCGGACCGTGAACCCCATCATCGCGACGAAGTGCATGGTCCATATGCCGGAGCCGATGGCCGCCGAGCCGAGGGCGAGCCAGCCGGGGCGCCAGGACTGGGCGACGAGCATGGATCTGGTGGTGCAGCGCAGGCCCAGCGCGCCGCCGAGGCAGGCCATGAGGTAGGCCACCAGGGGTGTGACGAGTCCGTAGCTGAATCCGTCGACCGTGCCCTGCATGCGCGGCTGCCCTTCCCGCCCTCTTACGTCCCGGAATTCCTGATGTCGCCCCCTCCCAGGACCGCCACGAGCGGTCAGGGTTGACGCAGAGAGTATGACTCCCACCGGAATGGTCGAACGATTTTCCGGCAAAGAAACACGGCCTTGCCCCAGTTGTGCGGCACCAGTGAGCGGAGTTGGGTCAACTCCGTTCAACCTGTGGCCATTCTGTACCCCTCTCGCGTTGACCCTCTGCTGTCACAGTTGAGCTGTCTGTGATTCACCGTCGCTCGACGCGAGGAGTACGCATGCACGCGCGCGCTGTTGCCGCCTCGACCACCGCACTCCTGGGGACCGCCGCTCTGCTGCTTCCCCGCCTCCCCCGCCCGGGCCGCCGGCGGCCGACGGCCCGCGGTCATCGCCCACCGGGGCGCCTCCGCCTACGCGCCCGAGAACACGCTGGCCGCCGTCGACAAGGCGGCCGAGCTGGGCATCCGCTGGGTGGAGAACGACGTCCAGCGCACCAAGGACGGCGAGCTCGTCGTCATCCACGACGACAACCTGCGGCGCACCACCGACGTCGAGGAGGTCTTCCCCGGCCGGGCCCCCTGGAAGGTGAAGGACTTCACCGCCGCCGAGATCGCCCGGCTGGACGCGGGCAGCTGGTTCGGCCCCGCCTACGCGGGCGCGCGCGTGCCGACGCTGGAGCAGTACGTGCACCGCGTCGAGCGCCACCACCAGAAGCTGCTCCTGGAGATCAAGAACCCCGAGCTGTACCCGGGCATCGAGCGGCAGACCCTCAAGGTCCTCAGCAACGAGGGCTGGCTCGACCGGTCGCATCTGGCGGGCCGGCTGATCGTGCAGAGCTTCAGCGCGGACAGCGTGCGGACGGTGCACGAGCTGAAGCCGGGCGTGAAGACCGGCTTCCTGGGCACGCCGCCGGTGTCGGACCTGCTCGGCTACGCCGGCTTCGCCGACCAGATCAACCCCTCGTACGGCTCGCTCTCCACGGCGTACGTCTCCGCCGTCCAGGCGTTCGACGGGACCGCACGGCAGGCCGCTTGGAGGTCTTCACCTGGACGGTCGACGACGCGGCCACGGCCCGGCGGGTCGCCGGGTACGGCGTCGACGGGATCATCACGAACAAGCCGGACGTGGTGCGGGACGCCCGGCCGGGGACGCGGCCTGCACCTGCCGGCGTGCGCCCGGTGCCGCGCCACGGGGCGTTGTCAGTGGTGGGTCCTACGGTGGGCGCATGGACAGCCATGGGCAGGTCGAGCAGCGGGTCGTGTGGGCGCGTCGTGGGCAGCGACATCGGTCCGCTGATGCTGGCCGCGACCGGCGACGGCCTGGTCAACGTCGTGTTCCACGCCACGGACGCGGTGCGCGACCGGGCGCGTCGAGCGGCTGGCGTCGCGGCTGGGCACCGAGCCCGTCGAGGCGCCCGGCTCCCCCCTGCTGGCCGAGGCGATACGTCAGATCGAGGCGTACTTCGCGGGTGAGCGACGCGACTTCGACCTGCCGCTGGACTGGTCGCTGATCTCCGGCTTCAACCGGGAGGTGCTGCGCGAACTGGCCTCGGGCGTCCCGTACGGCGCGGTCGTCGGGTACGGCGATCTGGCCGGACGGGTCGGTCAGCCGGGCGCCGCCCAGGCCGTGGGCATGGCGATGGGCGCCAATCCGCTGCCGGTCGTGGTGCCCTGTCACCGGGTCGTCGAGAGCGACGGCGGTATCGGCGGCTTCGGGGGCGGGCTGGAGACCAAGCGGAAGCTGCTCGCCCTGGAGGGCGTGCTGCCCGAGCCGCTGTTCTGACAGCTCGGGCGCCCCGTGACGCCTGGTCAGTCGTAGTGCCGCGCCTCGAAGACGTTGCCGTCCGGGTCCCGGAAGTAGAAGCTGCGTGTGGCCTTGCCCCGGGCTCCGAAGGAGTCGTACGAGAGCTGCGAAACAGGCACGGAGCGCTCCTCCAGGCGGCTGAGGAGGGCGTCGAAGTCACCGCGGGGCAGGGACAGGCAGACGTGGTTGACGGGGTGACCAGCGCTGTCGGCGGCACCGGGCAGCATCGTCATGCGTTCCGCGAAGGCCAGCGGCATGAGGTCGAGGATGGTCTCGTCGTTGACGCGCACGGAGGGGAACGGCACCTCACCCGCGGCGAACTCGGTGAGCCTGAGTGCCTCCATGCCGACGGCCTTCTCGTAGAAGTCGGCGGCGGCGACCGGGTCGCGCACCCAGAGGACGACGTGGTCGAGACGTGATGTGTGGTCCGTCATGCACCCAGGCTCGTGACGCCCTCGACAGCTGGCAAGGGTTTGGCCCGGCGCGCCGCCCGCCAGAGATGAGGGAAGACCGACTGACAGGAGGCAGGCGCGTGGTGCTGGTGATGTCGGAAGAGGTGCGGGAGGCGCTCGACGCGCGTCAGCCCGTGGTGGCCCTGGAGTCCACGATCATCGCGCACGGGCTGCCGCGGCCGCGCAACCTCCAGGTGGCGCTGGAGCTGGAGACGACCGTGCGGCAGGAGGGCGCGGTGCCCGCGACGATCGCCGTGCTGGACGGGCGGCCCCATGTCGGACTGGACAAGGAGCAGCTGGAGCGGGTCGCGAACGAGGACGGGATCCGCAAGTTGGGCCACCGCGACCTGCCTCTCGCGGTGGCCTCCGGGGCGAGCGGGGCGACCACGGTGTCGGCGACCGCTCTGCTGGCGGCGCTGGCGGGCGTACGGGTGTTCGCGACGGGCGGGCTCGGCGGGGTGCACCGGGAGTGGACGGTGACGCAGGACGAGTCGGCCGATCTGGGTCTGCTGGCTCGGACGCGGATCACCGTGGTGTGCGCCGGGGTGAAGTCGATCCTGGACGTGCCGGCGACCCTGCAGCGGCTGGAGACGCTGGGCGTCGCGGTGGCCGGTTACGGCACCGACCGGTTCCCCGGCTTCTACCTGTCCGACTCGGGGCATCCGGTGGACTGGACGCTGCGGACGCCGGAGCAGGTGGCGGGCGTCATGCGGGCCCAGGACGCGCTCGCCGGGCCGGAGTCGGCGCTGATCGTCGCCAATCCCGTCCCCGAGGAGGAGCAGCTCGATCCGGAGCTGCACGCGCGCGTGCTCGCCGACGCGCTGCACGCGTGCGAGGAGGAGGGCATCACCGGCCAGGCGGTCACGCCGTTCCTGCTCGACTATCTGGTACGGCACACCGACGGCGCCTCCCTGAGCGCCAACCTGGCGGCGGTCCGCGGCAACGTACGCCTGGCGGCGCGGATCGCGGCGGCCTGGGCCGGGGATGACCAGGGCCGGGGCCAGGACCGGGGCCAGGACCGGGGCAGGGGACCGCACGGGACGTACGGCGGGCTCGGTGGAGGGCGGCGCGGGCCCGGTGGAGAGCGGGGCGCTGCTGGTCGTCGGGGACGTCATCACCGACGTCGTCGCGCGGCACCGGGGCCCGCTCGCGGTGGGCACGGACACGGCTGCCTCGATCCGGACGGTACCGGGCGGGGCGGGCGCCAACGTGGCGTGCTGGGCGGCACACCGGGGTGGGGCGGAGGTGCGGCTGCTCGGGCGCGTGGGCGAGGAGGCGGCCGCCTGGCACGAGCGGGAGCTGGCGGCCCACGGCGTGCGCCCGCGGCTTGTCGTCGACCCGCGGGCGCCGACCGGCACGGTGATCTGCCTGGTCGACCGGGACGCTTCGGCGGAGCGGACGTTCCTCACCGACAGCGGCGCGTCGGTGCGGCTCGAACCCGCCGACTGGTCGGACGCGCTGCTCGACGGGGTGGCCCGGCTGCACCTGTCGGGCTACCTCCTGTTCTCCGAACCGAGCCGGGCCCTGGTGACAGTGGCTCTGAAGGCCGCACGCGCGCGTGGCGTGCCGGTGAGTATGGACCCGGCGTCGGCCGGCTTCCTCGCGGAGCTGGGCGTCGAGCGTTTCCTGGAGCTCGTCGAGGGCCTGGACGTCCTGCTGCCCAGCCGGGACGAGGCGTGCCTGCTGACGGGGCTGACCGACGCGGCCGACGCCGCGGCCGAACTGAGCCTGCGCATCCCGCTGGTCGTCGCCAAGCAGGGGCGCGAGGGAGCACTCGTGGCCCGCTCGGGGAAGGTGTGCGCCCGCGTTCCCGCCGTGCCGGCGAGACCGCGGGACACCACGGGCGCCGGTGACGCCTTCACCGGCGCGTTCCTCGCCGCCCTGCTCGCGGGCACCGGTCCGCAGGAAGCGGCGGCGGAGGGCTGCCGGGCGGGGGCGCGGGCGGTGGAGCTGGTGGGCGGCAGACCGCCCCTGCCCGGCTGATGTCCCACGCCCCACCCCACCACTGGTTACTGCTTGCGTCCCCACGCCGAGATCATCGGCGGTGTCGTGAGGTCCAGCGCGCCGGACGTGACGTGCACGAGGTGCCGGTCGATGTCCTGGTCCGTGGCAAGGCCCGCGGTGACGAGTTGGTCGCGGATCTGACGGATCGTGGCGGACTCCAGGGCCGCGCAGGCCGGTGAGGCGATGGGGAAGTAGGCGTCGGCGTGGACCCGGGTCAGGCCGGCCTCCCGGAGCAGGCGCGGGAGGGTGCGGCCGCAGGGGAGGTCGGTCCCGCGGTCGGCGAGCAGTTTGCGGAAGCCGTGCCGCAGCCGGTTCGCGAGCTGCTGCTCGGGGCCGTGCTCGTCGGGGCAGAGCAGGGGCTGCAGGGCGGGGTCGGCGTCCTCGACGAGGAGGCGCCCGCCGGGGCGCAGAGAGCCCGCCATGGACCGCAACGCCCGTTCCCGGTCGGGGACGTGGACGAGGGCGAGGCGGGCGTGCACCAGGTCGAAGCCCTCCCCCGGCGGCTCCTGCGCGCCGAGGTCGTGGACGCGGACCTCGACGGGCGGCCGGGCGGCCCGGGCGAGCCGTGAGGTGTCGGTGTCGGTCGCGACGACGCGTCCGGTCGGGCCGACCTTCTTCGCCAGCCAGGACACCACGGACGGTCCACCGGCGCCGACCTCCCAGCACCGCCAGCCGGATCCGACGCCGAGTGCTTCGAGATGCCGGAACGTCGTGGGGTCGAAGAGAGCGGCGAAGGCGCCGAAGTGCTCGGACGCCTCGGTCTGCCGGTTGTCGAGGAGGTACCCATCGGTTCGCGTCATGTCGAGATCATCCCAGTTGCCCGACTTGTCCGTAACGGTCGACGCTCCGGTACGGAGAACCGCACCCGCACCGGCACGCGTCGACGTCTCAGAACAACGGCATCGGCGAGTCGTTCGTCCACAGCCGGGAACAAAGCGGAATGAGTCGTTTCCACAGGCTTACCCGCAGCTCACGCGGGCCTGGCAGACTGGCGCGCCAAGGCACAGGAACGGCGCGAGATGTTCCACGCAAGGAGATCCGGATGTCCATGGCAGGGAATCTGCGGAAGGTCACGAGCCTCGGCAGGGTCGGCGGCCTTCGCAAGGTGGCTCGGCTGGCTCGGCGGCGCCCGCGCGTCGACCTGAGTCACCCGGCCCGCTCCCCGCTGGGCTCCTCGGTGGTGAACTGCGTGACGTACCGGGACGGTGTCCGCACTCCCGCGCGCGGCGATCTGGTGGACGTCGTGGAGCGAGTGCGCAAGAGCCGGGAGGGCTTCGTCTGGCTCGGCCTGCACGAGCCGACGGACCAGGAGTTCGCGGGCATCGCCGAGCTCTTCGACCTCCACCCGCTGGCCGTCGAGGACGCGGTCGAGGCCCACCAGCGCCCCAAGCTGGAGCGGTACGGCGAGACGCTCTTCGCGGTGTTCAAGACGGTCTGCTACGTCGAGCACGAGGAGCTCACGGCCACCAGCGAGGTGGTGAACACCGGCGAGATCATGGTGTTCGTCGGCGCGGACTTCGTGATCACTGTGCGGCACGGCAGGCACGGCTCGCTGGGTCCGCTGCGCGAGGAGCTGGAGTCCGATCCCGGCCAGCTGACCAAGGGCCCGTCCGCGGTGCTGCACGCGATCGCGGACCACGTGGTCGACGACTACCTGACCGTCACGGACTCGGTGCAGGCGGACATCGACCAGGTCGAGACGGACGTGTTCGCGGAGAACGGCGCGCGGGCCGACCCGGGGCGCATCTACCAGCTCAAGCGTGAACTGCTCGAGCTGAAGCGGGCGGTGGTGCCGCTCAGCCGCCCGCTGGAGGATCTCGCCGCCCGGCCGATCCGAGTGGTCGACCCGGAGATACAGGCGTACTTCCGCGATGTCTCGGACCACCTGCTGCGGGCCAAGGAGCAGATCGCCGCCTTCGACGAACTGCTCAACTCCATCCTGCAGGCACACCTCGCGCAGGTCACGGTCGCGCAGAACGAGGACATGCGGAAGATCACCGCGTGGGCCGCGATCATCGCCGTGCCGACGATGGTCTGCGGGGTGTACGGCATGAACTTCGAGCACATGCCGGAGCTGCACTGGCGATACGGCTACGGCATGGTCATCGGCGTCATATCCGTCGCGTGCGCTGCGCTGTACCGGGGGTTCCGGCGCAACGGCTGGCTCTGACGCGGGCCGTGACCGGCGGGGACGAGCCGCGGCTCAGCGCGTGGTGGTGGCGTAGACGCTCTCGGCCCAGGAGGCGATCTGGTCGTCCGCCAGGTGCCGGGCCAGGTCGGCTTCGCTGATCATGCCGACCAGGCGCTTGTCCTGGATCACGGGCAGCCGGCGGATCTGATGTTCTCGCATCTCGTGGAGCACTTCACTGACCTCGGCGTTCGCGTCGATCCAGCGGGGGGTGCCCTTGGCCATCTCACCCGCGGTGACCCTGGCGGGGTCGTGGCCCATGGCGACACAGCCGACGACGATGTCCCGGTCGGTGAGGATGCCGCAGAGCCGCTCGTTCTCGTCGCTGATGGGCAGGGCGCCGACGTTCAGTTCGCGCATGAGCTGGGCGGCACGGTCGAGCGTTTCGTGGGCGGGGATCCACTGGGCGCCGCGGTGCATGATGTCTCCGGCGGTGGTCATGGAGCACCTCCTGGTGCCGGACGGCCGGCGCGGCGCGGACGCACCGCGAGTCCCGACACCCTTAATTCTCGCCGCGCCACCGGATGCCCGCACACGGAACCTCTCCGCGCCAGCCCAATGGCGAGGAGCCGTTCAGCCGCTCCACGCCGGATGCCGCGGATCGTCGGCGCGCACCAGGACGTCGGCCGTGCCGGCCGGGTCGGTCTCGTGCTCGTAGCGCTCGAAGGCGGGCAGGGTCCAGTGCTCGGCCTCGGGGGTGCGGCGGCGCAGGGCGCCCGGGGAGAGGAGGACGTGGACGCTCAGGTCGAAGGGGAACCAGTGTCGCAGGAGGAAGGGGCCGTGCAGCAACAGGACGCCGCCGGGCGGGAGTTGGACGTAGGGGCTGCGGGTGGCGCGGTCGGTGACCGGGTCCCACAGGTCGGGCAGGACGCGGCCGTCGCCGCCGGCTTCGAGGGGGCCGAAGACCTCGCGCCACAGGGCGCCGGTGTCGAACCAGCCGTTGTAGTAGGTCTCCACGTCCTGGTGGCCGTACTCCAGCCGGACGGAGGCGGGGCGCAGGAAGCCCTCCGTGCCGACGACGAGCGAGGAGCGGCCGCGTATGCGCAGCGCCTCGGAGACGCGCTCGGCGAGGTCTCCGGGGCGGGCGGCCGGGGCTCCGTCGAAGGCGACGCGGGGCCAGGGGCTGCCGTCGGCGGGTTTCAGGTCGAGCAGGCGCTCGGCGAGCAGGTCGCCGAGCCGTTCCCAGGTGATCGCTTCGAGTCGCACACGGCCCATGATGCGTCAGGCCCGGGCAGGAGCGTGCCACGCCCGCTGGGCGTCATGAACGGCGGGGAGGAATGAGCCGCCGGGAGGCATCGAGACCGCCGGGGTCTGCCCGTGGCGAACGTAGTTCGCGGCCGCTCGTCAGGGGGAATGAACCACGTATGGCACCCCGCGCGACTGCCCCGCCCCTCACCGGACTTCTCGTCTTCCAGCCCCTCAGGCGGCGGCACTGCGCCGAGTGCCAGCGAGGGCCGCTGCCGCTGCTCGTGCTGGAGGACGGCGCGCCGCGCTGTCTCGACTGTGCCGACCTCGGGCATCTGGTGTTCCTGCCGCGCGGCGACACGGCGCTGACGCGCAGGTCACGGGAGGAGAGCGCGCTGTCGGCGGTGGTCGTGCGGTTCAACCGGCGCCGGAGCCGTTACGAGCGGCAGGGCGTCCTGGTCGAGGAGGCGGCGCTCGCGCGGGCCGAGCAGCGGTGCCTGGCGGACGCGGAGGCCACGCCGGCGGCGCCGGGTGCGGGACGCGCGGCGGCGGGCGGCTCAGGACGAGCTGTTCGCGCAGGCGTTCGCGGCGGAGATACGGCGGCTGTTCCCGGGATGCCCGGCCGACCGGGCGCGGGCCATCGCCGCGCATGCCTCGGAGCGGGGCAGCGGGCGGGTGGGCCGCAGCGCGGCGGGGCGGGCGCTGTCCGAGGGGGCGGTGACCTCGGCGGTCGTGGCGTCCGTACGGCACATGGACACGCCGTACGACCAGCTGCTGATGAGCGGCGTGCCGAGGCACGAGGCGCGGCGGCGGATCGCGGCGGCGGTGGAGACGGTGCTGCGGGCGTGGACGAGGCAGGGTTCGGGTGCCGGGTGACGCGGCCGGGCCTGGGCGGCCGCCGAGCACGGCCGGAGGTTCGCCGTCTCGGCAGGTCGCCGCGACGGGGTGGCCCGGCGGCCGTACGGTGGCGCTCGTGTGCAGAGCGGGCCGTCGGGCCTGGCCCTGGCCGCTCGTCGAACATCGGCTGGTCACCCGACCGCCCGCGGACCGGCCTGCGGTGGACCAAGCACGTTCAGTGGACCCGGCCTGCGGCCTGGACCGTGGGCGTGACGTGCGGTGGACCGGGACGTTCGCTTATGTGCTCGCGCCGCTCGGCCATGGTCACTGTGCTCGTACGGGATTTCACTTGTGGTGACGGAAGGGTGCCGGGCAGGATCCCGGCTCGACGGGATGCGGGAGTTGACGCTGACATGATCGATGGACCGTACTTCGTGCTGACGGTGCTGGGTGTGCTCGGGACCGGCCTGGTGGCCGGGGTGTTCTGCGGCTTCTCGACCTTCGTGATGCGGGGCTCGCCACGCTGCCGCCCGCGCAGGGCGTCGCCGCGATGAACGCGATCAACGTGGCCGCGGTGAAGCCGCCGTTCATGCTCGTGTTCCTCGGGTCGGCGGTGCTGTGCGCGGTGATCGCCGTGGTGACGTTCGTGCTGTGGCCGGACGAGGGGACGGTGGAGCTGCTGCTGGGCAGCGCGCTGTACCTGTTCGGCTCGTTCGGGCTGACCATGGTCGCGAACGTGCCGCGCAACGACGCGCTGCTCAAGCTGGAGCCGGGCACGCCGGAGGCGGCCGCGTACTGGCCGGCGTATGTGCGCGAGTGGACGATGTGGAACCACGTCCGCACGGTCGCCTCGGCCGCGGCGGCGCTGGCCTACGTGCTGGCGCTCACCTGACGACCTCCCTCACGGCGGGCAGCGCCGGGGCGGGGAACAAGCGCTGTCCGGTCACTCTGCGCGTGGCCGGGGCGGACGTATCGTGGCCGAAGGAGTGCCGCCCGACGACGCACGGCCTGTCACACGCGCAACGCAAGGAAGACGGCCATGGCCGATCCCAAGGGTTTCATGACCACGCCTCGCCAGGACTGGCCGCGCCGGCCGGTCGAGGAGCGGGTGCGCGGACTGGGACGAGGTCTACGTCCCCGGGGCGCTGCTGCCGATCATCAGCAAGCAGGCCGATCGCTGCATGGACTGCGGCATCCCGTTCTGCCACGACGCCTGTCCGCTGGGCAACCTGATCCCCGAGTGGAACGACCTGGTGTCGCGGGAGGACTGGCGGGCGGCCGCCGACCGGCTGCACGCGACGAACAACTTCCCCGAGTTCACCGGCCGGTTGTGTCCGGCGCCGTGCGAGGCGGGGTGTGTGCTGGCGATCAACCAGCCGGCCGTCACCATCAAGAACGTCGAGTGCGCGATCGCCGACCGGGCGTGGGAGGAGGGCTTCGCTCCGCCGAGGCCGCCGGACCGGCTGTCCGGGCAAGACGGTCGCGGTGATCGGTTCGGGGCCCGCGGGGCTCGCCGCGGCCCAGCAGCTGACCCGCGCCGGGCACACGGTCGCCGTGTACGAGAGGGACGACCGGACCGGGCGGGCTGATGCGGTACGGCATCCCCGAGTTCAAGATGGAGAAGCACCACCTGGATCGGCGGCTCGAGCAGATGCGGGCCGAGGGGACCAAGTTCCGTACGTCGACGGCGGTCGGGCGGGACATCGGGGCCGATGAGCTGCGGACTCGCTACGACGCCGTGGTGCTCGCCACGGGGGCGACCGCGTGGCGTGAACTGACCGTGCCGGGGAGGGAGTTGACGGGGATTCACCAGGCGATGGAGTACCTCCCGCTTTCCAACCGGGTGCGCGCGGGCGATCTGGAGACGTCCCCGCTGTCGGCCGCCGGGAAGCACGTCGTCATCGTCGGCGGCGGCGATACGGGCGCGGACTGCCTGGGTACGGCCGTCCGGGAGGGCGCCACGTCCGTGACCCAGCTGGACATCTACGCGCTGCCGGAGGCGGACCGCGACGAGGACGCCGAACCCTGGCCGACGTATCCGATGCGGATCTACCGGCTGTCCGCCGCGCACGAGGAGGCCCGTGATCTGCGGACCGCTCCGGTGGCCGACGCGGACGCACGGCTGTTCGCGGCGTCCACCCTGCGCTTCGACGGCGACGCGGAAGGGCATGTGCGGTCGCTGCATCTGGTCGAGGTGGACGCGCGGCGCCGCCCGGTGGAAGGTACCGGGCGGACACTCCCCGCCGACCTGGTGCTGCTCGCCCTCGGCTTCTTCGGGCCCGACCGGGAGGACGGGCTCGTCGACCAGCTGGGGCTGGCACTGGAGCCCCGCGGCACCGTCGCGCGTGACGCCGGTTTCGCCACGAACGTGCCGGGCGTGTTCGCCGCGGGCGACGCAGCCCGGGGCCAGTCGCTCATCGTCTGGGCGATCGCCGAGGGGCGGGCCGTGGCAGCCGCGGTGGACCGTCATCTGACGGGCAGTTCGCGGCTGCCGGCACCGATCGGGCCGTACGACCGGCCCATGGCGGTGTAGAAACCCGGTGCGGACACGCGATGCAGAAACGCGGTGCGGATACGCGGTGCAGACAAGTGGCGGCCCTGGTACGCCGGAACGTCACCGCTCGTCCGTGCCCGCGACCTTCGCCGTGGACAGCGCAACCCGGTTCCATGTGTTGATCGTGCAGATCAGGGCAAGGACCTGGGCCAGTTCCCGCTCCTCGAAGAGGGACGCGGCCTGCGCGTAGACGTCGTCCGGGACGCCGGCGTCGGCGACGAGGGTCATCGCCTCCGTGAGAGCGAGCGCCGCCTGTTCCCGCTCGGTGAAGAAGTGGCGGGCCTCGCGCCACACGGCGACCATGTGCAGCCGGTCCTCGCTCTCACCGGCCTTGCGGGCGTCGTTGGTGTGCATGTGGAGGCAGTACGCGCACTGGTTGAGGTGCGAGGCGCGGATCTGGATCAGTTCGACGAGGGCCGGGTCGAGGCCCTCACGAGCGGCGGCGTCGAAGGCGATGAGGGCCCGGAAGGCATTCGGGGCGGACTTGGCGAACTCCAGCGGGTCGGGGCCTCGCCTTCGCGTGGCGTGGTGTTCGTGCATGTGTTCGTCGTCATGTCCCTCAACCTACGAGCCGGAAAGACCCGCTGTAGGGTGCATTTCCATGGCGAATTCGTGGGTCAATTCCGCGGAGCGGATCGGGTCCGACCTGCACCTGGAGCTGTCCGGGCCGGGCGGCCGGCGCGCGGCGCTGATCCAGGCGCTGCGCGAGGCCGTACGCGGGCGGGCGGCTCGCTCCGGGCACGCGGCTGCCGCCGTACCGCTCGCTCGCGGCCGACCTCGGTGTCGCCCGCAACACGGTGGCGGACGCGTACGCGGAACTCGTCGCGGAGGGCTGGCTCACCGCCCGTCAGGGCTCCGGTACCCGGGTCTCGGAGCGAGCCGAGCCGCTGCGTCCCGCCGCTCGCGTGCCCAAGAAGGCGCCTCCACGCGCGCGTGGACCACGGCACAACCTGCTACAAGGCACGCCGGACACCTCGGCGTTCCCGCGCTCGACCTGGCTGGCCTCCTACCGCAGGGCCCTCCAGCAGGCGCCGAACGAGGTGTTCGGGCCCGGGTGACCCTGCCGGCCGGGCCGAACTGCGGGAGGCGCTCACGGAGTACCTGGCACGCGCGCGTGGGGTGCGGACCGAGCCCGGCAGGATCGTGATCTGCTCCGGCTTCGCGCACGCGCTGCGGCTGCTCTTCGGAGGCGGCGCGCCGTGCTGCGCGGCCCGCTGGCGGTGGAGGCGTACGGGCTCGGATTCCACCGGGAGGTCCTCACCATCGGCCGGCGTCAGGACCATGCCGCTGCCCCTCGACGAACACGGCGCCCGGGTCGACCGGTTGGGGCGCGAGCGGGCCGTGCTGCTCACGCCGGCGCATCAGTTCCCGACCGGCGGCCCGCTGCACCCCGCGCGCCGGGCCGCCGTGATCGACTGGGCGCGCGCGCATGGCGGGCTGGTTCTGGAGGACGACTACGACGGGGAGTTCCGCTACGACCGCAAGCCGGTCGGCGCCGTCCAGGGGCTCGACCCCGAGCACGTGATCCACATCGGCTCGGTCAGCAAGAGCCTGTCGCCGGCGGTGCGGCTGGGCTGGATGGTGCTCCCGGAGCGGTACGTCGACGCCGTACTCGCCGCGAAGGGCGAGCGCGAGGCGTGGGCGAGCGTCCTCGACCAGCTGAGCCTCGCCGACTTCGTCGTCTCCGGGTCGTACGACCGTCACGTACGGCGCATGCGGCAGCGGTACCGCGGCCGCCGGGACCGGCTCGTCACAGCGCTCGCCGAGCACGCCCCGCACGTCGAGGTCACCGGCGTCGCGGCCGGGCTGCACGCGGTGCTGCGGCTGCCGCCCGGCACCGAGGCGTCCGCGGTCAAGGCCGCCGCATGGCAGGGCATCGCCCTCGACGGTCTCGCCGCGTTCCGGCACCCGGACACCGACATGGCGGTCGGCGACGGCCTCGTCGTGGGATACGCGACTCCCTCCGAGCATGCCTACGGGCCGGCGCTGGAGGCACTGTGCGGTGCGCTGCCGCCGTGACCGGCCCGCCACAGATCGAGGGCTAAGGCTTGCGCGCGACCGCCCCGTATCCCGGAATCACCCCGTCGTCCTGACCGGGCACGGGCTCGCCCAGCCCGGGATGCCAGTGATGGGGCACCTCGACGCCGGGTTCGACGAGGTCGAGGCCGTCGAAGAAGCGGGTGAACTGCTCGCGGGAGCGCAGGGCCAGGGTGACGCCGGCGGCGCGCAGCTTCTCGACGGCCGCCTTGGACTCCTCCGGTGTGAAGTCGGCCGTGGCGTGGGTGATCACCAGGTAGCTGCCGGAGGGCAGTTCGGCGAGCAGCCGGCGGACCAGGTCGTGCGCGCCGTCCTCGTCGGAGACGAAGTGCAGCAGTGCGATGAGCGACAGCGCGACGGGCCGGGTGAAGTCCAGGACCTTCCTCGCGCCCTCCAGGATGGCGTCCGGGTCGCGCACGTCGGCCTGGAGGTACTCGGTCGCGCCCTCGTCCGTGCCGCGCAGCAGGGCCGCCGCGTGGGCCAGCACGATGGGGTCGTTGTCGCAGTAGACGATCCGGGCGTCGGGGGCGATCTCCTGGGCGACCTGGTGGAGGTTGGGCTCGGTCGGTATGCCGGTGCCGATGTCCAGGAACTGCCGGACGCCGTTCTGGGCCAGCCAGCGCGTGGCCCGGTGCATGAAGGCACGGTTGACGCGCGCCATCACCGGCACCCTCGGGTCGAGGGTGAGCATCTGCCGGCCCATCTCCTCGTCGACCGGGTAGTTGTCCTTGCCGCCGAGGTACCAGTCGTACATCCGCGCGGGATGGGGTCTGGTGGTGTCGATCTGGACGGCCGACGTGGGGTCCTGCGCGGTCATGAGGCACTCCGTAAGGCACAAAGGGTGGTCAATTCAGCACCAGAATCAGAAAGTTGAGCGTCAGAATGTTGCGCATCAGAAAAGGCAATCACGTCAGGACAGCAGGAAGTCCGCCTCCCCCGCCTTCGCCCCCTCGATGAAGGCAGTCATCTCGTCGGTGGTGTAGATCAGCGCCGGACCGTCCGGGTCGGTGGACTGGCGGACGGCGATCCGGCCGTCGGCGAGCTTCATCGCCTCCAGGCAGTTGCCCGCCGTTGCCGCCGCTCCACGGCTTGTGCCAGCCTTCGCTGCCCAAGTCCCGCGCGGGCATGCCGTTGTAGACCTGTTTGCGCGGCTTGATGCGATCCATTCACAGCTCCTTGCGGAGATCCCGGAGGATCTCCTTCGTGCGATGTGCCGTAGCGGCCTGCGCCGCCATGCGGTCCATGACCTCGAGGTGGGTCGCCACCTCGGCGCGCGCGTCGAGATAGACGGCGCCGGTCAGGTACTCGCTGTAGACCATGTCCGGCAGTTCGGGCATGGCGAATCGGAACAGCACGAACGGCCCGTACGTGCCCGGGTGCGGCCCGTTGGCGAACGGGGCCACCTGGAGCGTCACGTTGGGCAGCTTCGTGGCCTCGAGCAGCCTGTCGATCTGGGCACGCATCACCTCCGGGCCGCCGACCGGGCGGCGCAGCGCGGTCTCGTCCATCACGACCCACAGCCGGGGCGCGTCCTCGCGGGTGAGCAGTTCCTGACGCTGCATGCGCAGGGCGACATGGCGCTCGATGTCGTCGGGCCGGGTCTGGCCGATGGCGCCCGACCGGAGCACACCGCGCGCGTAGTCCTCGGTCTGCAGCAGCCCGGGGACGAAGTGGGGCTCGTAGACTGCGGATGAGCGCCGGCGGCGCCCTCCAGGCTGACGTACATCGAGAACCAGCCGGGCAGGATGTCGTGGAAACGCTGCCACCAGCCGGGCTTGTTGGCCTCCTCGGCCAGCTGGACGAAGGCGTCGGCCTCTTCGTCGGTGATGCCGTAGGCCTTCAGGAGCAGTTGCAGGTACGGGATCTTGAGCGCGACCTCGGCCATCTCCATGCGGCGGACCGTGGCGGGGGCGACGCGGAGGATGCGGGCGGCCTCCTCGCGCTTCATCCCGGCGCGTTCCCGCAGGTCCAGCAGGCGTCGGCCGAGGACGACCTGGCCGACCGTCGGCGCGGACCGCGGTTCGCTCACGCTCCACCTCCACGAAGAGTTCTGACGAGCCGGCCAGTGAAAGAACGCTGACAGCCCGGCGGCGCCATTCGAAGACCTTTCGAAGAGTCGATCCGAACAGATGTTTCGAACGAATCTTCGACGATCTCAACTGGCGCCGCGCGAGGTGCTGTTGCGAGCAGTGTGCCACGGCCTTCCAGACCGTCACACGCGCACTCTGCAATTTTCAGAGTGACACTTGCCAAGTGTTCATGGCGGGGCGATAGTGGCAAGCGTGATTCCGTCCGCGCCCTTAGGAACAGACGCCGCCGCAGGCCCCCTCGGCCTCGGTGCCGCCCGGCAGCCGGCCCCGTCGGGGCCGCTGCCGAGCGCCGGTTCCGTTTCGAGCTGGCCGCACACCCGGGTTCCCCCGCGCAGGCCAGACGCCTGACGCGGGCCCGGCTGACCGGCTGGTCGGTGTGCGAGGACACGTGCGACAGCGCGGCCCTGGTGGTGTCCGAGCTGGTCACCAACGCGATCGTGCACACCGCGAGCACGCACATAGTGTGCGAGCTGCACGACGGCGACGACCTGGTGCGCATAGCCGTGCGCGACGAGGGCTGCGCCCCGGGCCAGCCCCACGCGGCCGGCCGGACGCGGCCCGAGGAGGAACACGGGAGGGGACTGCTCCTCGTCGACGCCCTCTGCGACGCCTGGGGTGCCCATGAGCACGGACCCGGGCTGCTGGTCTGGGCCGAGCTGCCGCGCAAGGCCGGACACCCCGCACGACCCGTCGGAGCCGGCCGGCAACGACCTCGGGCTGGGGCGCCCGCCCGAAGCCGGGTCCGTCCGACGACTCGGGCGACGAGGACAGAAGCCACCAGGCGCGTCACTCGCAGGGGCGCCGGAGGTCCCCGCGCAGGAGCGACGCCGAGAGCAGGGGGCGGCATGACGCCCGCGCACGGCGGCCGCGTGCTGAACCTGGACACGCTGGTCCGCCTCCGGCGCGGGCTGCGCGCACCGGGCCCGGCCCTGCGCCTGCCCGTGCCCGACGGCATGACCGCCCCGCTCGGCTGCGACGCGGTCGCGGTACCCGCCCGTCTCGGCCGGCTGGTCATGCCCCGGCTGCCTCGCGTGGGCTGTGTCTACGCCGACGAGACGCACTGGTGGTGGCTCGTGCCGTCCGACTCCGACTACGCCCTGGAGTGGCCGGCGCCCGCGCGGTACGCCACCGGCGCGGTCGTCCCGGACACCCCGGAGATCCCCGACTGATCCACCGCCCGGACGGCACGCTTCCGTACACCCCGCCGATCCCGCTCTACCTGGCGCTGTGCCGGGTGACGGGGACGACGCTCCGGCTGGTCGCGGCCGGTCAGCGCGTAGGGCTGACGGCCGGTCAGCGCACAGACTCGCGGCCGGTCAGCGCACGGGGCTTGCCGACCACGCGTCTCGATCGAGGCGTCCGCGCCGACCCTCGCGACGCCCGCACCACCCGCCACGACCCCGCGCCGCCCCATGCCTCCCCCGGTCAGGTCGTGCGCCCGCGCGCATCCCGCGCCCCGGCTCGCGCCCTGCCCGGGCGGGCCCCGCCCCGCGATAGTGGCCGTTCGTTCACGAGCGGGGCCGAGGGGGAGGTCGGTCGACGGTGGGGAAGAAGCGGACCGCGCCGGAGGTGTCCGAGTCGGAGCGGCTGCTCTTCGGCGGACCGCTGCGCTACGACATGGGCTGGAACCAGCACGCCGACGCGTTCCTGGAGCTGAACTTCCGCGCCATGATGACCCGGCTGCCGTCCCTGCTGGCGTCCAGCCTCCGGCTCGCCCGGCAGGCCGACCGGGGGCCGCGCGGATCGTGCTGGCCGCCGAGGTGGGCCGGGGCCTGGCGCAGGCGGTGAGCCTGCTCGCCGTCAACAGCGTGCTGGCGCCGGCTGATGGGCGGCGGCACCATCGAGGAGCGGCTGCGCGGAGCCGTCCCCGCCCTGGTCACGGTGGCCGCCGTGATGCTGGTCGCGGCGCTGCTGCGGGCCGCGTCGACGTACGCCACCGGGCGGCTGGAGCCCAAGGTGGAGCGGGTGGCGACCGAGCTGTACCTGGAGCGGGCGGCGGCCGTGGAGCTGGCCGCGATCGAGGACCACGCCTTCCACAAGCTGCTGGACACCGCGCAGTACGGCGCCGCCTCCGCCCGCCGCATGATCTCGTACGGCACGCGCGTGATCAACGCGATGATCTCGCTGATCGCGGCGGCCGGCGTGCTGACCGTGCTGCACCCGGCCCTGCTGCCGCTGCTGGTCACGATGACGCTGCCGAGCGCCTGGAGCGCACTGACCGTGCGCCCGGCGGCGCTACGAGTCCTTCCACGCCTGGGTGCAGCACGCCCGCGCGGGGCGTCTGCTCGGCAGTCTGCTGATCGAGCCCGAGGCGGCCCCCGAGATCCGGGTGCACGGGGTGGGCCCGTTCCTGCTGCGGCACTTCCGCGCGATGTCGGAGACGGCCGAGGCGGAGCAGGCCCGCCTGGCCCGGCTCGCCGCCCGCACGGGTCTGATCGCGGCGGCGTGGACGGGCCTGGCGACGGTCGGCGACGTACGCGACGCTGGGCGGGCTGCTGCTGGCGGGGGCGATGGCGCTGTCGGTGGCGGGTACGGCCGTGATCGCGATCCGGACCGGCTCGCAGAGCCTCGACACGCTCGTGGTGGAGGTCAACGCGCTGCACGAGGAGGCGCTCTTCGTCGGCGACCTGCAGCGGCTGTACATCGGAGGCGGCCGAGCGGGCGATCCCGGTGGGCGGCGCAGCCGCTGCCGGAGGACCCGCAGCGAGATCCGCTTCGAGAACGTCACGTTCCGCTACCCGGGCGACTCGGCCCGCCCCGCTCTCGACGACGTGACGCTCACCCTCCCGCTGGGCCGGATCGTCGCGCTGGTCGGCGAGAACGGCTCCGGCAAGACGACCCTGGTCAAGCTGCTCGCCGGGCTGTACACGCCGGACCGGGGGCGGATCCTGTGGGACGGCGTGGACGCGGCGAGCGCCGACCGGCACCGGCTGGCCGAGCGGATCGCGATGGTGGCGCAGGACTTCAAGCGATGGCCGTTCACGGCCCGGGTGAACGTCGCCGTGGGCCGCTCCTCCGCGCCGCTGTGCGAGGAGCGGCTGGCCGACGTCGATCGCCGAGGCCGGGGCGGAGGACGGTGGTCGCGGACCTGCCGCGCGGGCTGGACACCCTGCTGGCCCGCAATTTCAGCGGCGGGCACGAACTGTCGGGCGGCCAGTGGCAGCGGCTGGGCATCGCCCGGGCGGCCTACCGGCAGGGGCCGCATCCTGATCGTGGACGAGCCGACGGCGGCCCTGGACGCCCGGGCCGAGCTGGAGGTCTTCGAGCAGATCCGCGCCCTGGCCGACAGCGGCCAGACGGTCGTACTGATCACACACCGGCTGGCGTCCGTACGCCACGCGGATCTGGTGCACGTCCTGGACCAGGGCCGGCTCGTGGAGTCCGGGACGCCGGACGAGCTGCTGGCCACCGGCGGGCTCTACGCCGAGCTGTACGCGCTCCAGGCGGAGCAGTTCACGACGCGCGCCGGTGCCCGGCGCCGAAGGCGGGCTGAGCCACGCCTCTCGGGCCGTCCGTCAGGCCGTGGCGTCGGCGACTGTCCCCGCTGCGCACGATCACCAGGAACATGTCCGTCGCGAGGTCCATGACGACCTCGGCGGGCAGGCCCTCCAGCCGCCGCGCCTGCGCGAACTCCTCCGCCGGCCAGGAGCCTCGCGGCCCACCGGCGGGAAAGCGTCTCGAGCACTGTTCGCCCGTTCACCTCTGCACCTCCATGTAGCGCTCGTACTCGTAGAGTTAAACGCCAACCATGGGGTGAACGGCTCGCGCGAGTGACGGTACTGAGACGTAGTTGACACTCGTTCACCGCCAAGTGTGACCGACCTCTCAGCCTCTTGGCGGATGTGCTCACTTTCCGTATCAGTCGTCGTACTCGTCGTGATACCGGATGCGCTCACTGCCCGCAGGCGCCCCAAGAGCCGACGCGCGCCCCTTGGGCTCCTCCCACTCCTCCTGCCGGCCCAGCGCGGTGAGGTCCAGCAGGCTGGTGGTCGAGCCGAGCCCGTCGAGGCCGCGCTCGTACGTCGAGTAGGTGTGGAAGACCCGGTCGCGGTCGCGCAGGAAGCAGCTGAGGCCGGGCCGCTCGACGAGCTCGCCCTCGTGTTCGAGGGTCACCTCGAAGTCGTGGTTGAAGTCGCTGCCGTACGACGAGTACCAGGGCACCGTCCAGCCCATCCGCGCCTTGAACGGAAGGATCTTCGGGTAAGGGCGCCCGCGAGACGGCCGCGAACGACGTACCGCGGGCCTTGAGGTGGGCGAGATGGCCGATCTGGTCCAGGAAAGCGGAGCAGCTGCGGCAGCCGGCGTCCCACTCGGGCGCGAACATGAAGTGGTAGACGACGAGCTGGTGGCGCCCCTCGAACAGGTCGAGCAGGGTGGCCTTGCCGTCGCCGCCCTCGAACACGTACTCCTCGTCGACCTCCACCATGGGCAGTCCGCGCCGCTCGGCGGTCGAGCGCGTCCCGCGCGCGGGTGGCGGCCTTCTCCTTGACCAGCAGTTCCGCGCGCGCCGCGCGCCACTGCTCGCGCGAAGCGATCTCCGGAAGCGACATGAGCCCCTCCTGTACAACGGTCCGTTCGGGGTGGTGACCGCGGGGAGGGGCGGAACTCATCGCCGGCTCGACGAAGTTTTTCCCGCGTAGGTCACCGGCAGCGCGGTCAGACCGCGGGCGCGCAGGGAGGGGCGCCACCGCAGGGCGTCGGCCGTGAGGGTGAGTTCCCGGAACCGCGCCAGCAGGGCGGCCAGGGCGATTTCGGTCTCGGCGCGGGCCAGCGGCGCGCCCAGGCAGTGGTGGATGCCGTGGCCGAGGGCGAGATGTCCGGAGGTGTCGCGGCCGAGGTCGAGCCGGTCGGGGTCGGTGAAGCGGGCCGGGTCGCGGTTGGCGGCGGCCAGGGACAGCAGGACGGTCTCGCCCGCGGGCACGGTGGCGCCCCCGATCGTCACGTCCTGCGTCGGGAAGCGCCGGATGGCGAGCAGGGCGGGCCCTTCGTAGCGGGCGAACTCCTCTACCGCCGCCGGGATGCGCGCCGGGTCTGCGCGCAGGGCGGCGAGCTGCTCGGGGTGGTTCAGAAGGCTCAGCACGGCGTTGCCGATGAGCTGGACGGTGTTCTCGTACCCGGCGAAGAGGATGAGGAAGGCCAGGGACATCAGCTCGTCCTCGGTGAGCCGGTCGCCCTCGTCGCGGACCGCGATCAGGTCGGAGAGCAGGTCGTCCGCGGGCTCCGCGCGCTTGGCGGCGATCAGCCCGGTGAAGAATCCGAGTATCGCCACGACCGCCTCCTTGGCGGCCGCCGGGCGGGCCGGGTCGGGGGCGACGAGCGCGTCGGTCCAGGCGCGGAAGTCCCGGCGGTGGTCCTCGGGGACGCCGAGGAGGTCGCAGATGACGGTGATCGGCAGGGGCGCTGCGTAGGCGGCGATCAGGTCGGTGGTGCCGTGCGGGCCGAGCGCGTCGAGGAGGCGGTCGGCGGTCCGGCGTATGGGGATGCGGAGTTGTTCGACGCGGCGCGTGGTGAAGGCCCGGGCGACCAGGCGGCGGATGCGGGTGTGGTCCGGCGGGTCCATGTTGAGGAGGTTGGCGTCCAGGGCCGGCGGCAGGGAGAGTCCCCGGTAACTCCCCTCCCTCGCATGCGCCTTGTCCAGGGACAGCCGGGGGTCGGCGAGGGCCGCGCGGACGTCCTCGTACCTGGTCACGAGCCAGGCGGGGCTGCCGTCGGGGCCGGCTGTGCGGTGCACCGGCGCGCTCTCGCGCAGGCGCCGGTACACGTCGTGAGGGTGCTCGAGGAGGCCGTGGGCTGGATCCATGCGGGCCAGCTTAGGGATCAGGTGTCGTATTCCTGGATGCGGCGGCCGTGGCTGCGGTCGACGAGCGCGGGCAGGCGCTCCGCCAGCTCCCGTACCACCGCCGGCACGTCGATCGTCAGCAGCGCCCGGTCGCGCATCAGGATCCGTCCGTCGACGATCGTGGTGCGGACGTCGGCGGAGCGGGCGCTGTGCACGAGGGTGGCGGCGAGGTCGTGGACGGGCTGGGTGTGCGGGCCGGTGAGGTCGACCAGGACGATGTCCGCCCTCCGGCCCGGCGCGATGCCGCCGACGCTGTCCCCGAGTCCCACGGCACGGGCGCTCTGCAGGGTGGCGTGGTGCAGGGCCTGGCGGGAGGTCAGCCAGCGGGGGTCGCGCTCGGCCGACTTCTGGACCAGCGAGGTGAGGGCCATGGACTCCCACACGTCGAGGGAGTTGTTGGAGGCGGCGCCGTCGGTGGCGAGTCCGACGGGGACGCCGATGTCGCGCAGGGCGCGGACCGGTGTGGTGTCGGGCCAGGCGAACTTGAGGTAGCCGCGGGGCGCGGTGGCGACGGCCGTACGACCGCCCGCCCGCTCCAGGACGGGCAGGTCGCGGTCGACGATGCCGGTGCCGTGGGCGAGGAGCACGTCCGTGTCGAGGATGCCGGTGCGGGCCAGGACCTCGATCGGAGTGACGCCGTGGCGGGCCAGGCTGGTGTCCGTCTGGTCCCGGTTCTCCGCGGCGTGCAGGTGCACGGGCAGGCCGTGCTCGACGGGCGAGGTCGGCGGTGGCGGCGAGGTCGGCGTCGTCGACGGTGTAGGGGGCGTGGGGTGCGAGCGCGGTGGTGATGCGGCCGTCCGCCGAGCCTCGGTGCCGCAGCGCGAACTCCAGTGACCGCTCCCGGCCTTCGGGGCCCTGCGAGGAGAAGTAGGCCTCGCCCAGCAGGGCCCGCATGCCGCACTCGGCGACCACCGCGGCGACCGCGTCCATGGCGAAGTAGTGGTCGGCGAAGCAGGTCACGCCGGCGCGGATCATCTCGGCGCAGGCGAGCCGCGCCCCCAGCTCCACGTCCTTGGCCGTGAGGTTGGACTCGACGGGCCAGACGACGTCGTTGAACCACTCCTCGGTCGGCAGGTCCTCGGCGATGCCGCGCAGCGCGACCATCGGCGCGTGCGTGTGACAGTTGATCAGGCCGGGCAGGGCGACCTGGCCGCGGGCGTCGAGACGCTCGGCGGCGGCCAGGTCCGCGACCGCGGAGGTGGTCGTGACGGCCTCGACGATCCCGTTCCGTACGACGATCGCGGCGTCCTCCTCGAAACCGATCCGCTCTTGATCGTCGTGCACGAGGACGGTACATGCGCTGATGATGAGGTCGACGGGACTGTCCGCGGCAGAAGGCGTCATCACGCCAACGTACGACGAGGTCGTAGGGCGGCATGAGCCGAACCGCACATCCCGACGCGGCTCTGTCGCGGGGCGGGCCGGGCGAGCACCATGGCCTCCACCCCGCCTGTCGGCTTCTGGAAGGAGCCCGGCATGCTCCTCGGCACCTGGAACCTGGAGAACCTCTACCGGCCGGGCGGCCCGTACGGCCCCGAGGACGACGCCGCCTACGGGGCGAAGCTCGCCGCGCTCGCCGCCGTGATCACGGAACTCGACCCGACGCTGCTCGGCGTGCAGGAGGTCGGGGACCCCGAGGCCCTGAAGGACCTGGCCGGGATGCTCGACGACGACTGGCACGTGGCTCTCTCGGACCACCCGGACAACCGGGGCACACGGGTCGGGTTCCTGAGCCGTACGGCGGTGACGGTGGTGGCCGACACGAGGGCGTTCCCGGAGCAGCTGCGTCCCGTGCAGGTGGACGATTCGGGGCTGACGGTGGCGGTGGCGGGGCGGGGGTTCCTGGCGGTGGAGGTCGAGAGCGGGGGTGAGGATGCCCCGGTGCGGGTGGCCGTCTGTCACCTGAAGTCGAAGCTGCTGACGTACCCGAACGGCCGTTTCCAGCCGCGCGACGAGGGCGAACGGGCCCGCTACGGCGCCTATGCCCTGTACCGGCGGGCGGCCGAGGCGACGGCCCTGCGCGCCCTCGCGGACGAGCTGCTGGACGGTGACGGGCGGGGCCGGGACGTGGCCGTACTGGGCGACCTGAACGACGAGGTACAGGCGGCGACCACGCAGATCCTGCTCGGTCCGCCCGGCTCGGAGATCGGCACGCCGGGCTACGAGAGGGACGACGAGGGCGACGCGAGGCGGCTGTGGGACGTGGCCCCGCTCATCCCGCCCGGACAGCGCTTCTCCCGCGTCGACTCCGGGCGGCGCGAGCTGATCGACCATGTGCTGCTGAGCCACCGACTGGTGCACCGCGTGACGGCGGCGGGTACGGGCCTGCCGGGCGAGGGCCCACCCGGCCTGCCGTCGGTCGGCCCGGACCCGGTGGAGCGGCGGGGCGCACCCGGGTCGGACCATGCGCCGGTGTGGGTACGGCTCGGCTGAGGCGGCGTCGACGGCCGCTGACGTCCCGGAACACCTGGCGTGGGCCCTGGAGCTCGACGCTCGCCTTAACTGCCTCGATCTTGTCGAAGGAGCCGCCGGCGAAGTCCGCGTCCCCGGTCACGGGACACCCGGTTGACGGGGCACCCGGTCGACGGGGTGGGGGCTATCCGGCGAGGGGTGTCCGGGGCAGTCGTAGCCCCACCCGCTCCCCGGGTCCGGTGAGTTCGGCGAGGACCGCGGCGAGACGTTCCGTGTGGCGGGGGCCGAGCCGGCCCGTGTCGTCGAGGTGCACCGCGCAGGCGGTCGTGGTGTCGACGAGGCGTTCGAGGAGGTCGGCCACCTCGTCCGCGCCCTCGGTGTGCCGGGCGAGGGCGGGCAGTTCGTGCGCGGCGAGGGAGATGGCCGTACGGGCCTCGGCGAGAGTGCGGTAGGCCTCGCGGCGCAGGGTCCAGCGGGTGGCGCGGTGGTCGGAGGGGGTGCCGGAGCCGCCGATGCGCGGGGCGTCGGCCTCGGTGAGGACGTGGGTGAGGTAGGCGTACGCGGCCTCGCTCGCCGCCGCGAGCCGGGCGCGCACTCCGCCGCCCCGCTGTCCGGGCATCGGCAGGTGTCCGACGATCAGCACGATCGCGCAGGCCAGCAGCGTCTCGCCGATCCGGCCCGCGGAGGCCTGGGGTTCGCCGCCGACCATGACCAGGGCGAGGACGAGGACGGTGACGACGGCGGTCTGGGCGGCGAAATGCCGTGTGGCGACGGGTATCAGCGCCCCGCTGAGGGCGACGAGCGCGATCAGCCCTTCCGGCCGGGGCAGTACGGCGGCGAACCCGGCGAAGAGCAAGAGCGCCGAGGACGGTCCCGGCGGCCCGGCTCAGCACCCGTGAGACGAGCGGCCCGAGGTCGGGCTTGACGAGGAAGACGGCGGTGGCGGGCAGCCAGTACCAGTGCTCGTGCTGCCCGTACCACTGGGTCGTGGTGCAGGGCCTGGGCGACCGCGGCGCGCTGGCCCCGAAGCAGAGGGCGACGCGCAGCCCGTACTCGCGTCCGGCGGTACCGAAGGCGGCGCGCAGCGTGGTCGCCGGCCGCCGCGCGGCCGGGTGTGCAGATCGCCGCCCCGGCCCTGGTCGAACGCCTCGGCGGCGTGCAGGAGGGCGTCGTCGAGGGCGCGCAGGGCGGCGCCGAGCGGGAGGGCGCGGGCAGCGGCCCGGTGTGGGTGTTGCCGCGTACGGCGGCGGCGAGCCGCCGGGGGCCTTCCGAGCCCGTTCGGAGACGGCCTCGCTCGGCCCAGGCGAGCGCGGTGGCGGCCTCGGCGAGGGGCAGCGCGGCGGCGTACTGCGCGTGCAGCCGCCGCTCGGTGGAGGAGGAGGCGTACGCGCCGCAGCCGGGGCCCGGCGAGCGCGTCCTGGGCGTGGTCGAGGGCGGCGGTGAGCGCGGCCCGGCGGCGCATGGCGTGCTCGGCCCGCCGACGGCGTCGAGCAGCTCGGCGACGGCGTCGTACACGTCGGCCACGGCCTCCCGCTCCCCGTCGAACCGGAAGTCACCGGCGAGGGAGCCGGGCGTGGGCAGCACGAGCCGGAGCACGAGCAGCCATCCGGCCCCGGCGAGGAAGGCGAGCGCGCGCTCCCATCCCGCGGTCGGGCAGGGGCATCCCGGCGCCGATCGCCGCGCCGACGAGCAACTGCGTCCCGGCGGCGGACGCGACGGGCCCGACGGCGCTCATCGCCGCCGGCGACCAGCCCGACGACCGGTGAGCACCAGGGTCAGCACGACCGCGCCGGTCTCCTCCCCGGCATACGTCCCGACACCAGCCCGACCGCGCCGCCCAGCGCGGGCACGCCGAGCCGCTTGACCGAGACCCGCCGGCTCCCGGGCCGGTCGTTGATCCCGGCGAGCATCGCGGCGATGGCGGCGACGACGCCGAGCGAGGTACGCCCGGTCGGCACGGCCGACGAGCAACAACGGCCCGGCGGACAAGGCCCCCCGCGTCACCGCGCTCCAGGGCACCGGCCCCCGCTGAGCTCGCAGCGCATGGGCGAGCCAGGGCGGCAGCACGAGGGAAAAACGGCGGGACCGGGACAACGGGGCTCCTGTCGTCACGATCGAGGGCAGGGGTGAGCCTTCGGGCGACGGTGGCCGGGCTGGGGTGTGGTGTCCACGGTAAGCGGGGTTCCTGGAGGAAAGGTTTCCGTAACGTGACGGACCGCGGGAAAGACCGGGTTCTTCATGAACGCAATCGGCAACGCCGCGTCAGCCTCGCGCCGCCTCCACGGCCCGGGCGAGGAGTGCCTCCGCGTCGGTGATCGTCCGGGCGAGCGTGCCCGGGTCGGCCGTCAGTGTCCGTACGAGCTCATCCGCCTCACGCAGACCCGCCCGCTCGACGAGCCCCTTCTCATTCGTGACCCACTCCCCGTTCGCCGCCAGCACCGCATGCGCGGTCTGCGTCGCGGCGAGGGCGACCGCACCCGCGACCTGGGTGAGGGCGCCCTTCGGGGCGTGGCCGGCCTTGGCGTAGGCGAGGGTGGCGCGCGGCCATGCCGTGCCAGTGCTCGGGGGCGCTCGCGCGCAGGGCCCGCGGATACGCCGCGGGACGCGGCAGCTCGCCCCGCAGCACCTGGTTGATCGCGAGTTCGGCGACCAGCAGATATGTCGGGATGCCGGCCAGATGGAACATCAGCGGCTCGACGCGGAAGCGGCCTTCCTCGGCCTGAGCCCACTCGTGGTCGACGACGTCCAGATCGCGGTAGTGGACGTCCACCCGCCGGCCCTCGATCGTCAGCCAGGCACCCCCGTTGAAGACACCGCCGCCCCAGGCGCCGATCTCCGAGACCTCGCCCTCCCAGCCGACCGCCCGGAGATCGGCCGGGTCGAAGTCGCCGCGGTAGTAGACCGCCAGGTCCCAGTCGCTGTCGGGCCGTTCGGTGCCCTGGGCCCGGGAGCCGCCGAGGGTGACGGCCTCGACGGCGGGGAGGGCGGCGAGGCGGTCGGCGGTGGTGTCGAGGAAGGTCCGGTCCGAGGAAGGGGGCACGGGTGCGGCTCCTGGCAGAAGGGAAGCTGGAGTCCGGGGCAGCGTACGACCGTGCTCCGGACGGCTGTGAAACGAAATACGCGTGCGGCGGGACGACGGAGCCCGCATGATCAGGGCATTCCCGCCCCCTCAGATCGGAGCCCCCGTGATCCGCCGCGTCACCGTCCCGGGCCTGTTCCCGCCCCCCGCCTACTCCCATGCCTCCGTCGTGGAGGCCGGTACCGCGCTGGCCTTCCTCGCCGGCTCCGTGCCGCTCGACGCAGAGGGCAACCTCGTCGGCGCGGGCGACCCGGTGCGCCAGGCCGAGCAGGTGGTCGCCAACCTCGAGAGCCCAACTGCACGCGGTGGGCAGCGACCTGGCGCGCGTCGTGGCGACCGATGTGTACGTCGTGAGCGGTGAGCCGGCCGTGCTGTCCGCCGTCTGGGAGGTCGTCGAGGCGTCCGGGCTCAGTGCCGGTCCGCACTCGTCGACGCTGATCGGCGTGGCGTGCCTCGGGTACACGGGACAGCTGGTGGAGATTACGGCCACGGCCGTCGTCCCCGAGCAGTCCTAGGAGAACCCGCATGCTGATCGAGCACCGAGGACGGCGTCCCGTCGTCGCCGAGTCCGCGTACGTCGCCCCGACGGCCGTCCTGTGCGGGGCCGTCGTCCTCGGTGAGCGCAGCCGCGTGCTGCACGGGGCCGTGCTCACCGCCGAGGACGGGGAGGTGCGGGTGGGCTCGGACGTCGTCGTCATGGAGAACGCGCTGGTGCGGGGGCGGGCCGGGCACCCCGCCGTGATCGGTGACGCCGTGCTGGTCGGCCCGCACGCCCATGTCAACGGGGCGACCCTGGAGGACGAGGTCTTCGTGGCCACGGGCGCCTGCGTCTTCCCGGGGGCCGTCGCGAGCACCGGCTCCGAGCTGCGGATCCACAGCGTGCTGCACGTCAACTCCGTGCTGCCGCCCGGCACGGTCCTGCCCATCGGATGGATCGCGGCGGGAGCGCCCCGGGCCCGGCTCTTCGCCCCCGGCGAGCACGACGAACTGTGGCAGGTCCAGGAGGCGCTGGACTTCCCCGGCACGGTGTACGGCATCCCGCGCGGCACGTCGATGCGGGAGGTCATGGCCCGTCAAGTGGCGTTCTACGGGGCCCATGGCGACGACGTCACCCTCGACGGCCCGTCATGAGCTACCGCCGTTCGGGCCGCCCCCACACCCGGTGTTTCGGCAGCGCCTCCGCATAGCTGCCCGCCCGGCTCGTCGTCAGACCCAGCGCCACCAGCGACTCCGCCAGTTTCACCGCCGCGGCGACGCCGTCGACGACCGGCAGGCCCAGCTTCTCCCCGACCGCCCGCTGCAACCCGGTCATCCCGGCGCAGCCCAGCACGAGCACCTCGGCCCCGGCCGCGCACGCCCGTTCGGCGGCGGCGAGGAACGCCGTCTCGGTGCGCTCGTCGTCGTCGCCGAGGTCGAGCACGTTCAGGCCCGTGCCGACGACCGCGGCGCAGTTCCGCGCCACGCCCGCCGTCTCCAGGCTGTCCTCGATCTGGCCGCGCGACCGCTCCAGCGTGGTGACGACGCCGTAGCGGCGGCCCAGCAGGCAGGCGAGATGCGCCGCGGCCTCGGTGATGTCGACGACGGGTACGTCCACCAGCTCCCGCACGCCCTCCCGCCCGTGCTCCCCGAAGCCGGCCATGACCACGGCGTCGTACGGCGGTCCGTCGTAGGTCCGCAGCGTGTCCAGGACGGCCGCGGCGGACAGATAGCTGTCGAGCCAGCCTTCGGCGGACTCGGGCCCCCAGGCGGGGGTCAGTCCGGTCACGGTGGTGCCCGGGCCTGCGGCGGCCCGGGCACCTCGTACGATCTCCTCGGTCATCTCCTGCGTGGTGTTGCAGTTGGTGACGACGATCCGCACGTCTCTCAGACCTCCACGGCAGGGCGCTCGGAGTTGCGTTCGCCGCGGCACAGGGCCGCGTAGAGCCCGGCCGCCAGGGCCGTGCCGATGAACCAGGAGTACGGCGCCACGTCGCTGAAGATCTTCACCAGCGCGAGGACGGCGGCGACACCGGCCGCGGGCAGGAACGCCCACAGCGCCTTGGGGTTGACTCCCTTGCGGTAGTGGAAGCGGGAGCCGGGGGTCGCGTCGAACAGTTCGTCCACGTTCACACGGCCGCGCTTGACCCAGTAGTAGTCGACCATGATCACGCCGAACAGCGGGCCGAGGAAGGCACCGAGGCCGCCGAGGAAGTAGTTCACCACGGTCGGGTTGGAGAAGAGGTTCCAGGGGGTGACGAGCAGCGCCGCCACCGTGCTGATCATGCCGCCGACCTTGAAGGTGATCTTCTGCGGCCAGACGTTGGCCAGGTCGTACGCCGGTGAGACGAAGTTGGCGACGATGTTGACGCCCATGGTGGCGATGGCGAACGTCAGCGCGCCCACCACCAGCACCCAGGTGTTGCCGATCTCGGCGACCAGGTAGGCCGGGTCGGTGATCTCCTTGCCGAACACCTCGAAGGCGCCCGCGGTGACGATGACCGACACGATCACGAAGGCCGTCGAGTTGATGGGCAGGCCCCAGAAGTTGCCTCGCCTGACCGTCCGGTAGTCGGGAGAGAAGCGGGAGAAGTCGCAGAAGTTGAGCATCAGCGTGCCGTAGGTCGCGAGGACCAGGCCGATCGCGCCGAACCACTGGCGCCACTGCTCGCCCACGGAGACCGGGTGCGGGGTCGAGGTGAGCGAGATCGTCCAGCCTGCCTTGGCGAGGATCCACACGGCCAGCGCGATCATCACGAGCCAGATCGCCGGGCCGCAGAAGTCCTGGAACTTGCGGACCGATTCCATGCCCCGGCTGATGATCGCCGCCTGCACCAGCCACAGGGCGACGAAGGAGACCCAGCCGAGTGCGTCGAGTCCGAGGAAGGAGTTGTGCGTCCACGACTCCAGTCCCGGCCAGGCCGCGAGCAGCATCACGTTGACGGCGACGGAGGCCAGGTAGGTCTGGATGCCGTACCACATGATGGCGATCACGGCCCTGATCAGCGCCGGGATGTTGGCGCCCCAGACGCCGAAGGCGATACGGCTGACGACCGGGAAGGGGACGCCGTGGCGCTGCCCGATCTTCCCCATCCGGTTCATGCCGATGTAGATGATCACGAAGCCCACGAGCAGGGACGTGAAGATCTGCCAGACGTTCATGCCGAGGAAGAGCAGTCCGGCGGCGAAGGTGTAGTTGCCGAGGTTGTGGACGTCCGACATCCACATGGCGAAGAGGTCGAAGACCTTCCAGTTGCGCTTCTTCGCGGGCGCGAGGTCTTCGTTCGTGAGCCGGGGATCGGGGACGAACGCTGGGGTGCCGGTGGTCGCGGCACGGTCGGCGAGGGACACGGGGGCCTCCATGAGCAAGGGGACGACGGAGGACTGCTCTGCGAGGGACTACTCTGCGGGAATTTTGGTATACCAAACTGCGGTCATGGTCTCCCCGTCAACCGTTCTGACCGATATCGCTCTCGTTAACGCTGCGTAAAAGACACCGCGGGTCGGCGAGGATGGGCTCCATGACGAAGATCGAACCCCTCGGAGCGGTCCGCGAACGCGTCACGGCTGAGCTGCGGCAGGAGATCATCGCGGGCAGCCTCCGCCCCGGCGACCGCCTGGTCGAACGCGAGCTGGCCGAGCGTCTCGGCGTCTCCCGCGTTCCGGTCCGGGAGGCGATCCGGGCACTCGTCGCCGAGGGCTTCGTCCACTTCGAGACCCCGCGCCGTACGGTCGTACGCCGCCTCACCCCGACCGACGTCAAGGAACTCTTCGAACTGCGCGAGGCGCTGGAGGTCTATGCCGCCGGACTCGCCGCGTCCCGCGCGACACCGCAGGACCTGGCCGAGGTCCAGGAACTCCTCGGCCGCGCGGCCGCCGCGACCGAGGCCGGGGACGCCGAAGTGATCACGGACGTCAACAGCCGCCTGCACGACCGCATCGTGGCGATGGCGGGCAACAGCCTGCTGATCGAGGCCCTGGAGCCGGTCGCCGGCCGGCTGCGCTGGATGACCCGGCGCAACGAGGAGTGGCCCCAACTCCTCGTGGAGCACCGCGAGTTGTACGAGGCGATCGCCTCGGGTGACCCGGACCGGGCCCGCGCACACGCGCTCACACACGTACGGACCAACTACCGCTCCACGGTGCGGCACCTGTTCGAGGAAGAGACCTCCTAGCCTCGTCTCCCTACCCGGCTTTCCCTTCGGCCGACGGCAGCTCCGCCGCCCGCGCGGCGCTCCGCAGTACGTCGCGCAGCATCGTGGGGGTGAGCCGGCCGGTGAAGGTGTTGCGCTGGCTGACGTGGAAGCAGCCGAAGAGCTCCAGGCCGTCGAGGAGGAACCGGGCCCCGTGGGCGAAGGCGGGGCGCGGCCGGGGCACGGTCCAGCCCGCCTCGGCGAACGCGGGCAGCGCCGCCTGCCAGCCGAAGGCGCCGAGCACGACGACGGCCCGCAGCGTCGGACGCAGCAGCCCCAGTTCCTGCACGAGCCAGGGACGGCACGTGTCCCGCTCCTGCGGGGTGGGCTTGTTGGCGGGCGGGGCGCAGTGCACGGGCGAGGTGACGCGTACGCCGTACAGCTCCAGGCCGTCGTGGGCGTGCGCGGCGGTGGGCTGGGAGGCGAGGCCGACGTCGTACAGCGCCTCGTACAGGACGTCCCCGGACCGGTCGCCGGTGAACATCCGGCCGGTGCGGTTGCCGCCGTGGGCGGCCGGGGCGAGCCCTACGATCAGCAGCCGGGCGTCCGCCGGTCCGAACCCGGGCACCGGCCGGCCCCAGTACGTCCAGTCCGCGTAGGCAGCTCGCTTGGTACGGGCCGTCTCCTCACGCCAGGCGACCAGTCGCGGGCAGGCCCGGCAGTCCGGCGATGCGCCGGTCAAGGAGAGGAAGGCCGCTGGCGTCCATCACTCCACGGTAGGCGCAGGTGGGGTCGCGACCGTCTCGGGGGCCATGATCCTCGGGGCGGTCCGGGTACGCCGGGGCGCCGGGCTCAGACGCCGGCGGCCCGCGCGGCCCGTTCGTCGCCGCGGCGGAGCCAGAGCAGGGCTCCGGACAACAGCACGGCACCCGCCAGCAGCCAGGGCAGCGGACCCGGCCGCAGTGCCCCGGCGACCAGGCCGGTGAGCGCGCCGACCAGTTGCTGGGCCAGGGACTGGACGGACAGGGCGGTGGCGCGGCCGGCGCTGGAGACGCGGCGGTGCAACAGGTCGTTCTCGTTCGGGCCCGCCGCCCCGAGGCCGAGGTAGACCAGGCCGAAGCCGACGACCGCGAGGGCCGTGGCCGTCGGATGCGGGGAGGACGCGGTGAGACCGAGCAGCAGCAGACCACTCGCCCCGGCCCCGAGACAGACCAGTACGGCCCGCTCGCTACTGCCCGCACCCCGGGCGGCGAGCGGGGCGAGGTGGCTGCCGACACCGGAGCAGACGAACCCCGCGCAGGAGAGCGCGGCGTAAGCCAGGGCCCCGGACCCGGTCGCCCCGGTCACTGCGACGGCACGGCCCGGTATGAGCAGTTCGATGACGGCCAGGGCACTTCCGGCGGCCGCGGCGCTGAGCATGACCCGGCGGACCAGCGCGTCCCGCCCGCCCAGCCGCAGCCCGTCCAGTACGGTGACCGGCACGCCGCGCAGCACGGAACGCAGGGTGGCCCGCGGTCGCGGTGGCTCCCGCAGGACGGCCAGCACGTAGCAGACGAAGGCCACCCTGACCGCGGCTCCGAGCAGCACGGGAACGGACAGGGGCAGCACCACCCCGGACGTCGCCTCGCTCAGCCCGGCACCGAGGTCGGGTCCCACGCCGAGCAGCCAGGGCAGCGCCCCGCCGAGCAGAAGGCCGGCCGCGAGCGCGGCGGAGGTCGCGGAGCCGCCCCGGGCCAGTCCCGTCCGCAGCTCGGCGTCGGGGCCGGAGCACGCCTGGACGGTGTCGACGTACCAGGCCTCGGCGGTACCACTGGCCAAGGCCCGGGCCACGCCCATGAGCACCATGCCGGCGGTGAGCACCCAGGCGGTGGTGCCGAGGCCGACCAGGGAGCAGGCGACCACGTTGAGCACACCGGCCATGGCCAGGACCGGCCGGCGCCCGAGGACGTCGGAGAGCCCGCCCGTGGGCAGCTCCAGCGCGGCCACGGTCAGTGAGTGGGCGGCGAAGAGCCCCGCGACCGCGGCCAGGGACATGCCGCGCTCGCCGAACAAAAGGACCATCGAGGCCATGCCTAGGCCCGGCGGCAGCCATAAGAGCGCGCAGACGGTGACGTAACGGCGGCGAGCCGCCCGTATACCGGGCGCCTCGGTCACGGGGTGCGTCATGAGGTGCCCTCGTGGTCTGCGTCCTCACGGTCGTGCGGGGCGAGCGGCAGGCCGGCGGTGAGGAGCACCACGTGTGCGGCACGCGGATCGCCCGCGTCCCGGGCGGTCAGTTCCTCCAGCTTCTCGGCGATCGTGGCCCAGAGCTCGGTGAGCGACCCGGCCGTCAGGCGGAGCATGAGGTCACTGATCCCGGACGGCTCCACCCACTCCTGGCCGAGCCGTCCGGCTGCCATGTCCGCGTCGTGCCGGGCGAGGGACAGCTCCAGGTGCTCCAACTGCCGCCGCCTCGCCAGACTGACGAAGGCGCGGCCCGCCTCGGACGACTCCATCGCCTCGTTGCTCCATGACGTCACGGTGTGCAGCGCCCGCCAGCGCCGCTCCCGACCGTCACGATGCTCGGCCTCGGTGATGAAGGCGTACTTCGCCAGCACCCGCAGGTGGTAACTGGTCGACGCCGACGACTCCCCCGTCCGCGCGGCGAGCTCACTGGCCGTGGCGGGCCCGTCCTGCCGCAGCAGCCCGAGCAGCTGAATACGCAGGGGGTGGGTGAGGGCCTTCAGCGCGGCGGTGTCGTGCTCAGGGTCGAGTACGCGTTTGTGCTCGTCGCTGTCCATGCCGGGAGAGTAGGCCGCCCCAGCCATTCAGCAAAAGACTTTTTGCAAAACTTGTTTGGCAAAAGCCCTCGGAGAACGATTCCCCGCCCGATCGGGCGACTCGGAGGACTAGGGTCGGGGACATGGCTTCACAAGGTGCGGCGAACAGCTCCGGCAACGGAGATGCGAAGGCCCTGGACCCGAAGGTCGCCGAGGCGATCGCCGCCGCCGAAGCGGCCGGGCCGCAGGGCGGCGAGACCGTCCGTGTCGACAGCTGGATCTGGTCCGTACGCCTCGTCAAGACCCGTTCCATGGGAGCCACCGCCTGCCGCGGCGGGCACGTCCGCGTCAACGGCGACCGCGTGAAACCCGCGCACGCCGTACGCGTCGGCGACGAGGTCCGACTGCGGCACGAGGGCCGGGAGCGAGTCGTCATCGTCACGCGGCTGATCCGCAAGCGGGTCGGCGCCCCCGTGGCCGCCCAGTGCTTCACCGACAACTCCCCGCCGCCCCCGCCTCGCGAGGCCGTCGCCCCGGCCGGCATCCGCGACCGCGGGGCGGGCCGCCCGACAAAGCGGGACCGCCGCGAAATGGACCGCCTTCGCGGGCTGGCCGGCCCCGGCGACGGCGGCGGTCTCGGCAGCGGCATCGGTAACCCCACGCCCTGAGCAGACCGTCCCCACGGACACGGTCCCCATAGACCCGGTGGGCCGATGGACACGCTGCGGACGAGGACGCTCCCGACGGACCCAACGAGCCGCCGAACACGCCGGCCGACCCCGGCCCGGCCGGGCCCCCCGCAGTTGACGCCCCACGCCGCACGTCGGCGCCCGGGACGAGCCCCTCGGCTCTCCCGGACGCCGCCGGCGTCGCACGCGACACGGTGCCGCCTGGTCACGCCCGTCGCAGCAGCAGCCGCACCAGATCCGCGTTGTGCCTCCGCCGCGCCCAGGCGATGAGGGCGAGCGGCACGATCAGGATCAGCGGCGTCGCCGCGTACTGCCCGTCGAAGACGGCTGTCTGCACGACGAACGCGCCCACCATCAACGCGCTCAGCGCCATCGCCGCCACCGACTGGAGCACCGGGACCAACAGAGCCACCGCTCCGGCCAGTTCGAGCGCACCGATGGTGTACATCCCGGCGCTGCCCCAGCCGAGCTTCTCGAAGGACTCGGCGGCCGACGGGTGCGCGATCAGCTTGGGCAGGGCGCTCGGGATCGCGTAGAAGAGGGCGAGGAGCACCTGCAGACCGCGCAGCGCGATCCGGGCACGCCGCCCGCGAGCGGTCTCGGACTCGGCGACGACGACGCCGGGGGCGGAGGTGACGGCGGTGACGGGAGCGGTGGTCTCGGACATGGAAGTCTCCTGTGGGAAGCGGTCCGTGGTGGTGTCGCAGAGGTAGACCGCCGCTTGCCCTCGAACTCATCGCCTCCCGGCAGAATTTCACCCCGAGACCCGCTCGGCCGGCCCCGCCGGTCACGGGCAGAGCTGCCGGAGCCTCTCCCCCGGGTACGGAGCCAGGGCGGTGACCAGCCAGGTCACGACCTCTCCCGCACCCCGTCCGCCCAGGCCGCCGGCACCGCCCTCACCCATATCCCGTCCTCCGTCAGATACCGGTCCACCCTCAGGCCCGCCTCCTCCAGCGCCTCCTCGAACTGCTCCTTGGTCAGCGGTCGCGCCCGGAACGTCTGTGTCCAGACCGCGTCCGGGAACTCGTACTCCGCGCGCACCGAGTTGACCCCGTCGCCGACCGGCTCCGCCGACACGATCCGCACGGTGAAGCCGCTCGGGTCCACGCGCTCGCGCGGCAGGTTCGTGTGGTAGTCCTCGCCCTCCCGCTGGATCAGCACGCAGCCGCCCTCCGCGACATGGCGCACGCAGGTGCGCAGTAAGCCTCGCCGCACCTCGACGTCCCCCGCGTGCACGAGGAACGACGCGAGCAGCACCACGTCGAACGTCTCCCCCAGGTCCAGGTCCTCGATCGGGCTGCATATCGTCCGAGCCCCGCGCACGCGCTCCAGCATCTCGGCGGACTCGTCCACCGCCGTGACCGTGAACCCGCGCTCCAGCAGTCCATGGGTCATGCGACCGACCCCGCTGCCCAGCTCCAGGATGCGCGCGCCTTCGGGCACCGCTGCCGCGATGACCTCCGGTTCGTCCCCGACGGGCAGCCGCGAGTAGAGCTCCACCGCGCAGCCGTCCGGGGTGATGGCCCCGGGTCCCGTCCCCTCGTACCCCTCACGCATTTTCATCTCCATGCCCGTCCAACGGACCGCACCCGCACACCCGTTCCCATCCCGGCCGCCTTCACCCGACCGAGTGAACGGTGTTTCCCACGGCCGCCGGCCATGTCCCGCACGGGTCCCGGCTCCCCCTGTTGGTCCGCATCCGCGGCGGAGAGTACGTTGCAATCAGGAGTGGAGATCGCGATGCGTACAGGCAGTGAACCGACGACTGCGCGCAGTGCCCTGCGGGCGCGCTTCTGGCTGAGCGTGTGGGGGCTGGTCTGGGCACTCTTCGGGACGATCGCGTTCATGCTCGCCGGGCGGCCCGGCTGGGCCATCGCCTGCGGTGTGCTGCTGCTGGTCGTCACGATCGACCTCGCCGTCGTCCTCAGGCACATCCGCCAGGGCCCGCACTACCAGCCGGGCCCCGACATCCCGCCCTACCGGCCACCGGACGAACATCCCTGAGGCAGCGGGGGCCGCTTACGAGTCGAAGCCCGCCGCCTTCTGGAACTGCGGGTTCGGGTCCAGCGCGGCCGCCAGGCGAAAGTGGCGTTTCGCCTGGTCGGGGCGGTTCTGCCGCTCATAGGTGCGGGCGAGAGCGAAGTGCGCGAACGCGTTGTCCGGCTCGCGCTCCAGGACGATCGAGAACTCGAGCTCCGCCGGCCTCAGCTGCGCCGCCGCGAAGAAGGCACGCGCGCGCAGCAGTCGCGCGGCGGTGTTCTCCGGGTGCGCGGCGATGACTCCGTCGAGCAGCTTCACCGCGCCCCGCGGATCCCGCGCCGCGAGCAGTTGCTCGGCGGCACGGAAGTCGATGACGTGCGTCTCCGGGGTACGTCCGGTGGAACCGCTGGTCTCGGGCACGGCAGAGTCCTTCCCTCACTGGAAGGGTTCAACGCCCCCTCGGGGTGCCGCTATTCCTGAGGGGCCTGCCGGGACGCGTGCGCCCTGCGCACCAGCTCGGCCCACACCTCCTTCACGCGACGCTCCAGCTCCTCCAGCGGGACGTCGTTGTCGATCGACGATGTCCGCGATCTCCCGGCGCTGCTCGCGCGTCGCCTGAGCGGCCATCCGCGCGCGTGCGTCCTCCTCGGTCATGCCGCGCAGCCGCACGAGCCGGTCGAGTTGGGTCTCGAGGGCCGCGTCGACGACGATCACGAGGTCGTACAGCGGTGCCAGGCCGTTCTCCGTGAGGAGCGGGACGTCGTGGACGACGACCGCGTCCTCGGCGGCGGCCTCCTCCAGTTCGCGGGAGCGGGCGCCCACCAGGGGGTGCACGATCGAGTTGAGCGTGGCGAGTCTCGCCGCGTCGGCGAAGACGATGGAACCGAGCTTGGGCCGGTCCAGGCTGCCGTCGGTGGCGAGCACCTCCTCGCCGAAGGCCTCCACGACCGCGGCGAGCCCCGGGGTCCCCGGCGCGACGACCTCCCGCGCGATGCGGTCCGCGTCGATCAGCACGGCCCCGCACTCGACGAGCAGCCGTGACACCTCACTCTTGCCGGCACCGATGCCGCCGGTCAGGCCCACCTTCAGCATGCCCCGAAGCCTAGACGCTCCGCCGGGAGGCAGTACGGCCCGGGAGGCAGTGCGGCCCGGGAGGCGGTGCGGTCCGGGAGGCGGTGTGAAGGGTGCGGGCCGTCTTGGGCTGATCGCGCGGTTCCCCGTGCCCCTGTCGAGGCGCACCCCGATCAGGTGTCGCCCTCCCGCTCCGCCAGGAAGCGTTCGAACTCCTTGCCGATCTCGTCGGCCGACGGGATGTCCACCGGCTCGGCGAGCATGTTGCCGCGGGCCTCGGCGCCCGCGACGGCGTCGTACTGGTGCTCCAGGCCCTCGATGAGCGCGGTGAGGTCGTCGTCGCCCTCGCGGATCTGCCGGTCGATCTCGGTCTGGGTGCGGTGGGCGTCCGAGCGCAGGGCGTGGGCGATGCCGGGCAGCACCAGTCCGGTCGCCGCCGTGATGGCCTCCAGGACCGTCAGGGCCGCGTCCGGATAGGGGGAGCGGGCGATGTAGTGCGGGACGTGGGCGGCGACACCGAGGACGTCGTGCCCGGCCTCGAGCAGGCGGTACTCGATGAGGGACTCGGCGCTGCCGGGCACCTGCGCCTCCTCGAACGGGCTGCGATGGCCCGGGACGAGGTCGGTGCGGTTGCCGTGCGGGGTGAGGCCGACCGGCCGGGTGTGCGGGACACCCATCGGGATGCCGTGGAAGTTCACGGACAGACGGACGCCGAGCCGCTCCACGATCTGCTTCACGGCCGCGCCGAAGCGTTCCCACTCCACGTCCGGCTCGGGGCCGGACAGCAGCAGGAAGGGCGCTCCGGTGGCGTCCTGCACCAGCCGCACCTCGATGGCGGGATCCTCGTAGTCGCTCCAGCGGTCGCGCTTGAACGTCAGCAGCGGGCGGCGGGCGCGGTAGTCCACGAGCCGGTCGTGGTCGAAGCGGGCGACGACCTGGTGGGGCAGCGAGTCGAGCACCCGGTCGACGATCTGGTCGCCCGCCTCCCCCGCGTCGATGTATCCGTCGAAGTGGTAGAGCATGACAAGACCGGCCGACTCCTGGGCGAGCGCCATGTCGACGACAGCCAGCCCCTTCGGCTCCCATGCGTACAAACCCTGCGGATCAAGCACAGTGACCGCCCCTCCTCGTGTTCACACTGCACAACACCCTTGCGGCCATGGGCATTCCCGAAGGAGGAGAATCATGATCTTGCCAGGGGGACAACGTCCTGAAGGGGCGGGGAGCTGCGCGCCAAACCCCCGCCGGCCCGCAGTCGACCACTGGCCCGCTCACAGCAACGCCAAGGGGCCGCACCTCGAAAGGTACGGCCCCTCAGTCAGCTGCTAAGCCTCAGCGGCTGGCGTTCAGCTCTGGCCACCGGCCAGCTTCTCGCGCAGCGCGGCAAGCGCCTCGTCCGAGGCCAGCGCACCGGAGTTGTCCGGGCCCTCGGAGGAGTACGAACCGCCGCCACCGCCGCCACCGCTCGCGGCCGGAGCCGCACCCGCGGAGTCGCCGCCCTCGGCCGCAGCAGCGGCGTCGGCCTCGCGGGACTTGATGACCTGCGCCTGGTGCTGCTCGAAGCGGGTCTGCGCCTCGGCGTACTGGTTCTCCCACACCTCACGCTGGGTCTCGTAGCCCTCGAGCCAGTCGTTGGTCTCGGGGTCGAAGCCCTCGGGGTAGATGTAGTTGCCCTGGTCGTCGTAGGACGCGGCCATGCCGTACAGGGTCGGGTCGAACTCGACCGTGGACGGGTCGGCACCGAAGGCCTCGTTGGCCTGCTTCAGCGAGAGGCTGATGCGACGGCGCTCGAGGTCGATGTCGATGACCTTGACGAAGATCTCGTCGTTGACCTGGACGACCTGCTCCGGGATCTCCACGTGGCGCTCGGCCAGCTCGGAGATGTGGACCAGACCCTCGATGCCCTCGTCCACGCGGACGAACGCACCGAACGGAACCAGCTTCGTGACCTTGCCGGGCACGACCTGGCCGATCTGGTGGGTGCGGGCGAACTGCTGCCACGGGTCTTCCTGGGTCGCCTTCAGCGACAGGGAGACACGCTCGCGGTCCATGTCGACGTCGAGAACCTCGACGGTGACTTCCTGGCCGACCTCGACAACCTCGGAGGGGTGGTCGATGTGCTTCCAGGACAGCTCGGAGACGTGGACCAGACCGTCGACGCCACCCAGGTCCACGAAGGCACCGAAGTTGACGATCGAGGAGACGACGCCGGAACGGACCTGACCCTTCTGGAGGGTCGTGAGGAACGTCTGGCGGACCTCGGACTGGGTCTGCTCCAGCCAGGCACGGCGGGACAGGACCACGTTGTTGCGGTTCTTGTCCAGCTCGATGATCTTGGCCTCGAGCTCCTTGCCCACGTAGGGCTGGAGGTCGCGGACGCGGCGCATCTCGACCAGGGAGGCCGGGAGGAAGCCACGGAGGCCGATGTCGAGGATGAGACCACCCTTGACGACCTCGATGACGGTACCGGTGACGATCCCGTCCTCTTCCTTGATCTTCTCGATGGTGCCCCAGGCACGCTCGTACTGGGCGCGCTTCTTCGAGAGGATCAGGCGGCCTTCCTTGTCCTCCTTCTGGAGAACAAGGGCCTCGATCTCGTCACCGACGGCGACGACCTCGTTGGGGTCGACGTCGTGCTTGATCGAGAGCTCGCGGCTCGGGATAACGCCTTCGGTCTTGTAACCGATGTCGAGCAGGACCTCGTCCCGGTCGACCTTCACGATGACGCCGTCGACGATGTCGCCGTCGTTGAAGTACTTGATCGTCTCGTCGATCGCGGCGAGGAAGGCTTCCTCGTTACCGATGTCGTTGACCGCAACCTGCGGGGTCGTTGCGGTGGTCTCGGTGCTGCTCGTCATGTGGGAAAGGGCTCCGGTACGGACATTGAAGTCGTAGGTACTGCTTACGCCGGAGCCCGTTTCGCTCTGCAGAAGCCGGACAGCCAAGGAAGCGCCACACAAAACACGGTGGCGCCTCGACAACCGAGGGGACATACATACAGACGAGCGCAACCTGCTACGTCTGAGGTACGCAGGCTCGCAGCGCAACTTGTAGCATACGGGGGCAGCCGGGCAGGGTCAATGCGCGAAGCCGCCCACCAGGGGCAGATCGCCGCATAACCGGCACAAGTCCTGTCATCCGAGGCCACGCGGGCGCTACGGCGCCCCTTCGCGACACCACCGGGACAGGCTGGACGGAAGAGTATGACGAGGGAGCCGATCATCCAAGAGCCCGAAGCGTCCGAACCCGAGGCGACCCGGCGTGCCGCCGATGTCACGGAGAGCTCCCGCGCCAATCGTGGCTGGTGGGACCGCAACGCGGACGAGTACCAGGTCGAGCACGGCACGTTCCTCGGCGATGACCGTTTCGTGTGGGGGCCCGAGGGCCTCGACGAGGTGGAGGCCGAGTTGCTCGGCCCGCCGGAGGAGCTGAAGGGCAAGGACGTCCTGGAGATCGGCGCGGGCGCGGCGCAGTGCTCGCGCTGGCTGGCCGGCCAGGGTGCCCGGCCGGTCGCCCTGGACATCTCGCACCGGCAGTTGCAGCACGCGCTGCGCATCGGCGGACCCGTCCCCCTCGTGTGCGCCGACGCCGGTGCGCTGCCCTTCGCGGACAACTCGTTCGACCTGGCCTGTTCGGCGTACGGGGCGCTGCCCTTCGTAGCCGACCCGCGCCTGGTCCTGCGGGAGGTGCGCCGGGTGCTGCGGCCCGGGGGCCGGCTCGTCTTCTCGGTGACGCATCCGATCCGCTGGGCCTTCCCGGACGAGCCGGGGCCGGAGGGGCTCTCGGTGTCGGGTTCGTACTTCGACCGCACGCCCTACGTCGAGCAGGACGATGAGGGCCGCGCGGTCTACGTGGAACACCACCGGACGCTCGGCGACCGGGTCCGGGACGTCGCGGCGTCGGGTTTCCGCCTGGTGGACCTGGTGGAGCCGGAGTGGCCGGCGTGGAACACCTCCGAGTGGGGCGGCTGGTCGCCGCTGCGCGGGAACCTGATCCCGGGGACGGCGATCTTCGTGTGCGTACGAGACTGAGTGCGTGATCCGTTACGACGCCCTGGACGCCCTGCCCGTACGTGGTGCCCTGCCCGCCCTCCACGACGCCCTTGAGGGGCACGGCACCGCCGTCCTCGTGGCGCCGCCCGGCACCGGCAAGACGACCCTGGTGCCGCTGGCGCTCGCGGGACTGCTCGCGGAGGGCCCTGAGCGGCGGGTGATCGTGGCCGAGCCGCGGCGGATCGCGGCCCGGGCGGCGGCGCGGCGGATGGCGTGGCTGCTGGGCGAGAAGCCGGGCGAGAGCGTCGGCTACACCGTGCGCGGGGAACGGGTCGTCGGGCGGCACACGCGCGTGGAGGTCGTCACGACCGGTGTGCTGGTGCAGCGTGTGCAGCGGGACCAGGAGCTGGCCGGTGTCGACGTGGTGGTGCTCGACGAGTGCCACGAGCGCCATCTGGACGCGGACACGGCGGCGGCTTTCCTGTGGGACGTACGTCAGACCCTGCGGCCCGAGCTGCGGCTGGTGGCCGCCTCGGCGACGACCGACGCGCAGGGGTGGGCCGCGCTGCTGGGCGACGCGCCGGTGGTGGAGGCCCAGGGGGCGGCGTATCCGGTGGAGGTGGTGTGGGCGCCGCCGGTGCGGCCCGTACGGCCGCCGCACGGGATGCGCGTCGATCCGGCGCTGCTGACGCATGTGGTCTCGGTGGTGCGGCGGGCGCTGGCCGAGCGGGACGGGGACGTGCTGTGTTTTCTGCCGGGCGTGGGGGAGATCGCCCGGGTCGCCGGGCAGCTCGGAGGGCTCGGGGACGTCGATGTGCTTCAGGTGCACGGGCGGGCGCCGGCTGCCGTGCAGGATGCGGTGCTGGTGCCCGCGGACGGGCGCCGGGTGGTGCTGGCCACGTCCGTCGCGGAGTCGTCGTTGACGGTGCCGGGTGTGCGGGTCGTCGTGGACTCGGGGCTGGCCCGCGAGCCGCGGGTCGACCACGCGCGCGGGTTGAGCGCGCTGACGACGGTACGAGCCTCGCAGGCCGCCGGGCGGCAGCGGGCGGGACGGGCCGGGCGTGAGGCGCCGGGGGCGGTGTACCGCTGCTGGGCGGAGGCCGAGGATGCCCGTCTGCCGCGTTTTCCCTCGCCGGAGATCAAGGTGGCCGATCTGACGGCGTTCGCGCTGCAGGTGGCGTGCTGGGGGGATCCGGATGCGTCCGGACTGGCGTTGCTGGACGCGCCGCCCTCCGGGGGTATGGCGGCGGCGCGGGGTGTGCTGGGCGTTGTCGGGGCGGTCGACTCCGCCGGTCGGGCGACTGAGCGGGGAGTCGTCCTGTCTCGGCTGGGGCTGCATCCGCGGCTGGGGCGGGCGTTGCTCGACTCCGTGCCTTTCGTGGGGATCGATCGGGCCTCGGAGGTGGTCGCCTTGCTGAGTGAGGAGGTGCCTCGGGAGTACGGCGATGATCTGGCGGGTGCGTTGCGTCGTGCTCGGCGTGAGGGTGACGCCTATGCCACGCGGTGGCGTCGCGAGGTTCGGCGACTGCGGGCCGTCGGCTCTGGGATTTCCCACCCACCCATCCGTAACCGCCCTCCAGAGGCAGAGGCCGGGGGGTGGGCGGATGTCTCGGAGGATCGGCAGGTAGGGCTCGTTGCCGCTCTCGCCTTTCCGGAGCGGGTCGCCAAGGTCGACGGCGGGTCCTGCCTCATGGTGTCCGGGACCCGCGCCGAGGTCGGTGAGGGCAGCGGGCTGCGCGGGGCGGACTGGGTCGCCGTCGCCGTAGCGGACCGGCCCCTCGGCAAGGGGCACGCGCGCGTGCAGTCGGGGGCCGTGGTCGACGAGGGGGTGGCCCGGCTCGCCGCGAGGGCGCTGCGGGAGGAGCGGGACGAGGTGTGCTGGGACGGTGGGGACGTCGTGGCGCGGCGCGTGGAGCGGCTGGGGGCCGTGGAGTTGGCGGTGCGGTCGCTGAAGGACGCCGATCCCGTGCTGGTGCGTGACGCGCTGCTCGACGGGCTGCGGCGGGAGGGGTTCGGGTTGCTGCGGTGGTCGGCGGAGGCCGGCGTCCTGCGGCAGCGGCTCGCGTTCCTGCGGTTGCACCTCGGCGAGCCCTGGCCCGACGTCGGCGACGACGCGCTCCACGCGCGCGTGGAGGAGTGGCTGGAGCCGGAGCTCGGCCGGGCGCGACGGCGGGCCGATCTGGCGCGAATCGATGCCGGCCAGGCGCTCGCCCGGCTGCTGCCCTGGGCCTCGGGTGAGGCCGGGCGGCTCGACGAGCTCGCCCCGGAGCGGATGAGCGTGCCGAGCGGGTCGAGGGTCCGGATCGACTACTCCCGGCCCGAGCAGCCCGTGCTGGCAGTGAAGTTGCAGGAGATGTTCGGGCTCCAGGAGTCGCCCCGGGTCGCCGGGGTGCCGCTGCTCGTGCATCTGCTGTCCCCGGCCGGGAGGCCGGCCGCCGTCACCGCCGACCTCTCCTCGTTCTGGCGGGACGGCTACAAGGGCGTACGGGCGGAGCTGCGCGGGCGGTATCCGAAGCATCCGTGGCCCGAGGACCCGGCGAGTGCGGAGCCGACCCGGCACACCAACGCCCGGCTCAGGCGCTGACCGGCGACGGCTCCTCGGCCGCTGTCGGGGTCGGGCCGGAGGGGCGGCGGCTGCGGGCCTCCAGGTACAGCGCGAGGGCCAGCAGGAGGACGCCGAGGGTGAGGAAGCCCCACGGCAGGTACGACGTCATCAGCAGGACGAGCAGACGCTGGGACTTCACCAGGTCGACCGTGTGCGTGATGTAGTCCTCGCGCATCTTCACGTGGCCGGCGAACGCGGTCACCTTGTCGCGGTCGCCGAGGAGGGTGCCGCCGCGCAGTTCCTCCTTGTGGATCTCCTCGCCGTAGACGGGGGCGCCGGTGACGGGTTCTACCCAGAACTTGCGGACCGTGGTGTACCAGCGGGTCGTACCGGTCTCGGCGACCGACTCGGGGGTGAGGCCCTCGACGGGCAGTGTCTTCGGGATCTTCACCTTGGTCCAGGGGATGGTCTGCTCGAAGTAGTAGACCTCCAGGCCCCGGAAGTCCTGGGTGCCCTTGTAGTGGATGGGGGCGGTGACGCGGGCCTGGGCGTCGAAGTACCGGTAGGCCCGTTTCTCCGTGAGGAACGGCCACTTGAACTCGATGCCCTCGCGGCGCACCGGGTCGCCGTCGACCATCTCGCCGGTGGCGTGGACGGGTTCCTGGGTGTGGGCGTCGAAGATGTAGCGCTCGGGGATCTTCGACACCATCTCGCCGTCGGGGCCGACGACGTAGGACAGGCCGTCCCAGACGACGACGTCCCGGCCCGCGGACTCCTCGATCCTCTCGGAGGCCTCGACGTTGCCCTTCAAGGTCTGCACGATGGTGACCTTGGGGACCTTGCGGGCCTTCATGGTGCCGTAGTCGAGGAGGGTGGCGTTCTCGGCCTCCAGGACCATGTCCTGGTACTGGTTCGCGGGGATCTTGGCGAGGCGCGGGAAGGCGTACCAGCGCAGCAGCGGGGACAGCGCCGCGAAGAACACGGCGAGGGCGAGCAGGACCAGGCCGGCCTTGCGACGCATGTCGGCCTCCCTCCCGGGCGGGCGGTCAGGGGTGTGCGGGCACCGTCGTCAGCAGCGGCTTCGGGGACGTCCCGCCCGAGGGGGAGCCGAGGGCGGTCAGCGTCAGGACCACGGCGAACGCGAGGGCGAGACCGGTGGCGGCGGCTACGAGGGCGCGCATACGGGGCCTCCCCACGGGTTGAGCTGATACACCGTCAGGTTCTCGGGCACCGTAGCAACGCGCGGTGGAGATGAGAACACGTTGCACACACAACGACGCCCCTCCTGGAAGAGGGGCGTCGTCCGTACTGCTTGAGAGCTACGCGCCGGGGCTGGCCGAAGGGCTCGTGGACGGGCTCGGTGACGACGTCTCGGCCGCCGCCACGGTCAGTTCGACGGTGAGTGTCGCTCCACCCGCGGTGGTGACGCGGAGGAGGAACGTGCCGGTGGTGTCGTCCGCGTACAGCTTCGGCAGCTTCAGCAGGCCCTTCGCGTCCGTCTTCAGGGCCGTCAGGGTGCGCACGGCCTTGCCGTCGGCGTCCTTGAAGTAGGGGCCCTTGTCGTTGGCGGTCGCGTCGTCCGCCGACTTGATCAGGGTTGCGGTGGCCGCGACGCCGTCGGCGACGGCGCCCTTGTACGTGGCCTTGACCTCGACCTGGTTCGCGAACTCGCCGCCCGGGGTGCAGGTCAGGGCGGTGTCACCGGTGCGGGTGAGGGCGTCGGCGGCGCGCTCGGTGACGGTGGCGGTGTAGTCGAGGCCGGGGACCGTGCGGCCCACGACGGTGGCGCGGACGGTGACCTTGCCCGTCTTCTCCCCCGCCTGCAGGGCGGGTGCGACGGCCACGCCTGAGCTGTTGGTGGCGACCGTGGCCACGCTCTCGCCGCCGGTGAAGGCGGTGTCCGTGTCGCCGATGATCGTGAAGCGGACCCTGACCTTGCCGACGGCCTTGCCGGCCTTCGTCTCGGCGCGGGTGCTGATCCGCTTGGTGAACGCGTCGCCGGCCATGGCGGTGAGCTTCGCGGTTCCGGCGTCCTCCAGGTGGTCCACCGTGTCGGTGGGGGTGGGGGGCGTCGAGGGCGGGGTGCTCGGGGTGCCGGGCTCGGTGGGCGGCTTCGGGGTCGTCGTGCCGCCGCCGGGCTTGTCGGGCGTGCCGGGCCTGGGGCTGGGCTTGGGCGGGGGCGAGGAACTGCCCGGAGCGGTCGTGCCCGGCGTGGAGGGTGAGGCACCCGCCCCGGCCCTGTCGTCGCTGCGGTTGTCGGGCAGCGTGCCGGTGCCGTCGGGTACCTCGTGAGCGCCCTTGCGGTAGTAGTCCAGCCACCGCATGACCAGGTTCAGGTAGTCCCGCGAGTTGTTGTAGCTGAGGATCGCGCGGTCGAGGTCGCTCTGGTCGGACAGGTCCCAGTTGTTGCGGCACAGGTAGTGGCCGGCGGCGAGCGCGGCGTCGTAGACGTTGTTGGGGTCCTTCTTGCCGTCGTCGTTGCCGTCGCGACCCGCCCACGCCCAGGTGGACGGGATGAACTGCATGGGGCCGACGGCCTGGTCGAAGGTGCTGTTGCCGTCGTACGCGCCCTTGTCGGTGTCCTTGATGAGGGCGAAGCCGTTGCCGTCGAGCTGCGGGCCGAGGATGGGCGAGATGGTGGTGCCGTCGGCGCTGACGCGGCCGCCGCGGGCCTGGCCCGACTCCACCCGGCCGATGGCGGCGAGGAGTTGCCAGGGCAGGTTGCAGCCGGGCTTGGCCTCGTTCAGCGCGGCTTCGGCCTTCTTGTACGCGTCGAGGACGGTCGCGGGGATGCCCGACTCGGTGGTGCCCGGGGTGGTGGGGCCGGTACCGGTGCTCGGAGACGGGTTCGGGCTGTTGAGCGGCGGCAGGTCCGTGTAGTAGGGCGAGTTGCCGGTGGCGCTGCCCTCGGAGGCACTCGCGTCGGGTGAGGGCGTGGCGTCCGCCGCGGTCTGTCTGCCGTGGTCGTTCACGCCCGGAGCCTGGGAGGCGGAGAGGGCCGCGACCGCTACCGCGGCCACGGCGGTGGTTGCCGCCCCCTTGCGCAGCCTCCTGCCGAATTGCGCCGCCATAGAGTGAACCCCTCCCGTGGACGCCCGAGCGTCCGTCTCTGCCTGTCGCGCACTTGTGTTGCGTCCGCGTTCCTCTGTTGCGTTCGCTCTCTTGTGACGATCGACCGGCCCGAGTGGTTGCCCTCCGGCAGGCCTGTCTCGTGCCCCCGGCACGGTGACCCTGGCGACCCTACGGCAACTTCTTTTGCTCGGGCACCCGTTCGCGCCCGGTTTTCACCCGTTGGTCATGTGGCGAGCGCGGCGGGCGGCCGGTGTTTCGGCATCCCGCATACTGGGCCCTCGATCGCCCTGGCAACGACCGTCACAGGGAGCAGAGTTGCCGTTCACGCTGAGCCATGCGGCGGCCGTACTGCCCGCCGTACGCACCGACGGGACCGGCCGCGGCGCGCTGGTGCCCGCCGTCCTCGTGGCGGGTTCCTTCGCGCCCGACATGACCTACTACGCGGCGAGTGTGCTGTCCGGGGCGATGGGGTTCGGCGACGTCACGCACTCGTTCCCGGGTGTGTTCACGGTCGATGTGCTCATCGCCTGGGCGCTGGTGGGGCTGTGGCTGCTGACGCGCGAGCCGCTGGTGGCGCTGCTGCCGCGGGCTCGGCAGGGGCGGGTGGCCGCCCTGGTGCGGTGCGGGGCGCCACGCGAGCGCGTGCGGCCGTCCCTGGTGGTGCGGTGGTACGTGTCCGCGGTGCTCGGCGCGCTGACGCACGTCGTGTGGGACGCGTTCACGCACCTGGACCGGTGGGGGATGCGGCTGTTTCCGGTGCTGGGCCGGGAGGTGGCGGGCTCGCCGCTGTACTGGTACCTGCAGTACGGCGGTTCTGCGGTGGCCGCGGTGGCGATCGCCGTGTTCGTGGTGCGCGCGCTGCGGCGGGCGCCCGTGCGCGAGCCGGTGGGAGTTCCGGTGCTGTCGGTGCGGGACCGGTGGGCGGCCTGTGCCGTGATCGGCGGCTTCGCGCTGATGGGGGCGGTGCAGCGGGCGTCGCGGTGGTGGGCCTACTGGGGCTCGTCCGCGAAGCCGTGGGAGATCATTCCGACGGTGTGCTTCGGCGCGGGCGCGGGGCTGGTCCCGGCGCTGCTGCTGTACGCCGTGGGGGTCAGGGCGCGGCGTCCGGTTCCGGCCCCGGGCGGTCCTGGCCGCGTCGGCGATGCGGAGCCGAGCCGTCCGGCCGCTCGCTGAGGGGCTCGGTCGTCGCGATGTACACGGTGATGGTGGTGTGCGCGGGGCGGGGCCGCGGGAGCAGGGTGAGGACGAGGGTCAGGTAGCCGCGGGCCCGGTCGGACCAGGCCCGGCGGGGGGAAGTTCTGCCGGTTTCGCCGGGTGTCTCGGGACTTCCGGACGGGGCGCCGGGGCGGGCGGGGTCGGTGGCGGCGGGCAGGTCGCCGGGGCCGGCGGAGTCGGTGGGTCGGCGTCCGAGGGCCAGGTGGTTCTGGAGATCCGCCGTCTTGTGGCGCAGGGCCGTGGTGAGGGTGACGGGAACACGGAGCGTACTTGCGTCGGCCGCGAAGACCGGGACCGGCGGAGGGGCCAGGCCTGGTGCCGTGCGGCTGAGGAGCGTGCGTATACCCATGCCCGCATCTTTGCGACGGTCGGGAGCGGGGGCGCCTTCTCGGGGGCCACGAGAGTGATGGTTTTGGTGGGAGCGGGGGCGGCGGGCCGGGCTCAGCTGGGGCAGGCGCCCGGGTGGGACGGGGGCGGTGGTGCGGCTGGGGCCGGGTGCCCAGGGGCCGAGGCCGGGGTGGGACGGGGCGGTCGTCCGGCTGGGGCGGGTGCCCGGGTGGGACGGCTGGGGGCGGCGGGCCGGGCTCAGCTGGGGCAGGCGCCCGGGTGGGACGGGGGCGGAGCGGCTGGGGCCGGGGCCCGGTGGGACCGAGGCCCGGGGTGGCGGGGGCGGGGTGCGGTGGGGCGGCCGGCCGGGGGCGGGTGCCCGGCACGGGACGCCAGCGACGGGGCCTGGGTGGGTTCCGGCTGGGGCGGGTGCCGCAGCGCAGGCGCGACGGGACTGCGGCGGCTTTCGTCTCCGGCCACCCGACAAACCCCCGCCCCAGCCCCGCCGCACTCCCCTGCCCAGCCCAGCCCGGCCCGGCCCAGCCCGGCCCAAGCGGCGCAGCGCCTAGTGCGCTGCCGACTCCCAGTCCGACCCAGCACCCACCGAGACGCCCAGCGGGACGCTGAGGTGGACGGCGTTCGCCATCTCACGGCGGACGAGTTCCTCGGCGGCCGCCCGCTCGCCCGGGGCGATCTCCAGCACGATTTCGTCGTGCACCTGGAGCAGCATCCGGGACTCGAGCCCGGCCTCGTTCAGCGCGCTGCCCACCTTGAGCATGGCGATCTTGACGATGTCGGCCGCCGTGCCCTGGATGGGCGCGTTGAGGGCCATCCGCTCCGCCGCCTCGCGACGCTGGCGGTTGTCGCTGTTGAGGTCGGGGAGGTAGCGGCGGCGTCCGAAGAGCGTCGCCGTGTAGCCCGTCGCCCGGGCCTCGTCGACCGCTCGGCGCAGATAGTCCCGTACGCCGCCGAACCGCTCGAAGTACGCGTCCATCAGGGCGCGGGCCTCCGCCGCCTCGATGTTCAGCTGCTGGGACAGGCCGAAGGCCGACAGCCCGTAGGCCAGGCCGTACGACATGGCCTTGATCTTGCGGCGCATCTCGGCGTCCACCGCGGTCGGCTCGACCGCGAAGACCTGTGAGGCGGCCGTGGTGTGCAGGTCCTCACCCGAGGTGAAGGCCTCGATCAGGCCCTCGTCCTCGGAGAGGTGGGCCATCACGCGCAGCTCGATCTGGCTGTAGTCGGCCGTCATCAGGGACTCGAAGCCCTCGCCGACGACGAAGCCGCGGCGGATCGCGCGGCCCTCGTCGGTGCGGACCGGGATGTTCTGCAGGTTCGGGTCCGTCGAGGACAGGCGGCCGGTGGCGGCGACCGTCTGGTTGAAGGTGGTGTGGATACGGCCGTCCGCGGCGATCGTCTTGATCAGGCCCTCGACGGTGACGCGGAGCTTGGCCTGCTCGCGGTGGCGGAGCATGATCACCGGCAGCTCGTTGTCCGTCTGGGCGGCGAGCCAGGCCAGGGCGTCGGCGTCCGTGGTGTAGCCGGTCTTCGTCCGCTTCGTCTTGGGCAGGGCCAGCTCGCCGAAGAGGACCTCCTGGAGCTGCTTGGGCGAGCCCAGGTTGAACTCGTGCCCGGCCGCCGCGTGGGCCTCCTTCACCGCCTGCTGGACGGCGCCGGCGAACATCTGCTCCATGGCCTCCAGGTGGGGCCGGTCGGCCGCGATGCCGTGCCGCTCCATGCGGGCGAGCAGCGCGGACGTGGGCAGCTCCATGTCGCGCAGCAGGTCGGCCGCGCCGACCTCCTCCAGGCGGCCCTCGAAGGCCTGGCCCAGGTCGAGGATGGCGCGGGCCTGGATCATCAGGGCCTCGGCCTCGGCGCCTGTCGTCCGCCCCGAAGGCGAGCTGGCCGTCGGCCGCGGCGGCGGGGGTCAGCTCGCGGTGCAGGTACTCCAGGGACAGCGCGTCCAGGTCGAAGGAGCGGCGGCCCGGCTTGACCAGATAGGCGGCGAGCGCGGTGTCCATGGTCACGCCCTCGACGCTCCAGCCGTGCTCGGCGAAGACCCGCATGGCGCCCTTGGCGTTGTGGAAGACCTTGGGCCGGCCGGCGTCGGCGAGCCACGCCGCGAAGGCCGTCTCGTCGGCCTCGTCCAGCTCGGAGGGGTCGAACCAGGCGGCCGGTCCGCCGGGCGCGGCGAGCGCGACCTCGGCGACCGAACCCGTGCCGAGGGCCCAGGTGTCGACCGTGGCGATGCCGAGGGGCTGCGTGCCGTGCTCGGTGAGCCAGCCGGTCAGCTCGCCGGTGCCGAGCACCGAGCCGTCCAGCTGCACGCCCTCCGTGCTGACCGGGGTGGTCTCGGCCTCCTCGGCGCCGGGGTCGACGGCGAAGAGCCGCTCGCGCAGCGAGGGGTTGCGGATCTCCAGGGTGTCCAGGACCACCGCGACGGCCTTGCGGTCGTAGGCGGCCCGCTCCAGGTCGGTGACGCCCTTGGGGAGCTCCACCTGGCGCTCCAGCTCGGTGAGCCGGCGGTTGAGCTTGACCGCTTCCAGATGGTCGCGGAGGTTCTGGCCGGCCTTGCCCTTGACCTCCTCCACGCGCTCGACGAGGTCCGCGAAGGAGCCGAACTGGTTGATCCACTTCGCGGCGGTCTTCTCGCCGACGCCGGGGATGCCGGGGAGGTTGTCGGAGGGGTCGCCGCGCAGGGCCGCGAAGTCGGGGTACTGCGCGGGCGTCAACCCGTACTTCTCGAATACCTTTTCCGGGGTGAAGCGGGTCAGCTCGGAGACGCCCTTGGTCGGGTACAGCACCGTGGTGTGCTCGCTGACCAGTTGGAAGGAGTCGCGGTCGCCTGTGACGATCAGCACCTCGAAGCCCTCGGCCTCGGCCTGGGTGGCGAGGGTGGCGATGACGTCGTCCGCCTCGAACCCGTCCACCGCGAAGCGGGCGGCGCCCATCGCGTCGAGGAGCTCGCCGATCAGCTCGACCTGGCCCTTGAACTCGTCGGGGGTCTTGGAGCGGTTCGCCTTGTACTCGGTGAACTCCTGGGACCGCCAGGTCTTGCGGGAAACGTCGAAGGCGACCGCGAAGTGCGTGGGCGCCTCGTCGCGCAGCGTGTTGGCCAGCATCGACGCGAAGCCGTAGATCGCGTTCGTCGGCTGGCCCGTCGCGGTGGTGAAGTTCTCCGCGGGCAGCGCGAAGAACGCGCGGTAGGCCAGCGAGTGCCCGTCCATGAGCATCAGTCGCGGCCGGCTGCCGCCGGAGGTCTTGTCGGTCGTCTTCGATGCTGTCTCTGCCACGCCCCCGATCCTGCCACGCCCCACTGACACTCGGCCCCGGCCCCGGCCCCGCGGGCACCGAGGCGGGACATCGCCCCGAGCCCGCCCCCACTCGATGTCACCACCCCGTGCGAGGATCGGAGACCTGTCTCACATTGCAGTCGAAGGGGAGCGTGCGATGGCGACGAAGCCGCCCAAGAGTGATCCGGTCCAGGACGCGCCGCAGGTCGCCGGGCCGAAGCACGCGGCAGCGGGGCTCCCCGCGATCGGGCACACGCTGCGCATGGCCCAGCAGCAGATGGGCGTGAAGCGCACCGCGCTGACGCTGCTGAGCGTGAACCAGAAGGACGGTTTCGACTGCCCGGGCTGCGCCTGGCCGGAGCCGGAGCACCGGCACAAGGCGGAGTTCTGCGAGAACGGCGCGAAGGCCGTCGCCGAAGAAGCCACCCTGCGCCGGGTCACGCCCGAGTTCTTCACCGCGCACCCGGTCGCCGACCTCGCCGGCCGCAGCGGCTACTGGCTGGGACAGCAGGGACGGCTCACCCACCCCATGTACCTCCCCGAAGGCGGCACGCACTACGAGCCGGTCACCTGGGAGCGCGCCTTCGGCATCATCGCCGAGGAGGTCGCCGCGCTCGGCTCCCCGGACGAGGCCGTCTTCTACACCTCCGGCCGCACCAGCAACGAGGCCGCGTTCCTCTACCAGCTGTTCGCCCGCGAGCTCGGCACGAACAACCTTCCCGACTGCTCGAACATGTGCCACGAGTCGTCCGGTTCGGCCCTGTCGGAGACGATCGGCATCGGCAAGGGCAGCGTCCTGCTGGAGGACCTCCACAAGGCCGACCTGATCATCGTCGCCGGCCAGAACCCGGGGACGAACCACCCGCGCATGCTGTCCGCCCTGGAGAACGCCAAGGACAACGGCGCGAAGATCATCAGTGTCAACCCGCTGCCCGAGGCGGGCCTGGAGCGTTTCAAGAACCCGCAGACCGCCAAGGGCCTCACCACCGGCTCCGCCCTCACCGACCTGTTCCTGCAGATCCGCATCGGCGGCGACCAGGCCCTCTTCCGTCTGCTCAACAAGCTGATCCTCGAGACGGAGGGCGCGGTCGACGAGGCATTCGTCGGGGAGCACACGCACGGCTATGAGGAGTTCGCCGAGGCCGCCCGCGCCGCCGACTGGGACGAGACGCTCAGGGCCACCGGGCTGACGCAGAAGGAGATAGAGGACGCCCTGCGCATGGTCCTCGCCTCCGAGCGCACCATCGTCTGCTGGGCCATGGGTCTCACCCAGCACAAGCACTCGGTCCCCACGATCAGGGAAGTGGTCAACTTCCTCCTCCTGCGCGGCAACATCGGCCGCCCGGGCGCGGGCGTGTGCCCGGTGCGCGGCCACTCGAACGTGCAGGGCGACCGCACGATGGGCATCTTCGAGCGCCCCGCCCCGGCCTTCCTGGACGCCCTGGAGAAGGAGTTCGGCTTCGCGCCGCCGCGGGAGCACGGCTATGACGTCGTACGGGCCATTCGCGCACTGCGCGACGGTGAGGCGAAGGTCTTCTTCGCCATGGGCGGCAACTTCGTCTCGGCGTCCCCCGACACGGAGGTCACCGAGTCGGCGATGCGGCGGGCCCGTCTGACCGTGCACGTGTCGACGAAGCTGAACCGCTCGCACGCGATCACGGGCGCGCGGGCCCTGATCCTCCCGACGCTCGGCCGTACCGAACGCGATCTGCAGGACAGCGGCGAGCAGTTCGTGACGGTCGAGGACTCGATGGGCATGGTGCACGCCTCCCGGGGCCGGCTGGAGCCCGCGAGCGCGCACCTGCTGTCCGAGCCGGCCATCGTCTGCCGCCTGGCCCGCCGTGTGCTGGGCGAGAACAGCGCCACCCCCTGGGAGGAGTTCGAGAAGGACTACGCGACGGTCCGGGACCGCATCGCGCGCGTGATCCCCGGCTTCGAGGACTTCAACGCGCGCGTGACGGGTTCCGCCGGCCGCCCCGGCGGCTTCGCCCTCCCCCACGCCCCGCGCGACGAGCGCCGCTTCCCCACGGCCACCGGCAAGGCCAACTTCACCGCCGCGCCCGTGGAGTACCCGGAGCTGCCCGAGGGGCGCCTGCTGCTCCAGACGCTGCGCTCGCACGACCAGTACAACACCACGATCTACGGTCTCGACGACCGTTACCGGGGCATCAGGAACGGCCGCCGGGTGGTGCTGGTCAACCCCGAGGACGCGCGGGCGCTGCAGCTGGCGGACGGCTCCTACGTCGACCTGGTCAGCGAGTGGAAGGACGGCGTGGAGCGCCGGGCGCCGGGTTTCCGGGTCGTGCACTACCCGACGGCCCGGGGCTGTGCCGCGGCGTACTACCCGGAGACCAACGTGCTGGTGCCGCTGGACGCCACCGCGGACACCAGTAACACCCCGGCCAGCAAGTCCGTCGTCGTACGTCTGGAACAATCGGCGACCGACTGAGCGTTTGCTCAGTCGCAGAGGCAGCCGCAGCGAACAAGGACGAACGGAGCCGGGCCCCATGGGTGAGCAGCAGCATGTGAAGTTCCCGCAAGAGGTCATCGACGAGTACGCCGCGCTCGGCGTGGACCTCTTGGCCCTGTTCTCCGCGGGCCACCTCGGGACCCGGATGGGCGTCCAGATCCTCGAGGCCTCGGCGGACCGGGTCGTCGGAACGATGCCGGTGGAGGGCAACACCCAGCCCTACGGACTGCTGCACGGCGGGGCCTCCGCGGTACTGGCCGAGACGCTCGGCTCGGTCGGGTCCATGCTGCACGGCGGCAGCTCCAAGATCGCCGTGGGCGTCGACCTGAACTGCACCCACCACCGCGGGGCACGCTCCGGCCTGGTCACCGGCGTCGCCACGCCCGTGCACCGGGGACGCTCGACCGCCACCTATGAAATCGTCATTACGGATGAAAGCGACAAGAGGGTGTGCACCGCCCGACTCACCTGCCTGCTGCGTGACGTGGCGCCGGGCGACGAGGAGCTGATCCGCACCGCGCGCTGATCCGGCCGTTCGACGTTCGGCCGCACGCCGCTTCGGCCGCACGCCGCTTCGGCTCGACGCCGCCGCGAGGGAACACCCGCGCGGCGGCGTCCGCACGCAGACACGCAGCGGGCCCTCACCCCTTCCCCCTACCGCTGGCCCATGAGGCCCCACGCCTGACCGACCGACTCGCCGGCCACTGGGCCCGCCAGCCCTCCGACCCGACACCCGCCCCGCCCCACCGGCCCGTCGACGTCACCGCCTGGCACCACCTCGGCCTCGGCGAAGCCCTCGACTTCCCTGGAAAAACAGGCAGGTTCCGATCCGCGGCGACCGTCGAGCGCGACCCCGCCACCGCCCTCCGGATCACCGGCACCTCCCACGCCGGACTCAGCGACACCCGCGCCGCCCCCGCCCGGCCTTCACCGTGCCGGCCGGCACCATCCACGTCACCACCGTGGACATAGCCGTTTCCGATGGCTCGGAACTCCCCCCGGACGCGCATCGTCCCTTTCTCGACGTAACGCTCCGTAACGCGCGCGCAATACAGCACCACAGTTTCGTCTTCGGCCGCGCCTACCGCCCAGACCTTTCCGACCTCGCCCCCATCGCCTGCGCCACGTCAACCGCACGATCTCGGCCACGGCCAACCGGAAGTGCAAGTTCTCAGAATGCGGACTTCGGACAGAAACGGCTAAACCTGCCCAGAAGACCCACCGGAGAAGCCGGGCATCCATCACGTCATAACAAGAAAGTCACAAGCCGTCCCACGCCACTGACCCTGCCTCCACACCGGGCTTAGAGTCACGGCCAGTCACCGCTCCATCGGGAGTTCGGTACCAGCGCGGCACTCACCCCCCGAACAGGGCGGGCCTGCCTGTGAAAGGACTGATCGTGCGACAGCGTTCCTTGGTGATTCTTACCTCCGTTCTGACGACCGGAGCTCTGACTCTCACCGCCTGCGGCTCCCGAGACGACAGCGGCGACAAGAGCGGAGACAGCGGCAACGGCACCACGCTGACCATCGGCGTCGACGCCCCCCTGTCCGGTGAGAACTCCACCACCGGCCTCGGTATCCAGTACGGCGCCCAGATCGCCGTCGACGACGCCAACAAGAACAACTGGGTCCCGGGCGTGAAGTTCAAGCTCAGGGCCCTGGACGACAAGGCGCAGCCCGCCACCGGCCAGTCCAACGCGACCGCCCTCACCGGCGACAAGACCGTCGTCGGCGCCGTCGGCCCGCTGAACTCCGGCGTCGCCCAGACGATGCAGCAGGTGTTCGCCTCGGCCAACATGGTCCAGATCTCCCCGGCCAACACCAACCCCGAGCTGACCCAGGGCAAGAACTGGCAGACGGACAAGAAGCGTCCGTACAAGACGTACTTCCGCACCGCCACCACCGACGAACTCCAGGGCAGCTTCGCCGCCGGCTACGCGTACAACGGCCTCAAGAAGAAGAAGGCCTTCGTCGTCGACGACAAGCAGACCTACGGCGCAGGCCTCGCGAAGATCTTCGCGGAGCAGTACAAGAAGTACGGCGGCAAGGTCGTCGCCACCGACCACGTCAACACCGGCGACAAGGACTTCGGCTCCCTCGTCACCAAGATCAAGAACTCCGGTGCCGACCTGCTCTACTACGGCGGCCAGTACGACGAGTCCGCGCTGATCACCAAGCAGCTCAAGGACGCCGGCGTCAAGATCCCGCTGTTCGGCGGCGACGGCATGTTCGCCTCCACCTACATCGAGGCCGCCGGCAAGTCCTCCGAGGGCGACCTCGCCACCGCCATCGGTGTCCCCGCCGACACCCTGCCCGCCGCCAAGCAGTTCATCCAGACGTACAAGGACAAGGGTTACAAGGGCGACTACGGCGCCTACGGCGCCTACGCCTACGACGCCGCCACCGCCATCATCAAGGCCGTCAAGGCCGCGGCCGACGCCAACAGCGGCAAGGTGCCCACCGACATCAACGACCTGCGCTCCAAGGTCGTCGACGGAGTCCAGAAGTCCGACTTCGAAGGCCTCACCGGCAAGATCTCCTTCGACCAGTACGGCGACACCACCAACAAGCAGCTGACGGTCTACCAGGTCGAGAAGGGTGCCTGGAACGACGTGGAGACCGGCACGGCCGACCTGAAGTAGTCCGGCCCGCCACAACGCCGCACCACGGGCCGCGCGGAAGGAGGACCCCGACCGCGCGGCCCGTTTCCACACCCCCACACAGCACACGACCACGCACACATCCAGTGCACACGACCACCAGCGACATGGAGGCCATGCGGTGAACACCCTGCCGCAGCAGCTGGCCAACGGGCTGCTTCTCGGCTCGATGTACGGGCTGATCGCCATCGGCTACACGATGGTGTACGGCATCGTCCAGCTCATCAACTTCGCGCACGGCGAGATCTTCATGACCGGCGCCTTCGGCGCCCTCACGGTCTACTTCTACATCCTGCCCGACGGCACCTCGATGGCCCTGGCCGTACCGCTGATGCTCCTCGGCGGCGCCCTCGTGGCCATCCTCATCGCCGTCGGAGCGGAACGGTTCGCCTACCGCCCCCTGCGCGGAGCACCACGCCTGGCACCGCTCATCACCGCCATCGGCCTCTCCCTGGCCCTTCAGGAAGTCGTCCGCAACTTCTACCCCGGTGCCGACCGCGCCCGCGCCTTCCCCGGTCTCGACGCCACCCACGACATCGGCTCCATCACCATCAAGGACGCCGACATCTTCCTCATCCTGGCCGCCGTCGCCTGCATGGCCGCCCTCGCGATCTTCGTGCGCCGCAGCCGAACCGGCCGCGCCATGCAAGCCACCGCGCAGGACCCCGACACCGCGCAGCTGATGGGCATCGACACCAACCGCATCATCGTCATCGCCTTCGCCATCGGCGGCTTCTTCGCCGCCGTCGCGGCCGTCGCCTACGGCCTCAAGTACGGCAACGTCGACTACCGCATGGGCTTCCTCATGGGCCTGAAGGCGTTCACCGCAGCCGTCCTCGGCGGCATCGGCAACATCTACGGCGCCATGCTCGGCGGCGTCGTCCTCGGCATCGCCGAAACCCTCGCCTCCGCCTACATCGACGAGATCCCGGGCATGAACCAGCTCGGCGGACAGAGCTGGGCCAACGTGTGGGCCTTCTGCCTCCTCATCCTCGTGCTCCTCTTCAGGCCTCAAGGCCTGCTCGGCGAGCGCGTCGCGGACAGGGCGTGATCACATGACCGAGACGACCAAGACCCCCGCCCCGGACGCCGTCCCCGCCCCGCCCGCACCACGCGGCCTCATACCGCTGCCCGCAGCGGCAGCCCGCGCCCTGCTCCTCGCCGGCGGCATCGCCACCGCGGCCTCCGCCTTCCTCGCCTGGACCTGGACCGACGAGTTCCCCGGCGACCTCACGATCAACGGCTACCCCGGCGGCCTGCAGTGGCTCACCTTCACCGCCGGCGTCCTCACCGCCCTCTTCGCCCTCGCCTCCTACGGCATCCGCGGCCTCGGCTGGCTGCTGCCCGGCCGCAACAACGCACCCCTCGCACTCACCGCCCTCGGCGGCTTCACCGTCACCTGGTTCACCGTCATCGCCATCAGTGCCGAACTCGGCGGCGTCGTCAACCTCGAACCCGGCGGCTGGATCGCGGCCATCGCCTCCCTCCTGCCCGTCCTCGGCGCCTTCGCCCTCCCCCAGGACAAGACCGGCGGCGACGGCACCAAGGCAGCCCTCAAGGCCTACGTCGCCAAACCCGACCGCATCCCCGCCGCCCAGACCACCGCGCCCTGGGTCCAGCGGGCCGTGATCACGGTCGTCACGGTGATCGGTCTCGGGGTCTTCACCTACGGCATCGACACCGAATACGGCGAACTCTTCGTCGGCTATCTCTTCGTCGTCGTCTTCGCGATGTGGGCACTGCACACGGCCGGCCTCATGGACCGGTTCTCGGCGCTCGTGGCCGGCAACCGCAGCTTCACGCTGGCCATGGGCTTCGCCGCGGCCATCGCCTTCCCCTTCACCCAGACCGACGACCACTACGCCAACATCGGCGTCAACATCCTGATCTTCGGGACCGTCGCCCTCGGCCTCAACATCGTCGTCGGCCTCGCCGGCCTCCTCGACCTCGGATACGTCGCCTTCCTCGGCGTCGGCGCCTACACCGCCGCCCTCGTCTCCGGCTCGGAGTTCTCCACGATCTCCGGCGTGCACCTGCCGTTCTGGGCCTCCGCCCTCGCCGGCGCCGCGGCCTCACTGGTCTTCGGCGTCCTCATCGGCGCCCCGACCCTCCGCCTGCGCGGCGACTACCTGGCGATCGTCACCCTGGGCTTCGGAGAGATCTTCCGCATCGCGGTCAACAACATGGACGGCGACTCCGGGCCCGACGTCACCAACGGCCCCAACGGCATCCCCTCCATCCCCGACCTGAACCTCTTCGGCTTCAACTTCGGCCAGGCCCACGACATCGGCGGCTTCACCCTCGGCCGGTTCGCCAACTACTACCTGCTCATGGTGCTGATCATGGCCATCGTGGTCCTGGTCTACACCCGTGCGGCCGACTCCCGCATCGGCCGCTCCTGGATCGCCATCCGCGAGGACGAGACCGCCGCGACCGCCATGGGCATCAACGGCTTCCGCGTCAAGCTCGTCGCCTTCGCCCTCGGCGCCGCCCTGGCCGGCCTCGCCGGCACCGTCAGTGCCCACGTCACCTACAGCGTGGTCCCCACGCCGTACCAGTTCGCCGGCTCCACGCCCCCGAACTCCGCGTTCCTCCTGGCCGCGGTCGTCCTCGGCGGCATGGGCACGGTCGCGGGCCCCCTCCTCGGCGCGGCCCTGCTCTACCTGCTGCCCGAGAAGCTGGTCTTCCTCCAGGACAAGTCGCTGCTGGCCTTCGGTATCGCGCTCATCCTGCTGATGCGTTTCCGCCCCGAAGGCATCATCGCCAACCGGCGGCGCCAGCTCGAATTCCACGAGACCGGCCAACTCGACGTACCCAAACAGACCACGCTGACCGACGAACCGGCCGTCACCAAGGCGGGGGCGTAAGAATCATGACGACACCTGTACTCGAAGCACGCGACGTCACCATGCGCTTCGGCGGCCTCACCGCCGTCCGCTCCGTCGACTTCACCGTCAACGCCGGCGAGATCGTCGGGCTGATCGGCCCCAACGGCGCCGGCAAGACCACCTTCTTCAACTGCCTGACCGGCCTGTACGTCCCCACCGAGGGCACCGTCTCCTACAAGGGCACGGTCCTGCCGCCCAAGCCCCACCTGGTCACCCAGGCCGGCATCGCCCGCACCTTCCAGAACATCCGCCTGTTCGCCAACATGACGGTCCTGGAAAACGTCCTCGTCGGCCGCCACACGCGCACCAAGGAAGGCCTGTGGTCGGCCCTGCTGCGCGGCCCCGGCTTCAAGAAGGCCGAACGCGCCAGCGAGGAACGAGCCATGGAACTCCTGGAGTTCATCGGCCTGGCCCACAAGCGCGACCACCTGGCGCGGAATCTGCCGTACGGCGAGCAGCGCAAGCTGGAAATCGCCCGTGCGCTCGCGAGCGAGCCGGGACTGCTGCTGCTGGACGAGCCGACGGCCGGCATGAACCCCCAGGAGACGCGGGCGACCGAGGAATTGGTCTTCGCCATCCGCGACAAGGGCGTCGCCGTCCTTCTCATCGAGCACGACATGCGCTTCGTCTTCAACCTGAGCGACCGCGTCGCCGTCCTCGTCCAGGGCGAAAAGCTCGTCGAGGGCACCTCCGAGGTCGTCCAGGCCGACGAACGCGTCATCGCCGCCTACCTCGGCGAACCCTTCGAAGGCGACCCCGGTGAAGCCGAAGCCGCGGAGGTCGAAGCCGCCGAAGCCGCCGCGGAGGCAGCACCCAGCACCACCAGCAGCACCAAGGGAGAAGCCAAGTGACCGCACTCCTCGAGGTCGAGGACCTCCGGGTCTCCTACGGCAAGATCGAAGCCGTCAAAGGCATCTCCTTCAGCGTCGAAGCCGGCCAGGTCGTCACCCTCATCGGCACCAACGGCGCCGGCAAGACCACGACCCTGCGCACCCTCTCGGGACTCCTGAAGCCGACTTCAGGGAAGATCCTCTTCGACGGCAAGCCACTCACCGGCGTCGCCGCCCACAAGATCGTCGCCCTCGGCCTCGCCCACTCCCCCGAAGGCCGGCACATCTTCCCCCGCCTCACCATCGCGGAGAACCTCCAGCTCGGCGCCTTCCTCCGCAAGGACAAGGAAGGCATCGAAAAGGACATCCAGCGCGCCTACGACCTCTTCCCCATCCTCGGGGAACGCCGCAAGCAGGCAGCCGGAACCCTCTCCGGCGGCGAACAGCAGATGCTCGCCATGGGCCGCGCCCTGATGTCCCAGCCGAAACTGCTCATGCTCGACGAGCCCTCCATGGGCCTCTCCCCGATCATGATGCAGAAGATCATGGCAACGATCTCTGAGCTGAAATCCCAGGGCACGACCATCCTGCTCGTCGAACAGAACGCCCAGGCCGCGCTCTCCCTCGCGGACAACGGCCACGTCATGGAGGTCGGCAACATCGTCCTCTCCGGCACGGGACAGGACCTTCTGCACGACGAGTCCGTCCGCAAGGCGTACCTCGGCGAGGACTGACGAAGGCCGCACACACGAACGAGGCCCGCTTCCCCCCTGCGGGGGGCGCGGGCCTCGTTCGTGCCGGATGATCGTGATCAGCCCTTGCTCTTCTTCTCCTCGGCGTCCTCGATGACCGCCTCCGCCACCTGCTGCATCGACATCCGCCGGTCCATCGACGTCTTCTGGATCCACCGGAACGCGTTCGGCTCCGTCAGCCCGTACTCCGTCTGCAAGATCGACTTCGCCCGGTCCACCAGCTTGCGCGTCTCCAGCCGCAGCGTGAGGTCCGCGACCTCCTTCTCCAGCTCCTTCAGCTCCGTGAAGCGCGACACGGCCATCTCGATCGCCGGCACGACATCGGTCTTGCTGAACGGCTTCACCAGGTAGGCCATGGCACCGGCGTCCCGGGCCCGCTCCACGAGGTCGCGCTGCGAGAACGCGGTCAGCATCAGCACCGGCGCGATGCTCTCCTCGGCGATCTTCTCGGCCGCGGAGATACCGTCCATCTTCGGCATCTTCACGTCCAGGATCACCAGGTCCGGCCGGTGCTCACGGGCCAGCTCCACGGCCTCCTCACCGTCGCCCGCCTCACCGACGACGGTGTACCCCTCCTCCTCCAGCATCTCCTTGAGATCGAGCCGGATCAGGGCCTCGTCCTCGGCGATGACGACCCGCGTCGTCATCGGAGGCACGTGCGACTTGTCGTCATCAGGCACGTCAACAGGCTGGGGCGACTCGGGGGCGCTCACGTGGGCTCCTTGGTACGGGGCAGGCCGGTACTGCTCCCAAGAGCGTACCTAGCTGCGGTATGGTGGACGGGCAGCGGGTCGAGGTAAATCTTCGATTCGCAGGAGCTCCGGTAGTCCAATCGGCAGAGACGATACCCTCAAAAGGTATTCAGTGTGGGTTCGAGTCCCACCCGGGGCACTTTTCCTTGGATTCGAAGGCCGACGTTACGAAGCGGATGTCCACGTTCTCGTGAACATCCGCTTTTTGCTGCATGTCGACATGGTCGCAGTCCCACAGTGGCCCCATGTACGACCTCAGCACACGCAAGCGAGCACTCGCTCTGGTGGCCCAGGGCCGCAGCCTGAACTCGGTGAGCCGCGAAACGGGCATCTCACGGGCCGCGATCCGCTCCTGGCAGGACCGCCTTGAGCCGCTGCCCCGGCCGACGCTTCCAGACACCCGGCCCCCTGCCGACGAGTGCGCGTACGCCTACCTGCTGGGCCTCTATCTCGGTGATGGCTGCATCAGCGGCCATCCTCGCGGCGTCGGCTACTACTTGAGAATCGCGTGCGCGAACTCATGGCCTGGCCTGATCGACGCCTGCGAGATCGCCATGCGCGCCATCAACCCAACGGGGTGTGCCTCCCGCACGCAGGCTCAGGGGTACGTCTCGGTGGTCAGCTACAGCAGGCACTGGCCGCACCTCTTCCCCCAGCATGGCCCCGGCATGAAACACGAACGCCGGATCGCCCTCGAACCCTGGCAGCAAGCCATCGTCGACGCCCACCCCTGGGAGTTCATCCGCGGCCTCATCCACTCCGACGGCTGCCGGGTCACCAACTGGACGACGCGGAGCGTGGCCGGTGAGCGGAAGCGCTACGAGTATCCCCGGTACTTCTTCACCAACCTCTCGGCCGACATCATCCGCCTGTTCACCAAGGCCCTGGATCAGGTGGGCGTCGATTGGAAGCAAGCGAACGCACGCAACATTTCCATCGCCCGCAAAGCCTCCGTAGCCCTCATGGACAACCACGTAGGCCCCAAGTACTGACGCCCTACTTCGGACTGTCGTCCTCGCCGATGTGGTGGACGCGGACCAGGTTCGTCGAGCCGGAGACGCCGGGAGGGGAGCCTGCGGTGATGACGACCGTGTCGCCCTTCCGGCAGCGGCCGTACTTCAGGAGCAGTTCGTCGACCTGGTCGACCATCGCGTCCGTGGAGTCCACGCACGGGCCGAGGAAGGTTTCCACGCCCCACGTCAGGCTGAGCTGGGAGCGTGTGGCCTGGTCGGGGGTGAAGGCGAGGAGGGGGATCGGGGAGCGGTAGCGGGAGAGGCGGCGGGCGGTGTCGCCGGATTGTGTGAAGGCGACCAGGAAGCGGGCGCCGAGGAAGTCGCCCATTTCGGCTGCGGCTCGGGCGACCGCTCCGCTCTGGGTTCGGGGTTTGTTGTGTTCGGTGAGCGGCGGGAGGCCTTTCGCCAGGATGTCTTCCTCTGCCGCTTCGACGATGCGGGCCATGGTGTGGACCGTTTCGATCGCGTGTTTGCCGACGCTTGTCTCGCCGGACAGCATCACGGCGTCGGTGCCGTCGATGACGGCGTTGGCGACGTCAGAGGCCTCCGCACGTGTCGGGCGGGCGTTGTCGATCATCGAGTCGAGCATTTGAGTGGCGACGATGACGGGTTTCGCGTTGCGTTTGGCCAGTTTGATCGCGCGCTTTTGGACGATCGGGACCTGTTCCAGTGGCATTTCGACGCCGAGGTCTCCGCGGGCGACCATGATGCCGTCGAACGCCGCGACGATTTCTTCGATGTTCTCGACGGCCTGGGGTTTTTCGACCTTGGCGATGACGGGGAGGCGGCGGCCTTCCTCGTCCATGATGCGGTGGACGTCCTGGATGTCGCGGCCGGTGCGGACGAAGGAGAGGGCGATGACGTCGGCGCCGGTGCGCAGGGCCCAGCGGAGGTCGTCCTCGTCCTTCTTGGAGAGGGCGGGGACGGAGACGGCGACGCCGGGGAGGTTGAGGCCTTTGTGGTCGGAGATGACGCCGCCCTCGATGACCGTGGTGTGGACGCGGGGGCCGTCGATGTCGGTGACTTCCAGGCAGACCTTGCCGTCGTCGATGAGGATGCGCTCGCCGGGGGTGACGTCGACGGCGAGGCCGGCGTAGGTGGTGCCGCAGGTGTTGCGGTCGCCTTCGATGCCTTCTTCGACGGTGATGGTGAAGGTGTCGCCGCGTTCAAGGAGTACGGGGCCTTCGGTGAAGCTGCCGAGCCGGATTTTCGGGCCTTGAAGGTCGGCGAGGACGCCGACGCTGCGGCCGGTCTCGTCGGCGGCCTTCCGCACCCGCTGGTAGCGCTCCTCGTGCTCGGCGTGGCTGCCGTGGCTGAGGTTGAATCGGGCGACGTCCATTCCGGCGTCGACCAGGCCTTTGATCTGGTCGTACGAGTCGGTGGCGGGCCCCAGTGTGCAGACGATCTTTGCTCGGCGCATAAGGGTGAGCCTATGAGTTACCGACCGGTAGAGAATTGGTCGTGAGTGACTACTCAACAGACTTTGAATGAAGCGCTATGCCCAAGTGTTGAATTGTGCGGCCGGGTGCTCCGATGAGCATCGAGTGGCCTCGGTCGCGCTTTCGAAATCACTCCGCGGAAAACCCGGCTACAGCCGCGGCGGCACCATCGTGAAGCGGGCGTTGATCTGGGCGTGGACCTGCTGGCGTTGGGGTTCGAGGTCGAGGGGGGCCGCCGCGGTGTCCTCGGCGGCGCCGTAGGCCGCGGAGCGCATGCGGCCGGGGGCCTGGGGGTAGGGCGGCGTGGTGTTCTCGGCGCCGATGTCGGCGAGTTCGACCAGGGCGGAGAGGGTGGTGCCGAGTGCCTCGGCGTACTCGCGGGCGCGTTGGACGGCTTCTCGTACGGCCTTCTTCCTGGCCTCGCGGTGGGCGGGTGAGTCGGGGCGCAGGGCCCACCAGGGGCCGTCGACGCGGGTGAGTTCGAGGTCGGCGAGGCGGGTGGTGAGTTCACCGAGGGCGGTGAAGTCGGTGAGTTCGGCGGTGACGTGGACGCGGCCGTGGTAGGTGCGGATGCGTTCGCCGCGACCGTGCTTGGTGAGTTCGGGCGTGATGGAGAAGGCGCCGGTCTCCAGGCGTTCGACGGCGTCGCCGTAGGTTTTGACCAGGTCGAGGACGCCTGTGTTGCGGTGGGTGAGGTCGTCGAGGGCGGAGCGGCGGTCGCGGCCCCGGGCGGCGACGGTGATGCCGATGCGGGCGATCTCCGGGTCGACTTCGAGGCGGGCCTCGCCGCGGACGGCGATGCGGGGAGCGTCGGGTGTTCCGTAGGGGACTGCGGGCTGGGAAGCGTCTCCGGTGGGCGCGGTCATACGCCCCACTCTGTCATGTCTTGGCTGGCCACAGGCGTGGAGTTGGCGGGCTGAGTCATCAGATCGCAACCTGCCGGGGCTGTTGCGGCAGGTCATGACCGGGTCAGAATCTACGCGCGTTATCTACGCGCGTCGTTCACAGATTCCGCGAGGAGAGCCAGACATGCCGTTGAACCGCCGGAAGTTCCTGGAGAAGTCCGCCGTGACCGGGGCGGGGGTGGCGCTGGCCGGTGCGGCGGCGCCGGGTGCTCAGGCGGCCGAGGCGCGGGGCGAGGCGAAGCGGGGCGTGAAGCGGTACGCGTTCACCGTGATGGGGACGACGGACCTGCACGGCAACGTCTTCAACTGGGACTACTTCACGGACAAGGAGTTCGACGACAAGGACCACAACGACATCGGTCTTGCGAAGATCTCCACCCTGGTGAACCGGATCCGCGAGGAGAAGGGCCGCCGCAACACGCTGCTGATCGACGCGGGCGACACCATCCAGGGCACGCAGCTGTCGTACTACTACGCCAAGGTCGACCCGATCACCGCCGAGGGCGGCCCGGTGCATCCGATGGCGCAGGCCATGAACGCGATGGACTACGACGCGGCGGCGCTCGGCAACCACGAGTTCAACTACGGCATTCCGGTACTGCGGAAGTTCGAGCAGCAGTGCCGTTTCCCGCTGCTGGGCGCGAACGCGCTGGACGCCAAGACGCTGCGGCCCGCTTTCGCGCCGTACAGCATGCACCGGGTGCGCACGCCGTTCGGGCGGGACGTGAAGGTGGCGGTGCTGGGTCTGACCAACCCGGGGATCGCGATCTGGGACAAGGCGAACGTGCAGGGCAAGATGACGTTCCCGGGCCTGGAGGAGCAGGCGGCGAAGTGGGTGCCGAAGCTGCGGTCGATGGGCGCGGACGTCGTCATCGTGTCGGCGCACAGCGGTTCGTCGGGTACGTCGTCCTACGGTGACCAGCTGCCGTACATCGAGAACGCGGCCGGTCTGGTGGCCGAGCAGGTGCCGGGGATCGACGCGATCCTGGTCGGGCACGCGCATACGGAGATCCCCGAGTACTTCGTCACCAACAAGAAGACCGGCAAGCGGGTCGTGCTGTCCGAGCCGCTGAAGTGGGGGCAGCGGCTGACGCTGTTCGACTTCGAGCTGGTGTGGGAGAAGGGCTGCTGGAAGGTCGAGAAGGTGGGTGCGCAGGTCCTCAACTCCAACACGGTGGAGGAGGACCCGAAGATCACGAAGCTGCTCGTCGACGAGCACGAGAAGGTCGTGGCGTACGTCAACCAGGTCATCGGCACGAACGCGGCGGAGATGACCTCGGCCGAGGCGCCGTACAAGGACGTGCCGATCATCGACCTGATCAACCACATCCAGGCGGACACGGTGAAGCAGGCGCTGGCGGGCACGGAGCACGCGTCGCTGCCGGTGCTGTCGCAGGCGGCGTGCTTCTCGCGCAGTGCCCGGATCCCGGCGGGCGAGGTGACGATCCGGGACGTGGCGGGTCTGTACGTCTTCGAGAACACGCTGGAGGCTCGTCTGATGACGGGTGCGCAGATGAAGGCGTATCTGGAGTTCTCGGCGAACTACTTCGTGCAGACGGCGGCGGGCACTGAAGTCGATCCTGCGAAGCTGACGAACGCGAACGGCACGCCGGACTACAACTACGACGTGGTGAGCGGGCTGGCCTATGAGATCGACATCGCGAAGCCGGCCGGTTCGCGGGTGACGAACGTGCGGTTCGGGGGGCAGCCGCTCGCGGACGACGCGAAGTTCGTGTTCGCGGTGAACAACTACCGGGCCAACGGCGGCGGGAACTTCCCGTATGTCGCCGCCGCCCAGCTGCTGTGGTCGAACTCGGACGAGATCCGCAACACCATGATCGCCTGGGTGAAGGCGAAGGGGTCCGTCGACCCGGCCGAGTTCGCCGCGGTGGACTGGAAGCTCACGCGGAACGGCACGCCCGTCTTCTAGAAGGTGTTCCTTGATGGGGGTCGCGTCACCTTCGGTCCACGAGCGGGGTCAGGACCGGTGCCTCACGGGCCGGCGGGACCTGCTGCCGCTGTGTGAGGCCGAAGGTGGTGAAGGCGGTGCGGCGTGGGAGTGCGTACGTCTCCCTGCCCGTCAGGGAGTTGAGGATGATCGCGCTGCGCCAGGCGCCGAGGCCGAGGTCGGGGGCGCCGACGCCGTGGGTGTGGGTCTCGGCGTTCTGGACGTACACCGTGCCGGTGACGGACGGGTCGAGGACGAGGCGGTACTCCTCGTCGACGCGGGGGCGTTCGCGGCTGTCACGGCGCAGGTAGGGGTCGAGTCCGGCGAGGACGCGGTCGAGGGGGCGTTCGCGGTAGCCGGTGGCGAGGACGACGGCGTCGGTGGTGAGGCGGGAGCGGCTGTCCTGCCGGCCGTGTTCCAGGTGCAGTTCCACCTTGGTCGTCGCGACGCGGCCCGCGGTGCGGACGCTGGACGCCGGGGGTGAGGACGGCGTCGGGCCAGCCGCCGTGCAGGGTGCGGCGGTAGAGCTCGTCGTGGATGGCGGCGATGGTGGCGGCGTCGATGCCCTTGTGCAGCTGCCACTGGCCGGCGACGAGCCGGTCGCGGGCGGACTCGGGCAGGGCGTGGAAGTAGCGGGTGTGGTCGGGGGTGAAGTGCTCCAGGCCGAGTTTGGAGTACTCCATGGGCGCGAAGGCCTCCGTGCGGCCCAGCCAGTGGAGCTTCTCGCGGCCGGCCGGTCTGTTCCGCAGCAGGTCGAGGAAGATCTCGGCGCCGGACTGTCCGATGCCCACGACCGTGACGTGCTCGGCGGCGAGGAGGGCGGCGCGGTGGTCGAGGTAGTCGGCGGCGTGGACGACCGGCACGCCGGGCGCCTGGACGAGGGGCTTGAGGGGTTCGGGGACGTGGGGCTCGGTGCCGATGCCGAGGACGACGTTGCGGGTGTAGGTACGGCCGAGGGCCTCGGCTTCTCCGTCGGTGTCGAGCTGGGTGAAGTCGACCTCGAAGACGTCCCGTTCGGGGTTCCAGCGGACGGCGTCGACCTGGTGGCCGAAGTGGAGGGCCGGGAGGCTGTCGCCGACCCAGCGGCAGTAGGCGTCGTACTCGGCGCGCTGGATGTGGAAGCGCTCGGCGAAGTAGAAGGGGAAGAGCCGCTCGCGGGATCTGAGGTAGTTGAGGAAGGTCCAGGGGCTGGTGGGGTCGGCGAGGGTCACCAGGTCGGCCAGGAACGGGACCTGGATGGTGGCGCCCTCGATGAGCAGGCCGGAGTGCCAGCCGAAGGCGGGGCGCTGGTCGTAGAAGGCGGCGTCGAGTTCGCCGAGCGGCTGGGCGAGCGCGGCGAGGGAGAGGTTGGCGGGGCCGATGCCGATGCCGACCAGGTCGCGGGGTGCGTCGGGGTCGTGGTGCGGGGGCGGCGCGGCCGGTGCGGGGTTCGATGCGGCGGCCGGTGCGGGATGCGGCGCGGGGTTCATCGGCGGGTGTGTCCTTCCACGAGTGTCGCTCGGCGCGCTGCCACGAGGTGCAGCAGGGCGGCCAGGTCGTCGGGCCCGGTGGCGGGGTTGAGGAGGGTGGCCTTGAGCCAGAGCCGGCCGTCGAGGCGGGTTCGGCCGAGGACGGCACGGCCGTCGGTGAGGAGCGCGCGGCGTACGGCGGCGACGGTGGTGTCGGTGGCGCCGGCGGGCCGGAACAGCACCGTGCTGATGACGGGCGGGGCGTGGAGTGCGAAGCCGGGGTGGTCGTGGACGAGGGCGGCGAACTCCCGGGCCCGGGCGCAGACCTGGTCGACGAGCGCGCCGAGGCCGCTGCGGCCGAGGGTCTTGAGGGTGACGGCGAGCTTGAGGACGTCGGGGCGGCGGGTGGTGCGCAGGGACCGGCCCAGCAGGTCCGGCAGGCCGGCCTCGGTGTCGTCGGCGGCGTTGAGGTAGTCGGTGTGCTGCCGCAGTGCGGTGAGGTCGCGGGGGTCCTAGACGGCGAGGAGGCCTGCGGCGACGGGCTGCCAGCCGAGTTTGTGCAGGTCGAGGGTGACGGTGTCGGCGGCGTCGAGCCCGGTGAGTCTGGCGCGGTGCCGGGTGCTGAACAGGAGGCCTCCGCCGTAGGCGGCGTCGATGTGCAGCCGGGCGCCGTGGGCCGCGCAGCGGGCGGCGATCTCGGGCAGCGGGTCGATGAGGCCGGCGTCGGTGGTGCCGGCGGTGGCGGCGACGAGCAGCGGGCCGGGCAGGCGGGTGAGGGCCTCGTCGAGCGCGGCGGGGTCGAGCGTGCCGGCCGGGGCGGGCACGACGACGGGGTCGGGCAGACCGAGCAGCCAGGCGGCCCGCGCCAGCGAGTGGTGGGCGTTGGCCCCGCACACGAGCCGCACGGACCGCGCCGCAGGCCTCCCGCGCGAGGAGGAGGGCGAGTTGGTTGGACTCGGTTCCGCCGGTGGTGACGAGGGAGTCGGGGGTGCCGGCCGGGTGGACCTCGCTGGGCGAGGGCGCGTGGTGACCAGCGCTCTCCAGCTCGGAGGCGGCCGGGGCCTGGTCCCAGGAGTCCAGGGAGGGGTTGAGGGCTGAGGCGGCGAGGTCGGCGGCTGTGGCGACGGCGAGGGGCGGGCAGTGGAGGTGGGCGGCGCACAGGGGGTGGCGGGGTCGGCGGCGCCCTCGGCGAAGGCGTGGACCAGGGCGCGCAGGGCGTGCGGGTCGCCCTGGTCGGGGAGGACCTCCGCCGACCGCCTCCCGTATGCGGGCAGCGACCGCCTGCGGGCCGCCCGCCGGCAATGGTCCGCCGCGCGCCCGGGCGCCGGCATCCAGCGCTTCGAGCACGGTGTCGAGCAACGGCCGCAGGGCGTGGGGGCCTTCGGGGCCTGAGGCGAGGGGCGGCGTGCTCATGGGCGCTACCTCCGGGGCGCGGGGCGGCGCAGCCCGGAAAGTTCAACGACACGAACCCGGGTGGAGGTACTTCCGTACGGGAAAACCTGTCGGGGTCCGGACCGTCTCAGCCCTTGTAGTCGTCCACGTGGTCCTCGGCCCAGACAGCGAAAGGACGGGCCGGCCGACCGGTGATCTCGCCTACCGTGCCGGTGATTTCCGGATGTGTGCCGACCGAGGCGGCGAAAGTCCTCAGCATGGCCGGGAGCATGTCCGGCGGGACGTCGGGAGAGTTCGGGGCCGGCCTCGTCCGGTGTCAGCTCGGTGAAGCGCAGCTCGCGGCCGAGGGCCCTGCCGATCGCCGCGACCTGCCCGGCGTTGGTGATCGCCTCCGGTCCGGTGAGGCGGTGGGCGGCGCCCTCGTGGCCGTCGTCGAGGAGGGCGCGTTCGGCGACGGCGGCGATGTCGTCCTCGTGGACCGGGGCGGACTGGCCGTCGGCGAAGATACCGCGGACGGTGTCGCCGGTGCGGATCTGCGGGGCCCACTGGAAGGCGTTGGCGGCGAACGCGTTGGGACGCAGGAAGGTCCACGCCAGGCCGCTGTCGCGGATCTGCTGCTCGGCGGTGGCGTGCATGACGTGGATGGGGTGGGTCTCGTCGGCGCCCGAGTCGATGATCCCGGAGGACAGCAGGACCACGTGACGCACTCCGGCGGCACGGGCCGCCGCCAGGAGGCGGGGTGTGTGGTCGCCGCCTGCCTGGACGTACAGGAACAGCTTGGTCGCGCCCTCGAACAGGGTGGCCGGCTCGTCGGGGCTGAGCCGTACCGCCTCGGCCCCGGTGGGCAGGCGGGCGCGTCGCGGGTCGCGGGTGAGCGCCCGCACGGGCCGCCCGGTGGCGACGAGGCGGTCGACCAGGGCACGGCCGACGTTTCCGGTGGGACCGGTCACTACGATCACGAAAGGGCTCCTCGGGTTCGATCGTCTTTGCCTGCCCGAGGCTAGGAAGGGCGACCGGCCCGCCGCATCGGCGAGTGGGACCAGCCGCCCCGCCCGTGCCCTACGTCGCCGGCCCTAGGCCGTGTCCGCAAACTCCCGCCTGCCCCGCGACGTCTGGCACGCTCCCCCACTGCCTGAAGGGCGTGGGAGGTACCCCCACTCGCCGCACCGGGCGAAGCCCCAAGCACGGTCCAGTACGAGGGCCTCCGCCCGGCACTCCCCCAGCCTCCGGCCGGGGGGACCCCCAGAGCACGCTCCCCCAGTCTCGGCTGCGCTCGACCGGGAGGTACCCCCACGACGCCGCGGGGCCCGCCCTCCGGGCGGACGGCGAGACTTCGCGGACACGACCTAGGCCTCCCTGCCCTGCTGTACCCGCAACGCCCGTGCCAGGTCGTCCAGTTGGTCGACGAGCTTGCGGCGCAGCGCGGGGATGGGGTCGGCGTCGCGCAGGCACGCCTCGCCGAGGCGGAGGGTCTCGGCGTCGACGGCGTGGGCGGGGAAGGCCGAGCGGCCGACGGCCACGGCGATGGCGGGGCCGCGGCGGTCGGCGACGGCGACCGCGTCGGTGTAGTAGCGCGGCACGTACTCGCGTACCAGGTCGGCCTGTTCGGGCTGCCAGAAGCCCTGGGCGGTGGCGGTGAAGAGGTAGTTGGACAGGGTCGTCGGAGCCGAACATCGCCTCCCAGGCGCGGGCCTTGGCCTCCGGGTCGGGCAGGGCGGCCCGGCAGCGGGCGGCGCCCTCCTGGCCGGTGGCGCTCGGGTCGCGTTCCAGTTCGGCGGCGATGGCGGCCTCGTCGGTGGCGCCGAGGACGGCGAGCCGGGCGAGGACGCGCCAGCGCAGTTCGGGGTCGAGTTCCGGGCCGCCGGGGACGGTGCCGTCGGCGAGCCAGGCGGCGATGGTGTCGGGGTGGGCGGCGACGTCGATGCGGTGGCGTACGGCGATCAGGCGCAGGCCGGGGTTGTCGCCGTCCTCGGTGCGGCGGATGAGGTCGCGGCACAGGTCGGAGAGGGTGGCGAGCGCGGCGGGCCGCTCCTCGGGGGTGAGGTAGCGGTCGGCGATGTAGGCGGAGGCGAAGGCGAGCACGCCCTGGACGATGGCGAGGTCCGTCTCCAGCGGGAGGTGGGCGCGGGCGGTCTCCAGGTAGGCGCCGGGGGCGAGTTCGCCGTCGCGGACGGCGTCGCGCAGGGCGTTCCAGACGACCGCGCGGGTGAGCGGTTCGGGCAGGCCGGACAGCTCCTTGCGGACGGTCTCGAAGGATTCGGGGTCGAAGCGGACCTTGGCGTAGCTGAGGTCGCCGTCGTTGAGGAGGAGCAGGGCGGGCCGCTTGCCGATGGGGTGGGCGTCGGTCTGCGGGAGGTCCAGGTGGAGGCGTTCGCGCAGGACGAGGTGGCCGCCGTCGTCGCCGAGGTCCCGGTCGTAGAGGCCGGCGGCGACGCGGTGCGGGCGGCTGCCGGCGCGGTCGACGGTGAGGGCGCAGGTGCCGTGGTCGCCGGGGGCGACGCGCGGGGTGAGGGTGTCGACGCCGGTGGTGCGCAGCCAGGCGTCGGCCCAGGCGTGGACGTCGCGGTCGGTGGCGCCGGCGAGGGAGTCGATGAAGTCGGCGAGGGTGGCGTTGCCGAACTTGTGCCGGGCGAAGTGGGTGTTGATGCCGGCGAGGAAGTCCTTCTCGCCGAGCCAGGCGACCAGCTGCCGCAGTGCGCTGGCGCCCTTGGCGTAGGAGATGCCGTCGAAGTTGAGCAGCGCGGAGGCGGTGTCGTCGACGGCCTCGGGGGCGACGGGGTGGGTGGAGGGGCGCTGGTCGGCGTCGTAGCCCCAGGACTTGCGGGTGACGCCGAAGTCGGTCCAGGTGTCGGTGAAGCGGGTGGCCTCGGTGAGGGTCTGGTAGCCCATGTACTCGGCGAAGGACTCGTTCAGCCAGATGTCGTCCCACCACTTGAGGGTGACGAGGTCGCCGAACCACATGTGGGCCATCTCGTGGGCGATGACCATGGCGCGGGTCTGCCGCTCGGTGTCGGTGACGGCGGAGCGGTAGACGAACTCGTCGCGGAAGGTGACCAGTCCGGGGTTCTCCATGGCGCCGGCGTTGAACTCGGGGACGAAGGCCTGGTCGTAGGAGTCGAAGGGGTAGGGCTCGTCGAACTTCTCGTGGTAGCGGTCGTAGCACGCGCGGGTGACGTCGAGGAGTTCGTCGGCGTCGGCGTCCAGGTAGGGGGCGAGGGAGCGGCGGCAGTGCAGGCCGAAGGGCAGGCCGCGGTGCTCGGTGCGCACGGAGTGCCAGGGGCCGGCGGCGACGGCGACGAGGTAGGTGGAGATCAGCGGCGTGGGGGCCGCCTTCCATACGCCGCCGGCCTGTTCGGTGACGCCGTTGGCGAGGACGGTCCAGCCCTCGGGGGCCTGTGACGGACAGCTCGAAGACGGCCTTGAGGTCGGGCTGGTCGAAGGCGGCGAAGACGCGCTGGACGTCGTCCATGAACAGCTGGGTGTAGACGTAGGTCTCGCCGTCGGTGGGGTCGGTGAAGCGGTGCATGCCCTCGCCGGTGCGGGAGTAGCGCATGAGCGGCGTCGACGCGCAGCTCGTGCTCGCCGGCGGTGAGGTCCTTCAGGGCGAGCCGGTTGCCGTCCAGGGCTTTCGGGTCCAGGGGGTGTCCGTCGAGGGTGACGGAGCGCAGCTCGGCGGGCCTGACCTCGACGAAGGTGTCCCCGTCCGTGCGGGCGCTGAACCTGATCAGGGTGCGGGAGTCGAAGGTCTCGTCCCCGCGGGTCAGGTCGAGTTCGATCGTGTAGCGGTGGACGTCGAGGAGCTCGGCTCGGGTCTGCGCTTCGTCGCGCGTCAGTACGGACATGCGTGACATGCTGCCTGATGGCGCTGGCAAGCACAGAGGCGGATCGGTACGCGGCCAATGTCCGGTCTATGTGCGGTCTTTTTCCAGCTCCCCGGCGTGCGCCCCCACGGGCCCTGGGGCGGTACGCGCGTGTCGGTGTGCGGCAGGCCGGGGCGCGGGGGGTGCGGGGCGGTCTCGGTGTGCTCCCCGCACGAGGGCGCGCAGCCGGCGCACTTCCCGGTCCAGGGCGAGGTGGCGCTGCTGGGCGTCGTAGAGGTAGCGGACCTTGGTGCGCAGGGCCCAGGGGTCCACGGGTTTCATGACGAGGTCGGCGACGCCGAGCCGGAAGGCGGCGGTGGTCAGTTCATGGTCGGCGCCGAAGCCGGTGAGCAGGATGACGGGGATGTGCTGGGTCTGTTCCACGCGCCGCATGTAGCGCACGACCTCGAGGCCGCTGACGCCGGGCATGCGCACGTCGAGCAGCAGCAGGCCGACCTGGCCGCGGAGCACCTGCTTGAGCGCCTCGTCGCCGCTGGTGGCCCGGCCCAGCAGATAGCCCAGCGGGGCCAGGGCGCTTTCCAGCGCGTACAGCGTGTCCTCGTGGTCGTCGACGATGAGGATCCTGGTATCCGACGGCATGGCCCGACGCCCCTCCCTCGTGGAGGACCAGAATAAGTCCGGGACACTGACGCGCAGTGCTCGCCGGCTGACATGCTGTGCACAGCGCAGCATGCCTCGCGCGGGCCGCCGTGTCACTCCCCCGGGGGGCGGTCGTCCGAGGTCAGTTGCCGCCGGACGCGGAGCCGTTGAGTGTTTCGTCGGCGATGCGCTCGTGGTGGCGGATGACCTCGGCGACGATGAAGTTCAGGAACTTCTCAGCGAACGCCGGGTCCAGCTTGGCGTCCTCGGCGAGCGTGCGCAGCCGGGCGATCTGGCGGCGCCTCGCGGGCCGGGTCGGCGGGCGGCAGCTGGTGCCTGGCCTTGAGGTGGCCGACCTGCTGGGTGCACTTGAAGCGCTCGGCGAGCATGTGGACGACGGCCGCGTCGATGTTGTCGATGCTGTCGCGCAGCCGGGCGAGCTCCTCGCGGACGGCGGCGTCGGCGTCACCGGTACCGGTGTTGCTGGTGGTCATGGGGCGTCAGCCTACGGGGAGGAGACCGGGCTGCCGCGCGTCGTCTCACGCCTCGGCGGTGCAAAGCCGCTTGTGGAAGCAGACGTCCTCGTGCCCGCCGGGCACGCCCGGGATGCGGGCCTTTTCCCGGTAGCCGAGCCGCGGGTAGAAGCCGGGCGCCTGGAAGCCGTACGTGGAGACGATCATGTCGGTGCAGCCGCGCCGGACGGCCTCGGCCTCCGCCGCGCGCATCAGCCGGCCGCCCCAGCCGGCATGCCGCTGGTCCTCCCGCACCCAGAGCATGTCCACGGAGCACAGGGTGTCCCAGGTCCAGGCGGTGAGTCCGCCGATCAGGTCGCCGGTCTCGTCGGTGAGGCGGACGGAGAGGGGCTCGGTGGTGGCACCGTCGGCGGCGGCGGTGTTGAAGGCGGTCAGCTCCTCGTCGAGCCGCTTTTCGAGGTCGTCGTCCTGGCCGCCCACCTGGAGCGCGGCGGCGACGGTGCGCTGTTCGCTGGTCACGGCGCGGATTCTGCCAGCGGGGCCCGGGCGGGACGACCGGTTTTCGCGGGAGCGGCGCGGCCGTCCGCGGCCGTCACACTTTCGTACAGTGGAACCGGGTTCAGGGGCGTCTTGGGGGTGAGGCGTGGCGAACGACGGGCCGGTCGAGCACGGCTACCCGCATCTGGAGACGGTGCGGGCCGCCATCACGGCGTTGTACAAGCGGCTGTCGTACGACACCGTGCAGACGTTCGCGACGAGCGTGGTCCCCGCCGACGTGGCGTTCTGCGACACCGACGACCTGTATCTGGGGGCGCAGCGGGTGGCGCACGAGCTGGTGCGGCACTACCGGCTGCCGGATGCCCGGCTGATCGTGAGCTTCCGGGAGATGCGGCACGCGGCGAACGTCGAGCTCACGGCCGGGCCGGAGTACTTCGTGGAGCTGAACGACCGGTTCCGTACGCACCGGCGGGACATCGGGGCGGCCCTCGCGCACGAGGTGATGCACGTGTACCTGCACCGCCTCGACCTGTCCTTCCCCGGCGTCCGGGACAACGAGATCCTCACGGACACGGCGACGACGTACCTGGGCGCGGGCTGGCTGCTGCTGGACGCCTACCGGGAGGACGGGGCGTCCTCGCAGAAGCTGGGCTATCTGACGCCGGAGGAGTTCGGCTACGTGCTGGCCAAGCGGGCGCTGGTGTTCGGGGAGGACCCGTCGGTGTGGTTCACCAGTCCGCAGGCGTACACGGCGTACGTGAAGGGGATGGAGCTGGCCCGCGGGACGAGCAGCAGCCGCCGCTGACCGCGGCGGGGTGGGCGGGGCGGCGGCGGTACGCCCGGGACCGGCGGCACGCGCCGGCCGGCCCGCCGCAGCCGGGTGCGCGGTACGCGTTCACTCCCGACGGGAGTGGGCGGTTGCGGGTTTCCTTCCCCTGCCCGACCTGTCATCAGCGGATCAGGGTGCCGGTGCGGGGGCGGGTCCGGGCCCGGTGTGCGTTGTGCCGGAGCGTGCTGGAGTGCGACACGTAGGGCCGCGCGCCGTGGATGACTCCTGGCCGTACCTGGACTACGCTCCGTAGACCGGCCCGGGCACGCCCGCCTCCGCCAGCAGTTTCCGCGCCGTCTCCCCCGCCTCGGCCGGGTCCCACCGCGCGCCCTTGTCCGCGCTCGGTCCCGGCCGCCAGCCCTCCATCACCGTGATCCGGCCGCCCTCCGCCTCGAAGACCCGGCCGGTCACCCCCGCGCTGGCGGCCGAGCCCAGCCAGACCACCAGGGGGGAGACGTTCTCCGGGGCCATCGCGTCGAATGCCCGCGTCGGGTGCCGCCATGGTGTCGGCGAAGGCGCGCTCCGTCATCCGGGTCCGGGCGGCGGGGGCGATCGCGTTGACCTGGACGCCGTAGCGGCGCAGTTCGGCCGCGGCGACCAGGGTCAGGGCGACGATCGCCGGCCTTCGCGGCGCTGTAGTTGCCCTGCCCGACCGAGCCCAGCAGCCCGGCTCCGCTGCTGGTGTTGACGATCCGGGCCTCGGGCCGGCGGCCCGCCTTCGCCTCGGCCCGCCAGTGCGCTGCCGCGTGCCGCAGCGGCAGGAAGTGGCCCTTGAGGTGGACGCGTACGACGGCGTCGAAGTCGTCCTCGTCGAGGTTGACCAGCATCCGGTCGCGCAGGAAGCCCGCGTTGTTGACGAGGGTGTCGAGCCGGCCGTACGTCTCCAGGGCGGTGCGGACGAGGGAGGCGGCGCCCTCGGCTCGTGGCGATGTCGCCGCCGTGCGCCACCGCCTCGCCGCCCGCCGCGCGGATCTCCTCGACGACCCGCGGCTGGGCTGCGGGGCCGGTCGGCGTGGCTCCGGCGTGCCGTCGAGGCCGACGCCGAGGTCGTTGACGACGAGCCGGGCGCCCTCGGCGGCGAACGCGAGCGCGTGGGCCCGGCCGAGCCCCCGCCCCGCGCCGGTGACGACGACGACCCGGCCGCGCAGATTCCGCTCATGTCAGCTCTCCTTGTCGTCGGCAGGTGCGCGGCCGGCGGTCGCGGCGTCCAGGAACGCGGGCCGCTCCCCGCCGCCGTGGACGAGCAGACTCGCCCCGCTGATGTAGGCGGCGCGTCGGAGGCGAGGAACACCGCGGCGGCGCCCATGTCGGACGGCTCGGCGAGGCGGCCGAGCGGGACGGTGCGCGAGACGGCGGCGATGCCGTCCTGGTCGCCGTAGTGGAGGTGGGACAGCTCGGTGCGGACCATGCCCACGACGAGGGTGTTGACCCGGATGTCGGGCGCCCACTCCACGGCCATCGAGCGGGCGAGGCTCTCCAGGCCCGCCTTGGCGGCGCCGTAGGCGGCGGTGCCGGGCGAGGGGCGGTTGCCGCTGACGCTGCCGATCATGACGATCGATCCCCTGGCGCGCCGGAGGTGGTCGTGCGCGGCGAGGGAGATGGTCAGCGGAGCGAGCGAGGTTGAGTTCCACCACGCGCGCGTGCCGCTCCGCGTCGGCCTCGATCGAGCGGACGGTGGGGGCTGCCGCCCGCGTTGTTGACGAGGACGTCCAGCCGGGGCAGACCGCCGCACAGGCGTCCGGACGGCGTCGGCGTCGCGGACGTCCAGCGGCACGAACTCGGTCCCGGGCGACCGGGACTTCCGGCGGCCGGCGCGCGCAGACCACCACCTCGGCGCCCGCCTCGGAGCGAAGGCCCGCGCGATGCCGGCGCCGACGCCGCGGGTGCCGCCCGTGACGACGGCGACCTTCCCGTCCAGCTCCATTCGCTGCTACCTTTCCACCTAACAAACGTTTGGTGGAAAGGTAGCTGATGCGGCCATGGGTGTCTCCACCTCGTGCGTGGAAAAGGGCATAGCCGTCGTCACGGTCGACTTCCCGCCGGTGAACGCCCTGCCGGTGGCGGGCTGGTTCGCCCTGGCCGACGCGGTACGCGCGGCCGGGCGCGACCCGGAGGTCCGGTGCGTGCGTGCTGGCGGCCGAGGGCCGCGGGTTCAACGCGGGCGTGGACATCAAGGAGTTGCAGGCGGACGACGAGCACCGGGGCGCACGGCGCGCTGATCGGCGCGAACAGCGGCTGCGCGGAGGCCTTCGCGGCGGTGTACGAGTGCGAGGTGCCGGTCGTGGCGGCGGTGCAGGGCTTCTGCCTGGGCGGCGGCATCGGCCTGGTGGGCAACGCGGACGCGATCGTGGCGAGCGAGGACGCGGTGTTCGGGCTGCCCGAGCTGGACCGCGGCGCCCTGGGCGCGGCCACCCACCTGGCCCGGCTGGTCCCCCAGCACCTGATGCGGGCGCTGTACTACACGGCGCGCACGGCGAGCGCGGCCGAGCTGCACGCGCACGGCTCGGTGTGGCGGGTGGTGCCGCGCGACGAACTGCGCGCCGCAGCCCTGGAGCTGGCCGGGGAGATCGCCGCCAAGGACGGCCGGCTGCTCCGCCTGGCCAAGGCCGCGCTCAACGGCATCGACCCCGTCGACGTGCGCCGCAGCTACCGCTTCGAGCAGGGCTTCACCTTCGAGGCGGCCCTCAGCGGGGTGGGCGCCCGGGTGCGCGGCACCTTCAAAGGCTCCGAAGGCGCCGAAGGCCCACGGGAAGGAGGCGGCGCGGTGAGGGACAAGACGATGACGGCGGACGAGGCCGTGTCCCGCCTGTCCAGCGGCATGACCCTCGGCATCGGCGGCTGGGGCTCGCGCCGCAAGCCGATGGCCCTGGTGAGGGCGCTGCTCCGGTCCGAGATCACCGACCTCACCGTCGTCTCGTACGGCGGCCCGGACGTGGGCATGCTGGCCGCCGCCGGGCGGATCCGGAAGCTGGTCACGGCCTTCGTCACCCTCGACTCGATCCCGCTGGAGCCGCACTACCGCGCGGCCCGCGAGCGTGGCGCCTTCGAACTGACGGAGATCGACGAGGCGATGTTCATGTGGGGGCTGCACGCGGCGGCGAACCGGCTGCCGTTCCTGCCCGTGCGGGCCGGGCTCGGCTCGGACGTGATGCGGGTCAACCCCGGCCTGCGGACGGTCACTTCGCCGTACGAGGACGGGGAGACGTTCGTGGCGATGCCCGCCCTGCGGCATGGACGCGGCCCTGGTGCACATGAACCGCGCCGACCGGCTGCGGCAACGGCCAGTACCTGGGCCCCGACCCGTACTTCGACGACCTGTTCTGCGAGGCGGCCGACACGGCGTACGTCAGCTGCGAACGGATCGTCGACACGGCCGAGCTGACGAAGTCGGCGGCACCGCAGACGCTGCTGGTCAAGCGGCACACGGTGACCGGCGTCGTCGAGGCGCCGAACGGGGCGCACTTCACGTCCTGCGCGCCCGACTACGGCCGGGACGAGGCCTTCCAGAAGACGCTACGCGACCACGCCCTGGCCTCGAGTTCGCCGCCGCGGTTCCTCGCCGGGGACGAGCAGGCGTACCGGTCGGCCGTCGAGCGGGACATGACGGGGCCATGACCGCGCCGATCACCGCGGACACCCGCGCCGAGTACTGCGTGATCGCCTGCGCCGAGGCCTGGCGGGACGACGGCGAGGTGCTGGCCAGCCCCATGGGCCTGATCCCGTCCGTCGGCGCCCGGCTGGCCCGGCTCACCTTCGCGCCGGACCTGCTGCTGACCGACGGCGAGGCGCTGCTCGTCCGCCCGGACGGGACGGCGCGAGGGCTGGCTGCCGTACCGCGAGCATCTGGCCCTGGTCACGGCCGGCCGGCGGCACGTGATGATGGGCGCGAGCCAGATCGACCGGTTCGGCAACCAGAACATCTCCTGCATCGGCGACTGGGAGCGGCCGAAGCGGCAGCTGCTCGGGGTGCGGGGCGCACCGGTCAACACCCTCAACAACCCGACCAGTTACTGGATCCCGAAGCACTCCCGGCGGGTCTTCGTCGAGCGGGTCGACATGGTCTGCGGGGTCGGCTACGACCGTGCGGCCGGCGCGCGTCACCACCGATCCCGCGGGTCGTCTCCGACCTGGGCGTCTTCGACTTCGCCACGCCCGACCGCTCGATGCGGCTGGCCTCGCTGCACCCGGGCGTCACGGTGGAGCAGGTCAGGGAGGCGACGGGCTTCGACCTGACCGTCCCGGACGAGGTGCCGCCGACCCGCGAGCCGACCGCCGAGGAGCTCCGGCTGATCCGCGAGGTCGTCGACCCGGCCGGCGCCGCGCGACCGGGAGGTCGCCGCGTGATGGAGACGGCGCTGACCCGGCTGACCGGTGTCCGCCATCCCGTCGTGCAGACCGGGATGGGCTGGGTGGCCGGGCCCGCGGCTGGTCTCCGCCGCGGCGAACGCGGGTGCCCTGGGCATCCTGGCCTCCGCGACGATGACGCTCGACCAGCTGCGCGCGGCCGTACGGGAGGTCAAGGCCCGGACCGACGCGCCGTTCGGGGTGAACCTGCGTGCCGACGCGGCGGACGCGGGCGACCGTGTCGGATCTGCTGATCGAGGAGGGCGTCACGGTCGCCTCCTTCGCCCTGGCCCCCTCCCGGGAGCTGATCGGCGAGCTCAAGGACGCCGGGGTCGTCGTCATCCCGTCCGTGGGCGCGCGGCGGCACGCCGAGAAGGTGGCGGCGTGGGGCGCGGACGCGGTGCTCGTGCAGGGCGCGGAGGGCGGCGGGCACACCGGCGAGGTCGCCACGACGCGTGCTGCTGCCGCAGGTGGTCGACGCCGTGGACATCCCGGTGATCGCGGCCGGCGGCTTCTTCGACGGGCGCGGGCTGGCCGCGGCGCTCGCCTACGGGGCGGCGGGTGTGGCGATGGGCACGCGGTTCCTGCTCACCTCCGACTAGACGGTGCCGGACGCGGTCAAGGCGGTGTACCTGGCGGCGACCGTGCGGGACGTCACGGTGACCACGGCAGGTGGACGGCCTGCCGCACCGGGTGCTGCGGACGCGACCTGGTCGACGCGCTGGAGAGGCCGGGCCGGGCTGCGGCGGCTGGCTCCGGGCGGTCGCGCCGGGCCGCGCGGCTTCCGGAAGCTGTCCGGGCTGAGCTGGCGCGGCATGCTCCGGGACGGCCTGGCGCTGCAAGCACGGCAAGGACCTGTCCTGGAGCCAGGTGCTGCTGGCCGCCAACACCCCGATGCTGCTGAAGGCGGCCATGGTGGACGGCCGTACCGACCTGGGGGTGATGGCGTCCGGGCAGGTCGCCGGGGTGATCGACGACCTGCCCTCCTGCGCCGAGCTGATCGAGCGGATCATGCAGCCAGGCCGTGGAGCGATCGACGCCTCCCGGCCTCCTGGCAGGACGTCACAGCCGCTCGATGATGGTGACGTTGGCCTGGCCGCCGCCCTCGCACATGGTCTGCAGGCCGAACCGGCCGCCGGTGCGCTCCAGTTCGTGCAGCAGGGTCGTCATCAGCCGCGACGCCGGTGGCGCCGAGCGGATGGCCCAGGGCGATGGCGCCGCCGTTGACGTTGACCCGCTCGGGGTCGGCGCCGGTCTCCTTCAGCCACGCCAGGACGACCGGCGCGAACGCCTCGTTGATCTCGACGAGGTCGATGTCGTCGATGGTCATGCCGGTCTTCTTCAGCGCGTGGGCGGTGGCCGGGATCGGGGCGGTCAGCATCCGGATCGGGTCCTCGCCGCGCACCGAGAGGTGGTGGACGCGGGCGCGCGGGGTGAGCCCGTGGTCGCGCACGGCCCGCTCGGAGGCCAGCAGCATCGCCGCCGCGCCGTCGGAGACCTGCGAGGAGACAGGCGGCGGTCACCGTGCCGCCGTCGAGGACCGGTCTTCAGCCCGGCCATCTTCTCCAGGGAGGTGTCCCGGCGCGGACCCTCGTCGGTCGTGACCTCCCTCGTACGGGCACGATCTCGCGGTCGAAGCGCCCCTCGTCGATGGCCCGCACCGCCCGCTGATGGGACTCGCAGCGCGAACTCCTCCTGGTCCTGCCGGCGTGATCCCCCACTTCGCGGCGATCATCTCGGCGCCGACGAACTGGTTCACGGGCCTGTCGCCGTACCGGGCCCGCCAGCCCGCGACGCCGGCGAACGGGCCCTCGGGTCAGCCCGAGCGGTTCGGCGGCCTGCCGGGTGGCGAAGGCGATCGGGATCATCGACATGTTCTGCACCCCGCCCGCGACCACCAGGTCCTGCGGTGCCGGACAGCACGGCCTGTGCGGCGAAGTGCACGGCCTGCTGCGAGGAGCCGCACTGCCGGTCGACGGTCACGCCCGGCACCTCCTCGGGCAGCCCGGCCGCCAGCCAGCAGGTCCGGGCGATGTCCCCGGCCTGCGGCCCGACCGCGTCCAGGCAGCCGAGGACGACGTCCTCCACGGCGGCCGGGTCGGCGCCCGAGCGGTCCATCAGCTCCGCCAGCACGTGCGCGCCGAGGTCGGCCGGATGGACCGCGCTCAGTCCTCCCCCGCGCCGCCCGACGGGCGTGCGGACCGCTTCGACGATGTAGGCCTCGGCCATGGCGACTCCCTTATCGTGTCAGGGCTGTTCGCGTACGGCGATCCCGTCCAGCACCATCGACAGGTACTGCCGGGCGATCTCCTCCGGGCTGTGCTGTCCGCCCGGCCGGTACCAGGACGCGGCGACCCAGACCGTGTCGCGCACGAACCGGTAGGTGAGCCGGACGTCGAGGTCGGCCCGGAAGGCCCGCTCGGCGACGCCGCGCTCCAGCGTGGACAGCCACGCCTTCTCGAATCGGCGCTGCGACTCGGCGAGGAACGCGAACCGCTCCTGCGCCACGAGCTGCCTGCTCTCCTTCTGGTAGATCGCGACGGCCGCGCGATGCCGGTCGATCTCCCGGAACGACTCGGTGACCAGGGCCTGAAGCGTCTCGCGCGGCGCCGAGACCGGCGCCCAGGACGGCGTCGTAGCCGCCCCACAGCTCGTCGAGGAAGGTGCGCAGGATCTCCTCCAGCATCGACTCCTTGGAGTCGAAGTGGTAGTAGAGGCTGCCGGCGAGCATGCCCGCGTGGTCCGCGATCTTGCGGACGGTGGTGGCGTTGTAGCCCTGCTCGGCGAAGACCTCGGCGGCGGTGCCGAGGAGTTCGCCGCGGCGGTCACGAGCGCGGCGCCGGGGGGCTCTGCGGCGGTCACCTGGGGTCTTCTTCGTGGAGGCACGGGTCCATTGTCGTCCTAGGGATGTTGGCTGCTGACGGAGACGACCTCTCCCGTCATGTACGAGGAGTAGCCGGACGCCAGGAACACGATCACGTTGGCCACCTCCCAGGGCTCGGCGTACCGCCCGAAGGCCTCGCGTGCGGTCAGCTCGGCGAGCAGCTCGGGCGTGGTCACCTTCACCAGGTGCGGGTGCATGGCGAGGCTGGGAGCCACCGCATTGACCCGCACCCCGTACCCGGCCGCCTCGAGAGCCGCGCACCGGGTCAGCGCCATCACGCCCGCCTTCGCGGCGGCGTAGTGCGCCTGTCCGCGCCTGGGCGCGCCAGCCGACGACCGAGGCGTTGTTGACGATCACGCCGCCACCCGTGTCCTTCATGTGACGGCAGTGCGGCGCGCGTACAACGGAAGGTGCCGTTCAGCGTCACGTCCAGGACGCGGGACCACTGTGCGTCGGTCATGTCGACGAGGTCCGCGGTGCCGCCCAGACCGGCGTTGTTGACCACGACGTCGAGGCGTCCGTGCTGCCGTACGGCCGTCTCGAAGAGCGCGCCGCACCTGCGTCTCGTCGGTGACGTCGCAGGGCACGGCGGTGACCGAGGTCCCGCCGAACTCGGCGGCCAGCTCCGCCTCCTGCTCCTTGAGCCGCCGCACGTGCGCGTCGCTGATCAGCACGCGTGCACCCTCCTCCAGGAGGCGCCGCGCCGTGGCCCCGCCGATGCCCGCGCCGGCCGCCGCGGTGACGACGGCGGTCCGGTCCTTCAGCAGGCCGTGGCCGGGCACGTACGCCGGACTCTCGACGTCTGTCATGGGCTCACGCTAACCTACCAAACACTTGTTAGGGAAGGAGGGCGGTCATGGACCTCGCGTTCTCCCCGGCGGACGAGGAGTTCCGCACCGAGGTGCGGGAGTGGCTGCACGCGCACGTGCCGCGCGAGCCGCTTCCCTCCCTGGAGACGGCGGAGGGTTTCGCCGCCCACCGCGCCTGGGAGGCGGAGCTGGCCGCGGAGAGCTGGTCGGTGGTCAACTGGCCGTCGGCGTACGGCGGACGGGACTCCGGTCTGCTGCGGTGGCTGCTCTTCGAGGAGGAGTACTACGCGGCGGGCGCGCCGGGGCGCGTCGGCCAGAACGGCATCCATCTGCTCGCCCCGACCCTGCTCGACCACGGCACCGAGGAGCAGCGGGCCCGGGTGCTTCCCGCGATGGCCTCCGGCGAGGTGATCTGGGCACAGGCCTGGTCGGAGCCCGAGGCCGGTTCGGACCTGGCGTCGCTGCGCGCGAAGGCCGTGCGCGCGGACGGTGGCTGGCGCTGAGCGGCCAGAAGACATGGTCCTCACGTGCCGCGTTCGCGGACCGCGCGTTCGGCCTGTTCCGCAGCGACCCGGACGCCCCGAAACCCCACCAGGGCCTGACGTACCTGATGTTCGACCTGCGCGCACCCGGCGTCACGGTCCGCCCGATCGCCCGTCTCGACGGCAAGCCGGCGTTCGCGGAGCTGTTCCTCGACGAGGTCTTCGTGCCGGACGAGGACGTGATCGGCGAGCCGGGCCGGGGCTGGCGGATCGCGATGTCGACAGCGGGCAACGAACGCGGTCTGATGCTCCGCTCCCCCGGCCGCTTCCTCGCCGCCGCGCGGCGGCTGGACGAGCTGTGGCGCGAGCGGGGCCGGCCCGGCGTCCGCGCGGGACCGGGTGGCCGACGCCCTGATCGGCGCCCGTGCCTACCAGCTCTTCACCTACGCGGCCGCCTCCCGCTTCCTGGACGGCGAGGCCGTCGGCCCGGAGTCGAGCCTCAACAAGGTCTTCTGGTCCGAACTGGACATCGCGCTGCACGAGACGGCCCTCGATCTTCTCGGCCCGGAGGGCGAGCCCGCGGACACCGACTGGGCCCAGCGGTACGTCTTCGCACTCGCCGGGCCTCTCTACGCGGGTACGAACGAGATCCAGCGCGACATCATCGCCGAGCGCCTGCTCGGCCTGCCGAAGGGGCGCCGCTGATGCGTTTCCTCCTCGACGCCGAGCAGCGGGCCTTCGCCGCCTCGCTGGACGCCCTGCTGACGGCGGCGGACACCACCGGCGGTGGTGCGGGACTGGAGCCGGGGCGACCATGCGAGCGGGCGGGAGCTGTGGTCCCGTCTCGCGGCGGCGGGCGTGTTCGCGCTGGCGGTCCCGGAGGCCTACGAGGGGCTGGGCCCGCGGCCGGTCGAACTGGCCGTCGCCTTCGTCGAGTTGGGACGCCACGCGGATGCCGGGGCCCGCTGGTCGAGACGATCCGGCGGCGGTGCTCCTCGACGGGAGCCCGCCCGGAAATCGCCGAAGCGGCTGCTGCCAGGGCTGGCGTCCGGAGAGACGATGGCGACGGTCGCGCCGCCACCCGAGAGTCAGGAGCCGCACCGGCCACCGCCCCCGCACGGCCCCTACGCCCTGGACGGCGACGCCGCCGCCCTCCGCCTCTCCTGGATGTCCGACGGCATACGCCTGTCCCCCGGCCACGGCCCCGTCCGCCCCTCCCTCGACCCCGCCCGTCGCCTCACCCCGCTCACTCCCCGGCGGCGAAGTCGTCGACACCACCACGGGACAAGCCATCGTCTGGGCCCGGCTCGCCACCGCCGCCCAGGCCCTCGGCGTGGGCCTGGCGCTGCTCGACAGAACCGTGGGCTACGTCAAGCAGCGCAGCCAGTTCGGGGTGCCCGTCGGCTCGTTCCAGGCGGTCAAGCACCGGCTGGCCGACGCGAAGACCGCCCTGGAGTTCGCGCGCCCGCTGGTGTTCTGCGCCGCGCTGACCATGGCGTCCGGCCGATGTGGCCGCCGCCAAGGTCGCCGCGTGCGAGGCGGCGTACGCCACCGCCCGCACCGCGCTGCAACTGCACGGCGCGATCGGCTACACCGCGGAGTACGACCTGTCGCTGTGGCTGACCAAGGCCCGGGCCCTGCGCACCGCCTGGGGCGATCCCCAGGAGTGCCGGGCCCTGGTCGTCAGTGCGGCTGGTGATCGCCGCTGGTGATCTCCCGGTACTCCTCCGCCGTCGGCTTCTCGATCCGCGCGTCCGGCCCGAACATGGCCTTCGCGAGCCGGGCACGCAGCCGCTCGGACCGCTTGACCTTGCGGCGGACGCCACCCGCGTCGACCTCGGGCCCGACCTCGTACGGCGGGTTCTGCTCGTGCTGGGTGAGGGTGAACAGCCGGGCCTGCGAGAGGGGCTCGTGCACCTCGATGTACTCGCCGTTCGGCAGCCGCTTGATCGTGCCCGTCTCCATGCCGTGCAGCACCTTGGCGCGGTCGCGGCGCTGGAGGCCCATGCAGATCTTCTTCGTGACGACGAAGGCGGCGACCGGCAGCAAGAAGGCGCCGATCCGCACGAACCAGGTGATCGCGTTGATGGACAGATGCAGATGCGTCGCCACGATGTCGTTGCCGCCGCCGATCAGCAGCACCGCGTACAGGGTCAGCCAGGCCACACCGAGGCCGGTGCGCACGGGCGCGTTGCGCGGCCGGTCCAGGATGTGGTGCTCGCGTTTGTCGCCGGTGATCCACGCCTCGACGAAGGGATAGAGGCCGAGGGCGAGCAGGATCAGCGGGAAGAGCGAGAAGGGGATGAACACGCCCAGGACGAGCGTGTGCCCCCAGAGGTTGATCTCCCATCCCGGCATCACCCGGATCAGGCCCTCGGAGAACCCGAGGTACCAGTCGGGCTGGGCGCCCGTGGTGACCAGGTCGGGGCGGTAGGGGCCGAAGGCCCACACGGGGTTGATCTGGGCGAGCGCGCCCATCACCGTCAGGACACCGAAGACGAGGAAGAAGAAGCCGCCGGCCTTGGCCATGTAGACCGGCAGGAAGGGCATCCCGACGACCGAGCGCTCCTTGCGTCCGGGGCCCGGGAACTGGGTGTGCTTGTGGTAGAAGACCAGGATCAGATGGGCGGTCACCAGGCCGAGCATGATCCCGGGCAGCAGCAGAATGTGGACGGGGTACAGCCGCGAGATGATGTCCTCGCCCGGGAACTCCCCGCCGAAGAGGAAGAACGACAGGTACGTCCCGACGATCGGGATCGACAGGATCGCGCCCTGCGCGAAGCGGATGCCGGTGCCGGACAGCAGGTCGTCGGGGAGCGAGTAGCCGGTCAGGCCGGTGATGATGCCGAGCATCAGCAGGGTCCAGCCGAAGAGCCAGTTGAGCTCGCGCGGCTTGCGGAAGGCTCCCGTGAAGAACACCCGCATCATGTGCACCAGCATGCCGGTGATGAAGACCAGCGCCGCCCAGTGGTGGATCTGCCGGATCAACAGCCCGCCGCGCACGTCGAAGCTGATGTCCAGTGTGGACTCGAACGCCCTGCTACATGAGCACGCCGTCGAGCTCCGTGTAGGAGCCGTTGTAGACGACCTCCTGCATGCTGGGCTCGAAGAACAGGGTGAGGTAGACGCCGGTGAGGATCAGCACGACGAAGCTGTAGAGGGTGACCTCGCCCAGCATGAAGGACCAGTGGTCCGGAAAGACCTTGCGCATGTTGGCCTTGGCCAGCCCGTAGAGCCCGAGCCGCCCGTCCGCCCAGTCGGCGAGCTACTCGCCCTTGCCGGCAGGAGGTCTCCGGTCCGCGGAGTCCGTCCCGTACACCCGTCGTGCGCCGTCGTCGCCCATACGTCGTCGCCTCCCCGTCGGATCCTTCCCAGCGTGGCACGGTTCACAGCCGCGCAAACGGGGCGTGAGGACGGCTGGGCCAAGGGGCGGGGCCGTTGGGCCAAGGGGGCGAGCCGCCGCTTCAGCGGCTGCGGGGATACAGGGCTCGATCCCGCTGCCGGCGCCACAGAGGCAGTCCAGCAACTCACGGATCACACGCGTGGCAGGCCCGGGTCGAGGAGCGCGCGCATACGGCCTACGGTCACGGCTGCGTCGGCGGCGCACACGCGCTGACCGCCAGGCGTGGCGTCGGCGCCCCCATCCGGACCCCGCTCGCCTCGCTGGCCGCACCGGCCGGGCGCGTGAAGCTCAGGCCTGCCGCACGATCCCCTGCGCCCGCGCGGCCACGAGCCACTTCGGGAACTCGCCCACCAGCCGGTCGTACAGCTCGGCGTCCGAGACCTTCCGCGGATCCTCACCCGCGTGGAAGAACCCGGCGTTGTCGACGACGCGCTTGCCCGGCACGGCAGCTCGTCGAGCTTGCGCAGGAAGTCGAACTGCCTGCTGCCCGGGTCGCCGAAGCCGATGAACTGCCAGAACAGCGGGCAGCCTCGCCGCCTTGCACAGGTACCGCTGCGCGGCGAGCTTGTTGATGGGCCCGCCGTCGGTCTGGAAGACCACGAGGGCGGGCTCGGCCGACCCGCTGTCGAGGTAGTGGTCGATGACGGCGTCCATCGCCAGGTGGTAGCTGGTCTTGCCCATGTGCCCGAGTCCGGCCACGATCCGCTCGACCTTCCCCCGGTGGTCGGCGAGCGCGATGCCGGTGACGGCATCGACGTCGGTGGAGAAGAACACGACCGGCACCGTGCCGTCGTCGTCCAGGTGCGCCGACAGCCCGAGCACCTGATCGGCGAGCGCCTGCACGCTGCCGTCCTTGTAGTACGGCCTCATCGAGCCGGAGTAGTCGACCACGAGATAGACCGCGGCCCGCAGCCCGTCGAGGCCGTGCTTCGTGAGGGAGACCCCGGCGCTCTTGTAGAGGTTCACCAGCGCGGGAGCGGTGTCCTGGATTGTGCTCAGACTGATCGCGACCATGGTCCACAGCCTCCCACCCCGGCGGGTCCGGCTTCCCCGTGCGCCGGGGCCCTCAGCCCTCGGCGACCACTCCGTCACTCAGTTCCAGCACTCTGTCGGCCAGGCCGAGGAGTTGGGGGTCGTGGGTGGCGACGAGGGCCGTGACGCCTTCACCGCGGACCACCGCCCGCAGCAGTTCCATCACCGCGAGTCCGGTGGCGGCGTCGAGCTGGCCGGTCGGTTCGTCGGCGAGCAGCAGGGCCGGGCGGTTGGCGAGTGCCCGGGCGATGGCGACCCGCTGCTGCTGCCCGCCGGAGAGCTCGGCGGGCCGCTGCGAGTCGTGTCCGGCCAGGCCCACCAGGGCCAGGAGCAGCGCCACCCGCTCCTCGCGTTCACGCGGCTCGACCCGGCGCAGCCGCAGCGGCACGCCCACGTTCTCGGCGGCGGTGAGGATGGGGATGAGCCCGAAGGACTGGAAGACGAAACCGATCCGGTCGCGGCGCAGTTCCAGCAGCTCGCTCTCGCTCAGCGCCGACAGGTCGGTGCCGCCCACGACGACACGTCCGCCCTGCGGGGAGTCGAGGCCGCCGATCATCTGGAGCAGCGTCGTCTTGCCGGAGCCCGAACGGCCCTTGAGAGCGACGAGTTCACCGCGCCGGACGGCGAAGGAGGCCCCGCGCAGCGCGTGCACAATCGCGGCACCCGTGCCGTAGGAGTGGTGCAGGTCCTCCACCCGCAGCATCGGCTCGTCGGACGCGTCGGCGGCGGGGGCGGCACCGGACCCCGGACTGGTGTTCTCGGTCATCACCGCATCCCATACGAACCGGACCGGACGGTCAAGAGCGGAACGACTCGCGCTCGAACGCTTGCGCCCGCCCGTCAACTCCGTGATATGCATGCCCAGTTGACGGAAGAGCGGCTGGGTCGACGGGGGTGGGGGAAGAGTGACGGGCCTATTGCTGCTGCGCCTGCGTGCGCATCGGCTGCTCCTCACGGCCGCCCTGCTCGCCGTACTGCTGACCACCTCGGTGCTCGCCGCCCTCACGGCCTTCTCCGGCTCCGTCGGGGACGCGGCACTGCGGGGCACCCTGGGCGGCCGGGCCGCGGCCTCCGCCTCCCTCGTCGTCGAGGCGGACGTGCCCCGGGAGCGCCGGGACGCGGCGCGGCGGGCCGTGGTGCGCGGCGCGCGGGAGGCGTTCGGCGGGCTGCCGGTGACCGTGCGGACGCTGGAGCGGTCCGGGCCGTACGCGCTGCCCCGTTCCCTGAAGGACGCCGACGCCCGCACCGGGCAGCCCGACCTCACGCACTTCGCCGCCCTGGACAGGTCACGGATCCGGCTGGTCTCGGGCACCCTGCCGGGCCCGGCCCCGGCGAGCCGCACCGCCGCCGTGCCGGTGGCCCTGCCCGAGGCTGCCGCCGACCGGCTGAAGCTGCGCCCCGGAGCGCATGTCGCACTCACCGACCGGCTGGGCGGCGAGCCGATCCGGATACGGGTGACGGGCGTGTACCGGGCGGCCGACAGCTCCGATCCCTACTGGCAGGCGGACGACCTCGGCGGCCAGGGTGTGCGCACCGTCGTCTTCACCACGTACGGGCCGCTGCTGGCCGACGCGTCGGTGCTCGCCTCCGGCCGCACCTCCGGGGGCGGCACCGGCTGGGTGGCGACGGCCGGCTACCGCGGCTTCACCACCGACGGCATCGGCGCGCTCCGCGCGGCCGCCGTACGCGCGACTGGGGCGCTGCGCGAGGACGCGGCGCTCGGGGGCGACGCGGACGTGCGCACCGGGCTGCCCGAGGTGCTCGACCGGACCGGGCGGGCCCTGCTGGTGTCCCGGTCCACTCTGGTGATCGTCTCCGTGCAGCTGGTGCTGCTCGCCGGGTACGCGCTGCTGCTGGTGGCCCGGCTGCTGGACGGCGAGCGGGCGGGTGAGACCGAGCTGCTGCGGGCCAGGGGCGGATCACGCGGCCGGATCGCGGGACTCGCCGCGCTGGAGGCGCTGTTGTTGGCGGTACCGGCCGCGGTCTGTGGCGCGCTGCTGTCCGGCCCGCTGGCCCGGCTGCTGGCCTGGTGGTCCTCCCTCGACCGGATCGGGCTGCGGCTCGACGCCGTCCCGGCGGGCCGGGTCTGGCTGGTCGCGGGCGGCGTGGCGGTGGCGTGCGCGGTGGCGGTCGTGGCGCCCGCACTGCGGGCGACAGCGGGCGCGACGGTACGGCTGCGGCGCGTCCGTGCCGCGACGGCGGCCGCGCCCGTGCGCGCCGGTGCCGATGTCGGGCTGCTGTTGATCGCGGGCGTGGCGTACTGGCAGCTCGACCGGCAGACCGACGCAACGGGCGGCGGGGTTCTCAGCCGGGACCGGGCCGGAGAGCTGGGCATCGATCCGCTGCTGGTCGCGGCGCCCGCGCTGGCGCTGCTGGCGGGCACGGTCCTGACGCTGCGTCTGCTGCCGCTCGCGGCCCGGCTCGCGGAGCGGCGGTCCGCGAGCGGGCGCGGGCTGCCGGCGGCGCTGGCGGGGTGGCAGTTCAGCCGGCGCCCGCTGCGCGGGGCGGGTCCGGTGCTGCTGCTGGTCATCGCCGTCGCGACCGGAATGCTGGCGATCGGACACGGCGCGTCCTGGGACCGGTCGCAGGACGACCAGGCCGACTTCAGGACGGGCGCCTCCGTCCGGGTCCTCGACTACAGGCCCGGCAGCCCCGGGCAGACCGGTCTCTACGCCGCGCTGCCCGGGGCCCGGGACGTCGCTCCCGCGCATCGCGCCACCCTGGGCCTCTCCCGCGGCCGCGAGGCGACGGTCCTCGCCCTGGACACGGCCCACGCCGGGGACGGGATGCTGATGCGCGGCGATCTCGCCGCCGAGCCCCCGGCGAAACTGCTGCGGGCCCTGGCATCGCCCGCGCGGGACACGCACCGGCCCGTACGGCTCCCCGACGACACCCGGCGGCTCGCGCTCGACGTGCGGATCACCGACACAGGGATCCGGACGGGACGCTCCCCCTCCGGCCGTGCGCCCCAGCTCACGGTGGTCGTCGAGGACCGGTACGGCATCGGGTACCGGCTGGGCGCCGGGAATGTCCCGGTGGACGGCCGGGTCCACAGGATCACGCTCGACCTGGACGTGACGGCGACGGGCCGCCGCGCCGCACCGGCCGGACCGTTGCGGCTGACCGGGCTTCAGCTCGACGACACCGCTCCCGTCGGACGCCCCGAAGCGCACCTGTTCACCGTCGAGCGGCTGCTCGCCACCGGCCGTGACTCCACGACGGCCGTCCCGGTGCCCGCCGGGACTCGTTGGCAGGGCGAGGGGGTGGTGACGGAGAACGGCGAGGTCGTCGCCCGTAAGACCGCGAAGCCCGCCGTGTCGGGGACCGCGCCGCTGACCGTGTCGTACGGCACCGGCGCCGACCGCGACGAGAGTTACGGAGTTCCGCCGATCTACACCCTCCGCGTCGACGCCGCCGGGGCCGAGGCACCACGGAGCCTCACCGCCGTCGCCACCGAGGACTTCCTGCGGGCGGCTGGGGCCGAACCCGGCGACACCATCGACGTACCGCTGTCCGGGGAACAACTGCGGGTGCGGATCGTACGGTCGGTCGAGGAGCTGCCGACCGCCGCCACCGACCTGGCCGGAGCAACCGTGACCGGCGGGGCGCTGCTGCTCGATCTGCGGGCCGTCGACACCGTGCTGGCCCAGCGGGCCAGTGCGCCGCTCTCCCCCACCGAGTGGTGGGTGAGCCCCGCCCCGGGCAAGGCCGCCGAGGTCGCCGCCGCGCTGCGGGCGCGCCCCGACCTCCAGCCCAACCAGGTGCTGGTGCGGGACGAGACCGCGGCCGAGCTGCTGCGGGATCCGCTCGGCGCGGGGCCGCGCTCGGCGCTGACGGCGGTGGCCGTGGCCGCCGCCGCCCTCGCCGCCGGGGGTTTCGCGGTGAGCGCCGCCGGTGCGCGGCGGGAGCGGTCCGCTGAGTTCGCGGTGCTGCGGGCCCTGGGCGCGCCCCGCCGGGATCTCGCCCGGCTGGTCGCGACGGAGCAGAGCCTGCTCATCGGCGTCGGTCTCCTCGCCGGGCTCGGTCTCGGCACCGTCCTGACCCGGGCTGTCGTCCCGCTGATCGTGCTGACCTCCGATGCGGCGCGGCCGGTGCCGCCCGTCCTCGTCGAACTGCCGCTGTTCCGGGTGGCGCTGCTCCTCGCGGGGGTGGCCGCCCCGCTGCTGCTGATCACCGCCGCGTCGGCGCTGCGCCGTGCCGAGCCGGCCGTCGCGCTGCGCCATCAGGGGGAGGGCTGAGATGCCGCCGAGGCAACAGGGCGCACCCTGGGTACGGACCCGGCTGCGGACCGCGCCCGTGTCCGCTGTCGCCTTCGGTCTGCTGGTGCTGGTCACGGCGTTCCTCGCGGCCGTCCTGCCCCGGGCCGTCGAGGCGTACGAGACGGACGGGCTGCGCCAGGCCCTCGCCACCACCTCCCCCGAGGCCACCGTGCTGGAGCTGAAGGCGCCGCAGCCCGGTCTCGAAAAGCCGGAGGAGGCCCGTGCGGACGCGGTGCTGCCGGAGGCGCTCGCGGCGGTCGAGGGCTCGGCCCGGGCGCTGCTGCCCGAGCCGCTGCGGGCGGACCCGGCCGAGTCGGCGTACGGGGTGCGCACGGGCAAGAGCCTGGAGGCACTGGACGCGTCGTTGCCCCGGCCCGACGGGCTGCCGCCCCGGTTCACCCTGCTCGCGCAGTCGGGAGCGGCCGGCCACGCCACCGTGCGGGAGGGCCGGCTGCCCACCGTCGGCACACCGGTGACCGTGGACACCAGGGTGGTGGAAGGAGCCGTGACCACCGAGACCGCCCGCACGCTGCGGCTGCGGGCCGGCTCCGAGCTCACCCTGGCCGGCTTCCCCGACGGGCCGCTGACCGTGCGGATCACGGGCATCCTCGAACCCCGGCATCCGCAGCGGAGTTACTGGTCCGCGGAACCGGTCCTGCGCACTCCGGCCCTGGCCTCCCTCGGCAGCCGTCCGCCGCAGTACTACTGGGAGGCGGGCGTCCTGCTGGCGCCCGGGTCCGCACCGGCGCTGCTCGGCAGCCAGGGCGAGCCGGAGAAGTACTGGCGGTTCGCGCCGGCGGCCGGGCATCTCACCGCGGGGGACGTCCCGGCGCTCGTCGACGGCGTCGCGTCCCTCGAGAACGGGCCCGGGTTGGTGCGGATGCGCGGGGCCGCCGGCCCGACGGCGCAGCTGTCCACCGGCCTGGAGCAGGTCGTCGACTCCTACACCGCGACCCGTGACGCGATCACGCCCGTGGTGGCCGTCGCGGCCTTCGGGATCGCCGCGGTCGCCGTCGTCGTCCTGGTCATGAGCGGTGGTGTGGCCGCCGCTCGCCGCGAGGCCGAAATCGCCCTGCTGCGGGCCCGGGGCGGCTCCCTGAGCGGCATCGCCGGGCGGCTGCTGGCCGAGACCGCGGTACCGGCGGTGCCCGCGGCTGCCTGCGGTCTGCTGCTCGCCGTGCTCGCCGTGGACGAGGGCCGGCCGCTGCCCGCCGCACTCGGGGCGGGCGCCGTGACACTGCTCGCCTGTGCCGTGCTGCCGGTGCGCGCGGCCGTGGCGCATCGCAGGCCGCGGGCGCACCAGGAGCGCGACGACCTCTCCCACGCCAGGCCCGGCGGGCGCCGAACCGTCGCCGAACTGACCTTGCTGGTGCTTGCCGTCGGCTCTGTCGCGGCGCTGCGCCGCCGCGGTACGGCCGGGGCGGGCGATCTGCTGGTGAGCGCCGCCCCGGTGCTCATCGGGCTGGTCGCCGCGCTGGTCCTCGTACGGCTGTACCCGCTGCCCCTGCGCTGGGCCGCCGGCCCGGCCGGGCGGCTGCGCGGCGTGGTCGGGTTCTTGTCGCTGGCCCGCGCGGGCCGCTCACCGGCGGCGGTCGCCACGCTGCCGCTGCTCGCCCTGCTGACGGCTCTGACGACGGCCGCGTTCGGGGGGTCCGTGCTGGCGGGCGTGGCGGACGCCCGGGACCGGGCCGCACTGCTGGAGACGGGCGCGGACGCGCTGATCTCCACGACCGACGGCACCCCGCTCCCGGCGGGTCTTGCGCGGGCGGTACGGGAGGTGGCGGGCGTACGGCAGGTCACGGCCGTGGGCATCGAGTACGCCTCGGAGCACGCCTCCGACGATACGCAGTCGCTGCCTGTGGTCGGGGTCGAGCCGGACACGTACGCCGGGCTGGCCCGGCAGATGGGGCTCGGGGGGTTCGCGGCCGACCGGCTGGGGGCCAGGGGCGGCGTGCTGGACGCCGTCGCCTCCCCCGAGGTCGCCGAGCGGCTCGGGCAGGCGCCGCGCCGGATCGTTACGCCGGGCGGAGCCGTCACGGTGCGGATCACCGCCGTGCGCCCCCGCACGCCGGCCGTCCCCCAGGGCGGGTTCCTGCTGGTCGACGCGGCGGGGCTGAAGGGCTCCGGCGGTCCTGGGATCCTGCTGGCGGCCGGTGCCGGGCTCGACGCGAAGGCGCTGCGGGCGGCCGTGCGCGGCGCCGGGTCGAACCTCTCCGTCACCCTGCGCGGCGAGGAACGCGCGGCGCTGTCCGACTCGCCGTTGCAGGCGGGCGCCGGACGGATCTACGGCTGGGCCGTCGTCGCGGGCGCGGGGTACGCCCTGCTCGCCCTGGCGCTCGGCCTGCTGCGGTCCGCGCCGGAACGGGCGGCGCTGCTGGCCCGCCTGCGCACCCTGGGTCTGTCCACCCGTCAGGGGCGCCGACTGCTCGGCCTGGAGGCGCTGCCCCTGGCGCTGCTCGCGGCCGGCGGGGGCATGGCCGTCGGCTGGGCCACGGTGGGGCTGCTCGCCCCTGGAATCGACCTGGACCAGCTCGCGCTGGCCGGCGCCTTGGACGGCACTGCGCCGCGGGGTGCCGCACTGCGGGCCGATGTGTGGTCGCTGGCCCTGCCCGCCGCGGGCGCGGTGCTGCTGGCGGGGGCGGTGGCCGTCGCGCAGGCCTGGTGGGCGGGACGCCGGACACCGGTCACTCACCTCAGGGCAGGAGACATGCGTTGAGCGCTACGACGGAGTCGCTCGCGGAGCTGGAGCGGCGGGCGGCGCGGCACCGTGACCGGCCCTCGTACGGGCACGACGCCCTGATCGCCTGCGACCGGCTGGTGCGGATCTTCGCCAAGCGCGGAGGCGGGGACGCCGTGGAGGTGCAGGCGCTCCAGGGGCTCGATCTCCTGGTGCGGGAGGGCGAGTTGATGGCCCTGGTGGGGGCGTCCGGCAGCGGCAAGTCGACGCTGATGAACATCCTCGCGGGCCTGGACGTCCCGACCGCGGGCGCCGCGAGGGTCGCGGGCCGCGATCTGCTGGCGATGGACGCCAAGGCGCGGTTGCGTTACCGGCGCGAGGTGGTCGGCTTCGTCTGGCAGCAGACGGCGCGCAATCTGCTGCCGTATCTGACGGCGGCGCAGAACGTCGCCCTGCCCATGCAGCTGGCGGGCGGCTCACGGAGGAAAGGGGCCGGACGGGCCGACGACCTGCTGGCCATGCTCGGTGTCGCCGACTGCCGGGACCGGCGTCCGCAGCAGATGTCCGGCGGTCAGCAGCAGCGCGTCGCGATCGCCGTCGCCCTGGCCAACGCCCCCGCCGTCCTGCTCGCCGACGAGCCGACCGGCGAGCTGGACTCGGCAACCGGGCAGCAGGTCTTCGCGGCGTTCCGCCGGGCCAACGAGGAGCTGGGCACGACCATCGTCATCGTCACGCACGACCAGGCGGTCGCCGGCGAGGTCCGCCGCACGGTCGCGATCCGCGACGGCCGCACCTCGACGGAGGTACTGCGCCGCACGGAGGTCGACGAGGCGGGCCAGGAGTCCCTGGTGGCCCGTGAGTACGCGATGCTCGACCGCGCGGGCCGCCTTCAGCTGCCGGCCGAGTACACGACGGCCTTGGGCATGGCGGACCGGGTCCTGCTGGAGCTGGAGGAGGACCACATCCAGGTGTGGCCCGACCGGAACGGGAGCGAGAACGGCTGAGGACGTGCGACAGCGCCTGCCCGGTCGTCCGGTCGGGGACTGTGGGGCAGGCGCTGCCAGTGTTCCGTACGCCGTTGTACGGGACGTCTTTTCGGTGGGCCGTCAGACCATCAGAGCCCGGTCCGTCGGACGGATCGGCGCCGGCAGCTCGCTGACGCCCGTGAGGTGGCGGTCCACCCCGCGCGCGGCCGAGCGGCCCTCAGCGATCGCCCACACGATGAGCGACTGGCCGCGGCCCGCGTCACCGGCGACGAACACGCCCGGCACGTTGGTCTGGTAGGCGTCGTCACGGGCGATGTTGCCGCGCTCGTCGAGGTCCAGGCCGAACTGGTCCACAAGGCCGTTCTCCCGGTCGGTGCCGGTGAAGCCCATGGCGAGGGTGACCAGCTGGGCGGGGATCTTGCGCTCCGTGCCCGGCTTCGGGGTCAGCCTGCCGTCGATGAACTCCACCTCGGTGAGGTGCAGCCACTGGACGTTGCCGTCCTCGTCGCCCTCGAAGTGGGTCGTCGAGACGGAGTAGACGCGCTCGCCGCCCTCCTCGTGGGCCGAGGTGACCTTGTACAGCATCGGGAAGGTCGGCCACGGCTGGGAGGCCGTGTTCCGCTCCTCGCCCGGGCGGGGCATGATCTCCAGCTGCGTGACGGAGGCCGCGCCCTGCCGGTGGGCGGTGCCCACGCAGTCCGCGCCGGTGTCGCCACCGCCGATGACCACGACGTGCTTGCCCTCGGCCGTGATGGGGGGCGCCACGAAGTCGCCCTCCTGGACCTTGTTGGACAGCGGCAGGTACTCCATGGCCTGGTAGATGCCCTTGAGCTCACGGCCGGGCACCGGCAGGTCCCGGGCCGTGGTCGCGCCGACGGCCAGGACGACCGCGTCGTACCGCTTCTTCAGGTCCGTCGCCTTCAGGTCGCGGCCGATCTCGATGCCCGTACGGAAGCGGGTGCCCTCCGCGCGCATCTGCTCGATACGGCGGTTGATGTGCCGCTTCTCCATCTTGAACTCGGGGATGCCGTAGCGCAGGAGGCCTCCGATACGGTCCGCGCGCTCGTAGACGGCGACCGTGTGGCCGGCCCGGGTCAGCTGCTGGGCGGCGGCCAGACCGGCCGGGCCCGAGCCGATGACCGCGACCGTCTTGCCGGACAGGCGCTCCGGGATCTGCGGGGCGACGTCCCCGGTCTCCCACGCCTTGTCGATGATCGAGACCTCGACGTTCTTGATGGTGACGGCCGGCTGGTTGATGCCGAGCACACACGCCGACTCGCAGGGAGCGGGGCACAGACGGCCCGTGAACTCCGGGAAGTTGTTCGTCGCGTGCAGCCGCTCGGAGGCGGCCGCCCAGTCCTCGCGGTAGGCGTAGTCGTTCCACTCGGGGATGAGGTTCCCCAGCGGACAGCCGTTGTGGCAGAACGGGATGCCGCAGTCCATGCAGCGGCTGGCCTGCTTGCTGATGATGGGCAGCAGGGAGCCGGGGACGTAGACCTCGTTCCAGTCCTTGAGGCGCTCCTCGACCGGACGGGACTTGGCGACCTCGCGGCCGTGGTTCAGAAAGCCCTTCGGGTCAGCCATTGATCGCCGCCTCCATCATCTTCTCGTGGGTCTCGGTCTCGGAGAGACCGGCTCGCTCGGCGGCGTCCTTGGCGGCGAGCACTGCCTTGTACGTGCTGGGGATGATCCTGCTGAAGCGCTCGACGGCGGTGTCCCACTCGGCCAGGAGCTTCTCGGCGACGGTCGAGCCCGTCTCCTCCTGGTGGCGGCGGACCACGTCGTGCAGCCACTGCTTGTCGGTGTCGTCCAGCGCCTCGACGGCGTCCAGGTTGCCGACGTTGACGTTGTCGGGGTCCAGGTCGATGACGTACGCGATACCGCCGGACATACCGGCCGCGAAGTTGCGGCCCGTCTCGCCGAGGACCACCGCGTGACCGCCGGTCATGTACTCGCAGCCGTGGTCGCCCACGCCCTCGGAGACGACCGTCGCGCCGGAGTTGCGGACGCAGAACCGCTCGCCGGTCTTGCCGCGCAGGAACATCTCGCCGCCGGTCGCGCCGTAGGCGATGGTGTTGCCCGCGATGACGCTGTACTCGGCGAGGTGGTCGGCCGCGCGGTCCGGGCGGACCACGACCCGGCCGCCGGAGAGGCCCTTGCCGACGTAGTCGTTGGCGTCGCCCTCCAGGCGCAGCGTGACACCGCGCGGCACGAAGGCGCCGAAGGACTGGCCGGCGGAGCCGGTGAAGGTGATGTCGATGGTGTCGTCGGGCAGGCCCGCGCCGCCGAACTTCTTCGTCACCTCGTGGCCGAGCATGGTGCCGACCGTGCGGTTGATGTTGCGGATCTGCACCTGGGCGCGCACCGGCTGGGCCTCGGTGGCAGTCCGTCGCGGACAGGGCGTCGGCGGCGAGCTTGATCAGCTGGTTGTCGAGCGCCTTCTCCAGACCGTGGTCCTGGGCGATCAGCTGGTGGCGCGACCGCGCCCTCGGGCAGCTCGGGCACGTGGAACAGCGGCTCCAGGTCCAGGCCCTGCGCCTTCCAGTGGTTGACGGCGCGGGTGACGTCGAGGGTCTCGGCGTGGCCGACGGCCTCCTCGATGGAGCGGAAGCCCAGCTCGGCGAGGATCTCGCGGACCTCTTCGGCGATGAACTGGAAGAAGTTCACGACGTACTCGGCCTTGCCGGAGTACCGCTCGCGCAGGGTCGGGTTCTGCGTGGCGATGCCGACCGGGCAGGTGTCCAGGTGGCAGACGCGCATCATGATGCAGCCGGAGACGACGAGCGGCGCGGTCGCGAAACCGAACTCCTCGGCGCCGAGCAGCGCGGCGATGACGACGTCACGGCCGGTCTTCAGCTGGCCGTCGGTCTGGACGACGATGCGGTCGCGCAGGCCGTTGAGCAGCAGCGTCTGCTGGGTCTCGGCGAGGCCGAGCTCCCAGGGGCCACCGGCGTGCTTGAGCGACGTCAGCGGCGAGGCGCCCGTACCGCCGTCGTGGCCGGAGATCAGGACGACGTCCGCGTGCGCCTTCGAGACACCCGCGGCGACCGTGCCGACGCCGACCTCGGAGACCAGCTTGACGTGAATCCGCGCCTGCGGGTTCGCGTTCTTCAGGTCGTGGATCAGCTGGGCGAGGTCCTCGATGGAGTAGATGTCGTGGTGCGGCGGCGGCGAGATGAGGCCGACGCCCGGCGTCGAGTGACGCGTCTTGGCGACCCACGGGTAGACCTTGTGGCCGGGCAGCTGGCCGCCCTCACCGGGCTTGGCGCCCTGGGCCATCTTGATCTGGATGTCGTCCGAGTTGACCAGGTACTCGGAGGTCACGCCGAAGCGGCCGGAGGCGACCTGCTTGATGGACGACCGGCGGGCCGGGTCGTACAGGCGCTCCGGGTCCTCGCCGCCCTCACCGGTGTTGGACTTGCCGCCCAGCTGGTTCATGGCGATGGCGAGGGTCTCGTGCGCCTCCTGGGAGATGGAGCCGTACGACATGGCGCCGGTGGAGAAGCGCTTGACGATCTCGGAGACCGGCTCGACCTCGTCGATGGAGATCGGCTGCCGGTCGGACTTGAAGCCGAACAGGCCGCGCAGCGTCATCAGGCGCTCGGACTGCTCGTTCACGCGCTCGGTGTACTTCTTGAAGATGTCGTAGCGGCCGGAGCGCGTGGAGTGCTGGAGGCGGAAGACCGTCTCCGGGTCGAACAGGTGCGGCTCGCCCTCGCGGCGCCACTGGTACTCGCCGCCTATGTCCAGCGCGCGGTGCGCCGGGGCGATGCCGGAGGCCGGGTAGGCCTTGGCGTGGCGGGCGGCGACCTCCTTGGCGATGACGTCGATGCCGACGCCGCCGATCTTGGTGGCCGTGCCGTTGAAGTACTTCTCGACGAAGGCCTCGTCCAGACCGACGGCCTCGAAGACCTGGGCGCCGCGGTAGGAGGCGACGGTCGAGATGCCCATCTTGGACATGACCTTCAGCACGCCCTTGCCGAGGGCGTAGATCAGGTTGCGGATGGCCTGCTCGGGCTCGACGCCGGGCAGGAAGGTGCCGGCGCGGACCAGGTCCTCGACGGACTCCATCGCCAGGTACGGGTTGACGGCGGCGGCGCCGTAGCCGATGAGCAGGGCGACGTGGTGGACCTCGCGGACGTCACCGGCCTCGACCAGCAGGCCCACCTGGGTGCGCTGCTTGGTGCGGATGAGGTGGTGGTGGACGGCCGCGGTGAGCAGCAGCGACGGGATCGGCGCGTGCTCGGCGTCCGAGTGGCGGTCCGACAGGACGATCAGCCGGGCGCCGTTCTCGATCGCGGCGTCGGCCTCGGCGCAGATCTCGTCGATGCGCGCGGCGAGCGCGTCACCGCCGCCGTGCACCCGGTACAGGCCGGACAGGGTCGCGGCCTTGAAGCCGGGCATGTCGCCGTCGGCGTTGATGTGGATGAGCTTGGCCAGCTCGTCGTTGTCGATCACCGGGAAGGGCAGCAGGACGCTGCGGCAGGAGGCCGCGGTCGGGTCGAGCAGGTTGCCCTGCGGGCCCAGCGAGGAGCGCAGCGAGGTGACGAGCTCCTCGCGGATGGCGTCCAGCGGCGGGTTGGTGACCTGCGCGAACAGCTGGGTGAAGTAGTCGAAGAGCAGGCGCGGGCGCTCGCGACAGCGCGGCGATCGGCGAGTCGGTGCCCATGGAGCCGATCGGCTCGGCACCGGCCTTGGCCATCGGCGCGAGGAGGACGCGCAGCTCCTCCTCGGTGTAGCCGAAGGTCTGCTGGCGGCGGGTGACCGAGGCGTGGGTGTGCACGATGTGCTCGCGCTCGGGCAGGTCGGACAGCTCGATCTCGCCGGCCTCCAGCCACTCGGCGTACGGCTTCTCCGCCGCGAGCTGGGCCTTGATCTCGTCGTCCTCGATGATGCGGTGCTCGGCGGTGTCGACGAGGAACATGCGGCCGGGCTGGAGGCGGCCCTTGCGGACGACCTTGGCGGGGTCGATGTCGAGGACGCCGACCTCGGAGCCGAGGACGACGAGGCCGTCGTCGGTGACCCAGTAGCGGCCGGGGCGCAGGCCGTTGCGGTCGAGCACGGCGCCGACCTGGGTGCCGTCGGTGAAGGTGACACAGGCCGGGCCGTCCCAGGGCTCCATCATCGTGGAGTGGAACTGGTAGAAGGCGCGCCGGGCCGGGTCCATGGAGTCGTGGTTCTCCCACGCCTCCGGGATCATCATCAGCACGGAGTGCGGCAGCGAGCGGCCGCCGAGGTGCAGGAGCTCCAGGACCTCGTCGAAGGAGGCGGAGTCGGAGGCGTCCGGCGTGCAGACCGGGAAGATCCGCTCGAGGGCCTTGTCGTCGGAGCCGAACAGGTCGGAGACCAGCTGGGACTCGCGGGCGACCATCCAGTTGCGGTTGCCCTTGACGGTGTTGATCTCACCGTTGTGCGCGACGAAGCGGTACGGGTGGGCCAGCGGCCACGACGGGAAGGTGTTCGTCGAGAACCGGGAGTGCACGAGCGCGATCGCGGAGGCGAAGCGGCGGTCGGACAGGTCCGGGAAGAAGGGCTCCAGCTGGCCGGTGGTCAGCATGCCCTTGTAGACGATCGTCCGCGCGGACAGCGACGGGAAGTAGACGCCGGCCTCGCGCTCGGCGCGCTTGCGCAGCACGAAGGCCTTGCGGTCGAGGGCGATGCCCTTGCGGGACGCGGCGCCGTCGCTGACGAAGATCTGGCGGAAGACCGGCATGGTCGAGCGGGCGGTGGCACCCAGCAGCTGGGGGGCGACCGGCACCTCGCGCCAGCCGAGGACGGTGAGCCCCTCCTCGGACGCGATCGTCTCGATCCGCGAGACGGCGTCCTCGGTGCCGTCCTCCGGCAGGAAGGCGATACCGACGGCGTAGCCGCCGGCCTCGGGCAGCTCGAATCCGGCCACCTCACGGAAGAAGGCGTCCGGCACCTGGGAGAGGATGCCCGCGCCGTCGCCCGAGTCGGGCTCGGAGCCGGTGGCACCGCGGTGTTCGAGGTTGCGCAGGACGGTGAGCGCCTGCTCGACCAGGGTGTGGGACGCCTCGCCGGTGAGGGTGGCGACGAAGCCGACGCCGCAGGCGTCGTGCTCGTTGCGGGGGTCGTACATACCCTGCGCAGCAGGGCGAGCATCCATGAACGACCAGTTCTGGCCATTCGCGGAGTGCTGGGACGGCTGGCGCGGCGTACGCATCGGCTCTCCCGTCGTCGTCATCTGGCATATGCAAAGTGCCGAGGGACGACGTTGGCCCTCTGCGTGATCGCAAAATTTCGTGCAGGTTACATGATGGAGCGGTTCTCGGGAACCGGGATAATCCGTTCCAGCATGCGGACACCGCAGGCTGCGGCGGGGGTTCCGCGCCGACGGCTGGAAGCTATGGGGGCAGCACCGAACGACCGTCAGATCCGATGTCCGTCGGCCCGAGGCGGAATGAGCGTCGTCGCCCACCCCGCGGGGTGCGCGGCGAGCGTCATTGCCCACAGCGCTTACGGCTCATGCCCGGTGGTTACGCATTCGAAACCAGCGAGTAACGGCTACTTATGCGGCCCCACGCATAAGTTCGAGCCGAGCTATCCTACGGCCGTTCCGAACAGGCTGCCCAGGGCGTACGTCACACCGGCCGCCGCGCCGCCGAGGACGAGCTGCCGCAGCCCGCTGTACCACCAGGTGCGCGCCGTCACCTTGGCCACCACCGCACCGCACAGGAACAGCCCGAGCAGCGCCGAGCAGCACGGCGGGCCACAGGGTGCTCGCGCCGAGCAGATACGGCAGGACGGGCAGCAGCGCGCCCAGCGCGAAGGAGCCGAAGACTCGACACCGCGGCCACGGTGGGCGAGGGCAGATCGCCGGGGTCGATGCCCAGCTCCTCGCGGGCGTGTATCTCCAGCGCCTGCTCGGGATCCTTCGACAGCTGCCGGCGACGCCACTTCGCGGGCCAGCCGGGCTCGACCCCCCGCGCCTCGTAGAGCGCGGCGAGCTCGGCCTCCTCGTCCTTCGGGTGCTTTCTCAGCTCCCGGCGCTCCACGTCCAGCTCGGCCTCGACGAGCTCGCGCTGCGAGGCGACGGAGGTGTACTCGCCGGCGGCCATGGAGAAGGCGCCGGCGGCCAGGCCCGGCGAGCCCGCTCAGCACGATGGTCTGCTGACTGACCGCCCCGCCCGCGACACCGGTCATCAGGGCGAGGTTGGAGACCAGGCCGTCCATCGCACCGAAGACGGCGGGGCGCAGCCAGCCGCCGTTCACGTCCCGGTGCGTGTGGTTGTCGCGGTGCGCCTCGTGCAGCGTCGCCTCGGTCTCGATGATGGCCATGAAGGATCCCCCAAGCTCCCACTGATTGGACAAGTTCCAGATTTTTACAACAACACAAATCTACGCCGCGAATTCCGCCCCGCCAGCAAGGAAAGGCTGCGGCTAACCTGCGGTTTTACCCGTATCACGCTCACTTGATGCATGAGTGCTGCACAGATGTCGACCGGGTGACTGCTGGGGCTCCCGAGGCTCAGGTCAGCCGCGGTGGGACACATCCGGAAAGGGCTCCGCGCCCTGGGCGGAGCCCGAGGAGAGGCCGCGCATGGCATCGATCGCCTGCATCCCCTCGGTCCCGGCGCCCGGGGACGCCGCCGAACTCCGCGAACGGGCGCGCGGCGCGCTGCTGGGTCTGGCCGTCGGTGACGCCCTCGGGGCCCCGGCCGAGAACATGAAGCCCTCCGAGATCCGCGCCCGGTGGGGCCGCATCACGGGGTACGTCACCGATAACCCGTGCGGCACGGACGACACCGAGTACGCGATCTTCTCCGGCCTCCTCCTGGCCCGGCACGGCTCCGCGCTCACCCCGGCCCATGTGGAGGCGGCCTGGCACGAGTGGATCGCCGACCGCGACGAGGGCCCCTTCCGGGGCGCCGGCTTCAGCGAACGCGGCACGCTGGAGAACCTCCGCCGGGGCCTGGCCGCCCCCATCTCCGCCCAGCACCGCCACGCCTGGAGCGACGGCCTGGCCATGCGCGCGGCCCCCTTCGGGGTGTTCGCGGCGGGCCGCCCGGCGGAGGCGGCCCGCCTGGTGGCGATCGACGGCTCGGTGAGCCACGACGGCGAGGGCATCTACGGCGGCCAGGCGGTGGCGGCGGGTGTGGCGGCGGCGATGGCGGGCGCGCCGTCGATCGCGGTCGTGGCCTCGGCCCTCGCGGTCGTCCCCGACGACTCCTGGACGGCCCGCTGTCTGCGCCGCGCGGTGGCGGTGGCCCACCGCGGCGAACGCGCGGTCCGCTCCGCGGTCGTCATCGGCGGCTACCCCTGGACCGACCTGGCCCCCGAGGCGGTCGCCCTCGCCTTCGGCGCGTACGCGGCGGCCGACGGCGACTTCGAACAGTCCGTCCTGACGGCGGTGAACATGGGCCGCGACGCGGACACGACGGCGGCGGTGGCGGGCGCGCTGGCGGGCGCGACCCGGGGTGTCGTCGGCGATCCCGCCGGCCTGGGCCGCGGCCATCAGCCCGGCCCGGGGCACTGCCTCCCGGCGATGGCCGGCCACCACGTCCTGGACGTGGCGGACCTGCTGACGCCGGGGGAGGACAGGAAGTGGAGCGCGGGGGTCGCCGCGGGAGGCCCGGACCGCAGGGCCCGACGGACTCCGTCCTCGCGCGGCCGACGGAGCGGAGGCCCCCGCATGACGACGCACGCACCCGCAGCCGCCGACGGCGAAGGCGCCCCACCGGAGACCAGGACCCGCTCAGGTGACGAGTCGCACGGGCGGTGCGGGCGGGAACAAAGGCCGAAGGCGAAGCCGAGGCCGCACACCCCGGAGGGCAGCGCATCGAAGGCCTCCTGCTCGGACTGGCCGCCGGCGACGCCGCCGGCTGGCCCGCCGCCCGCCACAGAGCCGCCCGCATGCCCGACTGGACCCGCCGCCTCACCCGCGAACTCGACACCTTCGCCGAACACAACGCCACCACCACCCTCCCCGTCCCCATCGCCCTGAACCAGCCCCCCGAGCCCCTCCGCCTCGGCCCCTCCGACGACGCGGAATGGGCGGCCTTCGCCGCGGAAGCCCTCCTGCGCGCCGGCGACGACACCGTCCTCGAGCGACCTGAGCCGAGAACGCCGCACCCGCGCCGCCATCGACCTCACCTGGAACGCCATCGCCGGCGAGGTCGCCGCGGCAGCGGACCGCGCCCCCGAGATCGAGTCCGCCGTCCTCCCCCTGCGCGCCCGCATCTCCGTCCGCGCCGGCCTCGGCAACCTCGCCACCGGCCTGCGCCCGCCCGCCACCGGCCACGACAACCCGCACTACTTCGACGACGCGGCCTGCGTACGCGCCTGCGTCCTGGCCGTGGCCCACCCCGGCGACCCCCGACCGCGCCGCCGACCTCGCCGAGTTCGACGCCCGCTACACCCAGGACGGCGACGGCGTGCACGGCGCCCGCGCGATGGCGGCGGCCCTCGCACTCGCCCTGGCCGGCGCGGACGTCGACGCCTGCGTCACCGCCGCGCTCGCCGAACTCCCCGAGGAGACGGAGATCGGCCGCAACGCCCGGCACGCCCTGAAGCTCGCCGCCGCCGCGGACAGCGCCTTCGCCCTGATCCCCCCCCTGGAACACCAGATCGTCGACCACGTCTACAGCTACGGCATCGCCGCCGCCGAAACGGTCCCGGTCGCCCTCGCCCTGGCCACCGCCGCCCGCGGCCGCATCGCCGAGGCGGTCCCCGCCGCGGCCTGCCTGTCCCGGGTCGCGGACTCGGCCCCGGCCCTGGCCGGCGCGCTCACCGGCGCGCTGGGCGGCGGCGCCTCGATCCCGGCGTCCTGGCGGGACGACCTGCCGCACCCTCTCCGGCTGCGTCCTCCCCCGCCTCACCGGCACCGACCTCGTGGAACTCGCCGAACTCCTGGAAGCCGCGCAACCGGCCCGCCCAGGAGGATGATTCGGCCATGACGCCCAAAACCGCACCAAAGCGCCCCGCTGGACGAGCGGATCACCGGCGCCCTGGTCGGCGCCGCCGTCGGCGACGCCCTCGGCGGCCCCGTCGAGGGCTACTCGCCCGAGCAGATCCTCGAACGCCACGGCGGCCGCGTCCACGGCATCGTCGGCCCCTGGAACGGCGACGACTGGCGCACGGCCCGCCCCCTCGCCCCGTACCACAAGGGCGACGGCCACGTCACCGACGACACCTTGATGACGCACGCGCTGGTCCGCGTCTACGCCCGGGTCCGCGACCACCTCGACGCCTACGCGATCGCCGACCACCTGGTCCCGGACCTCATGACCGAGCCGCGCTGGATCCCGGAACTGGAGACCGAGGCCCTCCCCCTCCAGCGGATCTTCCTGGCGGAGAAGTGGCTGGTGACGCGGATCCACTACGGCCACGCCGACCCGCGCGAGGCCGGCACCGGCAACATCGTCAACTGCGGTGCGGCGATGTACATGGCCCCGGTCGGCCTGGTCAACGCGGCCGACCCGCGGGCGGCGTACGCCGAGGCCCTCGACATCGCCGGCGCGCACCAGTCGTCGTACGGCCGTGAGGCGGCGGGCGTCCTGGCCGCGGCGGTGGCGGCGGCGTGCGCCCCGGGCGCGACGCCGGACTCGGTCGTCTCGGCCTGTCTGTCCCTGGCGAAGGACGGCACGCGGGCCGCGATCGAGCGGTCTGCGAGGAGCGCGGCCCGCCACACGGACTTCGAGTCGGCGCTGCGCCCCGCTGCGCGAGGCGGTCACCCCCTACGACACGGTCGGCCCCGACTACCGCGCCCCGTCCCTCGGCGCCCGCCGCCCCTCCCGTCTGCACGCCATCGAGGAACTCCCCGTCGCCCTGGGCATGTTGCTCGTCGCGCGGCGGCGACTACCGCCACGCGGTCCTCGGGCGCGGTGAACTACGGCCGCGACTGCGACTCCATCGCCACGATGGCCGGCGCCCTGGCCGGCGCCCTGGGCTCACCGGTCCCCGAGGACTGGTCCAAGACGGTCGCGGAGGCCAGCCGCCTGGACCTCTGGGAACCGGCCCGACCCTCACCGCGGTGACCCGCGAGATCTTCGCCCGGGACGTGACCCGCCGCCGCAGCCCACGAAGCGGCCTTCGCGTCCCTCGGAGGCCCGGACATGCTCCGACTGACCTGGGTCCAGCCGGAGGACCTGATCGGCCACGAGCTCCGCCAGGCGGCCCAGGACGGCCGCGAGCCGTCGAGGCCATCGCGGCCCGCTGGAGAGCAGCGGGCGGCCGCGAGGCCCCGCTGCCGCGGGCGCGTCCCCGCTCCCGGCGTCCCGCTACCTTCGCCACCTGGCCGAAGACCTCCTGGACGAACTGGCCGATCTGCCCGCGAGCCGTTTGGCACGACGACGAACCGACGGAGCTCCCGGCCGGCGCGAGCAGCGTCCCGAGGCCTCTCCTGCCCCGAGCTGGCCGGAGCCGGCGGGCACCGCCGTGCCACCGGCGCCGCAGCACCCCCCACCGGCTGCGAAGCGGCCTGGCTCGGCCGAGCCACCGGCTGCCTCCTGGGCAAGCCAGTCGAAAAGCTCCCCCTCGAAGCCATCCGCCAACTGGCCCAGTCCACCGGCAACTGGCCCCTCACCACCTACTTCACCGCCCGAGGCGTCCCCGCGGACCTCCTCCGGCCGCACCCCTGGAACCGCCGCTCGGCGAACAACTCCCTCGCCGAGAACATCGACGGCATGCCCGAGGACGACGACCTCAACTACCCCCTCCTCAACCTCCTCCTGCTCCAACGCCACGGCAGAGCCTTCACCACCACGGACGTGGCCCGCACTCTGGCTCGACGAGCTCCCCGCAGGCCGCACCTTCACCGCCGAACGCATCGCCTACCGCAACCTCCTCACCGGCCTGGAGCCCCCGCACACCGCCCGCCACCGCAACCCGTTCCGCGAATGGATCGGCGCCCTGATCCGCGCCGACGTCCACGGCTGGACCAACCCCGGCGACCCGGCCGCCGCCGCCGAACAGGCCCACCGGGACGCCACCCTCACCCACACCGCCAACGGCGTCTACGCGGCGATGTTCACGGCGGCCGCCATCGCTACGCGCAGCGACCGGCGACCCACGACGTCCACACCTGCCTGAGCACCGGCCTCACCGTCGTACCCCCCGACTCCCGTCTCGCCCGAGCCGTCCGCCACGCCATCCGACTGGCCCGGAACACAGCGGACTTCGACACGGTCGTCGACGCACTCCACGCCGCCCACGCCGGACCCACCACTGGGTGCACGCCGTCCCCAACACCGCCCTGATCGCCGCCGCCCTCACCCACGCGAACGGCGACTTCTCCGGCTCCATCTGCCGTGCCGGTCAGCGGCGGTTGGGACACCGACTCCAACGGCGCGACGGCCGGCGGCATCGCCGGCCTGCTGGCCGGGCACCCCGCGGCTCTCCCCGACCGCTGGACGGCCCCCCTGAAGAACCGGCTCTCCACCTCCGTCGGCGACTTCGACGGCATCGGCTTCGACGCACTCGCCCACCTCACACACCGGGAGATCCCTCGCCCATGACCGCTCCCCTCACCGGCCTCCGCGTCCTCGACCTCGCCACCCTCTTCGCCGGACCGCTCGCCGCCACCCTGCTCGGCGACTTCGGCGCCGAGGTCGTCAAGGTCGAGCACCCGGCGAAGCCGGATCCCTCCCGCGGCCACGGCCCGTCGAAGGACGGCGTCGGCCTGTGGTGGAAGATGCTCGGCCGCAACAAGCGCACCATCACCCTCGACCTGTCGAAGCCCGGCGGCCGCGGCACCCTCCTGCGCCTCGCCGCCACCGCCGACGTGGTCATCGAGAACTTCCGTCCCGGCACCCTGGAGAAGTGGGACCTGGGCTGGCCGGAGCTGTCGGCCGCCAACCCCCGCCTGGTCCTGGCCCGCGTCACCGGCTTCGGCCAGTTCGGCCCCTACGCGCACCGCCCCGGCTTCGGCACCCTCGCCGAGGCGATGAGCGGCTTCGCCGCGATCACCGGCGAACCGGACGCGCCCCCGACCCTCCCGCCGTTCGGCCTGGCCGACTCCATCGCGGGCCTGACGACGGCGTACGCCGTGATGACGGCGCTGGCCGCCCGCGAGCGCACCGGCGAGGGCCAGGTCGTCGACATGGCCCTGATCGAGCCGATCCTGGCCGCCCTCGGCCCCCAGCCCCTCTGGTACGACCAGCTCGGCCACGTCCAGCCGCGCACCGGCAACCGCTCCCCCAACAACGCCCCGCGCGGCGTCTACCGCACGGCGGACGGCACCTGGGTCGCCGTCTCGACCTCGGCCCAGTCGGTCGCGGAGCGCGTGATGCACCTGGTGGGCCGCCCGGAACTGATCGACGAGCCGTGGTTCGCCACGGGCGCCGACCGCGCCCGCCACGCCGACGTCCTGGACGAGGCGGTCGGCGCCTGGATCGCCGCGCGCACCCGCGACCGACGTCCTGGCGGCCTTCGAGAAGGCGGAGGCGGCGGTGGCCCCGGTCCAGGACGTCCGGGACGTGATGGCGGACCCGCAGTACCAGGCCCTGGACACCATCACCACCGTCGACGACCCCGAACTGGGCCCGCTGCGCATGCAGAACGTCCTCTTCCGCCTCTCCGCCACGCCCGGCGCGATCCGCTGGGCCGGCCGCCCGCACGGCGCCGACACCGACGAGGTCCTGACCGAGCTGGGCCTGACCCCGGCCGACGCTCGACGGCCCTGCGCGCGGAGGGCGCCCTGTGACGGCGGCTTCCCGCTCACCTGGCTGTACGCCCCGGGCGACCGCCCTCACGTGGTCGCGAAGGCCCTGACCGTCCGGCGCCGACATCGTCGTCGTCGACCTGGAGGACGCGGTCGCCCCGGACCGCAAGGACTACGCCCGCGCGGCCACCGCCGACCTGCTCGCCGACCCGCCAGCCGGTCCCGGTCCACGTCCGCGTCAACGCCCTGGACAGCCCCTGGGCCGAGCAGGACCTCGCGGCCGCTGGCGCCGGCCCCCGGGCCTGTCCGGCCTCCGCCTGCCCAAGGTGACCGTCCGCCGCCGAGGTCGTCCGCGTCGCGCAGCCGAGCCGCTCCGGGCCGCCCTGTACGCCCTCCTGGAGTCGGCCCTCGGCAGTGGAGCAGGCGTACGCCATCGCCACGCGCCCACCCGTCCCTGCGCGGCATCGCGCTCGGCGAGGCCGACCTGCGGGCCGACCTGGGCGTGCGGGACGACGCGGGCCTCGACTGGTCCCGCTCCCGGGTGATCGTGGCCGCCCGGGCGGCGGGCCTGCCCCCGCCGCCCCAGTCGGTCCACCCGGACATCCGCGACCTGGACGGCCTGGCCGCCTCCTGCGCCCACGGCCGCGCCCTGGGCTTCCTGGGCCGCGCCGCGATCCACCCCCGCCAGCTCCCGGTGATCGAACGTGCCTACCTGCCCACCGAGGAGGAGATCGAACAGGCGGAGACGATCATCAAGGCGGCGGCCACGGACCAGGGCGCCCAGGCCCTCCCGGACGGCCGCTTCGTCGACGCGGCGGTGGTGGCGGCGGCCCAGCGCACCCTGTCCCTGGCCCGCCGCGCGCTGAACACGCCGAGGGCGCCCGGAGATCTCCCGGGCGCCCTCGGTCCACGTACGGCGGGCGGTCAGGTCTTCTTCGCCGACCCGGCCTCGTCCTTGGCCCTGTCCTCGGCCGCCGTCCTTCGCCGCCGTGCCGGCGTGTCCTCGGCTCGTCCTTCCTCGGCCTCGGCCTCGCCGTCGCACCGCTCGTCCTCGGCCTTCTCGCCTCGCGTCGGCGTCACCGCCGGAGGCCTCAGCACCGGGCTCGCACGACGTCTTCCCGGCCCGGGCCGCTTCTTCGACGACAGCACCAGGTAGATCACCGCGAGCAGGAACACGATGATCGCGGTCCAGACGTTCAGCCGGAGCGCCCAGGATGTGGTGGGCGTCGTCGACGCGCATGTACTCGATCCACGCCGCGGCCCGCGCAGTACGCGGCGACGTACAGCGCGAACGCCCGCCCGTGCCCGAGCCTGAAGCGGCGGTCCGCCCAGATGACCAGGAGCGCGACGCCGATGCACCACAGCGACTCGTACAGGAACGTCGGGTGGTAGGTGCCCGGCACCCGCCCGTCCGTCGAGGAGGTGATCTCCAGGGCCCACGGCAGATCGGTCGGCTTGCCGTACAGCTCCTGGTTGAACCAGTTGCCCCAGCGGCCGATCGCCTGCGCGAGGGCGATGCCGGGCGCGATGGCGTCGGCGTACGCGGGCAGCGGGATGCCACGGCGGCGGCAGCCGATCCACGCGCCCACCGCGCCGAGTGCGATCGCGCCCCAGATGCCGAGGCCGCCCTCCCAGATCTTGAAGGCGTCGACCCAGTCACGGCCCTCGCTGAAGTACAGCTCGTAGTCCGTGATCACGTGGTAGAGCCGGCCGCCGACGAGGCCGAACGGCACGGCCCAGACGGCGATGTCGGCCACCGTGCCGGCCCGCCCGCCTCGGGCGATCCAGCGCTTGTTGCCGAGCCAGACGGCGACGAAGACGCCGATGATGATGCAGAACGCGTAGCCGCGCAGCGGAATGGGGCCGAGGTACAGCACCCCGCGCGACGGGCTGGGAATGAAGGCAAGTTCCATGGCAAGGTCGACGCTACCCTGCCGCAGCGGGCCGCACGGCAGGCAGCCCGGCTACGGGTCCATAACGGGGGCGTGCGAAAGCCCCTTCACCCCTTGTTCTGCCTCCTGCACCATCTGCTTCAGCTTCGCCGGGGTCATCGTCCGGTCCTGGTAGATGTTCTTGCCGCTCGAACAGCACGGTCGGCGTGCCGGAGAAGCCGCCCTTGTTGAAGGCCTGGTGGGACTTGGCGACCCAGCCGTTGTGCGTGCCGTTCTCGACGCACTTGCGGAAGGCGGGCGTGTCCAGGCCCGTCGACCTTGCCGGCCAGCTCGATCAGCTTGGCGTTGTCCGCGTAGGCGTCGTCGACCTCCGGGGGCTGGTTCTCGAAGAGCACGTCGTGGTACGGCGGGGAACTTCCCGGCGTCCTGGGCGCAGGCCGCGGCGTTGGCCGCGTTGCGGGAGCCGGTGCCGCCCATGTTGCCGTCGATGAGCGTGACCAGGTGGTACTCCACCTTCAGCTTGCCGGCGCTCGGTCAGCTCGTGGATCGCCGGCCGGTACGTCGTCTCGAAGGACTTGCAGGCCGGGCAGCGGAAGTCCTCCCACACCGTGAGCGTGGACTTGGCGCTGTCCTTGCCGACCGGGATCGCGAGGCCGTCCTTGCCCTGCGCTCCCGAGGGCGCCACGACCGGGCCCGACGCCTCGCTGACCTCGTCCTTGCCGGCGTTGGCCGCGACGACGCCGATCACCGCCGCGAGACCCAGGACGGCGACGACAGCCCCGCCCACGATCAGCGCGCGCCGGCGCTTGTCCGCGGACTTCTGCTTCTCGCGCTCGACCGCCAGCCGCTCACGGGCGGTGCGCTTTCCCTCACGGTTCTTCTCGCTCACACCCCGGAACGAACCGGGGAGGCGCACCGCGCCTCCCCGGCCTCAGGTCCACCCGTTACGAGTGGACCTGCTCAGTGACTTCCGCCGGTGTCTCTTACGCCTGTCCGCGCACGCCCTTCGCGAGGTCGCCGGCGAGCGCGCGGACGGCCTCGACGCCGGCCGCGTCGTCCGGGGCGTCCAGCATCGCCTTGACGAACGCCGAGCCGACGATCACGCCGTCGGCGAAGCCGGCGACCTCGGCGGCCTGGGTCGGCGTTGGAGACGCCGAGGCCGACGCAGACCGGCAGGTCGGTGCCGGTGGCCCGGGTGCGTTCCACCAGGTCCTGGGCCTGCGCGCCGACGGACGCGCGGGTGCCGGTGACGCCCATCAGCGAGGCGGCGTAGACGAAGCCGCTGCCCGCCGCGGTGATCTGCGCGAGCCGCTCGTCCTTGCTGCTGGGAGCGACGACGAAGACGGTGGCGAGGCCGTGCTTGTCCGCGTGCTCCCTCCACAGCGCCGACTCCTGCACGGGCAGGTCGGGCAGGATGCACCCGGCGCCGCCCGCCTCGGCGAGCTCGGCGGTGAAGCGCTCGACGCCGTAGCGGTCGATGGGGTTCCAGTACGTCATGACGAGGATCGGCTTGCCGGTGGCCGCGTGGGCCTCGCGGACCGTGCGCATCACGTCCGCGATCTGCACGCCGCCGCGCAGGGCGATGTCGTCGGCGGTCTGGATGACGGGGCCGTCGAGGACGGGGTCGCTGTGCGGCAGGCCGACCTCCACGACGTCGGCGCCGCCGTCGATGACGGCCTTGATCGCCTCGATGCCGCCGTCCACGGTCGGGAACCCGGCCGGGAGGTAGGCGATGAGCGCGGAGCGCCCCTCGGACTTGGCGGCTGCGAGGGTGTCGCGTCAACAGCTGGATGTTGCCGCTCACTTGGCGTCCCCCTCGATCTCGGCGGTGCCGGCGTCGGCGTCGGCGGCGACCTCGGCGTCGGTGTCGTAGAGGCCGAAGTAGCGGGCGGCGGTGTCCATGTCCTTGTCGCCGCGGCCGGACAGGTTGACGACGATCAGCCCGTCCTTGCCCAGCTCCTTGCCGACCTCCAGGGCGCCGGCCAGCGCGTGGGCGCTCTCGATGGCCGGGATGATGCCCTCGGTGCGGGACAGCAGGCGCAGGGCCTGCATGGCCGCGTCGTCCGTGACCGCGCGGTACTCGCCGCGGCCGGAGTCCTTGAGGTAGGAGTGCTCGGGGCCGATGCCCGGGTAGTCCAGACCGGCCGAGATCGAGTACGGCTCGGTGATCTGGCCCTCGTCGTCCTGGAGGACGTAGGAGCGGGAGCCGTGCAGGATGCCGGGCTCGCCGGCGGTCAGGGTGGCCGCGTGCTCGCCGGTCTCGACGCCGTGGCCCGGCGGGCTCGCAGCCGATGAGGCGTACGTCCGCGTCCGGGATGAAGGCGTGGAAGAGGCCGATGGCGTTGGAGCCGCCGCCGACGCAGGCGACGGCGGCGTCGGGCAGGCGTCCGGCGCGCTCCAGGAGCTGGCGGCGGGCCTCGACGCCGATGACGCGGTGGAAGTCGCGGACCATGGCCGGGAAGGGGTGCGGGCCGGCGACCGTGCCGAAGAGGTAGTGGGTGTGGTCGACGTTGGCGACCCAGTCGCGGAAGGCCTCGTTGATGGCGTCCTTCAGCGTGCGGCTGCCGGACTTCACGGCGATGACCTCGGCGCCGAGCATGCGCATCCGGGCGACGTTGAGGGCCTGGCGCTGGGTGTCGATCTCGCCCATGTAGATGGTGCAGTCGAGGCCGAACAGGGCGCAGGCGGTGGCCGTGGCGACGCCGTGCTGGCCGGCGCCGGTCTCGGCGATGACGCGGGTCTTGCCCATGCGCTTGGTGAGCAGGGCCTGGCCGAGCACGTTGTTGATCTTGTGGGAGCCGGTGTGGTTGAGGTCTTCGCGCTTCAGGAAGATCCGTGCGCCACCGGCGTGTTCGGCGAACCGGGGCACCTCGGTGAGGGAGCTGGGGCGGCCGGTGTAGTTGACCAGGAGGTCGTCGAGCTCCGCGGGCGAACTCGGGGTCGTGCTTGGCCTTGTCGTACTCGACGGCCACCTCGTCCACGGCGGCGACGAGGGCCTCCGGGATGAACTTGCCGCCGAACGCGCCGAAGTAGCCTTCGGGGCTGGGGATTTGACCCTCGGGGTCGGGGATGAAGAACTGGCTGGGCATGCGGAAACCTCACGGTGAGTTGTGTGTGGAATGCACTAATCGCCGTGGGGGCGGGGATTGTCAGTCGGCTGCGGGCCGTGTCGTGGCTCGTCGCGCAGTTCCCCGCGCCCCTAAGGGCGCGCTGCCATCGACATGCCGTTCACCTGCCCGGGTTCGTCTCCGATGACGTACCGCACGCGGCGGCCGTGGACCCGGCGGGCCGGGGCGCGGCAGCCGCGGGGGCGGCAGCCGCGCGCGAGGCGGGCGTACCGGTCCACGGTCGTCACGGTGAGAGTCATCGGGGCAAGCCTAGCGGGTGATCAGCCCCGGCCGTGCCGCAGTGCGGGGTGCTCGCCCGCCGCCACCAGGTCGGAGACCGCCGACTTCGGGTCCTTGCCGGTGACCAGGGACTCGCCGACCAGGACCGCGTCGGCGCCGGCGTTGGCGTAGGCGATGAGGTCGTGCGGGCCGCGGACGCCGGACTCGGCGATCTTGACGATGTTGGTCGGGGATCTCGGGGGCGATGCGCTCGAAGGTGCCGCGGTCGACCTCGAGGGTCTTCAGGTTGCGCGCGTTGACGCCGATGATCTTGCGCCCGCGTCCACGGCGCGCTCGACCTCGTCCTCGTCGTGCACCTCGACCAGCGGGGTCAGCCCGATGGACTCGGCACGCTCGATCAGCGACTCCAGCGCGGGCTGGTCGAGGGCGGCGACGATCAGCAGCACGAGGTCGGCGCCGTACGCGCGGGCCTCCCACAGCTGGTACGACGTGACGATGAAGTCCTTGCGCAGGACGGGGATGTCCACGCGGGCGCGGACCGCCTCCAGGTCGGCCAGCGAGCCGCCGAAGCGGCGCTGTTCGGTCAGCACGGAGATGACGGCCGCACCGCCCGCCTCGTAGTCCGCGGCGAGCCCGGCCGGGTCGGCGATCGCGGCCAGCGCGCCCTTGGAGGGGCTGGAGCGCTTGACCTCGCAGATGACCTTGACGCCGTCGCCGCTGCAGCGCGGCGACGCCGTCCTTGGCCGCGGGAGCCTTCGCCGCGCGCTCCTTGAGCTCGTCGAGGCTGACGCGCGCCTGCCGCTCCGCGAGGTCGGCACGGACTCCGTCGATGATCTCGTCGAGCACACTCACGCGAGCGGCCCCCTTCCAGACGGTGGACTGTGCCAGCGGTACGAAACCTATGGTCACTGCGATGGTATCCGGAGGAGGGCGAAGGCCTCGCATCCGGTTGACGCCGGTCCCACTACCTGGACGTTCTCCAGTTGATCAAGGGTGGAGCCAGCCACCGAACGGCAGGTTCCGGACAACCGTGAAGACCAGCAGCAACGCCCCGACGGCTCCACAGCTGCACCGGCCCGGGATCGATCCGCAGCGGTCGCCCGCGCGACCGCGCGGACCACCCAGACGGTCCACAGCACGGCGAAGAGCCAGATAGCCGACGACAGCCAGCGCGTTGTCCTGGAGCGCCGCCAGGAAGTCCCCGTGGACGAAGGCGTGCGCACTGCGCAGTCCGCCGCAGCCGGGGCAGTAGAGGCCGGTGTAGCTGCAGCAGCGGGCAGGCGGGGTAGTGGCCGGGCTCGTTCGGGTCCACGGCGCCCACGTAGGCGAAGGCGGCGGCGACGGCCGCGAGGACCCCGGCGGGGACGGCCAGCCGGACCAGCGCGGCAGCGGACCTGCCGCGGTCGCGTCACCCTCTGGCTGTCGGCGTTCACGCGTCGCATTGTGCCCCGCACTGCGCGTGAGGGGCGGTCCCGGCGCCCGTGTGCCGGCGCCCCGGGTCGCCCCTCCGCGGAGTCGTACGCGGGTCAGCTCTCGGCGCCCGCCGGCTCGCGCTGCCGCTCGACGAGCGCGCTGGTGCGCCTCCTTGGGCTGGCCGAGGCCCATGCCGCGCATGACCCAGCCGACGACGCCGCCGAGGACCACGACCACCAGGCCGGCCCAGAAGCCCGCGGGCTGGGCCATCACCATGAAGGCGCCCGAGACGCAGAAACCGATGAAGGCGATCGTGACACCGGTCCAGGCGGCCGGGGTGTGACCGTGGCTGCTGCCCGCCATTGCTTGCTCCTCGTTGCTGTGTACGTGTTGTACGTGGGCGAGCCGGTCGCTCGCTGCTCATTGTCCCGCACGCGCCCGCGTGCGGTGAGCGGGGGTGCACCGGCCGCTGCCCCCGGTCGGCCGCACGGTCAGGCCCCGGTCGGGTCCTCGCCGCGGTCGAGGGCCTTCCACAGTTCCTCGGGGCGGTCGGGGTCGACGGCCGGGGGCCTTGCGGCGCGGCCGGGGCGGCGCCGCCGCGCTCGTAGCGGCCGGACATGCGCGGGCCACAGCCGGCCGTAGCGCAGGGCGAGCAGCCCGGCGAGCAGGATCAGGACGCCGCCGACGGCCGCGACGTACGGCCAGGCGGTGTGGGTGAGGGCCTCGACGGTGGCCGAGGTGTCGCCGGAGGCCTGTGCGGCCTTCTCGTCCAGCGCGGAGCTGTCGGAGGCGCCGAGCAGGGCGGCGGCGACGATGCCGGCGCCGGAGAGCGCGAGCAGGGCGGCGACCACGAAGCGGCCGGCGCGGCGGACGGCGAAGACGGCGACGAGCGCGGCGAGGCCCACTATGGCCAGCGCCGCGGGGACGCCCGTGACGTCGCTGCCCTTGGCGGTCAGGGGGAAGGCGCCGCCGGCCACCGTCGCGGTGCCCTCCGACCAGCGCTGCCGGGTCGGCGAGCAGCGCCACGGCCGCGCCGAGCGCGCCGCACAGCAGGGCGACGGCGAGGCTCAGGCGGCCGGCCCGGGCGGAACCGGCGGCTTCGGAACGGGGGTGCGGTACGGCAGTCACGTACTCCACTATCGCCTGAACCCCGGGCGAACCGTCACCCGGGGTTCCGTGAAGCGGCCACCGGGGCTCATGTGCGGCGGCCGTCCGGTCACTCGAGCCGGTTCGCCGTGTGCACCGCCCGCAGGACCGCCGCCGCCTTGTTGCGGCACTCGGTGTCCTCGGCGACCGGGTCGGAGTCGGCGACGATGCCCGCGCCGGCCTGGACGTAGGCCGTGCCGTCGCGCAGCAGGGCCGTGCGGATGGCGATGGCGGTGTCGGAGTCGCCCGCGAAGTCGAGGTAGCCGACGCAGCCGCCGTACAGGCCGCGCCGGGACGGCTCGAGTTCGTCGATGATCTGCATGGCGCGGGGCTTGGGGGCGCCGGAGAGGGTGCCGGCCGGGAAGCAGGCCGTGAGGACGTCGAAGGCCGTGCGGCCGGGGGCGACGCGGCCCGTCACCGTCGAGACGATGTGCATCACGTGCGAGTACCGCTCGACGGACATGAAGTCGACGACCTCGACCGAGCCCGGCTCGCAGACCCGCCCCAGGTCGTTGCGGCCCAGGTCGACCAGCATGAGGTGCTCGGCGCGCTCCTTGGGGTCGGCGAGCAGTTCGTCGGCGAGGGCCTGGTCCTCCTGCGGGGTGGCGCCGCGCCAGCCGGGTGCCGGCGATGGGGTGGACCATGGCCTGGCCGTCCTCGACCTTCACCAGGGCCTCGGGGGACGATCCGACGACGTCGAAGCCCGTCGAAGCGGAACAGGTACATGTACGGCGACGGGTTGGTCGCCCGCAGCACCCGGTAGACGTCCAGCGCGCTGGCCGTGCACGGCGTCTCGAAGCGCTGGGAGGGGACCACCTGGAAGGCCTCGCCGGCGCGGATGCGCTCCTTGATGTCCTCGACGGCCTCCTGGAAGTCCTGGCCGCCCCAGAGCGCGGTGTACTCGGGGAGCTCGGAGGGCGGCAGCACGGCGGGCGGCTGGGCGACCGGGCGCGACGAGGTCGGCCTCCATGGCGTCGAGGCGGGCGACCGCGTCCGCGTAGGCCTCGTCGACGCCCGTGTCGAGGTCGTTGTGGTTGATCGCGTTGGCGATCAGCAGGACGGAGCCCTCCCAGTGGTCCATGACGGCGAGGTCGCTGGTGAGCAGCATGGTCAGCTCGGGCAGCTTCAGGTCGTCGCGCTCGCCGGGGCCGATCTTCTCCAGGCGGCGCACGATGTCGTAGCCGAGGTAGCCGACCATGCCGCCGGTGAAGGGCGGCAGGCCCTCGCTGGTCGCGGGGGTGTGCAGGGCCTCGATGGTGGCGCGCAGGGCGGCGAGCGGGTCGCCGTCCGTGGGGACGCCGACGGGCGGGGCGCCCAGCCAGTGGGCCTGCCCGTCGCGCTCGGTGAGTGTGCCGGCGGAGCGGACGCCGACGAACGAGTAGCGGGACCAGGAGCGGCCGTTCTCCGCGGACTCCAGCAGGAACGTGCCGGGGCGCTCGGCGGCGAGCTTGCGGTAGAGCGCGACCGGGGTGTCGCCGTCGGCGAGGAGCTTGCGGGTGACCGGGATGACCCGGCGGTCGGCGGCGAGCTTGCGGAAGGTCTCGAGGTCCATGGCCGCTGACCTTACTGATCCGAGCCGCGGTCCGCCGGAACCGCCGTCCTTGAGCAGCACGTCCGCGTCGAAGCAGGTGCGGGCGCCGGTGTGGCAGGCGGCGCCGACCTGGTCGACCTTGACGAGCACGGTGTCGGCGTCGCAGTCCAGGGCGACGGACTTGACCCACTGGAAGTGGCCGGAGGTGTCGCCCTTGACCCAGTACTCCTGGCGGCTGCGCGACCAGTACGTGCACCGGCCGGTGGTCAGGGTGCGATGCAGCGCCTCGTCGTCCATCCAGCCGAGCATCAGCACCTCTCCGGTGTCGTACTGCTGGGCGATGGCGGGCAGGAGGCCGTCGGCGCTGCGCTTGAGGCGCGCGGCGATCTCCGGGTCGAGGCGGCTGGGCTGCGGGGAGCGTGCTGGTCATGGCCGGCCATTGTGCCGCGCTGCCACTGACATGCGCCGCGTGCCACGACGGCGTGGAGTGTCCACTGGGCGGACCTGACGGGCGGTCGTAGGCTGACTCCATGTCGACCCATGCCAAGCGTGAACGACTTCTCCTCGCCGACCTGTTGGAGACCGCGGGCCCGGACGCGCCCACCCTGTGCGAGGGCTGGACGACCCGGGACCTCGCCGCGCACGTGGTGGTGCGCGAGCGCCGCCCGGACGCCGCCGGCGGGATACTGATCAAGCAGCTCGCGTCTCGCCTGGACAAGGTGATGGCGGAGTACACCGACAAGCCGTACGAGGAGCTGATCCAGCTGATCCGTACGGGCCCGCCGCGTTTCTCGCCCTTCTCCCTCAAGCCGGTCGACGAGGCGTCGAACCTCATCGAGTTCTACGTCCACACCGAGGACGTCCGCCGCGCCCAGCCCGACTGGTCCCCGCGCGACCTCGACCCGGTCTTCCAGGACGCCCTGTGGTCCCGCCTGGAGCGCACCGCCCGGCTGATGGGCCGCGGCGTCCCGACGGGCCTGGTCCTGCGCCGCCCCGACGGCCAGACGGCGGTCGCCCACGCGCGGCACCCCGGTGGTCACGGTGACCGGCGAGCCGTCCGAACTGGTCCTGTTCTGTTACGGCCGTCAGAGCGCGGCCAAGGTCGACCTGGACGGCGACGAGAACGCGATCGCGAAGCTGCACGAGACGAAGCAGCTCGGGATCTGAGGGATCCGAGGCACAGGCGAGAGCCCCGGCCGCACCAAGCGGCCGGGGCTCTCGGCGGACGGGGCGTCACCGCACCGGGTGGCCCGCCTCCCGCAGCGTCTCCTTGACCTCGCCGATCCGCAGGTCCCCGAAGTGGAACACCGAGGCCGCCAGCACCGCGTCCGCGCCCGCCTCGACGGCCGGCGGGAAGTCGGTCAGCTTGCCGGCGCCGCCCGAGGCGATGACCGGGACGGTCACGTGCCCGCGTACGGCCCGGATCATCTCCAGGTCGTAGCCGTCCTTGGTGCCGTCCGCGTCCATCGAGTTGAGCAGGATCTCGCCCGCGCCCAGTTCGGCGGCCCGGTGCGCCCACTCGACGGCGTCGATGCCGGTGCCGCGAGCGGCCGCCGTGAGTGGTCACCTCGAAGGAGCCCGACTCGGTGCGGCGGGCGTCCACCGACAGCACCAGCACCTGCCGGCCGAAGCGCTCGGCGATCTCGCGGATCAGCTCGGGGCGGGCGATGGCGGCGGTGTTGACGCCCACCTTGTCCGCGCCCGCGCGCAGCAGCTTGTCCACGTCCTCGGCGGTACGCACACCGCCGCCGACCGTGAGCGGGATGAACACCTGCTCGGCCGTGCGGCGCACCACGTCGTACGTCGTCTCGCGATTGCCCGACGAGGCGGTGATGTCCAGGAACGTCAGCTCGTCGGCGCCCTCGGCGTCGTACACCTTGGCCATCTCGACGGGGTCGCCCGCGTCGCGCAGGTTCTGGAAGTTGACGCCCTTGACGACCCGGCCGTTGTCCACGTCCAGGCAGGGGATGACTCGGACCGCCAGGGTCATGAATCGTGCTCCTCTTGTGTCCCTCTGAATGCTTCCACTTCCACCGACACCAGGACCCGGGAGTCCATGAAGCCCTGCACGACCAGCAACGTCGTGACCGGGCGTACGCCGTCGAACAGCTCCTTGTGGGCCCGCCCCACCGCATCGACGTCCCGAGCGTGTGCCAGATACACACGGGTGCGGATGACGGACTCGATACCGAGCCCGAACTCGCCGATCGCGTCCAGGGCGGTGGCAAAGGCCACCTTGGTCTGCTCGTACGGGTCGCCGTCGCCGTAGAGCACGTCGCCCTTGAAGGCGGTCGTGCCCGCGACCAGCACACGGTCGCCCGCCTGAACAGCGCGTGCAAAACCGAAGGACTCTTCCCAGGGACTTCCGCTCTGCACGCGCCCAAGGGTCATGACGACACAGCCTCCAAGGCCTCTTCCAGGGTGAACGCCTTCGCGTACAGCGCTTTCCCTACGATCGCGCCCTCGACACCGAGCGGCACCAGCTCGGCGATCGCCCGCAGGTCGTGCAGCGAGGACACGCCGCCGGAGGCCACGACAGGACGATCGGTAGCGGCGCACACCTTGCGCAGCAGCTCCAGGTTCGGGCCCTGGAGCGTGCCGTCCTTGGCGATGTCCGTGACGACGTACCGCGCGCAGCCCTCCTTGTCGAGGCGCTCCAGCGTCTCAAAGAGGTCGCCGCCGTCGCGGGTCCAGCCGCGGCCGCGCAGGGTCGTGCCGCGTACGTCGAGGCCGACGGCGATCTTGTCACCGTGCTCGGCGATGACCTTGGCGACCCACTCGGGGGTCTCCAGGGCGGCCGTGCCGAGGTTCACCCGGGTGCAGCCGGTGGCCAGGGCGGCGGCGAGGGTGTCGTCGTCGCGGATGCCCCCGGACAGCTCCACCTTGATGTCCATCGCCTTGGCGACCTCGGCGATCAGCTCGCGGTTGTTCCCGGTGCCGAACGCGGCGTCCAGGTCGACCAGGTGCAGCCACTCGGCGCCGGACCGCTGCCAGGCGAGGGCGGCCTCCAGGGGGGAGCCGTAGGAGGTCTCCGTGCCGGACTCGCCGTGCACCAGGCGGACCGCCTGGCCGTCACGGACGTCCACGGCGGGGAGGAGTTCGAGCTTCACGGAAGACGTCGAGGGGGGCATCAGAGGGTTCCGATCCAGTTGTTCAGCAGCTGCGCTCCGGCGTCGCCGGACTTCTCGGGGTGGAACTGCGTGGCCCACAGGGCGCCGTTCTCGACGGCCGCGACGAACGGCTTGCCGTGCGTGGACCAGGTGACCTTGGGAGCCTCGATGGCCGGGTTGTGCGTCTGAAGCGACCAGTCCTGGACGGCGTACGAGTGCACGAAGTAGAAGCGCGCGTCGGGGTCCAGGCCGGCGAACAGCCGCGAGCCGGCCGCGGCGTCCACGGTGTTCCAGCCCATGTGGGGCACGACCTCGGCCTGGAGTGGCTCGACCGAGCCGGGCCACTCGTCGAGGCCGTCGCTCTCCACGCCGTGCTCGATGCCGCGCGCGAAGAGGATCTGCATGCCGACGCAGATGCCCATGACCGGGCGGCCGCCGGACAGCCTGCGGTCGACGATCCAGTCGCCGCGCACCTCGCGCAGGCCCTTCATGCAGGAGGCGAAGGCGCCGACGCCGGGGACGAGCAGCCCGTCGGCGTTCATGGCCTTGTCGTAGTCACGCGTGATCTCGACGTCGGCTCCCGCGCGCGCGAGGGCACGCTCGGCGGAGCGGACGTTGCCGAAGCCGTAGTCGAAGACGACCACCTTTTTCTGAGGGGCGCTCAATTCCACACCTCCAGCCGCACCACGCCGGCTGCCAGGCACATCGCGGCACCGATCGACAGCAGCACGATCAGGCCCTTGGGCATCTTCTGCTTGACGAAGGAGTAGATCCCGCCGGCGAGGAACAGGCCGACGACGATCAGCAGGGTCGAGATGCCGTTCACAGGGCGCCCTTCGTGGACGGGAGGATGCCGGCGGCGCGCGGGTCGCGCTCGGACGCGTAGCGCAGGGCCCGGGCCAGCGCCTTGAACTGGCACTCCACGATGTGGTGCGCGTTGCGCCCGTAGGGCACGTGCACGTGCAGCGCGATCTGTGCCTGGGCCACGAAGGACTCCAGGATGTGCCGCGTCATCGTGGTGTCGTACTCGCCGATCATCGGCGCCATCTTCTCGGGCTCGGTGTGCACGAGGTACGGGCGGCCGGACAGGTCGACGGTGACCTGCGCGAGGGACTCGTCCAGGGGCACCGTGCAGTTCCCGAACCGGTAGATCCCCACCTTGTCGCCGAGGGCCTGCTTGAAGGCGGCGCCGAGCGCGAGGGCGGTGTCCTCGATGGTGTGGTGCGAGTCGATGTGCAGGTCGCCCTCGGTCTTCACGGTCAGGTCGAACAGACCGTGCCGGCCGAGCTGGTCGAGCATGTGGTCGTAGAAGCCGACGCCGGTGGAGATCTCCGTCTTCCCGGTGCCGTCCAGGTCGATCTCGACGAGGACGGACGTTTCCTTGGTCGTCCGCTCCACGCGTCCTACGCGGCTCATAGCTCCTGCTCCTTCTTCAGTTCACGGACCGCGTCGAGGAACGCGTCGTTCTCTTCGGGGGTTCCGGCGGTGACCCGGAGCCAGCCGGGCACGCCGTTGTCCCGGACCAGGACGCCCCGGTCGAGGATCTTCTGCCAGACCTCGTGGGAGTCCTCGAACCGGCCGAACTGCACGAAGTTCGCGTCCGACGCGGTCACCTCGTATCCGGTCGCGCGCAGTTCGTCCACCAGCCGGTCCCGCTCGGTCTTGAGCTGCTCGACGTATCCCAGCAGCGTGCCGGTGTGCTCCAGGGCGGCCAGGGCGGTCGCCTGGGTGACGGCGGACAGGTGGTACGGCAGCCGGACGAGCTGGACGGCGTCGACGACGGCCGGGTGCGCCGCGAGGTAGCCGAGGCGCAGACCCGCCGCGCCGAACGCCTTCGACATCGTGCGTGAGATGACGAGGTGGGGGCGGCCTTCGAGCAGCGGCAGCAGCGAGGCACCGTGGCTGAACTCGATGTACGCCTCGTCCACGACCACCATCGACGGCTTCGCCGCCTGCGCGGCCTCGTACAGCGCGAGGACCGTCTCCGGCGGGACCGCGGTGCCGGTGGGGTTGTTGGGGGTGGTGACGAAGACGACGTCCGGCTGGTTCTCGGCGATCGCCTTCTCGGCGGCGGCGAGGTCGATGGTGAAGTCGTCGTTGCGGGGGCCGGAGATCCAGCCCGTGCCCGTGCCGCGCGCGATCAGCCCGTGCATCGAGTACGACGGCTCGAAGCCGATCGCCGTGCGGCCCGGCCCGCCGAAGGTCTGCAGCAGCTGCTGGATGACCTCGTTGGAGCCGTTGGCCGCCCAGACGTTGGCCAGGCCGACCTCGTGGCCGGCGGTGTCCGTCAGGTACCGGGCCAGCTGGGTGCGCAGCTCGACCGCTTCCCGGTCCGGGTAGCGGTTGAGGTTCCGGGCAGCCTCACGGACCCGCTCGGCGATGCGCTCGACCAGCGGCTCGGGCAGCGGGTAGGGGTTCTCGTTGGTGTTCAGCCGTACGGGAACGTCCAGCTGGGGCGCGCCGTAGGGGGACTTGCCGCGCAGCTCGTCCCGTACGGGGAGATCGTCGATTCGTACGTCGTTCACTTGCTCTCGGGCACCTTCCAACCGAACCTCGCCTTGATCGCCGCGCCGTGCGCGGGCAGGTCCTCAGCCTCCGCCAGCGTCACCACGTGGTGCGCGACCTCGGCCAGCGCGTCCTGCGTGTAGTCGACGATGTGGATGCCGCGCAGGAAGGACTGGACGGACAGGCCCGAGGAGTGGCAGGCGCAGCCGCCGGTGGGCAGCACGTGGTTGGATCCTGCCGCGTAGTCGCCGAGCGAGACCGGCGCCCAGGGGCCGATGAAGATCGCGCCGGCGTTGCGGACCCGGTCGGCCACGGCTGCCGCGTCGGCCGTCTGGATCTCCAGGTGCTCGGCGCCGTACGCGTCGACCACCCTCAGGCCCTCGTCGACGCCGTCGACCAGCACGATCGCGGACTGCTTGCCGGACAGGGCCGGGACGATCCGGTCGTCGACGTGCCTGGTGGCCGCGACCTGCGGCTCCAGCTCCTTCTCCACGGCGTCCGCGAGCTCGACGGAGTCGGTGACGAGCACGGCGGCGGCCAGCGGGTCGTGCTCGGCCTGGCTGATCAGGTCGGAGGCGACGTGCACCGGGTCGGCCGTGTCGTCGGCGAGGACCGCGATCTCGGTCGGGCCGGCCTCGGCGTCGATGCCGATCCTGCCCGTGAAATAGCGCTTGGCCGCGGCGACCCAGATGTTGCCAGGGCCGGTGACCATGTCGGCGGGCGCGCAGGACTCGGTGCCGTACGCGAACATCGCGACGGCCGTGGCACCGCCGGCCGCGTACACCTCGTCGACGCCGAGCAGCGCGCACGCGGCGAGGATGGTCGGGTGCGGCAGGCCGTCGAACTCGGCCTGGGCGGGAGAGGCGAGCGCGATGGACTCGACGCCGGCCTCCTGCGCGGGCACCACGTTCATGATCACGGAGGACGGGTACACGGAGCGGCCGCCGGGCGCGTAGAGCCCCACCCGCTGGACCGGCACCCACTTCTCGGTCACGGCACCGCCGGGAACGACCTGGGTGGTGTGCGTGTCGCGGCGCTGCTCGCGATGGACGATCCGGGCGCGGCGGATGGACTCCTCGAGGGCCGCGCGCACGGCCGGGTCGAGCTCCTCCAGCGCGCGCGTGAGCGCGGCGGCCGGCACCCGCACCTGGTCGAGCCTGACCCGGTCGAACCGCTCGGCGAAATCGATCAGCGCCGCGTCGCCCCGATGATGCACGTCCTCGCAGATCGGACGCACCTTCTCCAGGGCGGCCGCTACGTCGAACTCGGCTCGGGGCAGCAGGTCACGCAGGGCGGTGCCCTCGGGGAGGGCGTCGCCGCGCAGATCGATTCGGGAGATCACGTGCTCAATTCTCTCAGACCCGGGTCAGGCGCCGTTCGCGCGTATCAATGGCTGATACAGAACGCCGCGGGAAGCCGGAAGATCACGGGGGTGTGGGGGTGTCCCCCACGAAGCACGGCACGTTTCGCGTTCGGGGTGTCACCCAGCGGGCATGAACAGTTGTACGAAGGAACCAACCCGCGAGTACCTGGGGAGGAAGGAAGAGACGTGACCGAGGGGGCCGGTGTGCGTGCCGGAGATCTGCCCGACGACCTGACCGCGGCCGAGGCCGGCATGTGGCAGGCCTTCCGCAACGGCAGCGTGTACGACCTGAGCAGCGGCGACGCGCTGGTGGACGATCCGCACGGCGGCCACCCGTGGGGCGACGGACGGACCGTGCGGGCCCGGATCGTCTGCTGGCTGCTCCTGGACGGACCGCCCGCCCTGGCCGGCCGGGTGTCGTCGCTGAAGCTGGTCGGCGTGCAGATCAGCGGCTCGCTGGACCTCGCGGGCGGCACGGTGGTGCCGTATGCCGAGATGCGTCGGTGCCGGTTCGAGCAGGACGTGCTGCTGCCGGAGGCCCGCTTCACGACCCTGCGGATGGTGGACTGCTCGGTGCCGCGCCTGGAGGCGGCCCGGGTGCACACCGAGGGCGACCTGCATCTGCCCCGCTGCCGCTTCCATCACGGCATCCGGCTCACGGACGCGCAGATCGGCACGGACCTGATGCTCAACCAGGCGATCGTGCACCGGGACCGCAGCGGCCGGTCGATCGCCGCGGACGGCATGACCGTCGGCCAGGACTTACAGGCCGAGCTGCTGGAGTCGCACGGCGAGCTGAGCCTGCGCGCCGCCACCATCGGCGTCTCCCTGAGCCTGCGCGGCGCGCGCCTGGCCAACCCCTACGAGCGGCTCGCGCTGAACGCCCCGCAGCTGACCGTCGAGCGCAGCCTGTACCTGACCCCGGCGGGGGTCGGCGCCCAGGCGATGAGCGGGATGACCCCGGCGCGCGGGACGCGGATCCAGCGGTTCGAGTGCGAGGGCGGGATACGGCTGGACGACGGGCGGTTCGGTGACGCGGTCGACTTCGAGCGGGCCCGGTTCGACCTCACCGACGACCAGGAGCTGTCGCTGCGCCGGCTGCAGACGCCGGAGCTGCGCTTCCTCGGGGAGCATCCGGCGCGCGGGCGGGTGGTGCTGTCGGGGGCGAAGATCGTCAACCTGATGGACCGGGCGGACGCCTGGCCCGGCCCGGGGCGGCTGCACATGGGCGGCTTCGCCTACGAGAACCTCGTGCCGCGCGGCCCGTTCCCGCTGGCCGAGCGGCTGGACTGGGTGGCGGCGGCGACCGCCGAGTACAACCCGGAGCCGTACGAGCGTCTCGCGTCCGTGCTGCGGGCCGGCGGGGAGGACGAGGACGCCCGTGAGGTGCTGCTCGCCAAGCAGCGCCGGCACCGCGAGAGCCTGCCGCTGGCCGCCAAGCTGTGGGGCTACGCGCAGGACTGGACGGTCGCCTACGGGTACCGGCCGGGGCGGGCCGCCGTGTGGATGGCGGTGCTGTGGGCGGCGGGCTCGCTCGCCTTCGCGCAGACCGGCCATCCGCCGCTGAAGCGGGGCGAGCACCCGGAGTGGAATCCCGCGCTCTTCACCCTCGATCTGCTGCTGCCGGTCATCGACCTGGGCCAGGTGGGCTTCTGGCAGCTGCGCGGGGGCTGGCAGTGGCTGGCGACGGCGATGATCCTGCTGGGCTGGATCCTGGCGACGACGGTGGCGGCGGGGGCGACGCGGTTGCTGCGGCGCAACTGATGATGCCGGTGTGACCACAGTTGTTGAACTGTCACACCTTTGCCTTCTCTTGACTGTTTGGCGTACAACTTTCGGCGAGTTCCCCGAACCACCTGGCGCCGCTGTGACCAGCGGACTTTCAATGGTCGCCACCATGGCACTGCAGCTCCCGTTCATCCGCGCGAGCCGGATGACAAGGACCGCTTCCCACCCCGTCAGCAGGCCGCGCGCCGACGACGAGGTGCTGCTCGACGCGCCCGACGCGCGGCTCGAGCCCGGCACTGGTCGCCGCCGCCCGCGGCGACCACGGACCGGCCGCAGGGCTGCTCCTCGCCACGCGCGCGGCAGCCGAGTGGCAGCGGCGCGACCGGTACGTGACCGCGGCTTGCCGCCTTCGCCCGCTCGCGCCCCGAGTGGCTGGACGCCTGGCTCGCCACCGCCCCGCACGACCCCGACGCGCTGCTGGTCGGGGCCCAGCTGGCGGTGGACCGCGCCTGGCAGTCACCGGCCCGGGCGCGAGCTGCTGCGCGAGGTGAGTCCGCTGATCACGGCCGCGGCCCGGGGCGACCGGCGGGACCCGGTGCCGTGGCGGCTCGCGCTCGACCACGCCCGGGGCGCGCAGGCCGGGCACACGTACTTCGAGGAGCTGTGGGCGGCGGCCGTCCGCCGTGCCCCGCACCACTACGGCTGCCATGTGGCGGCCCTGCGCTACCTGGCCGCGTCCTGGCACGGTTCGCACCACGAGTGCTTCGACTTCGCCGACCGGGCCGCGCAGGACGCGCCCGCCGACGCGCTGGTCCAGGCGCTGCCCGCTGCGGGCGGCCTTCGGCTACCTGACCGACGGCTGCGGGCCCGAGGTGCCGCGCGAGCGGCTGGACGCGGCCGTCGACCGGGCGATCGCGCTGTCCCCGCGGCTGCCCGCGGCCGACCCCTGGCCCGCCCGGATGCGGAACCTGCTGATCTTCGTCCTGGTGTGCCTGGAGCGCTGGCCGGACGCCGCCGAGCAGCTGCGTCTGAACGGCCCGTACGCCACCTCCTTCCCCTGGGACCAGGTGTCGGACGACCCGCTCGGCCACTTCCTGCGGGTACGCGACGACGTCCGGGCAGCGGTGGCCGGTCGAGCCGTCCTGGCATCCACGAAGTGAACGGGGCGGACGAGTCCGCTCCGGCGACCATTAGGCTTCTGCGTCGTGACCACCGTCCGGCTCCCCCTCTTCCCCCTGAACTCGGTGCTGTTCCCGGGGCTCGTGCTCCCGCTCAACGTCTTCGAGGAGCGGTATCGCGCCATGATGCGCGAGCTGCTGAAGACCCCCGAGGACGAGCCGCGCCGGTTCGCCGTCGTGGCGATCCGCGACGGCCACGAGGTGGCCTCCACCGCGCCGGGCATGCCCGACCCGACGGCCCTGCCCGAGCGGGGACCGCCGGCCGGTTTCGGCACGGACCCGGTGAAGGCGTTCCACAAGGTGGGCTGTGTCGCGGACGCGGCGACGATCCGGGAGCGGACCGACGGCTCCTTCGAGGTGCTGGCGACCGGCACGAGTCGGGTGCGGCTGCTGTCGGTCGAGGCGTCCGGCCCCTTCCTGACGGCCGAGCTGGAGACGCTGCCGGAGGAACCGGGCGACGAGGCCGGCGCCGCTGGCCGAGGGCGTGCTGCGGTCCTTCCGCCAGTACCAGAAGCGGCTGGCCGGCGCGCGGGAACGCTCCCTGGCGACGGGTGCCGAGCTGCCGGACGAGCCGGGCGTGGTGTCGTACCTGGTGGCGGCGGCGATGATGCTGGACACCCCGGCCAAGCAACGCCTGCTCCAGGCCCCCGACACGGCGTCCCGCCTGCGCGACGAGCTGAAACTCCTTCGCTCGGAGACGGCCGATCATCCGTAGTCTGCCGTCGTTGCCGGCGTCGGAGCTGACGCGCGGCCCGACGAGTCTCAACTGAAGCGGACCGGCGATGGCGAAGAAGTCGAAGAAGCAGCAGCAGCGGGCGGCACGCCCGCGACGGTGGCGCTCACGGCGGCGGGCGTGAAGTACACGGTCCACGCCTACGACCACGACCCCTCGCACCCCTCCTACGGCGAGGAGGCGGCCGAGGCGATGGGCGTCTCCCCGGACCGGGTCTTCAAGACCCTGGTGGCGGACGTCGACGGCGCGCTGACGGTCGCGGTGGTCCCGGTGGCGGGCCAGCTGGACCTGAAGGCCCTGGCGGCGGCGGTGGGCGGCAAGCGCGCCGCGATGGCCGACCCGGCGCTGGCCGAACGCACGACGGGCTACGTCCGGGGCGGCATCTCGCCGTTGGGCCAGCGCAAGAAGCTCCCGACGGTCCTGGACGCGTCGGCCTCGGCCCACCCGACGATCTGCGTCTCGGCGGGCCGCCGGGGCCTGGAGGTGGAGCTGGCACCGGAGGACCTGGCCAAGCTGACGGAAGCGGTCCTGGCGCCCATCGGGCGCGCAGCTGTCTAGCCGCCCTGACTGCGGGCAATCGTGCCGCTAAGGGCGGCACGGGTGGGCGCAGCGGCACCCCGCACCGCCGGGCTGCGCAACCCGCGCCGGCCCCGGCACCGACGCCGAGCCCTATGCGGCAGGCGGTGCCTGGTGCGGCCCTTGCAGAGAACTCCGGCTCCGGATCACGAGGCCCGAACAGCGCCATCAGCCCCAGGTGCAACACCAGCGCGGCAAGCGGCCAGGCCAGCAACGCACCCTTCGCCCCCAGCTTCAACGGCGCGGAGAACGTCACGCCCCGCCCCACGTCGTTCGCGTGGGCGATCACGTCCTGCGCGGGCCCGAGCCACACCCCGACCCGCCACGCCAGCAACGATCCGAGCAGTCCACCGACAGCGAGCCCCACGACCAGCGGCACACCCCCGCGCCGCCGCAGCAGGAACACGACCAGCGCGCTGACGACCCCGAAGCGCCAGCGCCGAGCAGCGTGAACGTGCCGTCGACCCCTACGCCCTGCTCGCCCTCGGTGTCCTTCAGGAAGACGACCCAGCTTGCCCTCGACCACGTCACCGACCAGCGGCACGTGCGGCGCGAGCCACCACCACAGCACCCCGAGCAGCACCCCGCCGAGCGCCACGGCCACCGCGATCACGGCGGCCTCCCGCACTTCCGTCTTCATACCGGGGCCGTCCTGTCCGTACCAGCCGTGCCCCGCGTACTCGGCATGCTGAGACCCGGGAGCCTGGGGCCCGTGCGCTCCGGGTCCGGCGGCCGGCGGCTGCCACGCATCCTGCGCGGAACGTTCATGCGGGGGCGGTGGCGGAGTCAGTGGTGCGGTCACCCTGCCATCGTGCCAGGCCCGCCTGTGCGCCGCGTCATCGGACGACCGCTCCCCGCTCACCGGACGGCCGCCCGGCGGTACGCCCAGGTCGCCACGGCCAGCGAGACGACGCCCACCACCCCGCACACGGCGAGGTCACCGAGCACGAAGGCCCAGTCGGGATGCGGCCCGAACGTCCGCGCGAAGGCCTCGACGCCGTAGGTCGACGGCAGCAGATCCCGCGCGAAGCGCACCGACCTCCGGCATCCGGTCCGCCGGCAGCACACCCAGCAGCAGCGCCGCCGACATGCCCAGCTGTCCGAGCAGCGTGGCCAGTTCCGGCCGGGGCGCGAGCAGCCCCAGCGCCGCCCCCAGTCCGGCGAGCGCGGCGCCCGCGAGGGGGATCACGGCCAGGAGGACCCACAGATGGGCCAGCGGCAGCCCGAACAGCGCACAGCCGAACACGGCCGTCACGATGGTCCCCGGCACGGTGAACGAGGCGTACGCGCCCGCCGCGCCCAGCACCACCGCCGCCGGCGGCACCGGCAGGGTCGCGTAGTGGTCGAGTCCGCCGCTGGCCCGCAGCTGCCCGAAGTACTGCGCGAGCAGGTTCAGCGCGACGAAGGCGACGACGAGGACCGACGACCCGGCGACGACGGCCTGCGCCTCCGCCCCGTCGTCCACGACCCCGCGCATCAGGATCATGATCCCGATCGACTGGAAGGTCGCCACGAACAGCAGCGGGATCCGCGCGACCCGCGCCCGGGACAGCTGCGCCCGGTACACGGCCGCCAGCGAAGGCCACAGCCGCGCCCGAGGTCCGAGCTCGGCCGCGCACGCGGCGGGCTCCTCGACGGCCAGGGCACTGCCCGGCAGGACATCGGCGGGTACGACACTCACGTCGCGCTGCTCCCCTTCGCTCGGGTCCACTGCGGCAGTCGCCCTGTTCGGTACGTACGCGGCGGCCTGCGTACTCAAGCCCTCCGCGCCCAGGGCCCCGGTACTCCTCATGCCTTCACCAGCCCCTGCTGCACGGCACCGCCCAGGGCCAGGTACACGTCCTCCAGGCTCGGCGTGGCCAGCGTGAAGTCGTCCAGGGCGGCGAAGGCGGCCCCTCCGGTGACGGTGGCGACGACCGCCCGGGCCTCCTCGGGCCCGAGCCGCAGCGTCCAGCGGCGGCCCGACTCCACTACGCGGTCCCGCAGCGCGGCCACCTCGGGGACGTGCAGCGGCGCCGCGTCCCGCCACACCAGGTGCACCCGCACCTCGCCGGCGACCTGTTCCTTGAGTCCGGCCGGGGTGTCGCAGGCGATCACCCGCCCCCGGTCGAGGACGGCCACCCGGTCCAGCACGGTCTCGGCCTCGATGACGTTGTGGGTGACGAGCAGCACGGTCGTCCCGCGCTCGGCCCGTCGCCGGTCGACGGCGGACCACACGGCCCGCCGCGCCACCGGGTCCATGCCGGTGGTCGGCTCGTCGAGCACGAGCAGCGACCGCTCCCCCACCAGCGCCGCGGCGAAGCACGCCAGACGCCGCTGCCCGCCGGAGAGCTTCTTCAGCGGCCGGCCGGCGAGCGGCGCGAGCCCCAGCTCGTCGAGTACGGCGTCCCGCTCGGCCCGCGCGTGCCGTACGTCCAGGCCGCGCAGCCGCCCGGTGGTCTCGGCGGCGAGCGACACGGTCAGCTCGTCGAGGGCGGTCGATTCCTGACCGAGGTAGGCGAGGATGCGCGCGGCCCGCTCCGGGTGGCGCACGATGTCGTGCCCGAGGATCTCCACGCTGCCGCGGTCGGGCCGCATCAGCCCGGTGAGCTGCCGTACGAGAGTGGACTTGCCGGCGCCGTTCGGCCCGAGCAGGCCGAAGATCTCGCCGCGCCGGATGTCCAGCCGTACGTCGTCCGTGGCCCGGACCTCGGGTGTTGCGGGCGCACCGCGCCGGCCCCGGACCGCCGGATAGGTCTTGGTCAGCCCGCGCACCGCGCACACGACGTCACCATCGTGCCGAAATGCCTGTGCCGCGCGCTTACTCACAAGGGACGAGACTACGGGGTCGGGAACCCCGATCGGCTCTCGGGTCGGTGGTGCGTTCCGGGAAATCCACCCGCAAAGATCTCAGTCGCCCACGGGCGTGTGCTCCACGCCCGTGCGCACGCCGATCTCCCGCCAGAAACCGGCCCGGATGGCGTACCGGTCCCGCTCGTCGATCTGGTCGTCCTTGTGGGCGAGCAGGCCGAAGCGGGCTGCGTAGCGCAGCAGCTCCCCGTCGACCCGGTGCGGGATGCGCGGGTACATCCCGGACAGTTTCGGCAGGTGGCTCTGGTCGCCGAGGCGTTCCACCCAGCGTCGCGCGAAGACCTGCCCCACCTCGTAGGGGTCGCCGCCGACCGTGGTGATGTCCTCCTCGCGGTCGGCCCACCGCTGCTCGGCCGTGGTCAGCTGGGCGAGCGTCGGCATCGAGGCGGCTTCTGGGGGCTCGGCCGTGGGCCGGTCGACCCAGCCTTTGTCGGAGGACCAGCGAAGGGTGGCGGAGGCGGGGGGCTGGGCGGGCTGGGTGCCGGGGGCGCGCAGGGCCGCCAGGTCTTTGGGCGTGGGGACGCCTTTGGGGGCGGGCACCCGCTCCTCGGTGCCGTTCTGCCCGGGGCCGTCCGCCGGGTGCTGCGGTCTGCGGGGCGGGCCGTTCGGCCGTGGCGGCGAGCGAGGACTCCGGCAGCGGCGCGGAGAGGATCGCGGCGATCTCGGGCCGGGGCACGGGCTGGGGAGCGCACACGCCGGTGTACTCCTTGGCGCGGACGGCCTTGGTGATCCACGTCCGGTCCAGGACCCGCCGCTCGTCGGCCTCGGCGACCAGGTCCTCGGACTGGTTGTAGTCCCCGTCGGCGGCCTGGACGGCCCACAGGTGGACGGCGACGCCGTGCTCCTTGGCGGCCATCATGCCGGGCAGCAGGTCGCCGTCGCCGGTGACGAGGACGACGTCGGAGCAGGCGCGGTTGCGGGCCAGTTCGGTGAGCTCGGCGTGCATCGCGGCGTCCACGCCCTTCTGCGCCCAGCGGCCGTCGCTGCGGGTCAGAGCGCCGAGCCGGACGGTGACCCGGGGCATCACGCGCAGCCTGCGGTGCTCGGGTTGTGGGACGCGGTCGGGGGCGCCGTCGAACCAGTAGATGCGCAGCAGCGGCTGCTGCGTATCGGACTCGGCGCGTTCGCGCAGCCCCTGGATGAGGGCGGTGTGGTCGACGGTGATGCGGGACCGCGAGGGCTCCCCGGCGAGGAGACTCGCCGCGGCTCCCAGCAGATACCCGGCGTCCACCAGGACGATGCAGCGGTCCACACGACTCACCCTCTTCCCAGGAGGTTTGCTTCGGGCTTGCTTCGAGTCTGCCCGACGGCGCGGAGGTTAACGGCCGGAACTCGATCTTCGGCGTGGCGTTTCCGGGGTTCCCGCTCCGACCAGCCCTGTCACGCACGGTAATTGTCCGACATGCGATCGTTGTCGGCCTGTGTGAATCTGGTCCCGGCCCTGGCCCCTAGATCCCCTACAGGAGGCAGCACCATGGCCAAGAACAAGAACCGTGAACGCAAGCAGCGTCCCACCGAGCGTGGTCAGCGGGCGGACCGCAGCCCCGCCGCGGCGCAGACGGAGCCCCAGCCCGAGGTCGAGGTGGCCCCCGGCGACATGGCGACCCGCAAGCGGAAGCGCAGCTTCGGCCACAACTGACATCTGCGTGACGGGTTGTTGAGACCCACGCACATGCGTGAGGGGCGTACCCGGTACCGGGTACGCCCCTCAGGCGCCTCAAGAGCCCTCCGTCAGCCCGCTCCGCAGTCCCTGCGTCAGCCGGCCAGGCAGGACGGCCCGAGCAGCACCTTCAGGTCACCGAAGAGCGCCGGGTCGGGCTTCACCCGGTGCCGGTCCAGACGCAGCACGGTGGTCTTGGTCGGTCCCTGGAGCTTGATCCGGACCTCGCTGTCGCCCTTGTGATGGCTGAGCACCTCACCGAGGCGGCTGACCAGCGGCGGGGTGACCCGGGTGGCCGGGATGGTGAGGATCACGGGCGCGTTGGTACCCGCGTTCGACAGGTCCGGCACCATCAGCTCCATCGCGACGAGCCGCGGCACGTCCTCGCGCTTGTCGAGGCGGCCCTTGACGAACACCACGGCGTCCTCGACGAGTTGGGTCGAGACGAGCTGGTAGGTCGCGGGGAAGAACATGCACTCGATCGAACCGGCGAGGTCCTCGACGGTGGCGATGGCCCAGGCGTTGCCCTGCTTGGTCATCTTGCGCTGCAGGCCCGAGATGATGCCGCCGATGGTCACCACGGAGCCGTCGGAATAGTCACCGCCGGTCAGCTGGGAGATGCCCGCGTCCGCCTTGTCGGACAGGATGTGCTCCAGGCCGAACAGCGGGTGGTCGGAGACGTACAGACCGAGCATCTCCCGCTCTTGGGCGAGCAGATAGGTCTTGTCCCACTCGTCGGGGGAGAACTCCACGTCAAGACCGAAGCCCGGCTCGCTGGTCTCGGCCTCGCCCATGCCTCCGAAGAGGTCGAACTGGCCCTCGGCCTCCTTGCGCTTGACCGCGACCACGTTGTCGATCATCGGCTCGTAGTGCGCGGTCAGCCCCTTGCGGGTGTGGCCCATGGCGTCGAAGGCGCCGGCCTTGATCAGCGATTCGGTGGTGCGCTTGTTGCAGACCACCGCCTCCACCTTGTCGAGGTAGTCCGGGAAGGAGACGTACTTCCCCTTGGCCTTGCGGCACCTGATGATCGACTCGACGACGTTCGTACCGACGTTGCGGACGGCGGAGAGGCCGAACAGGATCACGTCGTCACCCTGGGCCGCGAAGTTGGACATCGACTCGTTGACGTCCGGCGGGAGCACCTTGATGCCCATGCGGCGGCACTCGTTGAGGTAGACGGCCGACTTGTCCTTGTCGTCCTTCACCGAGGTGAGCAGGGCGGCCATGTACTCGGCGGGGTGGTTCGCCTTCAGGTACGCGGTCCAGTACGAGACCAGGCCGTACGCGGCGGAGTGCGCCTTGTTGAACGCGTAGCCCGCGAAGGGGACCAGCACGTCCCACAGGGCCTGGATGGCCTCGTCGCTGAAGCCCTTCTTGCGTGCGCCCTCCTGGAAGAGGACGAAGTTCTTCGCCAGCTCCTCGGGCTTCTTCTTGCCCATCACGCGGCGGAGGATGTCGGCCTCGCCGAGCGAGTAGCCGGCGATGATCTGGGCGGCCTTCTGCACCTGCTCCTGGTAGACGATCAGGCCGTGGGTGACGTCCAGGACCTCCCTGAGGGGCTCTTCGAGCTCCTTGTGGATGGGCGTGATGTCCTGCTGGCCGTTCTTTCGCAGCGCGTAGTTCGTGTGGGAGTTCATGCCCATCGGGCCCGGGCGGTACAGGGCCGACACGGCGGAGATGTCTTCGAAGTTGTCCGGCTTCATCAGCCGGAGCAGGGACCGCATCGGGCCGCCGTCGAACTGGAAGACGCCGAGGGTGTCGCCGCGCTGGAGCAGTTCGAAGGTCGTGGGGTCGTCGAGCGGGAGGCTCAGGAGGTCGATGTCGACCCCCTTGTTGGACTTCACCATCTTGACGGCGTCGTCCATGATCGTCAGGTTGCGCAGGCCCAGGAAGTCCATCTTCAGCAGGCCGAGCGACTCACAGCTCGGGTAGTCCCACTGGGTGATGGTGACCTTGTCCGTGTGCCTGACCCAGACGGGGACGTGGTCGGTGATCGTCTCGCTGGACATGATCACGCCGGCGGCGTGCACACCCATCTGGCGGACCAGGCCCTCGACGCCCTTGGCGGTGTCGATGACCTTCTTCACGTCCGGCTCGTTCTCGTACATCGCCCGGATCTCGCCCGCCTCCGAGTAGCGGGGGTGCTCGGGGTTGGTGATGCCGTCGAGGTTGATGCCCTTGCCGAGGACGTCGGCGGGCATGGCCTTGGTGAGGCGGTCGCCCATCGCGTACGGGTAGCCCAGCACGCGCGCGGAGTCCTTGATCGCGTTCTTGGCCTTGATGGTGCCGTAGGTGCCGATCATGGCGACCTTGTCGGCGCCGTACTTCTCCGTCACGTACCGGATCACCTCGACGCGCCGGCGCTCGTCGAAGTCGATGTCGACATCGGGCATGGAGATGCGCTCGGGGTTGAGGAACCGCTCGAAGATCAGGCCGTGCGGGATCGGGTCGAGGTCGGTGATGCCGAGGGCGTAGGCGACGATCGAGCCGGCGGCGGAGCCTCGGCCGGGGCCGACCGCGATGCCCTGCTTCTTGGCCCACATGATGAAGTCGGCGACCACGAGGAAGTAGCCCGGGAAGCCCATCGAGATGATGGTGTCCATCTCGTACTCGACCTGCTTCGTGCGGTCGTCCGGGATGCCGTCCGGGAAGCGGCGGTTCATGCCGCGCAGGGTCTCCTCGCGGAACCAGCTGACCTCGGTGTACCCCTCCGGGATGTCGAACTTCGGCATCAGGTCGCGCTTCTCGAACATGCCCGTGGTGTCGACCATCTCGGCGATCAGCCGGGTGTTGGCGCAGCCCTCCTGCCAGGCGTCCGAGGAGTCGATGGCGTACATCTCGTCGGTGGACTTCAGGTAGTAGCCGGTGCCGTCGAACCTGAAGCGGTCGGGGTCGGAGAGGTTCTTGCCGGTCTGGATGCACAGCAGGGCGTCGTGGGCGCCCGCCTCGTGCGAGTACGTGTAGTGCGAGTCGTTGGTGACCAGCGGGGGGATGCCGAGCTTCTTGCCGATCTCCAGCAGGCCGTCGCGGACCCGGCGCTCGATCTCGATGCCGTGGTCCATCAGTTCCAGGAAGTAGCGGTCCTTGCCGAAGATGTCCTGGTAGTCGGCGGCGGCCTTGAGGGCCTCGTCGAAGTGGCCGAGGCGCAGCCGGGTCTGGACCTCGCCGGAGGGGCAGCCGGTGGAGGCGACGATCCCGTCGGACCACTGGGAGATGGTCTCCTTGTCCATACGGGGCCACTTCTGGAGCCAGCCCTCCGCGTACGCGTCGGAGGACAGCCGGAAGAGGTTGTGCAGCCCGGTCCCGTTCACCGCCCACATCGTCTTGTGCGTGTAACCACCCGAACCGGACACGTCGTCCCGCTTCTGGTGCGGCTGGCCCCACTGGATCTTGCGCTTGTTGCGGCGGGACTCGGGCGCGACATACGCCTCGATGCCGATGATCGGCGTGACCCCGGCCTTCTGCGCGGTGTGGAAGAAGTCGTACGCCCCGTGGAGGTTGCCGTGGTCGGACATGGCGATGTGCGACATGCCCATCTCGTTGCACGCGTTGAACATGTCCTTCAGCCGCGCGGCACCGTCCAGCAGCGAGTACTGGGTGTGGACGTGCAGGTGCGTGAACGGCGGCTTTGACACGGCTTCGGCCTCCAGGGAGAACGTCGGTGTAATGGGGTCCGACAGGCTGCGCGCAGTCTGGGGGACAGCGTCGAAGTCTATGCCTCGGCACTGACACTCACAGGGCTGCCCCGCGTACCTTCATGCGAGGGTCGCGGGCACTCCCGCGGACCGCCGCACGTTAGTCCAAGGGCGGAACTGCCGTCCGGAAACGTATGCACCAGGAGGCACCCAGCGATGTCGTTCCCGCAGCTCAACGACGAGCACCGCGGCGAGGAGATCCTCGCCGTCTTCGACACCGCCTTCGGCCAGCTGCTGGCCGCCGACCCGGCCGCCTTCCGGGTGAAGTTCCGGAAAATGGCGGCCTCGGCCTTCGCCTTCTACCGGGGCACGGCGTGCCTCTTCTACAAGGACCTGGACGCGACGAAGCGGGGCGGACCGTACCTGGACGAGCGCACCTCGCGCGTGTGGATCCACGGCGACCTGCACGCGGAGAACTTCGGCACGTACATGGACGCGAACGGCCGGCTGATCTTCAACGTCAACGACTTCGACGAGGCCTACGTCGGCCCCTTCACGTGGGACGTGCAGCGCTTCGCCGCGTCCATCGCGCTGATCGGGTACGCGAAGGCGCTCAGTGACGAGCAGATCTCCGAGCTGGTGACCATCTACGCGGTCGCCTACCGCGAGCGGATCCACGCCCTGGCCACGGGTGCGAAGAGCGACGAGGTGCCGCCGTTCACGCTGGACACCGCGCAGGGTCCGCTGCTGGACGCGCTGCGGGACGCGCGCTCCCTGACCCGTTTCGGCCTGCTGGACTCCATGACGGAGATCCGCGACTTCGAGCGCCGCTTCGCGCCGGGCGGCGGCTCCGTCGAGCTGGACGCGGCCACGCGCTACAAGGTCCTCGCCGCCTTCGACGGCTACCTGGAGACGCTGCCGGACAGCTCGCTGGCCCGGCCGGACTCCTACCGCGTGAAGGACGTCGTCGGCCGTCGCGGCATCGGCATCGGCTCGGCGGGGCTGCCCTCGTACAACATCCTCCTGGAGGGCCACAGCGACGCCCTGGAGAACGATGTCGTGATCTACATCAAGCAGGCCCAGACCCCGGCCGTCTCCCGGCACATCACCGACCAGGCGATCCGCGGCTACTTCCAGCACGAGGGGCACCGCACGGTCATCTCCCAGCGCGCCCTCCAGGCCCATGCCGACCCGTGGCTGGGCTGGACGGAGCTGGACGGCTCGGGCCAGCTGGTCGCCGAGGTCTCGCCGTACGCGGTTGATCTCGACTGGGGCGACATCGACGAACCGGAGGAGATCGCCCAGGTGGTGGCCGACCTCGGCCGGGCGACGGCCACGATGCACTCGGCGGCGGACGACCAGTCCGGCGAGTCCCTGGTGCCCTTCTCCACGGAGCGGGCCATCGACGCGGCGATCGCGGGCGACGAGGAGGGCTTCGCGCCGCTGCTGGTCGACTTCGCGCACAGCTACGGCGCACGCGCGCGTGCCGACCACCAGACGTTCGTGGACCTGTTCCGCAACGGCCGGATCCCGGGGCTGTAGCCGGGGCTTTCGCCATCCGCTCTCTCACAGGCATCCTTTAGGGGTCCCTTACAGGCCCCCGTGACAGACTCTCCTTTCGCTATGGACATATCCGGGATCCAGCTCAGAGCCGTACGCGCGGCGCTGTTCACGGCAGTGGTCGTGACGGTCAGCACCGCGTCGCACGTGCTGCTGTCCCAGGTCCCGCTCCCGCTGAGCACGGTGGCCGCGGTCGCCGCCGCCGTGTTCGTGATCGCGTACGCCCTGGCGGGCCGCGAGCGCTCCTTCGGGCGGATCGCGGCCCTGCTGATCCCGCTGGAACTGGCCGCGGACACGGTGTTCACCACGGGTCAGCACGCCTGTTACGGCCGGGCGGGCGGCCCGGTGGCCGGTCCGTTGCGGTCGGTCGGTCTGGACGTGCTGTGCGGGGGCGGCGAGGTCGGCACCCCGCTGGCCCGGATGGCCGGGGCCACCGGCACCGACCGGCTCGCGGCCGCGGTCGCCCATGCCGACCCGGCCACCCCCTGGCTGCTGCTCGGCGCGCACATCGGCGTGGGCCTTGTCGCCGCCGTCTGGCTGCGCCGCGGCGAGCGGGCCCTGGCCCAGCTGATGCGGGCGGTGGCGGCGACGACCTTCCGGCCGCTGCTGCTGGCGGTCGCCGCGGTCACGGTGGAGCGGGCTCCGGCCGGGCGGCGTCTGCCGTCGCGTGCCGCCGACCGCACGCCCACCGCCCGCGACCGGATCCTCGCGTATTCCCTGGGACGGCGTGGACCGCCGTGCTCGCCCGCCTTCGCGTGAGGCGTCTTCGAGTACCGGCAGTCCCCCATACGTATTCCGCACACGACGTGTGCGCGTCCCCCTACGGAGAACATCACCATGAGCAAGCGGAACAGCCAGTCGGCGAAGACGGCGGCCCGTGAGCGGCTGCGCGCCGAGCGTGAGCGCGAGGCCAAGCGCGCGAAGGTCAAGCGGCAGATCGTCGTCGCCTGCTCCATCGTCGGCGTCCTGGCGATAGCCGGCGGCATCAGCTACGCGGTCGTCCAGGCCAACAAGCCCACCTACTGGGAGGCCCAGAAGGACGCCAAGGTCGTCGCCCCGGCCAACACCACGGGCACCAAGGGCACCACGGTCGTCATCGGCAAGGACTCGGCCAAGAAGACCCTGAAGGTCTACGAGGACCCGCGCTGCCCCGTGTGCGCCCAGTTCGAGCAGACCGTCGGCCCGACCGTGAAGAAGGACATCGACGACGGCAAGTACAAGATGCAGTTCATCGGCGCCACGTTCATCGACAACAAGGACAACGGCGAGGGCTCCAAGAACGCACTCAGCGCCCTGGGTGCCGCGCTGAACGTGAGCGACGACGCGTTCCTCGGCTACAAGGCCGCGCTGTACTCGGCGAAGAACCACCCGGACGAGACGACCGACAAGTTCAAGGACGACAGCTACCTCATCAAGGTCGCGAACACCGTCCCCGAGCTGAAGAACAACAAGAAGTTCCAGGACGCCGTCGAGAAGGGCACCTACGACGCCTGGGCGATGGCCATGTCGAAGACCTTCGACGACAACAAGGAGGGCGTGAAGGGCACTCCGGGCTTCAGCATGGACGGCAAGCAGCTCACCGCCGACAGCCAGGGCTCGCCGCTGATGACCGTGGCCGCCTTCAACAGGGTGGTCGGCGAGGCCCTCAAGAAGTGACGGCGGGTCCGGTACGGGCCACCACGTGAAGAGCGGGCGAACTTCCGGAGTTCGCCCGCTCTGGTGCATACCGATCAGTAACCTGATCGTCCGTGACCAGTCGATACAGATCATCGAAGACGTCCGAGGGCATCAACTCCCTCAACCCCCGCCGCCGTACGGTCGTCAAGGCCGCGGCGGCGACTGCTGTCCTGGCCGGGCCGCTCGCCGCCTCCCTGCCCGCGCGCGCCGCCGGCCAGGCTCCCGCCTTCCTGCACGGCGTCGCCTCCGGCGACCCCCTGCCGGACGGCGTCCTGCTGTGGACCCGGGTGACCCCGGTCCCGGAGGCGGTACCCGGTTCCGGGCTGGGCCCGGACACCGAGGTGAGCTGGGTCGTCGCCGAGGACCGGGCGTTCACCACGATCGTCGCCAAGGGCTCCATCACCGCGACGGCCGCCTCCGACCACACGGTGAAGGCCGACATCCGGGGCCTCAGGCCGGCCACCGACTACTGGTTCCGCTTCTCCTGCGGCGGCGCCGACTCCCCCGCCGCGCGCACCCGCACCGCCCCGGCGGCCGACGCGGCCGTCACGAACCTCCGCTTCGGCGTGGTCTCCTGCGCCAACTGGGAAGCCGGCTACTTCTCCTCGTACCGCCATCTCGCGGCCCGCGGCGACCTGGACGCCTGGCTGCACCTCGGCGACTACATCTACGAGTACGGCACCGGCGAGTACGCCACGCGCGGCACGGTCGTACGCCCGCACGCCCCGGCCCACGAGATCGTCACGCTCGCCGACTACCGCATCCGGCACGCGCGGTACAAGACCGACCCGGACCTCCAGGCCCTGCACACCACGGCCCCGGTCGTGGCGATCTGGGACGACCACGAGTTCGCCAACGACGCCTGGACGGGCGGCGCCGAGAACCACACGGAGGGCGCGGAGGGCGCCTGGTCCGCCCGCCAGGCCGCCGCCAAGCAGGCCTACTTCGAGTGGATGCCGGTGCGTCCGGCGATCGCGGGCACCACCTACCGCCGGCTGCGCTTCGGCAAGCTGGTCGACCTCTCGCTGCTGGACCTGCGGTCCTTCCGCTCGCAGCAGGTCAAGGTCGGCAACGGCGAGGTCGACGACCCGGACCGCACGCTCACCGGCCGCGCCCAGCTCGACTGGCTCAAGGCAGGCCTGAAGACGTCCGACACCACCTGGCGGCTGGTCGGCAACCCGGTGATGATCTCGCCGTTCGCCATCGGCTCGCTCTCCGCCGACCTGCTGAAGCCCCTCGCCAAGCTGCTCGGTCTGCCGCAGGAGGGCCTCGCCCTCAACACCGACCAGTGGGACGGCTACACCGACGACCGCCGCGAGATCCTCGCCCACCTGCGCGCGAACGCGATCCGCAACACGGTCTTCCTCACCGGCGACATCCACATGGCCTGGGCCAACGACGTACCGGTGGACGCCGGCACGTACCCGCTGTCCCCGTCCGCCGCCACGGAGTTCGTCGTCACCTCGGTCACCTCCGACAACCTCGACGACATCGTGAAGGTCCCGGAGGGCACGGTCTCCGCGGTCGCCTCCCCGGTCATCCGCGCCGCCAACCGGCACGTCCACTGGGTCGACACCGACCGCCACGGCTACGGCGTCCTGGACATCACGGCCGAGCGCGCGCAGATGGACTACTACGTCGTCTCCGGCCGCACCGAGCGGAACGCGACCGCCCAGTGGACCCGCTCCTACCGCACGCGCAACGGCACGCAGAAGATCGAGCGCGTCCATGACCCGGTGTGAGCTGCCGTCTACGGAAACAGAGATCGAAGTAGGCAAACCTGGGCGAGGGGCTCCTACGTCTCCCTACGTAAGTTGACGATCCGTCAGCGATGTCGACAGGTATGTGACGGGAGCCACATGGCCACCCCCAAAGGCATTTTGACGAAGTCGGCAGTGGTCGGGCCGCCCTGGCCCTCGCAGGAGGCACCGCCACCGCCGCCCAGGCGCAGGAATCCGCTGCCGCCGCACCGGCCTACGTCACCCTGAGCGTGCTGGACCCGGACGGCGCCCCCGTATACGCGAAGCCGGATTCCTCGTCGAAGCGGTAGCGCGTGGACAAGGCGGGAACCGAGGAGCGCATCCAGTGCTCGACCACGACGACCCCCTCGGGGGCCCGGTGGTTCCGGATCTACGACTCGCACCCGGTGGGCTGGGTGTGGTCCGGGCACTTCGCCTCCTTGGGGAACCCGCCCAAGGAGTGCTTCCCCGGTTAGGCGATGACCGCCTGCTACAGGCTGTCGAGGAAGCCGAGCGCCACCCGCCAGGTGGCCTCGGCGGCCTCCTCGTCGTAGTCCGGCAGGTCGGGGTCGGTGTAGAGGTGACCGGCCCCCGCATACCGGTACACCTCGACGTCGGCGCCGGTCCGGCCCATCTGCAGGTACCAGGCGCTGAGCCAGTCGTCCGTCTCGAAGGGGTCCGGCTCCGCCACGTGCAGCTGGACCGGCAGGTCGTCCGCCGTGACGTCCGGCGCGATGTCCGACGTGCCGTGCAGGAGCAGCAGCCCGCGCGCCTTGTCGTCGCCGAGGGCGAGGGTCTGGGCGATCGAGGCGCCGAGCGAGAATCCCGGCGTACACCAGCCCGCGCTCGGAGTAGGGCGCGGCGGCCAGCACGGCCCGCTTCAGCAGCTCGTCCTTGCCGATCTTGTCCTGGTGCTCCATGCCCTCCTCGACCCCCTCGAACGTGCGCCCCTCGAAGAGGTCGGGCGTCCACACCTCGTGTCCGGCCGTGCGCAGCCGGTCAGCGGCCTGGAGCACCGCGGGCCGCAGCCCCTGGGTCGAGTGAAAGAGCATGATGTTCATGAGGCCATGGTGCCAGCCGGGTGTGACACCCCGAGATCGCGGCACTACCCCGGACCGGACCGAAGTCACATGTTCATGTCCGCCGGGAGCCGGTTAGGTTCGGGGGCATGGAAAACCTGCTGCGACCGCTGATCGTGGTCGGTGGCTCGGTCGTGCTCACGCTGGTGATCGGCTGGGCCACCGACTTTCTGCTGCGCAAGGCCGACGAACGGCACCACGAGACCCCGCTGTGGGGTCTGCTGCGTCGCGGCCGCATTCCCTACCAGCTCGTCCTGTGCGCGGCCCTGCTGAGAGGGTCGTACGACGAGGCGGAGCTGCTGCAGAGCCGCGATGCGGCGTCGGCCGGGCGCTGACCCTGGTGCTGATCGGGGCGGCCGCCTGGCTGGTGATCCGTATCGCGGCGGCGATCGTCGAGACGTCGTACAGCCGGTACGCCAGCGCCCGGGCCCACCGCGATCCGGCCAGGGTCCGCCGGGTGCGCACCCAGGTGACGCTGATCATGCGGGTGGTGTCCGCGGTCGTCGGCGTGGTGGCCGTGGCGACGATGCTGCTGACGTTCCCGGCGTTCCGGGCGGCGGGCGCCTCGCTGCTGGCCTCGGCCGGCATCCTCGGCATCGTCGCCGGTGTCGCCGCCCAGTCCACGCTGAGCAACATGTTCGCGGGGTTCCAGATCGCGTTCGGCGACATGGTGCGCATCGGGGACACCGTGGTGGTGGACGGCGAGTGGGGCACGGTCGAGGAGATCACGCTGACGTTCCTGACCGTCCGCACCTGGGACGAGCGCCGGATCACCATGCCGGTCTCGTACTTCACGTCCAAGCCGTTCGAGAACTGGTCGCGCGGCACCCCGCAGATGACCGGCATCGTCTTCTGGCACGTCGACCACTCGGCCCCCGTGGAGGCGATGCGCGAGAAGCTCCGCGACATCCTGCGCGAGTGCCCGGCCTGGGACGGCCGCGCCTACAACCTGTCCGTCACGGACACGCACCCCGAGCACCATGGAGGTGCGGGCCCTGGTGACGGCCAAGGACGCGGACGACATCTGGACGGTGCGGGTCGCGGTCCGCGAGCAGATGCTCCGCTGGCTGGCCGACGAGCACCCGTACGCCCTGCCCCGGGTCAACACGGCGGACGCGACCCTGCCGCCGTCCCGCGACGGCCACGGCACCCGGCCCCGGCACGGCCACCGCCCCTCCCAGGACGGCGTACCGGCCCAGCAACGCCGCTACCACGGCTCGACGAGGCCGGAGCGCCCGTGAACGGCGACGGCAGACGCTCGACGAGGAGCGGGAAACGCGCGGCTGCCCGTGCTCGCGGCGCAGCGACCCCTCTGCGCGTCCGGCGGCTCAGTGGCCGCGCTCGGCGCCGCCGTTGACCTGGATGATCTGGGAGGTGATGTGCCCGGCGGCCGGGGAGGCCAGCCAGTGCAGGGTCTCGGCGACGTCCCCGGGGGTTCCGGCCCGCCCGTTCGAGGTCTCGCCGACGAGCCGCGCCCTGCGCTCCTCGCCCATCGCGTCCCCGAAGAACTCGGTGTCCTCGACATACCCGGGCGCGACCACGTTCACGGTGATGCCGCGCGGCCCCAGCTCCCGGGCCAGATCATGGGCGTACGGATGCAGTCCCGCCTTGGCCGCCGCGTACGCCCCGCTCCCGGACCCCCGGTAGGCGGCGATGGAGCCGAGGAACAGCACCCGCCCGCCGGGCTCGGCGAGCCGCGGCTTCAGCGCCTCGGTGAGCAGGACCGCGGTCAGGGTGTTGAGCCGGAAGTTCACGGTCCAGGTGTGCGCGACCGCCGTCGAGCGGGTCGCCGTCCGCGGCGTCCGGTTCGAGCAGCCCGCTGCCTCCGGCGCTGTGCACGAGCACGTCCACGGCCCCGAACTCCCGCTCCACGAACCGCGGCGACGCCCCGCACGTCCGCCGGCTCGGCGAGGTCCGCCGCATATGTCAGCGCCCCGGGCACCCCGGCCTTCTCCAGCACTTCGGCGCGCCGCCCGAGCAGCAGCACCCGGTCCCCGTCCGCCGGCGAACACCCGAGCCGCCGCGAGCCCGATTCCCGTTCCACCACCACTGATCACCACATTGCGAGCCATACGACGACCCTACGACGCCGTCAGACCGCCAACGGTCGAAACCCGCGGCGGGACACAGCCTCACCGCAGGCTGCGCACGTCAAGGTGCCGCAGAACCCGGTCCACCACCTCCGGATCCGCCCCCGGCTCACTGCGCGCCGCCAGCACCTCGTGCCGCGCCGCGCTCAGCATCTCCTGCTGGATCCGCCGCACCCGCTTCACCCGCCGTGCCCGCTCCCGGTACGCCTCCCGGCGCTCGTCCTCCGCCAGTTCGGGACTGATCCGCACGCCGATGTCGAGCGCCCGCCGCAGCATCTGCTCGGACAGCTCCTCCGGCAGCTCCTCGCCCTCCTCGATCTCCCGCAGCCTCCGCTTCGCCGCCTTGGCCGCCCGGATCGCCAGCTCCTTCGCGAATTCCTTCTCCCGATCCGTGTCGGCCTTCACCCCGAGCCGCCGCACCAGCCACGGCAACGTCAGCCCCTGCAGCACCAGCGTCGCCATGATCACGCCGAACGCGATGAAGATGATCTCGTCCCGGCTGGGGAACGGCGCCCCCGCATCGGTCTCCAGCGGAATGGCCAGCACCAACGCCACCGAGGCCACCCCGCGCATCCCCGACCACCACATCACCACGGTCTCGCGCCAGCTCACCGGGATGTCCTCGTCGTAGTCCCGCCGCGCGTGCAGCCGCTTGGTCAGCCAGGTCGCCGGCAGCAGCCACAGCAGCCGCACGAACACGACGACGACCACCACCAGCGCCGCCCACCCGAGCAGTTCGCCCCAGCGGCCGGACGCCGTGCGGATCGCGTTGTGCAGTTCGAGCCCGACCAGCCCGAACGCGACGCCGGTGACGAGCGTGTCGACGATGTTCCAGAACGTGTGCCCGGCCAGCCGTGTCATGACGTCGTCGGCGTCGGAGCCGTACTCCGCGAGGAACAGCGGCGGTGGTGAGCACGGCGAGCACTCCGGACCCGTGCAGTTCCTCGGCCATGACGTACGAGGCGTACGGCACCAGCAGGGTCAGCCCGATCTGCAGGGTCGCGTCCCCGAGCAGTTCCATCAGCTTGTTCGCGCCCCAGCCCAGCGCGATGCCCACGGCCACCGCCACCACGGCCGACAGCACCAGATCGAGCCCGGCCTGCCAGGGCGAGAACGTCCCGCTGACGGCGGCGGCGATCGCCACGTGGTAGAGGACGATGGCCGTCACGTCGTTGAAGAGCCCCTCGCCCTCCAGGATCGACACCAGCCGGCGCGGCAGCCCCAGCTGCCCGGCGACGGCGGTCGCCGCGACCGGGTCCGGCGGCGCGACCAGCGCGCCCAGCGCGAACGGCCGCGGCGAGCGGCAGCCCCGGCACGATCGCGTTGGCCGCGGCGGCCACGCAGGCCATGGTGACGAACACCAGCGCCACGGCCAGCAGGAAGATCGGCCTCTTGTTCGCCGCGAACTGCCGCCACGAGGTGCGCCGCACGGCGGCGTACAGCAGGGGCGGCAGCAGCAGCGGCAGGATCAGGTCCGGCGGAATCTCGACGTTCGGTACGAACGTCGAGCAGCGCGAGGACTATCCCCAGGAGCGTCATCAGCACCGGCGCGGGCACCCGCAGCCGGTCCCCCACCGGGACGCTGATCACGGCCCCCAGCAGCAGCACGAACAACAGGGCCAACTGATCCACGGTCAGCGCTCCGAGAGGTCAGACGGTCACACGACTGACCTCAAGCCTGCCACGCAACTCCACGGACAAACCGTTTCGGCACCCTCTACGGAGCGGCTAGAGCGAACGCCGCATCCCCTGGTGCGGGATGCCCGCCTCCAGGTACTCGCGGCCCGTACGCCTCGTAGCCGAGCCGCTCGTAGAAGCCCAGCGCGTGCGTCTGCGCGTGCAGGTCCACGGCAGCGAGCCCACGCGCGCGTGCCGCGTCCTCGATGGCCCGCACCAGGGCGCCCCCGACACCGAGGCCGCGCGCCTGGCCGGTCACGGCGAGCCGGCCGAGGGAGCCCACCGACGGGTCGGCTCCGGTCTGCGCCACGGCCGCCTCGCCGTACAGCAGCCGCCCGGTCCCCAGCGGCACGCCGTCCTCCCGGACCGCCAGCACATGCACGGCCCCCGCGTCGTACGCGTCGTACTCCAGGTCCTCCGGCACGCCCTGCTCGCCGACGAAGACCTCCTTGCGCACCGCGAAGCACGCCTCACGGTCGGCCGGCTCCTCGGCGACCCGCACCACGTAGGACGGCGACGGCGCCCGGCTCATGCGTACGTCTCCTCGCGGACCTGGTCCAGGGCCTTCTGCAGGTCCTCCGGGTAGTCGCAGGCGAACTCCGCCCACTGCCCGTCCCCGGGGTGCTCGAAGCCGAGGCGCACCGCGTGCAGCCACTGGCGGGTCAGGCCGAGGCGCTTGGCGAGGGTCGGGTCGGCGCCGTAGGTGAGGTCGCCGACGCAGGGGTGCCGGTGGGCGGCCATGTGGACGCGGATCTGGTGGGTGCGGCCGGTCTCCAGCTTCACGTCGAGCAAGCGACGCCGCGCGGAAGGCCTCGATGAGGTCGTAGTGCGTGACCGACGGCTTGCCCTCGGCGGTGACCGCCCACTTGTAGTCGTGGTGCGGGTGCCGGCCGATGGGCGCGTCGATGGTGCCGCTGGTCGGGTCGGGGTGGCCCTGGACGAGCGTGTGGTACCGCTTGTCGACCGTGCGCTCCTTGAACTGGCGCTTGAGCGACGTGTACGCGCGCTCCGACTTGGCGACGACCATCAGGCCCGGACGTGCCGACGTCGAGCCGGTGCACGATGCCCTGGCGCTCGGCGGCGCCGGAGGTGGAGATCCGGTACCCGGCGGCGGCGAGGCCCACCGATGACGGTCGGCCCGGTCCAGCCCGGCGACGGGTGCGCGGCGACGCCGACCGGCTTGACGATCACGACCACGTCATCGTCGTCATGCACGATCTCCATGCCCTCGACCGGCTCGGCCACCACCTGCACCGGCGCGGGCGCCTGCGGCATCTCGACCTCCAGCCAGGCGCCGCCGTGCACGCGCTCCGACTTGCCGACCACCGACCCGTCGACCGTGACCTTTCCCGCGGCGGCGAGCTCGGCCGCCTTGGTCCGGGAGAAGCCGAACATGCGGGAGATGGCGGCGTCGACGCGCTCGCCCTCCAGTCCGTCGGGCACGGGCAGGGTGCGGATCTCGGGAATCGTGCTCACCCGTCGAGTATGCCGGACGGGTCCGACAGTCCCGTACGGCGCCTGTGGACAACCCCCTCGCGGGCTCAGTCCTTGTGGACGGTCCCGTCCGGGTCGAGCCCCTTGAACGACAGCAGCACGATCAGGATGCCGCCGCACACGATCGCCGAGTCGGCCAGGTTGAAGACAGCGAAGTGCTTGGGCGCGATGAAGTCCACCACCGCGCCCTCGAAGACGCCCGGCGCCCGGAAGATCCGGTCCGTGAGGTTGCCCAGCGCGCCGCCGAGCAGCAGACCGAGCGCGAGCGCCCAGGGCAGGCTGTAGAGCTTGCGGGCGAGCCGGGCGATCACCACGATCACGGCCGCCGCGATCATGGTGAAGATCACCGTGAAGGCCTCGCCGAAGCCGAAGGCCGCACCCGCGTTGCGGATCGCCTCGAACTTCAGCCAGTCCCCGATGATCTCGATGGGCGGCTGGTGCTCCAGCTTGGCCACCACGACCATCTTGCTGATCAGGTCGAGGGCGTACGCGAACGTGGCGACCGCGAACAGGACCGCGATACGGCGTTTGCCCCGGGGCCGCCCGGCCGCGGGCTCCGGCTCGCCGGTGCCGGACTCGCCGGCGGCCCGGGTGTCCTCGGGATCGGCATGCCGGCCCGACGCCGCGTCCTCGGGCCGTTCCTGCCCGCCGCCGGCAGCGTCCGGTGTGTCCGGCGTACCGATGATGCGCTCCGCCTCTGCCACGTGAGTCCCTCAACCTAGGTGCCTGACCAGGGCCTGCCCGACACATTCCGTCGTCCGCCCGCAGGGCGGGCCCCGCGGCGTGCGGTGCGGGCGATCGCAAGGCGCCGGAGCGCCCGCGTGGCAGGGCCACGTGGGCGATTCGGCAACGCGGCGAGCGTGCGTGCCAGACGTCGCGGAGCAGGCGGGAATGTGTCAGACAGGCCCTAGGGATGAGGGTACGACACACCCCGCACGCCCCACGTGCTCAGGAGGCATTCGGCGGCCGGTCAGTACCGGCGCTCCTGCTTCTGCTTGCACTCCACGCACAGCGTGGCCCGTGAGAAGGCCTGCATCCTGGCCTTGCCGATGGGGTTGCCGCAGCTCTCGCACAGGCCGTAGGTGCCCGCGTGGAGGCGGTCCAGGGCCCGCTCGGTCTGGATGAGCATCTCGCGCGCGTTGGCGGCCAGGGCCAGCTCGTGCTCGCGGGTGATGTTCTTGGTGCCGGTGTCCGCCTGGTCGTCGCCCGCGCCGTCCCCGGAGTCGCGCATCAGACCCGCGAGCGAGCGCTCCGACGACGTGATCTCCTCGCGCAGCCGGGTCTCCTCCGACGTCAGCTCGGCACGCGCCTCCTCGACCTCCTCCGCCGTCCACGGGTCCTCACCCGGGCGTACCGCGAGCTCACCGGGCTCCGCCGCGGCGATCCGTGCCTTCGGAACAGCGGTCTTGGCCGCCGTGGCCGTGCCAGGAGTCTTCTTCGCAACCACCGTCGTCGCTCCCGTCTGCGTCGCGGCCTCGGCCGCGCCCGCCTTCTTGGCCGTGCTGCTCCCGGCCATGTCCTGTGTGACCGCGCCGGTCCGGGCAGCGCCCTTCCCGTCCGCGCCCTGCGGGTGGTGCTCCTGCCTCCGGCGCCCGGCCGGGCATCGCCCTCGGCGCCCTTCTTCGCGGCGACGGCCTTGGCGGCCTTCGGCGCCTTCTTCCGAGCCTGCGGCCGCTTCTCCGACCGTCTCGACGCCTTCTGGCAGCCGCCTTGCTCGTGGCCTTGGCCGTGCCTTCTTGGCGCCGCCTCCTTGGCTGCGCGCCTTCTTGACCGCCGGGTCTTTGCCGTGGTCTTGGCCGCCGGCCTTCTTGGCCGTCGCCTTTCTGCCGTCGCCTTGGCCGCCTTCCGCTGGCCGTCGTTCTCGGCCGGCCGACCTTCTCCTGGCGGTCCGTCTCCGTCGGAGCCCGGTCGATGCCTCCCGGTCTGCGCCTCGGCCGTGACCTTCCCGGCCGGCTGATCGGCCGTTCGTCGCCGCCTTGGACGCCGCCTTGGTCCCGCCTTCCCGCCAGCCCTTCTCGGCCGGTCCTTCTTCGTCAGGCTCCCCCGCCGCCGCCTCGTCCCCCCCTTCGGCTCCGACCTTCCAGCCGCCTTCCGACCGTCCCCCCGGTCGCCTCTCGTCGGCCGTCCCCTTTCGCCGCCCGCCCCGCCGTGGCCCCCCTGCGCGCTCTTCTTCCCGCCCGCCGGTTCCCTTGGCCTCCCGCCCACGTCCTCGCACCGCCGGAGGCCTCCGCGGACCTGCCGGACGCCGACTGCTGTACGGCGGTCTTCTTCGCCACCATGGCCGCGGCCCCTTCACATATTGTGACCTTGCTCGCGAATCGTGCTGGGACGATAAATCGACTTGAGTCCCGCGGCAACGGGGCACACCGCCCGATTCGCCCGCCTCGCGCATGCCGCGCGGCGACCTGCATCCGTTGTGCCCAGCTCCCCGCCCGGTAATCCGCCGAGCCGGACGTCCCAGGATCCGAACACCTATACCGTCGCCATTCGGGTCATCAAACCCATACGGCACCTGGCTCACGGCACCTCGCCCCCCGCGTCGCCCCGAAAAACCGGTCGGCCGCTGTCCGCGCGGCGCCGTACACTGGGCGGAGCGAAAAGCGTGGATGGGGACGAGTAGCGGCGTACGCAGCCCAGAGCGACCCGGGGACGGTGGAAGCCCGGGGGCGAGCGCGACGTGAAGATCACCCCGGAGCCGTCGGAAGAACGCCTGGACAGTGGGCTCAGCCCACGGGCCCCAGCGGCCAGTAGACCCGGCATCGCGACCCCAATGAGGGGGCTCGCCGGCGCACACCCCGCGCCGGAGGGCCAAGGAGGGTGGTACCGCGGGAGCGCGCCGAAGACCGGCGCAGGCAATGACGTAGCTCTCGTCCCTCCGGACGGAAGGCAGCAAGTCCGCCGGAGGAAGCCCGCTGATGACAACGCCGACGTACCGCCAGGTACCCGCCCAGGTCGACCTGCCCGCCCTCGAGCACGCGGTGCTCGACTTCTGGCGCGAGCAGAAGATCTTCGCCAAGAGCCTGGAGCAGTCCGAGGGCCGCCCCGAGTGGGTGTTCTACGAGGGCCCGCCCACCGCCAACGGCATGCCCGGCGCCCACCACATCGAGGCCCGCGTCTTCAAGGACGTCTTCCCCCGCTTCCGCACCATGCGCGGCTACCACGTGGCCCGCAAGGCCGGCTGGGACTGCCACGGCCTCCCGGTCGAGCTCGCCGTCGAGAAGGAGCTCGGCTTCTCCGGCAAGCAGGACATCGAGGCGTACGGCATCGCCGAGTTCAACGCGAAGTGCCGCGAGTCGGTGACCCGGCACACCGACGCCTTCGAAGAGCTCACGACCCGCATGGGCTACTGGACCGACCTCAACGACCCCTACCGCACGATGGACCCCGAGTACATCGAGTCCGTCTGGTGGTCGCTCAAGGAGATCTTCAACAAGGGCCTGCTGGTCCAGGACCACCGCGTCGCCCCCTGGTGCCCCCGCTGCGGCACGGGCCTGTCCGACCACGAGCTGGCGCAGGGCTACGAGACGGTCGTCGACCCGTCGGTGTTCGTCCGCTTCCCGCTCACCTCCGGCCCGCTCGCCGGCGAGGCCGCGCTCCTGGTGTGGACGACCACGCCCTGGACCCTGGTCTCCAACACGGCCGTCGCCGCGCACCCCGAGGTCACCTACGTCGTCGCGACGAACGGCGAGCGAGAAGCTCGTCGTCGCCGAGCCGCTCGTCGCCAAGGCCCTCGGCGAGGGCTGGGAGACCACCGGCCAGACCTTCACGGGCGCCGAGATGGAGCGCTGGACGTACCAACGCCCGTTCGAGCTGGTCGAGTTCCCGGAGCCCGCCCACTACGTGGTCAACGCCGAGTACGTCACCACCGAGGACGGTACGGGTCTGGTCCACCAGTCCCCCGCCTTCGGTGAGGACGACCTCAAGGTCTGCCGCGCCTACGGCCTGCCGGTCGTCAACCCGGTCCGCCCGGACGGCACCTTCGAGGAGGACGTCCCGCTCGTCGGCGGCGTCTTCTTCAAGAAGGCCGACGAGAAGCTCACCGAGGACCTCGAGCAGCCGCGGCCTGCTCTTCAAGCACATCCCGTACGAGCACAGCTACCCGCACTGCTGGCGCTGCCACACCGCGCTCCTCTACTACGCGCAGCCCTCCTGGTACATCCGCACCACGGCCGATCAAGGACCGTCTCCTCGCGGAGAACGAGAACACCAACTGGTTCCCGGACACGGTCAAGCACGGCCGCTACGGCGACTGGCTGAACAACAACATCGACTGGGCGCTGTCCCGCAACCGCTACTGGGGCACCCCGCTGCCGATCTGGCGCTGCGAGGACGACCACCTCACCTGCGTCGGCTCCCTCGCGGAGCTGTCCGAGCTGACCGGCACCGACCAGTCGGGGCTGGACCCGCACCGCCCGTACATCGACGAGGTCACCTTCGCCTGCCCGCAGGACGGCTGCGGCAGGACGGCCACGCGCGTGCCCGAGGTCATCGACGCCTGGTACGACTCGGGTTCGATGCCGTTCGCGCAGTGGGGCTACCCGTACAAGAACAAGGAGACCGTTCGAGGCCCGCTACCCGGCGCAGTTCATCTGCGAGGCCATCGACCAGACCCGCGGCTGGTTCTACACGCTGATGGCGGTCGGCACGCTGGTCTTCGACAAGTCGTCGTACGAGAACGTGGTCTGCCTCGGCCACATCCTCGCCGAGGACGGCCGCAAGATGTCCAAGCACCTGGGCAACACCCTGGAGCCGATCCCGCTCATGGACCGGCACGGCGCCGACGCGGTCCGCTGGTTCATGGCGGCCGGCGGTTCCCCCTGGGCGGCCCGCCGCGTCGGCCACGGCACCATCCAGGAGGTCGTCCGCAAGACGCTCCTCACCTACTGGAACACGGTCGCCTTCCAGGCCCTGTACGCCCGTACGACGGCTGGGCCCCGTCCGAGGCCGACCCGGCCCCGGCCGACCGCCCGGTCCTGGACCGCTGGCTGCTGTCCGAGCTGCACGCGCTCACCGACCAGGTCACCCAGGCCCTCGACGCCTACGACACCCAGCGCGCCGGCAAGCTGCTGTCGGCGTTCGTCGACGACCTGTCGAACTGGTACGTGCGCCGCTCCCGTCGCCGCTTCTGGCAGGGCGACAAGGCGGCGTTGCGCACGCTGCACGAGGTCGTCGAGACGGTGACGCAGCTGATGGCCCCGCTGACCCCGTTCATCGCCGAGCGGGTCTGGCAGGACCTGATCGTTCCGGTCACCCCCGGCGCCCCTGAGTCGGTCCACCTCTCCTCCTGGCCTCAGGCGGACCTCACGGCCATCGACCCCGAGCTGTCGAAGCAGATGGTGCTGGTGCGCCGGCTCGTGGAGCTGGGCCGTGCCACACGCGCGGAGTCAGGCGTCAAGACGCGTCAGCCGCTGTCCCGCGCCCTGATCGCGGCGTCGGGCTTCGAGACGCTGGACTCCGAACTGCGCACGCAGATCACGGAGGAGCTGAACGTCGAGTCCCTGGCGACGCTGAGCGAGGTCGGCGGCTCCCTGGTGGACACCACGGCGAAGGCCAACTTCCGCGCGCTGGGCAAGCGGTTCGGCAAGCGCGTCCAGGACGTGGCCAAGGCCATCGCGAACGCGGACGCGGCCGCCCTGTCCCTGGCCCTGCGCGAGGGCACGGCGTCGGTGGAGGTCGACGGCGAGACCGTCACGCTGGCTCCCGACGAGGTGATCATCACGGAGACACCGCGCGAGGGCTGGTCGGTGGCGTCCGACTCGGGTGCCACGGTCGCCCTCGACCTGGAGATCACGGAGGAACTCCGCCGCGCGGGCCTGGCCCGTGACGCGATCCGCCTGATCCAGGAGGCCCGCAAGAACAGCGGCCTCGACGTGGCCGACCGCATCGCACTGCGCTGGACCGCCACGGACGCGGCGACGGTCGCGGCCCTGACCGACCACGCCGGCCTGATCGCCGACGAGGTCCTGGCGACGGCCTTCTTAATGAGCACAGCGCCGAGGGCGAGGCGGACGGCACGTACGGCGAGCCCTTCACCGACGAGGGTCTGTCCCTGACCTTCCGCCTGCGCAAGGCGTAACTCACCAGCCGAAGGCCCGGTCCCGCCAAAGATCTTGGTGGGACCGGGCCTTCGGCGTTGTGTACGCACGAACAGGCGTGGCAAAGGGCGAGGCCCCGGGATCGATCCCGGGGCCTCGCCCTGAACGCTGCCGACGTCTATGCCGTACTACTGGCCATCAGGCCGTCAGTTGTCATCCTCGTCGATCAGGAAGCCCCGCATGGGCGAGGGCGCCTGTCCCATCGGCGACGGGCCCTGCGGACGCACCGGCGCCATCGGCTGGGTCATCGCCGGAGACATCTGCTGCTGACCGCCGTAGGACGGACCGGACTGCGACGGGGGGCCGCCCATCGTCTGGTTGCCACCACCGTAGGACGGGGCGCTCGCGCCGGCCGGAGCCATGGAAGGCGCCGGGGACGGCGGGAGGGACGCGGCCGCCGGAGTGCGCGGCGGAGCCAGCGAGTCGTCGGCCTGGGTCTCCAGCTGACGCAGCTGCGACTCCAGGTACGACTTCAGGCGCGTGCGGTACTCGCGCTCGAAGCCGCGCAGGTCCTCGACCTTGCGCTCCAGCGTGGCGCGGGCGGACTCCAGGGAGCCCATCGCTACGCGGTGCTTCTCCTGCGCGTCCCGCTCCAGGGCGTCGGCCTTGGCACGGGCGTCACGCTCCAGACCCTCGGCACGCGAACGCGCTTCCCCGACGATCTTGTTGGCTTCGGAACGGGCCTCGGCGATCGCCTGGTCGGCGGTCTGCTGGGCCAGCGAGAGGACACGGGCGGCGCTGTCGCCACCGGGGCCTCCCTGACCGGGGCCGCCCATCGGACCGCCCATGGGTCCGCCCATCGGGCCACCCATCTGCTGCTGCATCGGGGGCTGACCCATGGGGCCCGGACCGCCCGGACCCTGGCCCATCGGACCGGGGCCCTGCGGACCACCCTGACCGCCGGGACCGGCAGGCAGCTGCGGGGCACCGCTCGGCAGCTGGGGCGGACCACCCATGGGGCCACCCATCTGCTGCTGCGGCGGGCCCGATATGCCGGCGGGTACGGGACCACCCGGACCGCGCATGCCCTGCTGCTGCTGTTGCTGCTGTTGTTGCTGCTGCTGGTCCTGCTGCGGCTCCGGAGGCTTGCGCATGTTCTGCTGGTTCTGGGCAGCAGCGCGCGTGGCCGCGGCCAGTTTGGCGCGCAGGTCCTCGTTCTCGCGGAGCAGGCGGGTCAGTTCGGCTTCGACCTCATCGAGGAAGGCATCGACCTCGTCCTCGTCATAGCCTTCTCGGAGGCGGACGGTCGTGAACTGCTTGTTCCGCACGTCCTCGGGGGTCAACGGCATCTCTTCACCTCAACGTAGTCGTCGGCAGTCGGCAAGACGTATCTGTCACATCGTTCACATCACGTTCCGCACGAGTGTGATCAGGATGTAGACGATGATCATCAGTACGAAGAAGGACAGGTCGAGCGCCACGCCCCCGAGACGCAGCGGCGGAATGACCCGCCGCAGAAGCTTGAGCGGTGGATCAGTGACAGTGTAGGTGGCCTCCAGAACGACCACCATCGCCTTGCCGGGTTGCCATGAGCGGGCGAACTGGAAGACATAGTCCATGACCAACCGGAAGATGAGCACGATGAGGAAGCACATCAGCGCGATGTAGATGACATCCAAAACCACGCTCATGACCTGCGTTTCCCTCTCCCCTGTGCCCTGCTGGGTACTGCTGTTTCCGGTGGTGCGTCTCAGCTCTGGTTGAAGAACCCGCCCTCTGCGATGCGGGCCTTGTCCTCCGCCGTGACATCGACGTTAGCAGGCGACAACAGGAACACCTTCTGCGTCACCCGCTCGATGCTGCCGTGAAGACCAAACACCAGACCAGCCGCAAAGTCGACAAGTCGCTTCGCATCTGTGTCATCCATCTCAGTCAGATTCATGATCACCGGAGTGCCTTCACGGAAGTGTTCCCCGATGGTACGGGCCTCGTTGTAGGTCCGTGGGTGGAGTGTGGTGATCCGGTAAGGCTCTCGTTCGGACACGACCTTGGGCATGATCACCGGTGCGTTCTTCTCCAGACTTGCGCGTTCTTGTGTGATGGATGCCACGGGCGCGATGCGCGCCGGGCGGCCGGATTCCGCGGGTAGCGAAGCGGAACGGGGGGCCGGTTCGCGGGGCGCGGACGGCTGTACGACTCGCACCTCTTCGTCCCTTTGGGGCTGATGTGAGACGTGCGGCTGATGGGACGGCTCGTGCCGTCGGTGGTCCCGCTCGGGCTCCGGGTCCAGTTCGGGTTCGAAGTCGTCGTCGGGGTCGAATCCGCGGCCGTCGTAACCATCGTCCTCCACGAGGCCGAGGTAGACCGCCATCTTGCGCATCGCGCCGGCCATGCTCTGAGTCCTCCGCTCTGTGGTGGATCGGCTGACGACTGCCAAGTGCCCGCGATCCACGAGGTCCTTGAATCCGCCTATCGGCGGCAATGACCATATTTTCTGCTGTGGTCCGACTTCTTGGCGACGTTACCCGAGCCTGGGGCGGACTCCGAGTACCGCGCTACCGACGCGCACATGTGTCGCTCCGGCCGCCACAGCCTGTTCGAGGTCCGCACTCATCCCTGCCGAGACCATGGTGGCAGCCGGATGACTCCGGCGCAGGTCAGTCGACAAATCCATCAACCGCTCGAACGCCGCCTGTTCGCGTCCCGCGTACTCCCCGGTGAGCGGTGCGACGGTCATCAGCCCACCGAGCCGCAACCCCGGCGCCTCGGCCACGAGGCCGGCCAACTCCTCGATCCCGCCGGGGGCGACGCCGCCCCGTTCACCCCTCGCGCTCTCCCCGGCGTCGAGCGCGACCTGGAGGAGACACCCCAGTTCGCGCCCGGTCCGGACAGCTTCCTTCGACAGAGCTGTGACGAGCTTGGAACGATCGACGGACTGCACGAAGTCCGCGTAACCGACCACCGATCGCACCTTGTTGGTCTGGAGTTGACCGACAAAGTGCCATGTAAGGGGCAGATCCACGCAGGCGGCGGCCTTGGGGGCCGCGTCCTGGTCGCGGTTCTCGGCGACATGCCGGACCCCGAGTTCCGACAGCGTGCGCACATCGCTCGCGGGATAGGTCTTGGTGACCACGACCAGGGTCACTTCCTCGCGTCCCCGCCCCGCGGCCGCGCACGCATCGGCGATGCGTCGCTCAACTTTCGCCAGATTTGTGGCGAGTTCGTCCTTACGGTCCGTCATGCCCCATCAGTCCAGCCACACATAGCCCGCGAGCCGCCCGGTGGTGCGGTCGCGGCGGTACGAGAAGTGATCGTCCGACTCCAGCGTGCACACCGCAGACTGCGCCCGGTCGCGCACCCCGAGCCGTTCGAGCTGGGCGTGCACTCCGGCACTCACGTCGACGGCGGGTGTGCCCCAACTTGTTTCGGCGTACGCCGCCGGCTCGACGGCGGACACCTCGGCGCGCATCGCCTCGGGCACTTCGTAACACCGGCCGCAGACGGTGGGCCCGGTGCGGGCGACGACCCGGGAGGGCTCGGCGCCCAGTTCCGTCATCGCGCGTAGCGCGGCCGGGACGACCCCGGCGATCATGCCGGGCCGGCCCGCGTGAGCCGCGGCGGCGATCCCGGCGACGGGGTCGGCGAGCAGCACCGGTACACAGTCGGCGGTGAGCACGGCGAGGGCGAGCCCCCGCTTCACGGTGACGATCGCGTCGACCGACGGGATCTCGGACGAAGATCCCCACGGCCCGTCCACCACCACCACGTCTGCGCCGTGCACCTGGTTCATCCAGACCACCCGTCCCGGTTCGAGGCCCAGGGACTTGGCGGCCAGTTCCCGGTTGGTGCGTACGGCGTCGGGGTCGTCGCCGACCGCTCCGCCGAGGTTGAGCTCCTCATACGGAGCGGCGCTCACTCCGCCCCACCGGTCGGTGAAGCCGAAGTGCGCGCCGCTCACGCTCTCGCGCTGTCCTATCACGTCAGGAGAATCACTTAAGGAAGTCCGGTACGTCCAGTTCCTCGGCCGCGCTGTCCGAGTAGGTCCGCGGGGCCGGCGGGACCGGCGGGGCGACCGGGATGTCGTTGACCGGCTCCGGAGCGGGCTCCGGGTCCTCCTTCGGGGTCACGCTGCCGAGCGAACCGAAGGACGGGCGGCTCTCGGTCTGCCGAACCGGGGTCGGCTCCTCGCGCTTGGCCGAGGACGAGCCGAGGACGTTGTCCCTCTTGGACGGGGGCTGGCCGCCGTCGAAGCCGGCCGCGATCACGGTGACCCGGACCTCGTCGCCGAGGGCGTCGTCGATCACCGCGCCGAAGATGATGTTGGCCTCGGGGTGTGCGGCCTCGCTCACCAGCTGGGCGGCCTCGTTGATCTCGAACAGACCGAGGTCGCTGCCACCGGAGATGGAGAGCAGCACACCGCGGGCGCCGTCGATGGACGCCTCCAGCAGCGGCGAGGAGATCGCCATCTCGGCGGCGGCCACCGCGCGGTCGTCGCCGCGGGCCGAGCCGATGCCCATCAGCGCCGAGCCGGCCTCGGACATGACCGACTTGACGTCGGCGAAGTCGAGGTTGATGAGGCCCGGGGTGGTGATGAGGTCGGTGATGCCCTGGACACCGGAGAGCAGGACCTGGTCGGCCGACTTGAAGGCGTCAAGTACCGAGACCTGGCGGTCCGAGATGGACAGCAGCCGGTCGTTCGGGATGACGATGAGGGTGTCGACCTCTTCGCGGAGCTCGGCGATGCCGTCCTCGGCCTGGTTCGCGCGGCGCCGCCCCTCGAAGGTGAACGGGCGCGTGACCACACCGATGGTGAGGGCACCGAGCGAGCGGGCGATGTTGGCCACGACGGGCGCGCCGCCGGTGCCGGTGCCGCCGCCTTCACCGGCTGTCACGAAGACCATGTCGGCCCCCTTGAGGACCTCCTCGATCTCCTCGCGGTGGTCCTCGGCGGCCTTGCGGCCCACGGCCGGGTTGGCTCCGGCGCCGAGTCCGCGGGTGAGTTCACGGCCGACGTCCAGCTTGACGTCGGCGTCGCTCATCAACAGAGCTTGCGCGTCGGTGTTGATGGCGATGAACTCGACGCCCTTGAGACCGACCTCGATCATCCGGTTGATGGCATTGACACCACCGCCGCCGACACCGATGACTTTGATGACTGCGAGGTAGTTCTGCGGTGCTGCCACGTCGAAGGCCTCTCGCCTCGAGTTACGTGTCGCCGAATCACCGTGACGCGCTGCGCCCCGCGACCCGACGACTGATGCCGAATGGGACGGTCCGTATCGCCGACCCGAACCCTAACCCTGAAGTTTAGGGTTACCAGTGTGTCTGTTCCTTGGAGTCTTCTGAACAGGACACTAAGTCGACAAGTGGCGCACGTTCAACGAACACGCCGAACCTCCCGTTTTTCTTTTCACCCTATGTGATCAGCCGTAGCACTGCCCAACCAGGGTGCTGGCCTGCGCGGATGTGCGTCAACTCCCTGATGACGCAGGCGCGGTGGGAACACTCACGTCGAAGTAACGCGCGGCGGGCGAGGCTTTCATCAGGGCGGTGAGTGTACGGGCCTTGACGGCGCCCTTCTCGCTGCTCCCCCAGGCGACCGTGCGGCCGTCCTTCAACTCCAGCGAGATGTCGTCGTAGGAACGGACCTTGACGGTCCGTGTGTCGCGCGCGACGGCGGCCGGAACGGCACGGGCGACCACGACCGCCTCGCGCACCAGCCGGGACTCGTCGAAGCGGCGCAGGCTCGCGGCGGCGGAGCTGGACCGCGACAGCGTCAATTCCAGTGCGGGCACGCCTTTCGGCGCCTCGGAAACCGTGGCGAAACGGACACCTTCATCGTCCACTTCGACGAACTTTCCGCCCTTTTGGAGAATCAGAACCGGAGTCCGCTCAACCACTTTCAGCCCGATTCCATGCGGCCAGGAACGGACCACGTCAACCGCGTCAATTCGGGGCATTTTCCGGCGCAGTCGGGTCTCGATCGCTTCGGTGTCGACGGAAATCAGCGGCTCCCCGAGCGGAACGTCGGCGGCCGCCCGGACCTGAGCCGGCGTCAGGACCCGTGTACCCGACACGGAGACGCGCTCGGCGCGCAGCCAGTCGGAGCCGTAGAACAGCCATACCGCCGGGATGCCGAGGAAGACCAAGACAAGGCCCAGGATGACAATCACACGAAGCCGGGCCCGCCTCGACCGCAGGCGGGGCGGCGGGCCGGACGACTTCTGCTGGCGTTCACCGCGCTCGGCGGTGGTCGATCCGGCCACGCTCCCCTGCCTTCCGTCATACAGTCCTAGCGGTGTGCACGACTGGCGGCGATCGCCTCGTACACCATGCCGACGAGCAGGTCGTCGGCGTCCCGGCGGCCGAACTCGGCGGCACTGCGGGACATCTGGTACAGCCGGTGCGGGTCGGCGAGCACGGGCAGGACGTTCTGCTGGACCCACTCGGGGGTCAGCTCCGCGTCGTCGACCAGCAGGCCGCCGCCGGCCTTGACCACCGGCTGGGCGTTGAGCCGCTGTTCGCCGTTGCCGATGGGCAGCGGGACATAGGCGGCCGGGAGCCCGACGGCGGAGAGTTCGGCGACGGTCATCGCGCCCGCACGGCAGAGCATCATGTCGGCCGCGGCGTACGCGAGGTCCATCCGGTCCAGGTAACTTACCGGGATGTAGGGGGGCATTCCCGGCATCTGCTGGACCTGCGGCAGTTCGTTCTTCGGGCCGACCGCGTGCAGGATCTGGATTCCGGCCTGCTGGAGCCAGGGAGCGACCTGCTGGACGACCTCGTTCAGCCGGCGGGCGCCCTGGGAGCCGCCGGTGACCAGCAGCGTGGGCAGGTTCGGGTCCAGCCCGAACGCGGCGCGGGCCTCGGGGCGTACGGCGGCCCGGTCCAGGGTGGCGATGGAGCGGCGCAGCGGGATGCCGATGTAACGGGAGTTACGCAGCTTGCTGTCCGGGGTGGAGACGGCGACCTGGCTGGCGTAGCGCGAGCCGATCTTGTTGGCCAGGCCCGGGCGGGCGTTGGCCTCGTGGATGACGATCGGCACGCCGAGGCGCTTGGCCGCGAGGTAGCCGGGCAGGGCGACGTAGCCGCCGAAGCCGACCACGGCGTCCGCCTTGGTGCGCTCCAGGATCTGCTCGGTCGCCTTGATCGTGCCCCGCAGCCGGCCCGGGACGGTGATCAGCTCGGGGGTGGGCTTGCGCGGCAGCGGCACGGCGGGGATCAGCGCGAGTTCGTACCCACGCTCGGGTACGAGACGTGTCTCGAGGCCGCGCTCCGTTCCCAGGGCCGTGATGCCCACGCTCGGATCCTGCCTGCGCAGGGCGTCCGCGAGGGCGAGCGCGGGCTCGATGTGGCCCGCGGTTCCTCCGCCGGCGAGTACGACATGCACCGAAATTCACCGCTCTCCGGACGAGCGCGCCGCCGAGGCACGCCGTCGCATCGTGTTCCATCTCCGGGGACTCCGAATGGAACCAGTGCCCCCGGCCCCCCGCTTTCTACCAAAGCGGGGTTGTCGCATCGCAAGCGCCGCCCGCGCAGCGGGCTCGTCGCGCGCGAAGGCGATCAGGAGCCCGATGGCGAACATGGTCGGCAGCAGGGCGGATCCTCCGTAGGAGAACAGCGGGAGGGGGACGCCGGCGATCGGCAGCAGACCGAGCACCGCACCGATGTTGATCACGGCCTGGGCCGTGATCCAGGTGGTCACGCCTCCCGCGGCATACCTCACGAACGGGTCCTCCGTGCGTCCGGCCACGCGGATACCCGCATAGCCTAGAGCCGCGAAGAGGGCGAGTACCGACAGCGTCCCCGCCAGGCCCAGTTCCTCACCGGTGACGGCGAAGATGAAGTCGGTGTGGGCTTCGGGGAGTTGGCCCCATTTCTCCACACTCGCGCCCAGTCCGGAGCCGAAGATTCCGCCCGAGGCGAGGGCGTAGATGCCGTGGACGGCCTGCCAGCAGTCGACGGGACCCGACTGGGGTTCGGTGGCGCCGAGGCACTGCAGGCGGGCCATGCGGTTGGCGCTGGTCTTGATGAGGATCAGGCCGAGTACGGCGGCGATCGACAGCACACCGGCGAACAGCCGCGTGGGCGCGCCGGCCAGCCACAGCAGGCCGAACAGGATGGCCGTGAGGATGATCGCCGTGCCCATGTCGCCGCCGATCATGATCAGCCCGAGCAGCATGAAGGCGGCCGGTACCAGCGGGACGAGCATGTGCTTCCACTGGGTCAGCAGCTTCCTGTCCTGCTTGCGGGCGAGCAGGTCGGCGCCCCACAGCACAAGGGCGAGCTTGCCGAACTCGCTGGGCTGGATCTGGAAGGAGCCGCCGAGCGCGATCCAGTTCTGGTTGCCGTTGACCGACACTCCTATCCCCGGGATCTGCACCAGGGCCATGAGGAAGACGGCGCCCGCGAGGATGGGGTAGGCCAGCGCCCGGTGCAGCTTCACCGGCATCCGCGAGGCGGCGAACAGCAGACCGGCGCCGATCACCGCCGCGAGCAGCTGCTTGCGGAAGAAGTACGAGCCGGGCAGCGACATCTGCAGCGCGGTGATCTGGGAGGCCGAGTAGACCATCACCAGCCCCAGCACGGTGATCAGCAGACTGCCGCCGAAGATCAGGTAGTAGGCGGTCAGCGGCCGGTCCCAGCCCCTGCGCGCACGCAGGTACAGGGCCAGGACACCGGTCGCACGCGAGGGCTGGGCCACGGCGGGCCTGCGGACGGGCCGCTGCGCGGGCGGCCCTCCGGTACGACTACCGGGCATGGACGGCTCCCACGACGGCGTGGACCGGGCGTACCGCACCAGGGCGGGGAGAACGTCCCGCACAGGCACGGAAGGTGCGCCCCGCCCGGGCCCCGGAAGAACATCCCGCACACGTGCCGGAAGGGTGTCCCACCCGCCTGCCGGAGGAACGGTCCGCCGCCACCCCCGTGGGCCGTTCCGGCAGCGGTGGGGGGAGGGGCCGCCCCGGGTCGTCGGCGGGTGACCGCCGGTTCGTCTCGGGCCACATCCGAGTCACGCGTCCCTCCAAGGGTCCCGAAGCACCCGCCGTGGCCGAGACCGACCGTCAGGTGCCCGCGTCGAGTTCGCGAACCGCCTCCGCGAACGCGTCACCACGCTTGTTGTAGTTGGTGAACATGTCCATCGAGGCGCAGGCCGGGGCCAGCAGCACCGTGTCGCCCGGCCGTGCCAGCCGCCGCGCCTCCTGGACCGCCTGGAGCATCGCCCCAGTGTCGGTCCGGTCGAGGTCGACGACGGGTACTTCCGGGGCGTGTCGCGCGAGGGCTTCCCGGATGAGCGCGCGGTCCGCGCCGATCAGCACCGCCCCGCGCAGCCGCTGTGCCGACTTGGCGACCAGCTCGTCGAAGGCGGCGCCCTTCGCGAGCCCGCCCGCGATCCACACGATCGACTCGTACGCCGCCAACGAGGCTTCCGCCGCATGCGTGTTGGTGGCCTTGGAGTCGTCGACGTACGCGACGCCGTCCACGTCGGCCACGTGCGCGATGCGGTGGGCGTCCGGGGTGAAGGCCCGCAGGCCGTCCCGCACGGCCTTGGCGGGCACGCCGTAGGCCCGGGCGAGGGCCGCCGCCGCGAGGGCGTTGGCGATGTTGTGCGGGGCCGGCGGGTTGACGTCGGCGACCTCGGCCAGCTCCTGGGCGTTCTTCTGCCGGTCGTCGACGAAGGCGCGGTCGACCAGGATGCCCTCCACGACGCCGAGTTGGGAGGGCGCCGGGGTGCCGAGGGTGAAGCCGATGGCCCGGCAGCCCTCCTCGACGTCGGCCTCGCGGACCAGGTCCTCGGTGGACGGCTTGTCGGTGCTCGACGTTGTAGACGCAGGCGACCCGATTGCCCTCGTAGATACGGCCCTTGTCGGCGGCGTACGCCTCCATGGAGCCGTGCCAGTCGAGGTGGTCGGGGGCGAGGTTCAGCACGGCGGCCGAGTGGGCGCGCAGCGAGGGCGCCCAGTGCAGCTGGTAGCTGGACAGCTCCACGGCCAGGACGTCGTACTGCTCCTCGCCGAGGACCGCGTCCAGGAGCGAGACGCCGATGTTGCCGACGGCGGCCGTGCGCAGGCCCGCCGCCTTCAGGATCGAGGCGAGCATCTGGACGGTGGTCGTCTTGCCGTTGGTGCCCGTGACGGCGAGCCAGGGGGCGGCGTCGGGGCCGCGCAGGCGCCAGGCCAGTTCGACGTCGCCCCAGACCGGGACGCCCGCCTGCCCGGCCGCCGCGAACAGCGGCTTGTCCGGCTTCCAGCCGGGCGCGGTGACGATCAGTTCGGAGCCCTCGGGCAGGGTGTCGCCGTCGCCGAGGCGCACGGTGATGCCGAGCGCCTCCAGCTCGGCCGCCTGCGCCCGGGCGCGCTCGTCCGCGCCGTCGTTGACGACCGTGACGATCGCGCCGAGGCCGTGCAGCACCTTGGCCGCCGGGACGCCGGAGACGCCGAGCCCGGCGACGGTGACGTGCTTGCCCTGGAATGTCGAAGGGCTCCGAGGAGGTCACTTGTCCGCTGCCCATCCTGCGTAGAAGAGGCCCAGTCCGACGATCACACAAATGCCCTGGATGATCCAGAAGCGGACCACGACGAGCACTTCGGACCAGCCCTTGAGTTCGAAGTGGTGCTGGAGTGGCGCCATCCGGAAGACGCGCTTCCCGGTGAGGCGGAAGGAGCCGACCTGGATCACCACCGACATGGTGATCAGGACGAACAGGCCGCCGAGGATGGCGATCAGCAGCTCGGTGCGGGAGCAGATCGCGAGGCCGGCGAGCACACCGCCGAGCGCGAGCGAACCGGTGTCCCCCATGAAGATCTTGGCCGGCGAGGTGTTCCACCACAGGAAGCCGAGGCAGGCACCCATCAGCGCGGAGGAGACCACGGCGAGGTCGAGCGGGTCGCGCACCTCGTAGCAGGCGCCCGGGTTGGTCAGGGTCTGCGCGTTGGCGCAGGACTCCTGGAACTGCCAGACGCCGATGAAGGTGTAGGCGCCGAAGACGAGCACCGAGGCGCCGGTCGCCAGACCGTCCAGACCGTCGGTCAGGTTCACGCCGTTCGACATCGCGAGGATCATGAACAGCGCCCAGACCACGAACAGCACGGGGCCGATCGTCCAGCCGAAGTCCGTGATGAACGACAGCTTCGTGGACGCCGGGGTGTTGCCGCGGTTGTCCGCGAACTGCAGCGAGAGCACCGCGAAGGCGATGCCGACGATCAGCTGGCCGGCCATCTTCGCCTTGGCCCGCAGGCCCAGCGAACGCCGCTTGACGATCTTGATGTAGTCGTCGAGGAAGCCGACCAGGCCCATGCCGACCATCAGGCCGAGCACCAGCAGACCCGAGAAAGTCGGTGCCGCGTCGGCCTCCGGGTCCAGATACCCCGTGATCACCTTGGCCAGGAAGTACGCGGCGACCGTCGCCAGGATGAAGGCGATACCGCCCATGGTCGGCGTACCGCGCTTGCTGGCGTGCTCGCGCGGGCCGTCGTCGCGGATGTACTGGCCGTAGCCCTTGCGGGCGAGCAGCTTGATCAGCAGCGGGGTGCCGATCAGGGTCAGGAAGAGGCCAATGACTCCTGCGAACAGGATCTGCTTCATCATCGGGCGGAAACCTCACCCTCGGCACCGGTCTCGAGGAGCGCCTGCGCCACGCTCTCGAGGCCGACCGAACGGGACGCCTTCACGAGTACGACGTCCCCCGGGCGCAACTCGCTGCGCAACAGGTCGACCGCCGCCTGTGCGTCGGACACGTGCACCGACTCCTCACCCCACGAACCCTCGTTATATGCGCCCAGTTGCAGCCAGGCGGCTTCCCTGCCACCGACCGCGACGAGCTTGCTGACGTTGAGCCGGACGGCGAGCCGTCCGACCGCGTCGTGCTCGGCGAGAGCCTCGTCCCCGAGCTCGGCCATCTTGCCGAGCACCGCCCACGTACGCCGCCCCTTGCCCATGGCCGCGAGCGCGCGCAGAGCGGCTCGCATGGACTCGGGGTTCGCGTTGTAGGCGTCGTTGACGACCGTCACGCCGTCCGGGCGCTCGGTGACCTCCATCCGCCAGCGGGAGAGGGAGCCCGCCTCGGAGAGCGCCATGGCGATCTCGTCTGCGGACATGCCCAGTTCGTGGGCGACGGCGGCCGCGGCGAGCGCGTTCGACACGTGGTGCTCACCGTACAGGCGCATGGTCACGTCGCTTGCACCGGAGGGTGTGTGAAGCCTGAACGAGGGCTGTCCGGTGTCCGTGAGTCGCACGTTCTCGGCGCGAACGTCCGCTTCGCCGGACTCTCCGAAAAGAATCACCTTCGCCTTCGTACGGGTGGCCATGGCCCGTACGTAGGGGTCGTCCGCGTTGAGGATCGGCGGTCCCGCCGTCGGCCTCGGACGGCAGGGCCTCGACGAGTTCGCCCTTGGCCTGGGCGATCTGCTCGCGGCCGCCGAACTCGCCGATGTGGGCGCTGCCGACGTTGAGGACGAGGCCGACCTTCGGGGGCGTCAGATCGGCGAGGTAGCGGATGTGCCCGATGCCGCGGGCGCCCATCTCCAGGACGAGGAACCTGGTCTCCTCGGTGGCGCTGAGCGCGGTCAGCGGCAGCCCGATCTCGTTGTTGAGCGAGCCGGGCGTGAACACCGTCGGCGCCTTGCGCCGGAGCACCTGCGCGATGAGGTCCTTGGTGCTGGTCTTGCCCGCCGAGCCGGTGAGGGCGACGAGGGTGGCGCCGAGACGTCGTACGACGTGCCGCGCGAGGGCGCCGAGGGCCGCCTGGACGTCGTCCACGACGATCGCGGGCACGCCGACGGGCCGGGCGCCGAGCACGGCCGACCGCGCCCGCCTCGACGACCGCCGCCGCGTAGTCGTGGCCGTCCACGCGCTCGCCGGCGAAGGCGGCGAACAGGCTGCCCGGCACCGCCTCGCGGGAGTCCCGGACGACCGGGCCGGTGACCTGGACGGACGGATCCGGTATGTCGTGCGTCTGCCCGCCGACGACTTCTGCGATCTCGGCGAGGGAGAGGGCGATCACAAGTTCATCCCCTGGGTCTTCTGGATTTTCATCCCTGGGTCTTCTGGATAGCTTCGCGAAGCACCTGGCGGTCGTCGAAGGGACGGACCACCCCGGCGATGTCCTGGCCCTGCTCGTGGCCCTTGCCCGCGACCAGCACGGTGTCGCCGGGCTCGGCACGGGCGACGGCGGCGGCGATCGCGGCGGCCCGGTCCTCGAAGACCTGCACCTCGCCGCGCTCGTGCGCGGGCACGGAGGCCGCGCCCTGGAGCATCGTGGCGAGGATCGCGAGGGGGTCCTCGGAGCGGGGGTTGTCGGAGGTCAGTACGGCGGTGTCGGCGAGCCGGGCCGCGGCGGCGCCCATCGGGCTCGCGCTTGGTCTTGTCCCGGTCGCCGCCGCAGCCGAGGACGATGTGCAGCCTGCCCTCGGTGACCTTGCGCAGGGCGCGCAGCACGGACTCGACGGCGTCGGTCTTGTGGGCGTAGTCGACGACCGCGAGGTACGGCTGCCCGGCGTCCACGCGCTCCAGGCGGCCCGGCACGCCGGGTACGGCGGCGACGCCGTCGGCGGCGGCCTGCGGGTCGAGGCCGGCGACGGCGAGGGCGACGATCGCGGCGAGGGTGTTGGCCACGTTGAAGGGGCCCGGCAGCGGCGACCTGGCGTTGATCCGCTCGCCCTTGGGGCCGAGCGACGGTGAACGTCGAGTCCAGCGGGCCGACCTCGACGTCCTCGGCGCGCCAGTCGGCGTCCGGGTGGCCCTCGGCGGAGAAGGTGACGACCGGGACGGTGGCCTCCTTCGCCAGCCTGCGGCCGTACTCGTCGTCGACGTTGACCACGCCGAGTTTGCTGCGTTTCGGCGTGAACAGCTGCGCCTTGGCCTGGAAGTAGTCCTCCATGCCGGAGTGGAACTCCATGTGCTCCGGGCTGAGGTTGGTGAAGACGCGCGATGTCGAAGACGCAGCCGTCGACCCGGCCGAGGACCAGGGCGTGGCTGGAGACCTCCATGGCGACCGCGTCGACGCCGCGTTCGCGCATGACGGCGAACAGGGCCTGGAGGTCGGTGGCTTCGGGGGTGGTGCGCTCGGACTTGATGCGCTCGTCGCCGATGCGCATCTCGACCGTGCCGATCAGGCCACCGTCGCCCACCACCGCCCTCAACCGACGGCGCTACGCGCCGGCCCCCTCGTCGTGGCCGACGGTCTTCAGGCCGCCCTCGACGAGGTAGGCGGTGGTGGTCTTGCCGGAGGTGCCGGTGATGCCGATCTGGAGCAGGTCCCGGCCGGGGTGGCCGTAGATCGTGGCGGCCAGCTCGCCCATCCGCGCGCGCGGGTCGTCGACGACGAGGACCGGCAGCCCGGTCGCGGCGGCGCGCTCGGCGCCGGTGGGGTCGGTCAGCACGGCGGCCGCGCCGAGGCCGGCGGCCTGGGTGACGAAGTCGGCGCCGTGCAGCCGGGCACCCGGGAGGGCGGCGTACAGGTCGCCGGGGCGCACGGCGCGCGAGTCGTGGGTGATGCCCGTGACCTCGGCGGCGCTCGTCCGGCGCGGCGGACACCCAGCTGATCGGCGAGTTCCGCGAGGGGTGTGGCGGAGACCTGCACCGGCCTGGGCGGCCCGGGGTATGTCACGGGATGCGCCCTTCTGGGTGGTTTGGGACTGATCAGCGTGTGGCACGGCGGTGAGCGTACCGGGCGCACCCGCCTCCGGGCGAAGTGAGGTGCCGGCGGCTGCATCGGTTCCCGGGATCGGGGGTGATCGTTGTCACGGGGGCGTTCCTGGTGGCTCGGTGGTGCTCGGTGCTGATCAGGGCTTGGGGTTCAGGTGTTGAAGGAGACGGGCAGTTTCGCGGCCTTGGCGCCGGTCGGCGGGACCTGGAGGGTCTTCAGTGCGAACTCCATGACCTGCTTGTAGACGGGGCCGCAGATCTGGCCGCCGAAGTAGCTGCCCTGGGTGGCGTTCTGGATGGCGCAGTAGACGGTGACGCGGGGCTTGTCGGCGGGTGCGAAACCGGCGAACGACGACGTGTAGCCGTGGTACTTGCCGGTGGCCGGATCCACGCGGTTGGCCGTGCCCGTCTTGCCCGCGACCCGGTAGCCGGGGATGCGCGCCTTGGTGCCGGTGCCCTCCTCGTCGTCCACGACGGACTCCAGCATCTGGGCGAGGGTCTTCGCCGTCTTCGCGCTGACGACCCGGGTCTTCTCGGGCTCCGGGGCCGGGGTGAAGCGGCCGTCGGGGCCCTTGGTGCCGCGGACGAGCGTGGGCTCGACGCGGACGCCGCCGTTGGCGATGGTCGAGTACACGGAGGCCGCCTGCATGGCGTTGATGGAGACGCCCTGGCCGAAAGGGATCGTGTACTGCTGCGAGGTCGACCACTTGTCGGGCGGGGCGAGGATGCCCTTGGTCTCGCCGGGGAAGCCGAGGCCGGTGTAGCTGCCGAGGCCGAACTTGCGCAGGTAGTCGTAGAGGACCTTGTTGGCCTGCGGCCTGGGTCTTGCCGAGCTGGCCGGTGGCGAGGATGGTGCCGATGTTGCTGGACTTGGCGAGCACGCCGTTGAGTGTCAGGTACCAGGTCGGGTGGTCGATGTCGTCCTTGAAGAGCCGGTCGCCGCGGTGCAGCCGGTTGGGCACGACGACGTGGGTCGCCGGGGTGGCGGCGTTCTCCTCCAGGACGGCGGCCATCGACATGACCTTGGCGGTGGAGCCGGGTTCGAAGGCGTCCTGGACGGCCGCGTTGCCCATGCGCGGCCGAGTCGGCCTCGGAGAGGTCGTTGGGGTCGAAGCCGGGCGAGTTGGCCATGGCGAGGATCTGGCCGGTGCGGGTGTCCTGGACGATGACGTAGCCGCGGTCGGCCCTGGACTCCTTCACCTGGTCGGTGATGGCGTTCTGCGCGGCCCACTGGATGTCGCGGTCGATGGTGAGCTCGACGTCGCTGCCGGGCACGGCGGGTGTCTCGGTGGAGCCCACGGTGGGGACCTGACGGCCGCCGGACTGGGCGTAGCGGATCTTGCCGTCCTTGCCGGCCAGCTGCTTGTCCAGCTGCTGCTCGATGCCGCCGCCGCCCTTGCCCTCGGCGTTGACCCAGCCCAGTATCCCGGCGGCGAGGTCGCCGTTCGGGTACACGCGCTTGCTGCTGGCGACGGAGAAGACGCCGGCGAGGACGTTGACGCGTGGACTTGTCCGTCTCCGCCTTCGTGGCGAGCGCGGACTTCAGGTCCTTGATCTGCTTCCAGACCTGCGGGGTCTGGCGGCAGGCCAGCTGCATGTAGCGCAGGTTCTTGTTCGCCGGCCGCAGCTTCTTGACGAGGTCTCTCCTGGCTCCTGGCCGAGGATCGGCGCGAGGAGCGCGGCCGCCTGCTCGGGGCCGTCGTCGATCTTCAGCTGCTCGCGGGCGAACATCGTGGGGTCGGCCGTGATGTCGTAGGCGTCCACGCTGGTCGCCAGGGCGACGCCGTTGCCGGTCGGTGATGCTCGCCGCGCTCGGCGGCCAGGGTGTGGCCGACGTACCGGTTCTGCTCGGCCTTGGCGGCGTAGGTGCTCGCGTCGACGGCCTGCACCTGGAGCAGCCGTACGACGAAGGCGATCAGCACCAGGGTCAGCGCGAGGCCGACCAGGCGCAGCCGGGGGCGGGGGCTGCCGAGCCGGAGGGGCCGGGGTGCCGCCGGGCGGGCCTGACCGGGGCGGCGGGCCGGGCGGGCGCCGGGGCCGGGGCGCCGCCGGGCGCCGGGGACGGGCGGGCCTCGCGGGGCCGGGCACGCGGCGGCGCGGCGGTTCCCTGTCGGACACTTCCGTCACCTGCCGGGGGTCGGGGTCGGGGGCGGGCTGGGTGGGGGCGCGCCGCGGTAGGCGTGGCGGCGGGGTCGGGGTGGGGGGGCGAGCGGTGCGACGGGCGCCGGGGGCGTCGTGGGCCACGCGAGGGCGCTCGGCGCCGGGGGGATGACGCGGAGGTCCGGGCGGCGCGGGGCTGGGGACGCCCTTGACGGTGCCGTCGGGGTCGAGGAAGGCGGGGTCGCCGCCGGGCACCATGCCGAGTTCGCGGGCGCGGCGCTGGAGGGCGTCGGGGGCGGAGTAGGCGTCGATGTCCCGCTGGAGGGCCTGCTCCTCGTCGGTGAGGCTCTTGGTCTCCTGCTGCAGGTCGTCGAGCTTGAACGCGCCTTCGCTGAGGGCGGAGTTCAGCACCAGCAGCCCGATGAGACCGCCGCCGAGGAGGAGGACGACGAGGAGGACGAAGGGCGTCGCGGGCCGCCTGCCGGGCGCCGGCGGGAAGAGCCGCGCGAGCCGGGCCGCCCTCCCCTCAGTTCGGGTTTCCTGCTCACTGCCACGTCTCCCTCGGGTCCGGACGGACACCCGCCCGCTGCCTGCCCGCTCGCTCACTCGACGTCCTCCCTGATGCGCTCGGCGCCGCGCAGCCGCGCCGGTGCCGCCCGCCGGTTCTCGGCGATCTCCTCCTCGGTGGGAAGTTCGGCACCGCGCGTGAGCAGCTTGAGCCGCGGCTGGTAGCGCTCGGGGACGACGGGCAGCCCGGGCGGCGCGGTGTTGGCGGCGCCCGCCGCGAACACCTGCTTGACCAGCCGGTCCTCCAGCGAGTGGTACGACAGCACGGCGATCCGCCCGCCGACGTCGAGCGCCTTCACGGCGGCCGGGATCGCCCGCTCCAGGACGGACAGCTCGCCGTTGACCTCGATGCGCAGCGCCTGGAAGGTGCGCTTGGCCGGGTTGCCGCCGGTGCGCTTGGCGGCCTGCGGCAGCGCGTCCCGGATGAGCTCGACGAGCCGGGCGCTGTTGGTGAACGGCTCCTTCTCGCGCTCCCGCACGACCGCGGACACGATCCGCTTGGCCTGCTTCTCCTCGCCGTACGCGCGCAGGATGCGGACGAGTTCGCCCGGCGGGTAGGTGTTGAGGACCTCGGCGGCGCTGACGCCGGTCGTCTGGTCCATGCGCATGTCGAGCGGGGCGTCCTGGGCGTAGGCGAAGCCGCGGTCGGCCTCGTCGAGCTGCATGGAGGAGACGCCGAGGTCGAACAGGACGCCCTGCACGCGCGCGATGCCGAGCCTGTCGCAGCACCTCGGGCAGCTCGTCGTAGACGGCGTGCACGAGGGTGGCGCGCTCGCCGTAGGGCGCGAGCCGCTCGCCGGACAGGCGCAGGGCCTCCTTGTCCCGGTCGAGGGCGACGAGCCGGGCCTCGGGGAACCGCTCGAGGAGCGCCTCGCTGTGGCCGCCGAGGCCGAGGGTGCAGTCGACGACCACCGCGTCCCGGCCGCTCCAGGGCGGGTGCCAGCAGGTCCAGGCACCGCTGGAGCATCACCGGGACGTGTCGACTCTGGCTCAAGGGGCCCTCTCAGATCCGGCGCGGCCCGCACGCACCGCCGGGTCCCCGCCCTCCCCGCAAGCGGGGCCCCCAGTGAAGGGGAGGCCTGCCGGCGCCGGAAGCGTCAGCCGACCGGGAGCGGGAGGAGGCCGAGCCGTACGTACGCGCCGCGCACGCGGGGAGATCGCCGGGCGTCGCCGGGGTCTCCGGGGAATTCAGTCCAGCGGGGAGAGTCTCGCCTCCCGCTTCGCGTCACTTTAGTCCACCGTGTCTCCCGGTCAATCAACCGGCCTGCGCGTCGCGGCCGTCGGCGTTCGCGGACCGGCCGCGAGCGCGCGAAATTCACCCGCACGGAGGCAGCTCGCGCCACCCTTGTGGGTTAGCTCACAACAAGGCTCGATGACGTTCTTTGTCCACTCCCACAGCAGGACCGGATCGGGGTGTGACCAGTAACGTCATGGACTATGACGACTTCTGCATCAGTTCCCACTGGTCCGGAGAGCGCCATAGCCCGCCGGCGGCACGGTCACCGACCGTCTCGTCGAGGCCAACGAGCCGCTACGCCGCCGCGTTCGCCGACCCCGGGCATGGACGCCCGGCCCGTGCTCCACGTCGCCGTCGTGGCCTGCATGGACGCCCGCCTCGACCTGCACGCCGCGCTCGGCCTGGAGCTCGGCGACTGCCACACCATCCGCAACGCCGGCGGCGTCGTCACCGACGACGTGATCCGCTCCCTCACCATCAGCCAGCGCAAGCTGGGCACCCGCAGCGTCGTCCTGATCCACCACACCGGCTGCGGCATGGAGACCCTCACCGAGGACTTCCGGCACGAGCTGGAGCTGGAGGTCGGCCAGCGCCCGGCGTGGGCGGTGGAGTCCTTCCGGGACGTCGACCAGGACGTGCGGCAGTCGATGCAGCGGGTGCGCACCTCGCCGTTCCTGCCGCACACCGACGACGTGCGCGGCTTCGTCTTCGACGTGAAGACCGGCCTGCTGCGGGAGATCGACCCCGCCGCCTGACCTGGCACCCGCCGCCGGAGACAGCCTGCTGTCGCTGTCGAAATCCTGTCAGTCGCGCGTTCGAATGGCCGCAAGCCCGACATATCGCGGCCAGTTGTCCACAGTCGAGTGACACGAATCGGTAACGGCAGCAAGAATGCGGGAGTGACGTCACGCGGAACGTTTCACGCGTGGTGTCCGTGGTTCGGGGTGGGCCGGTCCGCGTCTGCGGCGTCGGCCCGGGAAAATGGGGTATCCCGTGCTCCCTGGGAGCACGGGAAAGGCCGAGGAGGGCCGGGTGACGACCTATGACGATCGAGCGAGCCTCACTGATCTGACCGCCGCTGGTGGAGCGGGTGCGCGAGTTCGGTGGAGGGCGTGATCGAGGGCAAGCCCGAGGTCGTACGGCTCTCGCTGACCGTGCTGCTCGCCGAGGGACATCTGCTGATCGAGGACGTCCCGGGCGTCGGCAAGACGATGCTGGCCAAGGCGCTGGCGCGGTCCATCGACTGCTCGGTGCGGCGCATCCAGTTCACGCCCGACCTGCTGCCGTCGGACATCACCGGTGTGTCCATCTGGGACCAGCAGCGCCGCGACTTCGAGTTCAAGCCGGGCGCGATCTTCGCGCAGATCGTGATCGGCGACGAGATCAACCGCGCCTCGCCCAAGACGCAGTCCGCGCTGCTGGAGTCCATGGAGGAGCGCCAGGTCACCATCGACGGCCAGACCTACGAGCTGCCGAGCCCCTTCATGGTGGTGGCGACGCAGAACCCGGTCGAGATGGAGGGCACCTACCCGCTGCCCGAGGCCCAGCGCGACCGCTTCATGGCCCGGGTCTCGGTCGGCTACCCCAGCGCGGAGGCCGAGCTGCAGATGCTGGACGTGCACGGCGGCGTCTCGCCGCTGGAGGACCTCCAGCCCGTGGCGCACGCGCACGAGATCCTCAAGCTGATCGAGGCGGTGCGCGGCGTGCACGTCGCCGAGCCGGTCCGGCGCTACGCGGTGGACCTGGTCGGCGCCACGCGCACCCACCCCGACCTCAGACTCGGCGCCTCCCCGCGCGCGACGCTGCACCTGCTGCGCGCGGCGAAGGCGTCCGCGGCCCTGAGCGGCCGGGAGTACGCGCTGCCGGACGACGTGCAGGCCCTCGCCGTCGCCGTCCTGGCCCACCGTCTGCTGCCCACCGCCCAGGCCCAGCTCAACCGCCGCACCGCCGAGCAGGTCGTCGAGGAGATCCTGCAGCGCACCCCGGTGCCGGCGGCGCCCCAGCAGCAGAGCGGCCTCGGCGGCCTGGGCCGGCGGCGTGCCGGCGTATCCCCAGCAGCCGCCGCGGAGGCTGTGATGACCACCGCGGGGACGGGGCACGCGGAGGCCGACCGGGACGAGCAGGGCGGCATCCGCACCGCCCTGGCCGGTCTGACCACCCGCGGACGCTCCTTCCTGGCCGCCGGCGTCGCGGCCGCCGTCTGCGTCGTACGTGCTCGGGCAGAGCGACCTGCTGCGCGTGGGTCTGCTGCTGGCGGTGCTGCCGCTGGTGTGCGCGACGGTCCTGTACCGCACGCGCTACCGGGTCGCGGGCAGCCGCCGGCTCTCCCCCGCGCGCGTGCCCGCCGGCAGCGAGGCCCGGGTCCACCTGCGGATGGACAACGTCTCGCGGCTGCCCACGGGCCTGCTGATGCTCCAGGACCGGGTGCCGTACGTGCTCGGTCCCCGGCCGCGCTTCGTGCTCGACCGGGTGGAGGCGGGCGGCCGGCGCGAGGTGTCCTACCGGGTGCGCTCCGACCTGCGCGGCCGCTACCCGCTGGGCCCGCTCCAGCTGCGCCTGACCGACCCGTTCGGCATGTGCGAGCTGACCCGGTCCTTCTCGACGTACGACACCCTGACGGTGATCCCGCGCGTGGAGCCGCTGCCGCCGGTGCGCCTCAGCGGCGAGGCGAAGGGGTACGGCGACGGGCGGCAGCGTTCGCTCGCGCTGGCCGGCGAGGACGACGTGATCCCGCGCGGGTACCGCTACGGCGACGACCTGCGCCGCGTGCACTGGCGCTCCACCGCCCGCTACGGCGAGCTGATGGTGCGCCGCGAGGAGCAGCCGCAGCGCGCCCGCTGCACGGTGCTGCTCGACACCCGGGGCATCGCCTTCCAGGGCGCGGGCCCGGACTCGGCCTTCGAGTGGGCCGTGTCGGGCGCCGCGTCCGTGCTGGTGCACATGCTCGAACAGGGCTTCTCCGTACGGCTGTTGACCGACACCGGCAACGCGGTGCCCGGCGAGGGCGGTGACGGCTTCGCGGGCGCGAGCCAGGGGTCGGCGGAGGCGGCCGGGCTGATGATGGACACCCTCGCGGTGATCGACCACTCCGACGGCGCGGGCCTGTCCCGGGCCTACGACGTGCTGCGCGGCGGGAACGAGGGGCTGCTGGTGGCCTTCCTCGGCGACCTGGACGAGGAGCAGGCGGCCGTGATGGCCAGGATGCGGCAACGCGGCGGGGGCGCGGTCGCCTTCGTGCTGGACAGCGACACCTGGGTGCGGGAACCGAGTGATGTGCCCGGTCCGTTGGACGGGAGCGAGGAGCGGCTGCGCATGCTGCGCGAGGCGGGCTGGACGGCCCTGGGCGTGCCGCGGGGGGCATCGCTGGACGACCTGTGGCGACAGGCGGACCGGGAGCGCAGGGGCTTGGCCGCGGCGAGCGGCGGGGAGGGACCGTGATGAGCGGGCGGGTACGACTGACGCTGGGCGCGTGGGCGGCCACGCTGATGGCCGCGTGCGCCCTGCTGCCCCTCGTCAAACCGGCCACGTGGATCGTGCAGGCGGCCTTCCTGCTGGGCGTGCAGGCGGGCGTGGGGATCGCGGCCCGCGGGTGCCGCTGGCCCGGCCACTGACGGTGGCGGCGCAGGCCGTGGTCACGGTGTTGCTGCTGACGTTCGTGTTCGCCCGTGAGCAGGCCTTCGCCGGGCTGGTCCCCGGGCCGGACGCCCTCGACCGCTTCGCGATCCTGCTCCGGCAGGGCGGGGACGACATCGCGCGGTACGCGATACCGGCGCCCCTGGAGTCCGACGGCATCCGGCTGATGCTCATCGGCGGGGTCCTGATCATCGGGCTGCTGGTGGACACCCTCGCGGTGACCTTCCGCAGCGCCGCCCCGGCCGGGCTGCCGCTGCTCGCGCTGTACTCCGTGGCCGCGGGGCTGTCCGACGGGGGCACGGACTGGCTGTGGTTCCTGGTCGCGGCGACCGGCTATCTGATGCTGCTCCTGGCCGAGGGGCGGGACCGCCTCTCGCAGTGGGGCCGGGTCTTCGGCGGGGCCCAGCGCACGGCCCGAGGGGAGCCGAGCGGCGCGATCGCCCCGGTCCGCACCGGCCGGCGCATCGGCGTGGTCGCGCTGGGCATCGCCCTGGTGGTGCCGCTCGGCCTGCCCGCGATGAACGGCGGCCTGCTGGACTCGGTGGGGGCGGGCGTCGGCGGCGGCACGGGCGGCGGCGGCACGATCTCCGCCGTGAACCCGCTGGTGTCGCTGCGGGACAGTCTGAACGCGGACGAGGACCAGCAGATCCTGTCCGTGCGGACCAAGACGCCGGACGTCTCGGACCTGTACCTGCGGATCGTGTCCCTGGACGACTTCGACGGCACCACCTGGAAGCCGTCCCGGCGGTCCATCACCGCCATCCCCGACGGCGCGTTCCCGACCCCGATCGGCCTCGGCCCCGACGTCAAGCGCACGGAGTTCGACACCACGATCTCGGCCGCCGACTGGTACGCCCAGGACTGGCTGCCGATGCCGTACCCGCCGAGCGGCGTGAGCATCCGGGGCAACTGGCGGTACGAGCCGCTGGGCATGACACTGGTCGGCGACCACGGCCAGAACACCCGAGGCCTGACGTACCAGGTGCAAGAGCCTGGACGTGCAGCCGACGGCGGAGCAGCTGGCCTCGGCGGCGCCGCCGCCGGCGCCCTCGAGCGCGAGTTCACCAAGCTGCCCGACTCGCTGCCGTCGGTGGTCGCGCGCACCGCCCGCGAGGTCACCGAGGGCGCGGCCAACCCCTACGAGCAGGCGGTCAAGCTCCAGGACTGGTTCGCCGTGACCGGCGGCTTCGAGTACGACACCCAGGTGCAGGTCGGCAGCGGCTCGCAAGGCGATCGCCCGCTTCCTGAAGGACAAGCAGGGCTTCTGCGTGCACTTCTCCTTCGCGATGGCGGCGATGGCCCGATCCCTGGGCATACCGGCCCGGGTCGCGGTGGGCTTCGCGCCCGGTTCCCCGCAGGCGGACGGCTCGGTGTCGGTGGGGCTGCGGGACGCGCACGCCTGGCCCGAGCTGTACTTCGAGGGCGTGGGCTGGACCCGCTTCGAGCCGACTCCGAACCGCGGCTCGATGCCCGTCGTACACCCTGCCGGACACCCGGGCAGCTCGGTGCCGGACGCCGCGCGCCCGTCCGCAGACGGCGTCCACCGCGCCCTCCGCGAGCGCCCTCGGCGAGCGAGAGCTGCACTCCGGAGCAGAAGAAGCTGGACGGCGGGTGCGCGAGCGAGTCTCCGCAGGCGGCGCTGCCCACGGACGACGACGGCCCGAAGTGGTACGCGATCCTGGCGTGGGCCCTGGCCGGCCTCGCCGCCCTGGCTGCTCCCGCTGGCACCGATGCTGTGGCGGCTGCGGACGCGCGCGGTACGGCTGGGGGCGCACGGCCGCAGCGAGGCCGACGCGGCGCCGCACACGCTGGCCGTCTGGCAGGAGCTGACCGACACCGCGTGGGACTTCGGCATCGCGCCGGACGAGTCGCAGACCCCGCGCAAGGCGGCCGCCCGCATCGTCCGGCTGGGCGGGCTCGATGCCGACGGCCGCGGCCTCGGTGCACCGGGTGGCGAACGCGGTGGAGCAGGTCCTGTACGCGCCGCGACCCCGCCCGACGGCGGGCCTCGCGGACGATGTCCGCCGTGCGACAGCGGGTCTGAGCGCCGCGGTCGGCCGGGCACCAGGCTCCGCGCGCGTGCTCGCCCCGCGCTCCACCGTGCGCGTGGTGTGGGCGGCGTCGGCCCGGTGGTCGGGCGTGCGAGGACGCGTCGCTGGCGACTGCGGCCGACGTGGCGGAGAGGCCCCGGGGCAGCAGGGCTGAGGGCCGAGGGGCTCGCGGGCGGCCGAGCTGAGACCACGCTGAGAACACACAGCAGACGTCGCACACGGCAAACGTCAGGGGGTGACCACCAGTCGGTGGTCACCCCCTGACTCACGTCTTCACGTAGTCCCGGAGAGCTGCGCTCCGGGGGCTAGTGGCCGCCCTGTTCGTCGCGGCGCTTCTGCCAGCGCTGCTCGATGCGGTCCATCATGGAGCGCCGCTGCCGTGCCCTGACGGCGGGCCTGCGGTCCGGCGGCACCTGCCGGCCTGTTCGCCCGGCTTGGGGGCCTTGCGCCAGCCGGTCACGGCGAGCACCGCACAGCCCAGCATGACGAGGAAGCCCACGACGCTGAGCCAGACCTGCTTGGCGACCATACCGGCCATGAGGAGCGCGATACCTACGAGGAAGCCCGCGACCGCCTGGTAGACCCGTCGCCGGGTGTACGTACGCAGCCCGCTTCCCTCAAGCGCCGTCGCGAACTTGGGATCTTCGGCGTACAGCGCTCGCTCCATCTGCTCGAGCATGCGCTGCTCGTGCTCCGAGAGCGGCACGGAGTCCTCCTCATCGTGCAGTCGCCGGGGCGACCCGGGGGGTCCCTTCAGGATAGGCAGGGAATCGCCCCCGTGAAACCCGCCCCTCTGCGCCAACTGGCCAACCGGAATCCGCCATGGACGTCCCGGCTCGCTGAGGCTTCCATTCCCCGGCGGCCGACCCGTCATGCCGGAACGGTCTCCCTCGATCATACGGCGCCGTGCCCCCGTTCGGGGGGCCTGTGGCGTACTCCATGCACAGCCCATGCGCTGATCAGCGGCGTGGTACCTCACGAAGCGCTCAGGCCTCGACTCCGGCCCTCCACTGGTCTCACCCAGCACATGAAGCTGCGTGGCCACCGAGTGGAAGGCGGGCAGCTCGGCCGCGGCCTCCTCCAGCTTCAGCAGCGCCTCCAGAGCTCCGGGCTCGGTGTCCACGAGGACGCCGGGCACGAGGTCGGCGAAGACCCGCACGCCGTGCACGGCGCCGACCCGCAGACCCGCGCCCTCGACCAGTCCGGTGAGCTGCTCGGCGGTGAAGCGGCGCGGCACGGGGTCACCCGTGCCCCATCGGCCGTTCGGGTCGTCCAGCGCCTGCCTGGCCTCGTTGAAGTGACCGGCGAGGGCGCGGGCGAGCACGGCACCGCCCGAGACCGGCGGCGAGCAGGCTGAGGACGCCCTCCGAGCGCAGGGCGGCCACCGCGTTGCGGACGCCTTCGGCCGGGTCGTCCACGTACTCCAGGACGCCGTGGCACAGCACCACGTCGTAGCCGCCGCGCTCGACCACGTCGAAGAGGCCGTGGGCGTCGCCCTGGACGCCCTTCACCCGGTCGGCGACGCCGGCCTCGGCGGCGCGGCGCTCCAGGGCGAACAGCGCGTTGGGGCTGGGGTCGACGACGGTGACCCGGTGGCCGAGGCGGGCGACGGGCACCGCGAAGTTGCCGCTGCCGCCTCCGGTGTCGAGGACGTCCAGCGACTCCCGACCCGTGGCCTTGACCCGGCGGTCCAGGGCGTCCTGGAGGACCTCCCAGACCACGGCGGTACGGAGTGAGGCGCGGGGGCGCATCGGGTCCGACACGGCAGTTGACTCCTCGGCGCGGCACCGCCTCTTGCACGGCGGAGCGAAACGGGGTGCCTTCCCCGCCCCGGCTACGGGGAGGGAAGGCTTCAGGCGTCCCCCACCCTATTGCCTCGGACGCGGCAGCCCGCATGACCGGTCCCGGCATGGACTCGAGCCGGTGCCGCCGGGCGGACCCGGAGCGCCGGCACCCGGTCAGCCGACGTCCGGCATGCCCCTCCCCGCCCCGGGATCCTCCGGCTGGTCCTGGTCGTGGTCCTGGCGCGGCTGTGGGAGGACCGGCTGGAGGACCAGCATGCGCTCGACGAGGCGCAGGAACATCGCCACGTCCCGTATCAGGTCGTCGGCGTCCCGGACCCCGGCCGCCCCCTGGATGCCCGCCTCGGCCCGGGCGCGGCGCCGGGCGCCGGAGGCGAACAGCGCGCTCCACTCGGTCAGTTCGGGCGCGATCTCGGGGAGCACTTCCCAAGCGCTCCGGATCTTGGCCCGGGCCCGGGTCGAGGTCTCCGGCCGCCCCCGGGCGGCGAGCACGGCGGCGGCCGTGCGCAGGGCGGCGAGATGGGCCGTCGCGTAGCGCTCGTTCGGCGTTTCCAGGGCGGTGGCCTCGTCGAGACCGGCGCGGGCCTGGGCGAGCAGGTCGAGGGCGGCGGGCGGGGCCGTGGCCCGGCGGAGCACGGGGTGCACGTCGCTCGCCGGGCCGGTCAGTGAGGGGGCAGGGCCGGTGGCGCGGCGCCGGCGGGCGGCTGCTGCGTGGTAGCTGGCCATGACGAACCTCCTGTCGTCTGGTGACGGCACGTCCTGCCACGGAGTGCCGTATGTGCCCATCGTGAGGTATGGCACTGACAATCCGATCTGACCTGCGGTTTTGCTTCGATCGCAGGTTCGGAGTAGTTTTTGCACTGACCAGTCAGTTCAAATTCACTCTCACATGCAGGGGAGCCCCGTGGGGGAACAAACGGGAGGGGTGCGGGTCGCCGCCGAGGGCCTCGGGATCAAGGGGCCGCGCGGGTGGGCGTTCCGCGGGATCTCCTTCGACGCCGAGCCGGGCTCACTCATCGCGGTCGAGGGCCCGTCCGGCTCCGGCCGTACGTGTCTGCTGCTCGCGCTGACGGGGCGGATGAAGACCACGGAGGGCACCGCGGCCGTCGGCGAGGCCGGCCTTCCCAAGCAGTATGGCGGCGGTGCGCCGCGTCAGTGCCCTGGCCCACGTGCCCGGGGTCACCGACCTCGACCCGGCCCTGACCGTCGGCGAGCACCTGCGCGAACGGGCGCTGCTCCAGCGGCGGTTCGGCGGATCGCTGCGCGGGCTGCTGCGGCCCCGCGGCGAGCGGGCGGCACGAGGCCGGGCTGCGTGTCGACGCCGCACTGACCGAGGCCGGACTCGACCTGGAGGCACTGCCCAAGGGGCCCCGTACGGCCGTACGGGATCTGGAGCGCCTGGAGGCGCTGCGGCTGTCGGTCGCCCTCGCCCTCGTCGGCAGGCCGCGACTGCTCGGGGTCGACGACACCGACCTCAAGCTCTCGGAGGCCGAGCGGGACGAGGTCTGGGCCCTGCTCAGATCCCTCGCCGACGCCGGGACGACGGTCGTGGCGGTGTGCAGCGAGGCCCCCGAGGGCGCCGTCGAGCGTGTCCACCGCACGAGAACCCAGGACGACCTGGCCACCGAGGCCTCAGGGGCCGAAAAGGCCGGCCAGGGAAAGGAGAAGGCCGATGCGCTCGCCGAGGCTGGCCGCGCTTGAGCTCCGCCGCTTCGGCCGGGGGAAGCTGCCGCGCGCCGCACTGGTCGCGCTGCTGGTGCTGCCCCTGCTGTACGGCGCGCTGTACCTGTGGTCGTTCTGGGACCCGTACGGCCGCCTGGACCGTATCCCCGTGGCCCTCGTGAACGACGACAAGGGGGCGAGCCGCCGGCGGGAAGAAGATCACGGCGGGCGACGACATCACCAAAGGTCTGCGCGACAGCGGGACCTTCGACTGGCAGGAGGTGAGCGCCGCCGAGGCCCGCAAGGGCGTCGAGGACGGCACCTACTACCTGTCGCTCACCATGCCCGCCGACTTCAGCGAGCGGATCGCCTCCAGCTCCGGGGACTCCCCGGAGACCGGCGCCCTCCAGGTGCGCACGAACGACGCGAACAACTACATCGTCGGACAGATCTCCCGGACGGTCTTCAGCGAGGTGCGCCAGGCCGCGTCCACGAAGACGTCGCGGTCCTTCCTGGACAAGATCTTCGTCTCGTTCTCCGACATCCACGGCGAGACCGTGAAGGCCGCGAAGGGCGCCGACAAGCTCAAGGGCGGCATCGGCAAGGCCGAGAAGGGCTCCAAGGACCTCGCCGACGGCCTGAAGGACGCCAAGGACGGCAGCGGGAAGCTGTCCACGGGCCTGAAGAAGCTCAACAAGGGCGCGGGCGACCTGGAGGACGGCTCGAAGCGGGTCGCGGAGGGCACCCAGACACTCGCCGACAAGGTCAACGGCGACCGCCGGCAAGGTCGGCCCCTTCCTGAAGGACAACGAGAAGACCATCGGCGGACACGGCCCGGCTGGTCGCCGACTCCTCGGGTGCGATCCGCAACACCTGGACACCCTGGTGGAGAGGGCCCCGGCCGCCGCCAAGGGCGCCCGCACGGCGTCCGACGCGCTGAACGGCGTCTACGCCAGGCGCGCTGCGACGACCCCGTCCTGCCCGACGCCGGCCTGCTCCGACCTGAAGAAGGCCAAGGTCGCGGCCGCCGACGTGGCCACCATCGCCGACGACCTCAACACGCTGATCGCCGACCAGGACGGCGATCTGACGAAGCTCGACAAGAACCTCGCCACCCTCCAGAAGCAGTCCCAGGCCCTCGCCGACCGCGCGCCCGTCCTCTCCGGAGGACCTCGACGACGCCGTCACGAGGATCAACAAGCTGAACGACGGGCGCGGCCGAGGTCGCCGCGGGGGCGAAGAAGCTGCACAAGGGGCTCGGCACGGCCAAGACCGGTGCGGCCGACCTGGACAAGGGTGTCGGCGAGCTCAAGACGGGCGCGGACGACCTCAACGGCGGCATGTACAAGCTCGTCGACGGCTCCGGGAAGCTCGCCGGACGGCCTGCACGACGGGGCGCGAGCAGATCCCCGACTACGACAAGCAGGACCGCGACCAGCGCACCGAGGTCATGGCCGACCCGGTCCGGCTCGCCTCCCAGGACCTGCACAAGGCGCCCAACTACGGCACCGGCTTCGCCCCGTACTTCATCCCGCTGTCGCTGTGGGTGGGCGCGATGGTGGCGTACATGCTGATCGCGCCGATGAACCGGCGCGCGCTCGCCGCGGGCGCCTCGGCCTGGCGGATCGCGCTGGCGGGCTGGCTGCCGGTGGTGGCGATCGGGGTGCTCCAGACGGTGGCCCTGATGTCGGTGCTGCACTGGGCGGTCGGCCTGGAGATGGCGCGGGCGGCCGGGACGGTGGGCTTCCTGTTCCTGGTGACGGCGTGCTTCGCGGCGATCGTGCAGTGGCTGAACGCGCGCTTCGGCGCGGCGGGCCGGATCCTCGTCCTCGCCCTGCTGATGCTCCAGCTGACGTCTGCGGGCGGCACGTACCCCGTGCAGACCAGTCCCGGGCTTCTTCAACGCGCTCCACCCCTTCCTGCCGATGAGTTACGTCGTCGAGGCCCTCAGGAGGCTGATCACTGGCGGCGGTCTGGAACCGGTGTGGCACGCGTGCGTGGTGCTGACGGCGTTCACCGCGGGCGCCCTCGCGCTGACCGCCGCTGGCGGCCCGCCGCCGCCAGGTGTGGACGCTGGACCGGCTGCACCCGGAGCTGAGCCTGTGAGCCCTTCGGTGACATCGTCCGGAAGGGTTCCTGTGACAATCAGGGCCATGGAAAGCAGCAGCGCCGCGTCGGGCGGCAGCACGCGCCGCGAGGCCACCCGGCAGAAGCTCTACGAGGCGGCCGTCACGCTCATCGCCGAGCAGGGCTTCTCCGCCACCACCGTGGACGAGATCGCCGAGCGGGCCGGGGTCGCGAAGGGCACGGTCTACTACAACTTCGCGAGCAAGTCCGTCCTCTTCGAGGAGCTGCTGCGGCACGGAGTGGGCCTCCTCACCGCCTCCCTCCGGGAGGCGGCCGAGCGGACCGCCCGGGAGGGCGGCACCAAGGTCGACGCACTGGACGCGATGGTCCGCGCGGGGCTGGTCTTCATCGACCGCTACCCGGCCTTCACCCAGCTGTACGTGGCCGAGCTGTGGCGCACCAACCGGGCCTGGCAGTCCACGCTGATGGTGGTCCGGCAGCAGGCCGTGGCGGTCGTGGAGGAGGTGCTGCGCGAGGGCGTGGCGGGCGGCGAGTTCAGCGAGGAGATCGACGTCCCGCTGACGGCGTCCGCGCTGGTCGGCATGGTCCTGGTGGCCGCGCTCGACTGGCAGTCCTTCCAGCCGGAGCGCTCCCTGGACGACGTCCACGCGGCGCTGTCCCGGCTGCTCCAGGGGCGGGTCAGCGGCTGCCGCTGAGGGCACCCGGCGCAGACGTGAAGGCGCCGGTCCGCTGTGGCCGCGTCCCCCGCGGGCCACCTCGAACCGGCGCCTTCCCCTGCTCCCCCGTTTCCCTGCTCCCCCGTGCGTCCCCCCGCAGGGCCCCCGTTCGGTCGTCCCCCGGTTCTCCCCCGTGTCTCGCTCCCGCCGACACTGTCGGCGGAAGGAGCGGATCGTGGGCCGGCCCCGTTCCGGCGCCCCGTGTCGCCGGTGCCGGAGCCGTGCCCCTTTCCGTGTCTCCACTCTCTCGTTCTCGCAGGTCGTCCCCCATCCGCGCGCGTACTCAACTCCCTGACTAGGTACGGGTACTCAGCCCTGCGCACGCGGCCCCAGAACGCTTTGTCGCCGACTGGTCACGATCACCTCCGCGCCCGTACTCGGAGGTCGTCGGCAGGGACTGTCGGTGGCGGGCGGATAAAGTCCCTGGCATGGCACGGATTGCGGTGATCGGCGCCGGGATGGGCGCGCTGGCGGCCGCCGCCCGGCTGGCCGTCGCGGGCCACCGGGTGGCGGTGTACGAGCGGACGGACACGTACGGCGGAGCGGTGCGCCGCTTCGAGCGTGACGGGTTCGCCTTCGACACGGGCCCCGGCCTGCTCCCGCTGCCCGCCGTCTATCGCGACCTGTTCGTCAAGACCGGCAAGGAGCCGCTGGAGGCGTGCGTCGAGCTGGCCCAGGTCGACCCGTCGTCCCGGCACGTCTTCGCGGACGGCACCGAGGTGTCGCTGCCGAACGCCTCGCGCGCGGGCGTCGTCGCCGCCCTGGACGAGGCGCTCGGCGCCGGGCACCGGGAACCGCTGGGGCGACTTCCTGGTCCGGGCCCGCGAGGCCTGGGACCGGACCCGCCGGCCGCTGCTGGAGGAGCCGCTGTGGCCGAACTGGCAGGTGCTGGCCGAGCGTGAGCCCTACCCGGCGGTGCCCCACAAGCGGCTGCTGCGCACCCGCCGGGCCGGCACGCTCGCCGAGATCGGCGCCTGGGAGCTGCGCGACCCCCGGCTCGCCGCGCTGCTGGAGAGCCACGCGCTCGCCCACGGCCTGGATCCCCGGGTCACCCCGGCGAGCGCGGCCGTGCTGCCGTACATGGAGCACGCCTTCGGCACCTGGTATGTGCGCGGGCGGCCTGCGGGAGCTGGCGCGGGCGGTGTACGAGCGGTGTGTGGCCAGGAAGGTCGAGTTCCGTTTCGGCGCCGAGGTCACCGGGGTCCTGGAGAAGGACGGCCGGGCGGCGGGGGTGGAGCTCGGCCGACGGGACGGTCGCGCGAGGCGGACTTCGTGGTCGCCGGCGTCGCGCCCGGCGCGCTGGACCGGCTGACGGCGGGGACGGTGGTGCGGGGCGAGGGCGAGGTGCCGCCGCAGCGCCGCGTCGGCCGGCCGGCTCATGGTGCTGCTGGCGCTGCGCGGCGGCCGCGCCCGAGGGCACGGCGCACCGCACGGTGGTGCACGCGCCGGACCGTGAGGCCGAGTTGGACGCCCTGTTCGGCACGGCGGCGGCGACCCGCGCAGCCCACGGTCACGGTCCTGCGACCCGACGACCCGGCGCTGGTCCCGGACGCCGGACCACGAGGCCGTCACTCTCACGACGGTGGTGCCCGCCCGGCCCGGACGAGCCGGCTACGACCAGCACGCCGACGCATGTGATCACGGCCGCCGAGCGCGCCATACCCGGCCTGCGTGACCGCCTCCTCTGGCACGAGGTGCGCACCCCGGCCGACATCGCCGAGGTGACCGGCGCCGAGGGCGGAGCGGTGCCGGTGCCGGCACTGGCGGCGGCCGACGGGCGGCTGCTGCACCCGTCCAACAGCACGCGCGTGCCCGGCCTGTTCACGGTCGGCGGCTGGTCCCACCCCGGCGGCGGACTGCCGCACGCGGGCATGTCGGGCGCGCTGGTCGCGGGACTGATCGTGGAGGGACCGGAGTTCCGGGGCTCCCAGTGAGCCGGCAACTGGCACCGGCGCCGCCGGAATGTCCAGCGTCAGAAACGGTACTGCTCGTCGAAGCCGTTGCCTGCGTCTGCTGCGTCTGCTGCCCGTCGCCCTGGTACGGGTACGGCTGCTCCGGCGGCAGTTCGCCGCCCGTACTCGTCGGTGCGCTGCTGCGGGACCCACACACCGCCGGGCGGAGTCTCGCCGCCTAGCTGCCGGTGCCGTACTGGTCCTGGCCGTAGCCCTGCTGGCCGTAGTACTGCTGGTCGCCGTAGCCGGTGTCGTACGAGGTGGCGCCGTAGGTCTGGGTTGCCGATGTACGGGTCGGAGTAGGCGGCGTACTGCTGCTGGCCCGTGGCGTCGTAGCCCTGCTGCTGGCCGTAGCCCGAGTAGTCGTAGGCGTAGGCCTGGTCGGCGCCCTGGGCCGTGGCGGCGTACTGGTCGTGGGGCGAGCCCTGGTGGTACCCGGTGTCGCCGTACACGCCGTAGGAGCCGGTGTCGTCCGGGATGGGCTGCGGCTCGTAGACGGCGGTGGTCTCGGCGGCCGTCGGCTGGACGGGGCGCGCGGGGGTGAAGACGTCGTCGCGGTCGTAGTCGTCGCCCTGGCCGTAGGCGGCGGTGTCGCGGCGGTAGTCGTCGCCCTCGTCGCCGTAGCCGCCGCCCGGCCGCCTCCAGGCCGGAGACCTCCAGGGTCGGCTCCTGGCGGCCTCGCTCACCGCGGCGGCGCTTGCTGCCGCTCAGCATCGGGGCGTTCATCGCCCAGCCGGCCGCGAAGCCACTGCGGAACGACAGGGTGACGTAGGTCTGCCCGACCGCGAAGGCGGCCGCGCCCAGTCCGATGACGATGACGGACGGGATCAGGACACCGACCACGACGCCGAGGAAGCCGGCGAAGGCGAGCAGCCGCCAGCGCAGCCGCGCCTTGTACTGCAGCAGCACCTCGCCCAGCAGCCACAGCGCGACGATGCCGAACGCGATGTAGAGGACCGCCCAGCCCATGTACGCCCCTCTCCCAGTCGCCGCTACGCAGTGTGTCGTATACCGGTGCGAACGGTCTAGGCCTGCGGTGAGTGGTGCAGGCCCAGGTTCTCGTAGATTTCCAGCGTCGCCGTGGAGTTGTTGAGCGTGATGAAGTGCAGACCGGGCACTCCCTCGGCGAGCAGCCGCGCGCAGAACTCCGTGGCGAATTCGATACCAATGGAGCGTACAGCGGCCGGATCGTCTTCTGCTGTGAGGATCCGCTCCTTCAGGGCGGCCGGGAACGCGGCGTTGGTGAGGGACGGGATCCGCTCCAGCGATCTTCACGCTGGCGATCGGCATGATCTCGGGGATGATCGGGGTGTCGCAGCCGGCGGCCGCGACCCGGTCACGCAGCCGCAGGTAGTCCTCCGGCTGGAAGAACATCTGCGTGATCGCGTAGTCCGCGCCCGCGCGGCACTTGTCGACGAAGTGGCGGACGTCGGCGTCCCAGTCCGCGGAGCGCGGGTGCATCGCCGGGAAGGCGGCGACGCCCACGCAGAAGTCGCCGGACGCCTTGATCAGCTCGACGAGTTCGGCGGCGTAGGCGAGACCCCGGGGGTGCGGCACCCAGTCGCCCATCGGGTCGCCGGGCGGGTCGCCGCGCAGGGCGAGCATGTTGCGGATCCCGGCGTCGGCGTACTGGCCGATGATGTTGCGCAGGTCGGCCACCGAGTGGTCGACCGCGGTGAGGTGGGCGATCGGGGTGAGGGTGGTGTCGGAGGCGATCGCCTCGGTCGCCTTGACCGTGCCCGCCCGGGTGGAACCGCCCGCGCCGTAGGTCACGGAGACGAAGTCGGGCGCCACGGCCTCGACCCGGCGCAGCGCGTTCCACAGGTTCCGCTCGCCCTTCGGGGTCTTGGGGGCGTAGAACTCGAACGAGTACGTCGTCTTGCCGGTCGCGAGCATGTCACGGACGGTGCGCGCGTGGTCCGATCTGATGGATGCGGTGCCGAGGGCCATACCGGCAGGTTAGCCAGGGGCGGTCGGTCCCCCAACCGGGCACCGGACATTTGCCCGATTTGTCGGACTTGTTGTCCACCCCTTGGACAACAAGTGAACCCGGCAAACCGGCGTACTACTTCTCCCGCAGCCGCTTCGCGAACTCGCCCGCCGCCGCACCCGGGTCGTCGGCCTCGGTGATCGCCCGTACGACGACCACGCGCCGGGCGCCCGCCTCCAGCACCTGGTCGAGGTTGCCGAGGTCGATGCCGCCGATGGCGAACCAGGGGCGGTCGGTGCCGAGGGCGGCGGTGTAGCGGACGAGGTCCAGGCCGGGGGCGTGGCGGCCGGGCTTGGTGGGGGTGGGCCAGCACGGGCCGGTGCAGAAGTAGTCCACGCCGTCCTGGACCGCGGCCGCGGCGGCCTCGGACTCGGCGTGCGTGGAGCGGCCGATCAGGACGTCGTCGCCGAGGAGCGCGCGGGCCGCGGGGACCGGGAGGTCGCCCTGGCCGAGGTGCAGGACGTCGGCGCCGGCGGCGTGGGCGACGTCCGCGCGGTCGTTGACCGCGAGCAGCTTGCCGTGCCGGGCGCAGGCGTCGGCGAAGACCGCCAGGTGCTCCAGCTCCTCGCCCGCCTCCATGCCCTTGTCCCGCAGCTGCACGATGTCGACCCCGCCGGCCAGCACGGCGTCCAGGAACTGCGCGAGGTCGCCCTGCCGCCTGCGGGCGTCCGTGCAGAGGTAGACCCGGGCGTCGGCGAGCTGGGCGCGTGCGGTGGTGGCGGCGGTGGCGGCCATGCGTGTCCCCCGGGTGTCGGTGGTGTACGGATGCGGGTGCACCCGTACTGGTGGCGGACGGATGCGGGATGCACCCGTACTGGTGGCGGTCGGACGCGCGAGCCACCCCAGGGCCGTGGCCCCACGGGCCACGGCCCACACTCCGGGCAGTTGTTCAGGTCCGGCCCCGCTCGCACGGCACCGGACGGTTGTTCGGTCGAGGTCGGGTCAGACGGCGAGCGCCTGGGCGCGGCGCTTCACCTCCGTGCCGCGGTTCTCGCTGAGGGCCTGCGCCGGGGTGCCGGGCAGGGTCGGGTCGGGGGTGAAGAGCCACTCCAGCATCTCTTCGTCCGTGAAGCCGTCGTCCCGCAGGAGCGTCAGGGTCCCGGACAGGCCCTTGACGACCTTGTCCCCGTCGATGAAGGCGGCGGGGACGTGCAGCGCGCGGTTCTCACCGCGGCGTACGGCGATGAGCTGGCCCTCCTTGACCAGCTGCCGCACACGCGTCACCTCGACATCGAGCATGTTCGGCGATGTCGGGGAGGGTGAGCCAGGCGGGGACGAGAGCATCGATCTTTGCGTCAATCTCGGTCACGGAAACCAGCCTGCCATCCGCCACTGACAGTCGGAAGCCAGGCCGGCCCACCCGGACGGACGCGCCGAGGCCAACGCTCCGCCGGCACTGCCGTCGCCGCCTTCAGCGGCCTCGCCGGGTCCGCCAGCAGCACCGGATTCATCGGGGTGCCCGCCTCGATCAGCCGCCGCCCCTGCGCCAGGTCCCGGGGGCGGCCCACCGCCAGCAGGGCGACCAGCCGGTCCCTCGCGCAGCCAGCAGACCGTCCAGGCCGGGCCCGGCCGGGTCGCCGCGCCACAGGGCCGTGTCGGCGGCCGGCGTGGTGCCCGGCGTACTGGACGAACCGGCCGAACTGCTCGGACCAGAAGTACGGCACCGGGTCGTACACCGCCGGGGTCTCCCCCGAGGCCAGGCCGATGATGTTCGCGGCGACCGTGCGCGGGCCCTGGAGGGCGTTGTCCCAGTGGTGGACCAGCAGGCGCTCGCCGTACCGCCCCGAGGGGAAGGAGGCGCAGTCGCCGACCGCGTACACGTCCGGCACCGAGGTGCGCAGGTGGTCGTCGGCCACGACCTCGCCGTGCGCGCCGAGCTCGATCCCGGAGCCGGCCAGCCACGCCGTGGCGGGCCGGGCGCCGATGCCGACCACGACGGCGCCGGCGGGCAGCCGCGTGCCGTCGTCGAGGACCACCGCCCCGGGCTCGACGCGCTCCACGCGCGCGTGCGTCCGCAGCACCGCACCCGCTGTCGGCGTACCAGGCGGCCATCGGCGCGGCGACCTCGGCGGGCAGTGCCCCGGCGAGCGGCCGGTCGGCGGCCTCCACGACGGTCACCGCGCAGCCCGCCTCGCGCGCGGCCGTGGCGAACTCCGCGCCGATCCAGCCCGCGCCGACGACCACGATCGTCGTGCCGGCGGGCGAGCACGGGCCGCAGCCGCTCGGCGTCGTCCAGGGTGCGCAGCAGATGCACGCCGGGCACGCCCTCCGTGCCGGGCAGCCGGATCGGTTCGGCGCCGGTCGCCAGCGACGAGGACGTCGTACGGCACGGGCCCGTCCTCGGTGTCCAGCTCGTGGTCGCCGGGGCGCACGCCCAGCACCTCGCAGCCGAGCCGCAGTTCGATGCCGAGCGCCTCGAAGTCGACGTCGAAGGCGGAGCCCTCGGCCTTGCCGAGCAGGACGGCCTTGGACAGCGGGGGCCGGTCGTACGGCTGGTGGGGCTCGGCGCCGATCAGGGTCACGGTGCCGGTGAAGCCCTGCTCCCGCAGGGCGACAGCGGTCTGCACACCGGCCATGCCCGCGCCCGCCACGACCACGCGCCGCGGCGCGGACGAACCTGCGTTCCTGCGTCTGCTCGCTCACCTGATCACCATAGACAACTGACATTTCGTCAGTCAGTGCTCATGCGGCGTGACCTGCTCCACAACGCTCGTCCCGCTGCCCTGCTGCGACTCCCACTCCCAGGCCTCCTCCAGCCGCACCCGCCCGTCGGGCAGCTCCACGACCGTCGACACACAGTGCCCCGACGACGTGGTCCCGTCCTGCTTGAGCTGCACGTACCGGAAGTCCAGCCGGTCACCCTCCCGGGTACCCACGAGATGCCCGCGTACGACGTCGCCGCCCGCGTACTCGGCCCAGATCTCGCCGTCCTTCTCGTGGTACGTGAACCGGGTGCGGGTCCCCACCTGGCCCGGCGCCTGGTCGGCGACGGGGGCGAGGACGAGACCGTCGAGGGATCGGGCCATGGACGGAGGCTCCCTTACTGCGACATACGGCCTGCGGGCTAGGGTGGCCAACGTAGAGCACTCGCGGGAGCCCGGACGCACCGGGCTGAGAGGGAGGCTGGCGGCCTCCGACCGTACGAACCTGATCCGGGTCATGCCGGCGAAGGGAGGGGCTGGACGCCCATGCCGCGTACGCCAACGTCAGACGTCCTCGTCATCGGGGGCGGGATCATCGGCCTGGTCACCGCGTGGCGGGCCGCGCAACGCGGGTTCGCCACGGCCGTGGTGGACCCCGAGCCGGGCGGCGGGGCCGCACAGGTGGCGGCCGGGATGCTGGCCGCCGTCACGGAACTGCACTACGGCGAGCAGACCCTGCTCGGTCTGAACCTCGCCTCCGCCCGCCGCTACCCGGACTTCGCGGCCGAGCTCACCGACCTCACCGGCCACGACCTCGGCTACCGCCGCTGCGGCACGCTCGCCGTGGCTCTGGACGCCGACGACCGGGCCCATCTGCGCGAACTGCACGCCCTGCAGCAGCGATCGGGCCTGGAGTCGCGAGTGGCTGTCGGGGCGGGAGTGCCGGCGCCTGGAGCCGATGCTCGCGCCGGGCGTGCGCGGCGGGCTGCGGGTCGACGGCGACCACCAGATCGACCCGCGGCGGCTGGCCGGGGCGCTGATGGCCGCGTGCGAGCGGGCGGGCGTGGTCTTCCACCGGGCGTGGGCGGAGCGGCTCACCGTCGTACGGGAACGGGCCGCGGGCGTCGTCACGGCCGACGGCACCGCGCTGGCCGCCGGGCAGGTGGTGCTGGCCGGGGGCAGCCTCAGCGGGCGGCTCGAGGGCGTCCCGGAGGACGTGCTGCCGCCCGTGCGCCCGGTGAAGGGGCAGGTGCTGCGGCTGACCATGCCGCAGCGGCACGGGCCCTTCCTGAGCCGGACCGTGCGGGCGGTGGTGCGCGGCAGCCACGTCTACCTGGTGCCGCGCGAGAACGGCGAGCTGGTCGTCGGGGCGACCAGCGAGGAGATGGGCTGGGACACCACGGTGACCGCGGGCGGCGTGTACGAGCTGCTGCGCGACGCGCACGAGCTGGTCCCGGGCATCACCGAGCTGCCGCTCACCGAGACCCGCGCCGGACTGCGCCCCGGCTCCCCCGACAACGCGCCGCTGCTCGGCCCGACCGGCCTCGAGGGGCTGCTGCTGGCCACCGGGCACTACCGCAACGGTGTCCTGCTCACGCCGGTCACCGGCGACGCCATGGCGCACGTCCTGGCGACGGGCGAACTCCCCGAGGAGGCCCGCCCCTTCACTCCGCAGCGCTTCAGTACCGCCATCGCACTCACGGAGCAGCCCGCATGAACATCTCCGTCAACGGGGAGCCCCGGGAGGTCCGGCCCGGCACGGCTCTCGACACCGTGGTGACATCGCTCACCGCCTCGCCCTCCGGGGTGGCCGCCGCACTCAACGAAACCGTCGTCCCGCGCGCGCAGTGGCCGTCCACGTCCCTCGCCGAGGGGGACCGCGTCGAAGTCCTCACCGCCGTCCAAGGAGGCTGACCATGGCCGACGATCCCTTTGTCCTCGGTGGTACGTCCTTCACGTCCCGCCTGATCATGGGCACGGGCGGGGCGCCCAGCCTCGACGTGCTGGAGCGGTCGCTGGTCGCGTCCGGGACGGAGCTGACGACGGTCGCGATGCGCCGTGTGAACCCCTCGGTGCACGGTTCGGTGCTGTCCGTCCTGGACAAGCTCGGCATCCGGGTGCTGCCCAACACGGCGGGCTGTTTCACCGCCGGGGAGGCCGTCCTCACGGCCCGTCTCGCGCGCGAGGCGCTCGGCACCGACCTGGTCAAGCTGGAGGTCATCGCCGACGAGCGCACGCTGCTGCCCGATCCGATCGAGCTGCTGGAGGCGGCCGAGACGCTGGTCGACGACGGCTTCACGGTGCTGCCGTACACCAACGACGACCCCGTGCTGGCGCGCAAGCTGGAGGACGCGGGCTGCGCGGCGATCATGCCGCTCGGCTCACCGATCGGCTCCGGGCTCGGCATCCGCAACCCGCACAACTTCCAGCTGATCGTCGAGCACGCGCGCGTGCCGGTGATCCTGGACGCCGGCGCCGGTACGGCGTCCGACGCGGCGCTGGCGATGGAGCTGGGGTGTGCGGGTGTGATGCTCGCCTCGGCGGTGACGCGGGCGCAGGAGCCGGTCCTGATGGCCGACGCGATGCGGCATGCCGTGGAGGCGGGGCGGCTGGCGTACCGGGCCGGGCGCATCCCGCGGCGGCATTTCGCGGAGGCGTCGTCTCCGACCCAGGGCATGGCCGTACTGGATCCGGAGCGGCCCGCTTTCCGGTGAGGGGGAGCGGCGGGCCGGGACACACGTCACAGGACAGCTGCAGTCCTGCCCCCGAATGCGGCCGGGGCGGCGGGCTGTCGGTCGTGGCTCGTACACTCGCCTGCGTGGACACGACCCTTCAGGACCCCTTGGTCGGGCAGGTGCTCGACGGCCGGTATCGCATCGACGCGCGGATCGCGGTCGGCGGGATGGCCACGGTCTACCGGGCCGTGGACACCCGGCTGGACCGCGTCCTCGCGCTCAAGGTGATGCACCCCTCGCTCGCGGTCGACGGCTCGTTCGTCGAGCGGTTCATCCGCGAGGCGAAGTCGGTGGCCCGGCTGGCGCACCCGAACGTGGTGCAGGTCTTCGACCAGGGCACCGACGGGTCGTACGTCTATCTCGCCATGGAGTACGTCGCGGGCTGCACCCTGCGGGACGTGCTGCGCGAGCGCGGGGCCCTGCAGCCGCGCGCCGCCCTGGACATCCTGGAGCCGGTGCTGGCCGCGCTGGGCGCCGCGCACCGCGCCGGGTTCGTGCACCGGGACATGAAGCCCGAGAACGTCCTGATAGGGGACGACGGCCGGGTCAAGGTCGCCGACTTCGGACTCGTACGGGCCGTGGACACGGTGACGAACACCACAGGGACCGTGCTCGGCACGGTCTCCTACCTCGCGCCCGAGCAGATAGAGCACGGCACCGCGGACCCCCGCGTCGACGTGTACGCGTGCGGGGTGATGCTGTACGAGATGCTGACCGGCGACAAGCCGCACGACGGGGACTCCCCGGCCGTGATCCTGTACAAGCACCTGCACGAGGACGTCCCGCCGCCGTCGGCCGCGGTGCCCGGTCTGGCCTACGAGCTGGACGAGCTGGTCGCCTCGGCGACCGCCCGCACCCCGGACGTCCGCCCGCACGACGCCGTGGCGCTGCTCGCGCAGGTCCGCGACGGGCGCGGCAGGCTGAGCGCGGAGCAGCTGGACGTGGTGCCGCCGCAGGCGCTCACGGCGGAGCACCACGGCGCCGACGACCGTACGAGCGTGATCCCGCGCGCGCTGGCCACGCCGCGCCCGCTGCCGGTCAACGAGGACGACGAGATCTCCGAGGCGGCGCTCAACCGCACCAGCCGTTTCGAGTCCCCGCCGCCCCCGCCGTCCCGGCGCCGCCCGGGGTCCCGGCGCGGTCCGATGGCGATCGTCGCCGCGGTCCTGCTCGTGCTCGGCCTCGGCGCGGGCATCTGGTACATCAACTCGGGCCAGTTCACCGAGGTCCCCCCGCTGCTGGCGAAGACCCAGGACCAGGCCGAGAGCCGGCTGGAGGACGCCGGTCTCGAGCTCGGCAAGGTCGAGCACGCCTACAGCGACACCGTGGAGCGGGGCCAGATCATCAGCTCCGACCCGAAGGCCGGGACACGCATCCGCGGCAACGACTCGGTGAGCGTCACCGTCTCCGACGGCCCCGAGACCGTGCGGGTGCCCGCCCTGGCGGGCCAGAAGCTGGACAAGGCGCGCGCCCAGCTGAAGGGGGACGGGCTGGAGCCGGGCATGGTCACGCGGGAGTTCAGCGAGGACGTGCCGAGGGGCTCGGTGATCTCCGCGCGGCCGGCGGACGGGCACGAAGGTGCGCGCGGGCACGGCCGTCGCGCTCGTCGTCAGCAAGGGCAGCCCCATCGACGTCCCGGACGTCACCGGTTCGGACCAGGCCGACGCGAGGTCCGAGCTGGTCGAGGCCGGTCTCAAGGTGAAGATCGCCACCGAGCGGGTCAACTCCTCCGAGTTCGACAAGGGCCAGGTCGCCCAGCAGAGCCCGAACGCCGGCGGCCGGGCGGCCGAGGGCGACACGGTGACGCTGACGCTGTCCAAGGGCCCCGAGATGATCGAGGTCCCGGACGTGATCGGGCGCCAGCGTCGACGACGCCACGCGGACGCTGGAGAGCGCCGGGTTCCAGGTCGACGAGGACCGCGGACTGCTCGGCCTGTTCGGCGACGAGGTCAAGAAGCCAGTCCGTCGAGGGCGGCAGACCGGCGCCCAAGGGTTCGACGATCACGATCACGATCCGGTGAGGCCCACGGGCCGGGAGCCCGCGGACGGGGCAGGGCCGGCCGCATGACACCCTGAACGGGTGAACAATCAGCTGTCCGGCCCCTCCCGCAACCCCGTCGGCGGCCACGTTCCCGTGGCCGGCGGGCTCAACTCCGTAGGCCTGTCCTACGCCCGTGATCTCAAGGCCGAGACCGTCCAGGTCTTCGTCGCCAACCCGCGCGGCTGGGCCACGCCGGCCGGAAACCCGAAGCAGGACGAGGCGTTCCGCGCGGCGTGCGAGGCCGAGTCGATCCCGGCGTACGTGCACGCCCCTTACCTGATCAACTTCGGCTCGCACACCGAGGCGACGGTGGAGCGGTCGGTGGAGTCGCTGCGGCACTCGCTGCGGCGCGGGCGGGAGATCGGGGCGCTGGGCGTGGTCGTGCACACCGGCAGCGCGACCGGCGGCCGGGAGCGGTCGGTGGCGCTGAAGCAGGTGCGGGAGCACCTGCTGCCGCTGCTCGACGAGCTGACCCACGACGACGACCCGTACCTGCTGCTGGAGTCGACCGCCGGGCAGGGCGCCTCCCTGTGCTCGCGGACCTGGGACTTCGGCCCGTACTTCGAGGCGCTGGACGCCCACCCGAAGCTCGGCGTGTGCCTGGACACCTGCCACATCTTCGCCGCCGGGCACGACCTGACCGGCCCGGGCGGCATGCACCAGACGCTGGACCTGCTGGTGGACACGGTCGGCGAGGGCCGGCTGAAGCTGATCCACGCCAACGACTCCAAGGACGTGGTGGGCGCGCACAAGGACCGGCACGAGAACATCGGCGCCGGCCACATCGGCGAGGACCCGTTCCGGGCCCTGATGACCCACCCCGCGACCGAGGGCGTGCCGCTGATCATCGAGACGCCGGGCGGCAAGGAGGGGCACGCGGCGGACGTGGAGCGGCTGAAGAAACTGCGCGACTGGCTCGACGACGGTCAGAGGTCGGGGCCGTCCCCGGGCTCCTCCTGGTACGAGTAGCGCTGCTCCTGCCACGGGTCGCCGATGTTGTGGTAGCCGCGCTCCTCCCAGAAGCCGCGCCGGTCGGCGGTCATGTACTCCACGCCGCGGACCCACTTGGGGCCCTTCCAGGCGTACAGGTGGGGCACGATCAGGCGCAGCGGGAAGCCGTGCTCGGCGGTGAGGAGTTCGCCGTCCTTGTGGGTGGCGAAGAGGACGTGCTCGGCGGCGAAGTCGGCCAGCCGGAGGTTGGAGCTGAATCCGTACTCGGCCCACACCATCACATGGGTGACGTCGTCCGCGGGCGGAGCGATGTCGAGGATCGTGCGCGCGGGGACACCGCCCCACTCGGCGCCGAGCATGCTGAACTTCGTGACGCAGTGCAGATCGGCCACGACGGTGGTGTACGGCAGGGCCGTGAACTCCTCGTGGGTCCAGCAGTGCTTGCCGCCGTCGGCGGTGGCGCCGAAGACCCTGAACTCCCAGCGCTCGGGCCGGAACTTGGGGACGGGCCCGTAGTGCGTGACCGGCCAGCCGCGCTGCAGCCGCTGTCCCGGGGGAAGCTCGGGCTGCGTCGCTCCTGCTGAATCGCGCCCTTCTCCCGATTCGCGTCCCACCGGCTGACCCATGTCTCCATCCTGACAGACCTCGGGTAGTGCCCCTGACCCGGGCCATTCCACAAACGGGCATTCCGAACTAAGCATGCCCTTACTTACTAAGTGAAGACTTACTGGACGATCTTCTTCCGCCGGTGGAATCATGCGGCGCAACCTGCCAGTTCTTACGCGCGGAAGGAGCCTCTGCGATGCAGGGCGACCCCGAGGTCCTCGAATTCCTGAACGAGCAGCTGACCGGCGAGCTGACGGCGATCAACCAGTACTGGCTGCATTACCGGATCCAGGACAACAAAGGCTGGACGAAGCTCGCCAAGTACACGCGTGAAGAGTCCATCGATGAGATGAAGCACGCGGACAAGATCACCGAGCGCATCCTCATGCTGGACGGCCTGCCGAACTACCAGCGGCTCTTCCATGTCCGGGTCGGCCAGACGGTCACCGAGATGTTCCAGGCCGACCGGCAGGTCGAGGTCGAGGCGATCGACCGGCTCAAGCGCGGTATCGAGGTGATGCGCACCAAGGGCGACATCACGTCCGCGAACCTCTTCGAGTCGATCCTCGAGGACGAGGAGCACCACATCGACTACCTGGACACCCAGCTGGAGCTGATCGAGAAGCTCGGCGAGGCGCTGTACATCGCGCAGCAGATCGAGCAGCCGAGCTAGGCACCGTCGGCGCGTCAGGCCGGCGTCTTCCAGCTCCGGCGAGCACCGGCTCGGCCCTGGTCGGCCAGCTCGCGGCGAGGGCAGGCGCCCCGGCCGAGGAGCGCCTGGATGCGGCGTACGCACGACCCGCAGTCCGTGCCCGCCTTGCAGGCGGAGGCGATCTGGCGGGGAGTGCAGGCGCCGCCGTCCGCGTGCTGCTTGACCTGCTGCTCGGTGATCCCGAAGCAACTGCAGACGTACACGCGGTTCACCTCCCGGCGGGATCGTTCCGTGTCGCGCCGTCCCCGTTGATCGGTGAGGCAAACCTAACCTTACCCGCAGGGTCGGGAGCCGGAAAAGTGGAGAGGGGCGCGGATCGTATGTGATCCGCGCCCCACTCCACGCTCCGCGTAACAGGCGGACCCGTTACTGGTCCCGGTACATCTCGGCCACGAGGAACGCCAGGTCGAGCGACTGGCTGCGGTTGAGCCGCGGGTCGCAGGCCGTCTCGTAGCGCTGGTGCAGGTCGTCGACGAAGATCTCGTCGCCGCCGCCCACGCACTCGGTGACGTCGTCGCCGGTCAGCTCCACGTGGATGCCGCCCGGGTGGGTGCCGAGCCCCTTGTGGACCTCGAAGAAGCCCTTGACCTCGTCGAGCACGTCGTCGAAGCGGCGGGTCTTGTGCCCGGAGGCCGCCTCGAAGGTGTTGCCGTGCATCGGGTCGGTCACCCAGGCCACGGTCGCGCCGGAGGCGGTGACCTTCTCGACCAGCTCGGGGAGCTTGTCGCGGACCTTGTCGGCGCCCATGCGGACGATGAAGGTCAGCCGGCCCGGCTCGCGGTCCGGGTCGAGGCGCTCGATGTACTGCAGCGCGTCCTCGGCCGTGGTCGTCGGGCCGAGCTTGATGCCGATCGGGTTGCGGATCTTCGAGGCGAACTCGATGTGCGCGTGGTCCAGCTGCCGGGTGCGCTCACCGATCCACACCATGTGCCCGGAGACGTCGTACAGCTGCCCGGTGCGGGAGTCGACCCGGGTCAGCGCCGACTCGTAGTCCAGCAGCAGCGCCTCGTGCGAGGAGTAGAACTCGACGGTCTTGAACTCCTCCGGGTCGGCCCCGCAGGCGTGCATGAAGTTCAGCGCCTGGTCGATCTCGCGGGCGAGCTGCTCGTAGCGCTGGCCGGAGGGGGACGACTTCACGAAGTCCTGGTTCCAGGCGTGCACCTGGCGCAGGTCGGCGTAGCCGCCGGTGGTGAAGGCGCGCACCAGGTTCAGCGTGGAGGCGGACGCGTGGTACATCCGCTTCAGGCGCTCGGGGTCCGGGATGCGGGCCGCCTCGGTGAAGTCGAAGCCGTTGACGGAGTCGCCGCGGTAGGTCGGCAGGGTCACGCCGTCGCGGGTCTCGGTGCGGCTTGGAGCGCGGCTTGGAGTACTGGCCGGCGATCCGGCCGACCTTCACCACCGGCACGGACGCGGCGTACGTCAGCACGGCGCCCATCTGGAGCAGCGTCTTCAGCTTGTTGCGGATGTGGTCGGCGGACACGCGCGTCGAAGGCCTCGGCGCAGTCGCCGCCCTGGAGGAGGAACGCCTCTCCCTTGGCGACGGCCGCCATCCGGGCGCGCAGCTGGTCGCACTCGCCCGCGAAGACGAGCGGCGGATACGACTCGAGGTCCGCAACGACTGCGCGCAGAGCCTCGGTGTCGGGGTACTCGGGCTGCTGCGCCGCGGGCAGGTCTCGCCAGGTGTTGCCAGCACTCGCGCTGGTCTTAGCGTTCACGGTCACGACCTCAACATTACGGGGTCGTGTCGGACGTCCTGACCCATGACCAGCAATTGAGACACCGAGTACACCCCTCGGACATGGGGTAAGGTGCGTCGCATGTTCGCGCATTCGACCCAGAACTGGTGGTGGACCGCTCATCCGGCGGCCCGCTGACTGCGCGTACGACAGACTTCGCGAAGGCCGCCCGAGGGGCGGCCTTCGGTGTTTCCCGGGGTCGTTCCTCTCCCGCTGAATCCCACTCCGGATCACTCGGAGAAGGAGCACCGACCCATGAACCTGCTCGGCTTGCCGGACGGCTCCCGCCCGTTCGCCCTGCTGCGCCGCCGCACCCCGGGCCAGGACCACGAGCGCGGTCGAGGTCCTGATCGGCCCGGTCGCCACGTACGACCGTCTCGCCGACCTCCCCGACGAGGGCCTGGCGCTCGTCCCCTTCCGGCAGATCCGCGAGCGCGGCTTCGACGTCCGCGACGACGGCACGCCCGCTGCTGGTGCTGACGCCCGAGGAGTCGTACGAGATCCCGCTGGCCGACGCCCTGGAGCAGCTCCCGGCGCACGAGGTGCGGGTCGAGGGCGGCGGCTTCGACGTGGCCGACGAGGAGTACGCGGAGATCGTCGGGCGCGTGCTGCGGGAGGAGATCGGGCGGGGCGAGGGCGCGAACTTCGTGATCCGGCGGACGTACGAGGGCGAGATCCCCGGGTTCGGCCCGGGCCGACGCGCTGGCGCTGTTCCGGCGGCTGCTGGAGGGCGAGCGGGGCGCGTACTGGACGTTCGTCGTGCACACCGGGGACCGGACGCTGGTCGGGGCGAGCCCGGAGGTGCACGTGCGGATGTCCGGCGGCACGGTCGTCATGAACCCGATCAGCGGCACGTACCGCTACCCCGCCGAGGGCCCGACGCCCGAGCACCTGCTCGACTTCCTCGCCGACGGCAAGGAGATCGAGGAGCTGTCGATGGTCGTCGACGAGGAGCTCAAGATGATGTGCACCGTCGGCGACATGGGCGGGGTCGTGGTCGGGCCGCGGCTGAAGGAGATGGCGCACCTCGCGCACACCGAGTACGAGCTGCGCGGGAAGTCCTCGCTGGATGTGCGGGACGTGCTGAAGGAGACCATGTTCGCGGCGACGGTCACCGGCTCGCCCGTGCAGAACGCCTGCCGGGTGATCGAGCGGCACGAGGTCGGCGGGCGCGGCTACTACGCCGGGGCGCTGGCCCTGCTCGGCCGGGACGCCGGCGGGGCGCCAGACCCTGGACTCCCCCATCCTCATCCGCACCGCCGACATCGACGCGGACGGCGGCTGCGGGTGCCGGTCGGCGCCACGCTCGTGCGCGGCTCGGACCCGGCGAGCGAGGTCGCGGAGACCCACGCGAAGGCGGCGGGGGTGCTGGCGGCGCTGGGCGTACGGCCGGCCCGGCCGCGTGCGGAGTCGCGTGCGGCCGACGGCTGGCCGACGACCCGCGGGTGCGTGCCGCGCTCGACGGGCGCCGGGCGTCGCTGGCGCCGTTCTGGCTGCGGATGCAGGAGCCGTCCGAAGGCGCTCGCCGGACACGCCCTGGTCGTCGACGGCGAGGACACCTTCACGGCGATGCTCGCGCATGTGCTGCGGTCGAGCGGTCTGGAGGTGACCGTCCGGCGCTACGACGAGCCAGGGCTGCGGGAGGCGGTGCTCGCGCACGAGGGACCCGGTCGTGCTCGGGCCCGGGCCCGGGTGACCCTGCCGATCTCGACCGACCCGAAGATGCGGTTCCTGCGCGACCTGACCGCCGAGGTCCTCCGCGAGCCACCGGCACGGCGTGCTCGGCGTCTGCCTCGGGCACGAGCTGATCGCGGCCGAGCTGGGGCTGGATATCGTACGCAAGGAGGTGCCGTACCAGGGCGCGCAGACGGAGATCGACCTGTTCGGGCGGCGCGGAGACCGTCGGTTTCTACAACAGCTTCGTGGCGCGCTGCGACGAAGAGGCCCGCCAGGAGCTGGCCGCGCACGGCGTCGAGGTCAGCCGGGCCGCGAACGGAGAGGTGCACGCGCTGCGCGGGCCCGGGTTCGCCGGCGTGCAGTTCCACCCGGAGTCGGTCCTGACGCTGAACGGCGCGGCGGTCGTACGGGAGCTGGTGGGGCAGTTGCGCAACACGACCGTGTAGCCGTCCGGGGGCGGGCGCCCCCGGACGTCCGTGTCCCGGTCAGCCGAAGAACACCCCGACCTCCTCGTACAGCTTCGGATCCACCGTCTTCAGGCGGGCCGTCGCGTCCGCGATCGGGACGCGGACGATGTCCGTGCCGCGCAGGGCGACCATCTTGCCGAAGTCGCCGTCGCGGACGCAGTCGATGGCGTGCAGGCCGAAGCGGGTGGCGAGCCAGCGGTCGAAGGCGCTGGGGGTGCCGCCGCGCTGGACGTGGCCCGAGGACCGTGGTGCGGGCCTCCTTGCCGGTGCGCTTCTCGATCTGCTTGGCCAGCCATTCGCCGACCCCGGACAGCCGGACGTGCCCGAAGGAGTCCAGCGACTCGTCCTTGAGGACCATGTCGCCGTCCTTCGGCATCGCGCCCTCGGCGACGACCACGATCGGGCGCGTACGACGCCCTGAAGCGGGAGGTCACCCAGGCGCACACCTGCTCGACGTCGAAGCGCTGCTCGGGGATGAGGATGACGTTGGCGCCGCCGGCCAGCCCGGAGTGGAGGGCGATCCAGCCGGCGTGCCGGCCCATCACCTCGCAGACCAGGACCCGCATATGGGACTCGGCGGTGGTGTGCAGCCGGTCGATGGCCTCGGTGGCGATGCCGACCGCGGTGTCGAAGCCGAAGGTGTAGTCGGTGGCGGACAGGTCGTTGTCGATCGTCTTGGGCACGCCCACGCAGGGCACGCCGTACTCGTCGGACAGCCGGGCGGCGACGCCGAGGGTGTCCTCGCCGCCGATGGCGATGAGCGCCTCGACCTCCAGCTCGGCGAGGTTCTCCTTGATACGGCGGATGCCGTCCTCCTGCTTCAGCGGGTTGGTGCGCGAGGAGCCGAGGATGGTGCCGCCGCGGGGCAGGATGCCGCGCACGGCGGGGATGTCGAGACGGACGGTGTCGCCCTCCAGGGGACCGCGCCAGCCGTCCCGGAAGCCGGTGAAGTCGTAGCCGTACTCCTGCACGCCCTTGCGGACGATGGCCCGGATGACGGCGTTGAGCCCGGGGCAGTCGCCGCCTCCGGTCAGTACTCCGACCCGCATGGAACGTCCCTTCGCCGCAGGTGCCTGACGAAGGGTCAGTGTGGCGCGCGTCTCACTCGTCGTCGAGGCCGCGCTCTATCGCGTACCGGACCAGCTCCACGCGGTTGTGCAGCTGGAGCTTGCCGAGGGTGTTCTGGACGTGGTTCTGCACCGTGCGGTGGGAGATGACCAGGCGTTCGGCGATCTGCTTGTAGCTCAGGCCCTTGGCGACCAGCCGCAGCACCTCGGTCTCGCGGTCGGTGAGCCGGGGCGCCTCGGGCTCGTCGGCGTCCGGGGCGGGGCGCGGGTCGGAGGCCAGCCGGCGGTACTCGCCGAGGACCAGTCCGGCCAGGCCCGGGGTGAAGACCGGGTCGCCGACGGCCGTACGGCGCACCGCGTCCAGGAGTTCCTCGGTGGAGGCCGACTTCAGCAGATAGCCGGTGGCGCCCGACTTCACGGCCTCCAGGACGTCGGCGTGCTCACCGCTCGCGGACAGCACGAGGACGCGCAGCGCCGGGTTGGCGGCGACGAGCTCCTTGCAGACCTGGACGCCGGGCTTGGCGGGCAGGTTCAGGTCGAGCACCAGGACGTCGGGTGCGGCGGCCTTGGCGCGGCGCACGGCCTGCTCGCCGTCGCCCGCGGTGGCGACCACGTCGAAGCCCGGACTCGGCCAGGTCGCGGGCGACCGCGTCGCGCCACATGGGGTGGTCGTCGACCACCATGACCTTGATCGGGTCCTGCTCGGTCCTCGCTGCGTCTCCGTCATCGCCGCTCCGCCTTCCCCCGTGAGCGCCGCGTCCTTCGGTACCTTCAGTTCGACCTCCGTGCCCTGGCCCGGGCACCGAGATCAGCTCGGCGCTGCCGCCGAGGTCGCGCAGCCGGCCCCGGATCGACAGGGCGACACCGAGCCGGCCCTCGCCCTCGGCCTGGGCGAGCCGGCCCTCCGGGATGCCGGGGCCGTCGTCCCGGACGGTGACGATCACCTCGTCGGGCTCGTCCTCGACCAGGATCCACGCGCGCGCGTCGCTCGCCCGCGTGCCTGCGCACGTTGTCCAGGGCGGCCCCGACGGCGGCGGCCAGCTCCCGCGCCGCGGCCGGGGCCAGCGGCACGGGCGCGCCGGGCTCGGCGAGGCTGACCCGGGACCCGGCGTACGGGGCGAGCAGGGCGCGCAGGTCGACGGGGCCGCCGTGCGTCGTCCGGCTCCTCGCACGGCCCGGACGACCGCGCCCTCGGCGGCGTCCTCCGAGACCCGGGAGACGGGCACCAGGCCGCCGGAGACCAGGGTGCGCAGCGCGACCTCCTGCTCGCCGGCCATCCGGCCCAGCTCGGCCGCCTCGCCGCCGATGACCGCGCCGCGCCGCTGCACCATGGCCAGCACCTGGAGCACGCTGTCGTGGATGTCCCGGGCGAGCCGCTCCCGCTCGCGGGTGGCGGCCTCGATCTCCAGGGCGCGGGCGAGGGTGCGCTCGGAGGCGCGGGCGACCTCGACGACGTAGCCGATGGCGATGGAGGCGACCCAGACCAGGATCACGTTGTGGACGGTGTCGCGGGCCGGGGCTGCCGCGCTCGACGAGGTTGGCGGCGGCGACCAGCGGTGGAGGCGAAGGCCGCCCAGCGCCAGCCGCCCTTGAGGGCGAAGGCGAGCACCGAGCCCGCGGTCCATATCGACGGCAGGGTCGGGCCGCCCGCCTGCGATCCGCTCGTGCGTCGTCGGCGAGCGGGGTGAGCAGGATGCCGGTGACGGCGACGGTGAGGTCGGCGGCGAGGAAGCGCTTGGTGCAGCTGGCCGCGTTCGCGACCCGGGGCAGGGTGGCCAGGGTCCAGACGACCAGGACGGCGTAGTAGGCGACGGCGACCCAGGGGCGGGCGAACTGGTCGTAGGCGGTGGCGAACAGCCCGATCGCGTACAGCATCGTCAGCACCCGGTAGCCGGTGAGCGCGCGCCACAGCGGCTGCTCGACCGACATCCGCATGACCCGCTCGCGCCTGGCCATGTCCCCCGCCCCCCGGCCCGGCTCCCCCGGGCTCGGCCGCCCGGTCTGCGCGCCTGCTCGGCCGCTTCCCGGCTGCCGTCTGGCCTTCTCGGCCTTCTTCGGCCTGTCCTCGGCCTGCGCGAGCGCGGCCTTGGCCGCCTTCTCGCTTCCTTCTCGGCCTTCGCCGCGTCCGCGATCTGCCGCTTGGCGGCGGTCGCGTAGATGTCGACGTACTCCTGGCCGGAGAGCTTCATGATCTCGTACATGACCTCGTCGGTCACCGCGCGCAGCACGAACCGGTCGTGCTCCATGCCCTGGTAGCGGCTGAAGTCCAGCGGCTTGCCGATCCGGATGCCGGGCCGCATCAGCTTGGGCATCACCTTGCCGGGCGGCTGGATCTTCTCCGTGTCGATCATCGCGACGGGGATGACCGGCGCGCCGGTGGCGAGCGCCACGCGCGCGAGGCCGCCGGGCTTGCCCCGGTAGAGCCGGCCGTCGGGCGAGCGGGTGCCCTCCGGGTAGATGCCGAACAGCTCACCGCGCTCCAGGACCTCTATGCCGCTCTTGATGGCGGCCTCGCCCGCGCCGCGCGCGCCGGAGCGGTCCACCGGGAGCTGGCCGACGCCCTTGAAGAAGGCGGCCGTCAGCCGTCCCTTCACGCCGGGGGTGGTGAAGTACTCGGCCTTGGCGATGAAGGTGACCTTGCGGTCGAGGACCGCGGGCAGGAAGAACGAGTCGGAGAAGGACAGGTGGTTGCTCGCCAGGATCGCGGCGCCCTCGGCCGGAATGTTCTCCAGGCCCTCCACCCAGGGCCTGAAGGCGAGCTTCAGCGGCCCCCCGATGGCGACCTTCATCGCGCCGTACAACAACCGAGTGCCTCCTGTGTCTGTCGATCAGACCTTAACCCGGAGCGCTGTCAATGGCTCCGACGGCCCTGGTCGGTGTCAGTGCGGTCGCGTACGGTGAAGTGCACACTGCGACTCAGTCCTGCATCCGTTCACAGTCCCTTCTCACGAACAGGAGACCGAAGGTGCCGGTCCTCCCCGGAGCCGAGCCGTTCCGCCACGAGGGCGGAGAGGTCGGCGTCCTCCTCTGCCACGGCTTCACCGGTTCCCCGCAGTCGCTGCGCCCCTGGGCGGAGCACCTCGCCGAGCGCGGCCTGACCGTCTCGCTGCCCCTGCTGCCCGGGCACGGCACCCGCTGGGAGGACATGCAGGTCACCGGCTGGCAGGACTGGTACGCGGAGGTCGACCGCGAGCTGCGCGCTCTGCGCGAGCGCTGCGCGCAGGTCTTCGTCGCCGGCCTGTCCATGGGCGGCGCGCTGGCGCTGCGGCTCGCCGCGAAGCACGGGGACGCGGTCGCGCGGCGTGGTGGTCGTCAACCCGGCGAACAAGGTGCACGGCCTGGCCGCGCACGCCCTGCCGGTGGTCCGCCATCTCGTGCCGCACGACGAAGGGCATCGCCAGCGACATCGCCAAGGAGGGCGCGCACGGAGATCGGGCTACGACCGGGTGCCGCTGCACGCGGCGCACTCGCTGCGGCGCGTTCTTCCGGCTGGTCGACGGCGAGCTGCCGCAGGTCACCCAGCCGTTGCTGCTGCTGCGCAGCCCGCAGGACCATGTGGTGCCGCCCGCCGACTCGGCGCGGATCCTCAGCCGGGTCTCGTCCACGGACGTGACGGAGATCCTGCTGGAACAGAGCTACCACGTGGCGACGTTGGACCATGACGCGGACCGGATCTTCGAGGAGAGCTTCGCGTTCATCGGCCGGCTCGCGCCGGCCCGAGCGTCGGCAAGGAAGGGACGGCCGCCGGTGGCTGAGCACGACTCCGACCGCGAGGGCCGGGAGCGACCGCGACGGACGCGAGCCGAGGAGCAGCACGTCCCCTTCGACGAGGACGCCGCCTGGGCGGCGATCGTCGCCGGGTACGGCGACGAGCCGCCGGACCCGCCGGGCGCCAAGCCGTTCAAGTCGATCGAGGACCTGGCCCTGCTGGAGACGACCCGGACGACGCCGGGACGACGACGACCGAGAGCACGGCCGGGCGAGGACGCCGACAAGGCCGAGCCGGCGGAGACCAGGCGCCGGGGACGCGCCCGTGAAGCCGCTGGGCAGCTCGGTCGTCGTTCGCGCCCGGCGTCGGCCCCCGCGACTACAGCCGGCCGAGCCGGCCGAGGACGACTTCGACGACGACGACGAGGGCCACTTCGTCCCGCCCGGAGCCGCCGCCGCTGCCCGACGGCCGACGCCACCGCGAAGTTCGCCTGGCTCGGGGTGCTCGGCGGCCCGGTGCTGCTGCTGCTCGCCGTGCTGCTCGGCTGGGAGATGACCTGGTGGCTGACGACGCTCGGCATCGGCGGCTTCCTCGGCGGCTTCGCCACGCTGGTGATGCGGATGCGGACGGACGACGAGGACGACGACGATCCGGGGCGGGGCGCGGTCGTCTAGGCCTGTCCGGCGGCCGGCTGCAGGCTCCGCGCGGGTACTCTGAGGGCGGCCAGGACCGGCAGGTGGTCCGTGGCCGCCCTCAGGTCCGCCTCGGTCACGCCGGGCAGGCCGCGGGGACCCCGCAGCCCAGCACCTCGATGCCCTCGGTGGCGAAGATCGCGTCGATGCGCTGGTGCGGGTCGCGTGGGCGTGAAGGTGTACTCGCCGCCCCAGGGCGCGGCGGTCCAGCAGTCCTGGAGCCCGTCGGCCGAGCCGGCGGAAGGTGCGGCCGCCGGGGCGCTCGTTGAGGTCGCCGCCCGCGACCGCGTGCTCCACGCCCAGGCGCGGCGAGCCGGTCGAGGAGCATGCCGCGCCTGCTCGTGGCGCTCGTCCTTCTGCAGGGAGAGGTGGCAGCTCAGGACGCCGAGGCGGGCGCCGCCGAACCGGACCACCGCGGTGGCGAAGCCGCGCCGGTGCAGGCCGGGGGTGAGGGGCAGCAGGACGTCCTCGGTGCGCTCGACGGTGGCCCGCAGGGAGCAGAGCAGCGCGGGCCCGGCCGCGGTGGCGCCGCCGGAGAGGATCACCAGGCCGGAGGCGTCGGCGAGCCGGGCGAGCTTCTTGCGCCAGCGGAAGAAGCGGGGGGCCTCCTGGATGAGGACCAGGTCGGGGGCGCAGGCGGTGATGACCCGGGCGAGGGCGTCGGTGTCGTCGCGCATCGAGCGGATGTTGTAGCTGAGGACGCGGATGACGGCGGAACCGTCCGGCTCGGTACGGGAGTTGGGGAGCGGGCAGGGATGTGCATGCGGCATCTACGGGACCGCGGATCTGCGCCGGACGGCTCGGGGCACGGGTCGTGGCGCTGCCGGCCGTCGTGGCTCGTCGCGCAGTTCCCCGCGCCCCTCGAGAGCGGCCGGGCGCCGGTCGTCTACATGATCGGGTCGGGCTCCCGCGCCAGGTCCGCCGCGCCCACCAGGCCCGCCTTGTTGCCCAGTTGGGCGGCGATGACGTCGGCGACCGGGCGCCAGTTGCCGCCGACCAGCCAGCGCTTGTAGGACTTGCGGATCGGGTCGAGGACCAGTTCGCCCTCGTCCGAGAGGCCGCCGCCGACGATGAAGGCGGACGGGTCGAAGAGGGAGGCCAGGTCGGCGAGGCCGGCGCCGGCCCAGCGGGCCAGTTCGCGGTAGGAGTCGACGGCGACCGGGTCGCCCTGGCGGGCGGCCACGGAGATGTGCTTGCCCTCGATGCCCTCGGGGGTGCCGTCGCCGAGGCCGAGCAGGATCTCGGCGTTCTCGGGGGTGGCGTTGGCGCGCTGCTTGGCGTACCTCACCAGGGCCCGCCCGGAGGCGTACTGCTCCCAGCAGCCCTGCGAGCCGCAGCCGCACAGCAGGCCGTCCGGGACCATGCGGATGTGGCCGAACTCGGCGGCCACGCCGAAGTGACCGCGGCGCAGCTTGTTGCCGATGATGATGCCGCCGCCGAGGCCGGTGCCGAGCGTGATGCAGATGACGTTGCGGTGGCCCTTGCCCGCGCCGAACTTGTACTCGCCCCAGGCGGCCGCGTTGGCGTCGTTCTCCACGACGACCGGGAGGCCGACGCGGGCCTCGACCTTCTCCTTGAGCGGCTCGTGGCGCCAGTCGATGTTGGGCGCGAAGTAGACCGTGGAGCGCTGGCGGTTGACGTATCCGGCGGCGCCGATGCCCACGCCGACGATCTCGTGCCCGACGCGTGCGCCCTCCACCGCGGAGGCGATGGCGTCCACGATGCCCTCGGGCGTGCTCGGGGTCGGCACCTTGTGGGTCGAGAGGATGTTGCCTTCCTCGTCGACCACGCCGGCCGCGATCTTCGTGCCGCCGATGTCGACGCCGATGGTGAGTCCCATGAATCCCTCAGTTTCGGTCGAGCCCCGCTACGGCCAACCGTACCCGAGCCCTGCCGCCGGGACTCGCTGCCCTCGGTCAGTGCCGGTCGGGCCCCCGGCGGCGCGCCGGTCCGCTGCGGTCGAGCGGGTCCGGGGTCAGTCCAGGTCGATGCGCTTCCCGGCCGGTGCCCGGCGTCGTCGTCCCGTGCCGTCCCGGCGTTCTGCCTGGTCGCGGGGGTCGCGCCGGTCTGCCGCGGTCGCCGGGTCCAGCGGCGCTCCTGGGCCTGGACGGCGGAGCGGTAGGCGGCGAGCAGTTCGCTGCCGGCGGCCGCGAGGTGGTCGAAGACGTCCGGATTGCGCTCGATGACCGGTTCGACGGCGGCCTTGGCCTGCTGGACGACCTGCCGGACCACCTGCTGGGCGGCGGGCCCGGCGACCGCGCCGAGCAGCGGGGACTGGAGGCCGGACAGCTTGTCCGCCACGGTGTCGACGAGCTTGCGCAGCTCCTCGGCGGCCGAGCCCGGCGGCTGCCCGTACTCGGCGCGGCGGCGGGCCTTCTCCGCTCCGAGGTCCTCGGCGCACGCCGTCGCCCAGGCGTCGGCGTCGCTCGGCCGCGCGGCCTCGGTCCCGTCGGCCTCGTCGGGGCGGGCGCTCGGACGGGGGAGCTCTTCGCTCATGACGGACTCCTGACTACGGTTCGTCCTTACGACGTTACCCGAACGGATCGGTCCCCGTGGCGGGTTCACCGTGTCCCGCGGCCACAGCTGCGGGTCCGGCGCGAACCGGACCGCAGCGTCGCCGTCGCGCAGCGCGGCCCCGTCGACGGTGCAGCGGCGCAGCGCGGACGGCAGCGGGACGATCCGGCGGAACGGCCCGGCGGTGACGACGAGTTCGTCGCCGCGCCGGACCAGGTCGAGTTCCTCGCGTACGGCGCCGGGCAGCGGGATGCGCCAGACCAGGACGCCGTCCTCGGCGAGCCGGTCGGTGACGGGCCACTCGACGGGGGCGCCGGCCGGGCCGCGCCGGGCGCGGCGAGCGCGGCGAGGTCGTCGGCGCCGCGCGGATCGCGGCCGAGGTGGGCGACGCGCGTGGACGTCGTACGTGCCCCGCCACTCCTCCAGCGCCTTGCGCTGCTGGGCGAGCGGGCCGGCGAGCCAGGTGTCGGCCGGGACCTCCGCCTCGGGCAGGACCCGGTTGGCGACCAGCAGGTCGGTGCGCAGGCCGCGCAGGGCGAGGCCGAGGACGGCGGCGCGCACGCGCGTCGGCGCCGGCCGGGCCGGGCTCGGCGACCAGCCGTACGACGGTGTTCGCGGTCGGCGACGACGGCCTCGACGGCGGCGAGTTCCAGGTCCCAGCGGGCCGCGGCCTCGTACAGCCACTCGGCGGGCATGGGGACGCCGGCGAGCCGGCCGAGGACGGGGCGCAGGGCGCGGGCCGCCTGCCGTTCGGGGGGCAGCAGCCGGCGCAGATAGCGGCGCAGCTCCTCGGGCAGCGGCGAGCAGGGCGAGGGCGTGCGGGGCGGGCGGGAGGTCGACGACGAGGAGGTCGTGCCGCTCGGCGAGGGCGGCGTCCGCGCAGGGCGCGCAGCAGGGCGAGTTCGTCGGCGCCGGGCAGGGGGGTGAGTTCCTCGGGGTCGAGGCGGGCGGCGCCGAGGAGGTCGAGGGCGGAGGAGGCGCGGTCCTGGAGGCGGCGAGGTCGTCCCGGAACCCCTGCGGCGGCGTCGGGCCGCCAGGCGGTGAGGTGGGGTTCGACGGACGTCGGCGCCGGGCCGGTGCGCACCCCGAGCGCGGCGCCGAGGGTGTCGTCGCGGTCGGTGCCGAGCAGCAGGGTGCGGGCGCCCTGCCGGGCGCGCGGCGAGCGCGGTGGCGGCCGCGACGGTGGTACGGCCGCTGCCGCCGGGGCCGGTGATCAGGATGGTGCGCATGGGGCTGAACGGTACCGGGAGTCGCCGGAGCACCCGGTGCTGCCGCGGGGTGCCTGCGCGGCCAGGGCTACTTGCCCGCTTCGACCCGCTTCTTCAGCCCCTAACTCGACGTGCGTGGGCCGATCGGCGGGTGGTTCGTGTGGGAGGCCGACGCGCCGCGGTCCTGGTCGGCGGCGGGTCGGCGTCGTCCCGCTCATGGCCATGCTGCGGCTGGCGAGCGCCGCCGGGCGGTCCGACTTGCTGCGGTTGGTCGTGTCGGTGCGCAGCCCCGCCGACCTCTACTACGCCGACGAGCTCCCGGGACCGGAGACGACGATCGTCTACGATGCGACCCGAGCGCCGGGGACGCGCTGTTACCCGGCCGCCTGACCGCCGCCGACCTCGACGGGTTGGTGGCACCGGACGCCACTGCCTTCGTGTGCGGGTCGTCGGGTTTCGCCGATGCCGCGTCCGACGTGCTGCTCGCCGTAGGCCAGCCGGTCGACCGCATCCGGGTGGAGCGCTTCGGCCCCACCGGCTGACGGCGGGAGCGTCGACCACGCGAGCCGTACCTGGTAGACCCTGCTTCGTGGCCGGCCCGATCCTCCTCTGCACCGACGGCTCCGAGCTGGCCGAGCGCGCGCTGGCGATCGGATTGGGCGTCGTCGACCGCGACGCCCCGCTGATCATCGCCACCGTCGTCGAGGCCGCCGACCCGACCCTCGTGACCGGATCCGGCATGGCGGGCGGGGTCATGTCCGTCGAGGAGCTCGAGGCGATGGACCAGTCCGCGGTGCGGGTAGCCGAAGAAGCCGCTGCGCACACGGCAGATGCGCTGGGCCTCGGCGGACGCGTCCAGGAAGCTGCTGCGCGGCGAGCCCGGTCCGACGATCTGCGACTACGCGGCCGAGGTCGGCGCCGCGGTGATCCTCATCGGCTCGCGCGGGCGGGGCGGCTTCAAGCGCGCGCTGCTCGGATCGGTCTCGGACCACGTCGTGCGCAACGCCCCGTGCCCGGTGGTCGTCACGAGCCAGCCCGGCGACTGACGCGCGCGCGGCGCGGTTCGCGGCGCCGCGTTGCGCCGCGCCGGTCGGCTCAGCCCTCGTCGTCTCGCGGCGCCGGTCGAACGTCACCGCGATGCCGCCGTCCTCACGGAACAGCTGCAGGCGGTCGCCGGCGACGGAGAACGTCTGCGGCCGCCTCGAGCGCCGCGGTGTACTGCTGCTCCTGCGTGGTCAGGTCCGGATCAGCGCACGCGGCGAGCGTGCTCGCGAGCGGACCGATCGCGATCGCGTCGCCGTTGGTCGTGGCCGGGCCGCTGAACCGGTTGCAGCCACCGTTCCCGCTGACCTCGTCGGCGGTGAACCGGGCGGTGAGCGTGCGCGCCCGAACGGACCGACTCGATCGCGTTGCCGGTGTAGAAGCCGGTGGCCTCCCACGAGCCGACGATGTCGCCGCCCTGCGACGCCCGGAAGCGTCAGCAGCGTGGTGCCGGCGTCGTCGGTCAACGTCAGCTCGTCGCCCACGACCCGGTAGCTCGTGACCTCGGTGAGCCGGGTCTGGTACGCGCGCTCGGCGGCCATCGGCCCGGGCTCGCAGGCCTTGGCGGTGCTCGCGATCTCCGGGCCGATCGTGATGCCGGCGCCGTCGATGCGGTAGCGGCGCCCGGTACTGGTTGCAGGCGCTCTCGCCCGCGACGGTCCCGTCCTCGAAGCGCGCGGTGATCGTGCCGCTCGCGTCGGGCGCGAGCTCGGCGACGTCGACGAGCACCCAGTCGACCCCTTCGAGGGTGTTCTCGCGGCTCGCGGTGGTCGAGGACGACGACGAGTCGTCGTCCCCGCACGCGCTCATCGCGGCGACGAGCGCGAGCGCTGACCACGACCGAGAGGACCCCTCGTCTGCCCATGCCCGGACCATAGACCGGGACCGGGCCCGATTCAGGCCGGGGGAGGCTCCTTGTACCGGGGATCGCGCGCTGTGCGTTGGGCCCAGACGTCTCCGCCGATCGCGGCGGCGACCGCGGTGATCGGCACCGCGACGAACGCGCCGGCCAGTCCTGCGATCGTCCCGCCCGCGGTGAGCGCCACGAGCACGACGACCGGATGCAGTCGGACGGCCCGCCCGTAGATGAGCGGGGCCAGCAGATCGGTGTCGAACTGCTGGACGAGGATCACCACGATGAGGACGATGAACGCCGGCGTGAACCCGCTGCTGACGAACGTCACGAGCACCGCGACCAGCCCCGCGACGACGGCGCCGACGATGGGGAAGAAAGCGGCGGCGAACGTCAGCACCATCACCGGGACCACCAGCCCACCGCCGGCGATCCAGACCGCGATGCCGATGACCAGGGCCTCGATCAGCCCGATCAGCGCCGCGCCCATCAGATAGTTGGTCAACGTGCGCCACGCCTTGCGTCGCGGCGCTGCGCACGAACTCGCGCCGGTCGACCGGGACGTGGCGCAGCGTCCAGCGTTGGAAGACGCCGCGTGTCCTTGACGAAGAAGAACGCGAGGACGAGGGACAGGATGAGGCCGGCCAGGATCTCGAGCACGGTGCGGGCCCCGGCGACGACGCCGCCCGACGAGTCCGCGACCACGTTGCCGATGCGGTTACCCAGGTCGTCGCGGTAGTCGCGGACCTCGCGGCGCTCGAGCTCCAACGGCCCGGTCACGAGC
>CAWCSC010000011.1:0-46897 GCA_963798065.1 uncultured Actinomycetota bacterium | reverse complement strand
CCTCGGTCATCTGGGAGTCCAGGGGCCAGGCGCACCTGTTCGGTGCCCGCGGGGTGTCCGGAATCCTGAACGTCGAGATCACGCCGGAGCTGGCGGTACGGCTTGCCGGCGCCTATGCGACGACCCTGAAGAAGGGCTCGACCGTCACCACGGCCCGGGACCACTCGCGTGGTGCCCGTGCGCTGAAGCGGGCGGTGATCTCCGCGTTGCAGGCCAGTGCCATCGACGTACGGGATCTGGAGAATGTTCCGCTGCCCGTGGCCCGGCAGCAGACCGCGCGAGGCAGTGCGGGCGGGATCATGATCCGTACCACGCCAGGGGTGCCGGACTCCGTGGACATCATGTTCTTCGACGGGAACGGTGCCGACCTGTCGCAGGGCAGCCAGCGGAAGCTGGACCGGGTGTTCGCGCGGCAGGAGTACCGTCGGGCGTTCCCCGGTGAGATCGGGGACCTGCACTTCCCGGCCAGTGTCTTCGACTCGTACACCGGATCGCTGCTGCGGAACGTCGACACGACGGGCATCTCCGAGTCCGGGCTGAAGGTCGTCGTCGACGCGTCCAACGGCAGCGCGGGACTCGTGCTGCCGAGTCTGCTCGGGAAACTGGGTGTCGACTCGCTGACGATCAATCCCGGTCTGGACGAGTCCAGGCCGACGGAGACCGCGGACATGCGGCGGTCGGGGATGGTGCGTCTCGGGGAGATCGTGGCCTCCTCGGGGGCTGCTTTCGGGGTGCGGTTCGACCCCGTCGGTGAGCGGCTGTCCCTCGTCGACGAGAAGGGGCGCATCATCGAGGACGACCGGGCGCTGCTCGTGATGCTGGACCTCGTCGCCGCCGAGCGGCGCAGCGGCGGGTCGCGCTTCCGGTGACCACGACGAGGATCGCCGAGCAGGTGGCGGCGTACCACGGGACCCAGGTCGAGTGGACGACCACTTCTCCCGACGACCTCACGCGCGTCGGCGGTGAGGAAGGGACGATCTTCGGCGGCGACGGCAAGGGCGGGTTCATCGTCCCCGAGTTCAGCAGCGTGTACGACGCCACCGCGGCCTTCGTACGGCTCATCGGGCTCGTGGCGCGGACGCAGCTCACGCTCAGCCAGATCGACGCCCGGATCCCGCGGGCGCATGTCCTGAAGCGGGACCTGGCGACCCCGTGGGCTGTCAAGGGTCTGGTGATGCGGCGGGTCGTCGAGGCGGCCGGAGACCGCTTCGTGGACACCACCGACGGCGTGCGGGTCGTGGAGACCGACGGGCGCTGGGTGATGGTGCTGCCCGACCCGGCCGAGGCCGTCACCCACCTGTGGGCCGAGGGGCCGGACGACGCCTCCGCGCAGGCCCTGCTGGATGAGTGGTCGGCGGTCGTGGACAGCGCCGGCCGGTAGAACCAGCTGCACGCGTGCGTGCCGGACAAGTGTCCCCAACGGGGCCTGTCCGGCACGCCGGTGGGGCCGTTCGGAGGTAGTGGCCGCGACGTGCGACGATGTGCGGCATGCCGCAGCAACCCCCCATTCGGAGCACACCGACGCGGCCCCGGCGTCCGGATGCGTCCATGTCGTTGATCACCAACGTCATGGACCACAGCCTCGACGACGGATACGCTCGAGGCCGCCGAGCGGAAGAAGGCCGCGGGCGACAGCGGCATGCCGAAGACCCTCAGGGCGAAGCTGGGGCTCGCCGCAGGACTGGTCCTCGCGGCTCTGGTCGTGACCGTCGGAGCGGCACAGGCGCGGGTCGCCGCTCCGGTCGTCGCCAAGGAGCGGGAAGAGCTGGTCGACCGCATCGACCGGGAGACCGAGACGGCGGACAAGCTGGAGGACTCCGTCGACGAGCTGCGCGAGGACGTGAGCGCTCGGCAGCGCGAGGCGCTGAAGCACATCGGCGGCAGCGCCGACTCCGAGCTCGTGGGCATCCTGTCGGGCGCCGTCCCGGTGCACGGTCCCGGCGTGAAGCTCGTGGTGAACGACGCCAAGGCCGTCGGCGAAGGCGGTGAGGGCGACCCGCGCGAGACCTCCGGGTTCTCCGACACCGGCCGGGTGCGCGATCGGGACATGCAGCGCGTGGTCAACGGGCTGTGGGAGTCGGGCGCCGAGGCCGTCTCCATCAACGGGCAGCGGCTGACGGCGCTGTCCGCGATCAGGGCAGCGGGGGACGCGATACTGGTCGACAACAAGCCGCTGGTGCCGCCGTACACGGTGCTCGCGGTGGGGGACGGGCAGCGGCTGAGCACGCGGTTCCAGAACAGCGCGGACGGGTTGTATCTGAACGCGCTGCAGGAGAGTTACGGCATCAGGACCGCCATCTCCGCGGAGGACGACCTCCGGCTGCCTGCCGCACCGAGTGTGATCGTACGTACAGCACAGCCGAGCATTGAGAAGAGCGAGAAGGGCACATCGTGATCGCCGTACTGGGCCTCGTCGTGGGAGTCGTGGCCGGCCTGTTGGTCCGGCCTGAGGTTCCGGCGGTGGTCGAGCCTTATCTGCCGATCGCTGTCGTGGCGGCGCTCGACGCCGTCTTCGGCGGTCTGCGGGCCATGCTCGACGGCATCTTCGACGACAAGGTCTTCGTGGTGTCGTTCCTGTCGAACGTGGTCGTCGCCGCGTTGATCGTGTTCCTGGGCGACAAGCTGGGCGTGGGCGCCCAGCTGTCCACCGGCGTCGTGGTCGTCCTCGGCATCCGGATCTTCTCCAACGCCGCGGCGATCCGTCGGCACGTATTCCGGGCGTGAGGCCGATGAGCGAGCATGGCGACAAGCGTGCCGAGGAGAACGACGACACGCGCGCTGAGAAGCACGACGGGGGCGGCGAGTCCGGGAACAGGCTGCGCAAGGAACTGCCCCAGGAGGTGACCGCGGCGGCGCCTGCCGCTCAGGACACCCCGGAGCCGGAGCCGGCATGCTGAGGCTGCGCCCGAGCAGGAGTCGGAGGTGGCGCCCGAGCAGCGGCTGACCGGTCGGCAGCGGCTGGTGCAGGGGCTTTGGCCGCCGCGGGTCAGCCGGGCCCAACTCATCGTCGCGCTGCTGCTGTTCGGCCTCGGCTTCGGGCTGGCCGTGCAGGTGGCGTCGAACAGCGACAGTGACAGCGCCCTGCGCGGTGCACGTCAGGAAGATCTTGTCCGCATCCTCGATGAACTGGATGACCGTACTCAGCGTCTTGAGGACGAGAAGCAGGGTCTCGAGAAGCAGCGCGACGAGCTGGAGAACAGCTCGGACCAGGCCGAGGAGGCCCGGAAGCAGACGATCGAGAAGGAGCGGCAACTCGGCATTCTTGCGGGCACGGTGGCCGCGCAGGGGCCCGGCATCACCATGACCATCGAGGACACGAAGGGGACGGTCGAGGCGGACATGCTGCTCGACGCGATCCAGGAGCTGCGCGCGGCGGGTGCGGAGGCGATCCAGGTGAACGGCGTACGGGTCGTCGCCGGCACCTATCTCGACGGACTCCGGCAAGGGCGTGAGCGTCGACGGGAACAAGATCAACGCTCCCTATCGTTTCAAGGTCATCGGCAAGTCGCAGGACCTCGAACCGGCGCTCAACATCCCTGGAGGCGTGGTGCAGACTCTCGAGAAGGAACAGGCCACCGTCACCGTCGAGCGGTCGACCAAGATCGTCGTGGACGCCTTGCGAGCAGCGAAGCGGCCTGACTACGCTCGGTCGTCCTCCCAGTGAACCGGCGGTGCATGGGCGGCGTCCGGCGAGGGCATGAGGTTGCGGGGGGTCGGCGCACCGAATGGGTGGTGCGTGGTGGAAACTGTCTGGTGGAGACGGACGTTGTCAGGATGTCCGGGTCGGCCAGAGTGTTCAGTCAGGGTTCGTCCTGCCCCACGGGCGGGTCTGTTTCGGTCAAGGGGAATCGCCCGTGAAGTTGTTTGCGAAGTTGTTCGGCAAGAGCGCGCGAGAGGGCAGCGACAATGCGACCGCCCGTCATCGCGCACAGCCTGACGCGGAGGGCCAGCGGCCGCTGTTCCGGGACCAGGTCGGCTGGCCGGGCGGCGACATTCCCGGAGGTCAGGGCGCGCCGTCGGTTGACCCTGCGCAGCCCGGCGGCATAGGTTTCGGGCAACCGTCAACCTCAAGTGCGGGTGGAGGGTTTTCCGACCCGTATGCGTCCAATGCTCCCGGTGGGCAGCCGCGGCAGGAGGATCCCATGTCGGCCCTGGTGTGTACGAGGTGCGGTAACCGCAACGCGGAGAACAGCCGCTTCTGCTCCAACTGCGGCGCGCCGCTGCGGGCGGGCGCGACGCCGGAGCGTCCGTCCGAGACGACCTCCACGATCTCCATCTCCGGTCTTGAGGCCTACGACGCCGAGGCCACCGGCCAGACGCCTATCGCCGACGCTGTCGCCCGAGGCGCAGGCGGCCGTGGACGCGCTGCCGCTGGGTTCCGCGCTCCTGGTTGTGCGCCGCGGGCCGAACTCGGGCAGCCGTTTCCTGCTGGACGGCGATCTGACCACGGCCGGCCGTCACCCGCAGAGCGACATCTTCCTGGACGACGTGACGGTCTCCCGGCGGCACGTGGAGTTCCGTCGCGGTCAGGACGGCTCGTTCACGGTGGCCGACGTGGGCAGCCTGAACGGCACGTACGTGAACCGCGAGCGGATCGACCAGGTCGCTCTGAGCAACGGTGACGAGGTGCAGATCGGCAAGTACCGGCTGGTGTTCTACGCCAGCCAGCGGGGCTACTGACCCGGGCCGCTCCGGAGAACCCCCGCGAAGGTCCGTCCGTCAGGGAAGGTCCATGCTTCATACACCGAGCGGCGGTGCCGGGCACGGCACCGCCGCCACGGACAGTGGGCTGATGAGCATCGGCACGGTGCTGAACGTGCTGCGCGACGAGTTTCCCGAAGTCACCATCTCCAAGATCCGTTTCCTGGAGTCGGAGGGGCTCATCGAGCCGCAGCGGACCCCCTCGGGGTATCGCAAGTTCAGCGCGCATGACGTCGAGCGCCTCGGCCACGTCCTGCGGATGCAGCGGGACCACTATCTGCCCCTGAAGGTGATCCGCGAGCATCTGGAGGCCATGGAGCGCGGCGAGGCCGTCGCCGCTGCCGACCCTGGGCCGTCAGCGTGATGGCGATTCCGCGCCCGAGCCCATCGAGGGGCCGCCCACGGCTGCCAGGATCGGGCGTGAGGAGCTGCTCGCCGCCGCCGGTGTCGGGGAGCAGGAGCTCAGGGAGTGGGAGTCGTACGGGCTCGTCACCCCACTGGAGGACGGGGCGTACGACGCGGAGGCGGTCACCGTGGCCGTCGCTCGTCGCCGAGCTGGGACGGTTCGGGATCGAGCCGCGGCACCTGCGGGTGATGAAGGCCGCCGCCGACCGTGAGGCCGGGCTCGTGGACCAGGTGGTGGCCCCGCTGAAGCGGCACCGCAACCCGCAGACCAGGGCTCATGCCGAGGCCCGTACCAAGGAGCTGGCGGGGCTCACGGTGAAGCTGCACGCCGCGCTGGTGCAGACGGCGCTCGGGGTGCGGCTGCCCTGAGGTGGCCGGTCGCGCAGGGGCCGGATCAGGCGCCCGTTCCCTGCCCGACTACCCAAACGTCCCGAGCACGGCCTAGGGTTGCTGTGTGAACGAGCTCGATGTCGTAGGTGTCCGGGTCGAAATGCCCTCCAACCAACCGATCGTGCTGCTGCGTGAAGTGGGAGGCGACCGTTACCTCCCCATCTGGATCGGGCCGGGGGAGGCGACGGCGATCGCCTTCGCCCAGCAGGGCATGGCTCCCGCGCGGCCGCTGACCCACGACCTGTTCAAGGACGTGCTGGAAGCCGTCGGCCAGGAGCTCACGGAAGTGCGCATCACGGACCTGCGTGAGGGCGTCTTCTACGCGGAGCTGGTCTTCGCCAGCGGCGTCGAGGTGAGTGCCCGCCCGTCCGACGCCATAGCGCTGGCCCTGCGCACCGGTACGCCGATCTACGGCAGTGACACGGTGCTCGACGACGCCGGCATCGCGATCCCGGACGAGCAGGAGGACGAGGTGGAGAAGTTCCGCGAGTTCCTCGACCAGATCTCGCCCGGAGGACTTCGGCACCAGCAGCCAGTGAGCTCCGGAGGCCGGTGGATGCCGGCCGGCAGAGAGCATCAGCGGTCGGTGAGACGCGTGGGCGGCCCGGCGGACGATGTGGTCCGCGGCAGGGCCGCCGCCGTATGTGTGACGGGTGAAATGCCCGCATGTGCCAGCGGCGAGTGAGAGCGTCACTGCGGCCCGCGCCGAAGCGCATTCGGCTAGCCTTTCCCCGCGGTGGGGCACGGGAAACCACTCTTAGGGTGATTATCACTCGGCGTGGCGAGTGTGGCGATCGTTGACGCACCCCTGGTGACTGCCTACCGTCGAGAAGGCAGGTCAAGGACGGAGGTCGGCGTGAGAAGCAGCGGCGACGGTACGGCTGGGGGCGGCCCCGAGCGCAGTCTCAGGGCGAGCGGTCCGTACCCTCCCCCCGGCTCACGGCTCCTCTCGAGCGGGGGTACCCCCAGCCCGGCGGCGCGGCCGATCACGCTCCGCAGCGACCGACGGCCGTGCCGAGCAGCGGAGGGACGACGTCCATGGCGTCCGAGCAGATCGGCTATCGCGGCCCCACGGCCTGCGCGGCCGCCGGTATCACCTACCGGCAGCTGGACTACTGGGCCCGCACCGGTCTCGTCGAGCCCAGTGTGCGCCCCGCCTACGGGTCCGGAACGCAGCGGCTGTACAGCTTCCGGGACGTCGTCGTCCTGAAGATCGTCAAGCGGTTCCTCGACACCGGGGTGTCGCTGCAGAACATCCGCACGGCCGTCCAGCACCTCAGGGAACGCGGTTTCCGCGACCTGGAGCGCATGACGCTGATGAGCGACGGCGCGACGGTCTACGAGTGCACCTCGCCGGACGAGGTCCACGCCCTGCTCCAGGGCGGCCAGGGCATTTTCGGGATCGCCGTGGGCGTGGTGTGGCGGGACGTCGAGAGCGCGCTGTCCCAGCTGCACGGGGAGCGGATCGACACCGGCGAGACCCTGGTCGGGCCCAACCCGGCGGACGAGCTGGCGCGGCGGCGGAACCGGGCTGTCTGACCCGTTGGACGGTGCGGCGTGCATGCGGCCGCAGCAGACGGGACGTTTCCGCGCCGGGCTGCAAGCGGTTTCCCGCGCGGCGCTCTGGGCGGTCCGGCACGGCGTTGTCAGTGGCATAGGGCAGCATCGGAGTTGTGAGAACCGCGCCCACGATCCTGCATCTCGACATGGATGCCTTCTTCGCCTCGGTGGAGCAGGCGTCCAAGCCGAGTCTGCGCGGGAAGGCCGTGGTCGTGGGCGGGCTCGGGCCGCGGGGTGTGGTCGCGACCGCGTCGTACGAGGCGCGGGTCTTCGGGGTGCACTCGGCGATGCCCATGGCGCAGGCCCGGCGGCTCGCGCCCAACGCCGCGTATCTCGTGCCGCGCTTCCAGTTCTACCGGGCGATCAGCGAGCAGGTGATGGAGCTGCTGCGTGCGCTGTCGCCACTGGTGGAGCCGCTGAGCCTGGACGAGGCGTTCGTGGACCTGGAGGCCGGGGGAGCGGCCTGGGACGAGCGGTCGGCGCGGCTGGCCGGGGTGAAGCTGCGCGCGGACATCCGGGCCGTCACGGGGCTCACGGGGTCGGTGGGGCTGGCCGCCTCCAAGATGCTCGCGAAGATCGCCTCGGAGCAGGCCAAGCCCGACGGGCTGGTGGTGATCGACCCGGGGACCGAGCGGGCGATGCTGGGGCCGATGTCGGTGCGGACGCTGCCGGGAGTCGGGCCGGCGACGGGCGACCATCTGCGGCGGGCCGGGATCACCACGGTCGAGGAGATCGCCGAGGCGGGTGAGGACGAGCTGGTCCGGCTGCTGGGGAAGGCGCACGGGCACGGGCTGTACGCCATGGCGCTGGCGCGCGACGACCGGCCCGTGGTGGCGGAGCGGGAGGCGAAGTCGGTGTCGGTCGAGGACACCTACGACGTGGACATCCACGACCGGCTGCGGGTCGGGCTGGAGGTGCAGCGGCTGGCCGACCGCTGCGTGCGACGGCTGCGCGGGGCCGGGCTGTCCGGGCGGACGATCGTGCTGAAGGTGCGGCGGTACGACTTCTCGACGCTCACCCGGTCCGAGACGCTGCGCGGGCCCACGGACGATCCCGCGGTGATACGTGAGGCCGCGGCCAGGCTGCTGGACTCGGTCGACACGACGGGCGGCGTGCGGCTGCTCGGGGTGGGCGTCAGCGGCCTCGCCGACTACACGCAGGAGGACCTGTTCGCGCAGGCGGCCGGGGAGCAGGCGGTCGCACAGGGCCCTGTCGAGGAGCACGCCGCGGCGCCGGTCGAGGAGCAGCCGGCGCTCGCCGAGCGGCGGTGGCCCGCCGGGCACGACGTGCGGCACGCCGAGTTCGGGCACGGGTGGGTGCAGGGCAGCGGCCTGGGGCGGGTCACCGTGCGGTTCGAGACGCCCGACTCGGAGCCGGGGCGGGTGCGGACCCTGCGGATCGACGATCCGGGGCTGGAGCCGGCGGATCCGTTGCCGTTGGTGTTACAGGGTCTGAGGGCAGTCACGGGCCGGGTGCTGAATCCGGGGGTGTGGGGCTGCGGTCCGCTGCCCCCTAGGCGGCTCGCCGGGGGCTTCAAGCCGTCTCGTCCGTGCCCGCCAGCTTGCCGAAGTCGTGGTCCGGGAGCGGGGGAGGAGTCGCGACGTCGAGACCGTAGTGGTGGTAGAGCTGGAGTTCCTGCTCAGGGGAGAGGTGGCGGCCCACGCCGAAGTCGGGGGCGTCCTTGATCAGGGCGCGGTCGAAGGGCACGTGGAGGGCGCCGTCGATCAGTTCGCTGGGCTCCAGGGGGACGAAAGCGTCCCTGCTGAACAGGCCGGTCCGTATGGCCGCCCACTCCGGCACGCCGGTGGCGTCGTCGAGGTAGACCTCGTCGATCGTGCCGATCCTGGTTCCGTTGCGGTCGAACGCCTTGCGGCCGATCAGGTTGCGCGGATCGATGTCGGTTCGCACGGGCCCTCCACATGGTCGCAACTCATCCGTAACCACTACAAAACGGCAGAATCGGGGAGGCGGCCACTCGAAGATTCGTGCGTTGCTCTCGCTGGTAGGCTGGCAACGGCTGCTGACCCCGTGCGGGAGAGTCCTCCAGACATCATCGGAGGCGCCGAAGGAGCAAATCCTCCCCGGAATCTCTCAGGCCCACGTACCGCACGGACGAGGTCACTCTGGAAAGCAGGGCGGGTGTCGACGGCTCCCGCTCTCACCGACGGTGAAAGCCGGAGGCCTTCGGGCGATCCGGTGAAGCTCTCAGGTTGACATGACAGAGGGGGAGGCCGTCCGGGTACCCGTGCCGTGGTGCCCCTCGAAGGTCGTGTCAGACCAGGAGGCCTCCGCATATGACCGCCCATCGCATTCCGCTCTCCGAGCTCGAAGAGGCAGTTCCCTTCGAACAGCGTCACATCGGCCCCGACCATGAGGCGTGCGCCAAGATGCTCGCGCACGTCGGCTACGGCTCACTCGACGAGCTCACGGCCGCCGCGGTCCCTGCCGTGATCAAGAGCGCCGAGGCGCTGGACCTGCCGGGCGCCCGCAGCGAGGCCGAGGTGATCGCCGAGCTGCGCTCCCTCGCCGACCGCAACCAGGTCCTCGGCTCCATGATCGGGCTCGGCTACTACGGCACGTTCACGCCGCCGGTCATCCTGCGCAACGTCATGGAGAACCCGGCCTGGTACACGGCCTACACGCCCTACCAGCCGGAGATCTCACAGGGCCGGCTCGAGGCGCTGCTCAACTTCCAGACCATGGTCGCCGACCTGACCGGGCTGCCGACCTCCGGCGCCTCCCTGCTCGACGAGGGCACCGCGGCGGCCGAGGCCATGGCGCTGTCGCGGCGTCTGGGCAAGAACAAGAAGGGCCTGTTCCTGGTCGACGCGGACGCGCTGCCGCAGACCATCGCCGTGATCCAGACCCGGGCCGAGCCGACCGGGGTCGAGGTCGTCGTCGCCGATCTCGGTGACGGCATCCCCGCCGAGATCGCCGAGCGCGAGATCAACGGCGTGCTGATCCAGTACCCGGGCGCCTCCGGAGCCGTACGGGACATCAAGCCGGTCATCGACCAGGCGCACGAGCTCGGGCGCGCTCGTCACGGTCGCCGCCGATCTGCTCGCGCTGACGCTGCTGAAGTCGCCCGGGGAGCTCGGCGCGGACATCGCGGTCGGGACGACGCAGCGCTTCGGTGTGCCGATGGGCTTCGGCGGACCGCACGCCGGCTACATGGCCGTGCGGCGAGAAGATGGCGCGCAGCCTGCCCGGGCGGCTCGTCGGCGTGTCCGTGGACGCCGACGGGAACAAGGCCTACCGGCTGGCGCTGCAGACGCGTGAGCAGCACATCCGCCGTGAGAAGGCCACCAGCAACATCTGCACCGCGCAGGTGCTGCTCGCCGTCATGGCCGGCATGTACGCCGTCTACCACGGGCCCGAGGGCCTGAAGAGCATCGCGCGGCGCACCCACCGGTACGCCACGGTCCTCGCCGCCGGGCTCGCGAACGGCGGAGTCGAGGTCGTGCACGGGGCCTACTTCGACACCCTGACCGTGCGCGTCGCGGGCCGGGCCGCCGAGGTCGTCGCCGCCGCCGGAGCGGAACGGGGTCAACCTGCGCCTCGTCGACGCCGACCACGTCTCGATCTCCTGCGACGAGACCACGACGCGGGCCCAGCTGCGTGCCGTATGGGCCGCGTTCGGTGTCGAGGGTGTCGTCGAGGCGCTGGACGCCGCCACGGAGGACGGGCTTCCGGAGGCGCTGCTGCGCACCGACGAGTACCTGACGCACCCGGTCTTCCACCAGTACCGCTCCGAGACCGCCATGCTGCGCTACCTGCGCCGGCTGGCCGACCGTGACTACGCGCTCGACCGCGGCATGATCCCGCTGGGCTCCTGCACCATGAAGCTCAACGCGACCACCGAGATGGAGCCGGTCACCTGGCCCGAGTTCGGGCAGCTGCACCCCTTCGCGCCCGCCGAGCAGGCCGCGGGCTACCTCACGCTCATCCACGAGCTGGAGGAACGGCTCGCCGAGGTCACCGGGTACGACAAGGTGTCCCTCCAGCCGAACGCCGGGTCGCAGGGCGAGCTGGCCGGTCTGCTCGCCGTACGCGGGTATCACCGGGCCAACGGGGACGAGCAGCGCACCGTGTGCCTGATCCCGTCGTCCGCGCACGGCACCAACGCCGCGAGCGCGGTGATGGCGGGCATGAAGGTCGTCGTCGTGAAGACCGCCGAGGACGGCGAGATCGACGTCGAGGACCTGCGGGCGAAGATCGAGCAGCACCGTGACGAGCTGGCGGTGCTGATGATCACGTACCCGTCCACGCACGGTGTGTTCGAGGAGCACGTCGCCGAGATCTGCGCGCAGGTGCACGAGGCGGGCGGGCAGGTCTACGTCGACGGGGCCAACCTCAACGCGCTCGTGGGGCTCGCCAAGCCCGGGCACTTCGGCGGTGACGTCTCGCACCTGAACCTGCACAAGACCTTCTGCATCCCGCACGGCGGCGGCGGGCCCGGCGTCGGTCCGGTGGCGGTGCGTGAGCACCTCGCGCCGTACCTGCCCAACCACCCGCTGCAGCCCGAGGCCGGCCCGGAGACGGGCGTCGGCCCATCTCCGCGGCGCCGTGGGGCTCGCGCGGGCATCCTGCCGATCTCGTGGGCGTACGTCCGGCTCATGGGCGGCGAGGGACTGAAGCGGGCCACGCAGGTGGCGGTGCTCAGCGCCAACTACATCGCCAAGCGGCTGGAGCCGCACTACCCGGTGCTCTACACCGGCCCCGGCGGGCTCGTCGCGCACGAGTGCATCATCGACCTGCGGCCGCTGACCAAGGCGACCGGCGTGAGCGTCGACGACGTCGCCAAGCGGCTGATCGACTACGGCTTCCACGCGCCGACGATGTCGTTCCCGGTGGCCGGGACGCTGATGATCGAGCCGACCGAGTCGGAGGACCTGGCCGAGCTGGACCGGTTCTGCGAGGCGATGATCGCCATCCGCGCGGAGATCGAGAAGGTCGGATCCGGTCAGTGGCCCGCGGACGACAACCCGCTGCGGAGCGCCCCGCACACCGCCGGCGCCCTTGCCGGGGAGTGGGAGCACGCCTACAGCCGTGAGGAGGCCGTCTTCCCGGCCGGGGTCTCGGCCGCCGACAAGTACTGGCCGCCGGTGCGCCGCATCGACCAGGCCTTCGGCGACCGGAACCTGGTCTGCTCCTGCCCGCCGCTGGACGCGTACGAGGACTGATCGACCGACGTCAGAGAGGGAGGGGCTCCGCCGTGCGGGGCCCCTCCGTCATGTCTGTCCGTCATGCGACGGCGAGTGACACCTCGGTCGACTTGATCAGGGCGACGACGGGGGTTCCCGCCGACAGCCGGAGGTCGTCCGCGGCGTCCCTGGTGATCGCCGCGGTCAGTTCGCCGCCCTCGACGGTGATCCGGACGGACGCCATCGCGTCGCCGGCCGCGATGCCCGTGACCGTACCGGGGAGCTGGTTGCGGATGGACAGGCCCTCGACGGGGGCGATGGCCAGCGAGACCTCCGTCGACTTCACCAGGGCGCGCACGGCGGTGCCCGGAGCGAGACCGAGGTCGTCGGCGGCCTCGCGGGTGATCGCGGCGGTGAGGTCCTGGCCGCCGGCGAGGCGAACCCTGACCGTCGCCATGGCCTCGCCCGGCGTGACGGCGGTGACGGTGCCGGGAAGCTGGTTGCGGATGCTCAGGCTCATGGGCGCACGGTAGCCCGGTGAGGTACTTTATGCCGGGTACGCGTGCGTCTGCGTCGCCTTGACCGTCGCCCAGACCGATGCGCCCGGGTGCAGATCGAGTTCGGCCGCGGCGACCGTGGTGAGGTCGGCGGTCAGGGGGAGTCCGCCGGTGAGGTCCGCGCGGATCTGGTCGCCGTGCGTCTCCAGGCCGGCGACCTCGCAGTGCCAGAGGTTGCGGGCGCTGGAGCCGGTGGGGCGTTCCCGGTACAGCGTCACCGCGCCGGGCGGGAACGCCACGAAGGCCGGGCCGGAGAGTTCTTCCGTGGTGGTGATGGACGGGCCCGCGTCCAGCCGGACCGTGTGGCCCTCGGCCTGTCCCCGGTACAGGTTGAGGCCGACGAGCTGGGCGATGTAGTCCGTGCGGGGGTGGCGGGCGATGCCGGAGGGCGTGCCCTCCTGGACGACGTGGCCGTGCTCGACGACGACCAGGCGGTCGGCCAGCACCATGGCGTCCAGCGGGTCGTGCGTGACGAGGACGGCGACGGCCTCGAACTCGGCGAGGTGGCGCCGGAGTTGGGCGCGTACGTCCAGGCGGGTGCGGGCGTCGAGGGCGGCGAGGGGTTCGTCCAGGAGCAGCAGCCGGGGCCGGGTGGCCAGGGCGCGGGCCAGGGCCACGCGCTGGGCCTGGCCGCCGGAGAGGCGTCGGGGCTTGACGCCGGCGTGGTCGGCGAGGCCCATACGGTCCAGCCACTCGGCGGCCCGGGCACGGGCCTCGGCCTTCCCCGCGCCCCGGCAGCGCGGCCCGAAGGCGACGTTGTCCAGGGCGCTCAGATGCGGGAAGAGCAGATAGTCCTGGAAGACGACGCCGACCGGGCGGGACTCGGGCGGCGTACGGTCCAGCGCGGCACCGTCCAGTGCCACATGGCCCGACGTGAGCGGGGCGAGGCCCGCGAGCGCGCGCAGGGCGGTGGTCTTGCCGGCGCCGTTGGGGCCGAGCAGCGCGACGACGTCTCCGGGGGCGGCGGTGAGCGTGACATCGAGGCGGAAGGAGCCGCGGTCGACGACGAGATGGGCGTCGAGGCCTTCGGTCAGGAGGCCGGGTGTCGTGTCGTCGCGGTCGGTGGTCTCGGTCATGAGGGTCACGTCCAGGGGGTCAGGAGGCCGTCATCCAGCGGTCGCGCAGGGCCGCCAGCACCGCGATGGACACGGCCAGCAGCACCAGACTGAGGGCGATCGCGGCGGCCGGGTCGTTCTGGAGGGCGAGGTAGACCGCGAGCGGCATGGTCTGCGTACGGCCCGGGAAGTTGCCCGCGAAGGTGATCGTCGCGCCGAACTCGCCGAGCGCCCGGGCCCAGGCGAGCACGGCACCGGCCGCGATGCCCGGCGCGATCAGCGGCAGGGTGACCCGGCGGAACGCGGTGAACCGGGAGGCGCCCAGGGTGGTGGCCGCCTCCTCGTAGCGCGGGTCGGCGGCCCGCAGGGTGCCCTCCACGCTGATGACGAGGAACGGCATCGCCACGAACGTCTCGGCGAGGACCACACCCGTGGTCGTGAAGGGCAGGGTGATCCCGAACCAGGAGTCCAGCCACTGGCCGACCACACCGTTGCGCCCGAAGGCGAGCAGCAGGGCCACACCGCCCACGACCGGCGGCAGCACCAGCGGCAGCGTCACCAGGGCCCGCACGAAACCGCGTCCGGGAAAGTGCGTGCGGGCCAGCAGCCAGGCCAGGGGCACGCCGACGACCAGGCTCAGACCCGTCGCCGCCGTGGCGCAGACGAGGGAGAGCCGGAGCGCCTCCCACACCTCGGCGCTCGAAAGCTGCTCGGGAAGGCTGCGCCAGGGCGCCCGTACGAGCAGGGCGATCAGGGGCAGGAGCAGGAAGGCCAGGCCGACCAGGGCGGGCACCAGGAGGGGCACCGGCACCGTGCGGCTGCGTCGGCCGGGGCGGTCGCGGCGGGGCCGGCTCTTCCCGGTGTCGGTACCCATCACGGTGTCGGCGCTCGTCATGGCTTGAGGAACCCGGCCCCGGACAGCACCTTCTGGCCCTCGGCGGACCTCACCAGTGCGATGAAGGCCTTCGCCGTGTCGGGGTTGGGGGAGTTCTTGAGCAGGGCGATCGGATAGTCGTTGACGGCCTTGGCCGACTCGGGGAAGTCCACGCCCTCCACCTTGTCACCCGCCGCGCGCACGTCGGTCTTGTAGACGACGGCGGCGTCGGCCTCCTTCAGCTCGACCTTGGTCAGGGCGCTCTTGACGTCCTGCTCGTACGAGACGGGCGTGAGCTTCAGGCCGCCGGCGTCCAGCGCCTTCTGGGCGCCGGCACCGCACGGGACCGACTTGTCGCACAGGACGACCTTCAGGCCGGGCTCGGCGAGGTCCTTCAGGGAGGTGATCCGGTCGGGGTTGCCCGGCAGGGTGGCGATCTCCAGCTGGTTGCGGACGAAGGTGGCCGGCGTGCCCGCCGCGTCCTTCTTGTCCGTCACGATCGCCATGGTCTTGGTGCTGGCGGCGGCGAAGACGTCGGCCGGGGCGCCGCTGGTGATGCTCGCGGCGAGGGTGTCGCTGCCGCCGAAGCTGAACGAGACCTTCGTGCCCGGGTGCTCCTTCTCGAACTTCTTGCCCAGAGCCGTGAAGCTCTCCTCGAGGGAGGCGGCGGCGAAGACGGTGACCTCGCCGGAGAGCTTCGGCGACGAGGACGCCGAGGAGCCCTTGTCCGAACCCGCGTCGGAGGAGGAACAGGCGCTCAGGGTCAGCAGCGCGGCGGCGGACGCACCGGCGACCTGGAGGATCCGGCGGGTCCGGTGCGCGGAACGGGTCATCTCGGGGCCACTCCCTCTGGGCGCTGGAGGAAGAGCCCGCCGGGCCCTTCCGATACGTCGATCATACTGACGCATCTGCGAGGCAGAAGTCTCCTGTCACTTTGCATGAGCGAGGAGGAGGGGTCCTGCGGGTGTGTATGTGCGTTCGTACGTACGGAGCTCAGACGCGGTCGATGTGGACGTTCGTCGACTTCACGCGGGCCGTCGCCTCCATGCCCACCTCCAGGCCCAGCTCCTCGACGGCCTCGCGGGTGAGCAGGGAGACGAGCCGGTGAGGGCCGGCCTGGATCTCCACCTGGGCGGCGACGTCGCCGAGCTTGATCGCGGTGACGATGCCGGGGAAGGCGTTGCGGGCCGAGGTGTAGGGCGCTTCCTCCTCGGCGGTGCCGGACCTGGCGAGTTCGACCGAGAAGGCGGCCAGGTCCCGTCCGTCGACGAGCCGTCGCCCGGCCTCGTCGCGGTGGGTGGTGATGCGGCCCGCGTCCGCCCAGCGACGGGCGGTGTCCGGGCTCACGCCGAGCAGTCGTGCTGCCTGGCCGATCGTGTAGGACTGCATGGCGGTCACGATAGGGGCGGGGAAGGGGAACGGCGGATGCGGGGCCGCTTGCCGGGGTGTGAACGCCCCACCGGCTGAAGCCGGTCAGCCGACGTGCACCCTCGGCCGCCGCCTCCGGTCCGGTTCCGCCTCGCGCAGGACCTCGCGGGTCACCGGGGCGACCTCGCCCTGACCGAACAGGAAGAAGCGCAGGAAGTTGGCGAAGGGCCCGCCCTCGGTCCACTCGAAGTAGATGTGCGGGGTGCAGCCGGTCGTGTCGCGGACGTGCAGGAGCAGGGCGGCCAGGGCGTTGGGGATGGAGGAGGACTCCAGCGTCAGGACGCGGTAGCGGCCGTGCAGCACCTCGCCGCGTACGGTCAGGCTCGCCTCGAACTCGGACGGGTCGGTGACCGTCACCTCGACGAAGACGAAGTCCTCCTGCCCGGGCACGTCGTTGTCCTGCCGGATCTGCTCGATCTTGTCGCGGTACTCGGCGATGTCGCGCCGGTCGGGCTCGTTGGCGATGAACCGGATCCTGCGGCTGGCCATGTCCCGGACGAAGCGTTCCGCCATGTCGTCCAGCGACACGCTGGTCACGCGCAGCTCGAAGGCCCGGGCCAGCCGTGACAGCAGGGAGACCAGGATGATGCCGGCGATGAAGCAGGCGCCGATCTTCACGCCGTCCGGGCGCTCGATGACGTTGAGCGACGGTGGTGTAGAGGAACACCGCGGAGATGACCGCGAAGGCCGATGGTCCAGTTCCGCTGCCGGGCCTTGCGGGCGGCGATGGTCACCGCGATCGCGGCGGAGCTGATGAGGACCAGCACGCCGGTGGCGTAGGCGCCGCCCTGCGCGTTGACGTCGGCGTCGAAGATCCAGGTGACCAGGAAGGCGATCAGGGTGAAGACGATGACCATGGGCCGCACGGCGCGGGCCCAGTGCGGGGCCATGCCGTAGCGGGGCAGGTAGCGCGGCATCAGGTTGAGCAGGCCGGCCATCGCGGAGGCGCCGGCGAACCACAGGATGGCGATCGTCGAGACGTCGTAGACCGTGCCGAAGGTGTTGCCCAGGTAGTCGTGCGCCAGATAGGCCAGTGCACGGCCGTTGGCCTGGCCGCCCGCCTCGAACTCCTTCTCCGGGATGAGCAGGGTGGTGATGAAGCTGGTGGTGATCAGGAAGACGCTCATGATGAGGGCGGCCGTGGTGAGCAGCTTCTTCGTGTCGCGGATCCGGCCGGTCGGCCGCTCCTCCGTGTCGTCCGGGTCGCCCTTGACGTGCGGCATCACGGCGACGCCGGTCTCGAATCCGGAGAGGCCGAGGGCCAGCTTCGGGAAGACGAGCAGGGCGACGCCGATCATGAGCGAAGACGTTGCCGTGCTGGGTGGTGAGGGCGCTGGACCAGTCGGTGACCACGTGACCGGCGGTGACCACGTGGTACAGGCCGACGACCACCACGACGGCGTTGAGCGCGAGGTAGGCGCCGACCAGGGCGACCGCGACGCCGATCGCCTCCAGGAAGCCCTTGAGGAACACCGCGCCCAGCAGGGCCACCAGGACGAGGGTGATCAGCAGCTGCTTGTCGTGCAGGGCGCCCGTGAGATGCGGGTTCTCGACGAGGTGGGTGGAGGCGTCGGCGGCCGACAGGGTGATGGTGATCAGGAAGTCGGTGGCGGCGAAGCCCAGCAGAGTCAGCACGAACAGCTTGCCCTGCCAGAAGGAGAGCAGCCGCTCCAGCATCGCGATCGAGCCCTCGCCGTGCGGGCTTTCCTCGGCCACCCGACGGTAGACCGGCAGGGCGCCAGCCAGGGTGACGATCACCAGCACGATCGTCGCGATAGGGGACAGCAGTCCGGCGGCGAGGGCCGCGATGCCCGGCTGGTAGCCGAGGGTGGAGAAGTAGTCGACGCCGGTCAGGCACATCACCCGCCACCAGGGCTGGCCCTTGTGCGGGGGCTCCGGCTCGGCGTGGGGTCCGGTGTGGCCGCCGTCCTTGCCCATGTCGGACAGGCCCTCCAGCATCCAGGCGCGCAGGCGACCGGGTGGAGGGGGTTCCGTGCGGCTCGTCGGCGGGTGCTCAGTGGTGGCCATCGAGCGTGCTCCCGATGTGCGGGCTCAGGGTGGTTCCGGCCATCACTGGACGGCCCGATCAGCGTAAGCGGAGCGTGATGTCGTGGCCCGGGGCTGAGGGGGCTGTGCGCGTCAAACTTCCGTTAAGACTGGTTGCCGAGGCGCCAAACCGCGAGCTGAGGGCCCATGGAGGACTGCCCGGGCGCGAGGGAGCGACCGTCCGGCCCGGAGGGCAACATCCGCCCGACGGCCGGGACTTGACCACCCTGTGTGATCGCGGCTCCGCCGGTGGCTGGACGTCGGCCTTCTTGTCGCGGCAGTCCGCGACGCCTACTGTGCCTTCGTAACGTTCGCCTTGTTCTTCGAATGTTTCGCCCATGGATATCACTCAAGGCCTTTGTGCCGGTGGCAGATTCACCGCGTACAAGGGGTTGCCACGGTTTGGCGGCTGTCTCTAGGGTGCGGCAACAACGCAGCTTTCTGAATTTGATCCGAAAGTTTCGGTCCTGTGGGCGGACGCGAGGAGCGCCGTCCCGTACCCAAGGAGCGCATGATGGGCGACCCGGCACTGTCCCGCCGCGGCTTCCTGGCGACCTCCGCCGCGGCCGGTCTGGGGATGACGGCACTGACCGCGTGCGGCGGGGACTCGGACGGAGGGTCGTCGGGGACGACCACGATCGAGTGGTGGAACATCTCCACCACGGAACCCGCGAAGAGCGTCTGGGCTGCCCTCGCCCGCAAGTTCGAGGCGCAGAACCCCAAGGTCAAGATAAAGATCGTCCAGATGGAGAACGACGCCTACAAGTCGAAGATGACGGCTCTGACCGCCTCCGGGAAGCTGCCCGACATCTTCCACACCTGGGGCGGCGGCGTGCTGAAGCAGCAGGTCGACGCCGGGCTCGTCGAGAACCTCACGGACCGGACCAAGCCGTGGGGCGACGCCCTGCTGCCGGTCGCCAGGGAGCCGTACCTGCTCGACGGCCAGGCCTACGGCATACCGTTCGACATCGGCATGATCGGCTTCTGGTACAACAAGGCGCTCTTCGAGAAGGCCGGTATCGCCGAACCCCCGACCACCTGGAACGGCTTCCTCGACGCCGTACGCAAGCTGAAGACCGCCAAGGTCACACCGCTGGCACTGGCCGGCAAGGAGAAGTGGCCCGGCATGTACTACTGGGCCTACCTCGCGATGCGCACCGCCGGTGCCGAGGCGCTCGAGAAGGCCTACGACGACAAGGACTTCACCGGCGCCCCCTTCGTCGAGGCGGGCGAGCACCTGAAGGAACTCGTCGGTCTCCAGCCGTTCCAGAAGGGCTTCCTCGGCGCCGCCTACTCCACGCCCACCGGCCAGGCCGCCGCCGTCGGCAACGGCAAGGCGGCGATGGAGCTCATGGGCCAGTGGGCGCCCACCGTCCAGGCCGACGCGGGCAAGGGCCTCGGCAAGGACCTCGGCTTCTTCCCGTTCCCCGCGGTCGAGGGCGGCAAGGGCACCATCACCGAGGTGTTCGGCGGAGGCGGCGGGCACGCACTGCGCCAGTGGAGCGCCGCAGGAGGCCGTCGACTTCCTCAAGTTCTTCGCGTCCGAGGCCACCGACCTGGAACTGGTCAAGAAGACCGGAGCCCTGCCCGTGGTACCGGCGGCCGAGAGCGCCATCGCCGACCCCAACATCAAGGCGGTGCAGTCTCAGTTGAAGGCTGCCACCGGCTTCCAGCTCTACCTCGACCAGGCGTACGCGCCCGCCGTCGGCCAGGAGGTCAACGACAGCGTGGCCGCGCTCATCGCCGGCTCCAAGTCGCCCGGGCAGGTCGCCCAGTCGATCACGAAGACCGCGAAGGAAGAGCAGTAGCCGGCGATGACCTCCACGTTCCTGCCGGACAAACGGACCGGCCCCGACGTCGGTTCCCCGCCCCCGGCCGCTGACCGGCAAACCGGGCGGGCCCGGCGACGCGCGCTGCACTGGCTCACCGCGGCCGGCTTCCAACTCCCGGCCCTGGTGCTGTTCATGGGGCTCGTGCTGCTGCCGATGCTGTTCGCCCTCTACGCAGCGTTCTTCCGCTGGGGCGGCTTCGGCATGCCCTCCGACTACGTCGGCGGCGAGAACTTCACCCGGCTCTTCCAGGACGACGTCTTCCTCGGCGACCTGTGGCGCTGCCTGCTCCTGGTGGTGCTGTCGCTCGCCTTCCAACTGCCGTTCGCGCTCGCCATGGCCGTCCTGCTCAACCAGAGGATGCGCGGCCGGGCGGTGTACCGGATGCTGTTCTTCGCCCCGTACGTCCTGTCCGAGGCCATCACCGGCATCCTCTTCGGCATGATCTTCGCTCCGGACGACGGCTTCGCCGACCAGGTCCTCGGCAGGATCGGCCTCGAGGGGCTGGGCGGGGAGTGGTTCGCGGATCCGTCCACCGTCATGGCGACCGTGTTCCTGGTCATGACCTGGAAGTACTTCGGCTTCCACATGATGCTGTACCTGGCCGGACTCCAGGCCGTCCCCCGGGAACTGACCGAGGCGGCGCTCATCGACGGGGCGGGCGCCTGGCAGCGGTTCCGCAACGTCACGCTGCCGCTGCTCGCGCCCACCCTGCGCATCAGCGTGTTCCTGGCGGTCATCGGGTCGATCCAGCTCTTCGACCTGGTGTGGGTGACCACCGCGGGCGGCCCCGACCACCACTCCGAGACCATGGCCGTGACCATGTTCCAGTACGGCTTCAAGCGTTACCAGGTCGGCTACGCCAGCGCGATCAGCGTGGTCATGTTCGGCATCAGCCTCGTCTTCGCCCTCGCCTACCAGCGGTTCGTCCTCCGGCGCGACCTGGAAGGGGCCACCACGACCATGCGGGGTGACGGAAAGTGACAGTCAGCCAGAAGACCCGTGGGGGCAGGAAGGCCTGGAGCCTGCACCTCGTCCTGACCGTCGTCGGCGCGGTCATGGTCGTCCCCCTGCTCTACGCCGCGCTCTCCGGTTTCAAGTCCACCGACGAGCTCTCCCGCAACCCGGTCGGTCTGCCCGAGTCCTGGGTGACCTCCAACTACACCCAGATCCTCGGCTCGGGGGACTTCTGGCGACTGATCGGCAACAGCACGCTGATCGCGGTGGGCACGACCGTCCTGGTCGTCGCGGTCTCAGCCCTGTCGGCCTTCTCCTTCGCGCGGTTCGCCTTCCGGGGCCGCGAGGCGCTGTTCACGCTGTTCACCATGGGGCTGATGTTCCCGTTCGCGGTGGCGGCCCTGCCGCTGTTCCTGCTGCTGCGCTCCCTGGGCCTGCTGGACAACCCCCTCGGCGTGATCCTCCCGCAGGCCGCCTTCGCGCTGCCGATGACGATCATCATCCTGCGGGGCTTCTTCCGGCAGATCCCCGGCGAGCTGGAGGAGGCGGCCACCCTCGACGGGTGCAGCTCGTTCGGCTTCTTCTGGCGGGTGCTGCTGCCCATGGCCCGGCCCGCGCTCGGCACCGTCTCCGTGCTGGCCGTCGTCACCAGCTGGAACAACTTCTTCCTGCCGCTGCTGGTGTTCACCGACGCGCAGTGGTGGACCCTGCCGATCGGCGTCCAGCAGTTCCAGGGTCAGTACTCCGCGGACTACGCCAAGGTCTTCGCCTATCTGGTGCTGGCCATGGTCCCCGCACTCGCCTTCTACTCGGTCGCCGAGCGCCAGCTCGTCGGCGGCCTCACCGCGGGCGCCACGAAGGGCTGACACGCGCCGCGGACGTACGGCTCACCCACCCACCTGATCTGATCCGATCTGATCGTGAGGAGTCGCACCATGCGTAGGACCGCCATACGGCTCAGACTCGCCGGCGCGCTCGCCGCCGTGCTGGTGGCCGGAGGCATCGCCACCGGCCCGGCGGCACAGGCCGGCGAGGAGTACGGCAAGGAACCCACCCTCGCGGACCTCGCCCAGCGGCACGGCCGCTACTCTCGGCAGCGCGACCGACAACCCCGAGCTGGTCGACGCGCCGTACAAGGCCCTGCTCGGCAGCGAGTTCGACCAGATCACGCCCGGCAACGGCATGAAGTGGTACGCGACGGAGCCCCAGCAGGGCGTGTTCGACTTCTCCAAGGGCGACGAGATCGTGAACCTCGCCCGCGCCAACCGGCAGAAGGTGCGCGGACACACCCTGGTGTGGCACAGCCAGCTGCCCGAGTGGCTCACGGGGCGGGAGTGGACGGCCCCCGAGCTGAGGGCCGTGCTGAAGAAGCATGTCCAGGCGGAGGTACGGCACTACCGGGGCAAGGTGTTCGCCTGGGACGTGGTCAACGAGGCGTTCAACGAGGACGGTACGTACCGCGAGTCGGTCTTCTACAAGACGCTCGGGTCCGGCTACATCGCCGACGCCCTGCGCTGGGCGCATCAGGCCGATCCGCGCGTGAAGCTGTACCTCAACGACTACAACATCGAGGGGATCGGCCCGAAGAGCGACGCCTACTACAAGCTGGCCAAGGAGCTGAAGGCCAAGGGCGTCCCGCTGCACGGCATCGGCCTCCAGGCTCATCTGGCCCTGCAGTACGGCTATCCCGACCACCCTGCAGGACAACCTCCGCCGCTTCTCCCGGCTCGGCCTCGACACCGCGCTCACCGAGGTCGACGTACGGATGCAACTGCCCACGACCGAGGAGAAGCTGGCCCAGCAGGCCGAGTGGTACGGGGACCTGACCGAGGCGTGCCTGTCGGTACGCCGGTGTGTCGGAATCACCCTGTGGGACTACACCGACAAGTACTCCTGGATCCCGGCGTTCTTCCCGGGCGAGGGCGCGGCTCTGCCGTGGGACGAGCAACTGAAACCGAAGCCGGCGTACTTCGCGCTGCGCGAAGCGCTCGGGGGGCGGTAGCGGGGGTGGGTGGCGCCCTGCCGTACGGGGTTCGGCGGGCGCCACCCGGGTTGTGCCGGGGCCGATTCGGACGGGTCGACTGAGTTGGCCGGGTCGGCCGGGTCGGCCCCGGCGGGGCGGCCTGGCGAGGCCGAGGCGGGTTTCGGGGCCGCGCGGCTTGGGGCGGGCGCGCTGTGTCATCACGCGGTGCGTGGGGGTTGTGCTGGGGGACGGCCATGCGCTGCTGCGAGGGGTTGTGCTGGGGGGACGGTCACGCGCTACGTGGGGCCGACGCCTGGGGGAAGGCCACGTGTCCCAGGAGCCCGGGTGCTGTGGGGGACCACCCGGCGCGGCGGCCTTGCGGGCGTCGGTCACTGCCCGGCCTGCCTGGGCGGTGGGCCACTTCGGCGGTAGGGGAGCGATCGGCGCTTGCCTGGCAGAGCCCGGCGCCGCCCCCGACGGGGCCGCACGCGGCATCCAGCGGGGCGGGACGAGCGCCCCCCGGCTCCAGCCGTGCTTCCAAGTCGGGCGCCTGGCCGGGCGCTGCGCGAAAGTCGCGCTCGGGGCGTGGCGGTGCCGTCAGGCCGGCGCCGGGAGCGGCGTCCGATCCATCAGGCCTCTCCTGCCGGAGGCGTCGCGGCCTCACGGCCGGGGTCCGGCGATGCGGTCCGGTTGACACGGCCGGGGGCCGGTTGGTGCCGGGCCTGGCTCTTGGGGGCCCTCAGGCTTGTTGTGCGGGGAGGCGTCGCGGCTTGGGGGTTGGTGCTGGGGCTGGGTCGTGGTTCGTCGGGTCTGGTGTTGCCGGAAGGTGTCGCAGGCTCGGGGTTGTGCCGGGTCTGGCTCGGGGGCCGTCGGGTCTGTTGTGCGGGGCGGCGTCGCGGTCTGGGGGTTCGTGCTGGGGCCGGTGTGACGGAAGGTGTCGCAGCGAGGGTTGACGCCGGGCCTGGCTCGGGACCTGTCAGGCCTGCCGTGCAGGGAGGCGTCGCGGCTCGGGGCCGGTGCAGGGCTGGGGCCTGGTCCGTCGGGTCTGGGGCGTGGTTCGTCGGGTCCGGTGTACCGGAGGCCGCGCGGCAGGCGGTCGGTGTCAGGCCAGGCCCCGGCTCGTCAGGTCCGCGCTGTCGGCGGCGTCGTGCTGGATCGCACCACCAGGTCGGTTCCCAGTTCCACCCGGGGGGAGTCCGGTTGTTCGTCGCGGGTCAGGCGGAGAACCGTGCGGACGGCCAGTTTGCCCATGTCGGCCAGGGGCTGGCGGACCGTGGTCAGGGGCGGAGCCGACCAGCGGACTTCCGGAAGGTCGTCGAAACCGACCACGCTCATGTCCTGCGGCACCCGCAGCCCCCGCCGCCGCAGTGCCTCGATCGCGCCGAGTGCCATCTGGTCGCTGGCCGCGAACACGGCCGTCGGCGGCTCGGGCAGGTCGAGCAGGGCGTTGCACGCGGTGAAACCGGACTCGGGGCGGAAGTCGCCGGGGACGACGAGGGACGCGTCCATGGCCACACCGGCGCCTTCCAGGGCTGCGCGGTAGCCGTCCAGCCGGGCCCGGGAGCACAGCAGCCGCGGCGGGCCGGCGATCAGTCCGATCCGGCGGTGGCCGAGGGACAGCAGGTGCTCGGTGGCGGCCATGCCGCCCGACCAGTTCGCGGCGCCGATCGTGGGGGCGTCCAGCGCGGGGGAGCCCGCCGGGTCGACGACCACCAGCGGCACACCGAGGATCCGCAGCTCCTCGTGCAGCATCGGCTCCAGCGCCGACGTGACGAGGATGACGCCGTCGGAGGCACGGGCCCGGAGGTTGCGCATCCACTCGCGGGCGTCGCCCGAACGCCCGTGGATGGCCGACACCACCGTGCCGACCCCGGCCGCGTGCGCGACTTCCTCGACCCCGCGGATGATCTCCACGGCCCAGGGGCTGTCGAGGTCGTTGAAGACCAGGTCGAGCAGGGCGGCACGGGTGCCCGGGGCCGCGGGGCGCTTGCGGTAGCCGTGCCGGCGCAGCAGTTCCTCGACCCGCGCCCGGGTCTGCGGCGACACATCGGACCTGCCGTTGACGACCCGGGACACGGTCGGTACCGACACGCCGGCCTGCCGGGCGATCTCCGTGATCGTGACCTTGCCCTCGGCGTCGGCCTCACGTGCTGCCACTTGCCCCACCTCCGTAGACGGGTACCGCGAAACTTCCAGGAGTCTTCCGGAAAACGGGCATCCGTGGGAAGGGCGTACGACCCCAGAAACGGGAAGTCGCAGCGGGTGACAGGGAGTGACGGCACCCGGACATGCGTCGGGGCCGGTTCGCAGGGTGTCCTGCGGCCGGCCCCTCATGTCTGCGAGCGGGGCGTCACCCCCGCCCGGCGGCTCTCAGGCGGCCGTCATCACCTGGCTGCTGGCCAGCGGACGGTGCGGGGCGATGGCCCGGCCGTCCGGCAGAAGCTCACCGGTGTCCTCGAAGAGCACCACGCCGTTGCACAGCAGGCTCCACCCCTGTTCCGGGTGGTGCGCCACGAGACGGGCGGATTCCCGGTCGGCGGAATCGGCTGACGGGCATGGTGTCTGGTGCTGGCACATGGGTGGGTTCTTTCGCTCTGTCGTGATGGATGAGGTGACTGAGTTGCCTGAGTCGGTTGTCGTGTCTGTTCCGCGGCTAGAAGTGTCGTTCATGGCCGCCCCCCGTGATAAGTCGTCGGAACCCAGTGTTGCCCCACGGGCGTCATTCCGCAGGGATTTCGCGGCACCGCTTCTCACAGGTTCAGGACGCATCACCCGCGCGGACGGTTCATCCCAACTGGACTGTCACTTCGGGTGGTTCGCAGTGGCCGGATGGGGCTAGTCAGGTCGAGTCGGCGGTCATTTCCGGCTCGTAAGAGCTATTAGGTGCTCGTACGAGCGATAAAAAGCCGACCCCGCCGCCGGGAATTCGGCGACGGGGTGCGGGTGGCTTCGCGGCGTGCGTTTCAGGCGGGTGAGCCGAGCAGTCGTGTGAGGGCCACCCGATGGGTCAGCACCGGGAGGAGTTCGGCGACGCGGTGCGGGCGATGTGCCGCGATGCCGGGAGGCGCGGGCGCCAGCGGGACGAGCAGGTCGGTGGCGGCGGGGTGGCCGGCGGCGCCGTCCGCGGTGCAGTCCTCGTGCAGCCAGAGCGTCAGCATGTACAGGCCGGGCACCGACAGCAGGCGGGGCTGGTACGCCTGCGGCATCGTCTCGGCCTGCCGCAGGGCGCGCTCGGTGGAGGTGATGTACGGGCCTTCGAAGAAGTGCGAGAAGGCCCAGCCGTCGGGAGTCAGCATGGTCTCCGCCGCGGCCACGGCACGGTCGCCGCAGCGGATCAGGAAGCGCCACCCCGCCAGCCGGGTGGCCGACACGCCCTCGGCCGTGACCCGGTCGAGCACGTGGACGGGCAGCGGGAGCTCGGGCGTCGCGGGGCCCTGGGCGCGGAGCAGGGAGGGGGTTCGGGCCTCGCGGACAGCGGTGGGCGAGGAGAGCGCAGTCAGGACGGAACGGAGTGCGGGCGCGGGAGCCGGGGGGACATGCAGCGGCATGGTGGGTCGCCTCTCATTCAAAGGCACGGTGGCACGAGGGCGGGGGCGGACGGCGCTGTCTGCTCACGAGGGTCGGCAGAGGCAGGGGCCGGGTCTCATGAACGAGAGGGGGTGGGGTCCGCCGATCATCGCTTCGACGGCAGGACCCATCGACCGTGGGCGCCAACCTTCTGCCTTGTTCGCGGAGTTTATACGACACGGGATCAGACTGTGTTTCGTCTAGCCGTTTCCGGTGAGTAGAACAAGGGTACATTCGGTCGGCGATACGCGAGAATTATCCCGATTCCGAGCGAGGGTGTACAGCGATGACCTCGGCGAATGTCCGTCAGTCGGTCGGCCCATTCTCGTCGGTGTTTTTCACGAGTTCGCTGTACCCGCAACCTGTCCTGTGCGTCATGCCGATTGAATGTGCCAGCGGTCACACATGACCAGCGTAGCGGTCGTCGGGCCCGTCCGGGACGTTATCGATCGCTTTCGCTGGGCATCCTCCACCTGACCGTGACCCCGGCGGCCGGATCTTCGGCCCGCATCATCCGAGGAGGGACGCTTCGATGGGGGAGAAGGTCGTGGCAGGCCGGTTCGACCTGTCCGATCGCCAGCGATACCGCGACAAGCTCCGTCGCTGCCTGACGGGCTTGGAGCGACTCCTGGCGGAGGAGCGGTTCGATCGTCCGAAGAACCTCATGGGGCTGGAGATCGAATTGAATCTCGCGGGCACCGACGGCATGCCGAAAATGTTGAATGCGCAAGTCCTGGAACGCATCGCGAGCCGTGACTTCCAAACAGAACTCGCCATGTTCAACCTGGAAGTGAACATTCCCCCACACCGCCTGGGTGGCAGGGTATTCGACCGGCTCGCGGAGGAACTCCGTACGTCACTGGCATATGCCGATCGAAAAGCGGGCGAAGTCGAAGCGGGAATCGTGATGATCGGCATTCTGCCGACGCTGGACCGGGACGACCTGGTCTCGTCGAACCTCTCCGACGTCGACCGCTACACCCTCCTCAACGACCAGATCGTGGCCGCCCGCGGCGAGGAGTTCACCCTCGACATCGCCGGCGTGGAGCAGCTGACCTGCACCTCGAAGTCGATCGCGCCGGAAGCCGCCTGCACCTCCGTGCAACTGCACCTCCAGGTCACGCCGGGCCGGTTCGCCGACGTGTGGAACGCGGCCCAGGCGGTCACCGCCGCACAGATCGCCGTCGGCGCCAACTCGCCCTTCCTGTTCGGCCGCGAGCTGTGGCGCGAGTCGCGGCCTCCGCTGTTCCAGCAGTCCACCGACACCCGCCCGCCCGAACTCCAGGCCCAGGGCGTCCGGCCGCGCACCTGGTTCGGCGAGCGCTGGGTCACCTCGGCGTACGACCTCTTCGAGGAGAATCTCCGCTACTACCCGGCCCTGCTGCCGATCTGCGACGACGAGGACCCGCTCGACGTGCTCGACCAGGGCGGCACCCCGACGCTCGCCGAGCTCGTCCTGCACAACGGCACGATCTACCGCTGGAACCGCCCGGTCTACGGCATCGCCGACGGCGTCCCGCACCTGCGCGTGGAGAACCGCGTCCTGCCCGCCGGGCCCACCGTCACCGACGTCATCGCCAACGCGGCCTTCTACTACGGCGTCGTCCGCGCGCTCGCCGAGGAGCCTCGGCCGGTGTGGACCCGGCTGCCGTTCGAGGCGGCCGCGGCCAACTTCGAGGCCGCGTGCAAGGACGGCATCGACGCCCGCTTCACCTGGCCCCGGCGCGGCCGGTACGGCGGCACCACACGAGGTCGACGCGGTGAGCCTGGTACGGGACGAACTGCTGCCGCTGGCCGAGGCCGGGCTGGACGCGTGGGGTGTCGAGCCCGCCGACCGCGACCTGTACCTGGGCGTGATCGAGGAGCGGTGCCGGCGCAGGGTGAACGGGGCGAGCTGGCAGGCCGCGACCTTCCACAAGGCGCTGGACGCGGGCCACACCCGGGAGGCGGCGCTGGCCGCCACGACCCGGCGCTACCGCGAGCTGATGCACGAGGGGGATCCGGTGCACACCTGGCCGGTGGGCCTGCCGGAGCCGGTGCCGCTGGGCTGACGCGCCACCGGGGTGACGATCCTGCTGCCCTCATACTGATCCGACAGGTCGGTGAAGTGGAGGCAGGTGTGCAGGCGGAGGCGAGCCCGGTGGCCGACGATTCCATTCCCCAGCAGCGGCTCTCGCGGCGGATGCTCCGCAACGAGACCCTGCTCGTGCTGGCGCTCTCGCTGGGGGCGAGCGGAGTCTCCGCCCTGATCAGCTTCATCGGCTCGGTCACCAAGCCCGGCGGGCTCAAGGACCAGGCGGCCACGATGAACGCCTCGGCCGCGCCCGGTCGTCCCTGGCTCGACCTGGCCTGGCAGCTCTTCGGGATCACCACGGCGCTCGTGCCCGTCGCGCTCGTCGCGCACTTCCTGCTGCGCGAGGGGGCGAGCCTGCGCACCGTCGGCTTCGACCGCACCCGCCCCTGGCCCGACCTCGGCCGCGGCGCGGCGATCGCGGCGGTCATCGGCAGTACCGGAATCGCCTTCTACCTGGCGGCACGCGGCCTCGGCTTCAACCTCACGGTGGTGCCCGAGGCGCTGCCCGGCGTGTGGTGGAAGTACCCGGTACTGATCCTCTCGGCGATCCAGAACGCCGTGCTGGAGGAAGTGATCGTCGTCGGCTACCTGCTGCGCCGCCTCGGGCAGCTGGGCTGGACGCCGATGGCCGCGCTGGCCGGCAGTTCGGTACTGCGCGGCTCCTACCACCTCTACCAGGGCATCGGCGGCTTCCTCGGGAACATGGCCATGGGCGTCGTCTTCGTGTATCTGTACCGCCGCTGGGGCCGCGTCGGCCCGCTCGTGGTGGCCCACTCGCTGCTCGACATCGGGGCGTTCGTCGGGTACGCGCTGCTGGCGGGCAAGGTCGGGTGGCTGCCGACGGCGTGAAGGCCCGGGGGACGTGAATGACCGGGTGACGGGCGTACGACGGTGTCGTACGCCCCTCGTTCTGTGAGGCCCGGGTGTCTCAGGCCAGCAGCTCGCCCTCGATGACGGTGACCGCCCTGCCCGTCAGCAGGGTGCGGTCGCCGCGCAGTTCGGTGCGGACGCGGCCGGAGCGGGGTGAGGCCTGGAGGCCCGTGAGGCCGGGGCGGCCCAGGCGCTCGGACCAGAACGGGGCGAGCGCCGTGTGGGCGCTGCCGGTCACCGGGTCCTCGTCGATGCCGAGGTTCGGGAAGAAGCAGCGCGAGACGAAGTCGTAGCCCCGGGCGGGGTCCTCCGCGCGGGCCGTGGCGATGACGCCGCGCTGGAGTGGGCGGCGAGGGCCTTGAGGTCGGGGCCGAGGCCGTGCACCGTCTTCTCGTCGGCGACCTCGACGAGCAGGTCGCCGACGTTCGGCCCGGTGTCGAGGACCGTGCAGCGGCTCGGCTCCCAGGGCCTCGGCGAGGCCCTCGGGGCGGGTCGACCAGGGTGAGCGGAGCGGTCGGGAAGTCCAGCGTGACGGAGCCGTCCGTCGGTGGGCGTGGCGACGAGGACGCCGCTGCGGGTGGCGAACCGCACCGGGCCCTCGTGGGCGCCGGTGGTGTGCAGGACGTGGGCGGTGGCCAGGGTCGCGTGGCCGCACATCGCGACCTCGGCGGCCGGCGTGAACCAGCGCAGCGCCCAGTCGGCCTCGCCGCCCTCGGGCAGGGGATGGGCGAAGGCCGTCTCGGCGTGATTGACCTCCAGGGCGACGTTCTGCAGCCAGGTCGTCGTCCGGGAAGGCGTCCGCGTCGTTCAGGAGCAGGACCCCGGCCGGGTTGCCGGCGAAGGGGCGGTCGGTGAAGGCGTCGACGATTCGAATCCGCATGCCGCGACGCTAGAGGTACGCGCGAAGCCGCGGACCAAGGCCAATTCGGGAGTCCTGGCCCGATTTCAGGTGCGCATCCGGAGCTGGGCCTGGTCGGGTTGCCACTGGGCGTCGGGCGTGGGCGGTGGGGTGGCCGGGGGTGTGGTGGCGCAGTGCCTCTCCCGGAAGGGCGGCTCGGTCCGCATGGCCGGGATCGCCATGACCGTGCTGTGGTTGCCGGTCCGCCCGTCCGTTGGGTCGGCCCCGGCTGTGGGCCTGGGGCGCGCTTTTGCCGGGTGGACTGGTTGGTGGCCGCGCGCTCGCCACCACCTTGTGGCGGCGGACGGCCGCAACGAAAGCGAGGGCCGCCCTTCGGTGGGGTCTTGTCACCCGAGCGCTACCGATATATCGTTGAGGCATCGCGACAGATCAACGATGGAATGGAGAGTGGTTGCGATGCGTACCCACGGATTCGAGCACGGACATGGCCACGGCGGACCGCCTCACGGCCGGGGCGGCTTCGAAGGGCTGCGTGCGGCCTTCGGTCCCTTCGGGCCGGGCGGTCCCGGCTGGGGCGGGCCCGGTGGGCCGGGCTTCGGTCCCGGCCCCTGGGGGGGCGAGGGCGCGGCGGGCCGCGGGGGAGGGCGCGGCGCGGTGACGTGCGGGCCTCGATCCTCGCCCTGCTGAAGGACCGGCCGATGCACGGCTACGAGATGATCCAGGAGATCGCCGAGCGCAGCGGCGGGGCGTGGAAGCCCAGCCCCGGCTCGGTGTACCCCACCCTCCAACTGCTGGAGGACGAGGGCCTGATCGCCAGCGAGAGCGAGGGCGGCAAGAAGCTGTTCTCGCTCACCGAGGCGGGCCGCGCGGCGGCCGAAGAGGGGCCCGACGCGCCCTGGGAGGAGGCCTCCCGCGGCGTCGACTGGGAGGCCCTCGGCGAGATCCGCCAGGCCGGGTTCGGGCTGATGGAGGCCTTCGGCCAGGTCTGGAAGACGGGCAGCAAGGAGCAGCGGGAGAAGGCGCTCGGCCGTCATCAACGAAGCCCGCAAGAAGCTGTACCTGATCCTCGCCGACGAGGACTGAGGGTCGGCCCCCCGATGGCTGAGGGGCGACTATCGGCGCAGGCGCCCCCCGGAGTGATCCGGGGGGCGCTTCTGCGTGCCGGGTGTCAGGTCATCAGCCCGTCCAGCTTGCGCAGCGACTCGTTCAGGGCCGCCGTGGCCGAGTCCTTGAGCTTGCCCGCCATCAACGACACGGCCGCACCCGTGAACTCGCCGTCGATGCGGACCGTCGTCGCGTCGCCGTCGGGCGTGAGGGTGTAGCGCGTCGCGACGGTCACCGCCATGGGGCCCTTGCCGCGGAGGGCGAGCACCCGGGCCGGTTCCAGTTCCTCCACGGTCCACTCCACCTCGGCCGGGAAGTTCATCAGCCTCATGTTCTCCTGGAAGGTCGCGCCCACTTCGAGGGTCTCGGGGCCGCCCGCCGGGAAGCTGGTGTGGGTCGCGTTCCACTCGCCGTACACCGACCAGTCCGTGAGCTGGCCCACACCTTCTCGGCCGGCGCCCCGATGCGTGCCTCCGCGCTGACTTCGGCCATGCGACCACCTCTTCGTCTCGGGCTGGGTGTCGCGGAACGTAGCCGCGGCGGCCGCAATGTTCAATACTGACGAACCGTCAGACACGGCGGACCTGCCGGGCGAAGCCGCCTGATCTCCTCCGTAAGGAGGAGATTCCGGCCGACGAAGTCCACTTCCCGTGGGACGCGAAAATGCTCCCCCCCGGGGATGACCCGGGCTCGCGAGACTGATGGGGTAGGGGATGTGCAACCCCGTATCCCCCGGCAGTCGGCCCATGAGCAGGACGCGGCACCCGGCCGCGCAGCAGAACGATGCCAGGCTCAGCGACGAGCTGGCATCGGTGGTCTCCGGTGCCCGCCGCCGGGCGGTCAGGGACGGGGACCGGCAGATCGACACGGCCCATCTGCTGCACTCGCTGCTGGAGCCCGACCCCGAGGCGCGCGCCGTCTTCGGCGACGGGCCGCAGATCGCCCGGCTGCTCGGCTACCTCGTGCAGCGCAGCATCGGCTACGGCCTGCGCTGGCAGAGCGCCGTCGAGGACTCCGGCGCCGTCCCCGTGGTGACGGAGACCGCGCGGTCTCTCGCCGCTGGCCGCGGCGTCGATGGAGTACGCCTGCGAACGCGCCGCCCGCCGCGGCGGACCGGCTCGCGGCATCGACCTGCTCGCGGCGATCGTCGCCGACCCGCAGGCGCGCGCGGTCGAGGTGCTCGCACGCGCGGGCATCGACCCGCACGAGGTGCTGGCCCGGCTCGATACCGGACCGGTCCGACCGGCCGACCGGTCCGAGGAGTGCGTCAGGGGCGGCGAAGCGACTCACTGACGGTCTGCCCCGGAGCCGTTCGCCCCGTCCAGGCACTGAGACAGGTGTCATAGGGGGTGACGCTCATGTCATGGACTGTCATCATGTGCCGGTGCGTACGTCTGAGAGCAGTCCGAGCAGGCGCGGCAAGGGCATGGGCCTCGGCCTCGCGTTGCTGTCCGCGGTCGCCTTCGGCGGATCCGGAGTCGCGGCCAAGCCGCTGATCGAGGCGGGCCTCGACCCGCTGCACGTGGTGTGGCTCCGCGTGAGCCGGCGCGGCCCTGGTGATGCTGCCGCTCGCCGTACGCCACCGCGCGCTGCTGCGCCGCCGCCCCGGGCTGCTCGCCGGATTCGGGCTGCTGGCCGTCGCCGGTGTGCAGGCCTGCTACTTCGCCGCGCTCTCCCGTATCCCCGTCGGGGTCGCGCTGCTCATCGAGTACCTGGCGCCCGCCCTGGTGCTGGGCTGGGTGCGGTTCGTGCAGCGGCGGCCCGTGACACGTGCCGCCGCGGTCGGTGTCGTCCTCGCGGTCGGCGGACTCGCCTGTGTCGTAGAGGTCTGGTCGGGCCTCGGATTCGATGCCCTGGGGCTGCTGCTCGCGCTCGGCGCCGCCTGCTGCCAGGTCGGCTACTTCGTCCTCTCCGACCAGGGCAGCGACGCCGGTGACGAGGCGCCCGACCCGCTCGGCGTCATCGCTTACGGCCTGCTCGTCGGCGCGGCCGTGCTGAGCGTCGTCGCCCGGCCCTGGACCATGGACTGGTCGGTGCTCACGGGCACCGCGCGCCTGGACGGCACGCCCGTCGCCGCCGTCGCGCTGCTGGCCTGGATCGTCCTCGTCGCCACGGTCGTCGCGTACGTCACCGGCGTGGTCTCCGTGCGCCGGCTCTCCCCGCAGGTCGCCGGTGTCGTGGCCTGCCTCGAAGCGGTCATCGCCACCGTCCTGGCCTGGGTTCTGCTCGGCGAGCACCTGTCGGCGCCGCAGATCGCCGGTGGTGTCATCGTCCTGGTGGGCGCCTTCATCGCGCAGTCCTCGGCGCCCGCGAAGGGCTCCGACCGGCCGGTGGCCAGTGGCGGCCCGGAAAGGGAGTTGTCCACGCCCGGAACGGCCGCATAGGGTGCCGATCATGCATTCCGACGCACGCGTTCTTCCGCCTCCGGCCGCCTGAGGCGGGCCCTCCGGAAACCGCGCCCGGCGCGTCACCGCCGGGGCGAACGGTGCTGCCCGCAGACGAAGTCCGCGGACCCCGCTGAACCGGGGTCCTTCCCGAACTTCCGCGCACCCGCCGCCGCTCATGGCGCGCGGCGCGTCGTGCGCGTCTGCGGAGAGAACACGTGTCGAACACTGCCTCCGGCCTGCCCATCGGGCGAGGCCTCCTCTATCTGATCGTCGCCGGTGTTGCCTGGGGCACCGCGGGCGCGGCCGCCTCCCTGGTCTACCGGGCCAGTGACCTGGGGCCCGTCGCCCTCTCCTTCTGGCGCTGCGCGGCCGGTCTCGTGCTGCTGCTCGCCGTCCGCCTTCTGCGGCCGAGCGCCGGGACCGCCGTACGTGAGCCGCTCGGCCGCCGGGCGCTGCGGGCCGGGGTCACCGGGCTCGGGCTCGCGGTCTTCCAGACGGCCTACTTCGCGGCCGTCTCCGCCACCGGCCTCGCCGTAGCCACCGTCGTCACCCTCGGCGCCGGGCCCGTGCTCATCGCGCTCGGCGCCAGGCTGACCCTGGCCGAACGCCTGGGCCGGGGCGGCACCGTCGCCGTCGCGGGTGCCCTCTCGGGGCTCGCCGTTCTCGTCCTCGGCGGCGGGGACACGGCCGTACGCCCGTGGGGTGTGCTGCTCGCGCTGCTGTCCGCGGCCGGGTACAGCGCGATGACGCTGCTCACCCGCCGGTGGGGCCGCGACGGCGAGGCCGACGCGTCCCGGACGACCGTCGGGGCCTTCACCGTCACGAGCCTGTGCCTGCTGCCGTTCGCCCTGGCCGAGGGGCTGCTGCCGCACACCGAGGAACCCGGCCGGCTCCTGGTCCTGCTTGCGTACGTCGCCGCCGTGCCCACGGCGCTCGCCTACGGCCTCTACTTCGCGGGCGCGGCCGTCGTACGGTCGGCCACCGTTTCGGTGATCATGCTGCTCGAACCGGTCAGCGCGGCGGTACTCGCCGTCGTCCTGCTCGGCGAACACCTCACGGTGGCGACGCTGGCCGGCACTCTGCTGATGCTGGGCTCGGTCGCGGGCCTTGCGGTGGGGGAGGCGCGGGGTGCCAGGGCGAAGGAGCCGGTGATGCTCGTGTGACCGGTGGCCGCGCCTGAGGGCTCGACATCACAGTGCCCTCAAGTAGTCGGGCAGTTCGGTGCCGGGCGTCAGGCCCGGGTCGGGGATCGGCGTGCCGTAGTTCCGCTGTACGGGGACGACGCCGGCCCAGTGCGAAAGGGCGAGGTCCTCCGGTTCGTCGTTCACGCCACCGGTGCGGAGCTTGGCGGAGACCTCGTCCAGGTCCAGGCGGAGTACGGCGGTGGCGGCCAGTTCCTTCTTGTCGGCCGGCCGTGAGTCGGCGGCACGGCCCGGCACCACGTGGTCGACCAGCGCGTCCAGGGCCTGCCGCTTCTCCTCGGGGTCCGTCACGTCGTGTGCGACGCCGTGCACCACCACGGAGCGGTAGTTGATCGAGTGGTGGAAGGCCGAGCGGGCCAGGACCAGTCCGTCGACGTGCGTGACGGTCAGGCAGACCGGCAGGCCCGGGTCGGCGGCCTGGCCGGCCGCCCGCAGCGGACGCGAGCCCGTCGAGCCGTGCACGTAGAGCCGCTCCCCGACCCGGGCGAACAGCGTGGGCAGCACGACCGGCGCGCCGTCGCGGACGAACCCGAGGTGGCAGACGTAGGCCTCGTCGAGTATCGCGTGCACCAGTTCCCTGTCGTACGAGGCACGGTCTGGCGAGCGTGTGGGGACGGTGCGGTCGGTCGGGGTGTAGGCGGTGGCGGGCTGCGACGGCGTTTGCGCGGTCTCCTGCATTGGCGCTCTCCATTGCACTAGTGCATAATCAGCTTTGTGCTAGGAGAGTATCCGATCAGCGGGAGCCGCGCAGCGGACATTTCCGCGAGCGTCGAGCGGGCGGTGGGAGCCGGTGAGCTGCGGCCGGGGCAACTGCTGCCGCCCATGCGGGAGTTGGCGGAGCGACTGGGGGTGAATCCCAACACGGTCGCGGCCGCGTACCGGACCCTGCGTGAGCGCGGGGTCATCGAGACGGCGGGCCGGCGCGGCAGCCGGGTGCGGCCCGCGCCGGCCACGACCGGGCGGGACCACATCAGGGTGGACGTCCCCGAAGGCGTGCGGGACGTGGCGAACGGCAGTCCGGATCCGGCGCTGCTGCCGCCGCTCGCGGGCGCGTTCGCCGCGGCGGCTGCCGAGGCCGACCGTGCGCCCGTGCTGTACGGAGAGGCTCCCGTGGAGCCGGAGCTGGCCCGGATCGCGCGGGCCGGTCTCGACGCCGACGGGGTGCCGGACGGGCCGCTCGCGGTGGTCTCGGGGGCGCTCGACGGCGTGGAACGCGTGCTGGCGGCCCATCTCAAGCCCGGCGACACCGTCGCCGTCGAGGACCCGGGCTGGGGCCGCACCCTCGACCTCGTGCCTGCGCTCGGGCTCAGGACCGTCCCCGTCGGCGTCGACGACGAGGGGCCGTACGCCGAGGACGTGCGCCGGGCGCTGGAGGCCGGGGCGCGGGCCCTGATCGTCACGGACCGGGCGCAGAACCCGACCGGAGCCGCGGTGAGCGCCACGCGCGCGCGTGCCTTGCGCTCCGTGCTCCGGGAGCACCCGGAGACCCTGCTGATCGAGGACGACCACGGCCACGGCATCGTCGACCTCCCCCTCCACCCGCTTGCCGGCGCCACCCGGCACTGGGCCTTCGTGCGCTCGGCCGCCAAGGCCTACGGACCCGATCTGCGCCTGGCCGTACTCACCGGGGACGCCGTAACGGTCGACCGGGTCCGTGGACGGCAGCGGCTCGGGCCGGGCTGGGTCAGCCGGCTGATGCAGCGGGCGCTGGTGCGGCTTTGGGCCGACGGCGCGGTGGACACGCGCGAGGTGGCGGCGGCGTACGGGCGGCGCCGGGACGCACTGATCGAGGCGCTCGACCGACGTGGCGTCGCGGCCCACGGGCGCAGCGGAATGAACGTGTGGGTGCCCGTGCCGGACGAGACCGGAGCCGTCGCCCGGCTGCAGCACGCCGGCTGGGCGGTCGCCCCGGGCGCCCGCTTCCGGATGAGCGCACCGCCCGGCATCCGCGTCACCGTCTCGACGCTCGCCGAGAGCGAGAGCGAGAGCGAGAGCGAGAACGAGAACGAGAACGAGAGCGAAAGCGAAGGCGAGATCGAGGCTCTGGCCGACGCGATCGCCTCGGCCCTCGGCCCGGCCCCGGCGCGGAGTTACGTCTGAAGCTTCGGCTGCGTCCGGGGCCTCGGGACCTGCGTGAGCGCCGCACCCGTCAGTACGATCACCGCGCCGACCGGTGTCGACCAGGTGAGCGACTCGCCGAGGAGTGCGACGCCCGCGGCCGTGGCGATGACCGGGATGAAGTACGTGACCATCTGGGCGGTCGTCGGGCCGACCTCGGCGACCAGGCCGTACTGGAGGAGCAGGGCGAGACCCGTGCCCAGGGCGCCCAGGGCGGCGATCGCCAGCAGCGGTACGACGGGCACACCGCTGGGCAGGGTGGTGAACAGCGGTGTGACGACGGCCAGTTGGACCGTCGCGAGCAGCAGCTGCGCCCCGGTCATCGACAGGTGCGAGTGGCTGGTGCCGGCCAGGGTGCGGCGGACGTAGATCCAGCCGATCGGGTAGCTGAGGGAGGCCAGCAGGGCCAGTGCCGTGCCGGTGGCGTCCAGGCCGTGGAAGCCCTGCCAGGCGCCCAGCACCGTGAGCACCCCGAGGAAGCCGAGACCGAGGCCCGCGACCCGCACCCGGGTCGGGCGGTCCTCCGACAGGGCGACCAGGGACAGCGCCATGCCCCACAGCGGCGAGGTCGCGTTGCAGATGCCCGCCAGCGTGGACGGGATCGTCAGTTCGGCGTACGCGAACATCGAGAACGGCAGGGCGTTGAGCAGGAACGCGGCGACCGCCAGATGCCCCCAGGTGCGCGCCCCGCGCGGCAGCCGCTCGCGCCGCACCGCCATCGCGGCGGCCAGCACCGCCGTGCCGAACACCAGGCGGCCGAGCGTGACCTGGAACGGCGCGTACCCCTGGGTGCCCACCTTGATGAGGAGGAAGCTGAAGCCCCAGATCAGGGACAGGGCGGCGAAGCGGAGACGCCAGTCGAGACGGCGCCGGGGGCGGTCGAAAGCGGCCGTGGTGACCTGGCCGGGCGTGGTGGCGGCGGCGGTGCTCATGGAAGCCACGATGCTGGAGCAGAACCTCGTAGCACAATCGAGATTTCGCACCCGATATCTCGTAGCATTGCTTACATGTTGAACCTGGAGCGCCTGCGCACCCTCGACGCCCTCGCCCGGCACGGCTCGGTCAGCGGCGCGGCCGAGGGGCTGCACATCACGACGTCCGCCGTCTCCCAGCAGCTGTCCAAGCTGGAGCGGGAGGTCGGCCAGCAGCTGCTCGCCAAGAACGGCCGGGGCGTGCGGCTCACCGACGCGGGCCGGCTGCTCGCCGAGCATGCCGCGCGCATCCTGTCCCAGGTCGAACTCGCCCAGTCCGACCTGGAGGCGCAGCGCGGGGAGGTCGTCGGCGAGCTCAGGGTGTCGGCGTTCCCGACGGCCGCCCGCGGTCTGGTCCCCCACGCGCTCTCCGCGCTGCGCGAGCGGCATCCCGCGCTCCGGCTGCGCTCCTGCGAGCTGGAACCGGAGCGCGGCATCGCCTCGGTCGTGCGCGGCGACCTCGACCTCGCCGTCGTGCTCGACTGGTACAACAAGCCGATGGCGCTGCCCGACGGCCTGGTCAAGGCGCCCATCCTCGACGACCCCGCCGATGTCGCCATGCCGGTCGGGCCACCGGCTCGCGGAGCGCGACGAGGTGGACCTCGCCGAGTTCGCCGACGACGAGTGGATCACCTGGGGCGAGGGCGAGTTCTGTCATGAGTGGCTGATGTTCACGCTCCGCTCGAAGGGCATCGAGCCGATCGTCGGCCATCGCGCCGCCGAGACCCATACCCAGCTCGGGCTGGTCGCCGCGGGCCTCGGCGTGTGCATCGCCCCGCTGCTCGGCCGCCACCCGGTGCCTGACGGGGTCGTGACCGTCCCGGTCAGCCAGCGGGTCCGCCGGCATGTGTATGTCGTCTGGCGTGCGGACGCCGACCGCCGCCCGTCGATCCGGGCCGCGGTCGAGGCCCTGCGGGCGGCGGGGGAGAGCGTCGCCTGAGCGCTCCGCGCGGGGCTACTGCGCCCCGAGCTTGCGGAAGTCCCAGGAGACGATCTTCTCCGGCGTCAGCCGCACCCAGGCGTGCCGGCCGTCGTGCGGCATCTCCTCCAGGCCGAAGTTCTTCCGGGCGAACAGCGTCTCCGGGACGTCGAGTTCGGCGCGCAGCTCGCCGGTGCGCGGGATCTCGCCCACGAACTCGACCGCGCCCGACAGCTCGGCGCCGCGCAACTCGTCGTACTCCTCGCCGGTGTCGACCACGATCGCCACCCGCGGGTCGCGCCGCAGGTCGGTCCAGCGCTTGCTGCGTACGACCGAGTACAGCCACATCGAGGCGCCGTCCCAGGCGAACCACAGCGTGCTCACGTGCGGAGCGCCGTCGGCCGAGACGGTGGCGACCCGGCAGGTGCGCTGCGTGGTGAGGAACTCGTCCAGCTCGCCCGGCGTCATCATGATCTTCCGGCCCCTGCGCTGCTGCGTGACGGTCATGCGCCCCCTCTTTCTCTCACGTCGTGCCAGAGGAGATCCTCTGACATCACGTCAGAAAAGAATGGGTGCTCTTCCGTCCGTGCGCAACGGTGGTTACGCTCGCCCGAACGGCCGCCGGCGCCCAGGGGGAACCGTGCCCTCGCATGAAGAGCTCAGCGAACTCCTCGATCCGCGGACCACCACGCTGCTCACCGTCGAGTGCCAGGAGGGCGTCGTCGGAGCGGACAGCGCACTGCCCGAACTCGCCGCCGAGGCCCGCTCCGGCGGGGTGCTCGCCAACGTCGCCCGTCTGGTGGACGCCGCCCACGAAGGCGGTGTCCAGGTCGTCCACGCCGTCGCCGAGCGCCGCCCCGACGGCCGCGGCGCCAACCGCAACGCCCGCCTCTTCCGAGCCGCCGGACGCCTGCCCGTCCAGCAGCTGTCCGGTACGCCTGCGGTGCGCGTCGCCGCCCCGATCGAGGTCGCCGAGGAAGATCTCGTCGTGCGGCGCCTGCACGGGCTGTCGCCCCTCCAGGGCACCGACGTCGACCCGCTGCTGCGCAACCTCGGCTGCCGCACCCTGATCGTCACCGGCGTATCGGCCAACGTGGCCGTTCCCAACGCCGTGTTCGACGCCGTGAACCGCGGCTACACCGCCGTCGTCCCGGCGGACGCCATCGCGGGGGTGCCTTCCGACTACACCCCCGCGATGATCCGCCACACCCTCGCGTTGGTCGCCACGGTCGCGACCACGGACGAGGTGCTGGCGTGTCTGAAGCGTCCGCGTGGGGTCAGGCGAGCGTGATGGAGTCGCCGTTCACGGTGATCTGCTTCGCCTCCAGAGGTTCGACCGCGGGCTCTTTCTTCACGCTGCCGTCGAGGACGGAGAACTGACTGCCGTGGCACGTGCAGGAGATGATGTCGTCCTTGAGGTCCACCATCGGACAGTCCCGGTGGGTGCAGATCGTCGAGAAGGCCTTGTAGTCGCCCGCGGTCGGCTGTGAGACCACGACCTTCTCGTCCTTGAAGATCTTGCCGCTGCCCACGGGGATGTCGGCGGTCTTCGCGAGCGCCGCACCACCGGCCCCCGCCCCGGCGCGCATCGAGCTCGCGCCCCCGCCGGCGCCCTGTTCGGTGTCCGGGTCGGACGCCTTGTCCTCCGACCCGCACGCCGTCAGCGCGACGGTGAGCCCCGCCGCGCCAGCTGCCGCCACGACGGCACGGCGGCTCGGTCCGGACATCGGCTGAACTGATTCGCTGGTCATGCTGACGTTCCTTCCGGGGATGCGTGATCTGCCGAGAGGTACGGCCCCTGGGGACCGGCTGTTCAGACAATGTCGAGATCCTGACTCGTTCGCGGAAGGACGCGGGTAAAGCGGAGCTGTCGGTTCGCTGTCGGGTTCCGGCCCGCCGCCGCGAGGCCGTCGCCGGTGTTCCCGTGTACGTCAGTAACCTGGGGCGATGCTCAAGGAAGTGATCGCGACCCGTTTCATCGCGCCGCTGCGCGAGGGCGGTTCGCTGCCGGGACTCGTCGAGGCCGACGACCTCGGGACGTACGTCCTGAAGTTCACCGGCGCGGGACAGGGCCGCAAGACGCTCGTCGCCGAGGTGGTCTGCGGGGAGCTCGCCCGCCGGCTGGGGCTGCGGATGCCGCGCCTGGTCAGGGTCGAGCTCGACCCGGAGCTGGGGCTCGGCGAACCCGACCAGGAGGTGCAGAACCTGCTCAGGTCCAGCGGCGGCACCAACCTCGGCATGGCCTTCCTCTCCGGCGCGCTCGGCTTCGACCCGCTCGCCTTCGAGGTGAGCTCCGAGGAGGCCGGGCGGATCGTCTGGTTCGACGCGCTGGTCAACAACGTCGACCGCTCCTGGCGCAACCCCAACCTGCTGATGTGGCGGGGCGAGCTGTGGCTCATCGACCACGGCGCGACCATGATCTGGCACCACAACTGGCCCGGCGCACAGGCCTCGGCGGCCCGCCCGTACGACGCCTGCGACCACGCCCTGGCGTCCTTCGCGCCCGATGTCGCCTCCGCCGCTGCCGAGTTGGCGCCCCTGGTCACCGAGGAACTGCTCGCCGAAGTCACCGCACAGATCCCGGACGCCTGGCTGACCGGCGAGCCCGGCTTCGACACGCCGGACGATCTGAGGCAGGCCTACGCGCGGCCGCTGCTCGCGCGGGCCGCCGTCATCCACGACCGCATCCAGGGGACCAAGTGAGCGACCGGCACATCATCAAGGGCGGGACGCGGGCACCGCGAGATCTACGAGTACGCCGTCCTGCGCGTCGTGCCGCGCGTCGAGCGCGGCGAGTGCATCAACGCCGGGCGTCCTCGTCTACTGCCGCGCCAAGGCCTACGTCGGCGCCCGCACCCACCTCGACGAGGCCAGGCTGCTGGCCCTCGACCCGCAGGCGGACGTGACCGGCGTCCGCGCCGCGCTGCGGGCCGTGGAGGGCGTCTGCGCGGGCGGCGACGCAGCCGGCCAGGCAGCGAGCGACGACCCCGGCCGCCGCTTCCGCTGGCTCATCGCCCCCCGTTCGACGATCGTCCAGCCCGGGCCCGTGCACACCGGGCTGACCACGGACCCGGCGGCGGAGGCGGAGCGGTTGCTTGACCTGCTGGTCAGGTAAGAGATCACATACCCGGCCCGCCGTCAGTGCCGGCGGCGTTTCACCAGGTAACCGGCCGCGAGCGCGGCGCCCGCCGTAAAGGTCAGACCGATGCCGAGGTCCCAGTCGCTCGGCCCTGAGGCCACAGCGCCCCCGAGTCCGCCTCGCACGCCCTGGGACGGGGCGGTGGTGGGCATGGTGGTGACGGGAGTGGACGGGCTGGTGGAGGCGGTGGGGGAGATGACACCACGGCGGGGCAGCGCCTCACACGCGATGCCGTCGTCCGGGCCCTGGTCCTCGTCGAGTCTGTCGGGATCGCTGGGATCCGCGTCGAAGACGGCCTGCGCGTCCTCCTGGAAGGAGAAGTTGCGGCAGTCCAGGTCTTGTCGGGCGTGAGCGGGGTCGGCCAGTGGCACGATCGCGGTGATCGCGAACAGCGTGCCTATGGCACCGGTACGACGGCGCATGGAGCGCCTCCCTTCCGGCCACGAGTGGCTCGGGCTTCGACGCTAGGGTCCGAGGGGCGCGGCGGCGCGCGGCCGTAGGCCGATCGGGTGTCCTGGGGCGCCCGGCCGGGCAGGGTGGGGCTCGGGTGATGGATCACATGCCCCGCCTGGCCGTTGACACCGCGTGCCAGGGCTTCTAGCGTCACGCCCATTGAAGGTACTAAGCGGTCGCTCACCTGAGGAGAAGCAGCCATGTCCACCACTGAGCAGCGGGTCGCCGTAGTCACCGGTGCCGCGCGCGGTATCGGCGCCGCCACCGCCGTACGACTGGCCGCCGAGGGCCGCGCGGTCGCCGTGCTCGACCTCGACGAGGCCGCCTGCAAGGACACCGTCGAGAAGATCACCGCCGCCGGCGGCAAGGCCATCGCGGTCGGCTGCGACGTCTCCGACGAGGCGCAGGTCGAGGCGGCCGTCGCGCGGATCGCCGAGGAGCTCGGCGCTCCGACGATCCTGGTCAACAACGCGGGCGTGCTCCGCGACAACCTGCTGTTCAAGATGAGCGTCTCCGACTGGGACACCGTCATGAACGTGCACCTGCGCGGCGCCTTCCTGATGTCCAAGGCCTGTCAGAAGCACATGGTGGACGCCGGCTTCGGCCGGATCGTCAACCTGTCCTCGTCCTCCGCGCTCGGCAACCGCGGCCAGGTCGAACTACTCCGCCGCCAAGGCGGGCCTGCAGGGCTTCACCAAGACCCTCGCCAAGGAGCTCGGCAAGTTCGGCGTCACCGCCAACTCCGTCGCCCCCGGCTTCATCGCCACCGAGATGACCAAGGCCACCGCCGACCGCGTGGGCATGGGCTTCGAGGACTTCAAGGCCGCCGCCGCCACCCAGATCCCGGTGGCCGCGGGTCGGTGAGCCGGAGGACATCGCCAACGCCATCGCCTTCTTCACCGGCGAGGCGGCCGGATTCGTCTCCGGCCAGGTGCTGTACGTGGCCGGCGGACCGCTCGACTAGGGACCGGACGGAGACACGGACATGACTGAACTCCGTGGAACTCTCCGGCAAGGTCGCCCTCGTCACGGGCGCCAGCCGCGGCATCGGCTACGGCGTCGCCGAGGCGCTCGTCGCGCGCGGCGACCGCGTGTGCATCACCGGCCGCAACGAGGACGCCCTCAAGGAGGCCGTCGAGCAGCTCGGCGCCGACCGCGCGATCGACGTCGCGGGCAAGGCGCACGACGAGGCCCACCAGGCCGTCGCCGTCGAGCGCACGATGGAGGCCTTCGGCCGCGTCGACTTCCTGGTCAACAACGCCGGCACGAACCCGGTGTTCGGGCCGATCGCCGACCTCGACCTGAACGTCGCGCGCAAGGTCTTCGAGACCAACGTGATCTCGGCGCTCGGCTTCGCCCAGAGGACCTGGCACGCCTGGCAGAAGGACAACGGCGGCGCGATCGTCAACATCGCCTCCGTCGCGGGCCTCTCGCCCTCGCCGTTCATCGGCGCGTACGGCGTCAGCAAGGCCGCGATGATCAACCTGACCGCGCAGCTGGCGCACGAGTTCGCGCCCAAGGTGCGGGTCAACGCGATCGCCCCGGCCGTCGTGAAGACCAAGTTCGCCGAGGCCCTGTACGAGGGCCGGGAGGAGGAGGCCGCCGCCGCCTACCCGCTGGGCCGGCTCGGCGTGCCCTCCGACATCGGCGGCGCCGCCGCCTTCCTCACCTCCGCGCAGTCCGACTGGGTCACCGGCCAGACGCTCGTCGTGGACGGCGGCATCTTCCTCAACGCCGGCGCCGGCTGACGTCACCGGCCGGCTCGGCACGGGCGCCGTTGACACGAACGGCGCCCGTGCCGACGTCAAAGCCCCCGCACGGGCGATGACAACGTAGTCATAGGTTTATCGATCAAGGAGCCCTGTACCGGGGAGGTTCAGGCGGCCCGGCACTGCGGTATGGTCTGCCGACCCTTGGTATGGCAGATCGAGGAGCGTGCGCGTGTTCAACCGGAACCGATGCCTGCGGCGGGTGGCGGCCATCGCGTCCATATCGTCCCTGCTCGCCGGCTGTGGCGTGCTGTCGTCCGACACCCCGGAGGACGAAGGGCCGATCGTCGTGGGGACGACCAGTGCGCCCAGCACCCTCGACCCGGCCGCGTCCTGGGACAGCTCCTGGGAGCTGTTCCGCAACATCTACCAGACGCTCCTGAGCTATCCGACGGGCGCGAGCACAGCGTCGATTTGCCGCAGCCGGACGGTCCGGCGATCGAGACGTATTCGCCCGTCCGGATATCGAGATGAATCCCGGAGAGCGCGTGCGTTTCGACTTCATCCGTGAGGAACACTTTCGTGACTCCGTCGAGATGGATGAGGGTGTTGGATCCGTTGCCGCCGGAGGTGCGGGCGGGTTGTTCGTTGATGGTTTCGGTTGCCATGGTATGGATTGGTTGTTAGGGTCGTGGGTTAGTTATGTCTTAGTTAAGGCGGATACGCTCGTGAGCGTCCATTGAGCTGGTGTCGGAAAGAATGACCTGATCGCCGGGTTCGAGACCGCTCAGGATCTCGATCGTGTTGACCGAGCTCCGGCCGAGTTTAACCGGAGTGCGGACCGCTTCGGAGGTGCCGGCCACCAATTTGAAGATGCCGACAGTGTTGTTCTCCTGGCCGAAAGCCGGCCGTCCGACGTAAATCACATTATCTAGACGCTCCAGCTCGATGGTTCCGTCTACACTAAGATCAGGACGGGCCCCGCGCGGCAGCTCGCCGTCGATTGCGACGTCCACGGTTACGGTCCCCTGCTCCACCGCGGGGTCGACGCGAACCACGTGGCCCGCCACGACGCCGTTTCGGGTATCGATCGAGGCGACCTGGCCGTTCTGAATATCCTTGGCCTGAGTTTCCGCGATCTTGACCTGCGCCTTGAGCTTGGTCGGGTCGGCCACGCGCGCCAGATTATCCCCGGCTTCACGCGCTGGCCGACCTGCACCGGCAACTGCTGCAACACGCCGTTCATGCCGGCTTTCACATGCAGCTGCTGAACTTGATCCATCTTCAGCTTGGCGAATTCCTTGGCCTGATCGACCGCCGCCTGCTTCGAGGCGATTTGCGGTTCGATTGAGTCGCGGGAGAAGGCGAGACGCTTGTTTTCGATCTCGTCGCGGTTCGCCAGCTCGGCTTCCTTCACTTTCGAAGTCTTGTAAACGAGATCGGAAACGAGGCCGTTCTTGGCCAACTGGTCGTTGGTCTGGCGCTCCATCTTGGCTTGTTCGTACTCAGAATGGACGCGCGCGGTGATCGATTCCTGGTCGAGCAGCTCGCGCTGCAAGGTGGCGCGCAAAGTGGTCAGCTCCGATTCCTCCGCCTTGGCTTTCGACTCGGCGTCGCCAGCGGCTTGCTCGAGTTCCGGGCTGGTCAATTCCAAAATGACCGTATCCTCTTTCACCTCCGTGCCTGGCCAGATCACGATTTTTTCCACGCGGCCGTCGGTGTTCGCGGCAATCCAGCGGATATCGACCGGGACGAGCGTGCCCAGGCCGCGGACCTGGCGGACCATCGGGCCGCGCTTTACGGTATCGATCCACACGGTCGAGCGATCAATGCTCGGCACGGCGGGCTTTAGGCGCGAAAGCGCAAAAGTGATGGTGATAAGCGCGAGCACCGAGCCCGCGATAATCATGATCCGCTTTTTGCGTTTCTGTTTGGCGATGCGGGCGAGGAACATCCATTGAGTTGCTGGGCTGAGTAAAACCGCTTGGGCGCACAATAGTGGTTTCCGCCTTAACTTCCGAACGTTGTGTCATGGCAGTTACGGTAAGGGGTTATACCGCGAACGCACGAACCAGATGAACCATGCCGGCCACGCTGCTAATGAGCGAAACCGCAGCCGTCATCACGATGACGCTGAACAAGGCCGCTTCCGTCGCGAAACTCTGGCGAGCTTCGTAGTTGAAGTAATCCTTGCTGATGGATCGAAAGGAAGGCCGGGGAGAGCCGAAGCAGCGGCCGCCCATGTTGGCGACTGGCGAGGCTTGAAAGGCGTAGTCCGTTTTCGGAAGCCTCGGGCCTCGACGGGTGTTGAACTGGATGGTTGGTTTCATTCTACTGGTTCCTTGGGTGGGATGCGCTGAGCACCTCATTGGATTCAAAATCTTGCGTTGTGCTCGCCCCCTATTGCAATGGCCGTGCCACGAGTTTAAACAAAGTCATAACCAGCTCGACACTAAGCGTTTAATAGAACCAGCTAAAAACCGATCCGCTTCTAAAAGCTTCGGTTGTGGGATTTCGCTGTCCCGTTTGTGGGACGGTTTTAACCGATGTTTTCGGCAGGCGCAAAAGCGCTTCGCAACCCGGCCCAGCGCGGTTCGCGAGGGTCAGCGACCCGCC
>CAWCSC010000010.1:0-276481 GCA_963798065.1 uncultured Actinomycetota bacterium | reverse complement strand
GTCGTAGGCCTCGAGGATCTTGTCGGCCGCGGTGGCGGCGGGCATCTCCCCCGCTAGAACTGCCTCGCGAACCTCGGCGCGCACGGCGGCGACGTTCTCATTGGTGCGCAGACGATGGTCGAGCTCGTCGCGGACGAGCGCCCAGGTGAAGTCGAGCTGCTGCTGCGCCCGCTGTTCATTCAAGCCGTTCTTGCCCATGAACTCGCGATGCCGGATGACGCGCTGCCACACGGTGTCGATGCCACGGCCCTCGAGCGCAGAGCAGGTGAGCACCGGTGGCACCCAGTCTTCGGTGCCTGCGTACACGAGCCGCAGGGCGCCGGCGAGGTCCTTCGCGCTCGCCTCGGCCTCCTTCTCGCGGTCGCCGTCGGCCTTGTTGACGGCGATGACGTCGGCGATCTCGAGGATCCCCTTCTTGATGCCCTGCAGCTGGTCGCCGGTGCGGGAGAGGGTGAGGAACAGGAACGTGTCGACCATGCCGGCGACCGTGATCTCCGACTGACCCACGCCGACTGTCTCGACGAGCACGACGTCGAAGCCGCCGGCCTCCAGCACCGTCATCGCCTGCATGGTGGCGCGCGCGACACCGCCGAGGGTGCCGGCGGTGGGCGACGGCCGGATGTACGCGTCCGGGTTGACGGCGAGTGCGGCCATCCGGGTCTTGTCGCCGAGCACGGAACCGCCGGTGCGGATGCTCGACGGGTCGACCGCCAGCACGCCGACCTTGTGCCCCTCGGAGACGAGCCACGTGCCCAGCGCCTCGATGAACGTGGACTTGCCGACACCCGGCACCCCGGAGATGCCGACGCGCACCGCACCACCGGCCTTCGGCGTCAGCGCCTCGAGCAGCTCCCGGGCGGACGCACGGTGGTCGCGCCGGCTCGACTCGACGAGCGTGATGGCACGCGAGATGGCGGCCCGGCGTCCCGCGAGGACGTCCTCGGCGAGGCTGCTCATCCGGGGTCCCCGGGAAAGCGCGAGCCACCCGTGGGGGCACCTCCCGCGAGCGCTTCGACTGGCGAGCGCTTTTCTGGGGTGGTCATCAGTGCTGCAGGCTGATGCGGAGCTTGTCGAGCAGGCTCAGGGCGGAGTCGGCGATGACCGTACCGGGGAGGAACACCTCGGCGGCGCCCATGTCCTTGAGGGCTTGGACGTCGTCGGGCGGGATGACGCCTCCGACGACCACCATGATGTCGTCGCGCCCCAGCTCCTTGAGCGCGTCCTTGAGCTGCGGAACGAGAGTCAGGTGGCCGGCCGCCAGGCTCGAGATTCCGACGATGTGCACGTCGGCGTCGACGGCCTGCTGAGCTACCTCCTCCGGCGTGGAGAAGAGCGGGCCGACGTCGACGTCGAAGCCCATGTCGGCGAACGCCGTGACGATGACCTTCTGGCCGCGGTCGTGGCCGTCCTGACCCATCTTGGCCACGAGGATGCGGGGCCGGCGTCCCTCGGCCTTCTCGAACTCCTCGGTGGCCTTGATGACCTTGGTGATGTTTCCACCCTGGCCGGCCTCGCTGCGGTACACACCTGAGATCGTACGGATCACGGCTTGGTGACGCCCGTACACCTTCTCCAGCGCGTCGGAGATCTCACCGACGGTGGCCATGGCGCGTGCGGCGTCGACGGCCAGTCCGAGCAGGTTGCCGTCCAGCGAGCCGTGGGAGCCACCCTTCTCGGCACTCTTCGTCAGGGCGGCGAGAGCGCGATCGACCTCGTCCTTGTCGCGCTCGGCGCGCAGCTTCTCGAGCTTGGCCACCTGCTGCTCGTACACCGACTTGTTGTCGACTCGGAGCACCTCGAGGTCGTCCTCCATCGGCAGGCGATAGGTGTTGACGCCGATGACCGCCTGCTGCCCGGAGTCGATGCGCGCCTGGGTCCGCGCGGCGGCCTCCTCGACCCGCATCTTGGGGATGCCAGCTTCGATCGCCTTGGCCATGCCGCCGGCCTCCTCAACCTCCTGGATGTGGGCCCAGGCGCGGTTGGCGAGGTCGTGGGTGAGCTTCTCGACGTAGTACGAGCCCCCCCACGGATCGATCGTGTGGGTCGTGCCCGACTCCTGCTGCAGGAGCAGCTGGGTGTTGCGGGCGATGCGGGCGCTGAAGTCGCTGGGCAGCGCGATGGCCTCGTCGAGGGCGTTGGTGTGAAGGCTCTGGGTGTGACCCTGGGTCGACGCCATCGCCTCGATGCACGTGCGGGCCACGTTGTTGTAGACGTCCTGGGCGGTGAGCGACCAGCCCGACGTCTGGCTGTGCGTGCGCAGGCTCAGCGACTTGGGGTTCTCCGGCTTGAAGCCCGACACGAGCCGCGACCAGAGCGCTCTGGCGGCACGCATCTTGGCGATCTCCATGTAGAAGTTCATGCCGATGGCCCAGAAGAACGACACCCTCGGCGCGAACGCGTCGATGTCGAGCCCGGCGTCGAGGCCGGCGCGGATGTACTCGACGCCGTCGGCCAGCGTGTAGGCGAGCTCGAGGTCGTTGGTCGCTCCGGCCTCCTGGATGTGGTAGCCGGACACCGAGATGGAGTTGAACCGCGGCATCTTCTGCGCCGTGAAGGCGAAGATGTCGGAGATGATCCGCATCGACGGCGCCGGCGGGTAGATGTAGGTGTTGCGGACCATGAACTCCTTGAGGATGTCGTTCTGGATGGTCCCGGACAGCTTTTCCGGCGGCACACCCTGTTCCTCGGCTGCGACGATGTAGAGCGCGAGCACCGGCAGCACGGCGCCGTTCATCGTCATCGAGACGCTCATCTCGTCCAGTGGGATGCCGTCGAACAGCTGGCGGGCGTCATAGATGGAGTCGATGGCCACGCCGGCCATGCCGACATCGCCGCGCACCCGCGGGTGGTCGGAGTCGTAGCCCCGGTGAGTGGCGAGGTCGAAGGCGACCGACAGACCCTTCTGGCCGGCGGCGAGGTTCCGGCGATAGAACGCGTTGGACTCCTCGGCGGTGGAGAAGCCTGCGTACTGGCGGATCGTCCACGGCTGCGTCGTGTACATCGCCGGGTAGGGCCCGCGCAGGAAAGGGGCCAAGCCGGGGTAGGTGTCGAGGGCGTCGACGTCGTCGAGGTCGGCCGCCGTATAGAGCGGCTGCACCGGGATGCCCTCTGGCGAGTCCCACGGCTCGGCGCCGTCGGTGGCGCGCTCGTACGCCTTCCTTTCGGGGCTGTACGGCTCGTCGGGATCGAGCGGCAGGTCAGCGAAGCTCTCCGGGATGCTCATGTCAGAGCCTCCCTCGTGCGGGTGAGGAAGTCGAGGGCGTCGAGCCCGGCTGCTGCCTCGTCGTCGGCCCCCAGGTCTGACACAGCGTCGGCCATGCCGGCAACGATCACCTGACGCGCGCCTGTCTCGCGCAAGGCGGTGACCAGGTCGGATCCCCACTCCTCGTACGCGGAGTCTGGGCCGGCCAGGCAGACGACCGGCAGATCTCCCGCCTCGTCGTACGCGTTGACGACGTCGTCGACGCCCTGGGTGGCCCCGGCAGTCACGGTGTCGATGCCGCCGGACGCGAACAGGTTGGCCGCGAAGGTGGCTCGGGCGGTGTGCTGAGCGATGCGACCCATGGTGGCGAGGAACACGGGAGTGGCCGCGCGGTCGTCGCGCATCTGCTCGAACGCCTCGCCGTACCGGTGCACGACCGGCGCGCGTCCGTACGGGCGGCGCTCGGGGCGCTCCTCGTGCAGGTTCGGGAACTCACTGAGCCCCGTGATGGGGCGTGCTCGGGTCGCGACGTCACGCCCTCTGGCTTCGACCGTGGCCGCGATGCGATCGCATGAGAGTTCCGTCGGAAACGTGCGCCACGATGCCGCCGCCGTCGAGCTCGCCGAACTGTTCCCAGGCTGCCCGGGCGAGATCGTCGGTGAGCTTCTCGACCGAGTGCGAGCCGCCGGCCGGGTCGGTGACGATCGCGACATGCGACTCGCTGATGAGCAGGCTGGAGATGTTGCGGGCGATGCGCCGGCTGAAGGCCTCGGGCAGCCCGAGAGGCTCGTCGAACGGCAGCACCGTGACGGCCTCGGCGCCTCCCACGCCGGCGGCGAACGCGGCGATGGTGGTGCGGATCATGTTCACGTACGGGTCGTAGGCCGACATCATCGGCCGCGACGTGACCGCGTGCTGTCGTTGTCCGCCCGCGTCGGTGGTGACGCCGCTCAGCTCGGCGACGCGGTTCCAGAGGCGTCTGGCCGCGCGCAGCTTGGCGATGGTGATGAACTGCTCGTCGGTGGCCGCGTACCGGAAGTCGATCTGCCCGGCCGCGTCGTCGACGGAGAGTCCGGCCTTGACCAGCAATCGCAGGTAGGCCGCGCCGGCGGCCAGGGAGTAGGCGAGCTCCTGCACCTCGGACGCACCGGCGTCGTGGACGGCGGTGGCGTCGACGACGATGCCGCGGGCGCTGCGCGCGCGGGCCAGCTCGACCACCTCGACGGCGACGGACGGGTCGGTCTCCCCCACCCCGCGAACCGACGCACCGATCGGGTCGGCGCCGTAGTTGGTACCGGGAGCTGGCTCGACCGACTTGTCGTCGAGGACGGCGTCCAGCGCCCGGGCGGCGTCGAGCGGTGCTTCGGGTGCGTCGAGAACGACGGGCGCGAGGTCGACGAAGACGGGTTCGAGGATGCGAGACAGGGCGTCGGCCGGAACGGCGCCCTCACCCACAGCGAGCCAGAGCGAGTTGACGCCGTTCTCGATGTCGGCGACCACGTGGTCGGCGGTGACGTCGACGTCCGGGTCGGTGAACCAGGCGCGGATGTCCCAGCCCTCGAGCTCACGCGTGGCGGAGGCACCACGGGTGAAGGGTGCCTGGCCGGGCAGCCCGGGGTCGGCGAGACCATCGGTGAGCGAGGGAGTGCCCAATGGCGTGACGCCGATGCCGTCCAGGGTCTCGTGCGCGAGCACGTTCCAGACGTCGGAGTCCGGCGCGTCGTCGGCCAGCTTCTTCGACTTGCGCAGGACGTCCGCGGTGGCCTTCTCCCACTTGGAGACGTCGGCCTCGACGCCCTCGGCGAGCAGGACCGGCACGACACCGGGATCGGAGACCATGTGCGAAGTGTATGAACGCCCGCTCTGAGGCCGCCACCTGGTGTGACGAACTAGTCGCAGGCGCTCGGAATCGTCACGTTGTTGGGTGCCTTCTCGATGCCCGGTGTCGTCGTGAGGACGGCATCGTCGCGCTGATCCTTGCCGGTGGACATCGAAGCCTTGACCGTCACCTCTTGGCCAGGTGCCAGCAGCACCGGCATGCTGACGAGGTTGATCCCATCGTGCTCGAACCGGTTCAGCGGTTGCTCCTTGCCGTTGACCTCCAAGCGGTTGACCAGGCCGCCGTGCGGCGCGTAGAACGACATGACCATCCTGAAGGAGCCCGGCTTCTCGCCGGTTCCCTTGCCGACGATCGAGCGCGGTAACGTGCGTGCGTTTCTCGGTGCCAGTGATCGGAGACGTGTCGTCGCCGTCAGGGACTGGGCGCCGTCACCGGTGCACGTCGTGGCCTTTGCCGTGGTGCGCTTGCGTAGGTAGTACTCGAGCTTCGCCTGCGTGGCGTCGTTGTAAAAGATGCCGAGATGCGGGGTCGCACCATCATCTCCGGACAGCGCGCCCGCGATCCGCGTTGACTCGAGGACGCGCTGCTCGGCCCCCCGAGCCGACTCGATCAGGATGCGGTTCTCGTCCACGGCCTTGGCCAGGCCTCTGAGAAGTGCCCGGCTGCCCCCAGTTCCTGCCACGACAGCCTCGAAGACGCGCCTCGCGGCGTCGGTGAAGTAGGCATCTTGGGCTGCGTTGTCGGGAATCTCGAGATAGACCTCGTTGAGCAGCCGCTTGACCGCGTTTCCGCTGGACAAGGACCTGCCATCGGCAAGCTTCACCGGCCCGGTGGCTTCGAGGATGTAGGAGAGCGCGATGGGATCGAGCGAGATCACCCCATCCGTTTCCTTCTCGCGGGCCTTTCTGAACATGGCACGCATGATCTCCGCTGATCGTGGGAAGTCGGGGGTGAGCGTGGTGTCGCCCCAATACCCGGCTAGCAGAATCGAGTAGAGCCGCTTCTCGTCCGCCGAGGTCTTGATCGGTGGCTTCTTGAAGAAGCCGAAACTCGAGCCCGACCCTTGAGCCCCCAGTCTGACGTTTCCGTTATTGGCCCTCACGATCGCGTATGCGCCGGGCAATCCGCCGGTCGAGCGGATCTCGGCATTGTTCTGGAACGCGAGGATGTATGACCGCCGGCCCGACCCACCCAGCATGTCTGGGATGAGATGGGCCGCCTTAGCACCTGCGCCGACGGTCGAGTGTGCATCGGCGACTCTCCTCTGGACCTTGGTCACCGGACTTTGCAGCGGCCCGACAAGCTCGTCGACGTTGATCTCCCGGAGCTCGTCCCACCCTCGAGTGAGTGCTTGGTCAGCCTCCTGGAGCCCCGGCGACAAGGCCCGAATCGGCTCGATCTTGATCCTGCCGTTCCGGGGGCTGAACGCATCGGCGGTGACCCGGTCGGCGATGTCCACCAGCGGCGTCAGGCCATCGTCCGCGATCGCGTGCAGCACCTGGGAGACATCGTGGACGGCGGCAAAGTTCCGTCCAATCAAGGGTGTCCTCGAAGCGACGAACCAAATCGGTCCGTCGGTGTGCGACTTCGCCTTGCCGGTGGAGTCCTTCAACCGTGCCAGGTTTGACCTCGCAGCATCCACCTCGCCGTCCGAGATGTTGCGCTTCAAATCTTCTGCCTGGCCCTCTGCAAGGGTGAGGGCCCCGCGGGCATGGACCGTGTCGTAGGCGAGTACAAGGCAGGAGATGACAACGAGGAGTGCAAGGCCTCCGACCACGCTCACCACGACGCGCCTCAACCGTCGGCGCCGACCCTCATCACCGATCCGTCGCTGGCCCCGCATGGGCGTCTCCTCGAAATCGATGTCGAACAAACTGATGTCCACATCCCGAAGGACATGGACATCAGGTCAGGTGAGACTTCAGGCAGTGTCTTCGTTCCTGCGACGCGCGAGATAGACCACGCCTCCGCCGACGACCACCATTGCGAGGCCGGCGAGGATGGTGGTGCGGTCGGACCCACCGGTGTCGGGCAGACCGCCATTCTTGTCATCGCCGTCGCCATCACCGTCATCGTCGTCCTCGGAGCCCAACGTGATCGTCTCGGAGGCGGTACAGGTGACTTGATTCTCCGTGACCAGTGTCACGGTGATCGTCACGTCGGTCTCGTCATCGACCTCGGGGAAAGAGAACGAGAAGTCGAACTCGTCGCCGGAGCCGCCATCCGTCTGCCCGTTGAAGTCGTTCGAGGCGGACCAGTTACCGGGGACGTCCGACGATGCTTCTCCGTCGACAGAACCCGCACCTTCGAGCGAGTCGGGCTCGACGTCGAGTTCGATCGAGCACGCCCCATACTGTGCGGAGGCAGAACTCACCGAAACCAGTCCGAAGACGGCAACCAAAACCGCGACGGTCGCGAGTCTGAACTTGAGCATGAATCCTCCAAGTAAGGGAGTGGGCTGGTTCACCATACTGGGAAAAGGCCGGTCGTGTCACCAATCCACTCCCATTACTCGTGTCACGAAGTGGGAGATCGTGAGCAGCTGGCTCACCCTGAGCCCCCTGACCAGGGTTCCAAGCTGGCTCAGTGTCGTCACGCTGGGCCGCGGACTTCTCGTTGTAAGGCACCTACGGTCAGGTGGGCTCTCCGCCGCGGTGCAGGTCACGGTGCTCTTCGTAGATGCGGGCGTTCTTGTACAGATTCTCGACCTCGGCGTCGCTGAGCTCGCGACGCACCTTGCCCGGCACACCGGCGACCAGCGAGCGGGGCGGCACGTCCATGCCCTCGGTGACCAGTGCCCCGGCGGCGATCATCGACTCGTCACCGAGGACCGCACCGTTCATCACGATCGCGCCCATGCCGACCAGCACGTTGTCGCCGATCGTCGCACCGTGCACCACGGCTCCGTGGCCGATGGACACGCCTTCGCCCAGGCTGACCGGGCGGCCGGCGTCGACGTGGAACGCGCAGTTGTCCTGTACATTGCAGCGCGCGCCGATGGTGATCGGCTCGTTGTCCGCACGGATCACCGCGCCGTACCAGATGCTGGCGCCTGCTCCGATGGTCACCGCGCCGACAAGGGTTGCGGTGGGAGCCACCCATGCCTCGTCGTCGACCTGCGGCGTCTTTCCGTCGATCGTGATCAGCATGCCGCCCACGCTAGCTCTACCAATTCCGCCCAGGGCCCGGAACCCCTGCCACTCAGGTGAGCCAGCGGGTGATCGGGTTGATCGCGAAGTACACGACAAAGAGGCCGGCCACGACCCACAGCAGCGCGTGCACCTCCGCAGCCTTGCCGCGCACCGCCTTGAGCAGCACGTAGGCGACGAACCCGGCGCCGATGCCCACGGTGATGGAGTAGGTGAACGGCATCAGCACGATCGTGAGGAAGGCCGGGATCGCGATCTCGGCGTCGTCCCAGCTGATGTCTGACACCTGACTCATCATCAGGAAGCCGACGAGCACGAGCGCCGGGACGGCGGCCTCGTTCGGGATGTGCTGGACCAGCGGCGCGAGGAACGTCGACAGCAGGAACAGCACGCCGGTGACGATGCTCGACAATCCCGTGCGGGCGCCATCGCCAACGCCCGATGCCGACTCGATGTACGCCGTGTTGCTCGAGATTCCCGCGGCACCACCGGCGGCGGCGGCGAGGGAGTCGACGACCAGGATCCGCTGCGCCCCTTCGGGCGTGCCCTCCTCGTCGTTGAGGTCGGCCTCGGCGCCGATCGCGGTCATCGTGCCCATCGTGTCGAAGAAGTCGGCGAGCAAGAGCGTGAACACCAGCAGTGCCGCGGTGATGACACCGACCCGCTCGAACGAGCCGAACAGCGAGAAGTCGCCGATCAGCGAGAAGTCCGGCTTCTGCACGAGGTCGTCCGGCCACGACGGAACGTTGAGGTTCCAGCCCTTCGACGCCGGGTTGCCGCCGCTGCCCTTCGTGTCGGTGAGCGCCTGCACGATGCCGGCCAGCACCGTCGTGATGGCGATGCCGATGAGGATCGCTCCGGGGATGCCCCGCGAGTAGAGCGCGATCATGATGAGCAGACCGATGCAGAACACCAGGACCGGCCAGCCGGACAGCTGACCGCCAATGCCGAGCCCGACCGGTGGCGCCGGGATGCCGGACGTCCGCACGAATCCCGCGTCGACGAGGCCGATGAAGGTGATGAACAGGCCGATGCCGACGGCGATCGCCGTCTTGAGCTGGCGCGGCACGGCGTCGAAGACGAGCTTGCGGAAGCCGGTGAACACCAGGACCAGGATGATGAGGCCCTCGAGGACGACGAGGCCCATCGCATCGGCCCAGGTCATCTGGCTGGCGATGGAGTAGGCCACGAAGGCGTTGAGGCCGAGTCCGGTGGCGAGCGCGAGCGGGAAGTTCGCCACGATGCCCATGAGGATCGTCAGGATGCCGGCGACCAGCGCGGTGACGACCGCGATGGTGGCGAACCCCGAACCGGGTGTGGAGCCGCCGCCGAGGTACTTGCCATCAGCGTCGGCGACACCGGCGAGGATGATCGGATTGAGGACGATGATGTAGGCCATCGTCAGGAAGGTGACGACGCCGCCACGCACCTCCTGGACGACGGTCGAGTCACGTTCGCTGATCTTGAAGTGGGAGTCGAGAGTGAAGGCCATGCCCGGAGCATGCCAGAACTGAACCGGTAGCGACTAGTGGCGTCCGGCGCGTTGGCGCCGCCGGGTCACCCATACGGCAGCCAGAGCTAGAACTCCCACGGCGGCAGCCGCCGCGACGAGGTAGATCGGGATGCTGACGCCCTCATCGGACTCCTCGTCCGACGCGTCCGCGGTCTCCGGTGTCGGCGATGGGCTCGGCGCCGGAGTCGCCTCGGCCGACTCCTGATCTGACTGGAACGCCACGCGAATGAGCGGTGAGTTGTTGCCCTCGCTGCCGATGATGAACGATTTTCCGTCGAGCTCCATCGCAATGGACTCGCCGTTCTCGACCTCCGGAACCGACAGTCGCTCGACCTCCGTCCAGGTCTCAGGGTCGAAGACATGGACGGCATCCCCGGTGCGGATCAGCGCCTGCGAACCAGACGGGGTGAAGGTGGCGTCCGAGGCGTCCTGGGGAACCGGCTTGCCCAGGTCGGTGGCCCGGTTGTCGCCGTCCCTGGTCAGCTTCTTCGGCAGGGAGTACACCGTTCCGGACCCGTCCTCAGCCTTGCTCGCGACGAACTTCTCGCCGGTCTTCGGGTGCACCAGGAACGCCTCGATGTTGGCGGGGCGACCCTCGTAGCTGACCGGATACCGCTTCGCGGTCACGGAGTGCTCGCCCGGGCCCGGCTCAGGAAACCGGTACACCGCGGTGTCGTTGCGCTCTCGGTCGTTGTCACCGAGGTCGGCGAGCCACATCCTCCCGTTGCCGTCGATGGTGATCGCCTCCGTGTCCTGGAGGGCTCCTCCGCCAACGCGCGTGGTGCCGACGACGTTGCCGGTCGAGATCTGTATCGCAAACACGATCGCCTTGTCGCCGTCGTTGATCGTGTACGCGAGGTCCTCGTGCTTCGGGCTGATGACCAGGCCACTCGACTCCTCGATACGCGGATCGCTCATTTCGCTGATCTTCTCCGAGTCCTGGCCCACCGCAGCGGTCGGGACGCACACGGCGACGATGAGAAGGGCGAGGGAAAGTGATCCGGGAGCGCGAGGCATGTCGACCATCTTCGCAAAAGTTGCCCTATGACGGAGGTGAACGGCGACGTGCCAACAAGATCGCCGCGACCAGCACGATGAGCCCGCCGAGGAGGCCGATGGCGCCGAACGACATGCCCGTCCCCTCCTTCGACGGGTCACCGGACGGCGGGTCGGGCGCCGCCGTGGGCGACGGCGTGGCCGTGTCGGTGTGGAACGCGATGCGCAGCAGGGACGAGTTCAGTCCCTCGCTGCCGATGAGGTACGGTCCGCTCGGAGTCCTCGAGGGCGATGGTCTCGCCGAGCTGCTGGTCGGGCAGCACGTCGGTGCGCACCAGATCCCACGACTCGGCATCGCGCACCTCCGCGGCCGTGTAGCTGCGCACCAGCACGTGCCGGCCGTCGGCGGTGTACGTCGCGTCCGTCGTGAAGCCTGGCGTCTTTCGCGACGTCGGCGTGGCGACGTTGGGCGCGCCCTCGCGCAGCCTTGCCGGCAGCCGGTGGACGACTCCGCCTGCCGACAGCTTCGAGAGCAGGAGGATGCGTCCGGACTTGGGTGGCACGGCGATCGCCTCGACGTTCTGCGGACCGTCCTCGTACGTCACGGGGTAGCGCCTCGGTACGACCGTGTGGTCGCCGGGGCCTGGCTCGTCGAAGGCGTAGAGGGCGGCGTCGGCGCGTTGCAGGAAGTTGTCGCCGGTGTCGGCCACCCACAGCGTCCGGCCGCGCAGGGCCATGGCCTCGGTGTCCAGCCAGTTGAAGTTGGGGTCCCGCACGGTCGTGGTGCCGACCACGTCGCCGGTGGAGATCCGAATCGCGAACACCGTCGACGTGCTGCCGGAGTCGTTGATGGTGTACGCGAGGTCCTCGTGCTTCGTGCTGACCGCGAGCCCGCTCGACTCGGTGATCCGCACGTCGTCGAGCCGTGACACGACCTGGGAGTCGACCGGTTGCCCCGGCTCGGCGCCGTCGGCTCGCCCGCTGATCGCGGCCACGAGCACGACGACCAGCAGGGCCACCAGGAGACCCGGGATCAGCAGTCGTCGGAAGCGGGGACTCATCGTCATTCAGCATGCCAGCAGTTCCCGGAGCCCCCGACCCCGACGGGTACGCTGGCGGAGTGAGCAAGGACGGCGCCGACGACAGTCCGGACGGTGCGGACTGGACCGTGCGCGACGGCGACGGGCCGACCACCATCGAGCGCAAGCTCGGTCATCGCGAGCGGGCCAGGCTCGAGCGCGCAGCGCGCCGTCACGAGCTCGGACGCCCGGAGGTCACCGAGCTCGAGATCGGCAGCACCACCCACCGCGTCGCCGAGGTCGAGCCCATGGACGTCGACGGCGTCCGCACCATGACCGTCGGCACCATCATCTGGGGCGTCACCGCCGTCGCCCTCCTGCCGTTCCTCGGCACCCTCGACGAGCAGGGCCGCACGTGGTGGATGTGGACCGCGCTGGCCGGGCTCGGCCTCGGCCTCATCGGCATCGAGTACTGCCGCCGGCGCCGCAACGCCCTGCGCATCCAGCCAGGGCGTCGCAAGAAGGTCTGAGGTTTCGGCCCGGGCGGCTTCGCCGCGACGCGCTCAACCTGACTCGATCCGATCGGCGCAGAGCGCCGATCGATCTCGTCAGAAGGACTCGATCTCGTCGACGTTGACGGTGTCGAAAACCGGCGGGGGCAGCTGCTGCGGTGAAGCGGATCGGCTCAGCTTGGCACCGGAGTGGGCGCCGCAGCCGTGGGTGAACGCCACGACCTTGCCGTCGTCGTTGGCCATGCCGTTGGCGCAGACGCCGAATGTGTCCGACAGCGGTCCGGCGAGGCTCATGAGGAAGCCGCACGAATCGCAGCTGTCGGGCGCCTGCTGGGCGAGCGGAGTGTACGGGCCCTGCTCGCCGTCGTGCCACCGTTGGGCGGCCAGGTCGCGCCCCTCGAGGGATAGCACCCACTCGCGTCCGAGCCCTACCTCACGCGCGTAGGCTCGGTCGAGGGTGTCGATGTCGTCGCCGGCCGACCACGCGGGCACGAGCCTCGCGTCGTCTTCCTCGGGCGGGAGCACGTCGCCGGGACCCAGGTCGCCGGGCTTGATGCGCTCCTTGTACGGCGTCCACGCCGGCGCGACGATCGCCTCGTCGCCGGGGAGCAGAACGACCTCGTTGACGGTGATCTTCTCGGCGTCGGGCGCGCGGGTGACGTTGACCGACCAGTACCAGCCGCGGTATCCGGGCTGCGTGCTCGCGAAGTGGTGCGCGACGAGACCGTCGCCCTCCTCGACCGAGCGCAGGTGATCGCCCACCGTTCCGGGGTCGGCAGCCTCGTTCACGGCGTCGCGGGCGACGTCGACGGCAGAGATCAGCAACGCGTCGGTGGGCATGTCCTGATTGTCGCCCATGTCTCGATCTGCAGGGTCGCGGGGGTGAGGCAGGATGAGGCCATGGAGGAGAACGAACGAGTCGAACCCCCTCCACCCTTTCCCGAGGCGGAACGGCAATCTCGCATCGAGGGAGCGCGCCGGTTCTCCGAGGGAGTCGGACGGATGGTCGCCCGTGGGAGCAGCTCGGCGTTCCTCGGGGCCCGCCGCTTCACCCAGTCCGGTGGGGCTCGCGAGAGCGGGCTCTCGCGGCTGCTCGAGCTGCACGCCTTCAACACCGCCGGCGACGCGGCGGTGGCGGTCTCACTCGCAGGCACCTTGTTCTTCACCGTTCCGACGGAGCAGGCCAGCAGCCAGGTCGCGCTCTTCCTCGTGCTCACGATGCTGCCGTTCGCGGTGGTCGCTCCGCTGATCGGGCCGTTCCTCGACCGGTTCCGGCGCGGTCGACGGTGGGCGATCGGCGCGACCCTGGCGGTGCGCGCGTTCTGCTGCTGGGTGCTGGCCGGAGCGGTGGTCGATGAGTCGGCGTCGTTCTACCTGGCGGCCTTGGGCGTGCTGATCTCGTCGAAGGCGTACGGCGTCACCCGCGCGGCGGCAGTGCCGAGACTCCTGCCGGCGGAGTTCACGCTGGTCAAGGCCAACTCCCGCATCTCACTCACCGGCACGGCGGCTGCCGTGATCTCGGCGCCTCTCGCCGTGGGCGCGGCCGCCATCGGTGCGCCGTGGGCCCTGCGCTACGCGGCCGCGCTGTTCGTCATCGGCACGATCTTCGCCATCCTGCTGCCCGACCGCGTCGACTCCAGCGCCGGTGAGGAGACGGTCAGCCTCGCCGATCGGACTGGGCCGGGCATCACCGTCTCGCGCGACGTCGTCAACGGTCTGCGAAGCAATGCCGGGCTGCGGCTGCTCACCGGGTTCCTCACGATCTTCATGGCGTTCGTCCTGCGTGACCCGCCCGACTCGATGGGGTGGGGCGGCAACGCCACCATCCTGATGGCGTTCGTCATCGGCGCCGCCGGGCTGGGCAACCTCCTGGCATCGTCATCGGCTCATGGGCGAAGTCGCGGCGACCCGAGCGGGTCGTGCTGGCGGTGCTAGTGCTCGACGTCGTGGTGCTCGTCGTGGCGGCGGGTCGGAACGGGTGTCTCGGAATGAAAAAGCGCATGGCACTGTTACGGGGAGAACAACCGTAGTGATTGACCGACCAACGGAGTCCCCGTGTCGCTGCCACCCCTGGTCGAGCCCGCTGCCGAGCTCACCGTAGACGAGGTCCGCAGGTACTCCCGCCACCTGATCATCCCCGACGTCGGGATGGACGGGCAGAAGCGGCTGAAGAACGCCAAGGTGCTCTGCGTGGGCGCCGGCGGCCTGGGCTCGCCGGCGCTGATGTACCTGGCCGCGGCCGGCGTCGGCACGCTCGGCATCGTGGAGTTCGACGAGGTCGACGAGTCGAACCTGCAGCGCCAGATCATCCACAGCCAGGCCGACATCGGCCGCTCCAAGGCCGAGTCCGCCCGGGACACCGTCCTGGGCATCAACCCGTACGTGAACGTGATCCTTCACGAGGAGCGGCTCGAGGCCGACAACGTGATGGACATCTTCAGCCAGTACGACCTGATCGTCGACGGCACGGACAACTTCGCCACCCGCTACCTGGTCAACGACGCCTGCGTGCTGCTGAACAAGCCGTACGTCTGGGGCTCGATCTACCGCTTCGACGGCCAGGCCTCCGTCTTCTGGTCCGAGCACGGCCCCTGCTACCGCTGCCTCTACCCGGAGCCCCCGCCGCCCGGCATGGTCCCCTCCTGCGCCGAGGGCGGCGTGCTGGGCGTGCTCTGCGCGTCCATCGGCTCCATCCAGGTCAACGAGGCGATCAAGCTCCTCGCCGGCATCGGTGAGCCGCTGGTCGGCCGGCTGATGATCTACGACGCCCTGGAGATGCAGTACCGCCAGGTCAAGGTCCGCAAGGACCCCGACTGCGCGGTCTGCGGCGAGAACCCGACCGTCACCGAGCTCATCGACTACGAGGCCTTCTGCGGCGTCGTCTCCGAGGAGGCCCAGGAGGCGGCCGCCGGCTCCACGATCACTCCCAAGCAGCTCAAGGAGTGGATCGACGACGGCGAGAACATCGAGATCATCGACGTCCGCGAGCCGAACGAGTACGAGATCGTCTCGATCCCCGGCGCCAAGCTGATCCCGAAGAACGAGTTCCTCATGGGCACCGCCCTGGAGACCCTCCCGCAGGACAAGAAGATCGTCCTGCACTGCAAGACGGGTGTCCGCAGCGCGGAAGTCCTCGCGGTCCTGAAGTCCGCGGGCTTCGCCGACGCGGTGCACGTCGGCGGCGGCGTGATCGGCTGGGTCAACCAGATCGAGCCGCACAAGCCGGTCTACTGAGCCGGACCGCCTCGCCGGCGAGGCGAACCCGGCTCCGACGGCGGGGGCTTCGCGCACCACGGGTGCGCGAGCCCCCGCCGTCGTCATGAGCAGACCTTGCCGTCCTTCGGCACCGTCCCGTCCAGCAGATACGCGTTCACCGTGGAGTCGACGCAGCCGCTCCCGCTCCCGTACGCGCCGTGGCCCTCGCCCTTCCACGTGAGCATCACCCCGACGCCCTTGCCCAGTTCGTCCGCCATCTTCCGGGCGCCCTCGTAGGGCGTCGCCGGGTCGCCGGTGTTGCCGACCACCAGGATCGGGGCCGCGCCCGGCGCGCTCACCTCCGGGGTGTCGTACTGCCCGGCCACCGGCCAGTCGTGACACCAGCCCGCCGATGTCCCAGCCCAGGAACGGGCCGAACACGGGCGAGATCTTCTCGAACCGCGGCAGCAGCTTCTTCGTCTCGCGCCGCCGTCGGCCGCTGCTTGTCGTCCAGGCACGATATGACCCGTTGTGAGTGGGTCCGCGTGCCGTAGCGGCCCGACGCGTCGCGTTCGTTGTAGTCGTCGGCGAGGGCCAGCAGTTCCGAGCCGTCGCCCTGCTCGGCCGCGTCCAGGGCGCTGGTCAGGGTGGGCCAGCTCGCCTCGCTGTACAGCGGCCTGATGAGGCCGGTGACGCGCGAGTGTCTGCGTCGAGCTTCCGCCCGGAGCGACGTCGGCAGCGGGCTCGCGTCGATCCGCTCCAGCAGGTCCGCGATCTTCCGCGTGCCCTCCTCCGGTCCTGGCCGGTGGACCGGAGGTAGTTGTTCAGCGCGCGCTGGAAGCCCCTGGCCTGGTTCTCGGCGTGTCCCACGGTGTCGGCGCTCGGGTCGACGACCGCGTCCAGGATCAGGCGCCCGACGTTCTTCGGGAACAAGTGGGCGTAGACGCCGCCGAGTTCGGTGCCGTACGAGATGCCGAAGTAGTGCATCTTGTCGTCGCCGAGGACCTGGCGGATCAGGTCCATGTCGCGGGCGGTGTCGGCGGTCGACACATGGGCCATCAGCTTCCCCGCGGACTTCTGGCAGCCCTTTCCGAAGTCGGCGGCGTCCCGGAAGTACGCCGTCTCCTCGGCCGGGGTGTCCGGCGTGACGTCCACCGACTCGGCGGCCTGGATCTCCTTGTCGCCGCGGCAGCGGACCCCCTCGCTGGCGCCCACCCCGCGCGGGTCCCAGCTCACCAGGTCGTACCGCTCGCCCAGCTCGGGACGCGGTGGGGCGTACGACGGCAGCATGGACGTCGCCGAGCTGCCGGGGCCGCCGAAGTTGAACAGGAGCGAGCCGAGGCGGTCGTCGCCGCGGGCCTTGGCGCGGATCAACGCGAGGCCGATCGTCTCGCCCTCCGGTTTCGCCCAGTCCAGCGGCGTCTTGAGCGTCGCGCACTGCCACTCGCCGCCCGGCGCGGGGGCAGTCCCCGGTGGCCTTGCAGCGGCCCCAGTCGAGGTCTGCGAGGTCAGTGAGGACGGCAGGGCGCCGCCGGCGGAGCCGGCGGTGAACCCGTGCCGTTTGTCTCCCCTCGTCCGCGCCGTCCGACGAGCCGCCGCTGCAGCCCGCCGCCAGCAGGGCGGCGGCGGCCGCCAGGGCCGTCCACCGCACGAAACGCGCCATGTCCATCCCCCCTCGCAGGCCGTCCGCACCGTGCCGCGGATGGCGGTCAGGCCATAGTAGGCAGAACACGAAGAGGCCGTTGCGGCCTGTGGATAACTCTCTGACCTGCGCATTTACGTGCGTTCAACCGTGGCGGTACTCAGGAGCAGACCGTGCCCGGCTGTCGGCACCTTCCCGTCCAGCAGATATCCGTTCACCGCGTTCTGCACGCACTTGTTCTTGCTGTTGTACGCGCCGTGCCCCTGGCCCTTGTACGTCAGCTCGACGCCCACGCCCTTGCCCAGCGCGTCCACCATCGCCGGGCGCCCTCGTACGGGGTGGCCGGGTCGCCGGTGTTGCCGACGACCAGGATCGGCGCCGAGCCGGGCGCGCTGACGTCGGGATGGTCGGCGGCGCCCGCCACGGCCCAGTCGGTGCAGCCGAGCATGCCCCAGGCGAGGTAGTCGCCGAACAGGGCGGAGGCGGCCCGGAACTCGGGCAGCTTCCGCTCGCACGTAGGCGGTGTCGTAGCGCGGCTTGTCGTCGGAGCAGTTGATGGCGATGTTGGCGGCGGTGATGTTGCTGTACTCGCCGTTCTCGACTGCGCCCGTTCATCGAGTCGGACAGCAGCATCAGGATGCTGCCGTCGCCGTCGTACGCCTGATCGAGGCCCTCGGTGAGGTACTCCCAGAAGTCCTTCGAGTACAGCGCCTGCACGATGCCGTTGGTCGCCGCGGTCTGGGTCAGCTCCCGGCGGGAAGACGCCCGGGATCGGCTTGCTGTCGAGGTCCTTCAGCAGCTTGGCGATACGGTCCTTCACGTCCTGCGGCGGTGTCGCCGACGGGGCAGTCCTCGGTCTTGGACATGCAGTCCTCGGCGAAGTTGTCGAGCGCGAGCTGGAAGCCCTTGGCCTGCCCGAGCGAGCCCTGCTCGGAGTTCTGCGTGGGGTCGACGACGGCGTCGAAGACGGCACGGCCGACCTGCTTGGGGAACAGGTGGGCGTAGACGCCGCCGAGTTCGGTGCCGTACGAGATGCCGAAGTAGTGCAGCTTGTCGTCGCCGAGGACCTGGCGCATCAGATCCATGTCGCGGGCCGCGTCGGTGGTGCGCACATGCGGCAGGATCTTCTCGGAGTTCTGCTCGCAGGCGTCGTTGAACTCCTTGGTGTTGTCCAGGAGCTCGGTGCGCTCGGCGGTGTCGTCGGGCGTGGCGTCCTGCTGGAAGTACGCGTCGAGCTGTTGGTCGTTCTCGCACAGCACGGGCGTCGCTGCGGCCGACCCCGCGCGGGTCGAAGCTGACCAGGTCGTAGCGGGTGCGCAGGGTCTCGTAGTCCTCGCGAAGCGCGGGCAGCGTGGTGACGCCCGAGCCGCCGGGGCCGCCGAAGTTGAAGATCAGCGAGCCGATGCGTTCGCTTCTCCGGCGCCGTCGTCCTGGCCCGGATCAGCTCGAGGCCGATCGTGTCGCCCTTGGGGTCGTCCCAGTCGAGAGGCGCCTTCATGGTGGCGCACTGCCACTCGCCGCCGTCGGGCAGGGGCGAGGGCGGGGCGCCTCCGCCCTGCGCCTCGTCCGGGGCCGGGCAGTCCTTCCAGCTCAGCTCCTGGTGCGTCAGGTCCTCGTCCTCGGCGTCGTCGCCACCGCAGCCCGCCAGCACGGTGGACAGCAGCACGGCGGTGGCGGTCAGGGCGGCGGCGCGCAGCCGGAGGAGGGTTCGGCATGGTTCCATCCTGCGGCGGCGCGGGGCGCGCCGCGCGGGACGCGGGCCGTACGAGGTAGGAGGGGCTGCTGTTGTAAAAGAGCCTGGTCGCCGGGCTGGTGTCGCCGAAGGTCACTGGGTTTGCGTTGCCCAAGGCCCTGCTCGCCGGGGAGCCGGTGTCAGAGGGCCGCTTGCGGGTCAGGTGGTTGAAGGCCAGCCAGCCCGGCAGCACGGGCAGCCACAGCGTCAGCAGCCGGAACAGCAGGACCGCCGGCGCCGCGACCTCCTTCGGGCAGCCCGACGGCGATCAGACCGACCGTCAGGGTCGCCTCGACCGCGCCCACACCGCCCGGTGTCGGCGCCGCGGACCCGAGCGCGTTGCCCGCGAGGAAGACGACGGCGACGCTGGCGATGCTGATCGAGGTGGACTCGTCGCCGAACGCGCGGATCGAGGCGTCCAGGCACATCACGAAGCAGGCGGTCAGCAGCAGCATGCCGCCGATGCCGGTGACCAGCTTCTGCGGCCGCTGCAGCACGTCCAGCATGCGCGGCACGACACCCGCGAACAGCGACCGCACGCGCGTGACGACGAACTTCCGCAGGAACGGCACCGACGTCACCACGAGCACGAGCACCGCCACCGTCAGCAGACCGGCGATGACGGTCCGGGACGGCGACAGCGACGGCGTCTTCTCGGTGCCGGTCAGATAGCCGAAGGCCAGCAGCATCAGGATGTGGCAGCCGAGCCCGAACAACTGCGACGCGCCCACGCTCGCCACCGCGAGCCCCGGCCGCACTCCCGCGCGCTGCAGGAAGCGCGTGTTGAGGGCGACACCGCCCACCGCCGCCGGGGCGACGATCTTCACGAACGAGCCCGGCGACCTGCGCCGCCACGGTCCGCAGGAACGGCACCCGCTCGGGCACGAACCCCAGCAGCGCCATCGCCGCCGCGAGGTAGCTGCACACCGAGAACAGCACCGCCGCGGCGACCCAGCCCCACTGGGCGTTCGCGATGAGCGGCCCGAACTCGATGTGGGTGAGCTGCGTCAGCAGGAAGTACGCGCCGATCGCACCGGCGATGAAACTGAGCAGCGTGCGCGGCCGGACTCGCTCCAGCCGGGCCGGCTCGACCGGCGCCTGCGGCCTGATCCGCAGCACCTGGTGCCGGATCTGCGTGAGCAGGTCCTCCTCGCGCGCCTCCTCCAGAGCCTCGTCGATGGCCCGCTTCTCGGCCCGCTGCTCGGCCCGTACGGCCTTCTTGTCGGGCTTTTCCGGGACCGGCCCGGCCTCGTCCGACGCGGCCTCCTCCAGGCGGGCCTGCTTGGCCAGCCGGGACGCCTCCAGCACCGCCTCGCGCTCGCGCTGTGCCCGCTCCCGGGCCAGTCTGCGCAGCGTCGCGCGCGTGGAGCGGCTCAGCGCGATGGGCTGGAGCATCGGCAGGCAGTCGGCCACCGCGTCCGGGCCGAGCACGCCCACCGCCGAGGCCACCGCGCGCTCGGCGCCCACCCGCAGGCCGAGCGGTCACCAGCAGCTGGGAGATGTCCATGCGCAGCAGCAGATCGCCGGCCGCGATCTCGCCGACGCGCAGGTCGGTGAGGATCACCTTGCCGGAACGATCCACCAGGATCGCGTCGCCCACCAGCCTGCGGTGCGCGATGCGCCGGGACTGCAGCGCCTTCACCTGGTGCCAGGTGTCGCGCAGCAGGTCGTCGGTGATCTCCTCGTCCGACAGCGAGTCCAGGGTGCGTCCGCCGCTGTGCTCGTAGACGAGCATCACCGCGTCGGGGCCGAGCTCGGAGGTGGCGATCAGCTTGGGCGCGTTGGCACCGGCCGCGATGGCCGCGTACGCCAGCAGCGCCTCCTGCTCCAGGGCCTGGCGCAGCGACTGGAGGCTGCTGCGGGTGGCGAAGCCGCGCAGGGTCAGATTGCGCCACGCGCGGTAGAAGAAGCCCTGGGCCTGCTGCTCCCGGTCGACCACCGTCACGTCCAGCGGCGGGCCGTCCTCCAGGGTGACGAAGTAACGGCGGCCCCGGTCGCCGGTGTCCGGGTTGTCCGAGGTGTCCTCGCGCGACGCGCTGACCGGGCGGAAGCCGACCGTCCGCAGGCCCGCCATCAGGGTCTGTCCGGTGGGCCGGACGTTGGGCGAGCCGACCGCGTACAGCGTGCCGTAGGCCACGGTCCAGCCGATCAGCACGGTCAGGATGATCGAGAACGGGGTCGTGTAGCCGGTGACGAGCATCGAGAAGGCGTCGAGGAGCAGCACGACCCACAGCACCGCGCGCCAGCGGGGTCTGCGGGACATGCCGACGGCCGTCATGTACGCGATGACCGGCGCCAGATAGCCGTGCACCGGGTCGGTCAGGGCGTGGATGTCGCCGGGGGAGGGCTGGGTGAGCGCCTCCTGGATCGAGTCGGGGGCGGCCCGGGCGACCCAGAGGTCGGTGGCGAGGGTCACCCCGTGCGCGAGGACCGCAGCGAGCACGCCGTCGGCGATCCGCAGCCCGTCCCGCTTGATCAGCCGCTCGATGGCGAAGGCGACCGGCACCAGCAGGATCGCGATGCTGGACGCCAGCCCCGCGATCTTGATGAGGAGGTCGGGCGCCTGCCCGGTGCCCTTGTTGATGTCCTGTTCGAGGCCCGAGGTGGTGCCGTGCGCGAACGCGGCGATCGCGAGCAGCACCGCGACGGCGAGCACGCCCACCAGGAGTCGCATCAGGTCGGAGGGGCGGTGCACGCGCGCGGGGAGCAGCGGTTCGTCGCCCTCCACCTCGTCGACGTGCGCGGTCGTCGGGCTCCTCGCCGGCCGTCCGGGCCTGCTTCCCGACCCTTCGGCGACCGCCTGTGCCTTCTCACCGGCCGCTTCCGGGCCGTCGTCCGGAGTGCCCGGGCGCGACGAAGCGTCAGAGGTGCCCTCCGTGTCCTCGGGGTGCGCACCCTGCTGCTTCATCGTCTCTTCTTGGTCTCGTATCACCGGTCACCGCCCGCACGATGGTGGCATGCCGCACCGACACGCGGGGGCATCAGGGTGCACATGCGGGGGCGGACAGTCTGCCCGACGCGCTCCTGCAGGGCGAGGGAAACGCTCCGGGAGCGCGCGCGTCCCGTTGTCGGTGGGGTGGGGCAGGATGGGTCGGATGAGCGAGGAGAGCCTTCCGGGAAGCCGACGCGCGGACGCCATGCGGGGTACGACGGCGACCGTGAGGACCCGCGGAAGCCCTGCCCGAGTACGCCGAGCGGGTCCTCGACGTCGCCGAACTGATCCCGCCGGGCCGGGTCATGACCTACGGGGACGTCGCGGAGTGGCTGGAGGAGGGCGGGCCGCGCCAGGTCGGCCGTGTGATGGCCCTCTACGGGGGAGCCGTTCCGTGGTGGCGCGTCGTCCGCGCGGACGGCGTGCTGCTCCCGGGCCACGAGCTGCGGGCGCTCGACCACTACCGCGCGGAGGGCACGCCCCTGAAGGAGGCGAGCCGGGCCGCCGAGGGCCACCTGCCGCGCCTCGACATGAGACGGGCGCGGTGGGACGGCGGCGAACGCGCGGAGGGTCACACCTGACAGCTTCCGCCATCGGACGGCCTCGCCGTGTGACCCGTGATCCGTACGGGGGAATCGGGGCACGTCCGTGGCATGACGTACGTTCGTGAGGCGAGGGGCATGAGTGCCACGAGTGCCGCGAGTGGCCGGCGGGAAGAAGGGGAAGCCCTGCTTCCGCCTCACCCGTCGGCGTAGCGTCGGCCGCACGTGTCCCCGTCACCCCGCGGTCACCGCCCGCCACGCGCGGTGGCCCGCCCACCAGCACTCCCACCAGGACCGGCGAACCACGTGAGCTCCTCTTCCTCCACCAGCGCCTGTCGCACCCCCGGGTGCGGCAGGGGAGCCGTGGCGCTTACCGACTGGTACGTACCCCTCCTGCCCGGGCGGACCCCCCTCGTCTGGACGCCGCGCAGCGCGCCGTGGTTGACCACACGGCCGGGCCCGCTGCTCGTCCTCGCAGGTCCGGGCACCGGCAAGACCACCACGCTCGTCGAGTCCGTGGCCGAGCGCATCGCCCGGGGCGGGGACCCCGAGCGCATCCTGGTGCTGACGTTCAGCCGCAAGGCGGCCGTCGAGCTGCGCGACCGCATGGCCCTGCGCACGGGCGCCGCCCGCGCCCCGCAGGCGACCACCTTCCACTCGTTCTGCTACGCCCTGGTCCGCGCCCACCAGGACAGCGACCTGTTCGCGGAGCCGCTGCGGCTGCTGTCCGGCCCCGAGCAGGACGTCACGGTACGCGAGCTGCTCGCGGGCCAGCTCGGACCTGGAGCGGCTCGGGCTGGCGCATGTGCGCTGGCCGGACGAACTGCGCGCCTGCCTGACCACGCGCGGCTTCGCCGACGAGGTCCGCGCGGTCCTCGCCCGCAGCCGCGAACTGGGCCTCGGCCCCGACGCCCTGGACGCCTTCGCCCGCCGCATCGGCCGCCCCGACTGGCGCGCGGCGGCCGCCTTCCTCGCCGAGTACCTCGACGTGCTCGACCTCCAGGGCGTGATCGACTACGCGGAACTCGTCCACCGCGCGGTGCTCCTCGCCCGCCGCCCCGAGGTCGCCGCGCGGCTCGCCGCCCAGTACGACGCCGTCTACGTCGACGAGTACCAGGACACCGATCCCGCGCAGGTACGGCTGCTGCACGCGCTGGCCGGCGGCGGCCGCACCCTCGTCGCCTTCGGTGACCCCGACCAGTCGATCTACGCCTTCCGGGGCGCCGACGTGAACGGCATCCTCGACTTCCCGCACGCCTTCCCGCGCGCGGACGGCCGCCCGGCCCCCGTCGAGGTGCTGCGCACCTCCCGCCGCTCCGGCGCCGCCCTGCTGGCCGCGACCCGGCTGCTGACCCAGCGCATGCCGCTGACCCGCCTGCCCGCCGAGAAGGTACGCGCCCACCGCGAGCTCGCCCCGTACGCGACGGCGGCCGCGTCGAGGCGTACACGTACCCGACGTCCGGCACCGAGCTGGACAACGTCGCCGACATCCTGCGCAGGGCCCACCTGGAGGACGGCGTCCCGTGGAGCGAGATGGCCGTCCTGGTGCGCGCCGGCTCCCGCACCATCCCGACGGTCCGCCGCGCCCTCACGGCGGCCGGCGTGCCCGTGGACATCGACGGCGACGACCTGCCCCTGCGCCACGAACCGGCGGTGGCGCCGCTGCTGACGGCGCTGCGGGCGGTGGCCACGGCGGAGGCGGAGCCCCGACGGGCGGCGGTGACGGGCGTACGCGCGGGGCGAGCCGAGGAGCGGACGGCCGGAGCCGAGGTCGAAGCCGGACCGACTCCGAGCCGGCCTGGCGACCGCCTCGGCCGACGAGCCCGACCCCGCGCCTCCTGGCTCGACACCGAGACCGCCCTCACCCTGCTCGCCTCCCCCCTCGCCGGCATGGACGCCGCCGACCTGCGCCGCCTCGGGCCGAGCCCTGCGCGACGAGGAGCGGGCCGCGGGCAACCCCCTGCCCCCGCCCTCGGACGTGCTGCTCGCGCGGGCGCTCGCCGAGCCGGAGCGGCTGGCCGTGCACGACCCCGCGTACGCGCGTGGCGCCCAGCGCCTCGGCGCGCTGCTCCGCAAGGCCCGGGAGCGCCTGGCGGGCGGCGGCACGGCCGAGGAGGCGCTGTGGGACCTGTGGGAGGGCACACCGTGGCCCACGCGGCTGGAGCGGGCCGCCCGCCGCGGCGGCGCGGCCGGACGCAACGCCGACCGCGACCTGGACGCCGTCTGCGCGCTGTTCGCGACAGCGGCCCGCGCCGAGGAGCGCACCGGCGGCCGGGGCGCCCTGAACTTCCTGGAGGAGATCGACGCCGAGGACATCGCCGCCGACACCCTCACGCGGCGTGCCGTACGCCCCGACGCCGTCCGCCTGATGACCGCGCACCGCTCCAAGGGGCTGGAGTGGCGCCTGGTCGTCGTCGCCGGCGTCCAGGAGGGGCTCTGGCCGGACCTGCGCCGCCGCGGCTCCCTGCTGGAGGCCGACCGCATCGGCCGTGACGGACTCGCCGAACCGCTCACCCCCGGCGCGCTGCTCGCGGAGGAGCGCCGCCTGTTCTACGTGGCCGCCACGCGCGCGCGTGAACGCCTCGTCGTCACCGCGGTCAAGGCCCCGGCGGACGACGGCGACCAGCCCTCCCGCTTCCTGACCGAACTCGGCGTCGAGCCCAGGGACGTCACCGGCCGCCCGCGCCGCCCCCTGTCCGTCGCCGCGCTCGTCGCCGAACTGCGCGCCACCACGGTCGACCCGCGCGTCTCCGGACGCCCTCCGGGAGGCCGCCGCCCGCCGGCTGGCCCGGCTCGCCGCGCTCGCCGACGAGGACGGCCGCCCGCTGGTGCCGTCCGCGCACCCCGTACCGCTGGTGGGGCATGTTCGAGCCGACCGAGAGCAAGGTGCCGCTGCGCAACCGCGACCAGCCCGTCGTGCTCTCCGGCAGCGCCCTCGACCAGCTGGCCAACACCTGCGCCCTGCAGTGGTTCCTGGGCCGCGAGGTGAAGGCCGACGCGCCCGCGACCGCCGCCCAGGGCTTCGGCAACGTGGTGCACGTCCTCGCCGACGAGGTCGCCTCCGGGCACACCCCGGCCGACCTCGCCGTCCTCATGGAACGCCTCGACTCCGTGTGGAACGCGCTCGCCTTCGACGCGCCGTGGAAGTCGGCCCAGGAGAAGGACAACGCGCGCGTGGCGCTCGAACGCTTCCTGAAGTGGCACGTCATGGACCGCGCCGGGCGCACCCCGGTGGCCAGCGAGCACGACTTCGACGTCACCCTCGAAGCGGGCGACTACCAGGTGCGCATCCGCGGCCAGATGGACCGCGTCGAGGCGGACGGCGACGGCCGCGCCTACGTCGTCGACTTCAAGACCGGCAAGCAGGCGCCCAGCGCGGCCGAGGTGGCCCGCCACCCGCAGCTCGCCGTCTACCAGCTCGCCGTCCGCGAGGGCGCCGTCGACGACGCCTTCGACGGCGCGCGCCCCGAGCCGGGCGGCGCCGAACTCGTCCAGCTCCGACAGGGCGCCGCCAAGCGGGACGGCGGCGAGACCCTGCCCAAGGTGCAGGCTCAGGAGCCACTGGAGGGGGAGTGGGTCGGCGACCTGCTGGCCACCGCCGCCGGAAAGGTCCTCGACGAACGGTTCACGCCGACCGCCGGGCCAGCACTGCACGCACTGCGCGTTCCGGGCCTCGTGCAGCGCGCGGCCGGAGGGCCGCCATGTCGTCGAGTGATCGTATCGGCACCGAGCATCGCTGCTGACCTGCGCTTCTTCCTGCCTCGGAGGCCGCTGTCGTCCGCCGACTGTCAGTGGCCGCCGCTAGCCTTCTCCGCTGTGCCCGCCCATATCACCGATCCCGAGCAGCTCAAGGAGCTCCTCGGCATCCCGTTCACCCCGGAGCAGACGGCCTGCATCACCGCGCCGCCCGCCCCGCAGGTGATCGTGGCCGGAGCCGGCTCGGGCAAGACGACGGTGATGGCGGCCCGCGTGGTGTGGCTGGTCGGCACCGGCCAGGTCGCCCCCGAGCAGGTGCTCGGCCTCACCTTCACCAACAAGGCCGCCGGCGAACTCGCCGAGCGCGTCCGCAAGGCGCTGATCAAGGCCGGCGTCACCGACCCGGACGCCATCGACCCGGACAACCCGCCGGGCGAGCCGGTCATCTCCACGTACCACGCCTTCGCGGGCCGCCTGCTGACCGACCACGGCCTGCGCCTCGGCCTCGAGCCCACGCTCCCGGCTGCTCGCCGACGCCACCCGCTTCCAGCTCGCCGCGCGCGTGCTGCGCGAGGCCCCGGGCCCTACCCGGCCCTCACCCGTTCCTTCCCGGACCTCGTCGGCGACCTCCTCGCCCTCGACTCCGAACTCGCCGAGCACCTCGTACGCCCGGAGGCGCTGCGCGCCTACGACGCCGAACTGCTGCTGACCCTGCAGGGCGCCAAGCTCACCAACGCCGACCTGCGCAAGGTCCCCGAGGCGGCCGCCGCGCGCCGCGAACTCGCCGAGCTGGTGACCCGCTACCGGGCCGCCAAGCGCGAGCGGGACCTGCTCGACTTCGGCGACCAGATCGCCCTGTCGGCCCGGCTCGCCGGCATCCCCGAAGTGGGCCGCGTCCTGCGCGACGAGTTCCGGGTGGTCCTGCTCGACGAGTACCAGGACACCTCGGTCGCCCAACGCGTCCTCCTGGCGGGCCTGTTCGGCGAGGGCACCGGCCACCCGGTCACCGCCGTCGGCGACCCCTGCCAGGCGATCTACGGCTGGCGCGGTGCCTCCGTCGCCAACCTCGACGACTTCCCCGAGCACTTCGCCCACGCCGACGGCCGCCCCGCCGACCCGCCAGGCGCTCAGCGAGAACCGCCGCAGCGGCGGCCGCCTCCTCGACCTCGCCAACGGCCTCGCGGAGCCCCTGCGCGCCATGCACGCGGGCGTGGAGGCCCTCCGCCCGGCCCCCGGCGCCGAACGCGACGGCATGGTCCGCTGCGCCCTGCTGCCCACCCACGCCGAGGAGATCGACTGGCTCGCCGACTCCGTCGCCCACCTCGTGCGCACCGGCACGGCGCCCGGCGAGATCGCCGTCCTGTGCCGCACGGCGACCGACTTCGCCGAGATCCAGGGCGCGCTGGTCGCCCGGGACGTCCCCGTCGAGGTCGTCGGCCTGTCCGGGCTGCTGCACCTGCCCGAGGTCGCCGACCTGGTCGCCGTCTGCGAGGTCCTCCAGGACCCCGGCGCCAACGCCTCCCTGGTCCGCCTGCTCACCGGCCCGCGCTGGCGCATCGGCCCGCGCGACCTCGCCCTCCTGGGGCGCCGCGCCCGGCTGCTCGTCGCCCACGCGCGCGTGGACGGCGACGACGACCCGGACCGCCGGCTCGCCGAGGCCGTCGAGGGCGTCGACCCCGCCGAGGTGATCTCGCTCGCGGACGCCCTCGACACGTTCCTGGAGACGCCGCTGGACGGCCACGGGGACGACGACGGGCTGCCCTTCTCGCCGGACGCGCGCGTGCGCTTCGCCCGCCTGGCCACCGAACTGCGCGACCTGCGCCGCTCCCTGTCCGACCCGCTGATGGACGTCCTGCACCGCGTCCTCGCCGTCACCGGCCTGGAGGTCGAGCTGTCGGCGTCCCCGCACGCGCTGGCCGCCCGCCGCCGCGAGACCCTGTCCAACTTCCTCGACGTCGCCGCCTCCTTCGCCGCCGGCGACGGCGAGGCCACCCTGCTCGCCTTCCTCGGCTTCCTGCGCACCGCCGCCCAGTACGAGAAGGGCCTCGACAACGCCCTGCCCGGCGGCGAGAACACCGTCAAGGTGCTCACCGCGCACAAGTCCAAGGGCCTGGAGTGGGACGTCGTCGCCGTCCCCGGCCTGGTCACCGGCACCTTCCCCAGCACCCAGGGCCGCGAGAAGTGGACCGCCCAGGGCAAGGTGCTGCCGCACGAACTGCGCGGCGACGCCGACACCCTGCCCGACGTCGACGTCCTGGGACGCCAGGGGCCTGAAGGCGCTTCCACGAGGCCATGAAGGAGCACCAGCACACCGAGGAACTCCGCCTCGGCTACGTCACCTTCACCCGCCCCCGCTCCCTGCTCCTCGGCTCCGGCCACTGGTGGGGGCCCAGCCAGAAGAAGCCGCCGCGGCCCCTCCGACTTCCTCCAGGCCCTGCTACGAGCACTGCGCGGCCGGGTACGGCGAGATCGAGGCGTGGGCGGACGAACCCGCCGAGGACGAGGAGAACCCGGCCCTGCACCAGGCGACCGCCGACCAGGTGTGGCCCCTGCCCCTGGACGAGGCGGCCCTGGCCCGCCGCCGCGCCGCCGCCGAGACCGTCCTGGCCCACCTGGAGGACCTCGCGTCCCAGGAGGACGGACACCCGGCGGCCGCGCACGACCCGGACGCGTCCGACGACCCGGACTGGCCGCCGCCCCCCGAGGACGACGAGCCTCGTACGACGAGCCGGACCCCTCCGACTTCGACGAGGCGACCCCTTCGAGGAGAGCCGCCTTTCGACGAGGACCCCTGCGCAGGAGCTGGCGACGTGCCGGTGGACGCACCGACCGTCCGGACGGCCCGCACGGTCGCCCCACCAGAGCCGCGGCCGCCGACGCCCCGGACCCGCACCGGCACGCGCACGGCCGCACCTCACCCCGGAGGAAGCCCGCACCATCGCCTCCTGGGACCGCGACCTCGACGCCCTCACCGGCGAGCTGCTGCGCGCCCGCGACAGCGTCACCGAGGTCCCCCTGCCCGCGTCGCTCACCGCCTCCCAGCTGCTGCGCCTGGCCGCCGACCCGGACGGCTTCGCCCAGGAGCTGGCCCGCCCCATGCCCCGCCCGCCGCAGCCCGCCGCCCGCCGCGGCACCCGCTTCCACGCCTGGGTCGAGGCCCGCTTCGAAGAGCTGACGCTGCCCATGCTGGAGCCGGAGGAACTGCCCGGCAGCGAAGCCGAGATCGCCGACGAGCGGGACCTGGAGGCCCTCAAGGACGCCTTCGAGCGCACCGAGTACGCGCGCCGCACGCCCTACCGGGTCGAGGCCCCGTTCCAGCTCGCCCTCGCCGGCCGCGTCGTACGGGGCCGCATCGACGCCGTCTACAAGGAGGGCGACGGCGAGGGCGCGACGTACGAGATCGTCGACTGGAAGACCAACCGCTCACGCACCGCGGACCCCCTCCAGCTCGCCGTCTACCGCCTCGCCTGGGCCGAGCAGCAGGGCGTACCCGCGGAGTCGGTCACGGCCGCGTTCCTGTACGTGCGCAGCGGCGAGGTCGTCCGCCCCGACGGTCTGCCGGACCGCGCGGCGCTGGAGCGGCTGCTGAGCGAGGAGCCGCCCGGTGAGGAACCGCACTCCGAGGACGTCGGTGCGGGCCGATAGGCTCGTGACCATGAGCCAGACCCCGGACAGCGTCGTCCGTACGTACATCGAGCAGCACCGCGCCGCCTTCCTCGACGACCTCGCCGAGTGGCTGCGCATCCCGTCGGTGTCCGCCCAGCCCGACCACGCGCCCGATGTACGACGCAGCGCCGACTGGCTCGCCGCCAAGCTGAAGGAGACCGGCTTCCCGACGGCCGAGGTCTGGCAGACCCCCGGCGCGCCCGCCGTCTTCGCCGAGTGGCCCTCCGACGACCCGCAGGCGCCCACGGTGCTGGTCTACGGCCACCACGACGTGCAGCCCGCCGCCCGGGAGGACGGCTGGGACAGCGACCCCTTCGAGCCCGTCGTCCGCGAGAACCGCCTCTACGCGCGCGGGGCGGCCGACGACAAGGGCCAGGTGTTCTTCCACACACTCGGCGTCCGCGCCCACCTCGCCGCCACCGGCCGCACGCACCCCGGCCGTCCACCTCAAGCTGCTGATCGAGGGCGAGGAGGAGTCCGGCTCGCCGCACTTCCGCGCCCTCGTCGAGGAGCACGCCGAGCGGCTCGCCGCCGACGCCGTGATCGTCTCCGACACCGGCATGTGGTCCGAGGACACCCCCACGGTGTGCACCGGCATGCGCGGCCTCGCCGAGTGCGAGATCCGGCTGTACGGCCCCGACCAGGACATCCACTCCGGCTCCTTCGGCGGCGCGGTGCCCAACCCGGCGACCGCCGCCGCCCGCCTGGTCGCCGCCCTGCACGACGAGCACGCGCGCGTGGCGATCCCCGGCTTCTACGACGGCGTGGTCGAGCTCACCGACCGCGAGCGCGAACTCTTCGCCGAGCTGCCCTTCGACGAGCGGCAGTGGCTGCGCGCGGCCAAGTCGCACGCCGCCCAGGGCGAGGCCGGGTACACCACCCTGGAGCGTGTCTGGGCCCGCCCCACCGCCGAGGTCAACGGCATCGGCGGCGGCTACCAGGGCCCCGGCAGCAAGACGATCATCCCGTCCTCCGCCATGGTGAAGCTGTCCTTCCGGCTGGTCGCGGGCCAGGACCCCGACCACGTGGAGAAGGCCGTCCGCGCCTGGGCCGAACAGCAGGTGCCCGCCGGGATCCGCTGCGAGATCACGTTCAGCGGGGCCACGCGCCCGTGCCTGACCCCGCTGGACCACCCGGCCCTCCAGTCGGTCGCCCGCGCCATGGGCCGGGCCTTCGAGAAGCCGGTCCGCTTCACACGCGAGGGAGGCTCCGGACCGGCGGCGGACCTCCAGGACGTCCTGGGCGCTCCGGTGCTGTTCCTCGGCATCTCCGTCCCCTCCGACGGCTGGCACGCCCCGAACGAGAAAGTCGAACTCGACCTGCTCCTCAAGGGCGTCGAGACCACCGCTCACCTGTGGGGCGACCTCGCCGAGCACTGGCGCCATGCGCCCTGAGCGTCCCGCGCCGTCCGGACCGGCAGCGTGCGAGGGGCACACTGGAAGGGCCGCCCCGCACCGCCCGAGCCCGCCGGACCCGGTCGCCTCCCGCCGTACGTCCCGCTGATCAGTCCGCCGAACCCGACCGTTCCACCGGGGAGTTTGAAGCACCAGTGACCACCTGGACCGACCAGAACGCCGACCGACCCATCTCGCTCACCGCCCCGGGCGGCATCGACCGCGCCGCGCACCACCGGCTCGACGAGGCCTGGCTCGCGGCGGCGTGGAGCCACCCCTCGACGCGCTGCTTCGTGGTCTCCGGCGGCCAGGTCCTCATCGACGAGACGGCGGACGGGCGCACCGAACTCGTCATGATCCCCTCCTTCGAGGCGCCCCTCACCGAGGCGCACCGCTACTTCCTCGGCATAGACGAGGACGGCGTCAGCTACTTCGCCCTCCAGAAGGACTCCCTGCCCGGGCGTATGGACCAGTCCGCGCGCCCGGCGGGCCTGCGCGAGGCGGGCCTGCTCCTGTCGGCCCGTGACGTGGGCCTGATGGTGCACGCGGTGGGCCTGGAGAACTGGCAGCGCACACACCGTTTCTGCTCACGCTGCGGCGAGCGCACCGTCATCGCCGCGGCCGGCCACATCCGCCGCTGCCAGGCCTGCGGCGCCGAGCACTATCCGCGCACGGACCCCGCAGTGATCATGGCGGTGACCGATCAGGACGACCGCATCCTGCTCGGCCGCCAGGTCCACTGGCCCGAGGGCCGCTTCTCGACGCTCGCCGGTTTCGTCGAGCCCGGCGAGTCCATCGAGCAGTCGGTGCGCCGCGAGGTCCACGAGGAGGTCGGCATCACCGTCGGCCCGGTCGAGTACGTCGCCAGCCAGCCCTGGCCCTTCCCGTCCAGCCTCATGCTGGGCTTCCTGGCCCGCGCCACCTCGACCGAGATCGATGTCGACGGCGACGAGATCCACGAGGCCCGCTGGTTCTCCCGCGAGGAGCTGCGCGCGGCCTTCGAGTCAGGCGAGGTGCTCCCGCCGTACGGCATCTCGATCGCGGCCCGCCTGATCGAGCTCTGGTACGGCAAACCGCTCCCCATGAGGAACGCGGCTTGACCGGGGCCGGCCAGGTGGTGGATCCGTACTGGAACCACAACGTCCATCACCACCCCGCGGTGCTCGCCGCCGTACCGGACGGCTGTGGCACGGCTCTGGACGCCGGCTGCGGCGACGGCCTGCTCACCCGCAAGCTCGCGGCACGGGCGGCGTCCGTCACGGGCGTGGACCGCTCACCGAAGATGATCAAGCTCGCCCGCGAGCACGCGCACGTGCCCGGCAACGTCACGTATCTGGAGACGGACTACCTCGCCGCCGGGTCCCTGGCCGAGGGCGCGTACGACTTCGTCAGCGCGGTCGCCGTGGTTCACCACGCGCCGTTCGAGGCGGCGGTCACCCGCCTCGCCCGGCTCACCGCACCCGGCGGCCGTCTGGTGATCGTCGGCATGGCCGCCAACCGGACGGTGCTGGACTGGGCCATCAGCGCATGCGGCCTGCCCGCGAGCCGGCTGCACGCCCGCCGGCACGGCGGCAAACGAGGCCCGGCCGGCATGCCCATGGAAGACGCGCACATGTCCTGGGCGGAGATCCGGCAGGCGGCCCACCGGCTACTGCCCGGATGCGACTTCCGCCGCACGCTGCTGTGGCGCTACGTCGTGGTGTGGGACAAACCACGAGAAGGCGGTTCCTGAGCCGCCTCAGGAACCGCCTTCCCCGCACAACCGCGCGGCGACTACGCGCCGATCTTCTGCTTCACCTGAGCCAGCGACGGGTTGGTGAGGGTGGAGCCGTCCGGGAACAGGACGGTGGGCACCGTCTGGTTTCCGCCATTCGCCTTCTCCACGAACGCGGCGGACTCCGGGTCCTGCTCGATGTTGATCTCGGTGTACGCGATGCCCTCGCGGTCCATCTGGCTCTTCAGCCGGCGGCAGTAGCCGCACCACGTGGTGCTGTACATCGTCACAGTGCCCAGCATGTCTCTCGTGCTCCTTCGGTGGCTCGGGGGCGGGTGGTCGCAGAGGTGGAACGTACGTGAAAGGGCCGCCATTCCCGGGATCCGGGCCCTGCCGGACGTGACGCCTGCCGCATTAGTACGACTATCGAGGCCCGCCTGTGGACAACCGGCGCGGCCGTCTCGCGCGACCTGGCAGCATGGCTGTGTGACAGCAGCAACGCACTCCACCCTGTTCCCGCAGGTACCGGACTCGGCCGACGCGGTGCTCGACGGGCTCGACCCCGAGCAGCGTGAAGTGGCCACCGCCCTGCACGGTCCGGTGTGCGTCCTGGCGGGCGCAGGCACAGGAAAGACCCGGGCGATCACCCACCGCATCGCCTACGGAGTGCGCGCCGGCATCCTCCATCCCTCCAGCGTCCTCGCCGTCACCTTCACCAACCGCGCCGCCGGAGAGATGCGCGGCCGACTGCGCCAGCTCGGCGCCGCAGGCGTCCAGGCGCGCACGTTCCACTCGGCGGCCCTGCGTCAGCTTCAGTACTTCTGGCCGAAAGCGATCGGCGGCTCCATGCCCCGGCTCGTCGACCGCAAGATCCAGCTCGTCGCCGACGCGGCCGCCGCCTGCCGCATCCGGCTCGACCGGGGCGAGCTGCGGGACGTCACCGCCGAGATCGAATGGTCCAAGGTCACCCAGACCGTCCCCGCCGACTACGCGCCCGCCGCCGCCAAGGCCGGCCGTGAGGTCCCCCGCGCCCCCGCCGAGGTCGCCCAGCTCTACTCCGCCTACGAGGACATCAAGCGCGAGCGCTCCGTCATCGACTTCGAGGACGTGCTGCTGCTGACGGTGGCCGTTCTCCAGGACCGGCACGACATCGCCGAACAGGTCCGCGCCCAGTACCAGCACTTCGTGGTCGACGAGTACCAGGACGTCAGCCCCCTCCAGCAGCGCCTGCTGGAGCTGTGGCTCGGTGAGCGGGACAGCCTGTGCGTGGTCGGTGACGCCAGCCAGACAATCTATTCGTTCACCGGAGCAACTCCAGACCATCTGCTCGATTTCCGCACCCGCCACCCCGGCGCCACCGTCGTCAAGCTGGTCCGCGACTACCGCTCCACGCCCCAGGTCGTCCACCTCGCCAACGGCCTGCTCGCCCAGGCCAGGGGCCGCGCGGCCGACCACCGTCTGGAGCTCGTCTCCCAGCGTGCCCCCGGGCCCGAGCCGGTCTACACCGAGTACACCGATGAACCCGCCGAGGCCGAGGGTGCGGCCCGCCGTATCCGTGAGCTCATCGACTCGGGGGTCCCGGCCGCCGAGATCGCCATCCTCTTCCGTACGAACGCGCAGTCCGAGACCTACGAACAGGCGCTCGCCGATGCCGGAGTGCCCTACCAGCTGCGCGGCGCCGAGCGGTTCTTCGACCGCCCGGAGGTGCGCAAGGCGGGCGTCGCCCTGCGCGGTGCGGCCCGCTTCGGCGGCAACGACTCCCTCCTGGACGACGCCGTCGACCTGCCCTCACAGGTGCGCGCCGTGCTGTCCGGCGAGGGCTGGACGCCGCATCCACCGGCCGGCTCCGGCGCTGTGAGAGAGCGCTGGGAGTCCCTGGCCGCCCTGGTGAACCTCGCCCAGGACTTCGCCGCCGCCAAATCCGGCGCCACCCTGGCAGACCTCGTGGCCGAGCTCGACGAACGGGCGAACGCCCAGCATGCCCCGACCGTGCAGGGCGTCACCCTCGCTTCCCTCCACTCGGCCAAGGGCCTGGAGTGGGACGTCGTCTTCCTGGCCGGTGTCGCCGAGGGCATGATGCCGATCACCTACGCAAAGACAGACGAGCAGATCGAAGAGGAGCGCCGCCTGCTGTACGTCGGCGTCACCCGCGCGCGGGAACACCTCCACGTCTCCTGGGCCCTCTCCCGCTCGCCCGGTGGCCGCCCCAACCGCCGCCCCAGCCGCTTCCTCGACGGGCTGCGCACCGGTTCGACGGCTGCCAAAGGCCGTACGACCGGTGGTGGCGCGGGGGGCATCGAGCGCGGAATCCCCGGAACCAGGGGCTCCGCCCCGAGACGAGCTCAGCGAACCCCCGCCCGCTGCCGAGTCTGCGGCCGCACGCTGACCGACGCGGGCGAGATGAAGCTGATGCGCTGCGACGACTGCCCCTCCGACATGAACGAGGGCCTCTACGAGCGGCTGCGCGAGTGGCGCGCCGACCAGGCCCGGAGCAGCGGTCAGCCCGCCTTCTGCGTCTTCACCGACAGGACACTGGTGGCGATCGCCGAGACCGCGCCCGGCGACGAGCACGAGCTCGCACGCATCCCGGGCGTCGGGATGCGCAAGCTCACCCGCTACGGAGCCGACGTACTGGCCATCTGCGCAGGCCAGTACGCCGGAGGGGACACGGATCAGGACTGACACGAAGTCGTCGAAAAAATAGTTTGCGCATGCCCCAGCAATCCCCATAGGTTCTAAGGCACGAGAGCAGCGGCCTTCTCGAAGGCCCTGATTCCGTGTTGTACTTGCATACCCGTTGGACTGGTTCATCCAGTCCCCCGAGACGCCGAGAGGAGGCGAGCCCAGTGACCAGCATCGACACCAGCTTCATCAGCACCGTGAAAATGACCGATCACTCGGCCGTCTCCACGTGCATGCTCGGCGTTTCGAACCTGGGCACCGGTCTGTCCGGCATTCGTGCCGTCCGTCCGGCGTCCTCCTCCCTTGCTCCCGCGGGCCTTCCTGTCCGTGAGCGCAATGAGCGACCGACCAAGGCACTGGAAGCAGCAGTAGCGGCACAGGCGCAGGCCTATGCCTTTACGGCGACCGGTGCCGGATTCCGGAAGCAGACGACGCAGCACCACCAGATGTGGGCCTTCCGTGGGCCAGAACCCTGGAGTGATCCAGCCTGATCGCCGATCAGGCCGGCGCCTTCAGGGCCGCGGAACCCCACCCGGGATCCGCGGCCCTTCTGTTTGTCCCTGAACAGGGACGACAGACCGAAGGAGCCTCGGGACAAGAGCAGAACCCGGTACCAGCCGCCCCCCGGCCCACAGGCCGGAACGACCAGACGAGGAAGACGAACCGTGCAACTCGAAGCGCACGCCCCGTCCGTACCGCCTTCCGACACGATCCCCAAGCCCGGCCCCACGGAGGACTCCGCCTTGACCCCGCTCACTCCGCTCACCGCGCTCACCGCGCTCGACGACGCCATCGAGAACCTCGGCGTACCCGTCCCGTGCCGTTCCTACGACCCGGAGGTCTTCTTCGCCGAGTCGCCCGCGGACGTGGAGTACGCCAAGTCCCTCTGCCGCACCTGCCCGCTGGTCGAGGCCTGCCTCGCCGGCGCCAAGGAGCGGCGTGAGCCCTGGGGCGTCTGGGGCGGCGAGCTGTTCGTCCAGGGTGTCGTCGTCGCCCGGAAGCGGCCGCGTGGCCGCCCGCGCAAGAACCCGGTCACGGCATGAACACCGCAGGAACGATCGACCGCCCCCTCACGCACGACCCCCAGAAGCAGGCCCCGATGAAGCCGTCCACTTACGAGCCCGCAGGCTCCGCGACCCAAGACTTCACCACGCGCGGCGCGAAGGACTCGCGCCAGAACAGGACCCGAGAGATGCAACTCATCCCAGAAGCCATGGCTCGTGCGCATATGCACGAGCGACTGCAGGAGGCGGAGCGGGACCGCCGGGCCGTGCGCCTGGTGGCCGCCCGCCGGATGCAGCGCAAGGCGGAGCGCGCCTCACGGCGTGCCCGCCGGGCGCTCGCCATGGCGGTCATGCAGTAACCGACTTCACCTGAAGCGCTGGCCTCCCGGCCCGGGAGGCAGAGCTCTACCGGCGGGGGCCGGTCCGTGCCGAACGGACCGGCCCCCGCGGTGCGTTGTGTCCGCGACGCAGGGCACGGAGATATCGTCGGCGAGTGACGAGTCCTCCCGGAGGAAGTGACAACGGCGGCTCCGCCGCGGGACCCGAACGCCTGGTGTGCGCCCGCTGCGGCACCTCGGCTGAGGCCCCACAGCTCACCTGGACCTGTTCTCTTGAGAACGGCGCTCGCCGAGACTTCTGCGAGACCTGCTCCCGGGAGAACCTCAGGTCGATCGAGGGGAGGCTGGACTCGGACTGGTGGTGAAGCGCGGGCACCAGGTCATGCGTGGCGCCTGCCGGGGCTCACGCCTGCGCCACTGACGCCTCGCCGTCCGCCGGGTCCTCCGGTACGAACCCCGGCAGCCACTCCTCCAGCTCCTCGCGCAGACGCACCGTCGCCCCCAGCTGACACAGCACCCCGATCGTGCTCAGGGTCACCCGGTGGATCAGCAGATACGACGGGGGCAGATTGAGCTGCTTGCCGAGCTGGTAGGCGGGGGAGCGGGGGTCGGCGATGCGGGCCGCCTGACTGCGCATCCAGCCCCGGGTGAAGGTGAACTCCTCGACCTGGGCCGGCTCGATGATCGGCAGCAGGTAGTCCAGGACCGCGTCGGGATCCAGCTCTATGGTCTCCTTGACGAACCCCTCCACGCACAGGAGCTCGTAGACCGCCTCGGCCTCACCGTCGAGGGTCATCCGCAGGGACTCGCCGATGGTGGCGGGCAGACCGCCCGGAAGACGGTCGACCGTGCCGAAGTCCAGGACGCCCAGGCGCCAGTCGTCCTCGCCCTCCGGGCCGCCGGGCAGGAGCCGGAAGTTGCCCGGGTGCGGATCGGCGTGCAGTAGGCCGGTGCGGGCGGGGCCTGAGAACAGGAAGCGGGCCAAGAGCTGGCCGGCACGGTCACGCTGCTCCTGGGTGCCGTTCGCGATGATCTCCGACAGCGGAACGCCGTCGATCCACTCGGTGACCAGGACCTGGTCGGACTGGTGGACCACCTGCGGTACGACGACGTCCGGGTCGTCCGTGAACTCCTCCGCATGGGCCTGCTGTGCCTGGGCCTCCAGGTCGTAGTCCAGCTCCTCCGAGACGCGGTCCTTCAGCTCCGCGATCAACGGCTTGATGTCCATGCCGGGGATCAGCGGACCGAGCAGGCGGGAGAAACGGCTCAGCTGGTTCAGATCGGACAGCAGGGCCTCGCCTGCGCCCGGGTACTGCACCTTGACCGCCACCTCACGGCCGTCGTGCCACACCCCTCGGTGCACCTGGCCGATCGAGGCCGCCGCGGCGGGCTTGTCCTCGAACTCCAGGAACAGCTCGTGCCAGCCCTCGCCGAGCCGCTCCTCGAGCACCGCGTGCACGGTGCGCGTCGGCATCGGTGGCGCCGCCTCCTGGAGCTTGGTCAGCGCGGCCCGATAGGGGCCGGCCACCTCCTCGGGCAGTGCCGACTCGAAGACGGACAGGGCCTGGCCGAACTTCATCGCGCCGCCCTTGAGCTCGCCGAGCACCTTGAACAGCTGGTCCGCCGTGCGCTGTTGGAGCTCCCGGCCGACGAGGTCGGCGGACTCGCCGACGATCCGCTTGCCGAATCCCCAGGTCGCCCGCCCGGCGATGCCGAGCGGGAGCGCGGCGAGCTTGGCGGTCCGGGTGACCGCCTTCCGGGGAAGATCAGACATGCGCCCTCCAAGTCCCAGCCGGCCGCTCCGCCTCTGCCTCACGGCACTGCTCCGACGGCCGTTGCACCGCCATTGTCTCGTGTGACTGCCCGTCCTCCGAGAGGCGCTCCCCCTTTCCTCTCTCCGCTGCAGCGCACGGGCATGCCGGATGCGCCCAGATCGGCCGAGCATGCCAGTGGAGACCTGGGAGGGACACCTCCCAGCGTGCCCCGGCGCTCGACGGAACCCGGCCGTCCAGGAAAGCGAGCGCGTGGGCGGCCGCCAGTCCCGCCACAGTCGTGGCCAGGGTCAGGTCGCAGGGCCGCACCTGCCGCTGCCTGCCGGAGCGCCACTGGGCGACCAGCCGCGGCCAGGTCGGGTCCCGGTCGGTGCGGCTCTCGTGCAGACAACCCGCGCAGCCTGTCTCACCGGGCAGGACGAGAGGGCCGACCACGCCGGTTCCCTCCACGACACCGGCGTACAGATGGGGTGTCCCGGAGGACATCAAGGGCTCGGCGGCGGACGGGTCGGGCGCGTGCACGGCCACATCGTCCCGCGGGGCGACGATCACCAGGGAGAAACCAGGGTCGCCTTCCTCCGGGGGTGCCTGCGCGGCGGCGGGGCGCGGCGGCCGGTCGGGGGCCGCCCGGCGCACGGCACGGCGGGCCGCCTCGTTCCGACGGTCACCGACGGCCTCGGGGGGCAGGCCGCCCGGCGCGACGTCCCACGGTTCGACACGGCCGCCGTCGCGCACGTCGACCTCGCCCACGCCGGCCCCCGCCAGCAGCGAGGCCAGCACGGCGCCCACCCGGCCCGCACCCCGCACCTGCACGCGCTGCGAGCGACGGGCGGCAAGCTGCCTGATCGCGTCGCCGGGAGCCGAGGTGGTCAGGGACAGGGAGGCCAGGTCGGGGCGCAGCCGGTCGAGAACCTCCTTCTTCCCGCGCAGGGCGTCGGCGGCCGGTCCGCCGCCCCGCGAGTCGTCCACCAGCCCGGCCCGCGCGAGCCGCCGCACCAGCCCGTCGACATGACCGTCGGGCAGATCCATACGGCGTCCCTCCTCGCGCAGCAGCTCCAGCCCCCGTGTGCCGTTCAGCAGATCGAGGAAACTGCCCGTCGCCAGGTCCATCGGGCCGAGCGTCATCGCATGCGCCGGTGTCATCCCGAACTGCACCGTGTTGAGGTCGCGCCAGCCGCGCCTGAGAGCGGGTTTCACCATCGGATGCATGACAGGCCCCCGTGTGTCATAGATCGTCCCCGTATGCCGGTTGAGTGTGGGGGCAGCCCGAGACTGGCCGCAGGCCCGGTCCCTGGTCCTGGACCGAACCCGCCCCTCGCTTCGCCGACAAGAGCCAGCATGCCCAAACCCGCCGCAGGCTGCCGAAAGTTGTCCACAGGCGCGGGTATTCGTCATACAAATCGGGCTGCCGGTGGGGGCATCGGCGGCGAACCGTCCCGGAGTCGGGACTTCCCCGTGTGCAGCGGGTAACGTCGGGGCGTGCCCGCCGACCCACTGCACCGCGCCGGAAAGCCACAGCGCAGCACGACGAGCCAGCCGCCGAGCGGCTCGAGGGCGAGCGCGATCGAGGTCCGCAGGAGCAGCCGCCGACGCAGAACGGTCTCCGCGTACCGCGAGGGCGATCGCACCGTTGTGCTCATCCCCGCCCGGATGTCCGAGGCGGAGGAGCAGCGCTGGGTGAACGTCATGCTCGACAAGCTGGCCGCCCAGGAGAGCAAGCGGGCCCTCGGCGACGCCGAGCTGGCCGAGCGGGCCCGGCGTCTTTCGGCCCAGTACTTCGCCGGGCGGGCCCGGCCCGCTTCGGTGCGCTGGGTGACCAACCAGAACACGCGCTGGGGATCCTGCACCCCCTCCGAGGGCAGCATCCGCCTGTCGCACCGCCTGCAGGGCATGCCCGAGTACGTCGTCGACTACGTCCTCGTCCACGAACTCGCCCATCTGCTCGTCCCCGGACACGGATCCCGCTTCTGGGAGCTCCTGGAGGCCTATCCGCGGACGGAGCGAGCCCGGGGCTACCTCGAAGGCGTGGTCGCCGCCGAGCGGTTGCCGCACGTGCCCGGTGCGCGGGGTGAAGACCCGCGGGGTGAGTGACCGCTTTGCGCGAGCGAGCAGCGGATACGGCCGCTAGCGGGTTCTGTACCGGGTCTGTACCGACTTCGTCCGGTGTCCGAGTTTGCCGTTAGCCTGGCGCGACGCACTCACGTTCTGGATGGGGGACGGTCGTTACGCATGGCCAGGGAATTCCAACGCGGCCACAAGGCCAGGATCAGTGACCTCACCGCGGGCACGGATCTGTACGTAGGCGTGCAGATCTCCGGCCCCGGACTGAGCTTCGACATCAGCTGCTTCGGCCTCGACGCCGACGAACGGCTCTCGGACGACCGCTACTTCGTCTTCTTCAACCAGCCGAAGTCTCCCGAGGAGTCCCTTCAGCTCCTCGGCGCCCAGGCGGGCGACACGGAGTCCTTCCGGGTGACGCTCGACCGGATCCCGCCGCAGATCCAGAAGCTGTCCTTCACGGCGACGATCGACGGCGCCGGGCAGATGTCCCAGATCGCCCCCGGGTACATCCGCATCGTCGCGGGCGGCGATGAAGTGGCCCGCTACTCCTTCAACGGCTCGGAGTTCTCCACCGAACGGGCCGTGATGCTGGGTGACTTCTACCTCAAGGACGTCTGGCGGTTCGCCGCCGTCGGACAGGGCTTCGACGGCGGTCTCGATGCGCTCCTGAAGAACTTCGGCGGCGAGGTGGCCGAGGAGGAGACGCCCGCGCCCGCTCCGCAGCAGCCGCAGGCGGGCGCCGCCCCGGGCTTCGCCCCGCCCGCGTTCGGCGCTCCCGGCACTCCGGAACCCGCCCCGGCTCCCGCGCCCGCCCCGGCAGCGCCTTCAGCCCCCACTCCCGCGCCGACGCCCGCTCCCCAGCCCGCCGCGCAGGGCTTCGCGCCGCCGCCGGGTGCCACCCCGCCTCCGGCGCCCGCGCCCGGGGTACATGGCGCCCCGACCATCGTCGCGCCCATGAACACCCCGCCCGGCGGCCCGGTGCCTCCCCCGGCCCCCGCGCCCGCGCCCTACGGACAGCCGGGCCAGCAGCCGCCGTACGGCCAGGTCCCCGGCCAGACGGCCCCGCCGCCCCCCGGCTACGGCCAGCCCCAGGCACCCCAGGCCCCGGCCCCGGCCCCGCCCCCCGGTTACGGCCAGCCCACCCCGCCCCCGGGCTACGGCCAGCAGCCGCCGCACGGGCAGGCTCCCTACGGAGCCCCGCAGCAGGGCGCCTCCCAGACCGGTGCCCCCCAGGGCGCCGGTGTCTCCGCCGCGCTCCAGCAGTTCAAGGAAACCCCCACAGGGCAGCGCTGGACGCAGCAGAACAAGAAGCTCGTCCGCGTCGACCTCGGCATCGGCGGGCATCCCGTGCTGGCCCGGCAGGGCAGCATGGTGCTCTACCAGGGCAAGGTCGACTTCAGCTACAAGGGCGCGGGCTTCGCCGGCCGGATCGTGGGCAACGCGACCGGCCAGGAGATGCAGCTGATGCGCTGTACGGGCCAGGGGCAGGTGTTCCTCGCCGAGAACTCGACCATGCTGCACCCCATCGAGCTCCAGGGTGACGCCGTCTGCGTCTCCGCCGAGAACGTCCTCGCGTTCGACGAGAGCCTCCAGTACGAGGTCCGCCGCATCGAGGGACACGGCATCCCCGGAGGCGCGCTGTTCACGATGCAGTTCCAGGGGACCGGCACGATCGTCGTGAAGACGCACGGCACGCCCGTGGTGCTGCCCGTCACACCCACCACGTTCGCCGACTGCAACGCCGTGGTCGCCTGGTCCGCCGCCGCCCAGGTGGTCGTCTCCAGCCAGGTGCGGATGCGCCGCAACGCCTACCCCGGTGACACCGGGGAGAGCGTGAACCTCCAGTTCCGGGCCGCGCCCGGCAACTTCATCGTCGTCCAGCCGTTCGAGGTCTGAGGGAGCCCGTCATGACACAGCAGCTCGCGGGCCACGCTCCCGCACCCGTCACCGCTCGCATGGAGAACCACGGCAATCACATGCTGAAGGTCGCCATGCAGACCGGGAACGACCTCCTCGCGCGCGTGGGGTCGATGGTCGCCTACGAAGGGTTCGTCCAGTACGAGCCCAACCCGCCGGCCGTGCGCCAGATCGCCAAGGACTGGATGACCGGCGAGGGCGCGCCCCTCATGAAGTGCTCCGGCGACGGCCTGCTCTACCTCGCCGACTACGGAGCGAACGTCGTCGTCATCAACCTCAACGGCGACGGCATCTCCGTCAACGCCACCAATCTGCTCGCCTTCGACGCCCACCTCACGTGGGGTGTGGAGCGGGTGAAGGGCCTGGCGAAGTTCGCCGGGCAGGGACTGTGGAACACCAAGATCTCCGGGCAGGGCTGGGTCGCGCTGACCTCCCGGGGCAAGCCGATCGTCGTCGACTGCGGAGGCGGCGAGGACGAGACATACGTCGACCCCGACGCGCTCGTCGCCTGGTCCCCGAACCTCAAGGTGAAGGGCAAGCGCAGCTTCAGGGCACAGTCGCTGATCGGCCGCGGCAGCGGCGAGGCCTACCAGATGGCCTTCTCCGGTCAGGGCATCGTCGTCGTCCAGCCCAGCGAGGACAGCACCGACCGCCTCCGGGTCCGGGGCTGAGGGGGAGCAACACACCATGCAGAGCCCGATTTTCGCCTACAACGAGCAGCAGACCCAGGACCGCTGGAGCCTGCAGAACAAGCAGATGCTGCGCGTCACCCTGGAGGGCCACGACGACATCCTGGCCCGCAAGGGCACCATGGTCGCCTACCAGGGCCTCGTCGAGTTCGACGCCGAGTACCAGAGCAACGACCAGTCACGCGCGCGTGCGCACACCGGTGAGGGACTCGACCTGATGCGCTGCCACGGGCAGGGCACCGTCTACCTCGCCAACCTCAAGCAGCACGTCCACGTCATGGAGGTGGAGCAGGACGGCCTCACCGTCGACAGCAGCTACGTGCTGGCGATGGACTCCTCCCTGCACCACGAGGTCATCGCCGTCGACAGCCTGTACGGCATCTCCGGCTCCGGGAAGTACCAGCTCAACATCACCGGCCGGGGCAAGGTCGCCCTGATGACCTCGGGCATGCCGCTGCTGATGCAGGTGACGCCCGACAAGTACGTCAACTGCGACGCCGACGCGATCGTCGCCTGGTCGACAAGCCTGCGTGTGCAGATGCAGGCCCAGACGCACTCCTCCGGGGTGTGGCGGCGTCGCGGCAACACCGGCGAGGGCTGGGAGCTGAGCTTCATGGGCACCGGTTACGCGCTCGTCCAGCCCAGCGAACTGCTGCCGCCGCAGAACGCCCAGGTCGGCTCGGGCCTCTCCGCGCAGTACGGCATGGGCCAGCAGGGAGCACGCGGGCAGAACCAGGGCAACGTCTGGAGCTGATCGCTCCGCGGGTTGGGCCGCCGACGGGCTCCAGAGGGCTACGGCCGGTTGCTTGGCCGCGGGCCGTGTGTGGCTGGTCGCGCCCACGCGGCGGAGCCGCACATCGATACAGCCCCGCGCCCCTGAGGGGGCGACCACTCATGGCGGTCGCCCCCTCAGCCGACTGTGAGGTCACATCCTCGCGCGCGTGGCCTCCAACAAACGTACGACCGACTCGTCGGCCACCTCCGCGACCTCGCCGTACCCGAACCAGCGCACGTCGAGCGACTCGTCGCTGATCGTGTGCGCGGCGTCCGGCGGTGCCATGACCGCGTACTGCACGTCGAAGTGGCAGTGGCACGGTGGCGGGATCGGGTGCCGATCCAGGCGGACCGGGCCGCCGGGCAGCAGCGAGAGCCCCGAGACGCCGGACTCCTCCGTCGCCTCACGCAGGGCCGCGGCGGCCAGGGAGGAGTCGCCCGGCTCGCAGTGACCGCCCATCTGAAGCCACATCCGCAGCTTCCTGTGCAAGGTCAGCAGCACCCGGCCGCCCTCGGGGTCGATCACCAGGGCGCTCGCCGTGATGTGACCCGCCTGGCACGACTTCCACAGGCCGTCCGGGTGCTCCGCCAGGTGGTCCAGGTAGGCCTGGCGCAGATCCGTCTGGTCCTCGTAGCCCTTCAGCACGAGGACCGCGTCGTCGTACAGGCTCACCCGGCGTCGTCGCCCTTGCCGTCGTCCTCGTCCTCGACCTTGTCCTCAGTCTTGTCCTTCTTCCTGAGGTCGGGCTTGTCCGCCGCCTCGCCGAGCATCTTGTCCAGCTCGGAGAAGTCGATCTGCTCGCGGTGCACGAACCCGTCCGGGTCGTCCAGGTCGGTCGCCGTCGGCAGCATGTCCGGGTGGTGCCACAGGGCGTCCCGGCCGTCGACACCGCGCGCGTCGGTGAGCGAGGCCCACAGACGGGAGGCGTCGCGCAGGCGGCGCGGGCGCAGCTCCAGACCGATCAGCGTGGCGAACGTCTGCTCGGCCGGGCCACCCGAGGCGCGGCGGCGGCGCAGCGTCTCACGCAGGGCGTCGGCGGACGACAGACGAGGCTTCGCGGCGGCGTGGACCACCGCGTCCACCCAGCCCTCCACGAGCGCCAGAGCCGTCTCCAGACGCGCCAGGGCCGCCTTCTGCTCCGGCGTGTCCTCCGGCTGGAACATGCCCTGCTGAAGGGCTTCCTGCAGCTGCTCGGGGTTCTGCGGGTCGAACTGGCCGACCACGTCCTCCAGCTTGGCCGTGTCGACCTTGATCCCGCGGGCGTATCCGTCGACCGCGCCGAACAGGTGCGAGCGCAGCCACGGCACGTGCGCGAAGAGGCGCTGGTGGGCGGCCTCGCGCAGGGCGAGATACAGCCGCACCTCCTCCTGCGGGACGCTCAGGTCCTTGCCGAACGTCTCGATGTTCACCGGCAGCAGCGCGGCCTTGCCGGCCGCGCCGAGCGGCAGGCCGATGTCGGACGAGCCGACGACCTCGCCCGCGAGCACACCGACGGCCTGCCCGATCTGCGTACCGAACATGGCGCCGCCCATGGAGCGCATCATGCCGATCAGCGGGCCGGCCATGGCCTGCATCTCCTCCGGCAGGACGTCGCCCATGGCGGTGCCCACGCGCTCGGCGACCGGGTCGACGAGCTCCTTCCAGGCGGGCAGGGTCGCCTCGACCCACTCCGCGCGGCTCCAGGCCACCGCGGAGGCGGCGCCGGACGGCAGGGACGTGGCGTCGTCGAGCCAGAGGTCGGCCAGGCGGACGGCCTCCTCGACGGCCTTGCGCTCGGCGGGGCCGACGCTCGTGTCCTTGGTGCCGTCCGGACTGCCCTGGGAGACCGTCTGGCGGGCGATCTGCTTGGCCATGTCCCAGTTCACCGGGCCGCCCTCGTAGGAGAGCATCTGGCCCAGCTGCTGGAACGCGGCGCCCAGGTCGTTGGGGTTCAGGGAACCGAACATGGCAGCGAACGGATTGTCCGCACCGGGGCCACCAGGGCCGCCGCCAAAGCCTCCGGCTCCGGGCAGACCGCCCAAACCGAACGGATTGGCCGGTCCCTGACCACCACCGCTCTGCTGGTCCTTCTTCTTGCCCTCGTCGCCGTCGTCCGGCTCCTCCGGCGGAAGGCCGAATCCGAATGGGGTGTCACTCACGGGATTCCTCGGCTGGTAGGGCCGCCGGTTCTTTCCGGCGGCACGGCTGCCCGACATCACCACCCAGCGTAGACACCTGGGGCGGATCGAGCCTCGGTGCTTCGCCGACTGACGGCCTGCGGCAGGATGGATGCCACCTGGTACGCACGCTTTCATTCGTGCTCGTACTGAAGACAACCGCTGGAGACGCCCGGTGAGTTCCCCAGATCCGCAGGTTCGCGCAGCGCGAAACCAGTCAACCAGTTCCGCGGGCTCCGCGGCGCGCGGGCCCGTCGTCGCGGTCACCGGTGCCGCGTACGGCATCGGCGCGCTGCTCACCGAGCAGCTCGCCGCGTCCGACGAGATCAAGCAGGTCGTCGCCATCGACGAGCGGCGTGGCGAGTGCGCGGCGGCGCAGTGGCACATTCTGGACGTACGGGATCCCGCCATCGCGGACAAGCTGCGCGGCGCCGACGTGGTGGTGCACCTCGCGCTGGATCTCGATCTGGAGACCGACGCAGCCGCCCGAACGGCCTACAACGTACGGGGGACGCAGACCGTCCTGACGGCGGCCGCGGCGGCAGGAGTGCACCGGGTGGTGCTGTGCACGTCGGCGATGGTCTACGGGGCGCTGCCCGACAACGAGCTGCCGTTGTCCGAGGACGCGGAGCTGCGGGCCACGGCGGAGGCGACGGGCGTCGGCGACCTGCTGGAGATCGAGCGGCTGGCACGGCGGGCGCCGCGGGCGCACCCGGGGCTCAACGTCACCGTGGTCCGGCCCGCCGTGCTGGTGGGCGGCACGGACACCGCGCTGACCAGGTATTTCGAGTCTCCTCGGCTGCTCGTCGTCGCCGGGTCGCGGCCCGCGTGGCAGTTCTGCCATGTCGAGGACCTGTGCAGCGCGCTGGAGTACGCCGTCCTCGAGAAGGTCGACGGGGAACTGGCCGTCGGGTGCGATGGGTGGCTGGAGCAGGAGGAGGTCGAGGAGCTCAGCGGCGTCCGGCGGATGGAGCTGCCGTCGGCGGTCGCGCTGGGTGCGGCGGCGCGACTGCACCGGATCGGGCTCACGCCGTCTCCGGCGGGGGATCTTGCGTACACGATGTACCCCTGGGTGGTGAGCGGGAGCCGGCTGCACGACGCCGGGTGGCGGCCGCAGTACACCAACGAGGAGGTGCTGGCGGAGCTCCTGGAGGAGGTCTCCGGCCGGCACACGGTGGCCGGGCGGAGACTGGGCCGCAAGGACGCGACGGCCGCGGGCGCCGCGGGCGCGACGGTGGCACTGCTGGGTGCGGCAGCGGTGGTCCGACGGGCACGCAAGGCCCGGCGGAGGATCTGACCCGTCCGCCGTCCTGTCCCGGACCGTCCCCTCCATCCCCTCCCAGCTCCGACCGTCGTAGGAGAATCCAACGCGTACGCGCGCGTGCCGGTCGATAGCGTCTATTCCGCGTTGTCGGTCGCGTGCGGCACGATGGAGGCATGGCACCCACGAGTGATCACCCAGGTGAGCAGGCCGCACAGGACCCGATCAAGCTGATCGGGATTCGGGACACGGCCCTCTCCGTGGACGAGGTGCTCCGGGCCGCCGGGGACGACGCGGCCGGCGGCACCGCGCTCTTCGTGGGGACGGTGCGCAACCACGACGGGGGTGCCGATGTCGCGGAACTGGGGTATTCCTGCCATCCCAGTGCCGAGGCCGAGATGCGGCGGATCGCCGAGAAGGTCGTCGCAGAGTTCCCCGTGCGGGCGCTGGCGGCCGTGCACCGGGTGGGGGACCTCCGGGTCGGGGACCTCGCCGTGGTCGTCGCCGTCTCGTGTCCGCATCGGGGAGAGGCCTTCGAGGCCTGCCGGAAGCTGATCGACGACCTCAAGCACGAAGTGCCCATCTGGAAGCACCAGAAGTTCTCCGACGGCACCGAGGAATGGGTCGGAGCCTGCTGATCCGGGAAGCGTCCCTCCGGTTGCGTAACCGCACCCCTGGCGTGAGCGTTGTCACTGCGGATGGTTAATCTGCTGATCAGTCAGTTGCGGACGCTCAATGGGGTTGGAGGTCGGCATGGCGGTTCTCGCCTGGTTGCTGATTCCGCTTGTGGCTGCCATCGGCGCGGGGCTCTGGGGCAGTTGGGCCAACCGGACCCGCAAGGCCCGAGGCGACGGCCCGGAGCTCATCGGTTACGCCCGCTTCCGCGAGGCCATGGAGAAGTCCGGGCCAGGCAGCTGAAGGCCAAGGAAAACAGCAGCTCACAGGCGTTTGACGCCGTCAGGGCCGCCCCGGACGGGCGGCCCTGACGGTGCGCTGACAGGACCCGTCCCGTACTGTCGAGTCATGCCACGCCGCACCGCGACGATGCTCGCCTCCACCCTGATGCTGATCGCGCTTCTGTGCGCGGGAGTGTTCATCCCCGTGCCGTACGCGGAGATGTCCCCGGGGCCGACGGTGAACACGCTCGGCGATCACGACGGCGAGCCGGTGCTGCAGATCGCGGGGCGGAAGACCTACGCGACGAGCGGCCACCTGAACATGACCACGGTCCGGGTCACGAGCGCCGACTACCGGATGAACCTGGTCGAGGCGGTCTACGGCTGGCTCGCGCACGACAACAAGGTCGTGCCGCACGAGACGCTCTACCCGGACGGCAAGACCGAGGAGCAGTCCACCCAGGAGAACGCCGAGGAGTTCAGCCAGTCCCAGGAGAGCGCCAAGGTCGCCGCCCTGAAGGAACTGGACGTTCCGGTGAAGTCCTGGGTGATCGTGTCGACGGTCGTCAAGGGTTCCCCCGCCGAGGGCAAGCTGCACGCCGGAGACGTGATCAAGGCCGTCGACGGTACGGCGGTGAAGGAGCCGGCCGACGTCGCGAAGCTCGTCACCAAGCGCAAGCCGGGCCAGGACGTCCGCTTCACGATCGTGCCCGCCAAGGAGCAGGCCGCCGCGGAGAAGGAGAAGCGGACGCCGACGAAGACGCAGGACATCACCATCACGACCGACGACCTCCGACGACACCGGCGAGAAGCGCGCCATCGTGGGGATCTCCGCGGGGACCGACCACACGTTCCCGTTCACCGTCGACATCAAGCTCGCCGACGTCGGCGGGCCGAGCGCCGGGCTGATGTTCGCGCTCGGCATCTACGACAAGCTCACGCCGGGCAACCTGACCGGCGGCAAGTTCGTGGCCGGCACCGGCACGATCGACGACGCCGGCAAGGTCGGTCCGATCGGCGGCATCGAGATGAAGACCGTGGGCGCGCGGGCCAAGGGCGCGCAGTACTTCCTGACGCCCGCCGACAACTGCGCGGCCGCCGCCAAGGACACCCCCGAGGGCCTCACCCTCATCAAGGTGGACACCATCCAGGACGCCCTCGGCGCCCTCAAGGACATCCGCGGCGGCGACACCGCCGATCTGCCGAAGTGCACCAAGTAGTTCGAGCCGCCGGGGACCGGAAGGGCTGACGGGGCAGCGGGAACGCTCGGCGTGACCGTGGGGCCGGTGAGTCTGATGCGACCGCTGGGGTCGGGTGGCCCGTCGGCCAGGCGCGGCCGACCGGACCGCCCAGCCCTCGTGCTACTCCTCGAACGTCGCCGCCAGCGCCTCCGCCAGGCCCGGAACCAGGTCGGATCCGGTGAGGACCTCCGTCGGGGAGTCCTTCTCGCGCAGGCGCAGGGCCGACTCGCGGGTGCCGTCGCGCAGGACCGCGACCGTCATGCGGACCTCCTGGCGGTCGGGGTGGTCCGCCACCCACTTCGTCAGCGCGGCCTCGCTCAGGCCCTGCGGAACCTGGGCCTCCGCGGACGGCGGCAGCATCAGGCGCTCCACGGCGAGGGCGCAGCCGACCACCGCGTCGGGCCAGGCGATGGTGGCGAGGAACTCGTCGAGCGGCTTGCCCGTTGGAACTTCGTCCTGCTCGATCGGGGTCAGGCCGGAGTTCTCCGACTCGTCCCCCAGGCCGAGCCGGTCGGCGAGGGAGGGCTGTTCGGCCCGCAGCCGTGCGGTGTCGACGAGGGCGAAAAGGCGGGCGGGCTGGTCCCAGCCGAGGCCGGAGACGTACTCGTCGATCTCGAGAACGGCCCGGGTGAGCGGGTTCGCAGCCATGGGAGTGTTGGACATGGTCACAATCCTGCCTCGTTCCTGACCGGAATCGGGAACCGAGTAAACGGTGAGTAAGTTGCATAGGTGGGGGCCCGCGATCACCGGGGGCCACGGACGGTCCGTGAAGACGCGGGCCTGACGAATCAACAGCGAACTTCGAGGTGCGCACCTTGGCTTTCCAGATGCCGGACCGCGGCGGAGGCCCTTCGGGGCCGCGGATCAGAGTGGGCCGCCCGTCCCGGCGTGTCCGGACCCTGCTCATGACGCTGGGCGTCCTGGCCGTTCTCGGCATGGCGTTCACCATGTTCGCGGGCTTTTGGACGGACTGGCTCTGGTACCGGTCGGTGAACTACTCGTCCGTCTTCACCACCACCCTGTGGACCAAGATCGGGCTCTTCTTCGTCTTCGGTCTGCTCATGGCCCTCGCCGTCGGCTTCAACATCTGGCTGGCGCACCGGCTGCGGCCGCCGCTGAGCGCCATGTCGATGGAACAGCAGAACCTCGACCGCTACCGGATGGGCATCGCGCCCTACAAGAAGTGGCTGCTGTTCGGGATCACCGCCCTGGTGGGCCTGATCGCCGGCGCCTCCGCGTCCGGCCAGTGGCGGACCTGGCTGATGTGGGTCAACGGCGTGCCGTTCGGCCAGAAGGACCCGCAGTTCAAGCTGGACGTCTCGCTTCTACGCCTTCGACCTGCCCTGGTACCGGTTCCTGCTCGGCTTCGGCTTCGCCGCCGCGATCCTTTCCGTGATCGCCGCCGCGCTCACGCACTACCTGTACGGCGGGCTGCGCGTCACCAGCCCCGGCGCGCGCGCCACGGCCGCGGCCACCGGGCACCTGTCGGTGCTCATCGGCATCTTCGTGGCACTGAAGGCGGTCGCGTACTGGCTCGACCGGTACGGACTCGCGGTGAAGTCCAGCGACTTCAGGGCGACCGACAACTGGACGGGCCTGCGGTACGTCGACGCCAACGCCTACCTGCCGGCCAAGACGATCCTGTTCTGCATCGCCGTCATCTGCGCGCTGCTGTTCTTCGCCACCCTGTGGCGGCGCACCTGGCAGCTGCCCGTGATCGGCTTCGGCCTGATGGTGCTCTCCGCGATCCTCATCGGCGGCCTCTACCCGGCGATCGTGCAGAAGTTCCAGGTCCAGCCGAACGAGCAGGCCAAGGAAGCGCCGTACGTCGAGAAGAACCTCGAGGCGACGCGCAAGGCCTACGGCATCGACGGCACCAAGGTCACCGACTACTCGGGCACCAGCAAGACCGAGGACAAGACCAAGCTGCGCGACGACGTCGACTCCACGGCGAGCATCCGGATCATGGACCCGAACATCGTCTCGCCGACGTTCCAGCAGCTCCAGCAGATCAGGAACTACTACGCGTTCCCGAACAACCTGGACGTGGACCGTTACGCCAAGGACGGCAAGGACCAGGACACGGTCATCGGCCTGCGTGAGCTGAACCTCGCGGGCATCCCGAAGAAGAACTGGATCAACGACCACTTCCGCTACACCCACGGATACGGAGTGGTCGCCGCCGAGGGCACCAGCGCCGACGCCCAGGGCCGGCCGAACTTCACGGAGTCCGACCTGCCCTCCGAGGGCGACCTCGGCACGTACGAGCAGCGGGTCTACTACGGCGAGAAGACCACCACGTACTCGATCGTCGGCGGTCCCCAGAAGGAGATCGACTACTCCGACGACAACGGCGAGAAGACCACCAGCTACAAGGGCGACAGCGGGGTCAACCTCTCCAACCCGGTCAACCGGGCCGCGTACGCGGTGGCGTTCGGCGAACCGCAGATCCTCTACTCCGGTGCCATCGGCGAGGGTTCGCGGATCCTGTACAACCGCACGCCCAAGGAGCGCGTCGAGGCGGTCGCCCCCTGGCTGACCATCGACGGCGACGCCTACCCGGCGGTCGTGGACGGCCGTATCCAGTGGATCGTCGACGCGTACACGACGACGAACGGATACCCGTACTCCTCGCGTACGACCCTCGGTGACACCACGGCCGACTCGCTGACCGCCACCAACGACAACCGCGCGGTGGTGGCCCAGCAGAACCAGGTCAACTACATCCGCAACTCGGTGAAGGCGACCGTCGACGCGTACACCGGCGAGGTCAAGCTCTACCAGTGGGACACCAAGGACCCGGTCCTGAAGACCTGGATGAAGGCCTTCCCGGACACGGTGAAGCCCAAGAGCGAGATCTCCAAGCCGCTGATGGACCATCTGCGCTACCCGCAGGACCTGTTCAAGGTCCAGCGGGAGCTGCTCACCCGCTACCACGTGAAGGACGCGACGACGTTCCTCAGCGGCAGCGAGGTGTGGCAGGTGCCGGACGACCCGACGAACCGGTCGGGCAACGCGGTGCCGCCGTACTACCTGAGCATGAAGATGCCCGACCAGAAGGCGCAGGCGTTCTCGCTGACGACGACCCTCACGCCCAACGGCCGGGACAACCTCAGCGCGTTCATGGCCGTCGACGCCGAGGCGGGCGCCAGCGACTACGGCAAGATCAGAATCCTGAAACTGCCGACCAACACCACGGTCAACGGCCCCAAGCAGGTCCAGAGCCAGTTCAACTCCGCAAGAGGACATCGCCGAGTCGATCAGGCTCCTGAGAGGCGGCGACTCCGAGGTCGAGTACGGCAACCTGCTGACGGTGCCCGCTCGACGGCGGACTGCTGTACGTGGAGCCGGTCTACGTACGCGGTGGCGGACTGAAGTACCCGCTGCTGCGCAAGGTGCTGGTCACCTACGGAGGCCAGACCGCCTTCGAGAACACGCTCGGGCGAGGCCCTCAACAAGGTCTTCGGGGCGGAGGGGCCGCCTGAGCCGCCGGACGACGGCGATACGACGCCACCACCGCCGACGTCCGACAACCCGACGGTCCAAGCAGGCCCTGGAGGACGCCCAGAAGGCGTTCGACGCGGGCCAGGAGGCCCTGAAGGACGAACGACTGGGAGGCGTACGGCCGGGCGCAGAAGGACCTCGAGGACGCGCTGCAGCGGGCCGAGGACGCGCAGGCCGCAGGCGGACCGGACCGGCGGTGCCGGGGGAGGGGAGAGCAACCCCAGCGGCAGCCCGAGCGGCAGTCCGAGCCCGAAGCCGAGCAGCTAGGGCCCCGGCCTGGTCAAATGACCCACCCCGCGCCGTGATACGGTTGTGAACACAACGGCGCGGGGTGGAGCAGCTCGGTAGCTCGCTGGGCTCATAACCCAGAGGTCGCAGGTTCAAATCCTGTCCCCGCTACTGAAATCGCGAAGTCCGAGTGACGGAGCGACATCGAAGGCCCGGATTCCACAAAGGAATCCGGGCCTTCGTGATGTGCGAACGCATGTGCTGGTGCGAGCTGATGGCCGCGCCGCCGGGGGGAGTTGGGCGATCTGTGTTTGACTTGTCTCTCTGTGGGCATGTCGACAAAACGCTGAAGTGACCTCACTGGCTGCGGTATACCAGGTGTACCCAGGTTGCAGGTGGTGCGACGATGGACGTTATGGGGGACAAGGCAACTCTGTTCGAGACAGGGCGTTTTGTGCAGCCTTCCAGCCGGGAGGACACCGACACCCCGGACGAGACCGGGGAAATCGCCGACGAGGCGGCCGAGGAGCTGCGTCAGCGGCTCGCCGCGCGAGGCCGGCGACGTCGAGGCGATGAGTGTCCTCGGGGCCATGCTGCTGCGCCGTGGTGACTCTCGACGGTGCCGAACCCCATCTGCGTGCCGCCACCGCCGCGGGCGACCGGGCCGCCGCCAACAACCTGGGAGTCCTTCTCCACCAGCGCGGATACGCCGACGAGGCCGCCGGATGGTGGCGGATCGCCGCCGTCGCCGGATCCGCGGCGGCCGCGCACGCGCTCGGCCGGCACCACCGCGAGCGCGGTGACGAGCCCGCCGCCGAGTACTGGCTGCGCCAGTCCGCCGAGCAGGGGCACGCGCTGGGCGCGTACGCCCTCGCCGACCTGCTGGAGCACCGCGGCGACGCCGGGGCCGAGCAGTGGATGCGGGCCGCGGCCGAGCGCGGGCACCGGGAGGCGGCGTACCGGCTGGCGCGGGCACTGGACCGCAAGGCGGCGCGGGAAGCCGGACGGTGACGACGGTGTCGCGCCGGCGACGGCGACGAGGCCGAGCAGTGGTACCGGCAGGCCGCCGCGCGCGGGCACCGGCGGGCCGCGCTGCACCTCGGGACGATCCTGGAGAAGCGCGGGGAGCTCAAGGAGGCCGGGCGCTGGTACCTGACGTCCGCCAAGGACGGCGAGGCGCGGGCCGCCTGCGCGCTCGGCTTCCTGCTGCGCGACGCCGGGGACACCGAGAGCGCCGCCGTGTGGTGGCTGCGGGCCGCGCAGGACGGCGACGGCAACGCGGCGAACGCGCTGGGCGCGCTGCACGCCGAGCGCGGGCGAGACCCAGACCGCCGAGCGGTGGTACCGGGCCGCGATGGACGCCGGGTGACGTGAACGGCGCGTACAACCTCGGGCTGCTCTGCGCCGAGCAGGGGCGCACCGCGCAGGCCGAGCAGTGGTACCGGCGCGCGGCCTACGCCGGGCACCGGGAGGCGGCGAACGCGCTGGCGATCCTGCTGCTGCGGGGCGGGGACGAGACGGGCGCCGAGCCGTGGTTCTCCAAGGCCGCCGAGGCCGGGAGCGTGGACGCCGCGTTCAACCTGGGCATCCTGCACGCCGGGCGGGGCGAGGAGCGGGCCGCGCTGCGCTGGTACGAGCGGGCCGCCGCCGCCGGGCACACGGAGGCGGCGCTCCAGGTCGGCATCGCGCGGCTGCGGGACGGCGACGAGCAGGAGGCCGAGCGGCATCTGCGGTGCGCGGCCGGGGGCGGCAGCGCGGAGGCCGCGTACCGGCTGGCGACCGTGCTGGACGCGCGCCGGCCGCCGGAGCCCGCGCACGAGCTCGGGGAGCCGGTGCACGAGAGGAGCGAGTGCGAGGAGTGGTACGAGCGGGCGGCCTCGCAGGGGCACCGGCGGGCGCAGGTGCGGGTCGGCATGCTGGCCGCGGCCCGGGGGGACGTGGTCGAGGCGGCTCGGTGGTACCGGGAGGCGGCCGAGGCCGGGTCGCGCAACGGTGCGTTCAATCTGGGGCTGCTGCTGGCCCGGGAGGGAAGCGAGCCGGAGGCGGCGGTGTGGTGGACGCGGGCGGCCGACGCGGGGCACGGGCGGGCCGCGTTGCGGCTGGCCCTGGTCTACGCGCGTCGGGGGGAGCTGGCGGAGGGGCAGCGGTGGGCCGACCGGGCGGTGTCGCTGGGGCCGGGGAGGTGGCGGAGCGGGCGGCGCGGTTGCGGGACGCGTCTGCGGCAGGAGCTGTCGGCGTGACACTGCCCTGGGCCGAGAGGACGGCTCGGCGTTGAGCCGCAGCCGGGTGGATGCGCAACCCGGTGCTGCGGGGTGCCGCTGCGCCCACCCGTGCCGTCCCTGGGGTCACATCCCCGGCCCGAAGGCACGGGGGGAGGCACGACTGCCCGCAGCACTGGCTAAGCGATTTGCCTCCGTCCTCCGTCGCTGACGTAATGTTGCATTCATCGCCGCGGGGTGGAGCAGCTCGGTAGCTCGCTGGGCTCATAACCCAGAGGTCGCAGGTTCAAATCCTGTCCCCGCTACTGAAGGCCGAGGGCCGGAATCCGAAAGGGTTCCGGCCCTCGGTGTCGTCGGGGTGTCAGGGAGCGTGGCCCACCGCCTCCTCGTACAGCGTGCGATTCACTGTCCGTGACTCCGGGAGCGAGTCCCCTTCCGCCACGCCCTGTGCGCCGGTAGGCCGCCTGGAGGCGGTCCGTCGTCCCGGTGCGGATTTCCCAGTCCATGCGGAGGGACGGGGTGGCTCGGAGGATGGCCTCGTCCGTCTTCAGGAGATTCGCCAAGTATGTGACGAAGGCTCCCATTCTGCTTGTAGTCGGCGCGAAGTACGTGTTCACCGTGCGGATGTAGGCCCGCAGCAGGGCCACTCCCGCGTCCACGTCGTCGTTCAGCAGGCTCGGGCCGTAGAGCATGCCGCCCAGGGGCTCGCCGGGCGGCTGGCCGCCCAGGAAGGCGTAGCCCGGCTCGCCGTCGACCTTGCGCCACACCGGGTCCAGCAGCCATGCGGAGTCGACGCCGCCGTTCTGCAGGGCGGTGAGGACGTCGGCCGAGCCCAGCTGCTGGTACTGGATCCGGTCGAGGCCGCCGCCGTGCCGCTCCAGGGCCTTCTCCATGGGGTAAGCGATCACCGAGCCCTTGCCGATCATCGTGCCCAGCGTCGCGGTCGGCCATCCGGACAGCGGCTCGCCGCTCTCGCCGTCCTTCAGCCGCACCCACAGGCCGCTCTTCGACTTCGGGCCGGGTGAGAAGTTCCCCGCGACCCAGCGGATGACGAAGCCGCCGCGGATGCCGTTCATGACGGCGGCCTCCGGGGCGGCCCAGAGCGCGTCGACCTCGCCCTTGGCCAGCAGCGGCAGGGCCTCGGGCGTCGGCAGCACCTTCAGCGTGACATCCAGGCCCTCCTTGTCGAACTCGCCTTTGTCGAGGGCGACCCGCAGCGGTGCCACGTACTCCGCGCTCAGCGTGCCCGTCGCGATCGTCAGCTTCTTGGCCTCGGCGAGCGGTCGCGGGGCCGGGGAGCCCGGGCGGCAGCGGGCCGGGGCGCGGTCGGGGGCGAGGTCGGCCGGGTCCGTCCAGGATGCGGCGCCGCAGCCCTCGACCGGGCGGATCGTGCGCGTCGCCCGGCGTCGGCCTTCGGCGCCGACGTCCCGGACGCGTACGGCGACGAGCAGGCCGCCGAGGCCAGCAGTGCGCCCGCGAGCAGGGCGAGGCCGTACGTACGTCGCCTTCATGCCTGCCCCCGTCCCCGGTCCCGCGGTGCCCACGGGGTGAGCAACCGGCCCACGAAGCGGACCAGTTCGGAGAAGAGCACTCCCAGGACGGCGACGCAGACGATGCCGACGAACATCACGTCGTTCTGGAAGAGGGCACGGGAGTCGAAGATCAGATGGCCCAGGCCGTCGGTCGCGGCGATCTGCTCCGAGGCGACGATCACCAGGACCGCCACGCCCGCCGCGATCCGCGCGCCGACCAGGACGGCGGGCAGGGAGGCCGGGAGCAGGACGTGGCGGAACATCTGCCACGGGGAGGCCCCGAAGACCCGGCCGGCGTCACGGTGGCCGTCGGGCACCGCCATGACCGCCGACATCGTGGAGATCCAGACGAAGAAGAAGACCGTGGCCGCCACCAGGGCCACCTGCGGGCCCTCGCCCAGGCCGAACATGTTCAGGAAGACGGCAGCAGGGCCAGCTTCGGTACGACGTACAGGGCGTCCAGGAGCGGTTCCAGGGCGGCCCGTACCAGGGACAGTGAACCCATCAGCAGGCCCAGCAGCGTAGCCCGCCGCCGTGCCGACGCGTAGCCGGCCAGGACGCGCTTGAGTGTCGCCCACACGTCCGGCCACAGGTCACCGGCCGCGGCCCGGTCCCAGCCGTCGGCGAGGATCGTGGACGGAGCCGGGTAGACGCGGTCGTCGATCCAGGCCCGGGCGGCCGCCAGTTGCCACAGGAGCACCAGGAAGAGGGGGACGGCGACCGCGAGGGACAGCTCCAGGGCGCGCCGGCGGCGGTGGGTGCGCACGGGGTGGAGTTCGCTGCGGGCCCGGGCGGCGGACCAGGACCGAGCCCGGTCCCGGGGGCTTCGATGGTGTCGTCATGCCGGTACCGCCTCCTTCCGCAGCAGGTCCCACAGCTCGCTCTTCAGCGCGGTGAACTCGGGGGCGGCGCGGATGTCGCCGGTGCGCGGGCGCGGGAAGGGCGGGCGGTGCTCGGCGATGATCCGGCCCGGGCGGGCGGACATGACCAGGACGCGGTCGCCGAGGACGATCGCCTCCTCCAGGCTGTGGGTGATGAAGAGGGTCGTCGTGCGCAGCGCCTGGGTGATCTCCAGCAGCTCGTCCTGCAGGATGGTGCGGAGCTGGGCGTCGAGGGCGGCGAACGGTTCGTCCATCAGCAGCAGTTCGGGCTCGACGGCCAGCGCGCGGGCGATGGCCACCCGCTGGCGCATGCCGCCCGAGAGGGTCGCCGGGTAGGCGTGCGCGAATTCGGCAGGCCCATGCGGGCCAGCCAGTCGGCGGCGCGGGCGTTGGCCTCCCGGCGCGGGACGCGCTGGACGTCGAGGCCGAAGCGGACGTTGGCGCGGACGGTCTTCCAGTCGTAGATGCCGTAGTCCTGGAAGATCATGGCCGCGGGCCGCGCGCTCGACGTGCGGATCTCCAGCGTGCCGGTGCTGGGCCGGAGCAGGCCGGCGGCGATGCGCAGCAGCGTGGACTTGCCGCAGCCCGAGGGGCCGACGAGGCAGACGAACTCGCCGGGCGCGACGGTCAGGTCGAGGGGGCCGAGGGCGTCGACCGCGCGGGGGCCGCGGCCGAAGGTGCGGGCCAGGTCATGGGCGTTGAGTTCTGTATACGGCTCTCCCACTTCGGTCTCCTCGCGGAGTGCGGAACGGACTGGTGGGTGCCGTTGACCATATGACGACCCGTCAGATTCGGGAAGTGGTGCGCACACGGACAAGCCCCGGCGCTCATCGGTGCCGGGGCTGTCGCGGAGGGGAGGGTCAGGCGGCCGCGCAGTTCGGGCAGACGCCGCGGTACGTCACCTCGACGTCCGAGACCGTGAAGCCGAAGCGCTCCGAGTCGGGGAGGTCCGCCATCGGGTTGCCGATCGGGTGGACGTCCCGGATCGCGCCGCACTGGGCGCAGACCAGGTGGTGGTGCGGCTGGTGGGCGTTCGGGTCGTACCGCTTGGCGCGCTGGTCGGTGGAGACCTCGAGCACCTCGCCGAGGTGACACAGCTCGCCGAGCGTGTTGTAGACGGTCGCCCGGGAGATCTCGGGCAGCTTGGCGACGGCCCGGGCATGGACCTCGTCGGCCGTCAGATGGACGTGTTCGCCGTCGAGGACCTCGGCCACGACGCGCCGCTGCGCGGTCATCCGCCATCCGCGTCCGCGCAGCCGTTCCAGAAGGTCACTCATAGCCACCAGCCTAACAGCAAAGGAGACCAGGTCCCGAACAGATGTGACTTTAGAAGCTCACCTGTTTTAGATACAGTCTACTGCGGAAGTGGCGGTGGGGGGTCGTCGGGGGCGCGGGCAGGGGGCAACGGCAAGGGTGCGCGGAAGCCGTGTCGGGCGGGCCGGATCCCCTGGCGGCGGGGTCCGGCCCGCCCGCTGCCGTCAGGCGGGCACCTGCTGGCGAGCCGGGACCCAGCAGCGGATGATGTCGCGGACCGAGACGATGCCGACGGGCTCGTCGTCGTCCAGCACGATGAGGTGGCGGAATCCGCCGTGCGCCATGGCGCTGGCCGCCTCCTCCAGGGTCCAGGCCGGAGTCGGCGAAGACGACGTCGGTGGTGGTGTGGGCGTGGGCGCGTTCCGTGTCCGGGTCCTGGCCCAGGCCCACGGAGTTGAGGATGTCGCGTTCGGTGAGGATGCCGATGCCGCCGGCGTCGGGGTCGTGGACCACGGCCGCACCGACCCGACGCGCGGACATCAGTGCGGCGGCCTGGCGGAGGGTGTGGGTCGGGCCGATGGTGAGGACGACGGTGGTCATGGCGTCACGGACGAGCATGGATGGAGCCACCTCCTGGGAGTGAACCCGCCGTTTGTTCAGCGTTTCACAAGTTCACAAGATGGGGGACTCTCAGGGTGGCAGGTAAAGGGAGGGTCAACAAGGGGGCGCTCGGTAACAGCCGGGCGCGCTCAGTAGCGCTGGTTGAGGTATCCGAGCAACTCGTCGTGCAGCAGACCGTTCGACGCGGCCGCGTTGCCGCTGTGCGGGCCCGGGCGGCCGTCGAGGCCGGTGAAGGTGCCGCCGGCCTCGGTGACGATGATCGCGGTGGCGGCCATGTCCCACAGGGACAGCTCCGGCTCGGCGCACATGTCCACAGAGCCCTCGGCGACCATCATGTACGGCCAGAAGTCGCCGTACGCGCGCGTGCGCCACACCTCTCGGGTCAGGTCGAGGAAGCCGTCCAGGCGGCCCTGCTCCTCCCAGCCGCTGAGCGACGAGTACGCGAAGGAGGCGTCCGTGAGCTTGGAGACGCGGGAGACCTGCAGCCGGGAGGCCTAGGTGAGGCTGCGGCCGGTGAACGCGCCGTGGCCCTTCGCGGCCCACCAGCGGCGGCCGAGGGCGGGCGCGGAGACGACGCCGACGACGGGCTGGAAGCCGCCCTCGCCCGCCTCCATCAGGGAGATGAGGGTGGCCCAGACCGGGACGCCGCGCACGTAGTTCTTGGTGCCGTCGATCGGGTCGATCACCCAGCGGCGGGGGCCGGTGCCCTCGACGCCGTACTCCTCGCCGAGGATCGCGTCTCGTGGGCGGGCGCGCTGGAGCTGGCCGCGGATGAGTTCCTCCGCGGCCTTGTCCGCCTCGCTCACCGGGGTCATGTCCGGCTTGGTCTCGACCTTGAGGTCGAGGGCCTTGAAGCGGTCCATCGTCGCGGCGTCGGCGGTGTCGGCGAGGACGTGGGCGAGGCGGAGGTCGTCGAGGTAGTCCGGCATGGAACGAACGGTATCTGTCGTGGTCGGGGTGGGGCTACAGGGCCCAGCGGATCAAGTGTCCGCCGTCTTCGCGCGCCCTCGCCGCCCCTACCCGTCCCATCCCGCAGGGGCTCCGCCCCTTCGACCCGCCAGGGGCTCCGCCCCCTGGACCCCCCTCGGCCTGAACGGCCTCGTCCTCAAACGCCGGACGGGCTGAAAGCCGCCGGCACGCGGCCGCCACTGCCCGCAGGTGACGCCGGCCTCCGAGCCGTCCGTCGGCGGTGACGCCGTGCCGCCGCAGCCGCGTCGACGCGACGCGGCCCCGACCCCAGCCGGCGACCAGGCGACACGGCACCGCCGCAGGTCATCCCGCGCAGGCGCCCCCGCGCTAGCGCTCGCGAACCCTTGACAGTGCCCCCGTGCGCGTCAAATCTGGGCGCAGAGCCGCTCGCCCCAAGGGGAGGCGATGATGCCTGCAGCGCGGGAATCCCTACTGGACGCCGCTTACACGGCGCTGGCACGCCGGCCGTGGTCCGCCGTGCGGATGGTGGACGTGGCCGCGGCGGCCGGAGTGTCCCGGCAGACGCTGTACAACGAGTTCGGCAGCAAGGACGGCCTCGCCCGGGCGCTCGTGCAGCAGAGAGGCCGACGGCTACCTCGCCGGGGTGGACCGCGCCCTCGCCGGGCACAGCGACCCCCGCGACCGGCTCACCGCCACCGCCGAGTGGACCGCCTCACGCGGCCCGGGACAACGCCCTCGTCCGCGCCATGCTCACCGGCTGCTGGAGCGAGCGGCTGCCCTCACCGACCCTGTCGGCCGTGCCGTCCACCTCCGCCGTGCCGGCCCAGCGCCGCGCCGACGGGCCGCTGCCCTCACCCGGCGACTTCGTCGCCCTCGTCCGCGACCGGGCCGTCGCCGTCCTGTCCGCCACCCGGCACGGCCCAAGCCCGACACCGCCGACCTGGCCCGCTCCTGCGAACTCGCCGTCCGGCTCGCCCTGTCCTGCGTAGCCGCGCCACCCGGCGAGGGCGGCGTCGCCGACCTGGTCCGCAGCGCCCTCCACCGGCAGTGGCGGGCTGACGAGCGGAACGCTCAGTGCGCCGAGCCCGACAACTGCAGCCCGATCACGCCGATGATGACGAGACTGATCGACACGATCTTCAGCGTCGACACCAGGTCGCCGAGGAAGACCATGCCGTAGATCGCCGTCCCCGCCGCCCCGATGCCGGTCCACACCGCGTACGCGGGACCCACGTCGAGCTTCCTCAGCGCCAGGGTCAGCAGTCCGAAACTGCCGAGGGCGAAGATGCAGAACGCGACCGTGGGCCAGAGCCGGGTGAAGCCGTGCGACAGCTTCAGACACACGGCGAAGCCGGTCTCGAGCAACCCGGCCACGATGACCAGCAGCCACGCCATGTGTCGTCCTCCCGTATCCCACGTTCAGTGACCGCTCGGCCGGATTGAGCAGCTTCGCCAGATCTGTCGGCTTCATCGGAGTTTGGTCGGGCTTGCCTCCGGCTTGGTGCGATTATGCACTTACCGTCCGCACGGCAGGACAAACAACGCGGAGGTCAGTCGCCTTCCTTGCGCTCCCGCGTCGCCAGCAGCCGCCGCAGCGAGTACAGCCGCGCCGGGTCCGCGTGCCCCTCGGCCACCCACGCGTCCAGCGCGCAGTCCGGCTCGTCGTGGCTGCACGCGCGCGGGCAGCCCTCGGTGCCCGGCTCCAGGTCGGGGAAGGCGTGGATGACCTGGGACGGGTCCACGTGGTGCAGCCCGAAGGACCGCAGGCCCGGGGTGTCGATCACCCAGCCGTCGCCGTCCGACAGCGGCAGCGCCAGCGCCGAGGTGGTGGTGTGCCGGCCACGGCCCGTCACCGCGTTCACATGCCCGGTCGTACGCCGCCGCTCCTCCGGCACCAGCGCGTTGACCAGGGTCGTCTTGCCGACACCGGAGTGGCCGACGAACGCGGTGATCTTGCCGTCCAGCTGCTCGCGCACCCGGGCGACGGCGGCGCCGCTCTCCAGTTCCTCGCGGCTGGTGACGACGTAGGGGATGTCGAGCTGCGCCGTACAGCTCCAGGAGCTTCGTCGGGCGGGGCGAGGTCCGACTTCGTCAGCACCAGCAGCGGGTCCAGGCCGCCGGCGTAGGCCGCGACCAGGCAGCGGTCGATCAGCCGCGGGCGGGGCTCCGGGTCGGCCAGGGCGGTGACGACGGCCAGCTGGTCGGCGTTGGCGACGACCACGCGCTCGTACGGATCGTCGTCGTCCGCGGTACGGCGCAGCACGGACGTGCGCTCCTCGATGCGGACGATGCGCGCGAGGGTGTCCTTCTTGCCGGACATGTCGCCGACGAGGGCCACCCGGTCGCCGACCACCGCGGCCTTGCGGCCCAGTTCGCGGGCCTTCATCGCCATCACCACCCGGTCCTCGACGAGGCAGGTCAGGCGGCCCCGGTCGACGGTGAGGACCAGGCCCTCGGCGGCGTCCTCGTGCTTGGGCCGGATGTTCGTCCGGGGCCGGGTGTTCCGGCGGCCGGGACGGGTGCGGATGTCGTCCTCGTCGGTGTGCTTGCCGTAGCGGCGCATGACGTGATCCCCGTGTCCTACGCCCCGAGCATCCCGGTCCACAGATCGGGGAAGTCGGGCAGGGTCTTGGCCGTCGTCGCCACGTTCTCGATCTGCACTCCCTCGACCGCGAGGCCGATGATCGCGCCGGCCGTGGCCATGCGGTGGTCGTCGTACGTGTGGAAGATCCCGCCGTGCAGGCGGCGCGGGCGGATGTGCAGGCCGTCGGCGGTCTCCGTGACGTCGCCGCCGAGTTCGTTGATCTCCTTGGTCAGCGCGGCCAGGCGGTCCGTCTCGTGCAGCCGCAGGTGGGCCACGCCGCGCAGGGTCGAGGGGGAGTCCGCGAGGGCCGCGACCGCCGCGATGCCCGGCGTCAGCTCGCCGACCTCGCTCAGGTCGACGTCGATGCCGTGGACCGAGCCGGAGCCGGTGAACACGAGCCCGTACTCGGTCAGTTCGCAGGAGCCGCCCATCTCGGTGAAGATCTCGCGCAGCCGGTCACCGGGCTGGGTGGTGCGGGCCGGCCAGTCCGGGATGACGACCTTGCCGCCGGTCACCAGCGCCGCCGCCAGGAACGGCTGGGCGTTGGACAGGTCCGGCTCGATGGCCAGGTCCCGGCCGAGCAGGGCGCCCGGCGTGACCCGCCAGACGTTCGGCTCGCCGCCCGACTCGGGCGTGTCCACCTGGGCGCCGACCGCGCGCAGCATGTCGACGGTCATGCGGATGTGCGGCATGGAGGGCAGCGTGGCGCCGGTGTGGCGGACCTCGACGCCCTGGTTGAAGCGCGGCCCGGACAGCAGCAGGGCGCTCACGAACTGCGACGAGGAGGACGCGTCGATCGCGACCGGGCCGCCGTCCAGGGCGCCGCTGCCGTGCACGGTCAGCGGCAGCGCGCCGCGGCCGTCGTCGTCGATCCGGGCGCCGAGCTGACGCGCAGCGCGTCGATGACGCCGTTCAGGGGACGCTCGTACGAGCGCGGGTCGCCGTCGAACCGGACGGGGCCGTCGGCGAGCGCGGCGACCGGCGGCAGGAACCGCATCACCGTGCCGGCGTTGCCGACGTCGACCGTGGCCGGGCCGCGCAGGCCCGTGGGGAGGACACGCCAGGCCTCGCCGGTGCCGTCCGGGCCCACGCCCTCCTCGATCTCGATGCCCATCGCACGCAGCGCACCGGCCATCAGCAGGGTGTCGCGGGAGCGCAGCGGGCGGCGCAGCCAGCCGGGCTCGGAGGCGAGGGAGGCGAGGACCAGGGCGCGGTTGGTGACCGACTTGGACCCGGGCACGTGGACCGTCGCGTTGACGGCTCCGCTCGCGTGCGGGGCGGGCCAGAGTGCGGTGTGTGCGGCGTTCGGGGCCATGGGCCCCACTTTATAAGTAGGCCGTGGTTCGGGTGCGGCGCCGTTGGGGCTGGTCGCGCCCACGCGGCGGAGCCGCGCAATCGATGCGGCCCCGTGCCCTGCGACGCTGCCCCTTCGGGCGCGCATCACATGCGCCAGCAGCCACCTGCCCCCGCCTATCAGCGAGCACAGCGACACCGCATGGAACAAGAACAGCCACAACCCCGCCGGCACATGCGTCAGCCGTGACAACTGGTCCGCGTCCGAGTCGCCCGCCCCGCCCCGCGAGCCGCTTCGCCTGCAGCTCGAACGCGGGCCGTACGCCGCCGAGCAGCAGGAACCACACCACCACGTACGCGAACGCCGCCTGCACCTGCGGGCCGGCCAGCCAGGACACCAGGACGAACAGTGCCGCCGGTGACGATCATGGTCAGGGCGCCGTACGCGTTGCGGATCATCACCAGCATGGCCAGGAGCAGGGCCGTGGCCAGCCCACAGCAGGAGCGTGATGCGGCCGGCGCCCAGCAGGGCCGCGCCGCCGAGGCCCAGCAGGGGCGGGGCGGTGTAGCCGGCGGCGGCCGTGAGGATCATGCCGATGCCGTGCGGCTTGCCGCGGCTGACGGTCAGGCCGCTGGTGTCCGAGTGCAGCCGTATCCCGGTCAGGGTGCGGCCGGTGAGCAGGGCCACGAGCCCGTGGCCGCCCTCGTGGGCGATGGTGATGGCGTTGCGGGAGATGCGCCACAGGCCGTGCGGGATCGACCACGGCGAGCGCGGCGACCAGGGTCGCGATCACCACCCAGAGGTCGGGGTCGGGCTGCGTACCGGAGACCTCGCCCCAGAGGGAGGCGAGCGAGGCGGATGCGGTGCTGTCCATGTGCGGCGATGGCTCCCTGTGGTCGGAGTGGACTCTGGCAGTGTGGCACGTATGTGCGGACGGTATTCAGCGAGTCGTAGGCCAGAGGATCTCGCAGGAATCTTTGAGATCGAGAAGTGGGAGCCCGAGGAGACCCTCGAGCCCGACTACAACGTGGCGCCCACCAAAGAGGTCTACGCCGTCCTCGACCGCCCTCTGAAAGACGTGGAAGACCCGCGACCGGTTCGGCAGCTGCGGAAGCTGAAGTGGGGGCTCGTCCCGTCCTGGTCGAAGACGCCCGAGGGCGGCGCCCGGATGATCAACGCCCGCGCGGAGACCGTCCACGAGAAGCCGTCCTACCGTCGCGCCTTCACCTCCCGGCGCTGCATCCTGCCCGCCGACGGCTACTACGAGTGGGTCACCGGCGAGCAGGAGCGCGAGCTGGAGGTCGAGGGGAAGAAGAAGCGGCCCCGCAAGCAGCCGTACTTCGTGACACCGGCCGACGGGTCCGTCTTCGCGATGGCCGGGCTGTACGAGTTCTGGCGGGACAAGACGCTGCCGGACGACCACCCGCAGGCCTGGTGGGTGACGTGCTCGGTCATCACCACCGAGGCCGAGACGAGCCCGCTGGCGGTGTCCCCGGCGGACGGTCCGCGGGCGCTCGCCGAGATCCACCCCCGGATGCCGCTGATGCTGACGCCCGACCGCTGGGACGCCTGGCTGGACCCGTCCCGCACGGACGCCGACGACCTGCGCGAGCTGCTCGCCCCGCCGCCCGCCGGGCTGATGCGCGCCTATCCCGTCGCCACGGCCGTCAGCAACGTCCGCAACAACGGGCCGGAGCTGCTGAAGGAGCTGGAGGGGCCGGAAGAGGGCACACTCTTCTGACGTGACGTTCCGACGCGACCGAGATCATCGAGACCGACGCCGGCCCCGCCCGCATCACCTGGCACCAGGCGAAGAAGGCCCGGCTGGTGCTCGCCGTCAGCCACGGCGCCGGCGGCGGCATCGAGGCCCGCGACCTGAAGGCCCTGGCCGCCGTCCTCCCCGCCCACGGCGTGAGCGTGGCCCGTGTGGAGCAGCCCTGGCGGGTGGCCGGGAAGAAGCTGGCGCCCGCGCCCAAGACCCTGGACCTCGGCTGGCGCGGCATCTGGCCCGCGCTGGCCGAGCCCGGACTGCCGGTGATCGTCAGGCGGCCGCAGCGCCGGGGCCCGGGTGGCCTGCCGTACCGCCACCGAACTGGGCGCGCACGCCGTCCTCGCGCTCAGCTTCCCCCTCCACCCGCCGGGCAGGCCCGAGAAGTCCCGCGCCGACGAACTGCTGGGTTCCGGGGTGCCCACCCTGGTCGTCCAGGGCGGGAACGACCCGTTCGGCAGGCCGGAGGAGTTCCCCGAGGGCTCGTACGAACTCGTCGAGGTGCCGTACGGCGATCACGGCTTCGCCGTGCCCAAGCGTGCGGAGATCTCGCAGGACGAGGCCGTGGCGGTCATCACGGACGCGGTCGTGGAGTGGACCGGGTCACTCGGGTAAAGCTCCGGGAATGCCGGGGCGGCGAGCCACTGTTGTGCGGGACGTACGTGCTGGAGACCAGCACCGACGCCGTAGGAGAGGAAGTCCGCCGCATGGGTTCGACCTTCTGCCCGAGCCGCAGCAGCCGCGCCGACCTGGACTGGACGGTGCTGCACGCGGCCAAGACCGCCCCTATTCGGGCGGCGGGCGGACCGGATCGTCGTCTATCCTCCGATTCGGGTGGGACCGGTCTCGGTCTCACGAGAACACTCGAGGAGGTGGGTCCGGTCACAGGGACCGACGCAGGGACCGAACACGGCCAGGCGGAGCAGCCCGAGGGCCAGGGCGGCGCGGGCGCGGAGACGGCCGCGGAGCGCAGTGCGCGCTTCGAGCGGGACGCGCTCGAGTTCCTCGACCAGATGTACTCGGCCGCGCTGCGCATGACGCGCAACCCGGCCGACGCCGAGGACCTGGTGCAGGAGACGTACGCCAAGGCGTACGCGTCCTTCCACCAGTTCCGCGAGGGCACCAACCTCAAGGCGTGGCTGTACCGGATCCTCACCAACACCTTCATCAACTCGTACCGCAAGAAGCAGCGCGAACCGCAGCGCAGCGCGGCCGAGGAGATCGAGGACTGGCAGCTCGCCCGCGCCGAGTCGCACATGTCGACCGGTCTGCGCTCCGCGGAGTCGCAGGCGCTCGACCACCTGCCCGACTCGGACGTGAAGCAAGCGCTCCAGGCGATCCCCGAGGAGTTCCGCATCGCCGTCTATCTCGCGGACGTCGAGGGCTTTGCGTACAAGGAGATCGCCGACATCATGGGGACACCCATCGGTACGGTGATGTCCCGGCTGCACCGGGGCCGCCGTCAGCTGCGCGGCATGCTGGAGGACTACGCCCGTGACCGCGGGATGGTCCCGGCCGGCGCCGGAGAGTCGAACGAAGCGAAAGGCTCGGGGTCATGAGCTGCGGAGAGCCGCACGAGACGGATTGCAGCGAAATCCTCGATCATCTCTACGAGTTCCTCGACCGTGAGATGCCGGACTCGGACTGCGCGAAGTTCGAGCACCACTTCGAGGAGTGCTCGCCCTGCCTCGAGAAGTACGGGCTCGAGCAGGCCGTGAAGAAGCTGGTCAAGCGCTGCTGCGGGCATGACGACGTGCCGGGCGACCTGCGGGACAAGGTCATGGGGCGGATCGACCTGATCCGCTCCGGCCAGGCCGTCCCCGACCAGGACGTCACGGCCTCGCCCCAGGAGTCCTGACACTCCTGCGCGTTTCAACTACCCCACCTCTGAAGGGGTAGTCATCGTCGAACGCTTCACTCGAACGTGCTAACCCGCGGGTTATCAACCCGCGGAGCCCCCCACCGCCGTCCTAGGCTCCGGGCCTGACGGGCGTGGCCGGGGAGGGGCTCATGGAAGCGGTATCCGGCACGGGCACGTGTGTACGTCGTCGGTGTCGCCGTCGCCGCCCTGTTCTGTCTGCTCCCGCTGCCGGGCATCCGCACGCCCTGGTGGGCGGTCGCGCTGCTCGCCGCGCTGTACGCGGGCTGCGAGCGCGTCGCCCGGTCCCGGTTCGTCGGGATCTCCCACCCGGCCGGGACCTTCTATCCCGTGCTGCTCGCCGGCGCCTTCCTGCTGCCCCCGCCCGCCGCCGCGCTGGTCGCGGTGCCCGGTGCGCTGCTCTCTCAGGTCGGGCAGCGGCCCGTGGCGCTGCGGCGGGTCTGGCGGGCCGCCCAGCTCGTCCTCGGCGTGTGGGCGGCGGCCCGGGTGCACTGGGCGCTCGGCGGGCGGGACGCGGTCGTCGCGGGCGACTTCCCCTACGCGCTCGGTGCCGGCCGGGGCGGCCGTGCTGGCGTTCTGCCTGGTGCTCGCGCTGCTGGACGGCGGCATCCTCGCCGTGGCCGAGCGGGTGCCGCTGCGGCGCGCCTGGCGGGGGCTGTTGGCCCGCTCGCTCGCGCCGATCGCCGTGCACGGGCTCGCCGGGCTGATGATGGCCGTACTGTGGCGCAGCCCCTACGGTCCCGTCGCCGCGCTGCTCGTGCTGCTGCCGATGTGCGTCTCCTGGTGGGCGTTCGCGCAGTACCACCGGGAACGGGCCGCCCATCAGGCGACCATCCGGGCGCTGGTGCAGGCCGTCGACATCAAGGACGGGTACACGCGCGGGCACAGCGAGCGCGTCGGACAGGCCTCCATGATGATCGCGCGCGAGCTCGGCATGGACGACGAGCGCGTCGAGGTGCTCCGCTTCGCCGGGATCCTGCACGACGTGGGCAAGCTGGGCGTGCCCACCCGGCTGCTCCGCAAGGACGGGCCGCTGACGCCCGAGGAGCGGCGCGTGATCGAGCTGCACCCCGAGTACGGGCACGAGATGGTGCGCGGCATCGGCTTCCTCGGGGAGGCCCGCGCCGCCGTACTGCACCACCACGAGCGGCTGGACGGCAGCGGCTACCCCTACGGCCTGGTGGGCCGTCAGATCCCGGAGTCCGCACGGGTCGTGGCGGTCGCGGACGCCTTCGACGCCATGACCTCCACCCGGCAGCTACAGCAGGGCCCGGCCCGTCGCGGTGGCCCTGGAGGAGCTGGAGCGGTGCGCGGGCAGCCAGTTCGACCCCGTGATGGTCGTGGCGCTGGTCGAGGCCGTACGGCGGCACGGGCTGGCACCCCGCGGTGACCGCCGACGACGCCCGCACGCCCCGGGTGCCCCCGCCCGGCGCACCCCTCGCCAGCCGGCCGGGAGCGCACCGATGAGCGCGTGCGCGGCCGCCTGTCCTGCGCACCCTCGTCCACGCCTGCGCCGCCCTCCTCGCCGCCGGCGTCCCTCGCCGTCACCCTCTACAGCGGCCTCGACGAACGCCGGGTCGCCCTCGCCTTCGGCGTTCTCGTCACCGTCGGGGAACTCACCCGGCGCAACGGGCGCGCGGGTCCGGGAACCGGCACCGCTCGGGGCCGCCGGCGGCCCTGTCGTACGCGCTGCTCGGGGAGGCCGGCGGACGGGCCACGCACCACGGCCTCGCCCAGGTCGTCGCCGTCGTGCTGGCCGCCTCACTGCTCGGCAGCGTGCCGCACGTCGCGCGCGGACAGGGGCCCACGCTCGACCACCTGGCGCGCCGGGTGCTCACCGTCGGGTTCGTCGCCGTGTGCTTCCAGCCCCCGTACAACCGGGGCATGTTCGACGACTGGGGCGGCCCCGCCTACGCGCTGCTGCTGCTCGCGCTGCTCGTCCCTGACCGCGCTGTGCGACGCGGTGCTCGCCGCCGCGCTGGCCCACTCCCGCACCGGCTGGCCCTTCGGCCCGCTGCTGCGGGACGAGCTGCGGGCCGTGTGCGGCATCGGGTCCGCCGTCATCGCGACCGGGGCCGTGATGGCGCTCGCGGTCGCCGTCGTGGGGCTGTGGGCGCTGCCCGTCTTCTCCGTGCCGCTGCTGCTCGCCCAGATGTCGTTCCGGCGGTACGCCGCCGTCCGGGCGACCTACCGGCAGACCATCGCCTCCCTCGCCCGGGCCACCGAGGTCGCCGGCTACACCCCGGCCGGGCACGCCCGGCGCGTCGCCGCGCTCAGCCAGGCGGTGGGGCGGGACCTGGGGCTGACCGAGCCCGAACTGGCCGTGCTGGAGTACGCCGCGCTCATGCACGACATCGGCCAGCTGAGCCTCGTCGACCCGGTGCCGGCGGGCGCCACCGCCGGCCTGCCCGCCGGCGGAACAGCGGCGGATCGCCCTGCTCGGCGGGGCCGTGGTACGGCAGACCGGGGTGGACGAGGCGGTCGCCGTGGTCGTGGAGCGGCAGGCCGACCCCTACCGCGGAGCAGCCGCTCGCCGCGCGAATCGTCCGGGCCGTGAACGCGTACGAGGAGAAGTCCCGGGAAGGAGGGCCCGGCGGGCCGCTGACGGCGCTGGAGGAACTGCGGCTCGCCACCGCCGGGGACGTACGCGCCGGAGGTGGTGGAATCACTGGCCCGGGTGCTGGCAAGGAGCAGTCTGACCCTGCCCGTGGCTGGGTAACCCATGGGTAATGAGCGCCCTGCGAGGCCGTACGTGGTTGGATGCGAAGGAGAAGGTGTCCGGGGGCTCGAAACACAGCTACGGCCAGCCCACCGCACGGAACTGGCAGGCGGGAATCGTGAGGATCTTCGGCAAGGGACGGCACCGGCCCTCCGCCTCCTGGCGGCAGGCCACAGACCGGGCGTTCACGCTCATCGGCGACGGCCGGTACGAGGACGCGGGCGCACTGTTGACACGTGCCGCCGACCTGGAGCCCTGGCTGTCCGAGTCCTGGTTCAACCTCGCCCTGCTGCACAAGTTCCGGCACGACTGGGAACAGGCGCGGGCGGCCGGGCCTCAGGGCCGTGGCCCTGCTCGACCGGGACACCGGCGCGCCCGACTGGTGGAACGTCGGCATCGCCGCGACCGCCCTCCAGGACTGGCCGCTGGCCCGGCGCGCCTGGCAGGCCTACGGGCTGCGGATGCCCGGTGCCGCCACCGCCTCCGGCGAGCCCGCTCGGCATGGACCTCGGCAGCGCGGCCGTACGGCTGTCCCCGGAGGGGGAGGCCGAGGTCGTGTGGGGGCGGCGGCTGGATCCCGCGCGGATCGAGGTGCTGTCCATTCCGCTGCCGTCGTCGGGGCGGCGCTGGGGCGAGGTCGTGCTGCACGACGGGGTACCGCACGGGGAGCGGACCACGGCCGCCGGGCACACGTACCCGGTGTTCGACGAGATCGAGCTGTGGGCGCCGTCGCCGGTGCCGACGTGGGTGGTGCTGCTGGAGGCGGCGACCGAGGCGGACCGGGACGCGCTGGAGCAGCTGGCCGCGGACGCCGGGTTCGCCGCGGAGGACTGGTCCTCTTCGGTGCGGTTGCTGTGCCGGATGTGCTCGGAGTCCCGGATGCCGTCGGACGAGGGCGACGGGGAGCATCTCGATCCGCATGATCACAGTGAGCCGGGGCATCCCGGGCCGCTGGGCCATCGCACGGACGGGCAGCTCTGGGTGCCGGAGCGGGAGTGCGGGCTGGCCGCGCCGGCGTCCCTGGTGAGGGGGCTGCTGGACGGGTGGGTGGCCGACAGTCCGGATTCTCGTGACTGGCGGGATCTCGAAGAGGTCTGCTAGGCGCATTGCCGGGTGCGGCGTCGTCGTGGTTGTTCGAGCCCACGCGGCGGAGCCGCAGATCGATACAGCCCCGCGCCCCCAAGACGGGCGCCTGACACCCGCGTACCCTGTATCCGCATCCCATGTTTTTGTGCAGGAAGGCGTACGTACGTCATGGCTCAGCAGGACACCGATCAGCAGCCCGCGGGCGTGCTCCCCGTCGATGACGAGGGGTACGTGATCGACACGGAGGACTGCGAGGAGCGCGAGGCGGCCTGGCGGGAGCGGGGGACCTCGCGGCCGATCACGGTGGTCGGGAACCCGGTGCTGCACAAGGAGTGCAAGGACGTCACCGAGTTCGGCGACGAGCTCCAGCAGCTCGTCGCGGACATGTTCGCCAGCCAGCGCACCGCCGAGGGCGTGGGCCTCGCCGCCAACCAGATCGGCGTCGACTCGAAGATCTTCATCTACGACTGCCCCGACGACGAGGGCGTCCGGCACACCGGCGTGGTCTGCAACCCCAAGCTCGTCGAACTGCCCGCCGAGGAGCGCCGGCTGGACGACAGCAACGAGGGCTGCCTGTCGGTGCCCACCGCGTACGCGCCGCTCGCCCGGCCCGACTACGCCGAGGTGACCGGGCAGGACGAGAAGGGCAACGCGATCCGGGTGCGCGGCACCGGATACTTCGCTCGGTGTTTGCAGCACGAGACGGACCACCTGTACGGCTACCTGTACATCGACCGGCTCTCCAAGCGCGAGCGCAAGGACGCGCTGCGGCAGATGGCCGAGAACGAGCCTCGCTACCCCGTGGTCGCGAACGACTGAGACTTCACACGCACCAGGCGAACGGCGTCTGTTCGGGTTTCCCGCCTCGAACAGACGCCGTTCGGCTGTGCCGTTCGCCTGTCCGTCGCACGTTCGATCGCTTCTGCTCTCCTGGTGATCCCTTACCAGTCGCACACCGGGAGGATCCCGGCACTGTGGGGTAGTGAATGAAGCAAATACGTTCCCAGAGCGGTCAGTTGTAGTGCTGAATGGGATGAGCGGGGTATGCAACGGCGCACGCCCGGCACGAAGGGAGGGGCGCCCGCGCCGACCGGCGGCTGAGAGGGGTTAGTTCGTGCATGCTTTGTCACACGGCACCACATCGACACCGACCACCATCGCAGTTCCACCGTCGCTCTCTCTCCCGGTGATCGAGGCGGCGTTTTCCCGGCAACTCCACCCGTATTGGCCGAAGTGCCAGGAGAAGACCCGGGCCTGGCTGCTCGAAAAGCGGCTCATGCCTGCGGACAAGGTGGAGGAATATGCCGACGGCCTTTGCTACACCGACCTCATGGCCGGGTACTACATCGGCGCCTCCGACGAGGTCCTCCAGGCGATCGCGGACTACAGCGCCTGGTTCTTCGTCTGGGACGACCGACACGACCGCGACATCGTGCACGGCCGTCCCGTCGCCTGGCGGCGGCTGCGGGACCGGCTGCACACGGCCCTCGACTCCCCCGGGGAGCATCTGCACCACGAGGACCCACTGGTCGCCGGGTTCGCGGACAGCGTGCTGCGGCTGTACGCGTTCCTGCCGACGGACGTGGAACCTCCGGTTCGCCCGGCACTTCCACGCGGTGATCGACGCGTACGACCGGGAGTTCCACAATCGCACCCACGGAATCGTGCCCACGGTCGAGGAATATCTCGCGCTGCGCCGGCTCACCTTCGCTCACTGGATCTGGACGGATCTGCTGGAGCCGGCCGCGGGATGCGAACTGCCCGGACGACGTGCGGAAACACCCGGCATATCGGCGGGCGGCGCTGCTGAGTCAGGAATTCGCCGCCTGGTACAACGACCTCTGCTCCCTTCCGAAGGAAATAGCGGGCGACGAGGTGCACAATCTCGGAATCAGTCTCATCACCCATGAGGGACTGACCCTGGAACAGGCGATCATGGAAGTCAGGCGACGTGTCGAGAAATGCATAACCGAATTCCTCGACGTCGAGCAGGAGGCGTTACGTTTCGCCGACGACCTCGCCGACGGAACCGTGCGGGGAAAGGAACTGAGCGCCGCCGTGCGGGCCTGCGTCTGAGCAATATGCGGAACTGGTTCAGTTCCGTCTACTGGTTCCACCACGAGTCCGGCCGGTACATGGTCGACAGCTGGGACGACCGGTCCACGCCCCCGTACGTCAACAACGAAGCGGCAGGTGAGAAATGACCGTCGAGTCTGTGAAGCCCGCAGCCCCGCCGGCTCCGGAGCTGCGTGAGCCGCCCCGGGCGGGCGGCGGTGTCCCCGGCCTCGGCCACGGCTGGAAGCTGGCGCGCGACCCGCTGGCGTTCATGGCCCGGCTGCGCGACCACGGCGACGTGGTCCGCCTGAAGCTCGGGCCGAAGACCGTGTACGCCGTCACCACCCCGGCCCTCACCGGCGCGCTGGCGCTGAGCAACGACTTCATCATCGCCGGACCGCTGTGGGAGTCCCTGGAGGGCCTGCTCGGCAAGGAGGGCGTGGCCACGGCGAACGGACCGCGGCACCGGCGCCAGCGGCGCACCATCCAGCCCGCCTTCCGGCTCGACGCGATCCCCGCCTACGGGCCGATCATGGAGGAGGAGGCACACGCGCTGACCGAGCGCTGGAAGCCCGGCGAGACCGTCGACTGCACCTCCGAGTCCTTCCGGGTGGCCGTGCGCATCGCGGCCCGCTGCCTGCTGCGCGGCGACTACATGGACGAGCGGGCGGAGCGGCTGTGCGTCGCGCTCGCCACCGTCTTCCGCGGGCATGTACCGGCGGATGGTGGTCCCGCTCGGGCCGCTGTACAGGCTGCCGCTCCCGGCCAACCGCGAATTCAACCGGGCATTGGCCGATTTGCATCTCCTGGTCGACGAGATCGTCGCCGAGCGCCGGGCATCCGGTCAAAAGCCGGACGATTTGCTGACGGCATTGCTGGAGGCAAAGGACGAGAATGGCGACCCCATCGGGGAACAGGAGATCCACGACCAGGTCGTCGCGATCCTCACCCCCGGCAGCGAAACCGTCGCCTCCACGATCATGTGGCTGCTGCATATGCTCGCGGAACACCCGGAACACGCGGACAGGGTGCGCGACGAAGTAGAAGCCGTCACCGGTGGGAGGCCGGTGGCATTCGAGGACGTCCGGGGACTCAGGCACACCAACAATGTCGTCGTCGAGGCCATGCGTTTGCGCCCCGCCGTCTGGATTCTGACGCGCCGGGCGGTGCGGGACACGGAACTCGGTGGCTATCGCATTCCGGCCGGGGCGGACATCATCTACAGCCCGTACGCGATCCAGCGTGACGCGAAGTCGTACGAGCGGCAACCTGGAGTTCGACCCCGACCGCTGGCTTCCGGACCGGGTCAAGGACGTGCCGAAACACGCCATGAGCCCGTTCAGCGTGGGCAACCGCAAGTGCCCGAGCGACCACTTCTCGATGGCCCAGCTGACGCTGATCACGGCGGCGCTGTCCACCAAGTACCGCTTCGAGCAGGTGGCCGGTTCGAACGACGCGCACGCGCGTCGGCATCACGCTCCGGCCGCACGACCTGCTGTTGCGGCCGGTGCGCGAGGTGACAGCGCGGTGATCGTCAGGCCGCCTCGGGGCCCCTGAACGTGCGCCGGTAGGCGTTCGGGGTGGTCCCGACCGCCCGGACGAACTGGTGGCGCAGTGCGGCCGCGTTGCCGAACCCCGTGCGACCGGCGATCGCGTCCATCGTCTCGTCCGTCGCCTCCAGCAGCCGCTGGGCCAGCAGCACCCGCTGGCGCAGGATCCAGCGGTAGGGAGTCGTGCCGGTCTCCTGCTGGAAGCGGCGGGCGAAGGTGCGCGGGGACATGTGGGCGCGGGCGGCGAGCTGCTCGACGGTGACCTCCTCGTCGAGGTGCGCGCTCCATCCACGCCAGCACCTCGCCGACCGTGTCGCACTCGGAGTGCGGCAGCGGGCGCTCGATGTACTGGGCCTGGCCGCCGTCCCGGTGCGGCGGCACCACCATCCGCCGGGCGATCTTGTTGGCGACCTCGGAGCCCTGCTCCTTGCGCACGATGTGCAGGCAGGCGTCGATCCCGGCGGCGGTGCCGGCGGAGGTGATCACCGGGTCCTCGTCGACGTAGAGCACGTCCGGCTCGACGACCGCCCGCGGGTACTGCCGGGCGAGGTCCTCGCGCGTGCTTCCAGTGCACGGCGCACCGGCGGCCGTCCAGCAGCCCGGCAGCGGCCAGCACGAAGGCGCCGGAGCAGACGCTGAGCACCCGGGCACCGCGGGCCACCGCCGCGCCGCAGGGCGTCCAGCAGCTCCGGCGGGATACTCACGGGACGCGTAGCTGTGCCCGGCCGGCACGGCGATCAGGTCGGCCTCTCCAGCCGCTCCAGGCCGTGCTCGACCTGGAGACGGTGAGACGCCCGAGTTCATGCGCAGCGCCGGTCCCTCGGCCGAGGCGACCGCGAAGTCGTAGACCGGCAGGCCGTCGTCGCTGCGGTCGGTGCCGAAGACCTCGCACACCACACCGAGTTCGAAAGGGTTCACGCCGTCGAGCAGGACGACGGCCACGTTCTGGAGCATGGCTCCAGTGTGCCTCGACCTTGGCAGTAATTCGAGGGTCCACGGCAGTCCTGCCACTGACGGTAAGGAGTATTCGGCGCGACAGTGGTGTCCATGGACACGAACTAGATCGCAAGCACTGATCGGAATGATCGCCGTACTCGGGATGCTGGTCCTCCTGGTCCTCCCGTCAGTGATCGGTCTCGTGCGCGACAGGCGCGTCGACCGTCAGATCAGGGAGGCCCAGGAGGCCCGCGAAGGCGAGCTGCCTCAGAAGTCCTCGTCCAGGTCGACGGTGCCCTCCACCGCCACCTGGTACGCCGACGGACGCCGCTCGAAGAAGTTGGTCAGCTCCTGAACCCCCTGCAGCTCCATGAAGGAGAAGGGGTTCTCGGAGCCGTACACGGGAGCGAAGCCGAGGCGGGTGAGCCGCTGGTCGGCGACGCACTCCAGGTACTGCCGCATCGACTCGGTGTTCATGCCCGGGAGGCCGTCACCGCACAGGTCGCGCGCGAACTGCAGCTCGGCCTCGACGGCCTCCCGGAGCATGTCCGTCACCTGCTGCTCGAGCTCGTCGTCGAACAGCTCCGGCTCCTCCTTGCGGACGGTGTCGACCACGTCGAAGGCGAACGACATGTGCATCGTCTCGTCGCGGAACACCCAGTTGGTGCCGGTGGCCAGGCCGTGCAGCAGACCCCGGCTGCGGAACCAGTAGACGTAGGCGAAGGCGCCGTAGAAGAACAGGCCCTCGATGCACGCGGCGAAGCAGATCAGGTTCAGCAGGAAGCGGCGCCGGTCGGCCTGGGACTCCAGCCGGTCGAGCTTGTCGACCGAGTCCATCCACTTGAAGCAGAACCCGGCCTTCTCGCGGATGGAGGGGATGTTCTCCACGGCGGCGAACGCGGCGGTGCGGTCCTCCGGGTCGGGCAGGTAGGTGTCGAGCAGCGTCAGGTAGAACTGGACGTGGACGGCCTCCTCGAAGAGCTGCCGGCTCAGGTACAGCCGCGCCTCGGGGGAGTTGATGTGCTTGTACAGCGTCAGCACCAGGTTGTTCGCGACGATCGAGTCGCCCGTGGCGAAGAAGGCGACCAGCCGGCCGATCAGGTGCTGCTCGGCCGGGGACAGCTTCGCGAGGTCGGAGACGTCCGAGTGGAGGTCGACCTCCTCCACGGTCCAGGTGTTCTTGATGGCGTCCCGGTAGCGCTCGTAGAAGTCCGGGTAGCGCATGGGGCGCAGGGTGAGCTCGAAGCCCGGGTCGAGCAGGTTCTTGGTCGTGTCGGTCATTACTGGCAGGCCTCGCAGGACTCGGGGTTCTCCAGGGAGCAGGCGACCGCTTCGGGGTCCGGGGTGGCCTGCGCGGGGACAGTGGCCTGGTGCGGCGCGGGCGATGCGGGTCGCCGGGCGCGAGCGCAGGTAGTACGTCGTCTTCAGCCCGACTTCCAGGCGTAGGCGTACATCGAGGAGAGCTTGCCGATGGTCGGCGTCTCCAGGAAGAGATTCAGGGACTGGGACTGGTCCAGGAACGGGGTCCGGGCCGCCGCCATGTCGATCAGGCCGCGCTGCGGGATCTCCCACGCCGTGCGGTAGAGCGCCCGTACGTCCTCGGGGATCCAGGCGAAGTCCTGCACCGAGCCGTTCGCCTCGCGCAGCGCCTCCCGGCTGCGGGCGTCCCACACGCCGAGCCGCTTCAGCTCGTCCACCAGGTAGGAGTTGACCTGGAGGAACTCGCCGGACAGCGTCTCGCGCTTGAACAGGTTGGACACCTGCGGCTCGATGCACTCGTACACGCCCGCGATGGAGGCGATGGTGGCCGTGGGCGCGATGGCGAGGAGCAGGGAGTTGCGCATGCCGGTCGCGGCGATGCGCTCGCGCAGGGCCGCCCAGCGCTCCGGCCAGGTCAGCTCCACGTCGTAGTGGTCGGGGTGCAGCACGCCCCTGGCCGTACGGGTCTTCTCCCAGGCCGGCAGCGGGCCGTTGCGCTCGGCGAGGTCGGCGGAGGCCTCGTACGCGGCGAGCATGATCGCGCTCGGCGATGCGGGTGGAGAGCGCCTTGGCCTCGGGCGAGTCGAAGGGCAGGCGCAGCTTGAAGAAGACGTCCTGCAGGCCCATCGCGCCGAGGCCGACCGGGCGCCACCGGGCGTTGGAGCGGCCCGCCTGCTCGGTCGGGTAGAAGTTGATGTCCACGACGCGGTCGAGGAACGTCACGGCCGTGCGGACGGTCTCGTCCAGCCGCTCCCAGTCGATGTCGCCGGTCGACGTGTCGACGAAGGCACCGAGGTTGACCGAGCCCAGGTTGCAGACCGCCGTCTCCCCGTCGTCGGTGACCTCCAGGATCTCCGTGCAGAGGTTGGAGGAGTGGACGACGTGGCCCGGCTCGGCCGTCTGGTTGGCGGTGCGGTTGGCGGCGTCCTTGAAGGTCATCCAGCCGTTGCCGGTCTGCGCGAGGGTGCGCATCATGCGGCCGTACAGCTCGCGGGCGGGCAGGGTCTTCTTCGCCAGGCCCTTCGCCTCGGCCGCGCGGTACGCGGCGTCGAACTCCTCGCCCCACAGGTCGACCAGCTCGGGCACGTCCGACGGGGAGAACAGCGACCACTGCGCGTCGGCGTTCACACGGCGCATGAACTCGTCCGGCACCCAGTGCGCCAGGTTCAGGTTGTGCGTACGGCGGGCGTCCTCGCCGGTGTTGTCGCGCAGCTCCAGGAACTCCTCGATGTCGGAGTGCCAGGTCTCCAGGTAGACCGCGGCCGCACCCTTGCGCCGGCCGCCCTGGTTCACGGCGGCGACCGAGGCGTCGAGGGTCTTCAGGAACGGGACGATGCCGTTGGAGTGCCCGTTCGTGCCGCGGATCAGCGAACCGCGGGCGCGGATACGGGAGTACGCGAGGCCGATGCCGCCGGCGTGCTTCGACAGCCGGGCCACCTGGTGGTACCGGTCGTAGATGGAGTCCAGCTCGTCCTTGGGGGAGTCGAGGAGGTAGCAGGACGACATCTGGGGGTGCCGGGTACCCGAGTTGAAGAGGGTGGGGGAGGAGGGGAGGTAGTCGAGGCGGCTCATGAGGCCGTAGAGCGCCGCGACCTCGTCCAGCGCGCGGGTGGTGTCGTCCTCGGCGAGGCCGCTCGCCACGCGCAGCATGAAGTGCTGGGGCGTCTCGACGACCTTGCGGGTGATGGGGTGCCGGAGCAGGTAGCGGCTGTGCAGGGTGCGCAGGCCGAAGTAGCCGAAGCGGTCGTCGGCGGCCCGTGTCGATCAGCGCGTCGAGACGGGCGGCGTGGATGCGCACGAACTCGGCGGTCCGGTCGGCGATCAGGCCCTCGCGGTGGCCGACCGCGACGGACTCGGTGAAGGACGTGACGCCCTGCGAGGCGGCCTCGGCGCGGATGCCGATCGTCAGCAGCCGGGCGGCCAGCCGGGAGTAGGCGGGGTCCTCGGAGATCAGGCCGGCGGCCGCCTCCGTCGCCAGCTCGCGCAGCTCCGCCTCGTCCGCCCGCGCGGACCGGCCGCGCAGCGCGGCGGCGGCGACCCGGCCGGGGTCGGCGTCGGGGAGGTCGGCGGTCAGCTCGGTCAGGGTCCGCAGCAATGCGGCACCGGGACCGTCGTGCTCTTCTTCGGCAGCTGAGACCGGTTCGGCTGGCGCGATGGTCACGTGGGGCTCTCCCTCGCTCGGCACGGGGGCCTCGCGAAGGGCAGGGGGCAGCACACGAGCGCACGCGGCGTCGCGTCCACCGGCCCATTCCACGAGGCCCGGACGTCTGGGCACACCGGCCGGACGGCCGGGTGCGCTGTCGACAGGTCCTCGGACTGACGCCCATGCACGCATATACGGGCATGGGTACACCGTTGCGGGACAGTTCCGGATTCGCACCGGATTCCCCTGCGGCGACAGCGAGCACGAGCATACATCTTGTGCCGGGTTCCGGTGGCACCCCCAGATGTTGTGTCGCGCTGGTTTCAGAGCGTCAACTACTCGGTGAGCTAAGTGACGTGAGCGAGCACAGCAGCGGGCCGCCGTGATGTCTCCTCACGGCGGCCCGTCGCGGGTCGTGCATGGCTGGGCGCGCTCACGCGGCGAAGCCGCGTGTCGATAAGGTTCCGCGCCCCTGAGGTCAGTGAGCGGAACCGGCAGTGGCAGGCGGCAGCTCCACCTGGACCCCGGGGTCGCCCGCGTCGGCCGTGTAGTCCTCCGGCTTGGTCTCGTCGATGCCGTCGGGGGCCTTCAGGGCCTTCAGGACGAAGGTGAGGACCACCGTCACCACCACGTTCAGGACGAACGCCGTGAGGCCGATGTAGCCGATCTCGCCGATGCCGGGGATCTCCTTCGAGGAGCCGCCGAAGTGCTTCTGGGTCGGCGAGGCGACTCCGTACGCGGCGGCCGTGCCGTAGACCATGCCGACCGCCCAGCCCGCGAGCAGCGCCCAGCGGTGGAACCAGCGGGTGAACAGGCCGCCGACCAGGGCCGGGAAGGTCTGCAGGATCCAGATGCCGCCCAGCAGCTGGAAGTTGATGGCGACGGTCTTGTCCATGGTGAGGACGAAGGCCAGCGCGCCCACCTTCACCAGCAGGGAGACCAGCTTGGAGACCTTGGTCTCCTGCGCCGGTGTGGCGTCGGGCTTGATGAAGTCCTTGTAGATGTTGCGGGTGAAGAGGTTCGCGGCCGCGATGGACATGATGGCCGCGGGCACGAGCGCTCCGATGCCGATCGCCGCGAAGGCCACGCCCGCGAACCAGTCCGGGAACATCGTCTCGAACAGCTGCGGGATCGCGAGCTGACCGTTCTGCACCTTGATCCCGGCCGCGATCGCCATGAAGCCGAGCAGCGCGAGCAGGCCCAGCATCAGCGAGTACAGCGGCAGGATCGTGGTGTTGCGGCGGATCACCTCACGGCTGCGCGAGGACAGCGTCGCCGTGATCGAGTGCGGGTACATGAACAGCGCGAGCGCGGAGCCGAGCGCCAGCGTGGCGTATGTCCACTGCCCCGCCTCCGGCGGGGCCAGCGCACCGCGTGGCGCGCCCGTCGCCGGGTTGGTCTGGCCGTACGCGTCGCCCGCCCTGGCGAAGATCTCGTCGAAGCCGCCCAGCTTGATCGGGATGTAGATGATCGCCACCGCGATGACGATGTAGATCAGGGTGTCCTTGACGAAGGCGATCAGGGCGGGGGCCCGCAGACCCGACGAGTACGTGTACGCCGCCAGCACGCCGAACGCGATCAGCAGCGGCAGGTCCTTGACGAACCAGTTGGTGTCCTCGCCGCCGCCGACGCCCATCACGTCCAGCACGGCCTGGATGCCGACGAGCTGGAGCGCGATGTACGGCATGGTCGCGAGGATGCCGGTGACGGCCACGGCCAGCGACAGGCCCTTGGAGCCGAAGCGGCCGCGCACGAAGTCGGACGTCGTCACGTATCCGTGCTTGTGGGAGACCGACCACAGACGGGGCAGGAAGGTGAAGATCAGCGGGTAGACCAGGATCGTGTACGGCACCGCGAAGAAGCCGGCCGCGCCCGCAGCGTAGATCGCCGCCGGTACGGCCACGAAGGTGTACGCCGTGTACAGGTCGCCGCCGAGCAGGAACCAGGTGACCCAGGTGCCGAACGACCGGCCGCCCAGGCCCCATTCGTCGAGGCTGTTCTCGTTCTCGGCCTTGCGCCACCGCGCGGCCAGGAAGCCCAGGACCGTGACGAGCAGGAAGAAGAAGATGAAGACGGCGAGTGCGACGCCGTTCACGCCGTCCTTCACTGCGCACCTCCCTGACGGGCGCGCTGGTCACGCTGCCACAGCTTGTAAGCGATCATCGTCAGCGCGGTGGAGATGAACACCCACGCCATCTGGTACCAGTAGAAGAACGGGATCCCGATGAAGGCCGGGTCGGTCTTGGCGTACGAGCCGACCCACAGCATGGCCACGAACGGCGCTATGAGGCAGAGAGCGATGACGACGCGCACCGGCGTCACCACCGACCCTCTACTGGCTTCTGGGGCTTGCGACATCAGGCGGCTCCGTCCCCTCAGTGATCACCTGTGTAATGCGCAGGCAATCTAGGTCAGGGCGTGCCCGAACGGAACCCCTCACCCGCAATGCGGTATCCAATAGAAACCAGAGCTCAGCAGCAGCGGAACCCCTGACGGGAGCCCGGCCCGCTAGTCGACGGGCCTCTTCAGCCGCGCCACGAACTTGTACCTGTCCCCTCGGTACACCGACCGCACCCACTCCACCGGCTGCCCTTCGCGGTCCAGCGAGTGCCGGGACAGCATCAGCATCGGCAGGCCGACGTCCGTGCCGAGCAGGCCGGCCTCGCGCGGGGTGGCCAGCGACGTCTCGATGGTCTCCTCGGCCTCCGCGAGACGGACGTCGTAGACCTCGGCCAACGCGGTGTACAGGGACGTGTACTTCACCAGTGACCGCCGCAGCGCCGGGAAGCGCTTGGCGGACAGATGGGTGGTCTCGATGGCCATCGGCTCGCCGTTGGCCATGCGCAGCCGCTCGATGCGCAGCACGCGTCCGCCGGTCGCGATGTCGAGCAGCCCGGCGAGGCGGTCGTCGGCGGTGATGTAGCCGATGTCCAGCAGCTGCGAGGTGGGTTCGAGGCCCTGGGCGCGCATGTCCTCGGTGTACGAGGTCAGTTGCAGGGCCTGGGAGACCTTCGGCTTGGCGACGAACGTGCCCTTGCCCTGGATGCGCTCCAGACGGCCCTCGACGACCAGCTCCTGCAGCGCCTGTCGCACGGTCGTGCGCGAGGTGTCGAACTCCGCCGCCAGCGTGCGCTCGGGCGGGACCGGCGTGCCCGGCGGCAGGGTGTCGGTCATGTCGAGCAGGTGCTTCTTCAGGCGGTAGTACTTGGGCACGCGTGCGGTACGGACGGGTGCCCCGCTCTCGTTCTCCGCACTGCTGACGTCGGTGCTCATGCTCCGCCTTCCCGGCCCGGTCTGCCGACTCGATCCCACTTGTATACCGTCGGCGCCTCTTTTGGTCTAGTCCACCATGTCCACTGGTCTACCTGAAGTATGGCGTGTGCGGCCGGTGTTTCGCTGGCTTCTTACTTAAAGGTTCTTGCATATGTAGGTCGCATAACAGCTGGTCAGAGCCTTCTCGGAGCCCTTGACAGGCTTTCTGGTCCAAGCCAAGCTCCCTCTTACTGGTCTACACCATTGGTCCAGGCCCGGCCCCACGTTCACCGCGGGGAGCCAGGGGGGTTGTGGGCATCCCTGAGGAGGGTGGCGTGAAGCGCAAGCTGATATCCGCGATCGGTATCGCGGGCATGATGGTCTCCATCGCGGCGTGCGGGGGCGAAGGCGGCAGCGGGGATTCGGGCAAGGACGGCGCGGACGCCAAGGAGCTGACCGTCTGGCTCACCGTCGACGCCCAGAACAACTGGCCGGGGCTGGTGAAGGCCGCCGATGCGGCGGTGCAGAAGAAGCACCCCGGCCTCAAGATCAACCACGAGTACTACGGCTGGCCCGACAAGAACGCCAAGCTCGACGCCGTCCTCGCCACCGACAAGGCCCCCGACGTGGTCGAGATGGGCAACACCGAGATGCTCGGCTACATGGTCAAGGGCGCCTTCGCCCCCCTCGACACGGCCGCGTTCGACAACTCCGACGCCTGGCTGGACGGCCTCAAGGCCTCGGTCACCTACGAGGACAAGACCTACGGCGTCCCGTACTACGCCGGCGGCCGCGTCGCCAACTGGCGCAAGGACGTGGCGGCTTCGGTCGGTGTGAAGACGCCCCCGAAGACCTACAAGGAGCTGACCGCCGCCCTTGACAAGATCCAGAAGAAGGAGGGCGGCAAGTTCAGCGCCTGGTACCAGCCGACCCGCGACTGGTACGCGGCCATGTCCTTCGTCTACGACGCCGGCGGCGCCATCGCCACCGAGTCGGGCGGCCGGTGGAAGGCCTCCCTCTCCTCGCCGGAGTCCCTCAAGGGGCTCAGGGAGTTCAAGAACGTCGTCGACAAGTACATGCACGGCGACAAGACCAAGGACGAGTCCGACCGCTACATCGTCTACGGCCAGGGCAAGTCCGCCATGATCTTCGCCGCCGCCTGGGAGGGCGCGACCTCCGAGGACCCCAAGAACGACAAGACCGGCAAGCTCAAGGGCAACCTGGAGAACTTCGTGATGCCCGGCCCGTCCGGCAAGAACATGCCCGTCTTCCTGGGCGGCAGCGACCTCGCCGTGCCGGTGAAGTCCGACGCGCAGGCCCTGGCCGCCGAGTGGATCAACGCCTTCGCCGGCTCCTCCGGGCAGAAGGGCCTGATGGCCAAGGGCAACCTGCCCAACAACAAGACGGACCTCGCGACGCTGAAGAACGACCCGGCGACGGCGGTCCCCGCCACCGCGGCCGAGTCGAACTGGTTCGTCCCGATGGCCCCCGGCTGGGGCCAGGTCGAGAAGGCGCAGATCCTGCAGACCATGCTGCAGGGCATCGGCACCGGCAAGAAGTCGGTCGAGGCCGCCGCCAAGGAGGCGGACGCCGCGATCGACAAGGTCATCAACACGAAGTGACCTTCGGGTCTGTCGTTCGGATCAGGTCACGGGGAAGCCGGCGGTGCTGTTCGGACTCCGCGCCCGCGGCGTGATCCACACGACAGGCCCCAAGGGCGGGGCTCCTGGTCGCGGAGCCCCGCCGTCCGTTCGACCTGAGGGACCGCCGAGGAGCGCGCGATGAGTGCCGCAGACACCACCACCCCTGCCAAGGTGCCGCCACCGCGGCAGGCACCGCCACCCCCTGCCGATGAGCCGCCACGGGTGCGGCGGCCGTCGGGCGGGGCCACGGCCCCCTGGCTGCTGCTCGCGCCCTGCCTGCTGATCCTCGCCCTGGTCATGGGGTATCCGCTGACCCGGCTGGTCACCCTGTCCTTCCAGAAGTTCGGGCAGTCCCAGCTGTGGGGCTTCCAGCCGGCCGAGTCGGTGGGGTTCGACAACTTCGCCGAAGTCGCTGGGCGACGCCGAGTTCTGGACCGTCGTCCTGCGCACGATCGTCTTCGCGGCCGGAGCGGTCGTCTTCACGATGGTGATCGGCATGGCGCTGGCCATGCTGCTCCAGCGGGTCTCCGGCTGGCTGAAGGTCCTCATCAACATCGTGCTGGTGGCGAGCTGGGGCATGCCGGTGATCGTGGCGACCACGGTCTTCAAGTGGCTCTTCGATTCGGACTACGGCGTCTTCAACGCGATGCTCAGCAAGCTGCCCGGCGTCGAGATGATCGGCCACAACTGGTTCGCGAGCGGGCCCCAGGGCCTGGCCGTGATCATGCTGCTGGTGGTGTGGGGAGCCGTGCCGTTCGTGGTCATCACGCTCAGCGCCGGTCTCACCCAGGTGCCGAAGGAGCTGGAGGAGGCGGCCCGCCTGGACGGCGCCGGCTCCTGGGGCGTGTTCCGCTACGTCACCCTGCCCGTCCTCAAGCCGATCATCGTGATGCTCACGACCCTGTCGGTCATCTGGGACATGGGCGTCTTCCCGCAGGTGTTCGTCATGCGCAACGGACACCCCGAGCCCGAGTTCCAGGTCCTCAACACCTACTCCTACGACCGGGCGTTCGTGGTCAACGACTACGCACAGGGCTCGGCCATCGCGCTGATCACCGTCCTGCTGCTGCTCGGCGTGGTCGCCGTCTACATGCGGCAGATGCTGAAGATCGGAGAGGTCGAATGAGCACGCTTGCCGGAGCCGGCCGCCGGACGTCGCGGCTCGGCTGGAACCTCCTCGGCCTCCTCGTCTTCGTCACCGCCGGCTTCCCGCTCTACTGGATGCTCAACACGGCGTTCAAGCCGGCCAAGGACGCCATCGACCCGGATCCGAGCCTGCTGCCCACGGGCATCACCTTCGCCAACTTCGGGCGGGCGCTGGACATCGCCGACTTCTGGGGCCCGGTGGGCCGCAGCCTGGTGGTGTCGCTGGCGGTCGTCGTCATCGGCATGGCCGTCGGGCTGCTGGCCGCACTCGCCATCTCCCGCTTCGCCTTCCGCGGCCGCAAGATCGTGATCGTGGGCATCCTGGCGGTCCAGATGGTCCCGCTGGTCGCCATGATCATCCCGGTGTTCCTGCTCCTCAACGACCTGGGCCAGTACGACCGGCTGACCGGCCTCATCATCACGTACCTGACCTTCATCCTCCCGTTCACGGTGTGGACGCTGCGCGGCTTCATCGTCAACATCCCGAAGGAACTGGAGGAGGCGGCCATGGTCGACGGCTGCTCCCGCACGGGCGCCTTCCTCCGGGTCGTCTTCCCGCTCCTGGCCCCCGGCATGGTCGCCACCTCGGTCTACGGCTTCATCCAGGCCTGGAACGAGTACCTGTACGCCCTGATGCTGCTCAGCCAGAAGAACCAGACCGCGACGGTGTGGCTCGGCAACTTCACCACCAAGCACGGCACCGAATACGCCCCGATGATGGCCGGCGCCACGATGATGGCCGTGCCCATCGTCGCCCTCTTCCTCCTCGTCCAGCGCAAGATGGCCGCGGGCCTGACCGCGGGCGCCGTGAAGGGATGACCCCACCCGATGACGACATTCGCCAGCGGCACCGACACGCTCACCCGCGACGCCCTGACGGTCCTCCAGCCCGGCTTCGCCGGCACCACCGCCCCCGACTGGCTGCTGCGCCGGCTCGGCGAGGGCCTCGCCTCCGTCGGCCTGTTCGGCCGCAACATCGCCTCGCCCGGCCAACTGGCCGCGCTCACCGCGCAACTGCGGGCCGAGCGCGACGACGTGCTGGTCGCGATCGACGAGGAGGGCGGCGACGTGACCCGCCTGGAGGTGCGGTCCGGCTCCTCCTTCCCGGGCAACCACGCGCTCGGCGCGGTCGACGACGTCGAGCTGACGCGAGCGGTCGCCCACGAACTGGGCCGCCGTCTCGCGGCCTGCGGCGTGAACCTCAACTGGGCCCCGTCGGCCGACGTGAACTCCAACCCGTCCAACCCGGTCATCGGCGTCCGCTCCTTCGGCGCCGACACCGAACTGGCCGCCCGGCACACCGCCGCCTATGTGACCGGCCTGCAGTCCGCCGGAGTCGCCGCCTGCACCAAGCACTTCCCCGGCCACGGCGACACGGCCGTCGACTCCCACCACTGCCTGCCCGCGCATCGACGTCGCCCGCGAACGTGCTGGCCGACCGCGAGCTGACCCCCTTCCGCGCGGCCATCGCCGCCGGCACCCGGGCCGTGATGAGCGCCCACATCCTGGTCCCCGCCCTGGACCCCGACCTCCCCGCCACGCTCTCCCGGCACATCCTGACCGGCCTGCTGCGCGGCGAACTCGGCTACGACGGCCTCATCGTCACCGACGGCATGGAGATGCGGGCCATCGCCGGCACCTACGGCATCGAACGCGGCAGCGTCCTCGCCGTCGCCGCCGGCGCCGACGCGATCTGCGTGGGCGGCGGCCTCGCCGACGACGCGACCGTACTGCGCGCTGCGCGACGCGCTGGTCGCGGCGGTACGCACGGGCGAACTGCCCGAGGAACGCCTCGCCGACGCCGCGGACCGGGTACGGGCGCTGGCCCGCTGGGCCGGCGCGGCAGGCCGCTCGCCCGAGGCCGCACACGGCAGCGAGATCGGCCTGCACGCCGCGCGCCGCGCCCTCACGGTGACCGTCGCGCCGGGCCTGGGGAGCCCGGAGAACTTCAAGTCCCTCACCGAACCGCCCTACGTCGCCGCCCTCACCCCCGTCGCCAACATCGCGGTCGGCGACGAGACCCCGTGGGGCGTCGCCGCGGAGCTCGTCCACCTCCTGCCGGGCATCGGTGACCGGCAGCTTCTCCGCCGAGGACGCCAAGGACGCGGGAGAGCGCCGGGCGGGCGGCACTCCAGGCGGCCGGCCGACGCCGCATCGTCGCCGTCGTCCGCGACGAACACCGCCACCCCTGGATGGCCGCGGCCCTCGACACCCTGCTGGCGGCCCGCCCCGACACCGATCGTGGTCGAAATGGGCGTCCCGCAGGCCGCCCCGCGCGGCGCCCTGCACATCGCCACCCACGGCGCGGCCCGCGTCTGCGGCCGGGCGGCGGCCGAGGTGATCGCCGGGCTCGCAGGGACCACCGGGTTGTAAGGCTGCATCCGAATGTAGTACTTCTTATACATGAGCGAGCAGGTGCACAACAGGTTGGCCATGGTGCGTGCCGAACGGAAGGTGTCGCGCCAGAGCCTGGCCGAGGCAGTGGGAGCCCACTACCAGACCATCGGCTACATCGAGCGAGGGCAGTACAACCCGAGCCTCGACCTGGCGCTGAAGATCTCGAAGTTCTTCGGCCTGCCGGTCGAGGCCGTGTTCTCCCTCGAACCGTTCCGGCCGCTCACGGACGAGATCTACGGGAGGAACCAGCCATGACGACGACACGCCTGACCCGCTACGACCGGAGCATGCTGCGGTTGATGAACGACCGCCGCGGCCTGGCGTGGTACGCCACGGCCCCGCGCCGGCGCCTGGCCGTCGCCGCGCACGTCACCCTCACCGTGACGCTCGGCGGGCTGATGACCCACTTCTTCCTCGCCGAGGGCGAGCCGCTGTGGCCCGTCGCCGTGATGGCGGTGCTGCTCCTTCCCTGGATGGTCGCGACCGGCGTGATCAACGGCGCCACCCGGGGACTGCTGGAACTGCGCGAACACGTCCTGGACGAGAGGCAGTCGGCGGAACGCAGCCGGGTCCTGGCCCGCGCTCACCGCATGACGACCCTGCTCCTGGCCGCAGCGGTGGTCGCCCTGCTCGCGGCGGGCCTGGCCGACGGCAACGCCCCGAAGGCCTACGCCGCGCCGCTGTTCATCGCCGTCCTTGTCGTCCACTGGGTGATGCCGCTGTGGGTGGCGGGCCTGCGCGCCCAGGACGAGCCGGCCGAGGACGACGCACTGGAGGCCGAGGCCCTCGGCGGCTAGATCCCCTGCCACTCCGGCTTGTTGACGTACGTGTGCCGGAAGTAGTCCGCCAGCTTCAGCTTCGACGCGGCGGCCTCGTCGACGACGACGGTCGCATGCGGGTGGAGCTGGAGCGCGGACGCGGGGCACAGCGCGGCTACCGGCCCTTCCACTGTCGCCGCGACCGCGTCCGCCTTGCCCTCGCCCGTGGCGAGCAGCACCAGATGCCGGGCTTCCAGGATGGTGCCGATGCCCTGTGTGATCACGTGGTGCGGCACCTGGTCGATGTCGCCGTCGAAGAAGCGCGCGTTGTCGATCCGGGTCTGCTCGGTCAGCGTCTTGATCCGGGTCCGCGAGGCCAGCGAGGAGCACGGCTCGTTGAACCCTATGTGTCCGTCGGTCCCGATCCCGAGCAACTGAAGGTCCACGCCCCCGGCGTCCGACAGCACCTTGTCGTACGCCTTGCACGCGCCCTGCACGTCCTCGGCCGTGCCGTCCGGGCCCGTGAACTGGTCCATCCCGATCCCGAGCGGCTCCAGCACCTCACGCCGGAGTACCGAGCGATATGACTCCGGATGGTCGGCGGGCAGCCCCACATACTCGTCGAGCTGAGCGATCCGCGCCCCCGCGACGTCCACGGCACCGGAGCGCGCCTTGGCCGCAAGTGCCTCGTACACGGGCAGCGGTGTCGAGCCCGTGGCAACGCCGAGCAGCGCGTCGGGCTTGCGCCGGAGCAGCTGAGCCATGGCCTCGGCGATGAGCTCGCCGCCCGCCTTGGCATCCGGAACGATGACAACTTCCACGCTGGCCTGCCGATCTGAGAGGAAATGCTCGACTGGGACTGGCCCCGGGAGGGACCATGTGGTTTAGACCAATCTAACAGAGCAGGGCCGCCGCTCCCAGGCTGAACGCCCTCGCTCCCGCGCAGGCGGCACACCTGTGCCGACCAGGCCTCCACCAGGTGAACAGTGCCGGTCCCGCGCGGGCGTTCCACGGCTCGGGGGAGTGGAATGGGACCTGCAGTTGCCCATGCCCCCGGAAGGAACCGCCATGACCGTCGCCGCCACACCGGACCCCCTCGACGAGCACCCGGGTCGGACCATGGCCCGGGAGATGGCGGAGCAGCCCGCCGTCCTGCGCCGGATCCTGGCCGACGGCGCCCCCGCCATCCAGGACGTGGCACGGCGGATCGCCGCCCGCGCACCCCGCTTCGTCCTGCTGACCGCCCGCGGCACCTCCGACAACGCCGCCCTCTACGCCAAGTACCTCCTGGAGATCCGCCTCGGCCTGCCCTGCGGACTCACCTCGATGTCCACCACCACGGCCTACGGCGCCCGCCCCGACCTCACCGACGTCCTCGTCGTCACCGTCAGCCAGTCCGGCGGCTCCCCGGACCTGGTGGCCTCGACCCGGGCCGCCCGCGAGGCCGGCGCGATCACCCTGGCCGTCACGAACAACCCCGACTCACCGCTCGCCGGCGTCTCCGAGTACCACATCGACATCATGGCCGGACCGGAGAACGCCCTTCCCGCGACCAAGACCTACACCGCCTCCCTCCTAGCGCTCTATCTGTTCGTCGAGGGCCTGCGCGGCGGCGACGGCGCCCCCGCGCAGGCCCTGCCGGACCTGGCCGAGCAACTGCTCGCCCGGCAGGACGAGGTGCGTACCCTCGCCGCCCGCTACCGCTTCGCCGAGCGCATGGTGATCACCTCACGCGGCTACGGCTACCCCACAGCCAAGGAGGCCGCCCTCAAGCTGATGGAGACCAGCTACATCCCCGCCCTGTCCTACTCCGGCGCCGATCTGCTGCACGGACCGCTCGCCATGGTCGACAACGTCTCCCCGGTCATCGCCGTGGTCACCGACGGCAAGGGCGGCGAAGCGCTCCAGCCCGTCCTCGACCGGCTGCGCGGCCGCGGCGCCGACCTGTTCGTCGTCGGCCCCAGGCACCAGGTCGAACAGGCGTCGGCCGGCTTCGTCCTGCCGACGGACGACGTCGCAGAGGAGGTCCAGCCCGTCCTGGAGATCATCCCCCTCCAACTCCTCGCCTACGAGGTCACCATCGCCCGCGGCCAGGACCCGGACGCGCCTCGCGCGCTGGCGAAGGTGACGGAGACGCGCTGAACGCGACGGGGACTCGCTGCACACCGGGGGAGTGCCCTCGGCGCTGACCACAGCTGGGTGAACCCGCCCCCGCCTCTACGTGAGCGAACCCCCCGTCACATCCACCCAGCTCCCCGTCACCCACCGGCCCCCGTCCGAGGCCAGGAACGCCACCACGTCCGCGACCTCGGCGGGCTCGCCCACTGCGCCCAGCGCCGAATACGCCGCGGCCTTCGCCCAGCCGTCGGCACTTCCGCGCAGCAGCCCGGCTGTGTTGTCCGTGTCGATGATCCCCGGTGCCACCGAGTTCACCGTGATGCCCCGAGGGCCCAGCACCTTGGACAGGTCCCGTGAGAGGACGTCCAGCGCGCCCTTCGTCATCGCGTACGCCATGTTGTCCGGCATCGCCGCCGTCCGGGCGAGCCCCGACGAGATGTTGACGACCCGGCCGCCGTCCCGCAGCCGCCTCATGCCGTGCTTGAGGATGAAGAACGGCGCCTTCACGTTGACCGCGAAGACCTGGTCGTACGCCTGCTCGTCCAGCTCCCCGATGGGTCGCGTGTTCCCTATCCCCGCGTTGTTCACCAGGATGTCGAGCCCGTCCGCGTGCCGGTCGAACTCCTCCCACAGCGCCTCGGCGTCGCCCGGTACGCCCAGCTCCACGCCCACCAGGAACGCCGAGCCTCCCGCCGCCTCGATCGCCGTGACCGTCTCCTTCGCCGCCGTCTCGTTCCTGCCGTAGTGCACCGCGACCCGTGCGCCGTCGCGCCCCAGTCGTTCGGCGATCCCTCGCCCGATGCCCCGGCTCGCCCCCGTGACGAGTGCCGTCCTGCCTGTGAGCACGCCCATGGCGGCGCCCCCTTCATGTTTTTCTAGTGGTCGCTACAGAAATGACCGTACAGCAGCCCGACGACATTTCTCTAGTGCCCGCTATAAAATGCACCCCATGGTGAACGAGGACGTCGGGACCGAGAGGGCCGAGAGCCGCAAAACCGCGGATGCCCGGAGCGCGGAGACCGCCGGAGAGAGCAAGGCCAAGGGCAGGCCCCGCGGCCGCCCCCGCTCCTTCGATCGCGAGACAGCGCTGGAGAAGGCCCTCCTGGCCTTCTGGGAGCACGGTTACGAGGCCACGTCCGTCTCCGACCTCACCCGCGTCATGGACATCGGCGCCCCCAGCCTCTACGCGGCCTTCGGTGGCAAACGGTCGCTCTTCGAGGAGGTCGTACGCGTATACGGCACGAGCCATGGCTCGTTCACCGGCCGTGCCCTCGCCGAGGAGCCCACGGCCCGGGCCGCCGTCGAGCGCACGTTGCGCGAAGCCGCCACCGTTTACACGGAACCAGGCCACCCGCACGGCTGCCTCGTCGTCCACGCCGCCACGAACTGCTCGGACACCGAGGTCGAGCAGTCGCTGCGGGACCGCCGTAATGCCAACATCGCCGCGTTCGAGAGCCGCATCGCAGCCGATGTCGCCGCCGGCGTGCTGCCCTCGGGCACCGACGCCGCCACCCTGGCCCGCCACGCGGGGGCGATGATCCAGGGCATGTCGCAGCAGGCGCGGGACGGGGCGAGCCGGGAGGAACTGGAGGCGGTCGCGGAAATTGCCATGTCCATCTGGCCCCGCACAGGAACCCACACGGGTTAGGCTGCCTGGTGGACGTCAGCGCGTCCGATCCGCGGGAGACAGAACAACAACGAACAGCCTCCAACGCATGGACACCCCGTAGTGGTCTAGTCCACAATGCGTACGAGGATGCTTGCGAAGCGCGTGCAAGCCTCCGTCTTCCCCGCACAGGAGGACGGACCGAGGAACCGAGGCTCTCTGCCCTGACTGCCCCGGGTCCTCATCCTTCGGCCGACCGGGACCGCACACCCCACGGCCGATACTGCTCCGGGCTGCGGTGCCGGGAGGGTTGAGGGTCCCTCCCAGGCGCCGCGGCCCGCGGGTGTTTCCGGGCCCGTACGGGATCCGAACATTTCAGAGCTGTACAAACCCCCGGGTACGCTCGCACACGTGCCCTCCATGAACGAACTCGTACGCCAGCACACCGCCCTCGACGACACCGATCTCGAGTGGCTGCACCTGCTGGTCTCGGAGTGGCAGCTGCTCTCCGACCTCTCCTTCGCCGACCTGGTCCTGTGGGTCCCCACGAGCGACGGCACCCGGTACGTCTCCGTCGCCCAGATGCGGCCCAACACCGGCCCGACCTCGTACCAGGACGACATGGTGGGCCACCTCGTCCCGCGAGGCCGCCGCCCCATGCTGGACGCTGCCCTCGACGAGGGCCGAATCGTGCGCGAGGGCGACCCTGAGTGGCGCGAAGAGGTCCCCGTCCGGGTCGAGTCGATCCCCGTACGGCGAGAGGGGCGCGTCCTCGGCGTCATCGCGCGCAACACCAACCTTCTCACCGTGCGCACCCCGAGCCGCCTGGAGCTCACCTACCTGCAGAGTGCTTCCGACCTCGCGCAGATGATCGCGGCCGGCGCCTTCCCGTTCGCGAACCAGCAGCTGGACATGGACGCCTCGCCCCGCGTGGGCGACGGCCTGATCCGGCTCGACGCCGACGCCACCGTCCAGTACGCCTCACCGAACGCCCTGTCCGCCTACCACCGTCTCGGTCTCGCCTCCGACCTCGTCGGCCAGCACCTGGGCAGGACCACCGCCGAACTCGCCCCGACCCGGGGCCCGGTGGACGAGGCGCTCGCCAAGGTCGCCAGCGGCTGGGCGCCGCGCGAGTTCGAGATCGAGGCCAGCGACGGGGTCATCCAGTTCCGCGCGATCCCTCTCAGTCCCAAGGGCACCCGCATCGGCTCGCTCGTCCTGCTCCGCGACGTCACCGAACTCCGCCGCCGCGAACGCGAGTTGATCACCAAGGACGCGACCATCCGCGAGATCCACCACCGGGTCAAGAACAACCTCCAGACGGTGGCGGCTCTGCTCCGCCTCCAGGCCCGGCGCATCGAGTCCGACCGCGGCCGCGAGGCCCTCGAAGAAGCGGTGCGACGCGTCGGCTCGATTGCGATCGTGCACGAGACGCTCTCTCAGAACCTGGACGAGCGCGTCGAGTTCGACGACATCGCCGACCGTGTTCTGGCGATGGTCGCGGAGATCTCCCCGGGCAAGGTCACGGGCCGGCGCACCGGCCGCTTCGGCATCCTCGACGCAGAAGTCGCCACCCCGTTGTCGATGGTGCTGACCGAGATCCTGCAGAACGCTCTGGAGCACGGCTTCCGTGAGGGCGACACCGGTACGGTCGAGGTGTCCGCGATCCGCGGCGGCACGACCAAGGAGGCCCGACTGCTGGTCACCGTCCAGGACGACGGTGTCGGCCTGCCGGAGGGCTTCGATCCGCACACCGGGGGCAACCTGGGCCTGCAGATCGTACGGACCCTGGTCGAGGGCGAGTTGGGCGGCACCTTCGACATGGTCCCGGCCCCGGAGCGCGGCACCCGCGTGATCCTGGACATCCCGGTGCGGGCGCAGAAGTAGGAAACGCCGTCGAGCCCTCTGCCGAACGCCCGCCTGCACAGCATTGAGCCCCGGGCCACCAAGTGGCCCGGGGCTTAAAGCTCGTTGCTGCTTTGCTAAGCGCATCGGGGGAACTGCGCGCTGCGGCTCGGGGGCGGGAGATGCGTACTCGCTGTACGCGCCGCCAAGCTCAGGCTGTCAGCAGGGGTGGGTTGTCAGGCGGAGGCCTGACGGGCCCGGTTGCGGGCGGCGCGGCGCTTCATGGCACGGCGCTCGTCCTCGCTGAGACCACCCCAGACGCCGGAGTCCTGGCCGGACTCGAGCGCCCACTGCAGACACTGCTCCATTACCGGGCAGCGACGGCAGACGGCCTTGGCTTCCTCGATCTGCAGCAGCGCAGGACCGGTGTTGCCGATGGGGAAGAAGAGCTCGGGGTCTTCCTCGCGGCAAACGGCGTTGTGACGCCAGTCCATGGCTGCTACCTCTCCTTGGTATTACGTGCAGGGCTTGCTTGTGAATGTGAACGCTTTCACGAATCCCTCAACAAGTGAAGGGCCGACAGCCAGGTTCCCTGGCGTGGGTCCTGTGAGTTGAAGAGGGGTTCTGGTGATCAGTGGAGGCCGGTGTTGCGGGCCGTCCCGATCGCCATGAAGAGACTCGCAAACCTCAGCGGCGGGCACAACCCCTTCTGGAAAGTTTTTTTTGATTCTTCGGTGTCGACTAGGTCACAGCCGTACTTCCATGGGGTGGATCCTGGCCTAAACGTTCGAGTGAAAGGACTTTAGCCAGTTCTGCTCACACAATCACACGCAGTGCACGGCGTACGCCTGTGAACGTCACGCTCGTTCGCAGGCCCAGGTGGTCACCGTCCATCTGGAGGGGGAGCGGGACCTTCGAATGCAAGGTGAACTCGGTCAGGTCGTGCAGGGAGGTGGCGTGTTTGCCATGGGGTCCACGCTCGGGGGACGAAGTGAGCAACTGGGTGCCATACCGGGCAACCGCCGCGGTGGACAGGCGGCTGAGACCGAAAAGATCGAGGCCGGTATCGAACGAGGCCTTAGGTGCCGCATAGATCGGGCGATTCCCCAGAAACGTCCACGGGGAGGTGTTCGAGACTATGGACAGCACCAGATCGGTGACCGGATCCTCGCCGGCCCGCTCCAGCGTGATCGTGCCGTGCCGGCGATTCGGCTCGCCGAGGAGCTGACGCATGACCTGGCGTACGTAAAGAGCATGTGTGGATTTCCGGCCGCGCTCGCGGTGCTGTTCCACCCGTCCGACCACACCGGCGTCGAAGCCGAGTCCCGCGTTGAAGGTGAACCAGCGGGCCGGCACCGTCTCGTCCTCCGTGCCGGGCGTACCCGAGGCCAGGCCCAGGCCGACGGTGCGTTCGCTGCCGTCGCGCAGGGCGTCCAGCAGGGCGCCGGTGGCCTCCACGGCGTCGTTGGGCAGCCCCAGGGCACGGGCGAAGACGTTGGTGGAGCCGCCCGGGACCACGGCGAGGCCGGGGAGGTGGCTCCGGGGCGGGGCCGGCGTGCAGGAGGCCGTTGACCACTTCGTTGACCGTGCCGTCGCCGCCGAGGGCCACCACGAGGTCGATGTCGTCGCTGTCCGCCGCCTGCCGGCCCAGGTCGCGCGCGTGGCCGCGGTACTCGGTGGTGACCGCCTCCAGCTTCATCTCGCTGGCGAGCGCGTGGATCAGCACGTCGCGCGTGCGCGCACTGGTGGTGGTTGCCGCCGGATTGACCACGAGAAGTGCACGCATGACTGGCAGCGTACCTACTGGGGGGTACCGGGCCCAGAGCGAGGTAGGGATCCGGTAAGAGACCAGGGGTGAACCACGCCACGGGGGGCGCGTACGACGAGGGCTACTCTTCAGGGGTGAGCAGTGAGCAGACCCCCACCGCCCAGGAAACCACCGGCCCCCGCCCGCGGCGTCTGACGTACGCCGCGCTGCTTGCCGCACTGGAGGGGCTCGCGCTGGTCGTCGGCGGCGTCTGGATACTGGTGCTCGGACTGACGGGGCAGCCGGACGATCGGCAGCAGGCCGTGACCGGGGGCATCACCTTGGTCGTGCTCGCGCTGCTGCCGCTGCTCGCCGCCCGGGGGCTGCTCGGCCGTCGCAGCTGGAGCCGCGGCCCGGCCGTCATCACCCAGCTCATGGCGCTGCCGGTGGCCTACAACCTGCTGCAGGCCGACAGCATGGCCATTCCGGCCGGGATCGCCCTCGCGGTCGTGGCCGTCGCGTCGCTCGTCCTGCTGGTGAACCCCGAGACGACCCGGGCCCTCGGCATCCGCGGGCCCGGCAACCCCGGCAACGCGGAGAAGTAGCCGTCACTCCTCGACGAGGAGCTTCTCCCGCAGCTGCGCCAGCGTGCGCGCCAGCAGCCGCGAGACGTGCATCTGTGAGATGCCGACCTCCTGCGCGATCTGCGACTGGGTCATGTTGCCGAAGAACCGCAGCAGCAGGATCCGCTTCTCCCGCGGCGGGAGGTCCTCCAGCAGTGGCTTGAGGGACTCCCGGTACTCCACGCCCTCCAGCGCCTCGTCCTCCGCGCCGAGGGTGTCCGCGACCGCCGGGGACTCGTCGTCGGTGTCGGGGACGTCCAGGGACAGCGTGGAGTACGCGTTGGCGGACTCCAGGCCCTCCAGGACCTCCTCCTCCGAGATTGCCAGCTTCTCGGCGAGCTCGTGGACCGTGGGCGAGCGGCCGTGCAGCTGCGAGAGCTCGGCCGTGGCCGTGGTCAGCGCCAGGCGCAGCTCCTGCAGCCGGCGCGGGACGCGCACCGCCCAGCCCTTGTCGCGGAAGTGCCGCTTGATTTCGCCGACGACCGTCGGGGTCGCGTACGTCGAGAACTCCACGCCGCGGTCGGGGTCGAAGCGGTCGACCGACTTGATCAGTCCGATCGTGGCGACCTGGGTGAGGTCGTCCAGCGGCTCGCCGCGGTTGCGGAAGCGGCGCGCGAGATGCTCGACGAGCGGCAGGTGCATGCGGACCAGCTGGTTGCGCAGCTCCGCGTACTCCGGGCTGTCGGCCTCAAGGGTGCGCAACTTGAGGAACATGTCGCGCGCACCGCTGCGGTCCGGCGAGCCGTGCTGCGCACCCCGTGTGTGGTGCGCGCTCGGCGCCTGATGGTCGGAGTCTCGCTCGTGCTCGCTCATCGTCCCGCCCGTCGCCCTTCCCCGAGCCCTCGCCTCCTCCGCCACTCTCGACTTCGCGCGAGTGGGAGGACCCCCTGGGACAGGGGATGCGGTGATCCCCCCGCCCGGAGGCGCGCTCCGCACGGCACCCCCTTGGCCCAGCGGCCCGCCGCCCGGGAGGACGGCCCCCGTGGAGTCGTCCTCCGGGTGCGGGCGGGCCTGCTCGGGGATGCCGTCGATGCCGTCCGCCATGCGCCGGGCCCCGCTCGGGCCGCCGTCCGTGCCCTCGGTCGGCAGCTCTCGTGTGCTGCGCTCTTCGTCCCGCACCGGCCCGTCCTCGCTCCTCACGCCGGCCCGGGTCCCGCGCCGCGCTGTTTGTAGAGGCTGATCGAAACGGTTTTGTCCTTGTCCACGGCAGAGGAGACCTTGCCCGCGAGAGCGGACAGGACGGTCCAGGCGAAGGTGTCCCGCGAGGGGGCATGGCCGTCCGTGGTCGGCGCCGAGACGGTGACCTCGAGTGAGTCGTCGACGAGGCGGAAGACACAGCTGAGCACCGAGCCGGGCACGGCCTGCTGGAGCAGGATCGCGCAGGCCTCGTCCACCGCGATGCGCAGGTCCTCGATCTCGTCGAGGGTGAAGTCCAAACGGGCCGCGAGACCGGCCGTGGCCGTACGCAGCACCGACAGGTAGGCCCCCGCGGCCGGCAGCCGGACTTCCACGAAGTCCTGGGTCGCGGGCTCGCCTGCGATCTGGGACACCCTCACCTCCATGGTGGTACAAGCGTTTCAGGGCCGAGGGTGGCCCCTCGGGATAACGCGATACGTGGTTCAGCGGTGACGCTATCGCGCTCTCAACGGTCCTGTCCCCGGGACCCCAACCCCTTGTCGTCACTCACAGTAAACCTGTGGATACGCTCCGTGTCTAGGGGTTGGGCGGGCCCAAATGGGAAGAGCGCGCGCCGGGTTGACGTACCCAGACGTCAGACGGTCGAACCGTCCGCCGCCGGGGTCTTGCCGAGTCACACCAGGACATGGTCGACGAAGCACCATCGCCAGGTCTCCCCGGGCTCGTGCGTCCGCATCACGGGATGACCGGACTCCTTGTGGTGCCCCGCCGCATGCCGCCCCGGCGAGGAGTCGCAGCAGCCGACGTGACCGCAGCTGAGGCACAGCCGTAGTTGTACCGGGTCCATACCCTCCGCCAAGCACTCCGGACACGTCTCGCTGAGCGGGCCGGGTTCGGGGTGCGGCAGCGCGTCGGCATGCGTGCACTGTTTCATGATTGCCAGGTTACGACGGTCGAGCGGAAGACCGCGTGGAAAAAATGAGGGCGGGCGAGAACGATGGACGTGATGCCACTGCTGTTGCTGGTGGCGGGCAGTGCCGCGATCGCCGCGGCCGCGCGGCGCACCCCGGTGCCGGCGCCGCTGCTGCTGGTGGCGATCGGGCTGGCGGTCAGTTACGTCCCCGGGGTACCCGACTACACCCTCGACCCGCACATCGTCCTGCCGCTCATCCTCCCCCCGCTGCTGCACACGGCGGCCACCGACAGCTCGTACCTCGACCTGCGGGCCCAGCTCAGGCCGGTCGCGATGCTGTCCGTCGGGTACGTGCTGTTCGCGACCTTCCTCGTCGGCTGGGCCCTGTACCTGATCGTGCCTGACCTGCCGCTGACCGCGGCCCTGGTCTTCGGCGCGGTGGTCGCGCCGCCGGACGCCGTCGCGGCGACGGCGGTGGCACGCCGGGTCGGTCTGCCGTCCCGGATCACCACGATCCTCCAGGGCGAGTCCCTGCTGAACGACGCCACCGCGATCACCGCCTACCGGGTGGCCCTGGCGGCCGCCGTCGGCGAGGGCGCGACCTGGGCGGGAGGCATCGGCGAGTTCCTGCTCGCGGCGGTCGGCGGTGTCGTGGTCGGGCTGGTGCTGATGGCGCCGATCCACTGGCTGCGCACGCATGTGAAGGAGGCGCTGCCGCAGAACACGCTCTCCCTGCTGATCCCGTTCGTCGCGTACGCCGTCGCCGAGCAGGTGCACGCCTCCGGTGTCCTGGCGGTCGTGGTCGTCGCGCTCTACCTCGGACACCGCGCATGGGAGGTCGACTTCGCCACGCGTCTCCAGGAGGAGGCGGTGTGGAAGATGGTGGCCTTCGTCCTGGAGTCGGCCGTGTTCGCGCTGATCGGACTGCAACTGCCGGTGGTCCTGAGGGGCCTCGGGCAGTACGAGGGTGTCGAAGCCGCCTGGTACGCGCTCGCCGTCTTCCTGGTGGTCGTCGCCGCCCGGTTCGTCTGGGTGTATCCGGCGACCTTCCTGCCCCGGCTGCTGTCGGCGCGGATCAGGGAGCGGGAGGAGAGCCCGACCTGGAAGGGGCCGTTCATCATCGCGTGGGCCGGTATGCGGGGCGTGGTCTCGCTGGCCATCGCCTTCTCGATCCCGCTGACCACGCACGACGGTGAGGAGCCCTTCCCGCACCGCAACCTCATCCTCTTCCTGACGTTCACGACGGTCATCGGAACCCTGGTCGTGCAGGGGCTGACCCTGCCCCCGCTGATCCGCCTGCTGAAGTTCCCGGGGCGGGACACGCAGGCCGAGACACTCGCCGAGGCCAACGCCCAGGCACAGGCCTCCCGGGCCGCCGAGCGGCGCCTGGACGAACTCCTCCTGGACGATCGCAACGCCCTGCCCGGCCCGCTCGCCGACCGGCTGCGCATCGTCCTGGAGCGTCGCCGCAACGCCGTCTGGGAACGGCTCGGGCAGGCCAACCCGGTCACCGGGGAGTCCGTCGACGACACCTACCGGCGGCTGTCGCGGGAGATGATCGGGGCCGAGCGCGAGGTGTTCGTCAAGCTCCGGGACGCCCGGTACATCGACGACGAGATGCTGCGGACCCTGCTGCGCAGGCTGGACCTGGAGGAGGCGGCGGCCTTCCGGGAGGCGGCGTAGTGGTGAGACGTCGCAGCTGCGCTGCCGGACGTCATGGGAAGGGGCGGCCGGTGACGACGGCAGCCACCGTCGTCCCGCGCGGGAAGGCGCCTTCGCCGGCCAGGGCGACGAGTCCGTACAGCAGCTTGGCCACATACAGACGCTCGACGTGAAGACCGTGACGGCGTTCGAAGTCCGTGGCGAAGGCGTCGAGCTCGTCGGGCACGCGCGCGTAGCCGCCGAAGTGGAAGCGGTCGTCGAGGCTCCAGGTGCCGCGCGGGCCGCCGAAGGCCTGCTGCTGCAGGGCCATGGCGTCGGCGGTCACGAAGCCGCCCCTGAGGACCGGCACACCCAGGGCGCGCTGCCCGGGAGCGAGACCGGCGGCCAGTCCCGCCAGCGTGCCGCCGGTGCCGCAGGCCACGGCGACGACATCGGCCTGGTCGCGCAGTTCGGCGCCGAGCGCCCGGCAGCCGCGTACGGCCTCGGCGTTGCTGCCGCCCTCGGGGACGACGTACGCCTCCTCGGCGCCCGCGGCGCGCAGGACCTCGGCCAGGGTCCGCGGCTCTGACGTGCGGCGGTACGTCGCCCTGTCGACGAAGTGCAGCCGCATGCCGTCGGCCGCACAACGCGCGAGGGAGGGGTTGAGGGGGCGATCGGCCAGCTCGTCGCCGCGTACGACACCGACTGTGGGGATGCCGAGCAGCCGGCCGGCCGCGGCTGTGGCGCGCAGGTGGTTGGAGTAGGCGCCGCCGAAGGTGAGGACAGTACGTCCGGACGCCGCCGCGAGATTCGGAGCCAGCTTGCGCCACTTGTTGCCGATCAGCTCCGGGTGGATCAGGTCGTCCCGCTTCAGCAGCAGCCGGACGCTCCGGCGCTCGAACCGGCCGTCGACGAGCTCTTGCACCGGCGAGGGCAGCCGGGGGTGCAGCGCCGCCAGGCCGGGCGCGTCGGGGACGTCGGGGCTGGTCACCCCGTCATTGTCACTCGGGTGGGTGCGGCATGGCCCTCGGGCCCGCCTCTCCCGGCGTCAGCCGGCCGCGCGTACCAGGGCGCCCGGACCGCCGCCGCTGACATACGCGGCGCCGGCACCGACGACCATCAGCGCGTTCAGGCGCCGCTGGTGCGGTTCGCGGACCAGGGGCATCAACAGGGCGTAGAGGATGCCGACGCCGGAGTGGAGCCACCCCGGAACGGGCCCCCTCTGCCCAGTGACAGGAAGATCCATTCCCGCTCTTTCGGGTAATAGCACCGCGACGTTCGAGTGAGGAAGGCTTGCCCGTGGACATCGATGCCCGAGTCATATGGGCGTTGGGCATAACCGGGAGGGCAGTTCTCTATGTCGGTAGGCGAAGAGGTCCGCACGGAGGAGACCAAGCCGCAGCAGAGTCTTGGCACGGCGGCCGCGCGGAACCTGGCCACCACGACCAAGTCCGTGCCGCAGATGCAGGAGATCAGCTCCCGCTGGCTGCTGCGGATGCTGCCCTGGGTGGACATCCAGGGTGGTACGTACCGGGTGAACCGGCGGCTGACGTTCGCCGTGGGCGACGGGCGGATCACGTTCGTGAAGACCGGCGACCGTGTCGAGATCATCCCCGCGGAGCTGGGCGAACTGCCGGCGCTGCGGTCGTACGAGGACGAGGAGGTGCTCTCCGAGATCGCCCGCCGCTGCGAGCAGCGGGAGATCCCGGCGGGCGAGCGTGATCGCCTCGTTCGGCAGCCCGTCCGACGAGGTGTACCTGCTGGCGCACGGCAGGGTGGAGAAGGTCGGCACGGGCCCGTACGGGGACGACGAGTCCCTCGGAGTCCTCGCCGACGGCGCCTACTTCGGCGACCAGGCCCTGCTGAACGAGGACGCGATCTGGGAGTACACGGCCCGCGCGCTCACCGCATGCACCGTGCTCGTGCTGCCCCGCCAGGACGTTCGAGCAGATCGCGGAGCGCTCGGACTCGCTGCGCGAACACCTCGCAGCAGCGCCGCGCGATCCCCTCGCAGCGCACCAACAAGTACGGCGAGAAGGAGATCGACCTCTCCGCCGGCCACTCCGGCGAGCCGGACATCCCGCACACCTTCGTCGACTACGAGGCCCGGCCCCGTGAGTACGAACTGAGCGTCGCCCAGACCGTGCTGCGCATCCACTCGCGCGTGGCCGACCTGTACAACCAGCCGATGAACCAGACCGAGCAGCAGCTGCGGCTGACGGTCGAGGCGCTGAAGGAGCGCCAGGAGCACGAGCTCGTCAACAACCGCGACTTCGGACTGCTGCAACAACTGCGAGTACGACCAGCGGATCCAGCCGCACGACGGCGTGCCCAGCCCGGACGACATGGACGAGCTGCTCTGCCGGCGGCGCGGCACCAAGCTGTTCCTCGCCCACCCGCGCGCGATCGCCGCGTTCGGGCGTGAGCTGAACAAGCGCGGGCTCGTCCCCGAGACCATCGAGATGGCCGGCAACCGCATCCCGACCTGGCGCGGCGTGCCGATCTTCCCGTGCAACAAGATCCCGGTCACCGACGCCCGTACGACCTCGATCATCGCCATGCGTACGGGCGAGGGGGAGCAGGGCGTCATCGGGCTGCAGCAGGCGGGCATCCCGGACGAGATCGAGCCGAGCCTGTCCTGCCGCTTCATGGGCATCAACGAACAGGCCATCATCAAGTACCTGGTGACCGCCTACTACTCGGCCGCGGTCCTGGTGCCGGACGCGCTCGGTGTGCTGGAGAACGTCGAGATCGGGCGCTGGCGGTGACCCTGCCCGCCCGGGTCCTCTCCGCCCGACCGCTCGCCGGCGGTGCGCCGTGTCCGGTGTCCCGCGCGTGGGTAGCCCCTTCGGGTAGGCGCCCAGCCGTCGCGGAAGGGCCGCTGTCCGCAGACTCTCCGAGGCGATGCCATGGGTGAGTTCATGACGGAGACGCAGCAGCGCCCCGCCGGGGCCCGGCCGTCCACCGAGACGCTCGAAAGGCGGACGCCCATCACGACCGACGGGGACGGCAGTGCGGGTCCGCTCGACGGGCCCGAGGCGGCGGTGATCCTGGAGCGCGCACGGGCGACGGTCGATCCCGAACTGCGCGCCGCCGTCGAGTCGTTGCCGCCTTCCCTGCGGCGGATCGCGCGCTACCACTTCGGCTGGGAGCACGCGGACGGCACCCCCGCGGCGGGCAACGCAGGCAAGGCGATCCGTCCCGCACTCGTCCTCACCGCGGCCGCCGCGCTCGGCGGACCGAGGGCACGGGCGGCGGCGGTACGGGCGGCGGTGGCGGTGGAACTGGTCCACAACTTCACGCTGCTGCACGACGACGTGATGGACCGGGACACCACCCGCCGGCACCGGCCCACCGCATGGACCGTGTTCGGCGACGCCGACGCGATCCTCGGCGGGGACGCCCTCCAGGCACTGGCCCTGCGGCTGCTTGCCGAGGACCCGCACCCGGCGTCCCCGGCGGCCGCCGCCCGCCTCGCGACCTGCGTCGTCGAGCTGTGCGCCGGCCAGCAGGCCGACACGGCGATGGAGAAGCGGGGCCCCGGCGACGTCGGCCTCGACGAGGTGCTCGTCATGGCCGAGGCCAAGACCGGCGCGCTGCTGGGGTGCGCCTGCGCCCTCGGCGCGCTGTACGCGGGCGCGGCGGACGAGGACGTGGCGGCGCTGGACGCGTTCGGCCGGGAGGCCGGGCTCGCCTTCCAGCTCATCGACGACGTGATCGGTATATGGGGCGACCCGAGCCGCACCGGCAAGCCGGTCGGCGCGGACCTCGCCGCCCGCAAGAAGTCCTTGCCGGTCGTCGCCGCGCTGACCTCCGGTGGCCCGGCGGCGGCGGAGCTGGCCGCGCTGTACGCGGTTCCGTACGACAAGGAGGACTTGCAGCGGACCGCCCTCGCCGTCGAGCGGGCGGGTGGCCGCGACTGGGCGCAGACCCAGGCCGCCGAGCGGATGGCCCACGCCATGCAGGAACTGGCCCGCGCGGTGCCCGACCCCGAGGAGGCGGGCGGACTGCTGGCCCTGGCGGAGTTCGTGACGCGGCGCAGCAACTGACCGCAGCAACCGAGACCGCAGCAACCGAGACCGCGGCGGCCGACGGTCGTGCTGCTCAAGGCCGCGGCGGCCGACGGTCGTGAAGACTCCGGAGCCCCCGGGCCGTACGGTTCCTGACCCCGTACGGCCGCCGAGCGGCTCCGGACCGGCGGGTCCCGCACATCCCCACGGTGTGCGGGGCCCGCCTCTCCGCCGGTCTCGACCCATCGGATCTCGACAAACTTGACCCACGGACGGCACGCCCGCCCGCATCGCCCTACGATCAAGGCCAGTTGACGCGAAGGGGCGGGGAGAAGATGGGCGTGGCGATCCGGACGGCGGGCGAAGGGGACCGGGAGCTGGTCGTCCGGCTGCTGGACGCGGCCTTCCAGGGCGATCCGGTCAGCGGCTGGGTGTTCCCGGGCGAGGAGCACCGCCGTACCGCCCATCCCAAGCTCATGGCCGCGTTCGCCGACATCGTGCGTGCCGTCGGCCGCATCGACGTCACCGAGGACGGCGCGGCGTGCGCGCTGTGGATATCCGTGCCCGCCGACGAGGCAGGCAGCACGACGAAGACGACGGGCCCGCGCGGCTGCGCGAGGCCGTCGACCCGGAGAACGAGCGTGTCGAGCTGATCGGCCGGCTGACGGACGGCATCCACCCGGTGGGCCGCGCGCACGAATACCTGTGGATGATCGCCACGGCCCCCGGAGCGTCAGGGCGAGGGGCACGGCACCGCGCTCATGAACGCGGTCCTCGACCGCTGCGACCGGGAGGGCCTGCCCGCCTATCTGGAGGCGAGCAGCGACCGCAGCCGGAAGCTGTACGAGCGCCTCGGCTTCGAGCTGACGGGTCGGCCCTCGACCTCCCGGACGGCCCCCGGATGTGGCCGATGTGGCGCGAACCCCGGCCGCACGGCGATATGACGTGCCGCGGGTCCGGTCCGGCCCCGCGCCATGGCCGCCCCGGCGCCCCGTCCCGCGACGCCCCGTGCGCTGCTCATACCGGCTCTTGGCGCGGCTGGCCCCGGGGGCTCGGCTACTTCTCCGGCACGATCGTCGCCACGATCCGCTCCACCAGCCCCTCCGGCACGCCCACCCCGGGCAGGACGCCCTCCAGCACGTCCGGCAGCGTCAGATGCTCCAGGAGCAGCCCGAGCATGGCCAGATAGAGCACGGTGACCACCTCGTCGCCGCCGGGCAGCCCGGCGCTGCGGTGGAACTCCATGGCCTCCTCCAGGTCACCGCGCACGGACTTGGTGAAGGAGGCGCGCAGTTCGGGGCGCCGGGTGGCCTCCAGGCGCATCTCCAGCAGGGCGAGGTAGCCCGTACGGTCGCGGGTGGCGCGGGCCATCAGGTCGTGCATGAAGGCGGTGACCAGCGACCGGTCCCGGGGCCGGGTCAGCAGCTCGGCGACCACTCGGGATCGGGCGCGAGCCGCACGTGCAGCCGGGCGTCGATCTGGCGGAGCAGGTCGTCGCGGCCGGCGAAGTAGTTGGAGGCGGTGCCGACGGGCACACCGGCCTCCGCGTCCACCGCGCGGAACGTCAGCCCGCGCGCCCCCTCGCGGCGAGCACCTCGACACCGGCGTCGACGAGCGCGGCCCGGCGCTCCGGGATTGCTCGACCATGCGGACTCCCTTCTCTCTACTTTCGGCCGGGCCCGGAAATCCCTTGCAACCACTACACTCGAAGTACTACAACTGAAGTCGTTACAGCCGTGCACCCTACGAAAAGAGACCGGCTTGCGAAAGCTCACGCTACTTCGTCGCCTGCTCGATCGACGGCTTCATCGGGGACCCGAGCGGCGACGCGACGGCGATGATGCGCTTCGTCGACGAGGAGTTCCTCGAGTTCCTCAAGGAGGAATACCCGGAGACGCTGCCGACGCATGGCCGCCGGGCTCTCGGCATCGACGACCTGGCGAACAAGCGGTTCGACACGATCATCCAGGGCCGGGGCAGCTACGACGTCGGCCCTGAAGGAGGGCATCACCAGCCCCTACGCCCACCTGCGCGAATACGTCGCCTCCACGCACCCTGACGGAGTCGCCCGACCCGAACGTCGAGATCATCGCGGACGACCTGGTCGGCAAGGTCCGCGAACTGAAGGCGGAGGAGGGCGAGTTCGGCATCTACCTGTGCGGCGGCTCCAGGTCGCCGGCGAACTGCTCGACGAGGTCGACGAGCTCGTCATCAAGACCTACCCGATGGTGTACGGCGCGGGCATGCCGATGTTCGGCTCGGCGTCACGATCGCGGAGTTCGCCCTGGAGTGGGTGCGCACGTTCGGCAACGGCGCGCTCGTGCGCACGTACAGCAGGAAGCGCTGAGCTTCCGACCGGCCTACTCTGAGGTCATGGGCAGCGAAGAACACGTCTGTCCGGCCTGCGGACAGCCAGTGGAAACAGTCGTCCGGCGCCACAAGACGCTGGGCACATGGGTCCCGCTCTGGGTGGCGGGCCCGTGCCACAACCCCGAGTGCGGGGCCTACGACGCGGAAGCGCCGCCGACGGCGACACCGGCCACGGCGATACGGCCACGGCGACCTCGGCCACGGTGACAGCCAGGTACAAGCGGGAGGCGCGACCAAGAGCGCCCGGCCCCCGATGCGACCGGCCCGCCGGCGCCACCGCCCCACCTGCCACGACCCGGCCGAACCGGCCCCGGAGAAACCGCCGCGAAAAACTCCTGAGCCTGTGTCGAGAACGCGGCCCGGCTCCGACGTCCCCTGTGAGAGCCGCCCAGCAGGGGCGAGCCGCAGAACCGAAGGAGCGGACCATGAAGTACCTGGTGATGGTCCAGGGCACACAGGCCGACTACGAAGCGATGCAGCGGCAAGGCGTCGGCGGACTCGCCCGGCCTGGAGCGAGGAGGAGCTGCAGGCCATGTTCGCCTACATGGGCGCGTCAACAACGATCTGGCCGAGACCGGCGAGTTCGTCGACGGCCAGGGCCTGGCCGAGCCCGCACAGACCCGGCACGTCACCCTCGGCGGGGACGGCCAGGCCGGTGATCACCGACGGGCCGTACAGCGAGACCAAGGAGCTGCTGGCCGGCTACTGGGTGCTGGACTGCGAGAGCCTGGAGCGGGTCACCGAGATCGCCGCCCGCGTCGCCCGCTGCCCCCAGCCGGCCGGCGCCCCCGACTACCCGGTCGTGATCCGGCCCGATCATGGACGGTGCCGGGGACTCTGACGAACCGCCCGATGCCGACGGACGCGCTGGTGCGAAGCACACCCGAGGTCGAGGACCTGCTGCGCGACACGCGCCGCAGGTCCTCGGCGCGCTGGTCCGCCGGTACGGGCACTTCGACGCCGCCGAGGACGCCGTACAGGAGGCGCTGCTCGCCGCCGCCGGCAGTGGCCGCGCGGCCGGCGTGCCGGACAATCCGCGCGGCTGGCTGATCAAGGTCGCCTCGCGCCGGCTCACCGACATGCTGCGCAGCGACAGGCGCGGCGCAGCGCGAGGAGACGGCCGCCGCGCTCACACCGCGCGACGCCTTCACGGCCCCGCCGCCGGGCGCGGACGCGCGCCCCGCGAGGACGACACGCTCACCCTGCTGTTCCTGTGCTGCCACCCGGCCCTGTCGCCGCCCGCCCAGATCGCGCTCACGCTGCGCGCCGTGGGCGGGCTGACCACGGCGGAGATCGCCCGCGCCTATCTGGTGCCGGAGGCGACGATGGCGCAGCGCATCAGCCGGGCCAAGCAGAAGTGCGCGGGCGTGCGCTTCGGCCGCCCGGACCGCCGGGAGACAGCGGCTGCCGGCCGTGCTCCAGGTCCTGTACCTGATCTTCAACGAGGGCTACACGGCCACCTCCGGCGCCACCCTGCAGCGCGCGCGACCTCGCCGGCGAGGCGATCCGGCTGACCCGCACGGTCCACCGGCTGCTGCCCGACGACGGCGAGGTCACCGGCCTGCTCGCGCTGATGCTGCTCACCGACGCCCGGCGCGCGGCGCGCACCGGCCCGCACGGCGAGCTGATCCCCCTCGACGAGCAGGACCGCGACCGCTGGGACCAGCGCCGCGATCGAGGAGGGCGTCGCGCTCGTCGACCGGGCGCTGTCCCGGGGCCGCGCCGGCGCCGTACCAGCTGCAGGCCGCGATCGCCGCCGTGCACGACGAGGCACCGTCCGCCCGAGGCGACCGACTGGGCCGAGATCCTCGCCCTGTACGACGTCCTCGTACGGCCTCGTCCCCGGCCCGGTCGAGCGCCTCAACCGGGCCGTCGCCGTCGCCATGGTCCACGGTCCGCGCGCGGGCCTGACCGAACTGGACGCGCTGGCCGACGCGTTGAAGGGCCACCGCCTGGACGCCGTACGGGGTCACCTCCTGGAGCGCGCGGGCGACCCCGAAGCCGCCCGGGCCGCCTACGAGTCGGCGGCCGCGCAGACCCTCAGCCTGCCCGAGCAGCGCTATCTCCGGTCCCGGGCGGCGCGGTTGGGCGACTAACGTGTACGGCATGGGCATACCGGGGGAGCGGCGCCGCACCGTGGCGCCGGGCAGCTGGTGGTGTGGGCGCCGCCGTGCCTCGCGGGCGGGCTGACGCTCTGGATGCAGGATTCGACGGAGCCGCGGGGCCCGTACGTCTGGCAGCGGACGGAACCCGCGAGACGCCGAGCCTGCCGCCTTGCCCGACGCCAGGGGCCGCGCTGCCTGTACGCGATCACGGCGCGGACTAGTGCCGCGGCGCAACGTTTGCCGTCAAGGAGCGGCGTCCGGTGCGTGCTCTGGGGGTCCCCCCAGGCCGGAGGCTGGCCCGGCCGGAAGTCCTCGTCTGATATATTGGGCTTTCGGCCGGTGCGGCGAGTGGGGCTCCACGCCCTTCAGGCAGTGGGGGAGCGTGCCGGCGCGCCGGGGCGAACGTTCCTGCGCGGCCTTAGCTCCGCGCAGCCCGCCCGTCTCCGGGTCGCGGGTCGTCAGGCGGTACGTGCCGCCCGCCGGGTCGCGCATCACCGTCCAGCCCGGGAAGCCGGCCACGAAGGCGGCCCCGAGTTCCTCGTGCCGTGCCCTGGTCGCCGGGACGTCCGCGCAGGCGAGGTCGAGGTGGGCGGAGGCCGGGTGCTCCTCGCCGAGGCGTTGCAGGAGCAGACGGACCGGCAGGCCGGGCGGCGGCTCGACCACGTGGAACTCCGGGAGCGCGCCCGGCCGCGACGCCCAGCCGTCCAGCAGCCCGCTCCAGAAGGCGACTTCCCTGTCGAACGCCGAGGGCGGGACGTCCACGCACACCTGGTCGAGCCGGCTGCCCCGCACCACAGGCGGCCGTGACGCACTCCCCGCACCACGGGCACGCACAGAACAACTGCCCGCCGGGCGACCGCAGCACGACCAACCCCGGGTCCGCCACCACGCCTGCACCGAGCCGCACCGCCGAGGCGGCGAACTCCGTTACGTCGTCCACACAGAAGTCGACATGCGCGCCGCCGGTACCCGACCGCACCGCCTGGGCCTTCAGGCACGCGTCGGCGCCGTCGGGGAGCAGGGTCACGAACCCGTGTGCTCGCCCGCGCAGTTCGGACAGCCGGGTGTCCGTGACGGCCGTTCAGAAGTCACAGGCGGCGCGAAGGCCTCACACGGGCGGTCGACGAAGGCGTACGTCCAGCTGATCCTCATGGGCGCGACCGTAGAAGGCGATCGTCACGGCCACGCCACCGCCACCCTGCGTGAACCTTGACCTGCCGCGCGCCCTTTGACACCCTTGCCCGTTCCCCGGGTATTGGTCTGCGCTTGTTTGCATTCAGGAATGGACCACATCACGTTCCTCGTGGCGGTCGTCATCGTCACGGCGCTCGTCTTCGACTTCACCAACGGATTCCACGACAGCGCGAACGCGATGGCCACGTCCATCGCCACCGGCGCGCTGCACCCCGCAACGGCGGTCCTGATCGCGGCGTCCTCAACGTCGTCGGCGCCTTCCTGTCCACCGAGGTCGCCAAGACCATCTCCGGCGGCATCGTCGACGACACCCTGGTCACCCCGGGGATGATCTTCGCCGGGCTGGTCGGCGCGATCCTGTGGAATCTGCTGACCTGGCTGGTCGGACTGCCGTCGAGCTCCTCGCACGCCCTGTTCGGCGGGCTGATCGGGGCCGTCTGGGTCGGGGCCGGCAGCCATGGCGTCAACTTCGGCAAGGTCGTCGAGAAGATCCTGCTGCCCGCGGTGGCCTCCCCGGTCGTGGCCGGTGTCGCCGCGCTGCTCGCCACCTACCTCGCCTACCGGATCACCGCCGCGCCCGCAGGCACTCCGCACCAAGGGCTTCCGGATCGGCCAGATCGCCTCCGCCTCGCTGGTCGCCCTCGCCCACGGCACGTACGACGCGCAGAAGACCATGGGCGTCATCACCCTCGCCCTGATCTCGGCCGGCGCGCTCGGCCACGACGCCGGCCCGCCGCTGTGGGTCATCGCGTCCGCGGGCCTCGCCATCGGCCTCGGCACCTACCTCGGCGGCTGGCGGATCATGCGCACGATGGGCAAGGGCCTCACCGAGATCCAGTCGCCGCAGGGCTTCGCCGCCGAGACCGCCTCCACGACGGTCATCCTCACCTCCTCCCACCTCGGCTTCGGCCTGTCCACCACCCAGGTCGCCTCGGGCAGCATCCTCGGCGCGGGGCTCGGCCGCCGGCTCGCGGAGGTCCGCTGGGGCGTCGCGGGCCGGATGGCGATCGCCTGGATGGTCACCCTGCCCGCCGCCGCGCTGGTCGGCGGCGTCTGGCCGCCTGCGTCGTCCAGAACGGCGGCGACCTCGGCACGGCGGTCGTCGCGCTGGTCGGCGCGGCCCTCGCGGCCGGCATCGTGGTCATCTCGCGCCGCAACCCGGTGCACGCGCACAACGTCAACGACGCACACGGGGTCAGCATCCGCACCGAGCCGCCGGCCAAGGTCGGCACGGCCGCCTGAGCGGACGGGGAGCAGGAGATGCATCTGGACTGGACCGCACTGGGCGAGGTCGCCACGGTGAGCGTCGGCGTCACGGTCGCCGTGGTCGCCGTCTTCGCCTTCGGCGTCCTCGGCCTCGCCCGCCTGGAGGGCGCCCGCGACCGCAGGGCGGCACCCCCGCCCTCGGCCGCTCGCAGGCCACCCTGTGCTTCGTCGCCTGCGCGGCCGTGGTGGCGTACGGGATCTATCTGATCGTCCCTCGGTTCCACTGACCGCGCGCTACGGCGAAGGGGCCCGGCCGGATTTCGCGGCCGGGCCCCTTCGGCTGCGCAGGCGATTCAGGCCTTCTTGGTCTCCCAGAAGATCTTGTCGATCTGGGCGATGTAGTCCAGAGCCTTCTGGCCGGTCGCCGGGTCGGTCGAGCCCTTGGCGGCCGAGAGGGCCTTCAGAGCGTCGTTGACCAGCTGGTGCAGCTCCGGGTACTTCTCGAAGTGCGGCGGCTTGAAGTAGTCGCTCCAGAGCACGGAAACGTGGTGCTTCGCGAGCTCCGCGCGCTGCTCCTTGATGACGGTGGCGCGCGCCTGGAAGTGCGGGTCGTCGTTACCGGCCATCTTTTCCTGGACAGCCTTGACCGACTCCGCCTCGATGCGGGCCTGGGCAGGGTCGTACACACCGCAGGGAAGGTCGCAGTGCGCGCTGACCTTGACCTTGGGGGCAAACAGGCGGGAAAGCATGGAGCCATCCTTCCTCGTGATCGTCTTCTCACAGGGGACATTACTCCGTGGGGGACGGGTTTTCGCGAGTGCCCCCTTGGGCTTAGGACAAAAGTCCGGGGTGAGACTGAGACTGGTGGAGGAAGAACCGGGGAGGTGCCGGGTGATGCCGGAGCTGTCGCAGGAGTCCGAGCGGGGGAGGTCGGCCGCGCCCTTCGGCGTTGCCGAGGTGACCGGGCCGTCCATGGTGCCCACGCTGTACCACGGGGACCGGCTCCTGGTGCACTACGGCACCCGGATCAGGCCCGGTGACGTCGTCGTACTGCGGCATCCCTTCCAGCAGGACCTGCTCGTGGTGAAGCGGGTCGCCCAGCGCCGTGAGAGCGGCTGGTGGGTGCTCGGGGACAACGCGTACGCCGGTGGTGACAGCACCGATTACGGCGTCGTGCCGGACGACCTGGTGCTGGGGCGGGTCCGGTTCCGCTACCGGCCGCGCACATCCGGGCGTTCGCCGTGGGCGCTGCTGCGCTGGGTGCTGTCGGCCGCCAGACCCGTCCTCTCGGGCAGGTCGGGCCGGGTGGCTTCGAGGCGCTTGCGGGCGCGGTAGGCCGCCACGTTGGCCCGGGTCGCGCAGCGGTCGGAGCAGTACCGCCGGGAGCGGTTCGTGGAGGTGTCCAGGTAGGCGTTGCGGCAGGGCGCGGCCTCGCACAGGCCGAGCCGGTCCACGCCGTACTCGGTCAGGTGGAACGCCAGGCCCATCGCCGCGATCGCCGCGTAGCCCGCGGTCGCGTTGGACGGGTGGTCCGCCAGGTGCATGTGCCACAGGGGGCGGCCGTCGTCGTCGCGGACGTCGTGCCCGGAGATCTGCGGGCTCACCGGGAACTCCAGCAGCAGTGAGTTCAGCAGGTCGACGGCCAGGGTCTCGTCTTTGGTGTCGGCCGCCTCGAAGACCGCGCGCAGGCGGGCCCGGACCGATCGGAAGCGGGTGACGTCCGCGTCGGTGGTACGCCGCGCCGCCGACTGGTTGCCGCCGAACAGGTCGCGGACGGCCTCGACCGACGTCAGGGCGTCCTTGCCCCGGACCGGTTCCTCGGTGTTGACGAGGCGCACGGCGTAGTCCGAGTAATAGGCCAGTTCCACTTGTAGTCCTTACGGAGGGGCTTTATTGTCGTGAGCGAGCACTTGTAACAGCTGATGGTGCTTCCAGGGTATTACGAGGGTACGAGGGAGGGGCTCGATGACGGACGCCGACACCACTGCGGCCACCGCCGACTGGCATGCCTGGCAGGAGAGCTGGGACCGGCAGCAGGAGTGGTACCTGCCCGACCGCGAGGAACGGTTCGGGATCATGCTCGACATGGTCGAGGCCCTGGTGGGCACCGCCCCGCGCGTGCTCGACCTCGCCTGTGGCACGGGCACCATCACCGCCCGGCTGCTCGCCCGGTTCCCCAAGGCCACCAGCACCGGTGTCGACCTCGACCCGGCGCTCCTCGCCATCGCCGAGGGCACCTTCGCGAGCGACGAGCGGGTCGGCCTCGTCACCGCCGACCTCAAGGACCCCGACTGGCCGGCGAAGCTGCCGTACGACTCGTACGACGCCGTCCTGACCGCGACGGCCCTGCACTGGCTGCACCGGGAACCCCTCGCGGACCTCTACGGCCAGGTCGCGGGACTCGTCCGCGACGGCGGTGTCTTCATGAACGCGGACCACATGATCGACGAGACGACGCCCCGGATCAACGCCGCCGAGCAGGCACAGCGGCACGGCCGCATGGATCAGGCCAAGCGGGACGGCATCCTCGACTGGTCCGAGTGGTGGCAGCTCGCCGCCAAGGACCCGGTCCTCGCTCAGCCCACGGCCCGGCGCTACGAGATCTACGGCGAGCACGCCGACGGCGACATGCCCTCGGTGGCGTGGCACGCGCGCGTGCTGCGCGAGAAGGGATTCGGGGAGGCCAGGCCGGTGTGGTGCTCGCCTTCGGACACCCTGCTGCTCGCCCTGAAGTAGAGCGCGCGAAAGGGGCGGTACGGAGTTCCGTACCGCCCCCTCGGTGTTCGTACCGTCAGAGCACCTTGGACAGGAAGGACTTCGTCCGCTCGTGCCGCGGGTTCGTCAGCACCTCGCGCGGGTGACCGGATTCGACCACCGCACCGTCGTCCATGAAGACCAGGCTGTCGCCCACCTCGCGGGCGAAGCCCATCTCGTGGGTGACGACGATCATCGTCATACCGGACTCGGCGAGGTCGCGCATGACGTCCAGGACGTCACCGACCAGCTCCGGGTCCAGCGCCGAGGTCGGCTCGTCGAACAGCATCAGCTTCGGGTCCATGGCCAGGGCCCGCGCGATGGCGACGCGCTGCTGCTGGCCGCCGGAGAGCTGCGAGGGGTAGTTGCCCGCCTTGTCGGCCAGGCCCACCCGGTCCAGGAGCTCCTGGGCGCGCGTGCGGGCCTGGCTCCTGCTCACGCCCTTGACCTGGACCGGTGCCTCCATGACGTTCTCGACGGCCGTCATGTGCGGGAACAGGTTGAAGCGCTGGAAGACCATGCCGATGTCCCGGCGCTTGACGGCGACCTCGCTGTCCTTGAGCTCGTAGAGCTTGTCGCCCTTCTGCCGGTAGCCGACCAGCTCGCCGTCCACGTACAGACGGCCGGCGTTGATCTTCTCCAGGTGGTTGATGCACCTCAGGAACGTCGACTTGCCGGAGCCGGAGGGGCCGATGAGGCAGAACACCTCGCCGGACTTCACCTCCAGGTCGATGCCCTTGAGGACCTCTACGGGGCCGAAGGACTTGTGGACGCCCTCGGCCTTGACCATGGCGTTCATGCGGTGCCTCCCGTCGACGCCGAGCGGTTGGACAGGGACAACAGGTTCGCCTTGATCTTCTGGAACGGGGTGGCCGGGAGCGACCGGCTCGAACCACGCGCGTAGTACCGCTCCAGGTAGTACTGGCCCACGCTGAAGACCGAGGTCAGCAGCAGGTACCAGGCCGCCGCCAGGAACAGCATCTCGGCGGGGGCACCGGAGGTCTGGCCGATGTCCTGGGCGGCGCGGAGCAGCTCGGGATACTGGACGACCGAGACCAGCGAGGTCGTCTTCAGCATGTTGATGACCTCGTTGCCCGTCGGCGGCACGATCACGCGCATCGCCTGCGGGATGACGATCCGGCGCAGCGTCTTCGCGTGGCTCATGCCCAGCGCGTGCGACGCCTCGGTCTGGCCCTCGTCGACCGAGAGCAGACCGGCACGGCAGATCTCCGCCATGTAGGCGGCTTCGTTGAGGCCGAGGCCCAGCAGCGCCGTCAGGAACGGGGTCATGAAGTCCGACCACTCGTCCTTGTAGAACGGCCCGAGGTTGATGTACTCGAAGACCAGGCCCAGGTTGAACCAGACGATCAGCTGCACCAGGACCGGGGTGCCGCGGAAGAACCAGATGTAGAACCACGCGATCGACGAGGTCACCGGGTTCTTCGACAGGCGCATGACGGCGAGCAGTACGCCGCCGATGATGCCGATCGCCATGGACAGGACGGTCAGCAGGAGCGTTTTGCCTACGCCGTTCAGGATGCGGTCGTCGAAGAAGTAGTCCGGGATCGCACCCCAGTTGATCTTGCCCTGGGAGAACGCGTAGACGATGCCGCCCAGTAGGGCGAGAGCGACGACGGCGGATACGTACCGCCCGTAGTGCCGGACCGGGATGGCCTTGATGGCCTCCGGCCCGGCCGGGGGCGTGTCGGCCGGCGTCTTGTCGATGTCAACAGTCACGGGTGTTGCCTTTCAGTGCCGCTAGGGCGCGGTCACTTGCCGCCGTTGATGGTGGCTTCCTGCACGGAGCCGTCCGTGACGCCCCACTTCTTCATGATCTTCTCGTACTCGCCGTTCTTGATCACGGCGTCCAGCGCGGCCTTGAGGGCGTCACGCAGCTGCGCCTGGTTCTTGGCGACCGCGATGCCGTACGGAGCGGCCTCGACCTGCTCGCCGACCAGCTGGAAGTCCTTGCCGCCACCGGAGGTCTTCACGGCGTACGCGGCGACCGGGAAGTCGGACGAGCCTGCGGCCGCGCCACCCGCGCGCAGACGGGTCTGGGCCTGCTGGTCGTTGTCGAAGGCCTCGATCGCGATCTTCTTGCCGGCCGGGCACTTCTTGGACTCGGCCTTGGCGAGGTCCTCGGAGACCGTGCCGCGCTGCAGCACGATCTTCTTGCCGCACAGGTCGGACCAGGTCTTGATGCCCTGGTCGTCGCCCTTCTTGGTGTAGATCGAGACACCGGCGGTGAAGTAGTCCACGAAGTCGACGCCCTCGCCGACCTTCTTGCCGGTGTCGGAGTCGATGCCCTCCTGGCGGTCCTTGGTGTCGGTCATCGCGGACATGGCGATGTCGTACCGCTTGGAGCGCAGACCCGTGATCAGCGTGTCGAAGGTGCCGTTCTCGAACTGGAAGTCGACCCCGAGCTGCTTGCCCATGGCGGCGGCGAGGTCCGGGTCGATGCCGACCACCTTGCCGGAGCCGTCCTTGAACTCGACCGGGGCGTAGGCGATGTCGGAGCCGACCTTGATGACGCCCTTGTCGCGGATGGCCTGCGGCAGCTTGCCGGCGAGCGGGGCCGAGGCCGTGGTGTCGCTCTCCGAGCCGCTGTCCTTGGTCTGGTCACCGCATCCGGTGAGCATCAGCGCGCCTGCGACCGCGATCGCACCGACCGCTGCTAGCCGGGAGTGCGCGGCGGTCGTACGACGGGTGGAGCTTGCGGTCATGGTGGGTTCCTCCGGCGGATGGGTGGAGTTGCCGATGGGGCGGGGGCGCCGCCGACGGGTTCGGCAGGGCCGTGCACTGCCGACGGTGCCGGCAGAGCCGTGGGTCGACGAGAACACACGTCTTCGAGTGTCGCGACCTCGTGTGATTACGGCATCTTGCCATTCGGACTGCGCCATTCTGGGGGCCATCCATGTCAAAATCGGATAACGGGCGACCCTCGAACCGCATCACTCCGGTACATCACGGCCGGACCTTCTGTTGGAATCGTTCCTTCCGGCCGGAAGATCTTCGGCAAATCCCGGGATTTCGGTACGGGGGCCGTGGGCTTCGCCGAGGCTTGAGCGGTTGCCGCTGCTTTGTCCAGGCCTTGTCCCGATTTTGGTCGAAGAGTCGGGTGCCGGTATGTGACCTTCGCGTTATGGACTCGTCGTCGGTGCCATCCGTCCGGTAAGAAGGTTCTTTACACCCCTCATCCGGGGCTCAGGGCGCGTGTGCGGCGCGCCCGTCGCGTATGTGCCCGTACGTCATACTCGTACACAGCACGACCATGGCCGTACGCGGTGCCCGCCCACTCCTCACCAGGAGTGGCCCACCCTCAAACCAATGAAGATCTAAGGGGTAGAACGAAGTGGCAGCGGAGATCGTCAATCCTCGCAGCGACGGCACGACGGACCATACGGGTCACGAGCGGCGGTGCGGAGCCTCTCGACTCCTTCGACCCGGCGTTCGCGCTGCACCGCGGCGGCAAGATGGCCGTGCAGGCCACAGTGCCGGTCCGTGACAAGGACGACCTGTCCCTGGCGTACACGCCCGGCGTCGCGAAGGTGTGCAGCGCGATCGCCGAGCAGCCGGATCTGGTGCACGACTACACGTGGAAGTCGTCGGTCGTCGCCGTCGTGACGGACGGTACGGCCGTTCTGGGCCTCGGTGACATCGGGCCCGAGGCCTCCCTCCCGGTGATGGAGGGCAAGGCGATTCTGTTCAAGCAGTTCGGCGGCGTGGACGCGGTTCCGATCGCGCTGACCTGCACGGACGTCGACGAGATCGTCGAGACCGTGGTGCGGCTCGCGCCGTCCTTCGGCGGGGTCAACCTGGAGGACATCTCGGCGCCTCGGTGCTTCGAGATCGAGCGGAAGCTGCAGGAGCGGCTGGACATTCCGGTCTTCCACGACGACCAGCACGGTACGGCGGTCGTGACGCTGGCGGCCCTGCGGAACGCTGCGCGGCTGACCGGGCGGGCGCTCGGGGAGCTGCGGGCCGTCATCTCCGGAGCGGGGGCGGCTGGTGTCGCCATCGCGAAGATGCTGGTCGAGGCCGGGATCGGGGATGTCGCGGTGGCCGACCGCAAGGGTGTCGTGTCGGCGGACCGGGACGACCTCACGCCGGTCAAGCAGGAGCTGGCCGGGTTCACGAACAAGGCGGGGATCAGCGGGTCGCTGGAGGCGGCGCTGGACGGGGCCGACGTGTTCATCGGGGTGTCCGGCGGGACGGTGCCGGAGGCGGCGGTCGCCTCCATGGCCGAGGGCGCGTTCGTGTTCGCCATGGCGAACCCGAACCCTGAGGTGCACCCCGAGGTCGCGCACAAGTACGCGGCGGTCGTGGCGACCGGGCGGTCCGACTTCCCGAACCAGATCAACAACGTGCTGGCGTTCCCGGGGATCTTCGCGGGGGCGCTGCAGGTGCGGGCGTCCCGGATCACCGAGGGCATGAAGCTGGCGGCGGCCGAGGCGCTGGCGGCCGTGGTCGGGGACGACCTCGCGGCCGACTACGTCATCCCGTCGCCGTTCGACGAGCGGGTCGCGCCGGCGGTTACGGCGGCTGTGGCGGCGGCTGCGCGGGCCGAGGGTGTGGCCCGGCGGTGACGCCGTCGCGCGTGGCGCGGTGATGTGAGCGGCCCCGTCCGGGTGAGGGCGGGGCCACTTCGTTGGGTGCGGGTGCGGGTGCGGGTGCGGCTGTTCGGGTGGGGGCCTGCGGTGGCCTGTGCGGCTTCGGTGGGGGTGCGTGTTGCGCCTGTGCGGTGGGGGTGGGCCGGGGACGTGTCGGGGGGTGTCCGTCCTCGGAACGGCGCGATGGGGTTGGACGCCGACTGACTGTTCTTTGACGCGCCAACCGCTGCGGGCGGACACCCCCCCGACACGTCCCCTCCTCGCCGTACGCGGGTGCACCTGGCTGCGGGCAATCGTGCCGCTAAGGGCGGCACGGGTGGGCGTGGCGGCACCTCGTCGCGCCGAGTTGCGCACCCACCCGGCCCCAGCCCCAACGCCGAGAGCATTGAAGCGGCGGGTTGCCGACCCACCCGGCACCGGCGCGGAGCGTATGGCAAGAGGGTGTGTCTCACACGGGCCGGTGGTTCCAACGGCCGGTCCGGGAACCTATCGTCAAGGTCATGTTCGCTGTCTACGCCGCCCGAATCGACCGCGACCAGCCGCTGACCGGTCTGGAGTTGGGAGAGCGTCCGGCCCCCGAGGCCCGCTCCGGCTGGAGTACCGTCACGGTCAAGGCCGCCTCCCTCAACCATCACGATCTGTGGTCCCTGCGCGGCGTCGGCCTCGCGGAGGACAAGCTGCCGATGATCCTCGGCTGTGACGCCGCCGGCGTCGACGAGGACGGCAACGAGGTCGTCCTGCACTCCGTGATCGGACAGAGCGGGCACGGGGTGGGCCCCAAGGAGCCCCGTTCCATCCTCACCGAGCGGTATCAGGGCACGTTCGCGGAGCAGGTCGCTGTGCCGACCTGGAACCTGCTGCCCAAGCCCAAGGAGCTCTCCTTCGCGGAGGCCGCCTGTCTGCCCACGGCGTGGCTGACCGCTTACCGGATGCTGTTCACCAACGCGGGTGTCCGGCCCGGCGACTCCGTGCTCGTACAGGGCGCCGGCGGTGGTGTCGCCACGGCCGCCATCGTGCTGGGGAAGGCGGCGGGGCTGCGGGTCTTCGCCACCAGCCGGGACGAGGCGAAGCGGAAGCGGGCCGTGGAGCTGGGGGCCTTGGAGGCCTTGGAGTCCGGGGCGCGGCTGCCGCAGCGGGTCGACGCCGTGATCGAGACCGTCGGGGCCGCGACATGGTCGCATTCCGTGAAGTCGCTGAAGCCCGGGGGCACGCTGGTGATTTCCGGGGCGACGAGTGGTGACCGGCCCTCGCACGCCGAACTGACCCGGATCTTCTTCCTCGAGCTCAAGGTCGTCGGTTCCACGATGGGGACCAAGGACGAGCTGGAGGATCTGCTCGCGTTCTGTGCTGCCACCGGTGTGCGGCCCGTGATCGACGAGGTGCTGCCCATGGATCGTGCGCGTGAGGGCTTTGAGCGGCTGGCTTCGGGTGAGCAGTTCGGGAAGGTCGTCCTGACGAATTCCTGAAGGGCCGCGGAGGTGGTCTCCGCGTGACGTTGACGGTCGGTCCGGGGCGGGTCGGCCGTTTTCGTATGTCAACTGGGGTTGACGAAGGGGGGTGTCAACTTAGGTTGACGATATGACCGAAGCTACGGATCTGGCCGAGCGGGCGGGTGATCGTGATCCACGGGTCGGCCTGCGGGCCGTCGCCGCGCTGCGCAGGCTGCTGGAGCAGTTGGAAGCCGTACAGGTGCGCAACGCGCGCAACCAGGGCTGGTCGTGGCAGGAGATCGCCACCGAACTCGGTGTGAGCAGGCAGGCCGTGCACAAGAAGTACGGGAGGCATTGATGTTCGAGCGGTTCACGAAAGACGCCCGGGGTGTGGTGAAGAGCGCGTTCGAGTACGTGGAGGGGGGTGACGGGCAGAGTGTGGAGCCGGAGCATCTGCTGCTGGCGCTGCTCGACCGTGAGGGCAGTCGTGGGTCCTTCGCGCTGACCTCTCTCGGGCTCGGTGAGCGGAGGGAGTCCGTGCGGCAGGCGCTGCGGGAAGCGCGGCGGCGTGCCGGGTTGTCGCAGGCCGAGACCGATGCGCTCGCCGGGTTGGGGATCGATGTGGCGGAGATCGTGTCCCGGGTGGAGGAGGTGCACGGGGCCGGTGCCATGGCCGGCGACCCGAAGGACAAGAGGTGGTGGTCGGGGCGTTCCTCCTTCGGCCGGGGTGCCAAGGACGTGCTGGAGCGCTCGCTGCGGGTCGCTCTGGCCCAGCGGGACCGGCACATCGGTGACGAACACATCCTGCTGGCCCTGACCGTGCGCCCCGGCGTGCCGGCCGAGGTCCTCGCCGATCACGGTGTGACGTACGAGTCCCTGGTGCGGGTGCTGTACGGGGGCGGCGAGGCCAAGGCCGGGTGACGGGGCCTCACTTCGCCGCTCACTTCCTCGGGGTGCGCAGCAGTGCCCCTATGTGGGCTGCCGCCGTCGACAGGTGGCGGCGGGCGTCGCGCAGTTGGTCGGAGGTGACACCCTGGTCGCGGGCCGCGTCGCGGATGTCGTCCCGGAAGCGGTCGAGCAGGCGGTCCAGGTCGCGGGCCGGGTCGCCGGTGGAGTCCGCGGTGTCCTCGTGGGCCCAGGCCGGTTCATAGGCGGCCGGGAAGTCCTCCGCGGGCTGTGAGTGCGTCGGCTCCGGGGCCGGCCGGTGGGTGCCGGGTCCGGTGCCTGCGCCGGTCCAGTCGAAGCCGAAGTCCTTGCCGTAGCCCTTTCCGAACTCGCCCACCTCCTTGACCAGTTCGCTCAGGCCCTCGCGCAGTCCCGTCGGCCAGTCGCCGCGTGTGAAGTGGTCCTGTACCTGCTCCTGGACCCGGCGGGCGATGTGCTGCACCTGCTCCTGCGCCTGGACCCGGGCCTGTTCCTGGGCCTCCTTCGCCTGGCGGCGGGCGCGCTGGGCGTCCTCTCGGGCGCGGCGGCTCTCGTCCTTCGCGCGGCGGGCCTGCTCCTTCCACTCCTGCCTGGCGCGCCGCATCTCCTCCTTGGCGACGCGCCAGGCCTCCTTGTCGCCGTGGTTGGTGAAGTCCCCGAAGGGGACGTCCTGGGTGCCGCGGGGCTTGGTGCCGTTGTCGTGGCGGGCCTCGGTCGCTGCCGCGCGCATCTCGCGGCGCAGGTCGCCCGCGGCGCCGCGCACATCGGCCTGGATCTCCGCGGCCAGTTCGGCGACCGACTCCCGGATCTCCAGTTCCAGATCGGCCAGCTCGCCGCTGCGGTCGGCCAGTTCGGCCCGGCCCGCGTCCGTGATCGAGTACACCTTGCGGCCGCCCTCGGAGGTGTGGGTGACCAGGCCCTCGGCCTCCAGCTTGGCCAGGCGCGGGTAGACCGTGCCCGCCGACGGTGCGTACAGCCCCTGGAAGCGCTCCTCTAGGAGGCGGATCACCTCGTAGCCGTGTCGGGGGGCCTCGTCCAGCAGCTTCAGCAGGTAGAGGCGGAGGCGGCCGTGGGCGAAGACGGGGGGCATGTCAGAGCACCTTCTTGTCGGTCGTGCCGTCGGCCGGGACGCGGGCGGCGCCGTCGCCCCGGCCGGAGACGGAATTGTCTCCCGAGTCGTCCTGCGGGCCGACCGGCGGGTCCGCCGGCGAGGTGCCCGTGCCGGGGCGCGTGTCCCACGGCTCGTCCTCGTCCTGCTTCGCCGGGCGGCGCAGCAGGGCGATCGAGCCGGAGACGGTGGTGGCCCGCAGTGTGCCGTTGCCCGCGCCGAGGCGGCCCGTGATCTTGTGGGCGCCCCACTGGCCGTGTACCCGCAGACCTTCGAAGGCATTGGAGATGGCGCCGCTCGCCGTGTTCGCCTCGACCTCCGCGTCCGCCGGGTACGGCAGCCGGATCGCGATCTCGCCCGAGACGCTGGTCAGCCGCACGTCCGTGGGGCCGTCCGGATCGAGGTCGACGATCATGGAGCCGCTGACCGATTCGGCCCGCACGGAGGAGCCGGAGCCCTCGACGACCGTGAGGTCGCCCGAGACGGAGTTGAACCGGAGGTCGCCGGTCACGTACTGGGCCTCCAGGTTGCCGGAGACCGTGTCGGCGCGGACCGGGCCGGAGAGTCCCACGAGGGTCGTGTCGCCCGTGACGCCCTTCACCACCGACGGTCCCTGGATCCCGGAGATCACGGCTGCCGCGCCGACGACCCCCACCTCCACCCGGGTGCCGGGCGGGACGGCCAGGGAGACGACCGCGCTGCGGCGCCAGCCCTTGCGGTCCAGCCACCGCAGGAAGCCCTTCCAGGGCAGGTCCTCGTAGGCCACCGTGAGGGTGCCGTCCTGCTGGGTCACCACCAGGGGTGGGCCCTCGATCTCGGAGACCTCCAGGCGGGCGGAAGCCTCGTCCGTGCCCACCACGTTCACCGTTCCGTTGACGAGTCGCACGTGCAGATCGCTCACGGATTCGTCGAAGGTGAGCTTCCTCGGTTCCGTGACGGACCACTCGGACATGGTGCAGACCTCCCCGACTCGACGCGCCATATCGCGTCTTCTCGTTTTCACGATATATCGTGGACGGGGAAAGTCAAGGCACCCGTTCTGGGGGTGGCGGGGTGGGTAAAAGTGATCGAATACGGGCAAATGACCCTAGCGTGTGACCATGCCGACGGAAGCTGCCCCCACCGGCCCCGCCTCTGGGGCGCTGCTGCTGTGCCGGGCGCTGCCCGGGGCCGTCGCTCCCGTCGCCCACCTGCTGCGCGAACCCATGCAGCTCACGCGCGCGGGTGACGAATGGAGCGTGCTCGTCCCCGAGGGCGGGCCCTGGCGGGACGGCGGCGAGCCCGTCGACCGTGTGGTCACCGGCTGGGCCACGGCCCTCGCCGTCGGGGCGCCCTGGCCCGTGATCGCCCTGTGGTGGGACGCCGACCACGCCGGTTTCATACTGGCGTCCGGCTTCCGCCGCCCGGTCGGCTTCGTCTGGCTCGCCAGCGGCGTCCCGGTGGGGGAGGACGAGGCGATGCGGACCTTCGCCGCGCGCGTGGGCCTCGACCCCGTCCTGGACGTCGAGGCCCTCGACCAGCTGGCAAAACCCGACTCCGCGGCCGACGCCCGCACCCGTCTGCGCGGCCTGCTGGCGGTCCTCGCGCGCGTAGGCGTCTCCATGCCCGCCGAACTCACCCCCGGCGAACCCGCCGACCGCCTCCGGGAAGCCGCCGCGCTCCGGCCCGACAGCCTCCCGGTCGAATGGCCGGGCTGGCGCGAGGCGGTCGCGGAACGCGACACCGTCGACCACAGCCGCCTCGGCCCCTGGACGCCCTGGACCGGCGGCCCCAGAGCCCGCGCCCTCGCTCTCGCCCAGGTGACGGCCGGTGCGCCGCTCATGGCCTGGGGGCTACGGCGGCGCAGCGGGGGCTGGGTGGCGGCGGGAGCGCTGCTCCTCGCCCACGGCGCGCTGGGCCTGGCGTACGGCGTCACACATCCACGCGACTGACGGCCGCGCCGATGAGGGCTGGAGCCGGCGATGGCGGCGGCGACCAGTCCGGCGCCGGTCGCTCTGGAAGGCCGACCAGCAGCCGCTGATCGCCCAGACCTGGCGGATTCCTACTCGTCGTCCTCGTCGTCCAGCCGCGCCAGCCACGTCGCCAGACGCTCCACCGGCACCTCGAAGTCGGGGTTGAGGTCGACGAACGTCCGCAGCTGCTCGGCGAGCCACTCGAAGGTGACTTCCTCCTCGCCGCGCCGCTTCTCCAGTTCCTCGATGCCACGGTCGGTGAAGTACACGGGTGTTCTCCTGGGGCTGGGCCTGGGGCCGCGGATCGTACGTATCCAGGTTATGCGCCCGGTGCAGCGCTCCTACTACCCGGTTTCCCGTACTCGGGCGGACGCCGGCGGGCACAATGTCCGGGGACACGGCGAGTACGTCGGCGAGGCCGGGCCGCACCCGGGACGCGCCGGAACACGGGGGAGACATGGAGCGCAGGGTCCAGGAGATCGAACTGCCCGGAGGGCACGCCGTGCTCGCCAGGGTCAGCGTGCTTCAGCCCGAGGAGGTCCCGGGCGACCCGGACGACTTCGCATACGAGGACGTAGGCGCCCTCGACCACCTCTCCGCCCGCGTCGACCAGCTGAACGAACTGGTCGGCGGAGTCGGCTCCGCCGTACTGGAAGCGGCCCGTGCGGTGCGGCCGGATGAGGTCAGCGCCACGTTCGGCGTCGAACTCGCGGTGAAGCCGGGCAAGGCCGTCGCCCTGCTCGCGGACGGCGAGGCGAAGGCGGCGATCTCGGTCACCCTGACCTGGCACCCGGGCACCGGGTCCGGTGCGGCGCACGCCGACTTGCCCGCGTCGCACGCCGCGGCCGGGGGCAGCGGCAGCGCGAACCCGGGCTCTGCGTCCGTGGACGAGTCCGCCGCCCCGTCCACGCCCACCCAGGCGAGCCCGGCGGGCGGGAGCAGCGGCGCTGCATGACGGAGGCGAAACTCGACACGCTGGCGGGACGCGCCACCGTGTGGCTCGGGCCCGACGACGGGTCCGGCACCCAGTGGGGCAGCGCCTTCTTCCTGACGCCTCAATGGCTGCTGAGCTGCGCTCATGTGCTGCTCAAGGACCGCCGGCCCGACGACGTGGGCATCGTGCGCTTCACCGGCCTCGAGGCCCGGGGACGAGCGCGCCTCGCGTACTGGGTGGGCGGGGGCGCGGACCCGGAGCAGGACCTGGTGCTGTTACGGGCCCTTGACGGGTTCAGATCCCGCTACTGCGTGCGGCTGACCGACCGCATCGACAAGCCGCACCGGGTCACCGTCCACGGCTGGTACGCCCCCCGCAAGGGCGCGCCGCCCCGCGCCTGGAGCGGGCGGTGCCAGGTCAACGGCACGGACGGTCCGTACGGCCTGGCGCTCGGACCGGAGGCCGAGATCCCGCACGGCGCCTCCGGCGGGCCCGTCCTGGACCGCGACCGGGGAGTCGTGGTCGGGGTCGTGAAGGCCCGCAGAAAGGCGAAGGACGGCGGTCTCGCCATCGGTGCCCCGGCACTGCGCGTGTTCGACGCGGCCATCGCAGCGGACGGCGGGGGAGGCCTCGGCGGGGAACCGTACCGCGACCTCGTCCGCGCCCACGACCAGTGGCACGCGGAGCAACTGGACTCGGGAACCTCCTGGGTGGCCGCCCAGGACAAGGTGTGCGGGACCCGGGACGGGCAGTGGACACCGAAGGACAGCGCGACCGCGTCCGCCCTGCTCGCCGATCTCCCGCCGCCCCGCTCCGCCACCGAACTGATCTCCGTGATCGGGCAGGTCCTCGACGAGGAGGAACCCCTGTGGCCCGGCTCCGTACCGCCCCGCGACTGGCGTGACGGACACGGCTGGCTGTACGAGAGCGCCGACGGCGAGGACATCGCGTTCCTGCACTATCTGACGCTCGTCGCGCAGCGCCACGGCTGGGAACGGCCCGCACAGGCGAAGGCGCTGCACCAGTGGGTGCGCGAAAGGGCGCGGCGGCTGCCGGCCAGCCATCGGGCGCTGCTCGACCGGACCCGGCCGGTCAGGCCTGTGCGGGCCGACGGCACCGACGGCGAGGGACCCGTCGTCGCGGTCGAACTCCGCCCGGACATGTACCAGCCGCGTGACCGCTTCCACTGGAGGATCTGGACCTGGCGCAGCGGCTCGGCGCAGCCCCGGCCGGGCCGCGTGTGCGCCGGGGAGGACGGCGTGCCGCTCGGCCGCCTCGCGAGCGAACTCTGCGGCCCGCTGAGTGAGACGTTCGCCGAACTGGACGACGGACCGTGGCGGGCCCGGCTGGAAGTGGTGCTGCCGCTGGAGCACTTCGACATCGACATCCATCTGTGGCGCCCAGGTGCGGCCCGCAGCAGCCGTCCGCACCCCGCGGACCGGCTCTTCGGCGTGCACCGCCAGGTGGTCCTGCGCTGCCTGAGAGGGCTGGGCGAGAGCACCGAGGAGTGGCACACCCGGTGGCGCACCGCCGTCGAGGAGGGCCTGCAGGCCCTCCCGCTCGGCCGTCACCGCTCCGGCCGGGCCCCGCTGACCGAGGCTCCCCAGGGCAGTGTCCTCGTGCTGTGCGGCACGGCGGTGGAGAGTACCCAGCCCCTGCAGGAGGCGATCGGAGCCGGCTATCCCCTGGCGCTGTGGAGCCGCGACGCGCAGCACACCTACGGCTGCTCCGAAGACTGCGAGGAACTGCGCAGGCAGGCCGCGAAACTGTTGCGCGACACGGAGGTCGGGGCACTTCCCGAGGAGCTGCGGATGCTGCGGGAACGTATCAGCCAGGAGGACTCCCAGGCCTACTGGGCGGACCCCGTGGCCCTGATGTACGACGACCCGCGCAGACCCGTTCCCCAGCCCTCGCACCGGCTCAACTCCCCCTGACCAGAAGGACTCCCGCCATGACCACGCCCGACTGGTTCGTCTATCGGGGAACCGGCGAGCCCCACGAGGGCATCGGCCGGCTGCCCGCCCCTCCGCCCTGGCGCGACTTCGACGGCGGTCCCGCCCTCGACGGCCCGCCGCCGCTGGGCACCGAGTCGACCCGTCGCCTCGGCAACCGCGGCGAGGACGGCGACCGCTCCCTCGGCTGGCGTCCGCAGGAACTGGAACTGATCAATGCGGCCCTGTATCTGCGCCGCCCGCTGCTGATCACCGGCGACCCGGGCTCCGGGAAGTCCACACTGGCCCACGCGATCGCCCACGAACTGGCCCTGGGCCGCGTCCTGCACTGGCCCATCGTCAGCCGGACCCATCTGCGCGAGGGTCTCTACGCCTACGACGCGATCGCCCGCCTCCAGGACATGCAGCTGTCCCGGGAGGGCGGCCCGGACACCAGCGCCGACATCGGGCGCTATCTGCGCCTGGGCCCGTTGGGCACGGCCCTGCTCCCCTGGGACCGGCCCCGGGTCCTGCTGGTCGACGAACTCGACAAGAGCGACATCGACCTGCCGAACGACTTGCTGAACGCTCTGGAGGAGGGCGAGTTCGCCCTGCCCGAGCTGGAGCGCATTTCCGGCACCCAGGAGACGGTGGAGGTGCTGAGCGACGACGGCGTCCGGGTCCCCGTCGAGCGGGGCCGCGTACGGTGCCGTGCCTTTCCCGTGGTCGTCATGACCAGCAACGGCGAACGCGACTTCCCCGCCCCGCTGCTGCGCCGCTGCGTCCACCTCGACCTGCCCTCCCCGAAGAACGACGCCTCGGGTGTCGAACGCCTCGGCGCCATGGTGCGGGCCCATTTCGGCCCCACCGCGTCGGCCGGCCACGACGAGCTGATCCGGCGGTTCCTGAACAGCAGCCCCGGCTCGCTGCGGGCCGCCGACCAGCTGTTGAACGCCATCTACCTCACGCAGTCGGCGCTGCGCGACGACGGACCGGACCGGCACCGGCTCGCCGAGCTGCTGATGCGCCCCCTCGATCACGGTGACGGGCCCCACCGATGACCACCGAGCCACGCACGGCAGTCACGGAACTGGTCGAGCGGCTGCACGCGGTCGGCGCGCAGCCCTCACCCCGTGAACTCGCCGAAGCCCTGTGGCTCGCCCGCCACGTGACGCCCGCCGAACCGCCGGAGCGGCGGCCCGCCTCGCCGACCCTGGGCACGACGCGCCCCGGCGCCCCACCGCCCCCGCCCGGTCGGCTCCGCACCGACCCCGTGGCGGCAGCAGATCCCGAGCGGCCGTCCCGCGACCCAGGACGCTCCCGGCTGTACCCGGACACCGGGCCGGGCGCCGGCGCACCGGCCGACCCCGGCTTCATCGCCGTCCGGGTGCCGGCCGCGACCGCGCTGCCTCGCGCCCTGACCCTCCAGCGCGCCCTGCGTCCGCTCCAGCACTACTGCCCGCCGCTGTGGACCGGAGCCCGGCTCCTGGACGAACAGGCGACAGCCGAGCGCGCCGCCGAGACCGGGCTGCTGCTGCCCGTGCTGCGCGCCACCACGCGCCGTGAGGCACGGCTGCACCTGCTGATGGACGCCTCCAGCTCGACCACGCTGTGGGACCGGGCGTTCGAGGAGCTGCGCCTGATCTGCGCCGGGCTGGGAGCCTTCCACGAGGTGACGGCCCACTACGTCCATGAGGGAGCGAACGGCCGCCTGCTCGTCGGAGCCGACCGCACGGGCGGCACGCTCCGCCCCGCCGAACAGCTGCGGGACCCGACCGGACGCCAGGTGACCCTGCTGCTGAGCGACGCCGCCGGGCCTTTGTGGCGGGACGGCCTGCTGCAACGGCTGTTGCACCACTGGGGCCAGGCGGCGCCCGTGGCGCTCGTCCAGCCGCTGCCCCAGCGCATGTGGGCGGGCACCCATCTGCCCGCGCTGCCCGGCATGCTCCGACGGCGCGAAGGGCTGGGCGCACGTCTGGAGTTCACGCCCGCTCACGGCCCCGTCCCGCGGGGCGCCCTGCCCGTGCCGGTGCTGGCCCCCACCCGGGCCGGCCTCGGAACCTGGGCCCGTCTGCTGTCCGGTACGACGGGCCTGTCGCTGCCCGCCGCGGCGGCCTGGGTGCTGCCCGACCAGGCCCCGGCCGGATCCGGCGCCGGGCCCGCCACGGCCTCGCCCAGCGCCCTGGTGCGCTCCTTCCGGCACACCGCGTCCCCCGAGGCCCAGAAGCTGGCCCTCGCCCTGGGCGCCGTCCCGCTCGTGCTGCCGGTGATGCAACTGGTCCAGCGGAGCCTCCTTCCGCACACCGGCCCGCAGACCCTGGCCGAGGTCGTCCTGAGCGGACTGCTCCGCCGGGGAGAGCACGAGGGCTGGTACGACTTCCTGCCCGGAGTGCGCGACGTACTGCTGCGCTCGCTGCCCATGGGTGACGCGCTGCTCGTCCTCAAGCACTGCGGCGAGTACGTGGAACGCCACTTCGGCCGCCGCGCGCGCAACTTCCCCGCGTTGGCGCTCGCCCGGCTGACCGGAGGAACCGCGTCGGCCGGTACCGAGGCCGTCGCGCCGGAACTCCAACCGTTCGCGGACGTATCCGACCTGGTCGCGGGACGGTACGCGGCTGCCGCGCCGCCGCGTGCGGAGTTCGTGGTCCTGTACTCGGGCCCGGACCGGGACTGGGCCGGGTGGGCCGGGACCGTGCTGGAGCGCACCGGTCATCCTGTCGAGACGCACGATTGGGACCCGAGCGGGCGGGGATCGGCCGCCGCGCTGGAGGAGCGGCTGGGCGACCGCCTGGGACGTGGGGCGACCGTGCTGGTCGTGCTCGGCCATGGCCACGGGGACCAGTGGTGGGGGGTGGTGAGCAACTGGGCCGAACGCCACCCTGACCGGATCGTCGTACTCGACGCCGCCGAGTGGGGCCCACCCCGGGCCGTCGAGGCGCTGAAGCCGATCGCACTGAGAAGGGATTACCGCCGGGCGCTCGCACGGCAGTTGCTCGCCCGGCTGTTCCTCGCCGGGGCTCCGTCCGAACCCGCTGTCTGGGCCGGAATTCCTCCGTCTGGCGCCGACGGACGTGCGGAACGCGATGACCTCCTGGACGCCCTGCGCCGGACGCTCACGTCGTCCGGGAACGACGGTGCCGTCTGCGTGCTTCTGGGTGACACCGCGGTCGGCAAGTCGCAACTCGCCCTCACGTACGTGTACGGGCACCGTGCCGACTACGACCTCGTGTGGTGGATCGACGCCAGGTCCCCCGAGGAACTCCGGGAGGGGCTTGCGGACTTGGCTGTCGTGATGGGGCCGCGAGAGACACCGCCGTACCGACACCGGCTCGTCGTCCTCGACGGTTGGGACGAACCGCAGGATGCGGACGACGTGCTGTCCGCTCTGGACGGGGTCCACGTCATCATCACCTCGCGCGATGAACGCTGGCGTCGGCGGACCGGGTGCGGGGTGCTTCGGGTCCCGCCGTGGGACCGGCCCTCCGAACACGACCTGGAAGCGGCAGACCTCATCCGGCGCGGCACCGTGCGTGTCGACCTGGACGACGGCGGCGGGCCACGCCCGTTCGGCACGGGCTTCTTCGTCGCGCCGGGCTGGGTCGTCACCTGTGCGCACGTTGTCGCGCCGAGCAGCGTCGCAGAACGCCGCGTCAGCGTCGTTACCTGGGATGGCAGGCACTTCGACGTCGCGCGCGCGGACGTGCCGGACACCCTCGGGGACGGGCTGGCCGCACTCCGGGTTCCGGACGCGACGGATCCGGAGTGCCTCTGGGTGAGCGATGCCCCGCCGCACCCCCATGAAGAGGTCGTCACGTACAACGTGCACGGGCCCCAGCCCCGTTTGCTCACCCGGGCCGTGATGACCGGCGACCATGAGGGGCGTCCGGACGAGTGCCGCCTTGAACTCTCCGGGGAGAACCTCTACCCCGGCAGTTCGGGCAGCCCTGTCGTCGACCTGCGCGAAGGAGCCGTCATGGGAGTCATCAGCGGTGTCGTCAGGACATCCGACAGGGACACGGAGGGTGTCGCGCTACGGATCTCTGCCCTGCACGAACTGCGCGGGGCACAGGGGCACCCTGGCGGCCTCGCGGAGGCGATCATCCGCGCTCACGACCACTATCACCTGGCCCGGTACCACGATCAGAGCCGTGGCCCCTCTTGGATCGACGTACAGACGCGCCGGACGAGCAGCTACGGACAGGAGCGGCTGCCCCGGCGGCGAGCGGAACTGTACGCGCTCCTCGCCGAGTTGGATCCCGCACTCCCGCCCGAGGACAAGGCGGCCTTGGCGGGTACTCACCGATGGGAGCCCTTCACCCCCCACATGCTCCGCGAAGGTGCCGGCGCTGCCGTTCTGGCCGATCAGCGGGACGCGGGCCTTCTGACTCTCCTGGAGTACGCGGTCCACGTATGGCGGCTCGCGCACGAGCGGCGGAGCCGGGAGCCCGCTGTCGGCCGGCTTCGCGACTGGATCGACGCGACCACGGGCACGGACCTCGACGCCGTGACGCGCCGATCCACGGCGGCCCTGCTCGCCGAGTTGCGGCCGGAGCCGGACATCCCCCAGGTACGCGTCGTCGTGGAGATCCACCCGGCGGCCTGGCAGACCGGGTCGTACCACTGGCGGGTCGGGCGTCTGCTGGACGGCGGCGACTTCTTTCCCCTGGCGGAGGACACCTCCAGCGTGCCTCGCGGACGCCTGTGGGAGTCGGTCGGCCCGTACGTCCTGTCGGCCACCCGGCAGTTCGAAACCTCGAACATCGTGCCCACGGTCCAGTTCTCGTTGCCCCCCGATCTGCTGGATGAGCCGGTCGACCGGTGGCACACCGGCTCGGGCCTGCTCGGAGAGCACCACCACGTCGTGGTCCGTGTTCCGCAGGGGCGCGGTGACGACCCGCCCATGCGGGACTGGCGGGCGCGCTGGGCGGGCGTGACCCACAAGCGCCTGTTCCCGGTGCCGTTGGTCCCGCCGCTGGCCGGGTCGGTGACCGACTGGGGAACCTTGCAGATCATGCTGGAGGAAGCGCCCCGCGCCGCCGTGCCCGTGTACTGCAGGCACCCGGAGTCGGCCCCGGGCTTGCGGCCCATGCGCTCCGCGCTCGCCGCCGGTTATCCCGTGATGCTGTGGAGCCGGGGCGCGGACCACTCGGACTGCGCCGAGTTCTACGAGCGAGCCTCCGACCTGGTACGCGAAGTCGGGACCCTGCGGAACCTGTTCGACCGGATGCGGGAGCTGCGGTTGCGCAACGTCGACCCGGAGGCCGTGCACGCGGAGAGCGTCTGGGCCCGCAACCTGGCCCTGTTCTACGACCCGCCGGACATCCACCCGACGCAGGAACCGCTCTCCGTGCCCTGAGAACGGGCCCGGCCCCCACCACCTCAACGAGGCGACGGGGGCCGGACCCTTCTACGAGCCGATGCTCAGAGGCTCACGCCTCGAACACCTCACGCACCAACTGCTCCTGCTCGGCCTGGTGCCGCTTCGCCGAACCCACGGCAGGCGACGAGCCGTGCGGGCGCGAGATGCGGCGCAGGCGCTCGCCGTGCGGGACGTCGGCCCCGACCGCCAGGTCGAGGTGGTCGATCAGGTTGAGCGCGATGAACGGCCAGGCACCCTGGTTCGCCGGCTCCTCCTGGGCCCACAGGTACTTCTCGGCGTTCGGGTACTTCTTGATCTCCGCCTGGAGCTCGGCACCCGGCAGCGGGTACAGGCGCTCGATGCGGATGATCGCCGTGTCCGTGACGCCGCGCTTGTGACGCTCGGCCTCCAGGTCGTAGTAGACCTTGCCGGCGCAGAAGACGACCTTCTTGACCGCGGCCGGGTCCATCGACGCGTCGCCGATGACCGGCTGGAACTGGCCCGTCGTGAACTCCTCCGCCTTCGCGGCCGCCGCCTTCAGTCGCAGCATCGACTTCGGCGTGAAGACCACCAGCGGCTTGTGGTGCGGGTTGTGCACCTGCCACCGCAGGAGGTGGAAGTAGTTCGACGGCGACGTCGGCGTGGCGACCGTCATGTTGTTCTGGGCGCACATCTGGAGGAAGCGCTCCGGGCGGGCCGAGGAGTGGTCCGGGCCCTGGCCCTCGTAGCCGTGCGGCAGGAGCAGGACGACGCCGGACGTCTGGGCCCACTTCTGCTCGGCCGACGAGATGAACTCGTCCACGACCGTCTGCGCGCCGTTGACGAAGTCGCCGAACTGCGCCTCCCACATCACGAGCGCCTCGGGGCGGGCCAGCGAGTAGCCGTACTCGAAGCCCATCGCGGCGTACTCGGAGAGCAGGGAGTTGTAGACGTTGAGCCGCGCCTGGTCCTCGGAGAGGTACTGAAGCGGCGTGTACTCCTCGCCGGTGCTGCGGTCGATGATGACCGCGTGGCGCTGGCCGAACGTACCGCGCTGCGAGTCCTGGCCCGCCAGGCGCACCGGGACGCCCTCCAGCAGAAGGGAGCCGATGGCGAGGGTCTCGCCCATGCCCCAGTCGATCGTGCCGTCCTCGACCATCGACGCCCGGCGCTGCAGCTGCGGCAGCAGACGCGGGTGGACGGTGATGTGGTCGGGGATGTTGACCTGGGACTCGGCGATCCGCTTGACGACCTCCGAGGTCACCGCGGTGTTCACGGCGACCGGGAACTCGGCCTGCGGGTCGGACGGCTCCACGGACGCCGGCTGCGAGGTGGCCTCGCGGACCTCCGTGAAGACCTTCTCCAGCTGGCCCTGGTAGTCCTGCAGCGCCTGCTCGGCCTCTTCCAGCGTGATGTCGCCGCGACCGATGAGGGACTCGGTGTACAGCTTGCGCACCGAGCGCTTCTTGTCGATCAGGTCGTACATCAGCGGCTGGGTGAAGGCCGGGTTGTCCGACTCGTTGTGACCGCGGCGGCGGTAGCAGATGAGGTCGATCACCACGTCCTTGTTGAACGCCTGGCGGAACTCGAAGGCCAGCCGGGCCACGCGGACCACGGCCTCCGGGTCGTCGCCGTTCACGTGGAAGATCGGGGCCTCGATCATCCTCGCCACGTCCGTCGCGTACATCGACGAGCGCGAGGACTCCGGGGCGGCCGTGAAGCCGACCTGGTTGTTGATGACGATGTGGACCGTGCCGCCGGTGCGGTAGCCGCGCAGCTGCGACATGTTCAGGGTCTCGGCCACCACGCCCTGGCCCGCGAAGGCCGCGTCGCCGTGGATCGCCACCGGCAGGACCGTGAAGTCCGTGCCGCCCTTGTTGATGATGTCCTGCTTGGCGCGGGAGACGCCCTCCAGGACCGGGTCCACCGCCTCCAGGTGCGAGGGGTTGGCGGTGAGCGAGACCTTGATCTGCTCGCCGTCCAGGCCGGTGAAGGTGCCCTCGGCGCCCAGGTGGTACTTCACGTCGCCGGAGCCGTGCATCGACTTCGGGTCGAGGTTGCCCTCGAACTCGCGGAAGATCTGCGCGTACGACTTGCCGACGATGTTCGCCAGGACGTTCAGCCGGCCGCGGTGGGCCATGCCGACGACGACCTCGTCGAGACGGGACTCCGCCGCGCTGTCCAGGACCGCGTCCAGCAGCGGGATGACGGACTCGCCGCCCTCAAGGGAGAAGCGCTTCTGGCCGACGTACTTCGTCTGCAGGAAGGTCTCGAACGCCTCGGCGGCGTTCAGCCGGCGCAGGATGCGCAGCTGCTCCTCGCGCTCCGGCTTGGTGTGCGCACGCTCGATGCGGTCCTGGATCCACCGGCGCTGCTTCGGGTCCTGGATGTGCATGAACTCGACGCCGGTGGTGCGGCAGTACGAGTCGCGCAGCACGCCGAGGATGTCGCGCAGCTTCATCAGGGACTTGCCGGAGAAGCCGCCGACGGCGAACTCGCGCTCCAGGTCCCACAGGGTGAGCCCGTGCTCGGTGATGTCCAGGTCGGGGTGCTTGCGCTGCTGGTACTCCAGCGGGTCGGTGTCGGCCATGACGTGGCCGCGGACCCGGTAGGAGTGGATCAGCTCGAAGACGCGGGCGGCCTTCGTGACGTCGTCGTCGTGGGACGCGTCGATGTCCTTGAGCCAGCGGACCGGCTCGTAGGGGATGCGCAGCGCCTCGAAGATCTCGTCGTAGAAGTTCTTCTCGCCGAGGAGGAGGTTCGCGACCTGGCCGCAGGAACTCGCCGGAGGCGGCGCCCTGGATCACCCGGTGGTCGTAGGTCGACGTGAGCGTCATGACCTTGGAGATGCCGAGCTTGTTCAGGGTGTCCTGGGAGGTGCCCTGGAACTCCGCCGGGTAGTCCATGGAGCCGACGCCCATGATCACCGACTGGCCGGGCATCAGACGCGGCACGGAGTGGACGGTGCCGAGGCCGCCGGGGTTGGTCAGGGAGACCGTCACGCCGGTGAAGTCGTCCATGCCCAGCTTGCCGTCGCGGGCGCGGCGGACGATGTCCTCGTAGGCCTGCCAGAACTCGAAGAAGTTCAGCGTCTCGGCCTTCTTGATGCCCGCGACCACGAGCTGGCGGTCGCCGTTGGGCTTGACCAGGTCGATGGCGAGGCCGAAGTTGACGTGCTCCGGCTTGACCAGGGTCGGCTTGCCGTCCTTCTCCGCGAAGGAGTAGTTCATCGACGGCATGGCCTTGATGGCCTGCACCATCGCGTAGCCGATCAGGTGCGTGAAGGAGATCTTCCCGCCCCGGGCGCGCTTCAGGTGGTTGTTGATGACGATGCGGTTGTCGAAGAGCAGCTTCACCGGGACCGCGCGCACGGACGTGGCCGTGGGCACCTCCAGGGAGGCGTTCATGTTCTTCGCGACCGCGGCGGCGGGACCGCGCATCACGACCTGCTCGGGGCCCGAGGGGGCCTCACCGGCGGGCTCGGCCTTCGCTTCGCGGCGGCGGCCGGCTTGGCGGCGGCCGGAGCGGCCTTCGCCGGAGCGGAGGCCTGGGCCGGGGCCTGATCGGCGGGCTTCGCCTGAGCGGGAGCCGGCGCGGCGGCCGCGGGCTTCTCGGCCGCCTGGGCGGGGGCCGCGGCCTGGGCGGGGGCAGCCTGGGCCGCCGGCTGAGCGGTGGTGGTCCCCGCGGCCCCCGCGGCCGCGGTACCCGCCGGAGCCGAGGCGGCAGCCGCCCCCGGCTTGTAGTCGGCGAAGAAGTCCCACCAGGCTCGGTCTACCGAATTCGGGTCCTGGAGGTACTGCTGATAGATCTCGTCGACGAGCCACTCGTTGGCACCGAACGACGCGGCAGGGTTCTTCCCCGCTTGGTCGGTGTCGGTCGAGATGCTCGAGTTACTGGGGGACTGTGGCGACACGGCGGCAACCGCCCTCTTCCGCTTCACAAGATGATGGACAGCGGGAATCAAGGCTACGCCTCCCGAACCGGGAAGGTCAGGCCGGGCCCGTTCAACGTCACGCAAGTCACACTTGGAAGAGTGTTTCGGGGCTTGAAATGGCGGGAAACAAGCGTGGTTCCGCTTAAGGAGGGAAGGGCGCGGCAGGACCCGGGGCGCCGAAGGCGCGGGTCTGTGCCTGATCACACGTGTCCGTCAGCGCGGACGCCCGTGGATCTTGTGGCTCCGCTTCGAACTTTACGTCAACTTGGCACAGATGGAAGTCCCGGAAGAGTGACAAGAATCCGGCAACCGCGCTCGGATTCGGCCACTCCGATCCGGCCGCCGTGCAGATCCACCGCCCAGCGGGCGATGGCAAGGCCGAGACCGGTGCCGCCGTCGCTGCCCGACCCCTGTGGTCGCTTGGCGCTGCCACGGTTGAACCGCTCGAAGACGCGGTGCCATTCGGACTTGGGAATGCCGGGGCCCTCGTCCAGGACCTCCAGCTCCAGCGACTCCGGCAGCGTGCCGCGCCGCGCCTTGACCGTCACACGGCCGTGCGGCGGGCTGTGCTTGACCGCGTTGTCGATGAGATTGGCGACGACCTGGTGGATGCGCTCCGGGTCGGCGTGCGCCGTCAATTCCGGCGGGTGGACGTCGAGGTGCAGATGCACGTCCGTACGGGTGTGACTGCCCGAGCCGGTGGCGATGCCCGCGCGCACGGAGGCGACCATGTTGGCCTCCTTCAGCACGCCTGACAGATACGGCCACACCTCGAACCGCCGCTGTTTCAGCGGGACGACGCCGTTGTCCAGGCGAGACAGGTCCAGCAGCGTCTCCACCAGCCGGCCGAGCCGCTCGGTCTGCTTCAGGGCCGTGCGCATCGTCTCCGGGTCGGCCTGCGTGACGCCGTCGACGATGTTCTCCAGCACCGCGCGCAGCCCCGCGATGGGAGTGCGCAGCTCGTGCGAGACGTTCGCCACGAGTTCCTTGCGCTGGCTGTCCTGTGCCTCCAGCTCGTCGGCCATGGCGTTGATCGTCACCGCCAGGTCGCCCAGCTCGTCACGGCGGTTGTCCCGCACCCGGCGGGTGTAGTCGCCCTGCGAGATGGAGCGGGCCACGGCGGTCATCTCATCCAGAGGAGCGGTGAGTGAATGAGCCACGAACTGCGTGATGAGGAGTGTGGCGATCATCGAGAAGACCGTGATGAAGCGCAGCTCCGTCTTCGTGTGCACCGCGATCACCGACAGACCCGTCGTGATCAGCACCGAGATGACGACCAGCACGCCCAGCTTGGTCTTGATCGAGAACGGACTCACCCCGCCCCAGGGTTCCGGCTCCCCGGGGCCTCTCCGTGCGGCCGGCCCGCCGCTCATGGCGTCGGGGTCTCCAGGGCGTAACCCACGCCGTGCACCGTACGGATCCGCTCGGCGCCGATCTTCCGGCGCAGCGCCTTGATGTGGCTGTCGACGGTCCGGGTGCCGGAGGCGTCCGCCCAGTCCCAGACCTCGGCGAGCAGCTGCTCGCGCGAGAGCACCGCGCGCGGGGTGTTCGCCAGGCAGACCAGCAGGTCGAACTCGGTCGGGGTGAGGTGAACATCCTCACTGCGCACCCGCACGCGCCGCTGCGCGTGGTCGATCTCCAGCTCGCCGAGGCGCAGGATGCCGCTGCGCGGCGTCGCGGCGGCCAGGGCGGCCCGCTCCACGCGGCGCAGCAGCACGTGTACGCGTGCCGCCAACTCCCGCATCGAGAACGGCTTCGTCATGTAGTCGTCGGCGCCGACGCCCAGCCCGACCAGCATGTCGGTCTCGTCGTCGCGCGCTGTGAGCATCATCACCGGCACCGGCCGGGCGGCCTGCACGCGTCGGCAGACCTCCAGACCGTCGAACCCGGGCAGCATGATGTCGAGGATCAGCAGGTCGGGCTGCCAGGCCTCGGCCGTGTCGACCGCGGCCGGACCGTCGCCCGCCGTTTGCACGAGGAATCCCTCGGCTCGCAGGCGGGTCGCGATGGCGTCCACGATCGTGGCGTCGTCCTCGACGACGAGAACCCGGCGCTGCGCGCCCGGAGTAGCCGTCGCCGAACCGTTGTGGGAGGTCTGTGTCTGCTCCATCGCCCGCCCCTGGGGTGTGCTTTCCGGAATCAGTGGGGTGATCCCTCGGCCTGCGCATGATTGCGATTGACGCTTGAATGATCGGCGTCAGAGGAGCAGCGTACGGGGAGTCAGCGCACCTTTGCTATCCAGGGCGGATGCCGAGGTGTACGACGTCCGGAACGCCCCGGGCAACCGGGATCTCTTCGGTACGCACCTGCTGGAACCCGGCATTCCGCAAGGTTTCTTCGAATTCCGGAGCGGGTCGGGCGGACCAGACGGCGAGCACCCCGCCGGGTCTCAACACCCGTGCGCAGCTTGCCAGTCCGGCCTCCGAGTAGAGATTTCCGTTGCCCTCCGTGACGGTCCAGCCGGGGCCGTTGTCGATGTCGAGGCACAGGGCGTCGAACGTGGCGGATGTCTCATTGACGTACGCCACGAGATCGGCTTCGACGATTTTCGTGCGGGAGTCCGCGAGGGCCGGGGCGGAGAACGGGGAGAGCGGGCCGTCGAGATGCCATTCGACAATCGCGTGCTCGCGTTCCACGACGGTGATCCGTCCCCAGTGTGGCTGCTCCGCCGCGTGGGCGAGGGAGAAGCCGACGCCGAGTCCGCCGATCAGCACGTCCGGGCAGGCTCGGCCGGCCAGGGCGTCCAGGGCCGCGTCGACCAGCCGCCGCTCCGAGCGGCCGTCGGAGGTGTCCATCAGGAAACAGCCGTTCGCGATGATCTCCAGCCGGTCACCGTGCCGCCGCAGCACGACCTCGCCGTGCGGGCCCTCGCGACGGTCCAGCACGGTGGGCATGTCGTTCGAGGTGGGCATCGGGGCATCCTGGCAGGTGCGGGGTGTCCGGCGCCAAGCATTACGGAGCGGCCGGCGGCGGACGCGATGCGAGGCTTTCGGGTTGCTGTGAACCGGCTCTCGTGTGGCGCAGGTCACAGACAGTGGGGCGGTGAGACGCGAAGGCTGGGACGTGACGGAAGGAGCGCCCGTTTTGGAACGCACCGCGCCGCCCGACGAGACGGCCGCACCGGCGCCGGCGGGCGCGCCTCCTTTTGACGCGTCGGGGCTGCTGGACGGTGTGCCGCGGCAGCGGGGCGTGGGCCGGGGCCCACGAGAGACCGCGGACACGGGCGTACGAGAGAGGGTTGATCTCGGTGGTCCGGCAGCGGCGCTGGCACCGTCAGCGGCACGCGCCTCGTGGCTGCTCCGACTCCGGGAGCTGCGGCCCTGGCGGCTGCTGCCCACGCCCACGGGTGCACCGTTCACGTTCGGGTACGCGGTCGTGCTCTGCGTCACCTCGCTGATCTCCGCGTACGCGGACCCCGCGCTGGTCCATGCCCTGCTCCAGGGCTCCAGCACCGATGTGGCACACCTGGTGCGGACGCCGGTGCTGGTGCTGGTCGGCAGTGCGCTGTGGGTCGCGGGCGGGGTGGCCTCGCCGTTCGCGATCGGGTTCGTGCTGGTGCTGACCGCGCTGGAGCGGCGGATCGGAGGCCTGCGCACGGCCGGTGTCTTCCTGCTCGGGCACGTCCTGGCCACCCTCGCGACCGAGGTCCCGGTGGGGCTCGCGGTGCTGGCCGGGCAACTCCCCGACAGTTCGCTGCACCGCCTCGACTACGGCGTCAGTTTCGGCGTCGCCGCCGGCACCGGCGCCCTGGCCGGTCTGCTGCGGCCCTGGCTGCGTGTGCCGCTGCTGGCGGGCTTCGGCGGGATGCTGCTCCAGGACCTCCTCGCCTTCACCGACCCGATGACGAACTGGGGGCATCCGATCGCCCTGGCCATCGGCGTCGCGACCTGGCCGCTGATCCGGCGCCGGCGCGCGGCGCGGGCTGCCTGACCGGCCCGGCCGGGGTCTGAGACCCGGGCCGGTCGGGCCTGAGCGGGGGCTGGTGGGCAGCGCTCGGCGCTGGTCGGCAGCGTCACGGCCTCCCAGCTCAAAAGCGCGTTGCGCGGCCCAGGCCCAGGCCCCGCAGACGTCCCGGCCAAGACGCCGGTCCGTCCCCCTGCCGGTCGGCGGCGCTCCACAGTGTCCGCATGGCGAGATTGCCGAGCCCCCTGCGGCAATGCCCGGGACCGTCTCGATCTGATCGGCGACGGCGGTCGCGCCCGTCGGGGCGATGGGGGCGATCGGGCCGCGCGCCGCCAGGGAACCGTCCGGCGTGGCGACCGGTACGTGCGTCAAGCCGCCGCGCGACCTGTGCGCGGCCGGTAGTCGTCGGGAGTGCACGCGGCGTTCCGCCGCCAGAGGTCAGGTGGCCGGGCTCCGGCTCGATCCGTCAGCCGCCGGTCCAGCCGACCGGCGACCACCGACGGATCCCGGAATGCCTTCAGTCACACCCCGGCCCCGGCCGTCGCGCGGGCCGCTTTGCGTACGGCCGTCTCGTGCGGTCGTCGCCGGACGCGCCGCATGCCTGCCGCCTGACGTGGCCGTTCGCCCTTACGGCGTTCGCCCGCCCCACGGCTCCGTCGCGGGCGAAGGTGCCCCGCGCGCCAAGCGATACGCCCGGCCGCGCGACCACTCGTCCCGCGGCGTCGCCGGTGATCGCTTACAGCGAACAACCGTTGGGGAACATCCGGCCGCTCCCGAGCATTGAGTCGGCATAGCTCAACTTGACTGCTGAAGGGGAGATCATGGCTTCGACGTCCACACCGCTCACCCTGCCCGTGCTGCCCCTCGACGAAGAGGTCGTGCTGCCCGGGATGGTGGTCCCGCTGGACCTGAGCGACTCCGAGGTCCGTGCCGCGGTGGAGGCCGCTCAGGCCGCTGCCAGGTCAACGCCCGGGAAGCCCCGGGTACTCCTGGTCCCACGGATCGACGGAACCTACGCGAACACCGGTGTCCTCGGCACCGTCGAGCAGGTCGGCAGGCTCGCCGACGGTGACCCGGGCGCACTGATCCGAGGCCGGGGGCGGGTGCGCATCGGTGCGGGGACCACGGGTCCCGGCGCCGCCCTCTGGGTCGAGGGCACCCGCCTCGACGAGACCGTGCCGGAGCCGCTGCCCGGCCAGGTCGCCGAACTGGTCAAGGAGTACAAGGCCCTCGCCACCGCCTGGCTGCGCAAGCGCGGCGCGTGGCAGGTCGTCGACCGGGTCCAGGCCATCGACGACGTCTCGGCGCTCGCGGACAACTCGGGCTACTCGCCGTTCCTGACCACCGACCAGAAGGTCGAGCTGCTGGAGACCGCCGACCCGGTGGCCCGGCTGAAGCTCGCCACCCAGCAGCTGCGCGACCACCTCGCCGAGCAGGACGTCGCCGAGTCCATCGCCAAGGACGTCCAGGAAGGCGTCGACAAGCAGCAGCGCGAGTTCCTGCTGCGGCGTCAGCTGGAAGCCGTCCGCAAGGAGTTGCGCGAGCTGAACGGCGACCAGGACGGCGAGGAGTCCGACGACTACCGCGCCCGCGTGGAGGCCGCCGACCTGCCCGAGAACGTCCGCGAGGCCGCGCTCAAGGAGGTCGACAAGCTGGAGCGCTCCTCCGACCAGTCGCCCGAGGGCTCATGGATCCGCACCTGGCTCGACACGGTCCTGGAGATGCCGTGGAGCGAGCGCACCGAGGACGCGTACGACATCCAGGGAGCCCAGGCCGTCCTCGACGCCGAGCACGCGGGCCTTCAGGACGTGAAGGAGCGGATCACCGAGTACCTCGCGGTGCGCAAGCGGCGCACCGACCGGGGTCTTGGCGTGGTCGGCGGGCGGCGCGGCGGTGCCGTACTCGCACTCGTGGGGCCGCCCGGCGTCGGCAAGACCAGCCTCGGGGAGTCCGTCGCCCACGCGATGGGCCGGAAGTTCGTGCGCGTCGCCCTCGGCGGTGTGCGCGACGAGGCCGAGATCCGCGGTCACCGGCGTACGTACGTCGGCGCGCTGCCCGGCCGTGTCGTCCGTGCCATCAAGGAGGCCGGGTCGATGAACCCGGTCGTGCTGCTCGACGAGATCGACAAGGTGGGCTCGGACTTCCGGGGCGACCCGGCCGCCGCCCTCCTCGAAGTCCTCGACCCGGCGCAGAACCACACCTTCCGGGACCACTACCTGGAGGTCGAGCTGGACCTGTCGGACGTGGTCTTCCTGGCCACCGCCAACGTCCTGGAGGCCATCCCGGAGGCGCTGGCCGACCGGATGGAGATCGTCCGCCTGGACGGTTACACCGAGGACGAGAAGGTCGTCATCGCCCGGGACCACCTGCTGCCGCGCCAGCTGGAGCGGGCCGGGCTCGCCGAGGACGAGGTGACCATCGACGAGGGCGCGCTGCGCAAGCTCGCCGGTGAGTACACGCGCGAGGCGGGCGTCCGCAACCTGGAGCGGTCCGTCGCGCGGCTGCTGCGCAAGGTCGCGGCCCGGCACGAACTGGGTGAGCGGGAGCTGCCGTACACCGTCACGGACGGGGATCTGCGCGATCTGATCGGCCGCCCGCATCACGTGCCGGAGTCCGCGCAGGACCCGGCCGAGCGGCGGACGTCGGTGCCGGGTGTGGCGACCGGGCTCGCGGTGACGGGAGCGGGCGGTGACGTGCTGTACGTGGAGGCGTCGCTTGCCGACCCGGAGACGGGCGCGGCCGGGCTGACCCTGACCGGCCAGCTGGGCGACGTGATGAAGGAGTCCGCGCAGATCGCCCTGAGCTTCCTGCGCTCCCGTGGTGCCGAGCTCGAACTGCCGGTGGGTGATCTGAAGGACCGGGGCGTGCACATCCACTTCCCGGCGGGCGCGGTCCCCAAGGACGGCCCCAGCGCCGGCATCACGATGACCACGGCCCTGGCGTCCCTGCTGTCCGGCCGTCTGGTCCGCACGGACGTGGCGATGACCGGCGAGGTCTCGCTGACCGGGCGGGTCCTGCCGATCGGCGGCGTGAAGCAGAAGCTGCTGGCCGCGCACCGCGCCGGGGTCACCACCGTGATCATCCCCAAGCGCAACGAGCCCGACCTGGACGACGTCCCGGCCGAGGTGCTGGACAAGCTCGACGTCCACGCCGTGACCGACGTCCGCCAGGTCCTGGAGCTGGCGCTCGTCCCCGCCACCGCGGGTGCGGCGCCGGAGGTTCCGGTCGCGGCGTGACGGAGGCGGCCGGACAGGTGGAGGCCCGGGTTCTCGTGAGGGAGGCCCGGGCCTTCACCGTGTGGTGGCCCTGTGTACACGCACGCCGTGACCTGCGGAATACTTGCCGAACTGCGGCGATGACGGCAGGTGACGGAAAATCTCAGTACCGGGTGACAACCGAGGCAGGGGCTGACGTGCAGGACAACGGGAACGGCGACGGACCGGGAGGCGAATCCGCCCTGGCCGCGAGTGGTGTGGATCAGCCCGCCTTCCTCGCGCTGGAGCGGGAGCTGACCGTGCTGTTGCGGCGTGCTCGGGCCAGCCAGGGCGAGATGGCCCGCGAGGTCCACCCCGACCTGGAGTCGTCCGCGTACGGCCTCCTCGTCCGGCTCGGCGAGTGCGGCAAGCAGCGGGCCACCGAGCTCGCCGGCTACATCGGCGTCGGCAAGGCGACGATGTCCCGCCAGCTGCGCGCCCTGGAGGAACTCGGACTGGTGGCGCGCGAGCCCGACCCGGCCGACGGCCGCGCCTGGCTCGTCGCCCTCACCCAGGAGGGGCACGACCGCGTCCGCCGGGTACGGGAGGCCCGCCGCGCCCGCTACGCCGGCCGCCTGGCCGACTGGGACACCCGCGAGGTCACGGAACTGGCCCGACTGCTGCACCAGCTCAACCGCGGCATGGAGAGGTAGGCCGCGGCGTACCGGCGGCAGGGCGCAAACGAAACCCCCTAGAACTCGACGAACACCACCGTCGCGTCGTCGTGCGTCTTGCTCCGGCCCAGGAACGCCCTGGCGGCGTCCGCCCGTCTCCAGTGCCCGTACGCGGTCCACCAGCGCCTGTGGTCCCTCCTTGCGCACGAGGTGGAAGAAGTCCGTCCAGTCGCCCTCCTCGAACTTCTCCACCCAGCGGGTCGCCCCGTCCGTCAGCGCCATCAGGGCGCGTACCTGGTCGCGGGGCACGGTCCCGGTCACCGCCCGCCGGGCCACCGCGGGGTCGGCGGCCGCCGTGAAGAAGCCGCCCTCCTTGTTGCGGACCGTGGCGTCCACCAGCGCGTCGCGTCGGCCAGGGCCGAGCGGGGGAGGAGGGCCAGGCGGTCGTCGAGGACGGGCGTCACCACGCCGTCCGGGGACTCCAGCAGGAGGGCGGAGTCCGAGAGCACCAGGTACTCCACCGTGGCCGGGGTCCAGCGGGCCACGACCACCGTGGCCTGAGGCGTTCGGGGGTGAGAAAGGTCACAGGTTGCGGAGTGCGCCTCGGAGGTACGCGCGATGGCGCGGGACAAGGCGTCGGCCAGAGGAGCATCCGGGAGTGAAACGGTCAGTTCGGTCAGGGCCCCACCGAGGCGTGCGGTGAACCAGGGGACGGAATGCAGACAGCCCGTCCCGTCCTTCGGCGGGGTGACCCCGTCCAGGACGACGACCGAACCGCCCTGCCCGGAGGCCGGTAGTCCGACGGCTGGCGAAGTCCTCGTTGGGGCGGTCGGCGTCTCCCGGCTCCGAGGCGAGTTCAGTACGCATCCAGCCAGTCTGCACGAGCCCTTCACAAGGTCTCGCAAAAGGCCGGCAATGGTTGCGCGGACCGGCGCAGCCGCGCAGGTCAGACGCCTGGTTTGGGATGGAATGACATGTTCCGGGAAGGCGTGGTGGCGAATACTGCCACCGCCCGCCCCGGGCGTCCAACCGGCGTGCCGCGCAAGGCCGCTGCAAGGGCCGGCGGAACTTGCCCCTCAACTCCCCTCCGAGGTTCACTCCTTCGGGTGGCGGGTCAGGTGATGCGCGTTCGCTGCCCACCGGCGCTGGGAGGGTCGGGAAGTGTACCGGGAGTACGCGCCAGTTGACGGAGACGTCACCCGGGCCCATGGGTTCACGAGTCAGGAATGCGAGCACCGGTGCAGAAGACGCGGCCTCGTCGCACAGGCAAGCAGACGGCCCCCGCTCAGGGCGCCGAGCCGACGCCCCGTCCGCCGGCAAGGGCCGCCCCACGCATGTACGCAACCGGCTGATCGTCGCCGTGGCCGTGGTCGCCGCGGCCATCGCCGGTGCCGGCGCCCCGTCCGTCCTCGCCGCCTCCGGGCAACTCCACGACTCCCAGGAACTGGTGACGCTCGCGGAGCAGACGCAGGACGCCCTCGCCCTCGCGCACTCCCTCGCCGACGAGCGCGACGAGGTCACCTCCTACATCGCGGCCGGACGGCCCAAGGCCAAGGCGCCCTCCGAGCAGCGCAGCGCCCGCGTGGACCGGCAGGTCGAGGAGCTGCGGGCCGACACCGACACGCCCGCCTCGCTCCGCTCGGACCTCGACGGCATCGCGGCCGTGCGCCGGGCGGCGCTCACCGGCAAGAGCAGCGCGCTCGAAGCGCACCAGGCGTACTCCACCGCCATCACCGAACTCCACCGGCTCGCCGAGCAGCTGGCGCAGCAGACGCCGCCCGCGCGCAGGCTCCGGCGGATACGCCCTGGCCGAACTGGACTCCGCCGTCCAGCAGGCCGCCGCGGCCCGCGGCCTGCTGCTCGCCGCGCTCAGCGTGCCGCGCAGCACCGGACGGTCATCGACCCCGTCACCGGCCTGCCGACCGAGACCTCCGCCTCCTCGGACGCCGACAGCCCGGCAGCGCGACGCCCTCAGCGCCGCCGCCCAGCAGGCCCGGCTGCGCTCCGACGCGGCGCTCGCCGACTTCCGCGACACCGCGCCCAAGCCGGCCCGCACCTCCTTCGACTCCACGGTCACCGGCACCGAGGTCAACTCCGCCGACAAGTACCTCGCCACGCCTCACCGACCAGCCGACGCTCTCCAGCGGCGAGCTCGCCACCAGCACCAAGAAGCTGGACGCGGCCCTCTCCGCCCGCGTCGACCTGATGCGCGGCGTGGAGTCCGCCCTCTACGACCAGGCGCACCAAGGACCTCGAGGCGCTGCGCGACGACGACGTCACCGCGCTGGAGATCCGCATCGCCGTCCTCGGCGCCCTCATGCTGCTCGCCGTCGGTGTCGCCACGGGCATGGCCCGCAGCCTCACCCGCCCGCTGGCGGTCCTGCGCCTGGGGTCGAAGCGCCTCGCCGAGGCCGAGGACCCGGCGGCCGAGGAGCCGGTGAAGTTCACCGGCCGCAACGACGAGTTCGCCCAGGTCGTCCGCTCCGTCAACGCCCTGCACGCGCACGCCGCCGCCCTCACCGAGCGGATCACCACGCTGGAGTCCGACCGCAAGCACCTGGTCGGCCAGCGCCAGAAGATGGCCGACGCGCGCGAGGAACTGCGCGGTGAACTCGCCGAGTCCGCCGCCCAGCTGGAGCGGCTGCGCACGGCCATCGGCGGCACGTTCGTCAACCTCGCGCTGCGCACCCTCGGCCTGGTCGAGCGGCAGCTCGCCGTCATCGAGAACCTGGAGGAGCGCGAGCAGGACCCGGACCGGCTCGCCACCCTGTTCAAGCTCGACCACTTCGCCACGGTCATGCGCCGGCACAGCGAGAACCTCCTGGTCCTCGCCGGCACCGAGCACGTCCAGCACGCCGCCGGGCCGGTGCCGCTGGTGGACGTCGTCCGCGCCGCGGTCAGCGAGATCGAGCGGTACGAGCGGGTCCGTATCGCCGCGCTGCCGCCGCACGCGCACATCGCCGGGTTCGCCGCGGACGACCTCTCCCACCTGCTGGCCGAACTCATGGAGAACGCCACCTCGTTCTCCCCGCCCGACCTGCCCGTCGAGATCTCCGGCTGGCTGCTGGAGAACGGCGAGGTCATGCTCTCCGTCCAGGACGAGGGCATCGGCATGACCGAGGAGCGGCTGGAGCGCCTCAACTCCCGCCTCGCCGACTTCGACCCGGAGGCGCCCTACGACCAGGAGGGCGAGGACGGTCTCGGCCTCGGCCTGTACGTCGTCGCCCGGCTCGCCCACCGTCACGGCGTGCGCGTCCAGCTGCGCGAGCAGAAGCAGGGCGGTGTCGCGGCGGTCGTCGTCCTGCCGCGCGTCGCTGCTCGCCGCCGCCGCGCCCGTCAGCCGTCCCGACCTCCGGCCCCCTCGCCGGCACGACCCACACCGTGTCCTTCCCGGGCGCCGACGCCGAGGCCAACTCCAACGTCCTGCACGGCCGCGCGAACGGCGGCGACCCGCTGGTGGCCCTGGCGGAGAAGGCGGTACGGCGGGAGGAGGCGGCGGAGGTCGCCGAGCCCGCGGAGCCCAGGGAGGTCACGGACGCGGCGGAGGTCACGGACGCCCCGGCGGAGCACCCGGAGCCGGCGGAAGCGGACATACCGGCGGCACCGGCGGAACCTCCCGCAGAGACCACGATGGAACTGCTGCTCCCGACGGCGCAGGCGGAACCGGCCGCGGCACCGCTGGGTGCGACCCGGCCCGCCCCGCGGGTGGAGCCGGAGCCGGAGCCGACGCAGCACGAATCCGCAGCCGCCGACGGCGAGTCCGCCCTGCAGGGGTCGGCCGAACACGACTTCGAAACCCGCACGGGGGGTGCGGGTGGCGACCACGACGCCGAAGGCGAAGCCGAGGCTGACGCAGAACACGAACGCGTCACCGACAAGGGCCTCCCCAAGCGCACTCCGAAGATCACCGCACCCGACCACCGCCCCGCGCCAGCGCAGCGGCTCCGTCGACGCCGACGCCCTGCGCCGCCGACTCGGCGGGTTCCGCCAGGGCGCCCAGGCCGGCTACCGCGACGTGGAGGCGGAGATCGCCGACAGGACGGCCTCGCACAAGCGGCCGGCCACCGGCACAGCAGGACCAGCTGAACCCGAAGAAGCCACGGGGGGCACAGTCGAGGAGGCAAGCAGTTGACCGCTCCCAGTACCTTCGGACTGATCGGACTGAGCAGTGAGGCCCGCAACCTGCACTGGCTGCTGACCAACCTCGTCGAGGAGGTCCCCGGCATCCTCTCGGTCGCGGTCGTCTCCTCCGACGGACTGCTCCTGCTGTCCTCCGACGACCACCGCAACCAGCAGGCCCGGGAGGCCCTTGCAGGCGCGCGGAACCCGGCGGACGGGCCCGCGCGGCTCCGCCGCCGACCTGGCCACCATCGTCTCCGGCATCGGCAGCCTCACCGTCGGCGCCGCCAAGCTGATGGACTTCGGCGGGGTCAGGCACACGATGGTCGCGATGGACGAGGGCAGCCTGTTCGTGATGTCGATCAGCGACGGCTCGCTGCTCGGCGTCCACGGCTCCGCGGACTGCGACATGAGCGTGGTGGCGTACCACATGGCCCTGTTCGTCGGCCGCGCCGGCCATGTCCTGACGCCCGAACTCCGCAGCGAGCTCCGTAAGTCCCTGGAGGATTCCCAGACGACGGGGAGTGCCCGATGAGCAGTACGCCGAAGCATCACCTCCCGGTCCGCGGCGGTGACCGCAAACCCGCCCGGGTCCGCCCCTACTCGCTCACCGGCGGCCGCACCCGGTTCGGCCACGTCCTCCTGGTGGAGACCTTCGTGGCGAGCACGGCCGCGCTCGACGCCCCGGAGGAGCGCAGGGAACTGACGAACGGCTCTCTCTCCACCCGCGTGATGCCGGAACTGCAGGCCATCGTCGAGCTGTGCCGCCGCATGCGTACGGTGGCCGAGATCGCCGCGCTGCTGAAGATGCCGCTCGGCGTGGTCCGCGTGCTCCTCAGCGACCTCGCCGACCAGGGAAAGATCCGTGTGTACGGGACGGGAACCGGCCATGGCACGGGCCGCCCGGACCGAGCTCTGCTGGAAAGGGTGCTGAGTGGACTCCGTCGTCTCTGACGCCGCTCACGGCGTCTCCGCATCATCCCCGTTCGTCCAGGCCGACGAGAGCATGCACGCCTGGGAGACGGACCGCACCCGGGCCCCCATCGCCACGAAGATCGTGGTGGCGGGCGGCTTCGGCGTGGGCAAGACCACCCTGGTCACCGCCGTCTCGGAGATCACGCCACTGCAGACCGAGGCGCTGATGACCGAGGCGAGCGAGGCGACCGACGATCTCACCGCCACGCCGGGCAAGACCACCACCACCGTGGCCATGGACTTCGGGCGCATCACGCTCGACGACGACCTGGTGCTCTACCTGTTCGGCACGCCGGGCCAGCAGCGGTTCTGGTTCATGTGGGACGACATCGTGCGCGGCGCGATCGGCGCCGTCGTCATGGCCGACACGCGCCGTCTGAAGGACTGCTTCCCGGTACTGGACTACTTCGAGAGCTCCGGACTGCCGTACGTGGTCGCGGTCAACCACTTCGACGACAGCGAGCTGTTCGAGCCGGAGGATGTGCGGGATGCCTTGACCATCCCGCAACACATACCTGTCATGATCATGGACGCGCGTCGTCGGATCTCCGTGATCGAGACCCTCCTGGCCCTGGTGGGCCACGCGCTCGACGAAACCCCCGAGTAGAGGACAGCCCCGCATGCGGAAGATACTCGTCGTCGGAGCCGGTCAGTCCGGGCTCCAGATCGCTCTCGGCCTCCAGTCGCAGGGCTACGAGGTCACCCTGATGTCCAATCGGACGGCGGACGAGATCCGCACCGGCCGGGTCATGTCGACGCAGTGCATGTTCCACACGGCACTGCAGCACGAGCGCGATCTCCAGCTGAACTTCTGGGAGTCCCAGGCCCCGAAGATCGAAGGACTCGGCGTCTCGGTCGCCGCCCCCGGCTCCTGGGCCGAGGGTCCCGCGGCGCGTGCGATCGACTGGCTGGGCAGGCTCGACGGGTACGCGCAGTCGGTCGACCAGCGCGTGAAGATGGCCGGCTGGATGGAGACGTTCGCGCAGCGCGGCGGCCAGCTCGTCATCCACGGCGCGGCCGTCGGCGACCTCGACTACTTCTCCCGTACGTACGACCTGGTGCTCGTCGCGGCCGGCAAGGGCGAGCTGGTCCAGATGTTCGGCCGGGACGCGGAGCGTTCCCCGTACAGCGAGCCGCAGCGCGCGCTGGCCGTGTCGTACGTCCACGGTCTGGGCCCGCGCCCCGAGCACCCGGACACCGAAGGGGTCCGCTGCAACCTCGTGCCGGGCGTCGGCGAACTGTTCGTCATGCCCACTCTGACCACCTCCGGCCGCGCCGACATCCTGTTCTGGGAGGGCATACCCGGCGGCCCGCTGGACGCCTTCAACGGCGTCAAGGACCCGGCGGAGCACCTCTCCCTGACCCTGGAACTCATGGAGCGGTACGTGCCCTGGGAGTACGCGCGGGCCACCAAGGTCGAGCTGACCGACGCGGGCGGCACACTGGCCGGCCGCTACGCCCCCACCGTCCGCAACCCCATCGGCCGCCTCCCCGGCGGCGGGCTCGTGCTGGGTGTGGCGGACGTCGTCGTGGCGAACGACCCGATCACCGGGCAGGGCTCCAACTCGGCGTCCAAGTGCGCCGCCGCGTACCTTTCCTCGATCGTCGAGCACGGCGACAAGCCGTTCGACGAGGAGTGGATGCGTTCGGCCTTCGACCGCTACTGGGACACCGCCCAGCACGTCACCAAGTGGACCAACGCGATGCTCGCGCCGCCGCCGGAGCACATCCTGAACCTGATCGGCGCCGCCGGTGAGCTCCAGCCGGCCGCCGACCGCTTCGCCAACGGCTTCAACGACCCGGCCGACTTCGAGAACTTCTTCTACGACCCGGCCAAGACGCAGGCCTACCTGGCCGAGGTGTCCGGCGCGGGCGCCGCGTAGTCACCTTCGTATCCCGCGTCCGACCCGTCCGTGGCGCCCTCGGGAAGCTTCGGCGGCTCGTACCGCCGCAGGGGCTTCCCGGCCGGGTCCGGGCGTACGGCGCCCAGGAGCGGGTTGGCCGCGATCGGTGACACCTTCACCTTCGCGCCCGGGCGGGGTGCCTGTACGACCATGCCGTCGCCGAGGTACAGCGCCACGTGCGTGGCCTCGGGGAAGTACACGACCAGGTCTCCCGGGCGCAGCTCGGAGAGCGGAATCGGCTTCAGCCGCTTCCACTGCTCCTGGCTGGTCCGTGGGATGGGCGCCCCGGCCTGAGCCCAGGCCTGCGAGGTCAGGCCCGAGCAGTCGTACGACTTCGGGCCCTCGGCGCCCCACTCGTACGGTTTGCCGAGCTGCCGCACGACGTAGCGCACGGCTCGGTCGCCCTCGGCCGACGGTCTGCGCGCGCTGCTGAGCGCGCCGGACGCCATGAACTTCTTCTGGGCCTTCGTGATCCCGTTCTTCTCGAACTCGGCGAGGGCGGCCAGCTGGTCGCGGCCGAGGGAGGCGAGCAGCTCCTCGACGTCGTGCAGCCGCTCGTGGACCTGGTCCCGTTCCTTCTTCCGCCGCTCGGTGAGGGCGAGCTGCTCGTCGAGGGCCCTCCGGGCCTTGCGGGCCAGCTCGTCGGCCTTCCGCTCGCTGCCGGTCAGCCGGCCGATGGTGTCGGCCCGCTCCCGTGCGAGCCGGCCGATCACATGGCCCTGGTCGATCGCGTGCTGGGGATCGCGGGCCAGGAGCAGCCGTACGTACGGAGAGATGTCGGAGCTGCTCTGGTACTGCTGCCGGGCCAGGCGGCCGACCGCGCCCCGGCTGTCGTGCAGGGAGAGCCGGGTGCGGGTGAGGGCGCGGTTCAGGCGGTCGGTCTCGGCGCGCTGCTTCTTCAGCCTCTCCTCGGTGGCGTTGTAGGCCTCGGTGGCCTGTTCGGCCTTGCGGTAGAGGTGCTGAAGGTCTGTCAGGAGGTAGGCGAGGGAGGCGGGGGGTGGTCCGGGATCGGGTTTCGGGGCTGCTGTGGCAGGGGCGGGGGCCAGGACGGTCGCTGCTGCCACCGCCGCCGTACAGGCCAGACGCAGAAGTGTTCCTGACATGCCATCACCTCCGATGCGGGGGGCGGCCCTTCGGCCACCGGACATCGTGAGGATGAGGGGTGTGCGCGCGGCGCGCGCGGAGGCGTGCGCGGTTCGGCGCAACAAGGTCACCCGTCGGCGTCGTCCCGCTTGCCGGGCGGCGCGGCGTCTGGCTTCGACCAGGGCCACCTGAGCCGCTGGGGCGGGACGCCCTCGGGGGCGTACTCGTACTTCCAGCGGTTGGTCAGGCCGACCCTGCCCGGTGCGCGGGGTACGCGACGGTAGACGAGCACGGTGGGCTCGTCGCCGGCGTGGTCCGGGACGGGGATGCGGTACGTCTTGGGCGGGTGGCCGGTGATGCCGAGCAGGACGGGCAGGACTCTGCCGTCCATGGGGCCGCCCTCGAAGGGGGTGTCTTCGCTCTTCACGGGATCAGTGTCAGACATCCTCGGCGAGGGCCAGGACCAGGGCGTCCGTCTGCGGGTCGCGGCGGGCTGTCACCGACAGCATGGCAACGAACTGCTCGACGAGCCAGTCGCGGAGGTCCTCGGCGGAGGGTTGCTTGTCCTCGTCGAGCCAGATGAGCGACGAGGCCTCCACCGCGGTGATCCACATGCGGATGGTCATGCGCAGGCGGGGGCCGGGGGTGGTGACCTCCAGGTGGCTGACGATGTGGTCGGCGGCGGCGCGGCGTACGCCGTCGACGATGGCGGTGGCCCGTGAGGTCTCTACGACGCTGCCGCCCTGGAGGAGGGCGCTGAAGCCGGCGTCGTGCTGGTCGACGAAGGCGAGGTAGCGGTCGAGGGCGCGGGACAGACGGGGGAGGAGGGGGCCCTCGCGGGGTTCGTCGAAGCAGTGCCGGAGCTCGTCGGCGGCGGAGCGTAGGGCGGCCTCGTAGAGCTGTTGCTTGCCGCCCGGGAAGTACCGGTACACCAGGGGCCGCGACACCCCTGCCGCCTCCGCCACGTCGTCCAGGGACACCTCGTCCGGGGCGCGGTGCGCGAAGAGCGACAGCGCGGCGGTGAGCAGCTGACTGCGACGTTCCTCGACGCTGAGTCGCCGGTAGGCGGGGGTGGGGGCGGCTGGTGTCATGACTCGCAGCGTAACCGGGGGGCGGACGCGGATGCCTGCGGTGGCCTGTATCGCTGGGTGGGGATGGGGATGGGGGTGGGGGTGCGCGTAGCGCGTGGCGCCGGGTGGTGGGTCGGGGCCGTGTCGGGGGTGTCCGTCCTCGGAACGGCGCGATCGAGTTGCGTACTGGCTGACTGTTCTTTGACGCGCCAACCGCTGCGGGCGGACACCACCCGACACGTCCCCTTCTCGCCGTACGCGGGTGCGGCTGCGAGGGGGCGTGGGTCCCGCTACTTGGCGTCTACATGCTGGAAGTCGACGGTGGTGATCCGGGCGGCCTTCGGTGTGAGTTCGGCCAGGCCCTGTCCCTCGAACACGTCAGTGATCAGGGGGCCCCTGATGGCGCCGAGAGCGGACTGCTCGTCGTTGGGCACGAGCGACGCGTTGGAGCGGTAGGCCTCCTTCAGGAGGGACTCCTGCTTGTGGGCGAGCGGCAACAGGGCGAGGACGCCGCCGCCGGCCGTCCGCAGGGCGTAGACGCTCGGGTCGGCGGGGGACTTGGCGAAGAACATCTCGGTGGCCCTGCCCTCGGCCGCGCCCTCGGTGCTGCTCCGCTGATAGGTCTTCGCGGCGTTCTCGACCGGCTCCGTGGAGGTCAGAGCCTTGCCCTTCTTCTTGCCGCCGGTCTCGAGGAAGTCCGTGTAGGCGGCGCCCACCTCGGACGGGGCGAGCCCTCCGACCTTGCTGCCGGGGTCGACGGCCTCGGCGAGCCCATGGCTGTCGAGGGCCGGCTTCGGGATCTCTTCGGCGTCGGCCCACAGGGACAGCACCATCTTGTAGGTTCCGCCCACCTTGTCGAAGACCAGCAGCACGCTTCTTTCAGTGTTGTCGCTGGACTTGGCCTGGACGGCGAACCAGTCGCCGGTGCCCTTCTCGGGGATCACGTACTGGCGGTCCTGGTAGGAGAAGGGCTTGGCGTAGGCCTTCTGTTCCTTCTTCGGCCAGGTCTCGTAGAGGGTGTAGGTGGCCTTGTCCATCGCGTAGACCTGACCGGCCTCGACCGTTCCCAGGAGCTTCTCGTCCCGGGCCGCGTTCGCCCTGTTGTTGACCTCCTGGTAGTGGTCGGCGATCTTCTCGGCGGTCGCCCGGCTGACCACACCCTGTGGGGCGGCATCAGCACCGGAAGCCTTGGCGCTGTCCGAGCCGCCTCCTGCGCCGCACGCGGTCACGGCGAGGGCGGACGTGACACCGATGGCAGCGGCGGTGAGGCGCGGCAGCCGCGTGAAGCGGGTGATGTGGGGGGACATGCGCGGGTGGTCTCCTTCAGGGGCGCTGACTGTGGGTGACGACTTCATGGAGGACAGTAGTCACCCGCCATGGACATGACCCGAGCGGGGCCCGCTTCCCGCTTCGGCCCCCGCTACGCCAGCAACCCCGACGACTTCCACAACCGGCGCCCCACTCCCCGCAACACCCCGATGTCGTCCAGGAAGTCCGTCAACCGCTTCGACCCGTTCTGCATGACCTCCCGGCGATGCCCGCTGGCCCGCACCTGTGCGAGGGCCTCCCTCTTGTCCAGGCCGACGTTCGTGTAGACATCCGGGTTCACGAACGCCACCGAGAAGACCCGGGCGAACTCCCCGGAAGTGACCCGGGTGAACTCCTGGGACCATTTCGGGGCCGTCACCATCTGGCGGCGGAGTTCCTCGCGGGCGTAGCGCACGTGTCGGGCCTCCTCCACGACGTGGATGCGGGTGACGCCCCGGATCAGGGGCTGGACGCGCTCGTCGGGGAACGTCAGGCGCTGCATCCAGTCGAGGACCTCCTCGCCCAGCAGCGTGGCCGTGAAGGAACCGGGGGTGGTGGAGATGGTCTTGAACAGGCGGCCCAGGTGCTGGTGCGCGCGGCTGACCGGGTACCAGGGTGTGCCGCCCTGGGATATCAGCCGGGCGAACATCTTGGAGTGGCGGCACTCGTCCTCGATCTCCGTGAGTGCGTAGCGCACATGCGCACTCGTCGCCGCCTTGTCGTAGATGTGCCGGACCAGCAGCTGCATGAGGATGATCTCGAACCAGATGCCCAGGGAGGCGAGGGCCGCCGCCTCGTGCTGGGAGAGCAGGATCCGCTGCTCCTCACTCATGCGCTTCCAGAGCGGGGTGTCGTACAGCGACACCAGCTCCGGCGGCCAGAACCACTTGCCCTCCTCGAAGGGCGCGTCCCAGTCCAGTTCCTTGTCCGGGTCGAAGGAGTGCTTGGCGGAGGAGTCGAGCAGCCGCTGGGCCACCTGCTCCCGGTCCTTGAGCAGGCCGAGGGCATCGCGCAGGCCGTCGAGCGCGTCGGCTTCCGTCAGGGTCGTCATGGCTGCCCACCTCGTTGTGCACACGTCACTGTTTCCCTTATGAGACTGCCTGTCAGCAAGCTCGTCAATCCCCCGCGCGCTACTTGTTGACCCCGCGTCTACCTCATGTGAGCCTGCGGAGCATGCCGACCTTCGACCTGTACGCCAACGAGCCGGACGAGTCCGGGTGGCAGGTGCCGGCGACCGGCGCGGCCCGTTTCACCTGGGAGTACGACGACGGCCGCGACCGCCTCCTGGCCCTCTACCAGAAGGGCAAGGACAAGCAGTGGGACGGCCAGAAGCGGATCGACTGGGACCTGGAGGTGGATCCGTACGATCCGCTGGGGACCCCCGACGAGGAGATCGCCGAAAGGCTCGACGCGGAGCGCTTCGCGGCGCAGGAGCGGGAGCGGGTGGCGGAGGTGGAGGGGGCGATCGCGGCCGGTCGACGACTCGATGAGTGATCACTCGGCCGCTGAAGTACGCGCAAGCAGGCATTCCGCACTACTGGCGCGTCGAGGAGAGTCAGGGGCTCCCGGTGGTCTACGTCGCCGTCCCGTTCCCCGTCGACATCGACCTCACCGCGATCGACCGCCGTCGCTAGACCGAGCAGCCCAGGCCCTGCGGTACCTCCCCGATCAGCGGCGTCGCCCCCTGGGGCGGGAACGACGTCCGCAGGGTGAAGGCGTACGGCGTCGGGCCGTGGGTGCGCAGGTGGAGGAGCCGCGACTCCGCCTCGGCCACGGTCGGGCGGTGTCCGGCCGGGACCCACCAGAGGGTGACCATCGCCTCCTGGATGCGCTCGAACCACTCGCGGCGCCGCGCGAGCATCTCCCGGTGCCGGCCCTGGTACATGTACGCCGTGAGTGCGTCGGTGTCCCGCCACACCGACATGTTGATGATCAGCCAGGAGTCGCCGAAAACGGGCACGTTCGTCGCGTCACCCGAGTCGTCCTGCAACCGCCACACGAAGCCCTCGGCGGCGTCGGCGTCCGCGTTCACGGGGTCCAGGGCGTCGACGAAGTCCTTCAACTGCGGGGAGTCCAGTGGGGCCTTGAGGCGGGCGATGTTGACCTGGGCGAGTTCGAAGGCGGCGGCAGTCATGACCGAACGGTAGGTCGGGAGAGGTTCGTCGCGGTAGTCCCGTCTCATGAACCGGGCAGCCGTCACCGGGAGTTGAGTACCGCCTCCATCACCGCCCGCGCGATCGGCGCCGCGTCGCCGCCCCCGCTGATGTCCCCGCGGTCCGCGTCCGCGTCCTCCACCACGACCGCGACCGCCACCGGCGGCTGACAGGTCACGATCGCCCTGCGCCCAGGAGACGAACCAGGCGTACGGCGTACCGGAGTTGCCGACGCCGTGCTGGGCGGTGCCCGTCTTGCCGCCGACCTTGGCACCGCGGATCGCGGCGTTGCGTCCGGTGCCGTTCTTGACCACGCCCCGCATCAGCCCGCGCAGTCGCGCGGCGGTCGCGGCGGGACATCGCCTGGCGGATCGCGCGCGAGCCGGCTGTCGCGAGTGTGCTGCCGCCCGGCCGTGTCGTGCGCTCCACCAGGTAAGGCTCCCGTACCTGTCCGCCGTTCGCCACGGCCGCCGCCACCATCGCCATCTGCAGCGGGGTGGCGCGGGTGTTGTACTGGCCGATCGACGACAGCGCGAGCTGCGCCTTGTCGAGCGAGGTGTCGAAGGTGGACCGCGCCACCGCGAAGGGGATCCTGCAGCGCCGTGTCGTTGAAGCCGAAGGCCCGGGCCGTGGCCGTCATGGCCGGCACGCCCCACCTCCACGCCCAGCTTGGCGAACACCGTGTTGCAGGAGAACGACGAACGCCTCGCGCAGCGAGGCGTCCGCGCAGCCCTTCGCCTCGTTCGTCAGCCGCGTCCTCGTGCCGGGCAGCCGGTAGGGGTCGGGGGAGTCGGTCGGCGCGTCCAGGTCCGTGACCACGCCGGCGTCCAGCGCGGCCGCCGCCGTGACGACCTTGAAGGTCGAACCCGGCGGATACGTCTGCCGCACCGCCCGGTTGAGCATCGGCTGGTCCCGGTCGGCGTTCAGCCGCGCCCAGGCCCGGGCCGCCGCCGCTCCGTTGCCCGGACAGCGGCTGGGGGTCGTAGGACGGGGCGGACACCAGCGCCAGGATCCGGCCGGTGGCCGGCTCCAGGGCCGCCACCGCGCCCTTGCGCCCGCCGAGCCCCTTGTACGCCGCCCGCTGCGCGGCCGGGTCGAGCGTGGTGACGACGTGTCCGCCGGCGTTGCGCGCGCGCGTGAAGTCGTTCCACAGCGGGAACGGCGCGAGCATCGGGTCCGCGCCGGACAGCACCCCGTCCTCGGCGTGCTCCAGGAGCGTCGTCCCGTACGGCTGGGAGGCGAAGCCGGTGACCGGCGCGTACATCGGGCCGTCCGGGTAGGTCCGTTCGTAGCGCAGGTGCTCGCGGGTGTCCCGGGAGCCGGTGACCGGCGCGCCGCCGACCAGGATGTCGCCGCGCGGCTGCTCGTAACGGGCGATGTCCGGGCGGCGGTTGGCCGGGATTGCCGTCGTACGCCGGGGCCTGGACGACCTGCACCCGGGCCGCGTTGACCAGCAGGGCCACCAGCAGCAGGGCGCAGAAGGCCCGGCGTGCCGGATGTGCCGGGTCATCGGGTGTCCTGCCCGTCGTGCCGGCCGCCGGGCCGAGTCGCTCACCCGGACCAGCAGCGCCACGATCGCCCAGTTGGTGACGACCGACGAGCCGCCCTGCGCCAGGAACGGCATCGCCATGCCGGTCAGCGGGATCAGCCCGGTCACCCCGCCCGCGATCACGAACACCTGGAGCGCCACGATCGAGGCGAGCCCGACCGCGAGCAGCCGGCCGAAGGGCTCGCGCAGCGCGAGGCCCGCCCGGAAGCCGCGCTCCACCAGCAGGGCGTACAGCAGGAAGATCGCCGGCCAGTCCGGCCAGGCCCAGCTCCTCGCCGGCGGTGGCCAGGATGAAGTCCGACTTGGCGGCGAAGCCGATCAGGGTGGAGTGGCCGAGCCCCAGGCCCGTGCCGAGCATGCCGCCCGCCGCGAAGGCGAACAGCGACTGGGCGAGCTGGTTCGGGCCCTCGCCCGCGTCGATGGAGGCGAAGGGGTGCAGCCAGTCCTCGATCCTGCTGTGCACGTGCGGCTCCAGCCGGCCGACGGCGACCGCGCCCAGCGCGGCCAGCAGCAGCCCGACCGCGATCCAGCCGGTGCGGCCGGTGGCGACGTAGAGCAGGACCACGAACAGGCCGAAGAACAGCAGCGAGGTGCCGAGGTCGCGCTCCAGGACCAGCACGCCGACGCTCACCAGCCAGACGGCGACGATCGGGCCGAGCACCCGGCCGGTCGGGAACTGGAGCTTCCAGATGCGGCGGCCGGTGTACGCGAGGGCGTTGCGGTTCGCGGCCAGGTACGCGGCGAAGAACACCGCCAGCAGCACCTTCGCGAACTCGCCCGGCTGGATGGAGAACCCGGCGATCCGGATCCAGATGCGGGCGCCGTTCACCGCCGGGAACAGGATCGGCAGCGGCGAGCAGGACCAGCGCGGCGGCCACGCAGACGTACGTGTAGCGCTGGAGCACCCGGTGGTCGCGCAGCAGCAGGACGACCACGATGAACAGCGCGACGCCCAGCGTCGACCACACCAGCTGGGCCGGTGCCGCCCGGTCGCCCGGGGTCTCCAGGTCGAGCCGGTAGATCAGCACCAGCCCGAGCCCGTTGAGCAGCACCGCGATGGGCAGCAGCAGGGGGTCGGCGTACGGGGCCCGCAGCCGCACCGCCAGATGCGCCAGCAGCGCCGAGCACGCCGAGCCCGGCGCCGTAGCCGGCGGCACCGGGCGGCAGGGTGCCGTGCTGGGCCAGGCCCACGTCGCAGTAGCCGTACACCGACAGCAGTACGGCCAGGACGATGAGGGCGAGTTCGATGCCACGGCGCCGGGGGAGGCGGCGGACGGCGGGCGCGGGCGGGTCCGCCGTCGCCACGGTGATTCCGGCCTTGCTCATGTCCGGAACTTACCCAAACAATGCGTCTTGTGGGCCTCTGGGTGACCGGGTGTCAGCACCAGCGTGGCGCGGGGCCGATGTTGTCGATGTACCGGGCCGAGCCCCAGGCCCAGGTGCCGTCCGGGAGGAGGTACCAGAGGGGGTTGCCCTGCACGGTCTCGCCGCCGGTCTTGCAGAAGATCTTGACGATGTCGCCCCGGTGGGCGTACCGGATGATCTGCGAGCCGCGGTTCGGGGCGCTGCGCAGCGCCAGCGTGTTCGCCGTGACGATGCCCTTGTAGAAGCGCTGGTCGTGGTGGTGGTTTCCGTTGCCGCCCATCGGGTCCCATTCGTCGTCCGCGGCGGCGGGTGTGACGGCGGCCGCGGCGGCGAGGAGGCCGACGGCGGTTGCTATGGAGAGGCGGGAGCGCAGAGACATGGGGGTTACCTCCATGTGGGGGCGAAAATGCCGAAGCTGACTAATCGCCACATTAGGAGCGCCCCTCGGGCCCCGCCCGTCACGCTGGGCCATAGGAGGAGCGCCCTGCACGCCATCCGCCGAGTGTCAAGGTCGCCACTGCCCCGCCGTCCGGCGCATTCGCGAACTCCAACCGTGCTCCCAGCACCTCGGCCTGCCCCAGCGCGATGGTCAGCCCCAGCCCGTGCCCCCTGGCGCCACCTTCCGTACGGAACCGCTGCGGCCCGTGCGCCACCAGGTACTCCGGAAACCCGTCCCCGTGATCGCGAACCGTGACCACCGGCCCGTCCACGGTCACGACCACCGGCCCCCGCCCGTGCTTGTGCGCGTTCGCCACGAGATTGCCGAGCACCCGCTCCAGCCGCCGCCGATCCGTCTCCACGGCCACCTCCCGTACGACCCTGACCTCCGTGCCGTTCCCCGCTGCCCGCACCGCCCGCTCGGCCAGCGGACCCAGCCGCTCCGTGTCCAGCTCCAGCCGCTCCCGCCCGGTGTCCAGACGGGAGATCTCCAGCAGGTCCTCGGTGAGCGTGCGCAGTGCCGCGACCCGGTCCCGCACCAGCTCCGTCGGGCGGCCCGGCGGCAGCAGTTCGGCCGCCGCGTGCAGTCCGGTCAGCGGCGTGCGCAGCTCGTGTGCCACGTCCGCCGTGAACCGCTGCTCGGCCAGCAGCTTGCCCTGCAACGACGACGCCATGGAGTCCAGCGCGGCGGCGACCGCGGCCACCTCGTCCTGCGGGCGCGCCGGAACCTTCGTACGGGGATCCGTCCGCGGGTCGTTCACACGCGCGTCCAGGTCGCCCGCGCTGATCCGCCGGGCCACCAGCGCCGTGGAGTGCAGCCGCCGCGTCACCCGCGTCACCGCGAACGCGCCGACCAGCAGCGTCGCCCCGATCGCCAGGCCCGAGGACCACAGGATCGCCCGGTCAAGGCCCTCGATGGTGCGCGCCTGCTGCGAGTAGTCGACCGCCACGGCCAGCGCCCGGTCGCCGTCGGCGGGCCCCGCCGCCCACATGGTGGGGCGCCCCTCGTGGTCGGCGACCATCGTGCCGCGGTCGCCGGCCACGGCGAGGTCGCGCAGCTCCCGCGGCAGCTCCGGCGGATCCATCCCGGCGCCCCTCCTCAGGGTGTCCCCGGCCTCGTACCGCTCCGTCGCCTGCTCCAGCCGCTGCAATGCCTGGTCGCGGGCCTGGCCGACGGTCTGGTTCGTCACCTGCACGTGCACCAGGACGCCGAGCAGGGCGGCCAGCGCGCAGCACATCACCGTGATGAAGGCGGCGGCCTTCGCGGCGAGCGTCCCGGACCACTGGGGGAGCGCGGGTCTCATCCGGCGCTCGCCGAGGGGGAGGACGGGACCCGGGTGGTGGCGACGGGTCGACGGGTGGCCAGGCCGCTGCCGCGGTGCGCAGCATCTCGTCGTGGGTGAGGAGCATGGCCCGCTGGTCGCGGTCCCAGGTCCACTGGAGGCGGTACTCGTAGCCGGCGACCTCCGACGGCGAGCGGATGACCAGGGAACGCCCGGCCAGCTGCACCCCGCTCAGCGCGTCCTCCCACGACATCACCTGCACGAGCCGGTGCTTCTCGACGGTGTAGACGCGCACCGCCGTCGTCTTGCCGGGCAGCAGCCGGAAGCCCAGCGTCAGATCGTCGCGCCCGTCGCCGGTCAGGTCCCGGTAGTACGGCCTGAGCACCGGGCACTTCCCGGTGTCCCTGGCCCTTGCCGCAGTCGGCCATGCGGTCGGCCGTGTCGCGGTAGGGCGCCTTGGCGCCGTCGTAGTCGCCCGGATCGCGCGGCGATCTCGGCCCGGACGACGGCGACCGGGTTCACCCCGCGGATGTCGTCGTCGGCGGGGACCTTCACGCCCTTGACCACCTCGGTGTTCACCTCGCCGATCTCGAAGGCGGGACTGGACGCCGGTGTCAGCTCCGGCCAGAGCCGGGCCGGAGCCGACCGCCGTCGGGGTCGCCCCGCGCCCTCCAGCCCGCCGGCGTCCCCGCAGCCCACGGCGGTCGCCAGCAGGAGGACGACCACGGCAGCGCGACGGACGGCTTGACCGGGCGGTTTCCGAGAGGCTTCCGGGGCGGCTGAGGGGCACTGCACTCCTGGCGGTTCGTGGGTGACCACGGCGGCTCGGGCACGACCGCGGGCGGCACCGGTTCACCTTATTCGTAGGGAAGTCCCTTTTGCGCGCGAGGGCGCCCGTTCGGTTGCTGCCGCGCTACTCGTGTGCCGTGCCGCTCAGTTCCTTGTCACTCGGTGAGCTCCTCCAGCAGCCGGGCCGTGGCCAGCCCGGCCCGCAGGTACTCGACGAACAGCTCGTTGTGCAGTGCCCAGGGCGAACGCCGGGCCCGGATCAGCCGGATCGCCCTCTCGGCGGAGCAGCCCCGGCGCATCAGCGCGTGCGCGACGACGAGGCCCGAGCGGTTGTACCCGTGGTAACAGCGGACGAGGACCCTGCGGCCCTCGCTCCAGCGCCTCGCATGCGGCCTCGGCCAGTCGGATCACCCCGGCGAGCTGCGTCCCGTCCAGCGGCCCGTCGGGAATCGGCCACACGTGATGCCGGACGCCCGGATCGGGCCCGTGCCCCGGCAGCCGCAACAGCGTCTGCACGAGGTCGAACTCGTCCCGTACGACAGCGAACTCCATGTGGCCCAAGGCCGCCGTGTACTCGTGGCCGCCCATCCACAGCCCGGGGACGACCTCGCTCCACGGGCTCTCCGGAGCCGGCACGTCGGGTTTCCTGCGGGTACGCAACAGCGCCTCCCCACCACTGACCGCCCGAGCGCCTGCCCGGCGGATCATGCCGCAGACGCGGCGTTGACCAGGCACTCCGTCCTCCCTGCGGCCTGATCCGCCGGGCAGGCCCAAGTCCTCTCAAAGGTAACCGGGTTCTTGCCCCCGCAGCACCCCGCCTGTTCCCATGGACTGGGGTGATGGTGCATGGACGGACTGCGCGTCATACCGGCCTGGCGGCACGGTCAGGAAAGGCTGTACGTCTGCCTCCCGGACGGCAGGAACATCGCCTGGTACGACCGCGAGGCGGCCCGGGTCAACCTGCTCGGCGAGGACCGCGAGGACGACGTGCTCCGGGCCCTCGGGCCCTTCGTCACCGGCCCGGTGACCGTGGGGCCGCCCCCGGTGCCGACCCCCGCCGAACTCGCCCGTCTCGCGCTGCACCCCGACGACGACCTGGCCCCCAACCGCCCCGGCGAGGCCCTCATCGTCGCCCTCGACCGCGCCCCCGGCCCCGCCCACCGGCTGCGCCCCGACCCGCGCCGCCGGGCCCTGGCGGCCGAGCAGACGGTCGGGGACGCCCTGGACCGCCTCGACGGCGCGGGCTGGCACGCCCTGCACTCCGTCCCGCTCCCCGGCGGCAGCCGCATCCACCACCTGCTGATCGGCCCCGGCGGGCTCTACGCCGTACACACGCTGTACGCGCGCAAGCACCGTGTGACGGTCGCCGACCCCATGGTCACCCTGGGCCGCCGCGGGGCGTACCCCCTGCTCCGCCGCGTCCGCACCGACGCCGACCGCGCCTCCTACGCCCTGACGGCAGAGGTCCGCCCGGTCCTCGCCCTGATGGACCCCACGACCGTGTCGGCCCCGGCCCCGCCCCGCGAGCTCCGCGTCCTGACGGACACGGATGTCCAGAGCCTGGCGGGCCAGGGCGGCGTCCTGAAACCGGCGGACGTGGAGGCCCTGCACGCCATGGCACGGGACCGGAACACGTGGGCGAGGGTGTGAGGCGGTCCAGGCAGGCCCGTAGCTAGTGCCGCGACAGGCAACGTTTGCCTGTCAAAGAGCGGCGTCCGGTGCGTGCTCTGGGGGTCCCCCCGGCCGGAGGCTGGGAGAGTGCCGGCCGGAAGTCCTCGTACTGGATGTACTTGGGCTTTCGGCCGGTGCGGCGAGTGGGGGTACCTCCCACGCCCTTCAGGCAGTGGGGGAGCGTGCCGGGCGTCGCGACGGGGCGAACGTTGCCTGCCGCGGCACTAGGGCAGCGACCCGGCCCGGTCCGGATCCAGCAGCGGAGCCAGCAGATCGCCGTAGTCCTGCACCCGTGGTGCGAGGTCCCGCGCATCGAGGTCCAGCCGGTCAGGCGACCCGCACTCCTCGATCTCCTCCCAGGTCACGGGGGCCGAGACGGCCGGCTCGGGGCGGGCCCGGAGGGTGTAGGGGGTCGCCGTGGTCTTGCGCGCGGCGTTCTGGCTCCAGTCGACGAAGACCTTGCCGGGGCGCAGGCTCCGGGTCATCCGGTGGAGCGCGAGGCGGGGCATGGCCTTCTCCGCCTCGACGGCCAGCTGCTTGGCGTACTCGGAGACCTGCTCGGAGGAGGCCCCGCGCACGGCGGCGAGCAGATGCAGCCCCTTCGAGCCGGAGGTCTTGGCGTAGGCCTCGATGCCGTCACCCGCGAGCCGTTCCCGCAGCCACAGCGCGACCTCGCAGCACTGCACGATGCTCGCAGGCGCCCCGGGATCGAGGTCGAAGACGATCCGGTCGGCCTCGTCCGGCGCGGCGACGAGCCACTGGTGCGTGTGGAACTCCGTGACGAGGTTCGCCGCCCACATCAGGCTCGGCAGGTCCTGCACCAGGACCATCCGAGAGGGTCCCTCGACCCGCGGCACCTCGGCGGTGGTGACCCACTCGGGCGTACCCGGCGGCACGTTCTTCGTGAAGAACACCTGCCCGTCCGGCCCGTCCGGATACCGCAGGAAGGACACCGCCCGATCGCGCAGATGGGGCAGCAGGACCTCGGCGACGGTCGCGTAGTAGTGCAGCACCTCGCCCTTGGTGAAGCCGGTGGCGGGATACAGCACCTTCTCCAGATTGCTGAGCGCGAGCCGTCGCCCCTCCACCACTGTGATAGGCGCCATACGATAAGAATCCCACGCATACCAGGACGAACACTGCCCAGAGTGACCGGAAGGGTGCTGCACGTGAGATCCATCTGGAACGGCGCCATCTCGTTCGGGCTGGTCAGCATCCCGATCAAGCTGGTGAACGCCACCGAGAGCCACTCGATCTCCTTCCGCCAGATCCACACCGAGGACGGCGGCCGCGTCCGCTATCGCAAGTTCTGCGAGCTGGAGGACCGCGAGGTCACCCAGGCGGAGATCGGCAAGGGTTACGAGGACGCGGACGGCACGATCATCCCGATCACCGAGGAGGACCTGTCCAGCCTGCCGATCCCCACGGCCAAGACGATCGAGATCGTCGCCTTCGTCCCGGGCGACCGGATCGATCCGCTCCAGATGGACGCCGCCTACTACCTCCAGGCGAGCGGCGCCCCGGCGGCGAAGCCGTACACCCTGCTCCGGGAGGCGCTGAAACGCAGCAACAAGGTGGCGATCGCGAAGTTCGCCCTGCGCGGGCGGGAACGGCTGGGCATGCTCCGGGTCGTCGGCGAGGCCATCGCGATGCACGGCCTGCTGTGGCCGGACGAGGTCCGCGCCCCCGAGGGCGTGGCCCCCGACACCAACGTCACGGTCCGTGACCAGGAGCTGGACCTGGCGGACGCCCTGATGGACACCCTGGGCGAGGTCGACCTGGAGGACCTGCACGACGAGTACCGCGAGGCCGTGGAGGAGGTCATCGCAGCGAAGGCCGCCGGCGAGAGCCTGCCGCAGGCCCCGGAACCGGCGGCGGGCGGCAAGGTCCTGGACCTGATGGCGGCCCTGGAGAGCAGCGTCCGCGCGGCACGCGAGTCCCGCGGCGAGGAGCCCGGGGAGCACGCCGAGGTCAAGTCGCTCCCACCGCGCAAGACGTCCCGCGCGGCCCCCAAGCAGACCGGCGGCAAGAAGTCGACGTCCACCGCGAAGAAGACGGCGGCGAAGAAGACGACGGCGGCGAAGAAGACGGCGGCCAAGTCGGAGCAGGCGACGAAGAAGACGGCGGCGAAGAGCACCGCGAAGAAGACGACCGCGAAGAAGTCGACCTCACGCAAGCGCACGGCCTGACCCACGGCGCCCTTCCGGCCGCCCCCCTCACGGCGCGTAGGCGATGCCCGGTCGCGGCGGCCTGCTCATGCCGGCCCCGAGGAAGTAGTCGACTTGGTGGGACTGCATGTACCCCTTGAACGTCATGGCGTTCCGGTAGGCGGGGTTGTGGGCCAGGGTGTACAGCCGGTGGGTCGTCGGCTGGTTCGTGGTGAAGATGATCAACTCGTCGTAGGACGCGTTGGTGTACACGGCCTCCTCGCGCCAGTCGCCGAGAATGTCGCCGACGAGGGTGGGACCACCCTGGGCGGCCTTGACCGCGCCGTGGTTCCAGGTGCTGACCAGCCGGGGCAGGCTGCCGCTCGGCGTCGGGCGGGCCGGGTCCCACTTCTCGATCTTGCCGTCGTTGAGCAGTTCCATGGTGAGGTCCCCGTCCCACCACAGGCCCAGCTGCGGCCAGGGGCGCAGCGAGGTGTCGGGCTCGGTGAGCCGGTTCGTGGGCGCGTTGTACAGGCCGGAGAACGACCACACCTCCATGCCGGCAAAACGCGGGTCGACATCGCCCGCCATGCCGCGTCCCACATCACCGGGCCCGCCGCCGTGCCGCCAGATCACGTTGCCGTTCGCGGCGTCGTAGTAGTACTCCAGCAGCCCGCTCGGGTTGTCCTGCTGTACGCCGTAGCCCTCCAGGCCCGGACGGCCCGGGTCCAGGTCGGCGAGGTGGAAGCGGTCGCCGTGGATGATGCCCCGGGGCGCCATGGAGTAGCGCAGCGAGCCGTTCCCGTTGAGGACGAATCCGATCTCGGCGACCTCGTCCGTCCCGTCGCCGTCGACGTCGACGGCGCGGGTGTTGTGCCCGTCGGGCGCGTCCTGGTCGCCGCGCTGCCATGTCCACTGGCGGTCCAGTGAGTCGCCGTCGAACTTCCAGGCGCCCATCATCAGGTTGAAGGCCCCGTCGTCGCGCCGGTTCTTCAGGTAGGCGACCAGGCTCGGCGTGGTGCCGTTGAGATACGCCACCCCGAGGCGTGCGGCCATCGGGCCGTCGGCCAGATAGGTCGTCGGTACGGCGGACCAGTTGCGGAGCGCCCCGGTCCGGCCGTCGAGCACGGCCATGAACTGGCGCGCGTCGTTCTCGTGCGTCCAGGTCGTCCCGTCGCCGAACCTGACCCCGTCGGCGATCCGCAGGGCGACCTCCGCGCGACCGTCGCTGTCGAAGTCGTAGACCGTGACGCCGTCCCAGTGGCCCACGTCGATCGCGGACGAGCCCGGCTCGATGTTGTCCTGGTTCCGGCTGTTCGGACCCAGGTCGACCTCCCAGAGGAACTCGCCGTCACCGCTGTACGCCTCCAGCTTCTGCGGGGAGGTCTGCCGGTCGACGAGGTAGTCGTACTCGCCGTCGCCGTCGAGGTCGCCGACCCATACGAACTTCACCGCACCGCCGGACCGTAACGGCACGCGGACCACCGGCTCCACGGCGTGGCCGGCCGTCAGCGTGAAGGCGCCACTGGGCGCCTGCTCCTGGCCGCCGACGACCGGGGTCACGCGGTAGCTGGCGGAGCGCGTCAGATCGGCCGTGGAGTCGGTGTAGTTCGTACCGCCGGTCAGCACACCGGAGTTGAGCTTGACGTACGCGCCGCCGGCCGTGGACCGGTACACGTTGAACCCGATGCCCTCCGGGTCGAGCCCCAGCAGCCGCCAGGAGACGAGGACCTGGGTGTCGCTGGAGCGCACCGCCACGAGCCCGCGGCCCAGGTTCTCCATCACGCGTGCGGCCTTCACCTGCGGGGCGGGACTCGTGCCGGCGACGGTGAGCGTGGCGCAGACGGCCAGCACCGTCGCCGAAATCCTCATGCGCATGACAACTCTGTCTCCTTCGGGCTTTGACCGCGTCGACCGAGGTCCGGAGCCCCCGGCAGTTAAACCGTTTTCACAGCAGTGATGGAAGCACCGAGCTGAGTACCCGTCAACACTGGCGGACAGAGGCGCGACGTTCGCCCGTAAACGCTTACAGCTCGTAAACGCTTACAGAAGGGAGGTCGAGGTTGCCATGGACTGGCGCAGGGCACCGTTCCTCGTCGTGATGCCGGGGGCACCGGCAATGGCGGGCACGTCCGCACCGCTACGGCCGCGGGCGCTCCCGGGGCCACCACGGCCTGCGGTCCGAAGCCGGATGGCCGGCCGGCGGGGGCGCCACGCTCGCGGCGCCCCGGAAGAAGCCTGAGACCTCAGGCCACGCGCCGCCGCTCCTCCTGCGCGGACTCGCCCTCCTCTTCCTCCTCGTCCGGCAGATGTACGTCGTCGACGGCGATGTTGACCTCCACGACCTCCAGGCCGGTCATCCGCTCCACGGCGTTGACGACGTTGGTCCGGACGTCCGCTGCGGTGTCGGCGATGGCAGCGCCGTACTCGACGACGAGGTCAAGATCAACGGCGGCCTGGCGCTCGCCGACCTCGACCTTCACCCCTTGCGTGACCCCACTGCCTCCGCCGCCCGGCACCCGCTGGCGCACGGCCCCGAATGCCCTGGTCATCCCTCCACCGAGGTTGTGAACTTCCGGAATCTCCCGGGCGGCCATGCCCGCGACCTTCGCCACGACCGTGTCCGCGATCGCGGTGCTTCCACGGGCCTCCGGGGGAGCGCTGTCCCCCTTGCGGCCCTGCTGTGCCGTGGCCGCGTCCTGCTTTCCCGTACTGGTACCGGGAGCGGTGGTTCTGCGCTGTGTGGTCTCCGTCATGACCGTCACCTCGATGATTCGGTGCGGGGATATGAGCAGCGTCGTCCCTATCCACGGTAGAACAACGGCGAGTATGGGGCGAAAGCGGCGCAAATACCCCTTCCTGTCCTCACTGCAGCAGACGGTCGACGTGGCGCTGGAGGACGGCCAGCGCCGTCTCGGGGGAGTGATGCCCCGCGAGGACGTGGACGGTAAGACCATCGGCCACGGCGAGAAGAGTGTGCGCCTCCTGGGCGGCGTCGAAGTGCCCAGGGATCTCCTGGGTGTCCTGGCCGTAGCGGATGAGCCACACGATGAGGTCATGGAGCTTGGCATGGGTGTCGCGCAGGACGGCGGCCAGTCTCTCGCCGGCCGGGGCGCGACTGACGAAGGTCAGCCAGACATGTGCCTGCGTCTTCGACGCCTCGTCCAGCAAGGCGAGTTCGGCCAGGGTGTGTGACAGCAGCGTGGACGCGGCCTGCGGGGTGGAGGCCGTGGCGATGCGCTGGTCGGCGCGTTCACTGACGCGCTGCGAGATGTGCTCCAGCGCGAAGAGCAGCATGTCTTCCTTGGTGCGGAAGCACCGCTGGACGGCACCCATGGACACGTCCGCCTCGGTGGCGACGTCGCGGAGGCTGACGGCCTCCATCCCGGAACGCGCGATCAGGGCGCAGACCGCCTCGGCGATCCGCGACCGCCTTTCCTCGTAGTCGACCTGCCTGGGCAAGCTCCACTCCTCCCATGTTCCGATGCACTTGCATCGTAACCGCTGACGCTGCACGATGTGATGCGACCGCATCGAAAAAACCGCATCCACGCGGAGGGGACCCCGTCATGCCAAAGCAGCAGCTCGAGAAGTCGGGCACCAGCTCAGGTCAGGGCCTGCTCTGGCTCTTCGGAGCCATCCTGGCCATCCAGGGCTTCGGCTCGGCCATCACGGAGGCCGGCTGGAACACAAGCTTCGGCGTCGCCGGCCTGTTACGGGCAGCCCACGTACCCGAGTGGGGAGCCCTCCTGGTCGGCTGCGCGGGCGCGGTCCTGCTGGCGACAGCGGCACGCCGCCACTTCACGAAGCGTCAGGCTCACAAAGCTCGACCATGACGAAGAGCGGGACCCAGCACTGCCGGGTCCCGCTCTTCGTGTAAGGCACCTACGCTGATCAACAGTCTGACTGCGCTGATTGAAAAGCGAAGTGCCCCCGGCAGGATTCGAACCTGCGCACACGGCTCCGGAGGCCGTTGCTCTATCCCCTGAGCTACGGGGGCGTGTCGGGCGCGTTGCTCGCGGCGACGGGTAGAACACTACCAGCTCCCTCGGGGTGTTCATGAACGGGTTTCCGCTGTCGAGGGCGGGTGTGTGGGTCGCCCTTGCGGGGTGGAAGTGGGGAAAACCCGGACGCGGTGGCCGGGGCCGACCTACTCTCGAGTTGTGCCAGGCGCGTCGGGCCGGGTGCTTGTTGTGGACGACAACAAGGTCATCCGGCAGTTGATCAGGGTCAACCTCGAGCTGGAGGGGCTCGAGGTCGTGACCGCGGCCGATGGTGCCGAGTGTCTGGATGTCGTTCATCAGGTGCGGCCCGATCGTGGTCACCCTCGACGTCGTCATGCCCCGGCTGGACGGGCTCAGGACCGCCGCTCGACTGCGGGCCGATCCGCGTACCCGCGACCTGCCCCTCGCGATCGTCAGCGCCTGCACCCAGTACGAGGTCGAGGCCGGTCTCGACGTCGGCGTCGACGCCTTCCTCGCCAAGCCCTTCGAGCCCGCCGAACTCGTCGGGCTCGTGCGGCGGTTGATCGAGCGGGAGCGGAGTGGTGCGAGGCGCGGGGGCGGTGGTGGTGCCAGTGACGCTGGCGCGGCCGCCTACGGGTCCGTCCTCGGTGCGGGGGAGGCCGAGCGGGCCGGGAGCGCGGGCAATTGATCCATCAGCCGGCGGCCAACTGATCCATCGGCTGCGGATGGCTCGCTGAGTCAACCGTGGTACGCGGCCCCCGTCCATATCCCGGACCCTCGCCCGAACCGGCTCGCATACCCACCCCCCTCCTCCCATACGCTTGTGCCCGTGACCCCCGTCGAGCTCTCCCGCACCGTGCTGCACGCGGTGCGTCGCGCTGTCGACGAGGGTGAGCTGCAGCGTGACCGTGCCGGAGCGGGCCGTGGTCACTCCGCCGGGGCCCGGGGGCTGTGGCGACTACGCCACCAACATCGCCCTCCAGTTGGCCCGCGCCGGCCGGAGCAGCCGCCCCGGCGCGTCGCCGAGATCCTGCGGGCGCGTCTCCTCGACGCCGACGGCATCGCCGACGTCGTCGTCACCGGGCCCGGGTTCCTCAACATCAGCCTGCGCGAGCACCGCGTCCGCCGCGCTCGTCGACGAGATCCTGCGGCGCGGGCGGCGGTACGGGCACGCCGACGGGCTTCAGCGGGACCATCGTCCAGCTCCGGTGCCCGGCAGAGGTCCGTGCCGTCGTGGTCGCGGATGCCGCGGCCCGCCTGCTGCGCAGCCAGGGTGACTTCGTCCGCATCAGGTACGACGGCCGGCCCGCGCCGGAGTGGGAGTCCGCCCTCGGCCCGGACGACAATGGTGCGGACGCCGATGCTGGGGACGCCAACGCTGCGGATGCCGACCGTGTGGGAGCCGGCAGCGTCGGACGGTGGCGTGGACGTCGGTCGCTCGCCGAGGTTCCCGACGGCCCGCTCCCTCTCCGCCGGCCTCGACGTCACCGTCCGCCCCGTGCCCGCCCCCGCCGACCCCCTCCCCCTCGGCCGCGACGCCGCTCGCTGGGCCCTGCTGCACCCCGCCGCCCACGACCGGCCCCGGATCTCCGGCGATCACCTCGTCCAGCGGGAGAGCAACCCCCTCTTCCGCGTCCGGTACGCCCACGCCCGCACCCGGGCCCTCGCTGCGCAACGCCGCCGACCTCGGCTTCGACGCCCGAGCCCGGGCCCGTGAGCGGCAGCGGAAGCGCTGGTCGCCGCTGCTCGCGCGACCACCCCCGCGTCCTCGCCGCCGCCGCCAGCGCACCACGCCCCCGACCGCCTGGCCCGGCACCTCGTCACCGTCGCCGATGCCGCGCTGCCCCTGCTGCCCGCCGTGCTGCCCCGTCGGCGAGGAGAAACCCTCGGCCGCCCACCGTGCCCGGCTCGCGCTCGCCGAAGCCGCCGGGACGGTGCTGGCCGGCGGCCTGTCCCTGCTCGGCATCGACGCACCCGACCACCTCTGAGAGAGCACGATACAGATCATGAGCCGTTCCGCACACCCCGCCGGGCCCCGTCACGCCGATGTCCTCCCCGAGGGCCACTACTCCGCCCCGCCCGCCGACCTCAACGCCCTCGACCCCAAGGTGTGGGCCCAGACCGTCGCCCGGGACGAGGACGGTGTCGTCACCGTCGGCGGCATCGCCGTCACGCCGGCTCGCCGAGGAGTACGGCACCCCCGCCTACATCCTCGACGAGGCCGACTTCCGGGCCCGGGCGCGGGCCTGGCGCACCGCCTTCGGGACCGACGCCGACGTCTTCTACGCCGGCAAGGCGTTCCTCTCCCGCGCCGTCGTGCGCTGGCTGGACGAGGAGGGGCTCAACCTCGACGTCTGCTCCGGCGGCGAGCTGGCCACCGCCCTCTCCGCCGGCATGCCCGCCGACCGCATCGCCTTCCACGGCAACAACAAGTCCGTCGACGAGATCACCCGGGCCATCGAGGCCGGCGTCGGGCGCATCGTCCTCGACTCCTTCCAGGAGATCGTCCGCGTCGCCCACATCGCGCAGAGCCTCGGCAAGCGGCAGAAGGTCCAGATCCGGATCACCGTCGGCGTCGAGGCCCACACCCACGAGTTCATCGCCACGGCCCACGAGGACCAGAAGTTCGGCATCCCGCTGGCCGGCGGGCAGGCCGCCGAGGCCGTACGGCGTGCCCTGCAGCTCGACGGGCTCGAGCTCGTCGGCATCCACAGCCACATCGGGTCGCAGATCTTCGACATGTCCGGGTTCGAGGTCGCCGCCCACCGGGTCGTCGGCGCTGCTCAAGGACATCCGCGACGAGCACGGCGTCGAGCTGCCCGAGATCGACCTCGGCGGCGGGCTCGGTATCGCGTACACCAGCGACGACGACCCCCGCGAGCCGCACGAGATCGCCAAGGCGCTCACCGAGATCGTCACCAGGGAGTGCGAGGCCGCCCGGCTGCGCACGCCGCGCATCTCCGTCGAGCCCGGGCGCGCCATCGTCGGCCCGACCGCCTTCACGCTCTACGAGGTCGGCACCATCAAGCCCCTCGACGGGCTGCGGACGTACGTCTCCGTCGACGGCGGCATGTCGGACAACATCCGCACCGCGCTGTACGACGCCGAGTACAGCGTCGCGCTGGTCTCCCGCACCTCCGACGCCGAGCCGATGCTCGCCCGCGTCGTCGGCAAGCACTGCGAGAGCGGGGACATCGTGGTCAAGGACGCGTTCCTGCCGGCCGACCTGGCACCGGGTGACCTCATCGCCGTACCGGCGACGGGCGCCTACTGCCGGTCCATGGCCAGCAACTACAACCACGTGCTGCGGCCGCCCGTCGTCGCCGTGCACGACGGCGAGGCCCGGGTGATCGTCCGCCGTGAGACGGAGGAGGACCTGCTGCGTCTCGACGTCGGCTGAAGCCGCCGGAGCCGGAGCAGCGGGGCGGAAGATCTCCTGTCATCCGCCCCCGTGCAAATGAAATAGACGTCTCACGATCCGGACCGAGGGCAGAAACTCCCGTCCGGTGAGTGAGACTGGTTCAACCGTAGACGGTAATGAGGAAACGAGGTCGGATGATGCGTACGCGTCCGCTGAAGGTGGCGCTGCTGGGCTGTGGAGTGGTCGGCTCAGAGGTGGCGCGCATCATGACGACGCACGCCGACGACCTCGCCGCCCGGATCGGGGCCCCCGTGGAGCTCGCGGGCGTGGCCGTACGGCGGCCCGACAGGGTCAGCGAGGGCATCGACCCAGCCCTCGTCACCACCGACGCCACCGCCCTCGTCAAACGCGGCGACATCGATGTCGTCGTCGAGGTCATCGGCGGGCATCGAGCCCGCCCGGACCCTCATCACCACCGCCTTCGAGCACGGCGCCTCCGTCGTCTCCGCCAACAAGGCGCTGCTCGCCCAGGACGGCGCCGCCCTGCACGCCGCCGCCGAGCAGCACGGCAAGGACCTCTACTACGAGGCCGCCGTCGCCGGCGCCATCCCGCTGATCCGGCCGCTGCGCGAGTCCCTCGCCGGCGACAAGGTCAACCGGGTGATCGGCATCGTCAACGGCACGACGAACTTCATCCTCGACAAGATGGACTCGACCGGCGCCGGCTACCAGGAGGCCCTCGACGAGGCCACCGCCCTCGGTTACGCGGAGGCCGACCCGACCGCCGACGTCGAGGGCTTCGACGCCGCCGCCAAGGCCGCCATCCTCGCCGGCATCGCCTTCCACACGCGCGTGCGCCTCGACGACGTCTACCGCGAGGGCATGACCGAGGTCACCGCCGCCGACTTCGCCTCCGCCAAGGAGATGGGCTGCACCATCAAGCTGCTCGCCATCTGCGAGCGGGCCGCGGACGGGGCGTCCGTCACCGCGCGCGTGCACCCCGCCATGATCCCGCTGAGCCACCCGCTGGCCTCCGTGCGCGGCGCCTACAACGCCGTGTTCGTCGAGTCCGACGCCGCCGGGCAGCTCATGTTCTACGGGCCCGGCGCGGGCGGTTCCCCCACCGCCTCCGCCGTGCTCGGCGACCTCGTCGCCGTCTGCCGCAACCGGCTCAGCGGCGCGACCGGACCCGGCGAGTCCGCCTACGCCGCCCTGCCGGTGTCGCCGATGGGCGACGTCGTCACGCGCTACCACATCAGCCTTGACGTGGCCGACAAACCGGGTGTTCTCGCCCAGGTCGCGACCGTGTTCGCCGAGCACGGTGTCTCGATCGATACGGTTCGCCAGCAGGGGAAGGACGGCGAGGCGTCCCTCGTCGTCGTCACCCACCGTGCGTCCGACGCCGCCCTCACCGGGACCGTCGAGGCGTTGCGCAAGCTCGACACCGTGCGGGGTGTCGCCAGCATCATGCGGGTTGAAGGAGAGTAACCAGCAATGACCCACCAGTGGCGCGGAATCATCGAGGAGTACCGGGACCGGCTGCCCGTCTCCGACAGCACGCCGGTCGTGACGCTCCGTGAGGGCGGCACGCCGCTCGTGCCCGCGCAGGTGCTCTCCGAGCGCACGGGCTGCGAGGTCCACCTCAAGGTGGAGGGCGCGAACCCGACCGGGTCCTTCAAGGACCGCGGCATGACCATGGCCATCACCCGGGCCAAGGAGGAGGGGGCGAAGGCCGTCATCTGCGCCTCCACCGGCAACACGTCGGCCTCCGCCGCCGCGTACGCCGTGCGGGCCGGGCATGGTCTGCGCCGTGCTCGTGCCGCAGGGCAAGATCGCGCTCGGCAAGATGGGCCAGGCCCTCGTGCACGGCGCGAAGATCCTCCAGGTCGACGGCAACTTCGACGACTGCCTCACGCTCGCCCGCGGCCTGAGCGACAACTACCCCGTGGCGCTGGTCAATTCGGTCAACCCGGTGCGTATCGAGGGCCAGAAGACGGCCGCCTTCGAGATCGTGGACATGCTCGGCGACGCGCCCGACATCCACGTCCTGCCGGTCGGCAACGCGGGCAACATCACCGCGTACTGGAAGGGCTACAAGGAGTACGCCGCCGACGGCGTCGCCTCCCGGACGCCCCGCATGTGGGGCTTCCAGGCCTCCGGCAGCGCCCCGATCGTGCGCGGCGAGATCGTCAAGGACCCGTCGACCATCGCCACCGCCATCCGGATCGGCAACCCGGCGTCCTGGCAGTTACGCGCTCGCCGCGCGGGACGAGTCCGGCGGCTTCATCGACGAGGTGACGGACCGTGAGATCCTGCGCGCCTACCGGCTGTTGGCCTCGCAGGAGGGCGTCTTCGTCGAGCCCGCCTCCGCCGCGTCCGTCGCCGGTCTGCTGAAGGCCGCCGAGCAGGGCAAGGTCGACCCCGGGCAGCGGATCGTGTGCACCGTCACCGGCAACGGCCTCAAGGACCCCGACTGGGCCGTCGCCGGCGCCCCGCAGCCGGTCACCGTCCCGGTCGACGCGGCGACGGCGGCCGAGCGGCTCGGCCTGGCCTGACGCCGCGCGACGTGCCGAGCGCCGGCGTAGCGCGCGGCACGGTACGGCGTAAGACGGCGCTCGCCCGGGGAAGTTCCCTACGGGGGGTGCACAGGGGGCTTACGACACGCATCGTGCGCCTCCTGTGCGCCCTATGTCGCCACAGAACCTTCCTTCGATAGGCTGTACTCGAACCCGCCCGCCGCATATGCCTCCGCATGGAGCGCGGTGCCGCGCCGTCTCCGCGGCCGGGACAGCGGCCGGCCACCCGGTCGGCAGCGCCCCCAGGGTTCTCGTACGTCATCGAATGTCCATCGAACGTCATTCGACAATCACGCAGCTCAAGGAGAGTCATCGAGCGATGGCCGGTCCAGCGTTCCGCGCCGCCGCCGTCCGGGTGCGCGTCCCCGCCACCAGCGCCAACCTCGGCCCGGGCTTCGACGCCCTCGGCCTGGCGCTGGGGCTTGTACGACGACGTGGTCGTCCGGGTGGCCGACTCCGGGCTGCACATCGACATCGCGGGTGAGGGCAGCGAGACGCTGCCGCGCGACGAGAAGCACCTCCTCGTACGTTCCCTGCGCACCGCCTTCGACCTGCTGGGCGGACAGCCGCGCGGCCTGGAGATCGTCTGCGCCAACCGCATTCCGCACGGCCGCGGTCTCGGCTCCTCCTCGGCCGCCATCTGCGCCGGCATCGTCGCCGCCCGCGCCGTGACCATAGGCGGCGAGGCCAAGCTCGACGACACCGCGCTGCTCGAGCTCGCCACCGAGATCGAGGGCCACCCCGACAACGTCGCGGCCTGTCTGCTGGGCGGCTTCACCCTGTCCTGGATGGAGGCCGGCGCGGCCCGCGCGATCAGGATGGAGCCCGCCGATTCCATCGTTCCGGTGGTTTTCGTGCCCGGAAAGCCGGTCCTGACGGAGACCGCGCGCGGCCTGCTCCCGCGCTCCGTCCCGCACGTCGACGCCGCCACCAACGCGGGCCGCGCCGCCCTGCTCGTCGAGGCCCTGACGCGGCGCCCCGAGCTGCTGCTGCCCGCCACCGAGGACCGCCTGCACCAGGAGTACCGCGCACCGGCCATGCCCGAGAGCGCGGCGCTGGTGGAGCGGCTGCGGGCCGACGGCGTCCCCGCGGTCATCTCCGGCGCCGGACCCACGGTCATGGCGCTGGCCGACGCGGACACCGCCGACAAGGTCGAGGCCCTGGCGGGCGCGGACTGGGCCGCGAACCGGCTGAGCCTCGATCCGCAGGGCGCGAGCGTGCTGCCGCTCGCGGCCTCCAGTGACATCTAAAAGCGCTCGGTTGCCGGATTTGGAGAGGGGGAATGTTTGTTGGATCCGGTAGTGTTAACCTCAAGTCTGCACCCGACCCCACCATGGCGAGGTGCCTCGTGTCCCCGTCCGGGACAGACATCCTTCCGGGAGCCCCCCAAGCCGCACTGTGTTCCGTACGTCGGACCGTACGCCGTACGCGGACACTGAGCGGGGCGCAGGGCACGCTCCGGAACCGGTGCGACCACGCCGCGTGACACTGACACTGGGTGCCACGGCTCAAGGAAGCGCCATCACCAGATTTCCTCCGCCGCTTAGGCGGACCACCGCCCCGGCACGGTTCACACCACACGGACCGAAGCCGGACAGCACAACCGGTCGCCGAGCCAGACAGGCCGACGTCCGCTCCAGGGAAGGACCCTTCGTGAGCGACACCACCGATCTGATGGGCGCACGTGTCGAGGAGACCGCTGCCGCGCCCGCCACGGACGCCTCCGCGCCTGCCACCGGTGCCGGCTCCCGGCGGCGCCGCGGTACCGGCCTCGAGGGCATGGTGCTGGCCGAGCTGCAGCAGGTCGCATCCGGCCTCGGCATCAGGGGCACCGCGCGTATGCGCAAGAGCCAGCTGATCGAGGTCATCAAGGAGGCGCAGGCGTCCGGCGGCGCCGCTCCGGCCGCGAAGGCCGACGCCGCCCGCCGAGACCAAGCCGAAGCGCCGCGCCACCTCCCGGGCCCGTACGGGCGACGAACGCCGAGAAGGCCGAGAAGAAGGCGGACGCGAAGCAGGCCGCCGAGGCCCCCGCCGACAAGGCCGAGAAGGCCGTGGCCCAGCAGCAGATCGAGATCCCCGGCCAGCCGGCCGGGGCCCCTCCCGCGCGACGCAGCCGGCGTGAAGCCGACGGAGATGACGCGCCCTCCGAGCGCCGCCGTCGCCGGGCCACCGCCGACGCCGGAGCCCCGGCCGCCGCTCCGAGACGGCCGCCGCCGAGGCGAAGAACGAGCCGAAGGCCGAGGCGCCAGCGCGCAGCAGCAGTCCCAGGACGACGCCAAGTCCGACGCCGGTGACGGCGGCGAGGGCCGCCGCCGCGACCGCCGTGACCGCGGCCGTGACCGCGACCGCGACCGGGGACCGCGACCGCCGTGGCAAGGGCGACGACCAGCAGGGCGGCCAGGGCGCGCCAGGGCGGCCAGCAGCGGCCAGCAGCAGAACCAGCAGCAGGGCGGCGGTCGGCAGGACCGTACAGCCAGCAGGACGACGACGACTTCGAGGGCGGCCGCCGTGGCCGTCGCGGGCGTTACCGCGACCGCCGTGGCCGTCGTGGCCGCGACGAGTCGCAGGAGCCGCAGATCACCGAGGACGACGTCCTGATCCCGGTCGCGGGCATCCTGGACATCCTCGACAACTACGCCTTCATCCGCACCTCCGGCTACCTGCCCGGCCCGAACGACGTGTACGTCTCCCTCGCCCAGGTCCGCAAGAACGGCCTGCGCAAGGGCGACCACGTCACCGGTGCCGTGCGCCAGCCGAAGGAAGGCGAGCGGCGCGAGAAGTTCAACGCGCTGGTGCGCCTTGACTCCGTCAACGGCATGGCGCCCGAATCCGGCCGCGGGCGGCCGGAGTTCAACAAGCTGACGCCGCTGTACCCGCAGGACCGGCTCCGCCTGGAGACGGACCCGGGCGTGCTGACCACCCGCATCATCGACCTCGTCGCGCCGATCGGTAAGGGCCAGCGCGGTCTGATCGTGGCCCCGCCGAAGACCGGCAAGACCATGATCATGCAGGCGATCGCCAACGCGATCACGCACAACAACCCCGAGTGCCACCTGATGGTCGTCCTCGTCGACGAGCGTCCGGAAGAGGTCACCGACATGCAGCGGTCGGTCAAGGGCGAGGTCATCTCCTCGACCTTCGACCGCCCGGCCGAGGACCACACGACGGTCGCCGAGCTCGCCATCGAGCGCGCCAAGCGGCTGGTCGAGCTGGGCCACGACGTGGTCGTCCTGCTCGACTCCATCACGCGTCTGGGCCGTGCCTACAACCTCGCCGCGCCCGCCTCCGGCCGCATCCTGTCCGGTGGTGTCGACTCGACCGCGCTGTACCCGCCGAAGCGCTTCTTCGGTGCCGCGCGCAACATCGAGGACGGCGGCTCGCTGACCATCCTCGCCACCGCGCTCGTCGACACCGGGTCCCGCATGGACGAGGTGATCTTCGAGGAGTTCAAGGGCACCGGCAACGCGGAGCTCAAGCTCGACCGGAAGCTCGCCGACAAGCGCATCTTCCCGGCGGTGGACGTCGACGCGTCCGGTACCCGTAAGGAAGAGATCCTGCTCGGCAGCGACGAGCTCGCCATCATCTGGAAGCTGCGCCGGGTGCTGCACGCGCTCGACCAGCAGCAGGCGATCGAGCTGCTCCTCGACAAGATGAAGCAGACGAAGTCGAACGCCGAGTTCCTGATGCAGATCCAGAAGACGACGCCGACGCCGGGCAACGGCGACTGAGGTCACGAGAGCGATCGCGCAAGAGGGCCGCTCCCCGTAACACGGGGGCGGCCCTTTGTGGGTGGTCGTGTGCGGGTAGGATCGTACGCTCTTCGAACTTGTGATCCCGAGGGGGGACATTCGTGGGTACACCCATGCCCGGGGGCGGTCGGCACAGACGCCGGATACGCATCGCACTGCCCGTGGCCGCGGCCGGTGTCGCCGCCGCCGTGGCCGCCGCGCTGCTGACGACGTCCGCCGGCGCGGCCACCGCGCTGCCGCAGCCGACGGTCAAGCCCGCCACCGAGCTCGCCGTCGCTCGCCGAGCTGGAGAAGCGCGTCGCGGGTGCCCTGGCCGGTGACGACACCGCCGGGCAGGACGAGCAAGGCGTCGCTACAGCGCGAGCACCGAGCTCGACACGAGCGGCATCGACCCGAAGGTCATCGGCGGCAACGAGACCACCATCAGCTCGGCGCCCGTGGATGGCGCAGCTCCACTACTACGACGACCGGGGCACCTCGACCACGAGCGACGACATCGGATTCTTCTGCGGCGGCGCCGTCGTCGCGCCGACGAAGATCCTCACCGCCGCGCACTGCGTCAAGGGCTACAACTGGAACGCCAACGGCGCCGTCGTCACCGGCACCTCCCAACTGCCCTCGGCCGACGGCACCGACCTGCACGGCGGCACCGTCACCGGCGGTCTGGCGGCAGTGGAACCACCCGTCGTACAACGCGAGGACCATCGACAACGACATCGCGCGTGCTCACGCTCGGCCCATGCCGGTCAAGGCCACGCCGATCCGGATGACGACGTCCGGCGACACCGCCTCGTACAAGGCCGGCACCAGCGCCAAGGTCTACGGCTGGGGCCGCACCAGCTCCACCAGCGACGACATCTCCGAGACGCTGAAGACGGCCACGCTGCCCATCCAGTCCGACACCACCTGCGCCGGCTCGTACGGCAGCGACTTCGTCAAGGGCCACATGGTCTGCGCGGGCAAGCCCGCCACCGGCAGCGACGCCGGCACCGATCTCCGCCTGCAACGGCGACTCCGGCGGCCCGCTGGTCGTGAACAACCGGATCGTCGGTGTCGTCTCCTGGGGCGTGACCGGACTGCGTCGCCAAGGGCGCCTACAGCGTCTTCAGCAAGGTCAGCACGTACGTCGGCGCCGCCTATCCGCGCGTCGACGACACCAACCTCAGCGGCGACCACAAGGCCGACCTGTGGGTGCGCAACGCCTCCACCAAGACCGGCTACTCCAAGGACTCCAAGGGCACGTCGTTCGCCGCCCGCGAGTCCTGGGGCAACTGGAACGGCGTCAACGTCGTCCTGCAGACCGACCTCGACCGCGACGGCTACCAGGACCTGCGTCTACCGGCGCAGCAGCGACGGCGACCTCTTCTGGTCGCACTACGTGCCGCCAGCGGCAGCTGGACCACCAAGCAGATCGCCGACAACTGGAAGACCCGCACCCGCGATCGTCACCCCCGGTGATGTCACCGGCGACTACCTGCCCGACCTGCTCTCGGTCGACTCCGCGGGCGTGCCTGTGGATCTACCCGGGCAAGGGCAACGGCACCTTCGCGCCCCGGGTGAAGGTCGGCTCCGGCTGGAACCAGTACAACTCCGTGCGCGGCCACGGCGACTTCACCGGGGACGGCAAGACCGACCTGATCGCCCGCAGCAAGACGGGCAGCTACCTCTACCTCTACAAGGGCACCGGCAAGGCCGGCTCCGGCGCCTTCTCGGCCCGGGTCAAGGTGCGCACCTGGGGCGGCTACAACGCCTTCGACGCCCCCGGCGACGTCACCGGCGACGGCAAGGCCGACTTCCTGGCCCGCACCCCCGGCGGCACGCTCTATCTGTACGCGGGCACCGGCAAGGCGACGAGCGAGATCTTTGCCACAAGAAAGTCCGTCGGTACCGATTTCAAGCAGTACGACATCTTCGGCTGAAACCGCAGGTGAGCGGGGTTCACCCCGCTGTGACGAACACGCACTGTGCCCACCGCCGCACGCGGTGGGCACAGTCCGTTGTGCAACCCTTTCCCGAGTTTCCCCGTCTGACCAGGCGGAGCGACGATGGTGCGAGGAGGGTCCTCACCGGCCACGCCTGGCCCTGACCGCAGGGGGTAACCGACCGGAGACGAGCTGAGGAGCACATGTCCGCCGAGAGCACGCCGGAGCCCGGGTATACCGGGCGAGACCGGCACCACACGGCCCGTCACCGCGCCAAGGGCCGCCGCCGCAAGCCCCGCGGCAAGCGTCACAAGGGCCTGATGATCATGGCCTGGACCGCCGCGGGCATCGTCGTCCTGGGCGGCACCGGCGCCGGCTACGTGTACTTCAAGCTCAACGGCAACCTCAAGAGCGTCGACATCGACCAGGCCCTCGGCACCGACCGGCCCGAGAAGGCCGACAACGGCTCCGAGAACATCCTGGTCCTCGGCTCGGACACCCGCGCCGGCGGCAACAAGAAGCTCGGCGGCGGCACCGACGACGGCAGCGCCCGCTCCGACACGGCGATGATCGTGCACGTCTACAAGGGCCACAAGAAGGCCACCGTGGTCTCCATCCCGCGCGACACCCTCATCGACCGCCCCGCGTGCACCGACACCAAGGGCGACGAGCACCCCGCCGCGCGGCGTGATGTTCAACTCCGCTACTCCACCGGCGGGGCCGCCTGCGCCGTGAAGACCGTCGAGTCGATCACCGGCATCCGCATGGACCACTACCTGGAGGTCGACTTCACGGGCTTCCAGAAGCTCATCGACGACCTCGGCGGCGTCGAGGTCACCACGACCAAGGCCATCGACGACCCCGACAGCCACCTGAACCTGAGGCCGGCACCCACACCCTCGACGGCGAGCAGGCCCTCGGCCTGGTCCGCACCCGGCACGGCGTCGGCGACGGCTCCGACCTCGGCCGCATCCAGCTCCAGCAGGCCTTCGTCAAGGCCCTGATCAACCAGGTCAAGGACGTCGGCGTCTTCAGCAACCCGAAGAAGCTCTACGACCTCGCGGACACCGCGACCAAGACCGTCACGACCGACTCCGACCTCGGCTCGGTCAACTACCTCGCGGCCTTCGCGAGCGGCCTCAAGGGCATCAGCGCCGACGACATGCACATGGTCACGATGCCGGTCGCAGTACGACCCCGCCGACCCCAACCGCGTCCTGCTGCAGAAGACCAAGGCCGCAGCAGGTCTGGACGGCCCTGGAGAACGACAAGCCGATCCCGACGTCGGCGACCGAGGGCTCGGCGGGCGACAGGGCGACGGCCGAGGGTCGTCGAGAGCGCGCCTGACGACGCGGCACCGCCGCGCGGGCCGGCCGCGACGGCCGCGGGGAATAGATCACGGACACCCCCGGTTTTGGGAGATGGCGCCAGTCCTGGCAGACTGGTACGTCGGCTCCGGTTCACGCTCCCGCAACCCGCGGCAGCGACCCGGCGCCCTCCCGAACCTAGGAGACACCTTGAAGCGCGACATCCACCCCGAGTACGTCGAGACGCAGGTCAGCTGCACCTGTGGCGCGTCGTTCACCACCCGGAGCACCATCGAGTCCGGCACCGATCCGTGCCGATGTCTGCTCCGAGTGCCACCCGTTCTACACGGGCAAGCAGAAGATCCTCGACACCGGTGGCCGTGTGGCCCGCTTCGAGGCCCGCTTCGGCAAGGCCGCCGGCTCCAAGAAGTAGCGAGCCCCATTTCGCCGGTCCACGGCCGCGCCCCCTCACCGGGCGCGCCGGGACCGGCGTTTTTGGTCGCCCGCCCTTCACCCCTCGTCCGCATACACCAGGAGCCCAAGATGTTCGAGGCCGTCGAGGAACTCGTCGCCGAGCACGCCGACCTGGAGAAGAAGCTCGCCGACCCGTCGGTCCACGCCGACCAGGCCAACGCGCGCAAGCTGAACAAGCGTTACGCCGAGCTCACCCCGATCGTCGCCACGTACCGCTCCTGGACGCAGACGGGCGACGACATCGAGACCGCGCGCGAACTGGCCGCCGACGACCCCGACTTCGCCGCCGAGGTCAAGGAGCTGGAGCAGCAGCGCGAGGAGCTCACCGAGAAGCTGCGCCTCCTGCTCGTCCCGCGCGACCCCAGCGACGACAAGGACGTCATCCTCGAGATCAAGGCGGGCGCGGGCGGCGACGAGTCGGCGCTGTTCGCCGGCGACCTGCTGCGCATGTACCTGCGCTACGCCGAGCGCGTCGGCTGGAAGACCGAGATCATCGACGCCACCGAGTCCGAGCTGGGCGGCTACAAGGACGTCCAGGTCGCCGTGAAGACCAAGGGCGGCCAGGGCGCCACCGAGCCCGGCCAGGGCGTCTGGGCACGGATGAAGTACGAGGGCGGCGTGCACCGCGTGCAGCGGGTGCCCGCGACGGAGTCCCAGGGCCGTATCCACACCTCCGCGGCCGGTGTGCTCGTCACGCCCGAGGCCGAGGAGGTCGACGTCGAGATCAACCCGAACGACCTCCGCATCGACGTCTACCGCTCCTCCGGCCCCGGCGGACAGTCCGTCAACACCACCGACTCCGCCGTGCGCATCACGCACCTTCCCACCGGAGTCGTCGCCTCCTGCCAGAACGAGAAGAGCCAGCTGCAGAACAAGGAGCAGGCACTGCGTATCCTGCGCTCGCAGGCTGCTCGCCGCGGCGCAGGAGGAGGCGGAGAGGGAGGCCGCCGACGCCCGCCGCAGCCAGGTCCGCACCGTCGACCGCTCCGAGAAGATCCGCACGTACAACTTCCCGGAGAACCGCATCTCGGACCACCGCGTCGGCTTCAAGGCGTACAACCTGGACCAGGTCCTGGACGGCGACCTCGACGCGGTGATCCAGGCCTGTGTCGACGCGGACTCGGCGGCGAAGCTGGCAGCCGCGTAAGGCAGGCACGTCAGTACGAGTGACAGTACGAGTATCCGGAGGACTTGCGTGAACCTGCTGCTCGCGGAGGTGGCCCAGGCCACCCAGCGGCTCGCCGACGCCGGCGTGCCCTCGCCGCGCACCGACGCGGAGGAACTCGCCGCGTTCGTGCACGGCGTCAAGCGCGGCGAGCTGCACTCCGTCAAGGACTCCGACTTCGACGCCCGCTACTGGGAGGTCATCGCCCGCCGCGAGGCCCGTGAGCCGCTCCAGCACATCACCGGGCGGGCCTACTTCCGGTACCTGGAACTCCAGGTCGGCCCCGGGGTGTTCGTGCCGCGCCCCGAGACCGAGTCCGTGGTCGGCTGGGCCATAGACGCCGTACGGGCCATGGACGTCGTCGAGCCGTGCATCGTCGACCTGTGCACCGGCTCCGGCGCCATCGCGCTCGCCCTCGCCCAGGAGGTGCCGCGCTCGCGCGTGTACGCCGTGGAGCTGTCCGAGGACGCCCTCAGGTGGACCCGCAAGAACGTGCAGGGGTCCAGGGTCGAGCTGCGCCAGGGCAGACGCCCTGACGCGCCTTCCCGGACCTGGACGGCCAGGTCGACCTGGTCATCACCAACCCGCCGTACATCCCGCTCACCGAGTGGGAGTACGTCGCCCCCGAGGCGCGGGACTACGACCCCGACCTGGCCCTCTTCTCCGGCGAGGACGGCCTCGAACTCATCCGCGGCCTGGAACGCACCGCGCACCGGCTGCTGCGCCCCGGCGGTGTCGTGGTCGTCGAGCACGCCGACACCCAGGGCGGTCAGGTGCCGTGGATCTTCACCGAGGAGCGGGGCTGGGCCGACGCGGCCGACCATCCGGACCTCAACAAGCGCCCGCGCTTCGCCACGGCCCGCAAGGCGCTGCCGTGAGCACACCGCACTCTTTCATCCCCGCAGCAGCACGTGTACGAGGAGGCCAGCTAAAGATGGCACGGCGATACGACACCAACGACGCGACCGACCGCGTGACCGGTCTGCGTGAGGCAGCGTCCGCCGTCCGCCGTGGCGAGCTCGTGGTGCTGCCGACGGACACGGTGTACGGCATCGGCGCCGACGCGTTCTCCTCGGAGGCCGTCGCCGACCTGCTGGACGCGAAGGGCCGGGGCCGCAACATGCCCACCCCTGTCCTCATCGGCTCCCCGAACACCCTGCACGGGCTCGTCACGGACTTCTCCGAGCTGGCCTGGGAGCTCGTCGACGCCTTCTGGCCGGGCGCGCTGACCCTCGTCGCCAGGCACCAGCCGTCGCTCCAGTGGGACCTCGGGGACACCCGTGGCACCGTCGCCGTGCGCATGCCGCTGCACCCGGTCGCCATCGAGCTGCTCACCGAGGTCGGCCCCATGGCCGTGTCCTCCGCCAACCTCACCGGCCACCCGGCGCCGGAGGACTGCGACGCCGCGCAGGAGATGCTCGGCGACTCCGTCTCCGTCTACCTCGACGGCGGCCCGACCCCCGGCAACGTGCCCTCGTCGATCGTCGACGTGACTCGTGAGGTGCCGCTGCTGCTGCGCGCGGGCGCGATCTCGGCGGACGAGCTGCGAAAGGTCGTACCCGACCTCGAGGTGGCGAATTGACGGCCCCTGGAGCGGGGCGTGGCATAGGCAACGGGGAAAGCGCGGCGGAGATCACGACGACGTTCGTGGGACTTCCGCGCGACAGCTTCCGCATCCTCCACGTCAGTACCGGCAATGTGTGCCGCTCGCCCATCACCGAGCGGCTGACCCGCCATTTCGTGAAGGAGCGGCTGGGGATCCTGGGCGGCGGGCTGATCGTCGAGAGCGCGGGCACCTGGGGTCACGAGGGCGCGCCCATGGAGTCCCACGCGGAGACCGTCCTGGCCGACTTCGGCGCGGACGCCTCCGGCTTCACCGGGCGTGAACTCCTCGACGAGCACGTGATCCGCGCCGACCTGGTGCTGACCGCCACCCGGGACCATCGGGCGCAGGTCATCTCGATGGGTCATTCGGCGGGCCTGCGGACCTTCACGCTCAAGGAGTTCACCCGCTTGGTGAAGGCCATCGACCCGGCGACCCTGCCGCCCCTGGAGGAGGGCGTGGTCACGCGCGCGCGTGCGCTGGTGCGTGCGGCGGCGGCTCTACGCGGGTGGCTGCTGGCGCCGAACGCCGAGGCCGACGAGGTGTACGACCCGTACGGGGCGCCCCTGACGTTCTTCCGGTCGATCGGGGACGAGATACACCTGGCACTCGATCCGGTCGTCACGGCCCTCACGGGTGTCCCCGCAAAGACGTAACAGCCGAGCGCTCCGGGGGCCCCGGGCCTACATTGGACGTACGTCACCGTCGACGCCGCCCGGAGCCCATCATGACGGTCACCCCTGCCATCGAGGCCGACGTCCTGCGCCACCAGGACCCCGAGCTCGCCGACATCCTGCTCGGGGAGCGGGAGCGGCAATCGACGACGCTCCAGCTGATCGCCGCCGAGAACTTCACCTCGCCGGCCGTGCTGGCCGCCCTCGGCTCACCCCTCGCCAACAAGTACGCCGAGGGCTACCCGGGGGCGCGGCACCACGGCGGCTGCGAGATCGTCGACGTCGCCGAACGCCTCGCCGTCGACCGGGCGAGGGCCCTGTTCGGCGCCGACCACGCCAATGTCCAGGCGCACTCGGGCTCTTCGGCGGTGCTGGCCGCCTACGCCGCCCTGCTCCGTCCCGGTGACACCGTCCTCGCCCTCGGCCTGCCCTACGGCGGCCACCTCACGCACGGCTCGCCCGCCAACTTCTCCGGCCGCTGGTTCGACTTCGTCGGCTACGGCGTGGAGGCCGAGTCCGGGTTCATCGACCACGAGCAGGTGCGCACCCTGGCCCGCACGCGCCGGCCCAAGGCGATCGTGTGCGGCTCGATCGCCTACCCCCGGCACATCGACTACGCCTTCTTCCGCGAGGTCGCCGACGAGGTGGGCGCGTATCTCGTCGCGGACGCGGCGCATCCCATGGGGCTCGTCGCCGGGGGAGCGGCGCCGAACCCGGTGCCGTACGCGGACATCGTCTGCGCGACGACCCACAAGGTGCTGCGCGGTCCGCGCGGCGGCATGATCCTGTGCCGCGCGGAGCTGGCCGAGCGGGTCGACCGTGCCGTGTTTCCTTTCACACAGGGCGGTGCGCAGATGCACACCATCGCCGCCAAGGCGGTCGCGTTCGGAGAGGCGGCAACACCGGCGTTCGCCGCGTACGCCCATCAGGTGGTCGCCAATGCGCGGGTTCTCGCGGCCCGGCTGGCCGCCGAGGGTCTGGTCGTCACCACGGGCGGCACCGACACCCATCTCATCACCGCGGACCCGGGACCCCTCGGCGTCGACGGACGCGTCGCCCGTGGCCGTCTCGCCGCTGCGGGCCTGGTCATGGACTGCTGTGCGCTGCCGCACGGCGACTCCCGGGGCCTCAGGCTGGGTACGGCCGCGGTCACCACGCAGGGCATGGGGGAGCCCGAGATGGCGCGGATCGCCAAGCTGCTCGCGGGGGTCCTCAGGGGCGTGACCGATACCGCGAGGGCCCGTGAAGATGTGCGGGAGCTGGCCGGTGGATTTCCGCCGTATCCGCGCTGAGTGGGGGTAGACGCACCAGGGTGCACAGCCACTCGTGCAACCATCGTCGCTACCCGGAAGTCCCCACTCATATGCGCGCATCGCTAGGGTGTGGGGCTGTGATGGCCAGCGAGACCTGTGGGGAAGCCCGTGCGTGAATACCTGCTGACGCTCTGCATCACGGCCGCGGTGACGTATCTGCTGACAGGGCCGGTACGTAAATTCGCGATCGTGGCCGGAGCGATGCCGGAGATCCGGGCACGTGACGTGCACCGGGAACCCACTCCGCGGCTCGGCGGGATCGCGATGTTCTTCGGCCTGTGCGCCGGCCTGCTGGTCGCGGACCACCTGACCAACCTCAGCCAGGTCTTCGAGACGTCGAACGAACCCCGGGCGCTGCTGTCCGGGGCGGCGGTGATCTGGCTGATCGGAGTGCTGGACGACAAGTTCGAGATCGACGCCCTGATCAAGCTGGGCGGGCAGATGATCGCCGCGGGTGTGATGGTGGTGCAGGGTCTGACGATCCTGTGGCTGCCGATCCCGGGCGTCGGCTCGGTCGCGCTCACCCAGTGGCAAAGCACCCTGCTGACGGTCGCGCTGGTCGTCATCACGATCAACGCGGTCAACTTCGTCGACGGCCTGGACGGCCTGGCGGCGGGCATGGTGTGCATCGCGGCCGCCGCGTTCTTCCTGTACGCCTACCGCATCTGGTACTCGTACGGCGTCGAGGCCGCCGCCCCCGCCAGTCTCTTCTCGGCGATCCTGATGGGCATGTGCCTGGGCTTCCTGCCGCACAACATGCATCCGGCGCGGATCTTCATGGGCGACTCGGGCTCCATGCTCATCGGCCTGGTCCTGGCCGCCGGCGCGATCTCCGTCACCGGGCAGGTCGACCCGGACGCGCTCAACCTGTACGTCGGGTCCGAGAAGGAGGCCGTGCACCAGACGGTCCCCGTCTACATCCCGCTGCTGCTGCCGCTGACGATCATCGCGGTGCCGGCCGCCGACCTGATCCTGGCGATCGTGCGGCGCACCTGGCGCGGCCAGTCGCCGTTCGCCGCCGACCGCGGCCACCTGCACCACCGCCTCCTGGAGATCGGCCACTCGCACAGCCGCGCGGTGCTGATCATGTACTTCTGGTCGGCGCTGATCGCCTTCGGCGCGCTCGCCTACTCGGTCAACTCGGCGTCCATGTGGATCGTGCTCGGTGTCGTGTTCCTCAGTGCGATCGGTCTCCTTCTTCTTCTGCTGCCGCGCTTCACGCCGCGCGCCCCGCGCTGGCTGGAGCACTTCGTGCCGCCGCGCTACCGGCGCCGCGGTCGAGGTCGCGGCCCTCTCACTCGAGGCCTCGACGCCGGCGTCCGCGACGGATCAGCCCGCCCCGGCCGGGCACGACAGCCGAAGCCCGGTCGTTTCCGGGGTCTCCGGGGTCAACGGGGCGACCGCCATCGGCCCCCGTTCGCGTCTGGCGGACCGGCGCAAGGCCGGGACAAGGTAAGAATCTGACTAGAGCATTGCCAAGTCGTGGGGTTGCGATGGGGGAGTAAAGCGCCCCAATACCAGACAAGTCGGCGCCGTTCTTGCACAGACGCGCAGCTTCACTCTCATGTGTGACAGCCCGCACACCTCCAGGTAAAGACTGCATCAAATAGTTTGTGATACGGTTCACGAGAACCCCCGGATAGAGCCGAAGGGCCGCACTGCGACGGTCCATTGGTGTGAGGTCTCAACTCAGCCCGGGACTACGCTCGTCCATGACGACACCCCTGCCCCCTGCGAAAGCGGAGTTGCCGCCATGCCGTCCAATGACGCCCGGAACCTTCTGCAGTGCGCTGTGCCCACAGCGGCTGCCGGTGCGGTCGCGGTCGCCGTCAGTGGCGTGGTGGCCGGAGGCAAGGGAGCTGTCGGAGCCGCCGTCGGCGCCCTGCTTGCCATTCTTTTCATGGGGATCGGTCTGTACGTTCTCCAGCGGACGGCAAAAACGCTCCCGCAGTTGTTCCAGGCCATGGGGCTGATGCTTTATATGGCTCAGCTTCTGCTGCTCCTGATCTTCGTCGCCCTCTTCAAGGACACCTCTCTCTTCAACGCGAAGACGTTCGCCGTCGGGCTCGTCGTCGCGACCGTCGTGTGGATGGCTGCGCAGGCTCGTGCGCACATGAAGGCCAAGATCTTCTACATCGACCCGGACTCCGAGAAGAGCGAGAAGCCCGAGAAGACCGGGTCGTCGTCGTGACGGGTAGGGGTGCGATAAAGAGCACTGGGAACTCCTGCTATCGTCCGGTGCCAACTGCGGCATCGCGGGCGCGGGCATCTGAGCTGACGCCTGCTCGAACGCGAGGCTCGATGCCCCCAAGCCGCCCTCACATCCGTAACACCAGTCCAGTGCCGATCCGCGGCTGCGTGCCGCGCCGACACAACGAGGTTGCCGTACCCATGCGTCACGCCGAAGGAGCCCGCGGTGAGTGCTGACCAGACCCAGCTCGCCTTTGACTGGAGCTGTCGGATCATGTCCGACACGGGTGTGGTTTTCCGGCGCCGGGCCTTCACTCGTTCCTCTTCAAGCCGCTCGCCACGGTCGGGGGGTTCGAGTTCAACAAGGTGATGCTGCTTGCCCTCATCACCACCGTCCTCGTCATCGGCTTCTTCTATGCGGCCTTCGGCAAGGCCAAGGTGGTGCCGGGCAAGCTGCAGATGGTCGGTGAGGCCGGCTACGACTTCGTACGCCGCGGCATCGTCTACGAGACCCTCGGCAAGAAGGAGGGCGAGAAGTACGTCCCCCTGATGGTCTCGCTGTTCTTCTTCATCTGGATCATGAACATCTGGTCCGTGATCCCGCTGGCGCAGTTCCCGGTGTCGTCGATCATCGCGTTCCCGGCGGTCCTGGCCGCGATCGTCTACGTGACGTGGGTCTCGCTGACCTTCAAGCGGCACGGCTTCGTCGGGTTCTTCAAGAACGTCACCGGCTACGACAAGTCGCTCGGCCCGGTGCTGCCGCTCGTGATGGTCATCGAGTTCTTCTCGAACCTGCTCGTCCGGCCGTTCACGCACGCGGTGCGACTGTTCGCCAACATGTTCGCCGGTCACCTGATGCTGGTCATGTTCACCGTCGCCTCCTGGTACCTGCTCAACAGCTGGATGATCCCGGCGGCCGGTGTCTCGTTCGTGATGACCATCGCCATGATCGGCTTCGAGCTTTTCGTGCAGGCCGTCCAGGCGTACGTCTTCGTACTCCTCGCCTCCACGTACATCCAGGGCGCTCTCGCTGAGCATCACTGAGCCCCACCCCACCCCCGGTCGTCCGGTGGCCAACCCCCACCGGTCCGTTAAGAGAAGGAAGATTCAGCATGGCTGCCACTGAGACCCTCGCCGCTGTCTCCGGTTCCATCGGTTCCGTCGGTTACGGCCTCTCGGCTATCGGCCCCGGCATCGGCGTCGGCATCATCTTCGGCAACGGCACCCAGGCCCTCGCCCGCCAGCCCGAGGCCGCCGGCCTGATCCGTGCCAACCAGATCCTGGGCTTCGCCTTCTGTGAGGCGCTCGCCCTCATCGGCATCGTCATGCCGTTCGTCTTCGGTATTGACTAAAAAATCCCTACCGACAGGCATCGACGAAAGGCACTGATGTGATCGCCAACCTGGTGCAGCTGGCGGCCGAGGAAGAGCAGAACCCGCTCGTTCCTCCGGGCCCCGAGCTGCTCGTCGGCACCATCGCCTTCGCCATCGTGTTCTTCTTCTTCTGGAAGAAGCTGCTTCCGAACATCAACAAGGTTCTGGAGGAGCGCCGCGCGGCGATCGAAGGCGGTATCGAAGAGGCCGAGACCATGAAGGTCGAGGCCCAGAGCGTGCTTGAGCAGTACAAGGCACAGCTCGCCGAGGCCCGGCACGAGGCCGCGCGCCTGCGCCAGGAGGCGCAGGAGCAGGGCGCCACGCTCATCGCCGAGATGCGGGCCGAGGGTCAGCGTCAGCGCGAGGAGATCGTCGCCGCCGGCCACTCCCAGATCGAGGCCGACCGCAAGTCCGCCGCGTCCGCGCTGCGTCAGGACGTCGGCAAGCTCGCCACCGACCTGGCCGGCAAGCTCGTCGGGGAGTCCCTCGAGGACCACGCCCGCCAGAGCCGCGTGATCGACCGGTTCCTCGACGAGCTCGAGGAGAAGGCCGAGGCCGGACGATGAACGGAGCGAGCCGCGAGGCCCTGGCAGCCGCACGAGAGCGTCTCGACGCGCTGACGGACTCCACGTCCGTGAACGCGCGCTCGCTCGCCGACGAACTGGCCGCCGTCACCGCGCTGCTCCACCGTGAGGTTTCGCTGCGTCGGGTCCTCACCGACCCGGCGCAGGCCGGCGAGGCCAAGGCCGAGCTGGCCCAGCGTCTGCTCGGCACCCAGGTCAGCGGCCCGGCCGCCGACCTGGTCGCCGGCATGGTGCGCTCCCGCTGGTCGCGGTCGCGCGACCTGGTGGACGCGCTGGAGACGCTGGCCGACACCGCCGACCTCACCGCCGCGCAGCAGGCCGGCAAGCTCGACGACGTCGAGGACGAGCTGTTCCGGTTCGGCCGGATCGTCTCCGGCAGCACCGCGCTGCGTGCCGCGCTGACCGACCGGAAGGCCACCACCTCGGCCAAGGGCGAGCTGCTGCGCAGCCTGCTCGGCGGCCGCGCGCAGTCGGCCACCGAGCGTCTGGTGACGCGCCTTGTGACCGCGCCGCGGGGACGTAGCCTGGAGTCGGGACTGGAGTCCCTGTCCAAGCTCGCCGCCGAGCGCCGGGACCGCATGGTGGCCATCGTCACCTCGGCGGTGCCGCTGAGTGACCAGCAGAAGCAGCGCCTGGGCGCCGCCCTCGCCAAGGTCTACGGCCGCCAGATGCACCTCAACCTGGACGTGGACCCCGAGGTCCTCGGCGGAATCCGGGTGCAGGTCGGTGACGAGGTCATCAACGGCTCTCTCGCGGACCGGCTGGAGGACGCGAGCCGCCGCCTGGCGAGCTGAGCAGCAACTCAATAGCACGACGTACTTACGACGGCCCTGGTTGGGCCGTGCAGAAGAATCCTGGGGGTCGCCCCCAGACCCCCAAAGTGAAACTTCGGGCCCAACAAGGAGAGCAGGGAACCCAGATGGCGGAGCTCACGATCCGGCCGGAGGAGATCCGGGACGCGCTGGAGAACTTCGTCCAGGCGTACAAGCCGGACGCGGCCTCGCGCGAGGAGGTCGGTACGGTCACCTTCGCCGGCGACGGCATCGCGAAGGTCGAGGGGCTGCCCTCGGTCATGGCCAACGAGCTGCTGAAGTTCGAGGACGGCAGCCTCGGTCTCGCCCTCAACCTCGAGGAGCGCGAGATCGGCTGCGTCGTCCTCGGTGAGTTCAGTGGCATCGAGGAGGGGCAGCCGGTGCAGCGCACCGGTGAGGTTCTCTCCGTCGCGGTGGGCGAGGGCTACCTCGGCCGCGTGGTGGACCCCCTCGGCAACCCGATCGACGGCCTCGGCGAGATCGAGACGGACGGCCGTCGCGCCCTGGAGCTGCAGGCCCCGGGCGTCATGGTCCGCAAGTCGGTCCACCAGCCGATGGAGACCGGCTACAAGGCCGTCGACACCATGACCCCGATCGGCCGTGGCCAGCGTCAGCTGATCATCGGTGACCGCCAGACCGGCAAGACCGCCCTGGCCGTCGACACGATCATCAACCAGCGCGACAACTGGCGCTCGGGCGACCCGGAGAAGCAGGTCCGCTGCATCTACGTCGCCATCGGCCAGAAGGGCTCCACCATCGCCGGTGTGCGCGGCGCTCTGGAAGAGGCCGGCGCGCTGGAGTACACGACCATCGTCGCCGCCCCGGCGTCCGACCCGGCCGGCTTCAAGTACCTGGCGCCGTACACCGGTTCGGCCATCGGCCAGCAGTGGATGTACGACGGCAAGCACGTCCTCATCATCTTCGACGACCTGTCGAAGCAGGCCGACGCCTACCGCGCCGTGTCGCTGCTGCTGCGCCGCCCGCCGGGCCGTGAGGCCTACCCGGGTGACGTCTTCTACCTGCACTCCCGGCTGCTGGAGCGTTGCGCCAAGCTCTCCGACGAGATGGGCGCCGGCTCGATGACCGGTCTGCCGATCGTCGAGACCAAGGCCAACGACGTCTCGGCGTTCATCCCGACCAACGTCATCTCCATCACCGACGGCCAGTGCTTCCTGGAGTCGGACCTGTTCAACGCCGGTCAGCGCCCCGCGCTGAACGTCGGTATCTCCGTCTCCCGAGTCGGTGGTTCCGCCCAGCACAAGGCGATCCGCCAGGTGTCCGGCCGCCTGCGTGTGGACCTCGCCCAGTTCCGTGAGCTGGAGGCGTTCGCCGCCTTCGGTTCCGACCTGGACGCCGCGTCCAAGGCGCAGCTCGAGCGTGGTCAGCGCATGGTCGAGCTGCTGAAGCAGCCGCAGTACCAGCCGATGGCCACCGAGGACCAGGTCGTCTCCATCTGGGCCGGCACCACCGGCAAGATGGACGAGGTCCCGGTCGTCGACATCCGCCGCTTCGAGAAGGAGCTGCTGGAGTACCTGCACCGCAAGGAGCAGGGCCTGCTGACCTCCATCCGCGAGGGCGGCAAGATGTCGGACGACACCCTCCAGGCCATGGCCGACGCCATCGCGGAGTTCAAGAAGCAGTTCGAGACCTCCGACGGCAAGCTGCTCGGCGAGGACACCCCGGCTGCCGGTAAGTGACGACGGAAGGGACCTGACTCATGGGAGCCCAGCTCCGGGTCTACAAGCGTCGCATCCGATCCGTCACCGCGACCAAGAAGATCACGAAGGCGATGGAGATGATCGCCGCCTCGCGCGTCGTCAAGGCGCAGCGCAAGGTGGCGGCCTCCACCCCGTATGCGACCGAGCTCACCCGCGCGGTCAGCGCGGTCGCCACCGGCTCGAACACCAAGCACCCGCTGACGACGGAAGCGGAGAACCCGACCCGCGCCGCGGTCCTGCTCCTCACGAGCGACCGCGGTCTGGCCGGCGCCTTCAACTCCAACGCCATCAAGGCCGCGGAGAGGCTCACCGCGCGGCTCGAGGGTGAGGGCAAGGAGGTCGTCAACTACATCGTCGGCCGCCGTGGTGTCGCCCACTACAACTTCCGCGAGCGCAAGGTCGCGGAGTCGTTCACGGGCTTCACCGACGACCCCTCGTACGCGGACGCCAAGAAGGTCGCGGCCCCGCTGATCGAGGCGATCGAGACGGAGACGGCGGAAGGCGGCGTGGACGAGCTCCACATCGTCTACACCGAGTTCGTGTCGATGATGACGCAGACGGCTGTCGAGGCGCGGCTGCTGCCGCTCAGCCTCGAAGAGGTCGCGGAAGAGGCGAAGCCCAAGGGCGAGATCCTCCCGCTGTTCGACTTCGAGCCCTCGGCGGAGGACGTCCTGGACGCCCTGCTGCCGCGCTACGTGGAGAGCCGTATCTACAACGCGCTGCTCCAGTCGGCCGCCTCGAAGCACGCCGCCACGCGGCGTGCGATGAAGTCGGCAACCGACAACGCCGGTGATCTCATCGAGAACCTCACCCGGCTTGCCAACCAGGCCCGCCAGGCCGAAATCACCCAGGAAATCAGCGAGATCGTCGGTGGTGCCAGTGCCCTGGCCGACGCGACCGCGGGGAGTGACTAATAATGACCACCACTGTTGAGACGGCCACGGCGACGGGCCGCGTCGCGCGGGTCATCGGCCCGGTCGTCGACGTGGAGTTCCCCGTCGACGCGATGCCGGAGATCTACAACGCCCTGCACGTCGAGGTCGCCGACCCGGCGCTGGCGGGCGAGAAGAAGACGCTGACCCTCGAGGTCGCCCAGCACCTGGGCGACGGCCTGGTCCGCGCCATCTCCATGCAGCCCACCGACGGCCTGGTCCGCCAGGCCGCGGTGACCGACACCGGCGCGGGCATCACCGTCCCGGTCGGCGACTTCACCAAGGGCAAGGTGTTCAACACCCTCGGTGAGGTGCTGAACAGCGACGAGACCCACGAGGGCGAGCGCTGGTCCATCCACCGCAAGGCCCCCGCGTTCGACCAGCTCGAGTCGAAGACCGAGATGTTCGAGACGGGCCTGAAGGTCGTCGACCTGCTCACCCCGTACGTCAAGGGCGGCAAGATCGGTCTGTTCGGTGGTGCCGGTGTCGGCAAGACCGTGCTGATCCAGGAAATGATCATGCGTGTCGCCAACCTCCACGAGGGCGTCTCCGTCTTCGCGGGCGTCGGTGAGCGCACCCGTGAGGGCAACGACCTCATCGCGGAGATGGAAGAGTCCGGCGTTCTGGACAAGACCGCCCTGGTCTTCGGTCAGATGGACGAGCCCCCGGGCACCCGTCTGCGCGTGGCCCTGGCCGGCCTGACGATGGCGGAGTACTTCCGTGACGTCCAGAAGCAGGACGTGCTGTTCTTCATCGACAACATCTTCCGCTTCACCCAGGCCGGTTCCGAGGTGTCGACCCTGCTCGGCCGTATGCCCTCCGCGGTGGGCTACCAGCCGAACCTGGCCGACGAGATGGGCACCCTGCAGGAGCGCATCACCTCGACCCGTGGTCACTCGATCACCTCGATGCAGGCGATCTACGTCCCCGCGGACGACCTGACCGACCCGGCCCCGGCCACCACCTTCGCCCACCTCGACGCGACGACGGTGCTCTCCCGTCCGATCTCCGAGAAGGGCATCTACCCGGCCGTGGACCCGCTGGACTCCACGTCCCGGATCCTCGACCCGCGGTACATCTCGGCGGACCACTACAACGCCGCGATGCGCGTGAAGAACATCCTGCAGAAGTACAAGGACCTGCAGGACATCATCGCGATCCTCGGTATCGACGAGCTCGGCGAGGAGGACAAGCTCGTTGTCCACCGCGCCCGTCGCGTGGAGCGCTTCCTGTCCCAGAACACCCACGCCGCCAAGCAGTTCACCGGCGTGGACGGTTCGGACGTGCCGCTGGACGAGTCGATCGCCGCGTTCAACGCGATCTGCGACGGCGACTACGACCACTTCCCGGAGCAGGCGTTCTTCATGTGCGGTGGTCTCGAGGACCTGAAGAACAACGCGAAGGAGCTGGGCGTCTCCTGACCCGAGCCGTGCTCGAGTCATGAGGGGGCGGGGTTCGTCCCGCCCCCTCTGTCACGCCTACTAGACTTGTAACCAACACCCGGCACTCCTGCCGGGTGGTGACCCGAGGAGCCACCTTGGCTGCTGAGCTGCACGTCGCGCTGGTCGCCGCCGACCGTGAGGTCTGGTCCGGCCAGGCCACCCTGGTCGTCGCGCGCACCACGTCCGGCGACATCGGCGTCATGCCCGGTCACCAGCCGCTGCTCGGTGTGCTGGAGTCGGGCCCGGTAACCATTCGTACGAGCGACGGCGGGACGGTCGTCGCCGCGGTCCACGGCGGTTTCATCTCGTTCGCGGACGACAAGCTCTCGCTGCTGGCCGAAGTCGCCGAGCTGTCGGACGAGATCGATGTCCAGCGCGCGGAGCAGGAGCTGGAGCGCGCGAAGGCGGAGGACGACGCGGAGGCCCAGCGCCGCGCGGACGTCCGTCTGCGTGCTGCGACGGCGGCGCGCTGACTCTGTCCGCCATGTGATGACGTCACTCAGCCGCGGCTGGGTACCGGAGAGATCCGGACCCAGTCGCGGCTGAGGCAGATGTGGGAGATTTTTCCGTTCCGTTACCTAGGAGACGAGGAGGTCGGTGTCGATGGTCCTCGCTCTGACTGTGTGCGGAATCGTGGTGGCCCTCGTGGTGGTGGGACTGTTCGTCTTCGGTCTGCGCCGCCGGCTCATCCAGCGTTCGGGCGGTACCTTCGACGCCAGCCTGCGCTGGGACACCCCGGAGCAGGGCGACACGAACGGCAAGGGCTGGGCGTACGGCGTGGCCCGGTACAACGGCGACCGCGTCGAGTGGTACCGCGTCTTCTCGTACTCGCCGCGTCCGCGCCGCGTCCTGGAGCGTTCCGCGATCCAGGTGGCCGGCCGCCGGGTTCCCGAGGGCGAGGAGGAGATGGCGCTGCTCTCCGACCATGTGATCCTGGCCTGTCTGCACCGGGGCTCGCGCCTCGAACTCGCGATGAGCGAGGACGCGCTGACCGGTTTCCTCGCGTGGCTCGAAGCAGCCCCACCTGGTCAGCGCGTCAACGTCGCGTGAGCCCTGCAGCCCTTCGAAAGGGCATGTGAACGGGCCTACTTCAGCCCGCTGTCGATGGCGTTCACCAGCTCTCCGTTGCCGGTGTCACCGCTGAACTCCCAGAAGAACGCGCCGCCGAGCCCCTGGGTCTCGGCCCATGCCATCTTCGTGCCGATGGTGGCCGGGGTGTCGTAAGACCACCAGTTGCCGCCGCAGTGCGCGTACGCCGTGCCGCCGACTGTGCCGGTGGCCGGGCAGGAGTTCCTGAGGACCTTGTAGTCCTCGATACCCGCCTCGTAGGTGCCGGTCGCCGGGCCGGTCGCCGTGCCGCCGGGGGCGGACTGGGTGACGCCGGTCCAGCCGCGGCCGTAGAAGCCGATGCCGAGCAGCAGCTTGGCGGACGGGACGCCCTTGGCCTTGAGCTTGGCGATGGCCGCCGCGGAGGTGAAACCGGCTTTCGGGATGCCGGTGTACGAGGTGAGCGGGGAGTGCGGGGCGGTGGGGCCGGTCTTGTCCCAGGCGCCGAAGTAGTCGTACGTCATCACGTTGTACCAGTCGAGGTACTGCGCGGCGCCGCCGTAGTCGGCCGCGTCGATCTTGCCGCCGTCGGAGGCGTCGGCCGTGATGGCGGCGGTGACCAGGTAGTCCGGGCCGAACTCGGCACGCAGTGCCTGGGACAGGTTCCTGAACGCCGCCGGGCCGGACGTGTCGCAGGTCAGGCCGCAGGCGTTCGGGTACTCCCAGTCGATGTCGATGCCGTCGAAGACATCGGCCCAGCGCGGGTCCTCGATGACGGCCTTGCAGGACTTGGCGAACGCGGCGGCGTTGGCCGCGGCCTGGCCGAAGCCGCCGGAGTAGGTCCAGCCGCCGAAGGAGTACAGCACCTTGATGTGCGGGTACCTGGCCTTCAGCTGGCGGAGCTGGTTGAAGTTGCCCCGCAGTGGCTGGTCCCAGGTGTCCGCGGTGCCGCTGACGGACTGGTCCGCGGTGTAGGCCTTGTCGTAGGCGGCGTAGGTGTCGTCGACGACGCACTTGCCGTCCTTGACGTTGCCGAAGGCGTAGTTGATGTGGGTGATCTTCGACGCCGAGCCCGACGTCACCAGGTTCTTGACGTGGTAGTTGCGGCCGTAGACGCCCCACTCGGTGAAGTAGCCGAGCTTGACCTTGTCGCCGGTGGGCGGGGGTTCCTCCGAGCCGGCCGTGGTGCGCACCTTCACCGCGCCGCTGACCGGGCCGGTCTGGTCGGCGGTGTCGCGGGCCTGGACGGTGTAGGAGTAGTCGGTGCCGGCGGTGAGGCCGGTGTTCGTGTACGAGGTGGTCGTCACCGTGGCGACCCTGTTGCCGTCGCGCAGGACGTCGTAGTTCTTGACGCCCCTGTCGTCGGTGGCGGCGGACCAGGTCAGTTTCACCGAGGTGTCGGTGATGCCGGAGGCGGTGGGGATGCCGGGCGCGGAGGGCGGGGCGTCGCCGGGGACGCTGCCGCCGTCGCAACCGCCGCCGTTGAGCTTGCAGTTCGCGGGGGAGCCGGAGCCGGTGCCGTTGAAGCCGAAGGAGAGGGAGGCGCCGGGGGCGAGTGTGCCGTTCCAGGACTTGTTCCTGGCGGTCCAGTGGGTGCCGGAGGAGGTGACGTCGGCGTCCCAGGCGGAGGTGACGGACGTACCGGCGGGGAAGTCCCACTCGACGGTCCAGGAACCGATGGCTGTGGTGCCGGTGTTCTTCACCGTCCACCTGCCCTCGAAACCGGAGCCCCAGTCCTGGGTCTTGGCATAGGTGGCGGTGGCCGACGTGGCCGCCTGGGCGGGGGTGGCGAGGCCGACCATCCCGGCCAGCGGGAGCAACAGGGTCGCGAACCCTGCCACGGCTCTGTGTCTGAAGCGCACGCTGCGCCTCCTTGTGGGGTTGTCGGGGCGTGACTGAGCCTCACGCCCCTCATGGTGCGGTGAGAATAGGAAGGTCTGGACCACCGGTCAATAGGTCTGGACCACCACTCCCCGCGACCGGGTCAGATCCCCAACTCCTGGGCCAGCACGGCCGCTTGCACCCGGCTGCGCAGCTCCAGCTTCCCCAGCAAGCCTGCTGACATGGGTTTTCACGGTCGCCTCGGCCATGTCGAGCCGGTCGGCGATGCCCGCGTTGGACAGTCCCTCGCCGAGGCAGGACAGCACCTCGCGCTCGCGCCGGGTCAGCCGGTCCAGCACGGCCGGATCGGCCGTCGGCTTCCGCGTCGGCTTCGCGGCGAACTCCGCGATCAGCCGCCGGGTGACCGCCGGGGCGATCAGCCCCTCCCCGCGGGCGACCGTCCGTACCGCCTCCAGCAGCTCCCTCGCCTCGGTGTTCTTCAGCAGGAAGCCGGACGCGCCCGCGCGCAGCGCCCCGAAGACGTACTCGTCGAGGTCGAAGGTGGTCAGCACCAGCACGTCCGCGAGCCCTTCCGCGACGACCTGCCGGGTCGCCGACACCCCGTCAAGGCGCGGCATCTGAACGTCCATCAGCACCAGGTCCGGGCGCAGCTCGCGGGCCAGCGCCACCGCCCGCTCGCCATCCGCCGCCTCGCCGACCACCTCGATGTCGGGCGCGCTGCGCAGGATCAGGACCAGTCCCGCGCGAACGGCGGACTGGTCCTCGGCGACCAGGACCCGGATCGTCATGCGGTGTCTCCTTCGACGGTGTCGTTGACGGGGAGTGTGGCGCGTACGGCCCAGACCTTGCCGTCGGGCGAGCCCTCGGGGCCGGCCTCGAAGACGCCGTCCAGCAGCGCGGTGCGCTCGCGCATGCCGATCAGCCCGGCGCCTGAGCCGGGGGCGCGCGGCCGGTCCCGGTCGCCGTACGGGCTGGTCACCGAGACGGTCAGCGCGCCGTCCCGCCGGGCGAGGCACACCGTGACCCGGCCGGGGCCGGCGTGCTTGAGGGCGTTGGTCAGGGACTCCTGGACGATGCGGTAGGCGGCGAGTTCGACCGGCGCGGGCACCGTTGCGCCTGTGCCGGCGTCGAGGGTGACGTCCAGGCCGTTGGCGCGCGCGTTCTCGACCAGCGTGCGCCGAGCCCGTCCAGGGTGGGCGCGGCGACCGGCTCGGTGTCGCCGCTGTCGTCCCGGAGGATCCCGATCAGCCGCCGCATCTCCGCGAGCCCCTCGCACGCTGTTCTCGCGGATGACCACCAGCGCGTCCTGGGAGGTCTTCGGGTCGTCGAGGGAGAGGGCGGCGGTGGAGTGGATGGCGATCGCGGACAGGTGGTTGGCCACCATGTCGTGCAGCTCGCGGGCCATCCGGGCCCGTTCGGCGGTGACCGCCTGGGTGCGGTCCATCTCGGCGAGCAGCGCGGTCTGCTCGGCGCGCAGCCGGGCGGCCTCGGCGGCGTCGCGGTGGTTGCGGACGATGAGTCCGGTGGCGGCGGGGCCGAAGGACACGAGGCCGGTGACCACGCCGATCAGCAGCGCCTCGGGCTCGCGCCAGACCGCGAACGGCACCACCGCCCCGGCGACCGCGAGCAGCCCGGTGATCCGCGGGATGCGGTGGGCCGAGGCGGGCGGGCCGTACAGGACGGCCGCGTACATGAGGTCGGTGTACATCAGGATCGATGACCAGGTTGCCCTGGTGACGACGTCCATGATGATCGCGGCCGTGCCGACCAGCAGTGCCGTGCGCGGGGCGGCTCCGGCGCAGCAGCTCGCAGCGCGGCCATGACGAACAGCGGCAGCAGGACCGGCCAGCGGCCGCGGCAGCAGCACGTACACCTCGGTGGCCGGACGGGTGGCCAGGCCGAGCCCCCACAGCAGCAGCCCGCCGAGCAGACCGCCCAGCGCGACGCACATGTCGAAACGGCGGGGGCGGGGGAGTCGTACGGCCATGCCACCATCCAACACGGCACCGCCCGCCTCGCGCCTGATCCCCGCGTAGGGTCCCCGACTGCATCTTTCGATGTACCGCGGGTTCGTCAGTCGCGACGACGATTCCGGCCCGCGCCGCACGGGAGCCTGGAGGGGTGACCGAGAGGAGCGAACCGTGATCGTCGCACTTGATCGCCGCCTGCGAGATCGGCTTCTGGGTGCTGCTGGCCGCCGGACTGGCTGCCCGCTACCTGCTGAAGATGCCGCGCACCGGCCTGGCGCTGCTGCTGTGCGAGCCGCTGCTGGAGGTCGTCCTGCTGGTCGCCACCGCGCTGGACCTGAAGAACGGCGCCGAGCCCGAACTGGACGCACGGCCTGGCCGCGCTGTACATCGGCTACACCGTCGGGCACGGCCACCGCACGGTGAAGTGGCTCGACGGCCACGCGGCCCACCGGCTCGGCGGCGCCCCGCCCCCGCAGAAGCCCCCGCGCTACGGCATGGCCCGCGCCGCGCCACGAGGGCAGGATCTGGCTGGGCACGCTGACCGGTGCCGTCGTCGCGACCGTGCTGCTCCAGCTCGCCATCTGGTACGTGGACGACCCGAGCCGCGTCGACCTCCCTGGAGAGCTGGCGCTTGCGTGGCCTGGCGTACGGCCGGGATCCACGGCGTGATCGCGCTGAGCTACTTCGTCTGGCCGCGGAAGGCCCCCGCCGGGGAGCGGGACCCGACCGCTACGACGTCGAAAGAGAAGGCGCACTGATGAGCCGCAGGCCCGCGAGGCACCTGGTGGAGGGCAGTCGCCACCTTGGTGATCGGCCTCGGTGCTGTGGCTGCTCGCCGGCGACTTGGACGTCCCCGTTCATCAACCCGCACGAAGGTCGGCATCGTGATGATGTGCGCCGGCGGCGCGCAGGTCCCGTGCGGCCTGTGGCGGGCGCGCCCGCGGCAGGACCGTGACCTCAGCGCTCCCCGCCCGGCACCCACAGCACGTCCCCGACCTCCTTGTTCGCCGTCCTCGCGAGGATGAACAGCAGGTCGGACAGGCGGTTGAGGTAGGTCGCCGTCAGGGGGTTCATCGCCTCGGCGTGCACCTCCAGCGCCGCCCACGTCGAGCGTTCCGCCCGGCGTACGACGGTGCAGGCCTGGTGGAGCAGGGCCGCGCCCGGGGTGCCGCCGGGGAGGATGAAGGAGCGGAGCTTCTCGACCTGTCCGAGGAAGTGGTCGCAGTCCGCCTCCAGCTTGTCGATGTAGAACTGCTCCACCCGCAGCGGCGGGAACTCCGGGTTCTCCACCACCGGCGTCGACAGGTCCGCACCCACGTCGAACAGGTCGTTCTGGACGCGGGTGAGGACCTTGACGACCTCCTGGTCCAGTCCGCCCAGCGCGATCGCCGTGCCGATCGCCGCGTTCGCCTCGTTGGCGTCGGCGTACGCGGAGATCCGCAGGTCGGTCTTGGCGACCCGGCTCATGTCGCCGAGGGCGGTGGTGCCCTGGTCGCCGGTCCTGGTGTAGATGCGCGTCAGATTGACCATGTGGCCAGCGTAGTTACGCTCCGGCGGTTCGGAACACGCGTGTGCCCACTGTCACGGACAGGGCCGTGAGGCCGACGGCCGCCAGGACGCCGTACAGCATGGGTGCCGTCGCGTAGCTGCCGACGTACGCGTCCCGCACCGCGTCCACCAGATAGCGGAACGGCATGAGGTGCGACAGGACGTCCAGCCAGGCCGGGCCCAGGGTCATCGGCAGCATCAGGCCGGACAGCAGCATGGACGGCATGGTCAGCGCGTTGATCGCCGGGCCGAAGCTCTGCGGGGTGGTCAGCTTCATGGCCAGCGCGTACGACAGCGAGGCCAGCGAGAGCGAGAGCAGGGCGACGAACCCGAAGCCGATCAGAACGCCGGCCAGCGGAGCCCGCAGGCCCATCGCCACCGCCGCCAGCACCAGCAGCACCGCCTGGAAGACGAACACCGTGGCGTCCCGCAGTACCCGGCCCAGCAGCAGGGCCAGTCGGCTGACGGGGGTGACGCGCATGCGCTCCACGACCCCCTGGCCCTTCTCCAGGATGATCGAGAAGCCCGCGAACGACGCCCCGAACAACCCCAGCTGGAGCAGCAGGCCGGGGACGAGCACCTGCCAGGAGCTGCCCCGCTCGCCGAGCGGCAGATCCGTCAGCAGGGGACCGAAGAACAGCAGGTAGAGCAGCGGCATCAGCACGCCGAAGAGCAGCGCGAAGCGAGAGCGCAGGGACTGGCGGAGATAGCGCCCGTAGACGAGTGCGGTGTCGTGCAACAGCATCGGGAGTCCTCTGGGTCCTCTCGGGGGCCTATACGGCGACGGGGGTCTGGTCGGCCGGCGCGGCGCTGCGGCCGGTGATGGCGAGGAACGTGTCCTGGAGCGAGGCGTCGAGCGAGCCGCCGTAGCGGAGCTTCAGCGCGCTCGGGGTGCCCTCGGCGACGACCACGCCGTGGTCGACGACGACCAGCCGGTCGGAGAGGGCGTCGGCCTCGTCGAGGTAGTGGGTGGTCAGGAAGACGGTCGTGCCGTGCTCGTCGCGCAGTCGGCGCACCAGGTCCCACAGGTCGGCACGGCTGCCGGGGTCGAGACCGGTCGTCGGCTCGTCGAGGAACAGCACCTTCGGGCGATGGGTGAGCGCCATCGCGATGTCCAGGCGGCGCCGTTGCCCGCCGGAGAGCGCGGCGCACTTGCGGTCGAGCAGCTCGGTGAGGCCCAGGTCGCGGGCCAGCTCCTCGGCGCGTTCGGCGGCCCGCGCCTTGGTCAGCCGGTACAGGCGCCCCTGGGTGACCAGCTCCTCCCGCACGGTGATCTGCGGGTCGACCCCGCCGGACTGCGCCACGTAGCCGCAGGCCCGCCGCACCCCGGCGGGGTCGGCCGCCAGGTCGCAGCCCGCGACGGTGGCGGCCCCGCCGGTCGGTTCCAGCAGGGTCGTCAGCATCCGGAGGGTCGTCGTCTTGCCGGCCCCGTTCGGGCCCAGGAAGCCGAGAATTTCGCCCTCGCGGACGGTCAGGTCGATGCCGCGCACGGCCTGGAGCGGTCCGCGCTTGGTCGGGAAGGTACGGGCCAGACCGGCCGTACTGATGATTGCCATGCCCAAAGAAAAACAGAGTCTCTTAAAGTTTGCAATGACTCCAAGTTTTGGGAGCCCCCAGGGAAGCTAGGATTCGGACATGGCTGAGGGGCTCAGGGAGCGGAAGAAGCGCGAGACCAGGCAGCGCATCTCGGACATCGCCACCGGGCTGTTCCTGGAGCACGGGTTCGTGACGGTGACGATCGCGGAGGTGGCGGAAGCGGCCGACGTCTCCGTGAACACGGTCTACAACTACTTCCCGGCCAAGGAAGACCTCTTCTTCGACCGCTCCCAGGGTGTCGTCGACCGGCTCTCCCGCTGGGTGCGCGGCCGGGACGCGGGGGAGTCGGCCACCCGGGCGGTACTGCGCGAGCTGCGCGCCGAGACCGAGGCCGTCTCGCCCCGGATGGGCCTCATCGAGGGCTACGACCGCTTCATGCGCTGCATCGACGAGGCGCCGCCACTGCGCTCCCGGCTGTGGAGCATCCAGCAGGAGCTCCAGGACAACCTGGAGGCGACCCTCCGCGAGGAGGCGGGCGCCGGCGACGGTGACCCGCTGCCCGGGCTGATCGCCGGTCAGATCTGCTGGATCCACGGCACCGTCTTCGTCGCGATCGGCCGCGAGATGGTCAAGGGGCGCAACCCGGACGAAGTGTCACGAGAGATGCTCGTCCTCCTCGACGACATCGAGGAGCTGTTGAGCGAGAAGGTGCTCAACTACGCCGTACGAGGCGCGCTATGACGCACCCCGGTGTGATGTCCGTCATGTGAGACGTGACGCGCATTACTTAGCGGTCACACAGCCCCTCACGAGCGCTAGTGTCCGCCGCAGAGGCATACATAAGCAGCCGTGTCAGCAGGGAGTCGTAACGTGGCAGGGAAGCTCGCCGTCATCGGAGCCGGCCTCATGGGATCCGGCATCGCCCAGGTCTCCGCACAGGCGGGCTGGGACGTGGTCCTGCGCGACGTCACGGACGAGGCACTCAAGCGGGGCACCGACGGCATCAAGACCTCGTACGACAAGTTCGTCGCCAAGGGCAAGCTGGAGGCGCACGACGCCGACGCCGCCCTCGCCCGGATCACCGCCACCACCGACCTGGACGCCGCGGCCGACGCGGACGTCGTCGTCGAGGCCGTCTTCGAGAAGCTCGAGGTCAAGCACGAGATCTTCCGTGCGCTCGACAAGATCGTGAAGGACGACGCGATCCTCGCCTCCAACACCTCCGCCATCCCGATCACCAAGATCGCGGCAGCGACGGAGCGCCCCGAGCGGGTCGTCGGCACGCACTTCTTCTCGCCGGTGCCGATGATGCAGCTGTGCGAGCTGGTCCGCGGCTACAAGACCAGTGACGAAACCCTCGCCAAGGCGCGGGAGTTCGCCGAGTCGGTCGGCAAGACCTGCATCGTCGTCAACCGCGACGTCGCCGGCTTCGTGACGACCCGTCTCATCTGCGCCCTGGTCGTCGAGGCCGCGAAGCTGCAGGAGTCGGGCGTGGCGAGCGCCGAGGACATCGACCTGGCCTGCAAGCTGGGCTTCGGCCACGCCATGGGCCCGCTGGCGACGGCGGACCTGACGGGCGTCGACATCCTGCTGCACGCCACGAGCAACATCTACACCGAGTCCCAGGACGAGAAGTTCGCGGCTCCCGAGCTGATGCGCCGGATGGTTGACGCCGGTGACATCGGACGCAAGAGCGGGCAGGGCTTCTACAAGCACTGAAACCGCACACGCCCCGGGGTCATCACACCTCGGGGTGAATTCGGTATCGGTTCGCTTACAGGAAGCAACCTCTGCCTCCTCCACACAGTCAGAGGTTGCATCACCGGCATCAGAAACGCGGAGCACGAGACGCACGCACGGGGAGCGCATATGCACATCAGGGGCGACCACGCCGAGCTGGTCGTCGGGGGCCGCCTCGACGTCCGGAGCGCGGCGGACGCCCGTACGGTCCTGCACTCGGCCGTCGACGACGGAGTCGGCGACCTCGTGCTCGACCTGTCCGAACTGGACTCCTGGGACGCCACCGGACTGGGCGTGATCATGGGAGCCCACCGGCGGGCCGGCCGCTGCGGCCGGCGCCTGGTGCTGCGTGGCGTACCGCCGCAGATGCAGCGCCTGCTGGTGGCCACCCGCCTGCACCGGATCCTGGCGATCGAGGGCGGGCATCGGGGTGGAGACACTGCCCCGCGTGTGACGCCGGCGTACGGGTGTGAACCGGGTGACCGGGGAGACCCGGACGGACGTTGTCGAATCGTGCGACGCGCACAATCCTCACGAGACCGTGACGTCTCGGACGCCGCGGTACCCCGGACTGTCGTAGATACTGTGCGAAGGTTTAGGGTTCGGCTGCCCGCTGCCTTGCCACCCTGCTAGCGGGCCCGGACCAGAAGCGACAGCGCGGTGTGCAGCAAGGCCGGGAGGGGCTTTCAGAGCACACACACGCTTTTGGGGGGCTTGACCTATGGACCCGAACACCCCGGGACCCGAGGAGTACGGCCACGAGGGCGACGGCCGGACGCCGCGCCAGCGCCCGCCCCGGGAATCCCTCGCGCCCGACTTCGGACAGCACGCGCCCGCGCTCGCCCGCACGGTGCAGCTCGTCGCCGGCGACTTCCTGCTGACCGTCAACCCCGTCGACGGCAGCGAGATAGAAGCCTGCCCGCCCGCCGAACGGCCCGCCCGGCCCGTGAAGCTCACCGACGGCCGAACGCGCCGAGGCCGAGCGCGCGGCCCGGCCGCCCGTCCCGCCCGGCCCCGCGCAGCCCGCGCTGCCGCTGCTGGCCCGCCAGGACGAACGCGAGCGACTGGTGCGCCTGCTCGCCCGCGGCCGCTCCGTCCGCCTCACCGGACCCGCCGGCTCCGGCCGTACTCGCCTGCTCGACCTCGTCGCCGAGGACTGCTGCGACCTCGCCCCCGACGGCGTCGTCCGCCTCAGCGGCTTCGGCCGCACCTCGCGGTGAGCTGCTGTACGAGCTCTTCCACGCGGTGTACACGCGCCCCCCTGCACCGCCCGGACCGGGACGAACTGCTCACCCACCTCCGTGAGATCGGCGCGGTCGTCGTCCTCGACGACGTCGAGTTCGGCGGCGCCGCGCTCGACGAGCTGCTGGAGGCGACCCCCGAGTGCGCCTTCCTGCTCGGCGCCACCCCGGATGTGCCCGCCCCCTCCGCCGACGCCGCCGTCGAGGAGGTCTTCCTCGGCGGCCTGGAACGCGCGGCCGGTCTCGACCTGCTGGAGCACGCCGTCGGCCGGACCCTCACCGAGGAGGAGTCCAACTGGGCGGGCGACCTCTGGTTCGAGTCGGAGGGCCTGCCGCTGCGCTTCGTCCAGGCCGGTGCCCTGCTGCGGCAGCGCGACCGGCTGCGTGCGGGGCCGAGCGCCGTCGACGAGTTCGGTGTCTTCGCGGACACGCCCCGGGCCGAGGCGTACGACGCCGCCGACGGGGACGACGTACCGCTGCCCTCGCTCGGTGAGGCCGCCGCCCCCGCCCCGCTGCTCGCCTCCCGGCTGAGCGCCTCCGCCCGCGCCACCCTGCGGTTCGCCGTCGCCCTCGGCGGCGAGGTCCCGCACCAGGCGCATCTGCCCGCCCTGATCGGCGACACCCACGCGGACGCCGCGCTCGGCGAGTTGGCCGCCTGCGGGCTGGTCTCCCCGGTCGGCTCCCGCTACCGGCTCGCCGCGGGCGTGCCCGCCCAGCTGGAGGTCGCCGGATACGCCGACGAGGCCGAGGCCGGCGCCCGCACCGCCGCCCAGCACTACTCCTGGTGGGCCGGGCACCCCTCGGTCACCCCGGAGCGCGTGTGCGCCGAAGCCGATGCCGTCCTCGCCGCGCTGGCCGTCCTCGGGCCTCTCACCCACCCGCCCGCCGAGGGCGAGGAGAGCGCGGCCGTACACCTGGCCCGCACCGCCGCCCCCGCGTTCGCCGCCGGACTGCGGTGGAGCGCCTGGGAACGGGCCCTGCGGGCCGGTGCCGAGGCCGCCCGGCTCGCCGGGGACATCGCCGAGCAGGCCTACTTCCACCACGAGCTCGGCATCCTCGCCCTGTGCGGCGGCCGGCTCGACCGGGCCCGCACCGAACTGGAGACCTCCATCGGTCTGCGCGGCGCCCTCGCCGACAAGCGCGGCACCGTCGCCGGACGCCGTGCCCTCGCCCTGGTCTCCGACCGCTCGGGCACTCCGATCGGGCTCGGGCCGACCGCGGGGGAGGAGGTGCCCGACGCCCAGTACGAGGAGTCGGTGTCCCCGGCCGGCGGTGTTCCGGCGGCCTTCCCGACGCTCCAGCAGCCCCCCTCGCCGACCCTGGTCACCCACCACAGCTCGTCCGCGCCCTCGCGCAAGGCCAGGGGCGGACTCAAGGGCCTGGCCCGGCGCAACCTCGTGGCCTCCGGCGCCGGTGCCCTGCTCGTCGCCGTGCTCGGCACCGTGGTGACCCTCGGCGCCACCTCCGACAACGAGCCGGGCGCGCCGTCCGACCAGGTCGGAGTCAACCCCTCGGCCAGCCAGGGCGTGGGCGACGGCAGCCTGGGCGCCGACCGGCCGGCGAACGAAGGCGACGGCGACACGGGCGCGGCGACCAGCCGTCCGACGGACCCGGGCCCGGACGGCACGATCGGTACGTCGGACGATCCGACGCCGACGGACGGACCCAGCGGTTCGCAGAGCCCGAGTGATCCGGCAGCGACGTCGAAGCCCCCGACGTCTTCGAAGCCGCCGACCACGTCGAAGCCCCCGACCAAGCCGACCAAGCCGCCGTCCTCACCGACCAAGCCGCCGACGTCTTCGAAGCCGCCGTCCTCGCCGACGCCGACCCCGACGGACACCGGGGAGCCCACGCCGACGACGACTCCGCCGACGACCAGCCCCTCCACGTCCGACTCGGCCAGCGGCCCGGCGCCGAGCGCGCCCACGAGCACCACCGCGAGCGCGCCGCAGAGCAGCGGCGCGGGCACGCCCAGCGGCTCGGACCAGGTGATCTGACACCCGTACAGACAGCAGGGCCGGGTCCGTTTCCACGGACCCGGCCCTCTTCGTCGGACAGTCGGACAGGCGTGTGTCAGAACAGGCGCAGCTTGTCGTCCTCGATGCCTCGCATCGCGTCGTAGTCGAGGACCTGGCAGCCGATGCCCCGGTCGGTCGCGAGGACGCGGGCCTGGGGCTTGATCTCCTGGGCGGCGAAGACGCCGCGGACCGGGGCGAGATGGGGATCGCGGTTCAGCAGCTCCAGATAGCGCGTCAGCTGCTCCACGCCGTCGATCTCACCGCGCCGCTTGATCTCCACCGCGACGGTCTTGCCGTCGGCGTCCCGGCACAGGATGTCCACCGGCCCGATGGCCGTCGGGTACTCGCGGCGGATGAGGGTGTAACCGTCACCGAGTGTTTCGATGCGGTCGGCGAGGAGCTCCTGGAGGTGCGCTTCCACGCCGTCCTTGATCAGGCCGGGATCCACGCCCAGTTCGTGCGAGGAGTCGTGGAGGACTTCCTCCATCGTGATGATGAGCTTCTCGCCCGCCTTGTTGATAACGGTCCAGACGCCCTCTTCCTCGCCGGTGCCCTCCTTCAGCGTGCAGGGCGGCGACATCCAGTTCAGGGGCTTGTAGGCCCGGTCGTCGGCGTGGATCGAGACGCTGCCGTCCGCCTTCACCAGGATCAGGCGCGGGGCCGAGGGAAGGTGGGCGGTGAGCCGCCCGGCGTAGTCCACGGAGCAGCGGGCAATGACGAGACGCATGGTCGGCAACGCTACTCGACGTGCGCCTGCCGACGCGATTCGCCCTGGAAAACACGTGTTCGGTAATGGCCGATTGTGTGCATGGTGTGCTCATTGAGAGTGTGCCATCTGCTCATTCTCCTGGTGCCGTCACCGTCGGTTGCTTACCGTATGAACGGGAGGTCGCGACGTGTGTACGCAGCGTGTCCGGTATCGCGAACCTCCCCTGTCTGTCCGGCAACCCCCGCTCGTCGGGGGTGCGAGAGGAGAACTCATGTCGCTCGACGTCTCACCGGCCCTACTCGAACAGGCCGAGCGAGGCGAGGTCGACGAAGCTGTCTTCGTCGACTGCGTCCGGACCTCCCTGCCCTATGCGTGGGAGATGATCAGCTCCCTGGTGGCCCAGCTGAAGGTGGACGGCGGTGCGTTCGCCGACAACCAGACGCCTCCGCCGGACGAGCAGGCACGCGGTCAGTTGCTGCGTGCGCTTGCGAGTGACGCGATACGCGGCGCGCTGCAGCGGCACTTCGGGGTACGGCTGGCCTTCCAGAACTGCCACCGGGTGGCCGTGTTCCCGCTTGACTCCTCGGTCGACGAGAAGCTGGGCCGTTTCACCTCGGTCCGCAGCCAGGTGCTGAACCAGTCACCCGAGTTCCGGGACTGCTGACGCGGCGCCGCTTGCTTGCCGCTCCGTACGCGGGGGGTGCACTTTTGTACCGGAGCGGCAAGCTGCCGTGAAGTCCCCTGCCTGCCCCGGCTGTTCCCCGAGACCCGGTCCGCTCACCGGAGTTGGGGGAGCACCTCGGTCCCCAGCCGCCATACGTTCTCCTCGGTCGCCGCCAGGTCCCCGGAGCCCTCGACGAGCAGGGCGAAGCGGGAGATGCCCGTCCGCTCGCTGGTCGCCGCCAGCCGGTCGGCGCACAGCCGTGACGTCCCCACCGGGTGCAGCCCGCAGAGCAGTTCGGTGTACGCCAGCGGGTCGCGCATCCGGCGCGTGCGCCCGTCGACCGTGACATGCGCCTCCAGGCCCTGCTTCAGCCAGCCCGGCATCGCCTTCATCAGCGTCTCCGCCGCGTCGACACGCCGGTCCGCGATCTGGCAGACGCCCGCCGACACGTGGGACGCGCCGAGGATCTCCTCGGCGGGCCGGCCGCACGCACGCGCGTGCTGCCGCCACAGGGCGACCATCTCGGCCTTCTCCTCGTCACCCACATGCATCCCGAGCAGCATCGAAAGACCGCGCTCGGCGGCCAGTCGCACGCTGGCCGGGGAGGTGCAGGCGACGACGAGCTCGGGCCCCTGGACGTCGGTCAGGGCCTCCGACGGCCGGGGCACCACCGGGACTTCACGGAAGCGGTAGCGCTCCCCGTCGGCCGCCACGGAAGGGTCGCGCAGCCAGCGCACCAAAAGGTCCAGGGCCTCCGGGAAGCCCTTCTCGTACGTCTCGAGGCCCGCGCCGAACACCTCCAGGTCGACCCAGGGGCCGCCGCGCCCGACGCCGAGCGTGAAACGGCCGCCGCTCGTGTGGTGCAGCAGCGCGGCCTGTTCGCCGAGGGTCACGGGGTGGGCGGTGGGCAGGACGCTGACCGCCGTACCTACCCGGATGCGGCGGGTGCGGCCGAGCAGCAAGGCGGCCAGGGTGATGGCCGACGGGCACGTGCCGTACGGCACGAAGTGGTGCTCGGCCAGCCAGACCGCGTCCAGCCCGGCCTCCTCGGCCACCTCGGCCGAGCGGACCGCGCGGTGCAGCGCCTCTCCTTCGCCCTGACCGGGGAACTGGGCCGCCAACACGAAACTTCCAACGTGCATTGCTTTCCTGCTTCCTTGGCTCCGACACGGAGCTCCCCCGCAGGGCATAACCGTCTGACACGTGCCGAGGACACGGCCGGGCGGAGTATTTTGCGGATTGTCTGCAGAATGGGCGTTCCGCTGGGAGTCGGAGGAGCGCCCGCCACGCCCGGAGAGGGGACTTGTGGCGATTGGTGCCGTACGCGTACCCTCCTCCGCGCCGCGTAGGCTGGACACGGCCCTTGCTTCCTGTATAGCCCCGAGAGGTGTCCCGTGTCCCCGCGTCGCAACCGAGCCAAGGGTGCCGGTTCGTCCGGCCGGAGCGCCGAGGACGACCGTCCCGGCCGCTACGGCGGCTGGCAGTCCTCGGAGAACTGGCAGGATGAGAACTGGAGCGTGCGGCACGTGGCCGGCGCGAGCGCGCAGGGCAAGTCGTACCGCTGCCCCGGCTGCGAACAGATGATCCCCGACGGTGTGCCGCATGTGGTGGCCTGGTCCGAGCACACGGGCGTCGACGACCGACGGCACTGGCACAAGGCCTGCTGGAACGCGCGGGACCGCCGCACCCCGGGGGTGCAGCGGTCCCGTAACGCGCCGAGGTTCTAGCCCTCTTCCTACGACTCAGACGTCCCGCTTCTCCAGCAGCGCGAAGGCGGCGGCGAACGCGACGGCCGTCGCGGCGAGGATGATCCACAGCGGGTCCCAGCCGGACGGGCCGGACGAGCTCAGGGAGTTGGAGTAGAAGATGCTCAGCTGGTTCGGGATGGAGTACTCGAACAGGGCGTCGCGCACGGCCTGCAGCGACTCCGAGAACATGAACAGCGCGATCACCAGCGGGGCGAGCACGGCGCCGATCATGATGGTGATGGCGCCCGCCGAGTGCCGGATGATCGAGCCGACGGCGAGCGAGAGCAGGCCCAGCAGCGCGACGTAGGCCGACATCCCGACCGTGGCCTTCAGCCACTCCCCGCCGGAGGGAGACTTGGCGCCGTCGCCCTCCAGCATGGCCACGTGCAGGAAGGCGACGAGGGACGCGGACACCAGCGTCACCACGAACGCGACCAGGAAGAACACGATGGCCTTCGCCGCCAGCACCCGGCCGCGGCTCGGGCACGCGACCATCGTGGTGCGGACCATGCCGGTGCCGTACTCCGAGGCCGTGGTCAGCACGCCCAGCGTGATGATGCACATGCTGCCGAGCAGCAGCCCGAAGAAGCCCAGGCCGAGCGGGCTCTCGCCGCCCAGGGCCGGGTCTGAGTTCGCCACCACCACGCCGGTCAGCAGGCCGATGCCGACGACGAGCAGGACGAACACGCCGAGCGTCCACATCGTGGAACGCACCGACCTGATCTTCGTCCACTCGGAGGCGATGGCGTTCCCGAGGTGGGTGCGCACGACCGGGATCGGCGAGGTGTAGCCGGGGGCCGAGCCGGCGGCGGGATACGTGGCACCGGGCGCCGCCTGCCAGCTGGGCGCGGCCTGCGGCGTCTGGGGCTGGTGGCTGCTCATCGGGCGTCCTCGGGCTTGGTCAGATCGGAGGTCGGGGCGGGAGCCGGCGGGGCGGCGGGCGCCCGCGGGGGCACGGGCGGCTGAGCAGCGGCCTGCGCGGGGGCGCTGGGGCGCGGGCTGGGCGTACGGGTTGGGTGTTCCCGCCCCCAGGGCGCCAGGGACGCCCGGAGCGGACCCGGGCGCACCGGGAGGCGCGGGAGCCGCAGGCGCGCCGTACGGGCCCGTCGGAGCCTGGCCCGGTGCGCCCTGCGGCGGCATCGGCAACGGCTGCCCGCCCTGCTGGGGCGGCGGCGGGGCGTACCAGTCGGGCTGGCCCTGCCCCGGTACCGGCATCGGCGGCTGTGCGCCGGGCGGCAGCGGCTGCTGGAGGCCTTCTTTCTGGTCGATGGTCGAGCGGTAGTCGACGGCGCCCTGCGTCATCCGCATGTACGCCTCCTCCAGCGAGGCCTGGTGCGGCGACAGCTCCCACAGCCGTACGTCGGCGTTGTGCGCGATGTCGCTGATGCGGGGGAGGGGCAACCCGGTCACCCGCAGCGCGCCGTCCTGCTCGGGCAGCACGTGCCCGCCCGACTCGGTGAGCGCGGCCGACAGCTTCTCGCGCTGCTGCGGCTCGCTGTCGGGCGTCCGGACCCGCGCGAAGTCCGCGGAGTTCGCGGAGATGAAGGACGTGATGCTCATGTCGGCGAGCAACTGGCCGCGCCCGATGACGATGAGGTGGTCGGCGGTCAGCGCCATCTCGCTCATCAGGTGGGAGGAGACGAAGACGGTACGGCCCTCCGCCGCCAGCGCCTTCATCAGGTTGCGCACCCAGAGGATGCCTTCGGGGTCGAGGCCGTTGACCGGCTCGTCGAACAGCAGGACCTGCGGGTCGCCGAGCAGCGCGGCGGCGATGCCGAGCCGCTGCCCCATACCGAGGGAGAAGCCCTTGGACCGCCTCCTGGCCACGTCCTGCAGGCCGACGACCCCGAGCACCTCGTCCACCCGCTTGGCCGGGATGCCCGACAGCTGGGCCAGACACAGCAGGTGGTTGCGGGCGGCCCGGCCGCCGTGCACGGCCTTGGCGTCCAGCAGGGCGCCGACCTGGCGGGGGGCGTTGGGCAGCCTGCGGTACGGATAGCCGCTGATCGTCACGTGCCCGGCCGTCGGGTTGTCCAGGCCGAGGATCATCCGCATCGTCGTCGACTTGCCCGAGCCGTTCGGCCCGAGGAAGCCGGTGACGGCTCCGGGCCGCACCTGGAAGGAAAGGTTGTGCACAGCGGTCTTGTCGCCGTAGCGCTTCGTCAGGCCGACTGCTTCGATCATGCTCCGCACCCATCGCAAGGTTCAGGACAGCGGGGCACACGCCCCCGTAAGGGTTAGGAGGATATCGAGGAGCTGACGGTTCCGCCCAAATGAAAGTAAAGGGTGAGGCCAAACCGGCCCCGACCGCCCACCCCGGCCCCGCGACGGCCCCTAGGCGTCGCGCTTCTTCAGCATCACGTATCCGCCGACCAGAGCCGCGAGCACCCACAGCCCCATGATTCCGAGGCCGCCCCACGGCCCGTACGGGGTGTCGTCGCCGATGGGCGTGACCACCTGCATGATCTTGCTGCCGGCCTGGTCGGGCAGGAACCGGCCGACCTTCTTCGTCGCGTCGACGTTGCCGAGGATGTTGGAGATCAGGAAGAAGAACGGCATCAGGATGCCCAGCGACAGCATGGGCGAGCGCAGCATCGCGGCGACGCCCATGGAGAACATCGCGATCAGGGCCATGTAGAGGCCGCCGCCGAGCACGGCACGCAGCACACCCGGGTCGCCGATCTCCGCCCGGTGCTCGCCGAGCATCGCCTGCCCCAGGAAGAACGCGGCGAAGCTGGTGACGAGGCCCACCAGGAGGGCCAGACCGGTGGCCACCGCGATCTTGCTGAACAGGAAGGAGCCGCGCTGCGGCACGGCGGCCAGCGAGGTGCGGATCATGCCGGTGCTGTACTCGTTCGACACGACCAGCACCCCGAACACGATCATCGCGAGCTGGCCGAGACTCATCCCCGCGAAACTGATGAACGTCGGGTCGAACTCCGCCCGGTCCTGCGTGTTCATGCTGTCGAACTCGTTCTTCGAAAGAGCCGAGATCAGCATGCCGAGGGCGACCGTCACGACCACCACGAGCGACAGTGTCCACACCGTGGACGCCACTGACCGGATCTTGGTCCACTCCGACCGTACGACCTGGGTCGTCGCCATGCTCAGCCCCTCTTCCAGCCGTCGCCCCATTGCTGCCGTGGCGGCTCCGGGCTCGTCTCGCTGTGTGCGTGGTACTCCACCGACTCCGCGGTCAGCTGCATGAACGCCTCCTCCAGCGACGCCTGTTGCGGGCTCAGCTCGTGCAGCGTGATCCCGTGCTGCGCCGCCAGCTCGCCGACGTGCTCGGCCTTGCCGCCGTCCACCTCCAGCACCCCCTCGCCGCTCTCGACGGCCACGATCCCGGCCTGGTGCAGTACGTCGAGCAGCCGCTCCCGCTGCGGGCTGCGGACCCGGACGTACGACCGTGAGTTCCGCGCGATGAAGTCGGCCATGGAGGTGTCCGCGAGCAGCCGCCCCTGTCCGATGACGACGAGGTGCTCGGCCGTCAGGGCCATCTCGCTCATCAGGTGGGAGGAGACGAACACGGTCCGGCCCTGCGCGGCCAGCGACTTCATCAGGGTGCGGATCCAGTGGATTCCCTCGGGGTCGAGGCCGTTGACCGGCTCGTCGAACATCAGGATCCGCGGGTCGCCGAGCAGCGCGGCCGCGATGCCGAGCCGCTGCCCCATGCCCATCGAGAAGCCCTTGGTCTTCTTCCGCGCGACAGCCGTCAGCCCGACCGTCTCCAGCACCTCCCGCACCCGGCTGCGCGCAATGCCGTTGCTCTGTGCGAGGCACAGCAGGTGGTTGTAGGCGGTGCGCCCGCCGTGCCAGGCCTTGGCCTCCAGCAGGGCGCCGATGTACGTCAGCGGGTCCTTGAGCTGCTGGTAGTGCTTGCCGTCGATACGGACATCGCCGGCGGTCGGGTGGTCGAGACCGAGGATCATCCGCATGGTCGTGGACTTGCCCGCCCCGTTGGGCCCGAGGAAGCCGGTGACGATGCCTGGTCTGACGGTGAAGGACAGGTTGTTGACCGCCACCTTCTCGCCGTAACGCTTGGTCAGCCCCTCGAGCTCAATCATGCCGCCACGCTAGAACGGGACAAAGCCCTCTGCCACCCGAGCGGCAGAGGGCTTTGCGGAGATTCAGACTCCGTATGCCCGGGTGTTACCGGGACTGCTGGGCCGGGACCCCACGGGAGATCGGCTCCTCCTCGGCCGGCGTACCGGCGGCGGCGACGGCCGCGCCCGTGAGCGTCGCGAGCATCTCGCGGACGTTCGTCAGCTGGGCGTTGATGCTGTCGCGGCGGTTGGTGAGGGCGGCCAGCTCGCGCTCGGATTCCGAACGGATGCGGTCGGCCTTGGCGTTGGCGTCGGCCACGATGTCCTCGGCCTGGCGCTGGGCCGTCTCCACCGTCTGGCGGGCGCGGCGCTCGGCGTCCGTGCGCAGCTTCTCCGCCTCCAGACGCAGCTGCTCGGCGCGGTGCTCGATCTCGGCAAGGCGCTTCTCGGCCTTGGCCTGACGGGACGCCAGGTCGCGCTCGGACTGCTCGCGGCGCTTGGCGAGGTTCGTCTCGAAGTCGGCGGCGGCCTGCGCGGCCTTGGCGCGGGTCTCCTCGAAGAGGGCGTCCGCCTCCTCGCGCTTGGACTGCGCGTCCTTCTGCGCCTCGGAACGCAGCTGGGAGGCGTCACTCTTGGCCTTCTCGACGATCCGGACGCCCTCGTCCTCGGCCTTGGCCTTGCGGTCGGCCGAGAACGCCTCGGCGTCGTTGCGCACCTGCTGGGCCGCCGACTCGGCGAGCTCGCGGTGCTGCTCGGCCGCACGCCGGGCCTCCTCGCGCAGGTCCTTCGCCTCTTCCTCGGCGAGGCGGAGAATCTTCTCCACACGCGCGCCGAGACCCGCGTACGACGGCTCGGCGTCGGTGATCTGGGCCTGGGCGTTCTGCGTCTCGAGGTGGAGCTCCTCGATGCGCTTTTCCAGAGCGGTGATGCGGGCGAGAGCGCTGTCACGGTCGGAGACGAGCTTGGAGATACGTTCGTCCACCTGAGCGCGGTCGTATCCACGCCGCACAAGCTCGAAGCCGTAGGGGGAAGTGTCGCTCATGGGGTTCCTGTCGAATGAGACCGGTGAGGTGATAGGTGGAATCCTAGGGGCCGAAACGGTGTGTCATCGAGCGGATGCGCGTTTGATACGGAAAATGAGACCCCTTTTGGGTGGCTGAGCTGCAGAGGGCTTGCCAAAACTTGGTCAAAGCCCCCGGATGACACCGGAATCGGCCTGCTGTTCGGGGCGTCTCTCGCTGCGGGAGCACCCCATCACCCCCGCGCAGCCATGCCCGAAGTGTCCGCCCAAGTGTGGCACGGGCCGTCGGAAGGCCCTAGCTTTCCGGGGACTTGCCACCCGAACGGGGTGCGCCGACCGCCGCGCCCGCCTTGACTCCGTTGTCCTTGCCGGCGGCCGGGGCCTCGAACGACTCCAACGCCTCCAGGACGTCCTGGACACGGGAGATCTCGGCGTTGATGTCCTCGCGGCGGCGGACCAGGACCTCCAGCTCGCGCTTGCCCTCCTCGACCGTGCGCTTGGCCTCGCGGATCGCCTCGGCCTTGAGCTCCTCGGCCTCCCGGACCAGCGTGGACTTCTTCTGCTCGGCCTCCTTGAGCAGACCCTCGGCCTTCTTCACCGCGGCGATACGGACCTTGCCCGCCTCGGAGTTGGCCTCCGAAACGATCTCCTTGGCCTTCGCCTGTGCCTTCGCGAGCTGCTCCTCGGCGGCCTTGACGAGCGCGTCGCAGCGGTCGCCCGCCGACTTCATCGTCTCGGCCGACTCGCGGCGGGCCCGCTCGTGCAGTTCCTCGATCTCGGAGGTGATGCGGTCGCGCAGCTCCTCGGCGCGCTCCCTGATCTGCGTGGCGTCCCGACGCGCGCCGACCAGCAGCTCGTCCGCGTCCGTACGGGCCTTCTCCACCAGCGAGTTGCCCTCGACCGTCGCCTCGGAGACCAGCCGGTCGGCCTCCGTACGGGCCGCGCCCACCATCGTGTCGGCCTGCGACTCGGCCTCCGCGGTGGTCTTGTGCGCCTGCTGCTGCGCCTCGGTGAGCAGCTTGTCGGCCTCGGCCGTGGTCTCCGTGATGAGCTTGTCGACCTGCTCGGCCGCCTCGGAGCGCCGCTTGTTGGCGTCCTTGCGGGCCTCGTCCAGCGTGCGGTCGGCCTCCTCGCGCGCGGTGGCGACGAGCCGCTCCGCCTCCGCCTCCGCGTCGGCCTTGACGCGCCCGGCCTCGCTGCGGACGCGCTCGGCGTGCTGCTGCGCCGAGCCGACCGTCTCGGCGGCCTCGGCCCGCAGCCGCTCCGCCTCGCCGGTGGCTTCCCCGACCAGCTGGTCGGCCTTGGCGACCGACTCGGCCCGCACCCGATCGGCCTCGGCGGCCGCCTCGGACCGGACCCGCTCGGCCTCGCTGACGGCTTCGGTGCGGACCCGCTCGGCCTCGGCGACCGTCTCCATCCGCAGCCGGTCCGTCTCCGTGACCGTCTCGGTCGTGAGCCGCTCCGCCTCGTTGCGCGCCTCGGTGATGAGGGTGTCCGCCTGCGTCGCCGCGTCCGACCGGATGCGGTTGGCGTCCTCACGGGCGTCCGCCCGGGTGCGCGAGGCGTTCTGCTCGGCCTCGGCGATGGCGTCCGACGCCTCCGTGCGCACCCGCTGGGCGTGCTCGGAGACCTCCGTACGGATGCGCTCCGCCTCCGTGATCGCCTCGGACATCGTGCGCTCGGCGAGCGCCTTGGCGGCCTCGGTCTCCTCATGCGCCTCGCGCCGCAGCCGGCCGGCGTCCTCGCTCGCCCGCTCCCGCTCCGCGTAGGCGTCGGTACGGACCCGGTCCGCCTCCTCCTGGGCCTCCCGCCGCGTGCGGTCCGCCACGTGCTCGGCGGCGCTGCGCAGTCCGGCGATCTCGTCCTGGGCCTGCTCGTGCAGCCCCGCGACGGAGTCACGTACCTGCTGGGCGTGCTGCTCGGCCGCCGACACCATCTCCGTGGCCCGCCGGTCGGCCTCCTCGACCAGCCGCACGGCCTCGGTCTGCGCCTCCTCGACGCGCTTGCGCGCCGAGGCCAGCAGCTCCTCGCTCTGCTCGCGGGCCCGCTCGCGCTCCTGGTCGGCCTCCTGCCGGGCGCTGCCGAGGAGTTCCTCGGCCTCACGGCGGCGGCGGTTGGCCTCCTCCTGGGCGGCGGCCAGCGTCTCGGACGCCTCCGTGGCGAGCCGCTCGGCGGCGGCCTGCGCCTCCGCGCGCATCCGGTCGGCGCTCTCCTGCGCCTCCGACTTCAGCCGCTCGGCCTCGTTCGAAGCCTCCGAGCGCAGGCGTACGGCGACGGCCTCGCCCTCGGCACGCGACGCGGACGCGTCGGACGCGGCCTCGTCGCGCAGCCGCTCGGCCTCCGTCTCGGCCTGCTGCTGGAGCGTGCGGATCCGCTCGGCGGCCTCGTCGCGCAGCCGCTCGTTCTCCTCGGCGGCCTCGCGGCGGATCCGCGCGGCCTCCTCACGGGCGTCGGACAGCGCCTGCTCGGCGGCCGCCAGCCGCTCCTCGGCCTCCGTCTGGAGCCGCGTCAGCCCCTCGGCGGCCTCCGTTCGGCGAGCCTCTATGGCGCGCTCGGTCTCCTCGTGCAGCTCCACCGCCGCGCGCTCGGCGTCCGCCTTGAGGGCCTCGGCCTGCTCGACGACCTCCTCGCGGTGCCGCTCGGCCTCCTGCCGGGTGCGCTGAAGGGTCTCCTCGGCCTGACGGCGCAGGGTCGTCGCCCGCTCGATGGCCTCGGTGCGGACCTTCTCGCTGTCCCCCTGGGCGTTCGTGCGCAGCTCGTCCGCGTCGGCCTTGGCCTTGGCGAGCAGCTCCTCGGCGGACCTCGCCGCCTCCTCGATCTGCGCCACGGCCTCCTTGCGGGCCTCGGCGCGGATCTTCTCGCCCTCTTCGACGGCGTCCGCCCGGAGCTGCTCGGCGTCACCGCGCAGCCGGCGGGCCTCCTCCTGCAGCTCGACCGTCTTGGCGCGGTACTCCTTGGTGTCGTCCTTCGCCGTGCCCTTGAGCTCCTCGGCGATGTCGTGGGCCTCGGCGCGCAGCCGGTCCGCCTCGGCCTCGGCCTCCGAGCGGATCCGCTCGGCCTCCTCGGCAGCGGCCTTGGTGGTCTTCTTGGCGTCCTCGGACGCCTTGTTGAGGACCTCCTCGGCGGTCCTGGCCGCCTTGGACAGCTGGGTCGCGGTCTCCTCGGCGGTGGACGTACGGGCCTTCTCGGAGGCCTCCGCGACGATCTTCTCGGCCTCGGCGCGGGCGTCGGCGACGATCTGCTCGGCCTCGGACTTGGTGTTCTCGGCCTCCTTCGTGGCCTCCTCGACCAGCCGGGCGACCTGTTCCTTGGCGGTACGCGTCCGCGTCTCGTTCGCGGACTCGGCGCTCGCCAGGGCCTTGGCGGCGGCCTCCTCGGCCTCCGCGACCAGCTTCTCCGACTCGGTCTGCGCCTTGCGCAGCGCCTCCTCGGCCTCGGCCATCCGCTGCTCGGCGGCCTTGCTCAGCTCCGTGGCCTCGCGGCGCGTGGACTCCGACTCGCTGGCCGTGGACGTCCGCAGCTGCTCGGCGTGGTCCGTGGCCTCCTGGGCCTGCGTCGAGGCGGCGTTCAGGAGGCGCTCGGCGTCCGTGCGGGCGCGGCGCAGGATCTGCTCGGCCTCGGCCCGGGCCTCCTCGGCCGAACTCGTCAGCCGCTGCCGGGCCTCGCCGGCCAGCCGTTCGGCCTCCGCGCGGGCCGCGGCCAAGGCCTGCTCGGCCTCGGCCCGGGACTCCTCCAGCAGGCGCCGGGCCTGCTGCTCGGTGCGGGCCCGCAGCTGCTCGGCCCAGGCCACGTTCTCGTTGACGTGCGACTCGACCGTCTGGCGGCGCTCGGCCAGCTCCTGGTCCAGTTGCTGGCGGCGGGTCACCGCCTCCTGGTGCAGCTCCGACTGGAGCCGGGCCGCCTGCTCGGCGTGCTCCTGGAGGATCCGCTGGGTCTGGGCCCGGGCCTCGCTCAGCTCGCGGTCGGCGTCCGTACGGATCTGGTCGGCCTGCATCTGCGCGTTGCGCAGCAACTGCTCGGCCTGCCAGCCGATGTCGCCCCCCTCGAAGGAGGGCCGGGACATGATGGTGCGCCGCGCCTCGTGCAGCTTGGCACGCAGCACCTCGACCTGGTAGCCGAGGTCCTCGGCGTGCTGGATCGCCTTTTCCCGTTCGGTCTTCAGCCGCTTCATCTCGGCTTCGAACCGAGAGAGGTGGTCGACGTCAGCCGCCGGCTCTCGCTCCTGGCTCTCGTAGCCCCGCACTGCGCGGTCCCATCCGTCCCCTGGTCGCAACTCTCTCCAAACGAGCTCCGTCCATCCGCCGGACGGGGCCCCCGGGGAATGGTGTCAGATCATCGGCGGAGCATGGGCTGCTGCCCCGACGCTCGTCCCCCGAAACCCGGACCCCGGTGGTCCTGCCGTCGCACGGCGGGACCGCGGTCACCCTGCACAGAGCGGCGACCGCACCCAACCCTACCGGCCCTTATGTACGAGGGTCAGTGCTCCGGTGACTCAACAGGCGCCGAAGTGACCAGTTCTGTCAGTACGCCATGACAGTCCTTGGGGTGCAGGAAGGTGATCCGTGACCCCATGGAACCGCGTCGCGGCTCTTCGTACAGCACGCGTACGCCCTTGTCGCGGATCTCGGCGGCCTCCGCGTCCACATCCGCCGTACCGAAAGCGATGTGGTGGACGCCCTCCCCGTTCTTCGCGAGCCACTTCGCGACGGTGGAGTCCTCGCGGGTCGGCTCCAGAAGCTGCAGGTACGAGGCGCCGCCGTCGGACGTATCGTTGATCTTGAGCATGGCCTCGCGCACGCCCTGCTCCTCGTTGACCTCGGAGTGGAACACCTCGAAGCCGTAGGTGGCACGGTAGAACTCGACGGACTTGTCGAGGTCGAAACAGGCGATTCCGATGTGGTCGATTCGCGTCAGCATGGATTCAGTGCAGCGCTCCGGAGGTGGTTACGCAACGTGCGCGCGATCACACCGACAGCCCGATGACGGGGTGGAGTACTGGTCAGTACATTCGAAGTAAACCCTCGTTCACTCCTCGGCTGTGCAGCCGGTAAGGGGATCGCAGCTCATGTCTTCTGGAACTCCTGGAACTTCTGGGACCAACGGCTCGACGTCCGTGATCGTGGCGGGCGCCCGTACTCCGATGGGGCGCTTGCTCGGGTCGCTGAAGTCCTTCTCCGGAGCCGACCTCGGCGGCTTCGCGATCAAGGCCGCCCTCGACCGTGCGGGGATCGGTGGCGACCAGGTGCAGTACGTGATCATGGGGCAGGTGCTCCAGGCCGGGGCGGGGCAGATCCCGGCGCGCCAGGCCGCGGTCAAGGCCGGCATCCCGATGAACGTGCCCGCGCTGACCATCAACAAGGTGTGTCTGTCGGGCCTGGACGCGATCGCGCTGGCCGACCAGCTGATCCGCGCGGGTGAGTTCGACGTGGTCGTCGCCGGCGGTCAGGAGTCCATGACGAACGCCCCGCACCTGCTGCCCAAGTCCCGCGAGGGCTTCAAGTACGGCGCCGTCGAGATGATCGACGCCATGGCGTACGACGGGCTGACCGACTCCTTCGAGGGCGTCGCCATGGGCGAGTCGACGGAGAAGCACAACACGCGGCTGGGCATCGCGCGGCCCGAGCAGGACGAGATCGCCGCGCAGTCCCACCAGCGGGCCGCCGCCGCGCAGAAGAACGGCCTGTTCGAGGCCGAGATCACGCCCGTCGAGATCCCGCAGCGCAAGGGCGACCCGGTGCTGTTCAGCAAGGACGAGGGCATCCGGGGCGATACGACGGCGGAGTCCCTGGGCAAGCTGCGTCCCGCCTTCGCCAAGGACGGCACGATCACGGCCGGCTCGGCGTCCCAGATCTCCGACGGTGCGGCGGCCGTCGTGGTGATGAGCAAGGCCAAGGCGCAGGAGCTCGGCCTGGAGTGGATCGCCGAGATCGGGGCGCACGGGAACGTGGCCGGGCCGGACAACTCGCTGCAGTCCCAGCCGTCCAACGCGATCCTGCACGCGTTGAAGAAGGAGGGCCTGGAGGTCTCGGACCTCGACCTCGTCGAGATCAACGAGGCCTTCGCGGCCGTGGCCGTGCAGTCAATGAAGGACCTCGGAGTGTCCAGCGAAAGGGTGAACGTCAACGGTGGTGCGATCGCCCTGGGTCACCCGATCGGGATGTCCGGTGCGCGTCTCGTGCTGCATCTCGCGCTGGAGCTGAAGCGGCGCGGCGGTGGCGTGGGCGCGGCCGCGCTGTGCGGTGGCGGTGGTCAGGGTGACGCGCTGATCGTGCGGGTACCGAAGGCCTGAGCACCGGTTTTCGAACCTCCCCTTCATGAACGGAGCTGTGATGCAGGACGTCTCCACGCTGGTCACCCAGGCCAGGGAGGGCCGGCCGCGTGCCGTGGCCCGGCTGATCTCCCTGGTGGAGGGGGCGTCCCCGCAGCTGCGGGAGGTCATGGCCGCGCTCGCGCCGCTGACCGGCGGGGCGTACGTGGTGGGGCTGACCGGGTCGCCCGGGGTCGGAAAGTCCACGTCGACGTCGGCGCTGGTGACGGCGTATCGCAAGCAGGGGAAGCGGGTCGGCGTGCTGGCTGTCGACCCGTCGTCCCCGTTCTCGGGCGGGGCGCTGCTCGGGGACCGGGTGCGGATGTCGGAGCACGCGTCGGATCCCGGGGTGTACATCCGGTCGATGGCGACGCGCGGGCATCTGGGCGGGCTGGCGTGGGCCGCGCCCCAGGCCATCCGGGTGCTGGACGCGGCGGGCTGTGACGTGATCATCGTCGAGACGGTGGGTGTGGGGCAGTCCGAGGTGGAGATCGCCTCGCAGGCGGACACGTCCGTGGTGCTGCTCGCGCCGGGGATGGGCGACGGGATCCAGGCGGCCAAGGCCGGGATCCTGGAGATCGGTGACGTGTACGTCGTGAACAAGGCCGACCGGGACGGGGCCGATGCGACGGCCCGCGAGCTGAACCACATGCTGGGGCTCGGGGAGGCCCGGGGGCCCGGCGACTGGCGCCCGCCGATCGTGAAGACGGTCGCCGCGCGCGGGGAGGGCATGGACGAGGTCGTCGAGGCTCTGGAGAAGCATCGGGCCTGGATGGAGGAGCGGGGGGTGCTCGCGGAGCGGCGGACGTCCCGGGCGGCGCGGGAGGTCGAGACGATCGCGGTGACGGCGCTGCGGGAACGGATCGGGGATCTGCACGGCGACCGGCGGCTCGGGGCGTTGGCTGAGCGGATCGTGGCCGGGGAGCTGGATCCGTATCGGGCGGCTGATGAGCTGGTGGTGGGGTTGACGGGGGCCTCCGGCGGTTGAGCCGGGGCGCTTGCGATGGGCTGTGGGGCTTCGGTGGGGGTGTGCGTTGCGCCTGCGCTGTGGTGGTGGGTCGGGGCCGTGTCGGGGGGTGTCCGTCCTCGGAACGGCGCGATGGGGTTGCGCGCCGACTGACTCCCCGTTGACGCGCCAACCGCTGCGGGCGGACACCCCCCGACACGTCCCCTTCTCGCCGTACGCGGGTGCGGGTGCACCTAGCTGCGGGCAGTCGTGCCGCTAAGGGGGGCAGCCGTCTCACAGAGAGCGGCGCCCCGCTCCGCCGGGCTGCGGACCCACCCGGCCTCAGCGACCACGCCGAGCACCTCTGAGCGCCGAGACGCGCGACGCCCCGGCGTCAGTAGTGACGTCGGGGCGGTCGGGATGTGGCAATACCAGTCAGTCCTGGTCGTCCGTGTCGTCCGTGTCGTCCGCGTCCTGGTCGTCCGAGCGGTCCGCCGTGACCTTGCCCGTGGTGAGGTCGATCTTCCAGTCCTGCTCGGCGGCGCCGGACTTGTGCGTCTCGGCCTCCCAGGACTTGTTCTTGCCGTCCTCGTCCAGGTCGACGGACGTCACCGTGCCCTTGCCCGCGGCAGCCTTCGCGGCCTCCTCGGCCGTCACGGAAGAGCCCTTCAGGGCCGCCCGCACCTGCGCCGTGTCGTCCTCCTGGTCGGTGTTCGAGCCGAGGACCTTGCCGTTGCCCGGGTCGATGCGGACGCTGTGCCAGCTGTTGTCGCCGGAGAGGACGTCGACCTTCCAGATCACCTTGTTGCTGTCGTCCTCGTCGTCCAGCTCGGCGGACACGACCGTGCCGGACGTGTGCTTCAGCGCGGATGCGATCGCCTGGGAGGCCGTCACGTCACCGGAAGCCGCCTTCGCGGCGTCGTCGTCCCGGCCGTCGTCGTCGCGGTCGTCCTGGGCGTCCGGGCCGTCCTGGTCGTCACGGACGTCGTCCGCCGACAGCCGGGTGTCGGCCGCCTGCCGCGCCGAGCCCCCGTCCTCCGTGGTGGCGAGTGCCGTGGCCGTGCCGCCCCCGATCAGAGCGGCTGCGGTAACTGCGGCGATCACGATGTTGCGCTTCATGCGGATTCCTCCCGAGTCATTTCGTTTTCGACGTGTTCAAAGGTGGCTGATCGAGGCTGAGAGGAACCTGAAGACCCCTGAAGGGATCTTCAGGTTGGCTTTGCCACTCTTTACTCATGCGCCTGTTGATCGTGGAAGACGAGAAGCGGCTGGCCCTGTCGCTCGCCAGGGGCCTGACGGCCGAGGGGTACGCCGTGGACGTCGTCCACGACGGACGGGAGGGGCTGCACCAGGCCTCGGAGGGGACGTACGACCTGGTGATCCTCGACATCATGCTGCCCGGCCTCAACGGTTACCGGGTCTGCGCGGCCCTGCGCGCCGCCGGGCACGAGGTGCCGATCCTGATGCTGACCGCCAAGGACGGCGAGTACGACGAGGCCGAGGGGCTCGACACGGGTGCGGACGACTATCTGACCAAGCCCTTCTCCTACGTCGTGCTCGTCGCCCGGATCAAGGCGCTGCTGCGGCGGCACGGGGTGGGAGCCGGGGCCTCGCCGGTACATGTGCACGGCGATCTGAAAGTGGACACCGCCGCTCGCCGGGTGTTTCTGGGGGAGGACGAAGTGGCTCTCACGACCAAGGAGTTCTCCGTGCTGGAGCACCTCGTGCTGCGGGCCGGGGAGGTCGTGTCCAAGTCCGACATCCTCGAGCATGTGTGGGACTTCGCGTACGAGGGTGACCCCAACATCGTCGAGGTGTACGTCAGCACCCTGCGGCGGAAGCTGCGGCCGGGGCTGATCCGGACCGTGCGCGGGGCCGGGTACCGGCTGGAGACGTCGCCATGAGGCGGCTGTTCGGATCCGTCCGGGCGCGGGCCACGCTGGGAGCCACGCTCGTGGTCGCGGTGGCGCTCGTCGCGGCCGGGGCCGCCGTGCTGCTGTCCCTGCGGTCCAACCTGATCGGCGAGGCCGGCACCGAGGCGGAGCGCTCCGCTCGGGCGGTCGCCTCGGAACTCGCCGCCGGGACGCCGTACGACAAGCTCTCGGGGCTGGACGGGGATGACGGGCCGGTGCAGGTCCTCGACGAGAACAAGCGGCTGGTCGCGGCCAGTGAGGATCTGGAGAAGATCAGCGGGACTGACTCCGACCAGGTGAAGCCGCAGCCGCCGGTCGCGCCGCGCAGGGACGATGACGACGACTCCGACGACCACCAAGAGGCCCTCGAACCCGGGGAGGTCGCCGGGAAGAGCGTCTTCAGCAACGGGTCCGTGACGATCGACGGCGACACGGAGGACCACCGGTTCGCCGCCGTCGCGGTGGAGACCGAGGACCGGGGGCGGCTCAAGGTCTACGCCGGTGCCCCGCTGGCCGCCGAGCACGGCGCCGTGCGGACCGCGCTGACGGTGATGCTGATCGGGTTCCCGCTGCTGCTCGGCGTCGTCGGGGGAGTGACCTGGCTGGTCACCCGGCGCGCCCTGCGGCCCGTGGAGGGCATCCGGCGCGAGATGGCCGCGATCACCGCCTCCGAGGACCTCGCGCGGCGCGTCCCGGAGCCGGACACGCACGACGAGATCGCCCGGCTCGCCAGCACCACCAACGAGACGCTCGCGGCGCTGGAGACCTCCGTGGAGCGGCAGCGGCGCTTCGTCGCCGACGCGTCACACGAGCTGCGGAGCCCGATCGCCTCGCTGCGTACGCAGTTGGAGGTGGCCGCCGCGCATCCCGAGCTGCTGGACCTCGACGGGGCCGTGGAGGACACCGTGCGGCTCCAGCGGCTGGCCGCCGATCTGCTGCTGCTCGCCCGGCTGGACGCGGGCGAGCGGCCCAACGACGCACGGGTCGACCTCGCCGGGATGGCGCGGGAGGAGGCCGAGGGGCGGACGGGTGTGACGGTGGACGCGGAGCCGGTGGAGGTGGCCGGATCACGCGGGCAGCTGGGGCGCGTGCTCGCCAATCTGCTCGACAACGCCCAGCGGCATGCCCGGTCGGCCGTCACCGTGAGCGTGCGGCGGGACGGGGACCGGGCCGTGGTCGGCGTGGCGGACGACGGGGACGGAGTGCCCGAGGACGACCGGGAGCGGATCTTCGAACGGTTCGTGCGGCTGGACGCCGCCCGAAGCCGCGACGACGGCGGTGCCGGGCTGGGGCTCGCCATCGCCCGGGACGTCGCCGTACGGCACGGCGGCACGCTCACGGCCGGACAGGGGCCCGCAGGCGGAGCCCTGTTCGAACTCCGCCTGCCGCTCGCCTAGCCGGACCGGTCCGGGTGCGTCGTCCGGGTCAGAGGCGCCCGCGCTGTCCGCGCAGGTGCTCCGCGATGGGCTTGAGGGCCTTGTCGAGCTCCGTCAGGGCCTCGGGGGACAGCAGGTCGATGAAGTGCCTGCGCACGGACGCCACATGGTGGGGCGCCACCTTCTGCATCGTCGCCATGCCGTGGTCGGTGAGGACCGCGTAGAGCCCCCGCCGGTCGGATTCGCAGTTCTCCCGCCGGACCAGGCTCGCGTTCTCCATGCGCGTGATCTGGTGCGAGAGGCGGCTCTTGGACTGGAGGGTGGCGGAGGCGAGGTCGCTCATCCGCATCCGCTGGTCCTCCGACTCGGAGAGATTCACCAGGATCTCGTAGTCGTTCATTGTCAGGCCGAACGGCTGCAGGTCCTTTTCGAGCTGGTACGTCAACAGCCTGTTGACCTCCAGGTGGGTGCGCCAAGCGCACTGCTCCGCATCGGTCAGCCATCGCGTGGCCGTCTCGGTCTCCATGAATGAAGTCTACCTAAAAGGTTGAAAGGTGAACTAGTGAGGGGTTTTCGCGCGACGGCGTACACCTGCCGAACGTTGGTGCGCAGGCGTTCGATGTCACACTCCGCAGACTACCGCTCACAGCCCGAAGCGACGCTGGAGGTCCCCCAGCTGTCCGGGAAGGCGCGGTACGCCGGACTGCCCAGGCTGGGGGCCGGGCGCCCCGCCACCGGGCACGCCGGCCTGGTGCGGAACGGTCCCCGTGGACTGCTCGGCCATCAGGGTCTCGGACGACTGGAGCAGTACCGTGCCGGCGCCCACGAACTCGAACTGGTGCTCCTCGCCCGAGGCCCCTCCGAGGCCCGTCAGCGCACGTAGACCGCCCATGACGCCGGTCATGTACCCGTGGTCGTAGTGGTGGCAGGGGGAGGGGCAGTCGGCCCATCCGACCAGGGCCTGGGGGTCGACCCGGATCGGGGGTTCCATGAACACCACGGGGCCGTTCGACGCGGCCACGAACTTTCCGGTTCCGATGAGGGTCAGAAAACCCGGCACGATTGATTGCTTCAGTGCGAGAGTTGGCTGAAAAGCGAGGAGATTGCCCGAGCGAATGGTCAGGTTGCCGTCCTCGAGGTCGAACGAGTTCGCGTCGAAGGCCCGGTCGGCGAGGAGCATCTTGCCCGAACCCTCCGCCACGACCCAGTCGCTCGCGTGCAGTGGCGAATGGAACGACGTACGGACAAGACGGTCCAGGCGGCCGTGTCCGACACCGTTGAAGTCGATCGAGCCGTAGTAGGCGATCATCTTCCCCTTCTGCAGGAACCACTGGCTCCCCTTCAGTTCCACGCAGAAGGTGTAGGGATTGACGTTGTCGTCGGGCGGCAGCGACGCCGGGTCGAAGACCGCGGGGCCGGCGCCGGAGTTCCGTACGTGCTCACAGCTTCTCCTCCGACGCCTGGACGTACACCGCACCGCTGCCGCTGAGCTCCAGCTGGAACGCCTCGCCCGAGCCGCGGCCCACCATGTCCCGCCAGCCCAGGGCGGTGGACAGCTTGTTGCGGACGTCGCCGTGGTGGGCGACGTAGGCCTGCGGATCCACATGCACCGGCCGCTGCGGCGTGATCGGGATCTCGATGACGCCGCCGTGGGCCATGACCGCCACGGCCCCGTGCCCCTTCAGTGTGGTCGTGAACAGCCCCTGGCCGCTGACCTGGCCGCGGACCATGCCCATGACGCCGCCCTGCGAGCCGAGGAACATCGTGCCCTGCTGGAGCGAGCCCTCGAAGGCCAGGAGGCGGTCCGCCTCGACGTACAGCGTGTCGCCGGCGAGGCCGATCACCTGGATGTGGTGCCCGCCGTGCCCGAAGAGGACGGTGCCGTTGCCCTCGACGGTCATCAGGGGCGTGTCCTCGTTCGGCGACCCGGCGGCCGATCATCGACATGATCCCGCCCTGACCGCCGGCCGTGTTGGGTGTGAAGGACACCTCGCCCCGGTACGCGAGCATCGCGCCACGCTGGCTGAACAGCCGCTGACCGGGCGTCACCGTCGCCTCGATCATCTTCGCGTTGATCTCCCGGAAGGCCATGTCACACGTCTCCCGCGATCGTGTTCCGCTCGCTCGGCTGCACGTACACCAGCCCGTCCCCCTCGAACCGCATCTGGAAGGCCTCGCCGCCGCCCTCCCCGAGCAATGTGCGGAACGTCACACCGGACTGGAACGACTGCCGCAGATTGCCCTGGTGCGCCACGTAGGCACCCGGATCCACGGTCAGCGGATACTGCGGACTCACCCGCAGCACCACCGCCGGCCCGTCCGACATGATCGCCGCCTGGCCGTGCCCCTCGACGGACGTCGTGAACAGCCCGTTGCCCTGTGAGGCGCCACGCAGGCCCGTGAACTCCGTCCCCGTGCGCAGCCCGCCGTCGGTCGCGAGCAGGTTGCTCGACTCCACGTAGAGCTTGTCCCCCTGGAGACCGACCAGGTTGATCTCGGAGGCGCGGTCCGCGAACCAGCAGGTACCCCGCCCCTTCACCTCCATCAACGTCATCTGCTCACCGGTCAGCCGCCGGGTCACCATGCCCCGGATGCCCTCGCCGCCGCCGCTGAGCTTCTTGAAGGCCATCTCGCCGTCGTACGCGACCATCGAGCCGTTCTTCGCCTTCACGGCGTCTCCGGTCATGTCGACGGCGAGCACCTTGCTGCTCTGAAGTCGGAACATCGCCACGAATGCGAAGGTAGCGGCAGGCCGGGCTTCGCGGACAGGGTCCGTGGGTGGAGAAAGACCCTGATCGCACCCCTAGGGGCCGGGGAGGCGGACCCCGGGCCAGAAGGTCCGCAACGGTTTGTCACAATGGGCGGACGCTTGTGCGTGCGTTCACAAACCGTCAGGCCATTCAGACCGTTCAGACCGCCGCGTCTCTCCCACCGAAGGTGACCCGTGGACCTCAAGACCGCCACCGCCCTCCGCCGCCTCCGCCTGGTCTCGGCCCCCGAGGCGATCTCCTTCCTCCTCCTGCTGATCTGCTCGGTGCTGAAGCGGACCACGGACTTCAACGCCGTGCCGGTGATGGGCATGGTGCACGGTGTTCTGTTCATCCTGTACGTGATCTTCTGGGCCGACGCGTGGAACCGGGCGAAGTGGCCGGTGAAGACCGCCGCGCTGTACTTCGTCCTTTCGGTGCTGCCCACCGGCGGCTTCTTCGCCGACCGCAAGCTGCGGCGTGAGGCCGAGGACGCGGTCATCGCGTCCCGGGCGCCGCAGCGAAGGCGCTGTGAGCGCGTGATCGTCGCCTTTTCCGTGACGCCGTTGGGGGTCGGTGAGGACGTCGGTGAGTACGTCGCCGACGCCGTGCGGGTGGTCCGCGAGTCGGGGCTGCCCAACCGCACCGACGCGATGTTCACGTCCGTCGAAGGGGAGTGGGACGAGGTCATGGACGTCGTCCGGCGCGCGGTCGCCGCGGTCGAGCGCGCGGGCGCCCCGGGTCTCCCTCGTCCTCAAGGCGGACATCCGCCCCGGCGTCACGGACGGCCTCACGTCCAAGGTGGAGACGGTGGAGCGGCACCTCGCCGAGTAGATGAGACGGTGGAGGGGCACCTCGCCGGTAGATGACGAGAGCGGCCCCGGCGCGGCGAACCGGTGGTGGCCCGCCCGAAGGGCGAGACAAGGCTGACCGCCATGTGACCGGCCGGTAAGGTCGGGTTCGTGCCGAAGCCGCTCAGTCTCTCCTTCGACCCGATCGCGCGCGCCGACGAACGCTGGAAGCAGCGCTGGGGAAACGTGCCGTCCATGGCCGCGATCACCTCGATCATGCGCGCTCAGCAGATCCTGCTGGGCGAGGTCGACGCGGTGGTCAAGCCGTACGGGCTGACGTTCGCGCGCTACGAGGCGCTGGTGCTGCTCACCTTCTCCAAGTCCGGCGAGCTGCCGATGTCCAAGATCGGTGAGCGGCTCATGGTGCACCCCACGTCCGTGACGAACACCGTGGACCGGCTGGTGAAGTCGGGTCTGGTCGCCAAGCGGCCCAACCCGAACGACGGCCGCGGCACCCTCGCCAGCATCACCGACAAGGGCCGTGAGGTCGTCGAGTCGGCCACCCGCGACCTGATGGCGATGGACTTCGGGCTCGGGACGTACGACGCCGAGGAGTGTGCGGAGATCTTCGCGATGCTGCGGCCGCTGCGCGTCTCGGCGGGTGACTTCGAGGAGGAGCTGTGACGGGCCCGTGGGCGGACGCTCGGGCCGCGCCCGGGGCAACGACCCCGGAACGGGTCGTTACGCTCGACGGCATGAAGAAGAGCGTGCTGACCCGCTACCGGGTCATGGCCTACGTCACCGGTGTGCTGCTGGTCGCCCTGACCCTCGGCATGATCGGCAAGTACGTGCTTCGATACTGGGCGGCGCGGCTGACTTCACGCAGGTGGTCAGCATCGCGCACGGCTGGTTGTACGTCGTGTACCTGATTTTCGCCTTCGACCTGGGCTCCAAGGCGAAGTGGCCGGTCAAGAAGCAGCTGTGGGTGCTGCTGGCCGGAACGATCCCCACGGCCGCGTTCTTCGTCGAGCGCAGGATCAGCCACGAGCTGGAGGGCAAGCTCGCCGAGGACGCTCCCGCGCCCGTCAAGGCCTAGGCGCCCGGGGCCGCCGCACGCGTGCGTGCGGCGGTCGTTCTCACCCGTTCGCCAGGTCACTCCCGTCAGCCATCGACATTTACTAGGACGTCCAAGTAAATTCGAGGGTATGGACGCTGACGCCATCGAGGAGGGCCGCCGTCGCTGGCAGGCCCGGTACGACGCCGCACGCAAGCGCGAGGCCGACTTCACCACGCTCTCCGGCGACCCCGTGGAGCCGGTCTACGGGCCGCGGCCCGGCGACACCTACGAGGGCTTCGAGCGGATCGGCTGGCCGGGGGAGTACCCCTTCACCCGCGGCCTGTACGCGACCGGCTACCGGGGGCGGACGTGGACCATCCGCCAGTTCGCCGGGTTCGGCAACGCCGAGCAGACCAACGAGCGCTACAAGATGATCCTCGCCGCACGGCGGCGGCGGGCTCTCCGTCGCCTTCGACATGCCGACGCTCATGGGCCGCGACTCCGACGACCCGCGCTCGCTCGGCGAGGTCGGGCACTGCGGCGTCGCCATCGACTCGGCGGCCGACATGGAGGTCCTGTTCAAGGACATCCCGCTGGGCGACGTCACGACGTCGATGACCATCAGCGGCCCGGCCGTCCCCGTCTTCTGCATGTACCTGGTCGCCGCCGAACGCCAGGGCGTCGACCCGTCCGTCCTCAACGGCACGCTCCAGACCGACATCTTCAAGGAGTACATCGCCCAGAAGGAGTGGCTCTTCCAGCCCGAGCCGCACCTGCGGCTCATCGGCGACCTCATGGAGCACTGCGCGGCCGGCATCCCCGCGTACAAGCCGCTGTCCGTCTCCGGCTATCACATCCGCGAGGCCGGGGCGACGGCCGCGCAGGAGCTGGCGTACACGCTGGCGGACGGCTTCGGGTACGTCGAGCTGGGCCTGTCGCGCGGGCTGGACGTGGACGTCTTCGCCCCCGGCCTGTCCTTCTTCTTCGACGCGCACGTCGACTTCTTCGAGGAGATCGCCAAGTTCCGCGCGGCCCGGCGCATCTGGGCCCGCTGGATGCGCGACGTCTACGGCGCGAAGTCCGAGAAGGCCCAGTGGCTCCGCTTCCACACGCAGACCGCCGGTGTCTCCCTGACCGCGCAGCAGCCGTACAACAACGTCGTACGGACGGCCGTGGAGGCGCTGGCGGCCGTGCTCGGCGGGACGAACTCGCTGCACACCAACGCCCTCGACGAGACCCTCGCCCTGCCGAGCGAGCAGGCGGCGGAGATCGCGCTGCGCACCCAGCAGGTGCTGATGGAGGAGACCGGCGTCGCCAACGTGGCCGACCCGCTGGGCGGTTCCTGGTACGTCGAGCAGCTGACCGACCGGATCGAGGCGGACGCGGAGAAGATCTTCGAGCAGATCAAGGAGCGCGGGCTGCGGGCGCACCCCGACGGGCAGCACCCGATCGGCCCGATCACCTCCGGGATCCTGCGCGGGATCGAGGACGGCTGGTTCACCGGGGAGATCGCCGAGTCGGCGTTCCGCTACCAGCGGGCCCTGGAGAAGGGCGACAAGCGGGTCGTCGGCGTGAACTGCCACGACGGGTCGGTCACCGGGGACCTGGAGATCCTGCGGGTCAGCCACGAGGTGGAGCGCGAGCAGGTCCGGACGCTGGGCGGGCGCAAGACGGCCCGTGACGACGCCGCGGTGCGCACCGCGCTCGACGCCATGCTGGCCGCCGCCCGCAGCGGCGCCAACATGATCGAGCCGATGCTGGACGCGGTACGGGCGGAGGCCACGCTCGGCGAGATCTGCGGCGTGCTGCGGGACGAGTGGGGGGTCTACACGGAGCCCGCGGGCTTCTGACCCGCGGCCCGGACCACCTGGCGGGCCTTAGGGCCGGTCGTGTGGATCAGGCCGCAGACGCGGGGTTTGGCACGCGCCCCTGCCGTGTTGTCGTCGGTTGCCGACTCCCCCAAGCTCTCGGCTTCGCTCGAGCAGGGGGGACCCCCATCGCGTCGACGCCCTCCTCCGCCTTGCGGAGCCACGCACCAGACCCCGCTCACCGGCGTTGAACAGCACCGTCGCCCCCTGCGACCTGATCCAAACGACAGACCCTAATCGCTCAACCCGTGCAGCAGCACCCTGGTGAAGCCGCGGACCCATTCCTCGTCCGCCGGTTCCGCGCTCACCAGGGTGCGGTGGACCACCGCACCCGCCACCATGTCGAAGATCAGGTCCACCGTGCGGGCGGACGAGTCGGGGTCCGGCTCCGCGGGGAGTTCACCCCGGGCCTGGGCCCGCGCGCGGCCCTCCAGGACCAGGCGCTTCTGGCGGTCGACGACCGATGCCCGGATGCGCTCCCGCAGGGCCTCGTCGCGGGTGGCTTCCGCCACCACCGCCATCAGGCCGCTCTTCGCCTCCGGCAGAGCCAGGATCGTGGCGAACTGCAGGACCACACCCTCGATGTCGGCGGCCAGGGAGCCGCGGTCGGGGAGTTCGAGCGCGTCGAAGAGTTCCGCGACGGCGTCGACGACCAGTTCGTTCTTGCCCGCCCAGCGGCGGTAGAGCGTGGTTTTCGCAACCCCGGCCCGCGTCGCGACGTCTCCCAGGGTGAGCTTGGACCAGCCCAGTTCCACCAGAGCCTCACGCGTCGCGGCCAGGATCGCGGCGTCCGCCGTGGCGCTGCGCGGACGCCCGGTGCGGCTGGCTGGGCTGCGGCTCTGCATCGCACGACCATAAACCGACGGTTCCCGTGTGGCCGTGAGGGAGATCACCGGGGGGTGGTGTCCCGGCACCCCGGCGTGGCATTACGCTACGACTCGTAGCGAAAGCCCGTGATGGACGTACACGGGCCTTGGCACACCCGGCGTGGGGTGGGGACCCCGGCGCCGAAGGGCACGGACCGGCCCGGCTTTCACACCGTTTTTCACACGCGCGCGCAGGACGGGGGAGGATAGGCGCATGCAGCCACGGAACATGTCCATGAGCGGAGTCGTCGATCTCGCCGCGGTGAAGGCGGCCCAGGAGGCCAAGGCGAAGGCGGAGCAGGCGCGCGCGCAAGCAGCCCGGGAGGGCGGGACGGGGGCGATCTCCCCGGCCGATCTCGTCATCGACGTCGACGAGGCGGGGTTCGAGCGGGACGTCCTGCAGCGTTCCGCCGAAGTGCCCGTCGTCATCGACTTCTGGGCCGAGTGGTGTGAGCCCTGCAAGCAGCTCAGCCCGGTCCTGGAGCGGCTGGCCGTCGAGTACAACGGCCGTTTCCTGCTCGCCAAGGTCGACGTCGACGCCAACCAGATGCTGATGCAGCAGTTCGGCATCCAGGGAATCCCCGCGGTGTTCGCGGTCGTCGCGGGGCAGGCGCTGCCGCTCTTCCAGGGGGCGGCGGGCGAGGCGCAGATCCGCCAGACCCTGGACCAGCTGGTGCAGGTCGGCGAGCAGCGCTTCGGTCTGACCGGTCTCACCGTCGACCCCGAGGCCGCGCCGGGCGGCGCCCCGGCGGCTCCCGAGCAGCCGGCCGGTCCGTACGACGGGCTCCTCGAGGCCGCCGTGCAGGCGCTGGACTCGGGCGACCTGGCCGGTGCCGTCCAGGCGTACAAGAACGTGCTGAACGAGGACCCGGGCAACGAGGAGGCCAAACTGGGTCTCGCGCAGGCCGAGTTGCTCCAGCGGGTGCAGGGCGTCGACCCGCAGCAGGTGCGCCGGGACGCGGCCGACAAGCCGGCCGACGTGCAGGCGCAGATCGCCGCCGCCGACCTGGATCTGGTGGGCGGCCATGTCGAGGACGCCTTCGGCCGGCTCATCGAGACCGTGCGGCGCACGGTGGGTGACGACCGGGACACCGTACGGATGCGGCTGCTGGAGCTGTTCGAGGTCGTCGGGCTCGATGATCCTCGCGTGATCGCGGCGCGCCGGGCCCTGGCGCGCGCCCTGTTCTGACCAGTCGTTAAACGCGCGGGCTTGTGGTGCCCGCGTGAAAGAGTTTGCCTACAGAGGGTCACTGCGGCCGCGCTTTACCAAAACTTGGTAATCGCGGCCGCTGTTACTACGAGTAAGTCATGGGCGTTGATCTGTCGGATTCTGTCCATCGATCAACAGCTTTGCACCGCCCCTCGGCACCACCCTGCGTGGCCGACCGAGACCGATGGGTCGTTGTTCGGTTATCCGGCCGTTACTAGCCAGTAACGAACCCCCTTGTGCGGGCGGCGAGAATGCACCACGATCGGCCACGCTCGGTCCATTCCCGTACCCCGGCAGCCGGTTGGGTCGCGGGACAATCCTGGGTCCCCACCGAGCAGAGCCGGCGGCAGTGGCGCCGGCTCTTGGACAGGGGGGTCTTCGCCCATCCGGCGAAGCCTGTCCAGCAGGGTTGTGCGTGATGCGTGTCAGGCGCGACCAGTGGTTGTCGCTCGGGGGTGATCGCCGGTGATTCGGGCGCGTGTTGCGCCGCCGAGTGCAGGCGCTCTCCTTCCCGAGGACGTAGCACTTCTCCCATCCCTGCCCGGCTGAGCCGTCGAATCGGGGCTGAGTCAGGACAGGAGATGTACGTCCGAGAAGGAGGAAATATGGAGTCCCAGGTGCGTGGCGGGACCAGATGGAAGCGGTTCGCTGTGGTCATGGTGCCCAGCGTCGCCGCCACGGCTGCGATAGGTGTCGCCCTCGCGCAGGGCGCTCTCGCCGCGTCGTTCAGTGTCTCCGGGCAGTCGTTCAAGGTCACGACCGACCAGCTCGTCGGTACGGGCTTCTCGCAGTACGGCGCCCTCGATGAGGGATACACGATGGACGGCAAGAAGGCCGTCCACCCGGTCGCCGTCTCGTCGTTCAAGCAGGCGACGATCAAGAACCTGTGCCAGTCGGTCGTCACCCCGAACATTCCGGTGCTCGGGAACGTCAGCCTGATCCTGCGTGCGGGTCAGGGTGCGAAGCCGGTGGAGGCCCAGAACCTCTACATCGACGTCGCCGATCTCAGCGCCGACGCGACGTTCGAGAACATCGACATCGGTGTGGCGGCCAAGGACGCCAGCAAGGGTCCGGCCATGCGGAAGGGCGAGTCGTCCAACCCGTACGGCTTCGCGCAGCAGGCGGACAAGGCGACCCTGACCGACGTGAAGCAGACGGCGTGGGCGACCACCGCCGGAACCTTCAAGCTCAGCGGCCTGAAGATGTCGCTGTCGACGGGTGTCAAGGAGTGCTACTAAGCACTCGATGACGGGCGGGGGAGCCGGTGGCGCCCCCGCCCGTCCACCTTCCGGCCGCGCCTTCACGCGAGGCCCACATCACCACCACAGCAACGCTGTACCAGGGAGCTGTTTTTCCATGAGCGCCGAGACTCCTGCCGCCACCGGCCAGTTCACCGTCCGGAGGCAGCAGTTCCGCGCCTGGCGGGGTGAGCGGCCGTTCTGGGCCGGGCTGTTCGTCCTGCTCAGTGGGCTGCCCATCGCCTACTTCCCGTACGCGAACCTCCAGATCGGTCACCTGACGCTGGCGATGGCGACCACCGCGGGTGCCGGGTCCCTGATCATCGGCGTGCTGCTCGTCGTACTGGGCGTCAGCCTCTGGTTCCAGAAGCACGTCCGCGTCTTCGCGGGAGTCGCGGCGATCCTGCTGGCGCTGGTGTCCATCCCCGTGTCCAACCTCGGCGGCTTCCTCGTCGGCTTCCTCCTCGCCCTCGTGGGCGGAGCGATGGCCGTGGCGTGGGCGCCGGGCCCACCGCCCGCGGGACAGCCCGCCGGCATGGCCAGCACGGGCACGGGCGGGACTCCCGAGGCTCCGGACTACGACACCACGGTGCTCCGGCCCGTGGACCGCGGTGGGCGAGCCGAACGATCTGTCAGGAACGAGCCCGGCGAACGGGGCGAACGGGAGGCACAGTGCCGGCTGACGAGGTGACCCACGGGGCTGATGTGGAGGCGTCCCGTGTGAGAACCGGGCCGCGCCACGCGGCACCCAAGAAGCCGCTGTTCACCAGGTTCAACAGGCCGGCCGGCAAGGCGATAGCCATGGCGGCGATGCCGACGGCGGTCCTCATGGGCATGGGCTTCACGTCGACGCTCGCCATCGCCGACAGCAACAACCCGGCGACGCCGACGTCGAAGAGCCTGACGGCCGATGAGTACAAGGACTGTGTGGCGGCCCTGGACGACTCCAAGGACGAGTCCGCCTCGCCCACGCCGTCCCCCTCGGCGAGCGACGGCGAGAAGGACGAGAAGGGCGACACGGACTCGACGCCCTCCCCCTCGGCCACACCGGGCGACTCGGGCGCGGACAAGGGCGGTTCCTCGTCGTCGGATTCAGGTTCCGACGACGAGGCCGAGCCGAAGCCGTCCCCGTCCACGAGCGCGCCCGCCACGGGCGACGACGCGGCCGGCACTCCGTCCCCCTCGCCGTCCGAGAGCGGCGGCAACCTGCTGGAGGACATCGGCGACGCCATCGGAGGCATCTTCAACGGCGGGAACAAGGCGGGCGCGAGCCCGAGCCCCGACGCCGTCCGCCTCGGCGTCCGAGAGCACCGAGAAGCCTGCCGAGGACGCCTCCGGCACCGTGAAGGACACGACCGAGAAGGTCACCGGCACGGTCGAGGACACCGTCAAGGACACCACCGACAAGGCGTCCAAGACGGTCGGGGACACCGGCAAGACGGTCGAGGACGCCACGAAGGCGGTCGAGAAGGCGGCGGAGGAGGCCGGGAAGGCCACCGCCTCGCCCAGCCCGTCCGCGAGCTCCACCACCGACGCCGAGGACTGCCCGGCGGCCACCGAGGCCGAGGGCGGCGTCGACAACAAGGTGCCGCTGCCCGACGACCCGTGGACCCTCAACGCCAGCTCGCTGACGCTGAAGGGCGCCGACTACAAGGGCGTCGTCGAGGTGCGGACCGCCAACGGCGGCGTCAAGAAGGTGCTGAAGTACGTCGTGTCCGACGGCACCGACATCGGCGACCTGCACCAGACGGTCCAGGACAAGCAGGTCGGCAAGACCTACCACGTGCAGGCGGCCAAGGGCTCGACGTCCACGATCCGCGACGGCGACACCGTGATGTACACGGAGAGCATCTCCGGCAACCTGCTGGGGCTGATCCCGATCACGTTCGACCCGGAGCACCCGCCGCCGCTGAACATCCCGCTGATCTACTTCACCAACGTGAAGGTCACTCAGGCCGGCCAGTTCGGCGGGACCCTGCACGTGCCCGGGCTGCACAGCTTCGTCACCGACTGAGCGCCCCTCAGAGCCCGTTCGGGAGCCGCACACACCGAGGGCGCCCCCTGGATCCCAGGGGGCGCCCTCAGTGCCGTTCAGGGGCCCTCACGGCCCTTTGACGGATCAAGCCTTGGCTTCGCCCAGGTGGTGGACGCGGACCATGTTGGTCGTGCCGGGGACACCGGGGGGCGAACCGGCGGTGATGACCACGATGTCGCCGTCGTTGAAGCGGTTCAGCTTGACCAGCTCCTGCTCCACCAGGTCGACCATCTCGTCGGTGCTGTTCACGAACGGCACCACGTACGGCTCCACGCCCCAGCTCAGCGCCATCTGGTTGCGGGTGCCCTCGTCGGTGGTGAAGGCGATGATCGGCTGCTGCGCGCGGTAGCGGGACAGGCGGCGGGCGGTGTCGCCGGACTGCGTGAAGGCCACCAGGCCCCGGCCGCCGAGGAAGTCGGCGATCTCGCATGCGGCACGGGCCACCGAACCGCCCTGCGTACGCGGCTTCTTGCCCGGGACGAGCGGCTGCAGGCCCTTGCTCATCAGCTCCTGCTCGGCCGCGGTGACGATCTTCGACATCGTCTTGACCGTCTCGATCGGGTACGCGCCCACGCTCGACTCGGCGGACAGCATGACCGCGTCGGCGCCGTCCAGGATCGCGTTGGCCACGTCGGAGGCCTCGGCGCGGGTCGGACGGGAGTTGGTGATCATCGACTCCATCATCTGGGTCGCCACGATCACCGGCTTGGCGTTGCGCCGGCACAGCTCGATCAGGCGCTTCTGCACCATGGGGACCTTCTCGAGCGGGTACTCGACGGCGAGGTCACCGCGGGCGACCATCACGCCGTCGAACGCCATCACGACGTCCTCCATGTTCTGCACCGCCTGCGGCTTCTCCACCTTGGCGACGACCGGGACGCGGCGGCCTTCCTCGTCCATGATGCGGTGCACGTCCTGGACGTCCTTGGCGTCACGGACGAAGGACAGTGCGACCAGGTCGCAGCCCATGCGCAGCGCGAAGCGGAGGTCGTCGATGTCCTTCTCGCTCAGCGCGGGCACGTTGACGGCCGCGCCGGGCAGGTTGATGCCCTTGTGGTCGGAGATGACGCCGCCCTCGATGACGATCGTCTTCACCCGGGGGCCCTCGACCTCGGTGACCTTCAGCTCGACGTTGCCGTCGTTGATGAGGACCTGGTCGCCCTTGGTCACGTCGCCGGGCAGGCCCTTGTAGGTCGTCCCGCAGATCGTCTTGTCGCCCGGGACGTCCTCGGTGGTGATGGTGAACTCGTCACCGCGCACCAGCTCCACGGGACCCTCGGCGAAGGTCTCCAGGCGGATCTTCGGGCCCTGGAGGTCGGCGAGGACCCCGATGGCCCGGCCGGTCTCCTTGGCGGCGGCACGGACCCGGTCGTACCGGCCCTGGTGCTCGGCGTGCGAGCCGTGGCTGAAGTTGAAGCGGGCCACGTTCATGCCGGCCTCGATCAGGGCGACAAGCTGCTCGTGGGAGTCGACCGCGGGGCCGAGAGTACAGACGATTTTCGAACGGCGCATGGGGGCGATCCTATCGGTTTGTTTCGCAACGGAATATTCCGTCTGGCGGAAAATACAAAAGGGCGGGATGCCGCTCAGGTGTGATTCCCCGAACCAATTACCAGCGCGTAGGTCTGCGTCGCGATCTCCAATTCCTCGTCAGTAGGCACCACCGCCACCGCCACCCGGGAGCCCTCGGGCGAGATCAGCCGCGCCTCGTCGCCGCGTACGGCATTGCGCTCGCCGTCCACCGCCAGGCCCAGCTCCTCCAGGCCCGCCAGGGCGGCCTGCACGCACCGGAGCCGCGTTCTCGCCGACGCCGGCGGTGAAGGCGACCGCGTCCACCCGCCCGAGTACGGCGTAATAGGCACCGATGTACTTCTTCAGGCGGTGAATGTAGATGTCGAACGCCAGCTCCGCCTGCTCGTCGCCCTCGTCGACGCGACGGCGGATCTCCCGCATGTCGTTGTCGCCGCACAGACCGACCAGACCGCTCTTCTTGTTGAGAAGAGTGTCGATCTCGTCGGCGGACATTCCGCCAACACGCATCAAATGGAAGATGACGGCCGGGTCCATGTCTCCGGAGCGCGTACCCATCACCAGCCCCTCCAAAGGCGTCAGTCCCATGGAGGTGTCCACGCAACGACCGCCCCGCACGGCCGAGGCGGACGCCCCGTTGCCCAGGTGCAGCACGATCACGTTCGTCTCGGAGGGGTCCTTGCCCAGCAGCTCGGCGGTGGCCCGGGAGACGTAGGCGTGCGAGGTGCCGTGGAAGCCGTAGCGCCGGATGCGGTGCTCGTCGGCCGTCTTCACGTCGATCGCGTAGCGCGCGGCCGACTCCGGCATCGTCGTGTGGAACGCGGTGTCGAAGACGGCGACCTGCGGCAGGTCCGGCCGCAGTGCCCGGGCCGTGCGGATGCCGGTGAGGTTGGCGGGGTTGTGCAGCGGGGCCACCGGGATGAGCCGTTCGATCTCGGCGAGTACGGCGTCGTCGACGACCGTCGGCTCGGTGAAGGACTTCCCGCCGTGCACCACCCGGTGGCCGATCGCGGCCAGTTCGGGCGAGTCCAGACCGAGACCGTCCTTGGCCAGCTCCTCGGCCACGGCCTTCAGGGCGGCGTCGTGGTCGGCGATCGCCCCGCCGCGTTCCCGGCTCTCGCCGTCGGCCGGGGTGTGCTTGAGCCGGGACGTCTGCTCGCCGATGCGCTCGACCAGACCCACCGCGAGCCGGCCGCTGTCGCGCATGTCGAGCAGCTGGTACTTCAGTGACGAGGAGCCGGAGTTGAGGACGAGGACGCGGGACGGGCTCACTGGGCGGTTGCCTTCTCACTCGGGGACGGGGACGGGGACTGGGCCTGGATCGCCGTGATGGCGACGGTGTTGACGATGTCCTGGACGAGGGCGCCCCGGGACAGGTCGTTGACCGGCTTGCGCAGACCCTGGAGCACCGGGCCGACGGCGATCGCGCCGGCCGAGCGCTGCACGGCCTTGTAGGTGTTGTTGCCGGTGTTCAGGTCGGGGAAGATCAGCACGCTGGCCTGCCCGGCGACCTCGGAGCCGGGCAGCTTGGTCGCCGCGACCGACGGCTCCACGGCGGCGTCGTACTGGATCGGGCCCTCGATCTTCAGGTCGGGCCGGCGCGTGCGCACGAGCTCGGTCGCCTCGCGCACCTTGTCGACGTCGGCGCCGGAGCCGGACGTGCCCGTGGAGTACGACAGCATCGCGATGCGCGGCTCCACGCCGAAGCGCTCCGCCGTGGTCGCCGACTGCATGGCGATGTCCGCGAGCTGCTCGGCGTTCGGGTCGGGGTTGACCGCGCAGTCGCCGTAGACGAGGACCTTGTCGGCCAGGCACATGAAGAACACGGACGAGACGATGTCGGCGTCCGGCCTGGTCTTGATGATCTCGAAGGCCGGGCGGATGGTCGCGGCCGTCGAGTGCACCGAGCCCGACACCATGCCGTCGGCGAGGCCCTCCTGCACCATCAGCGTGCCGAAATAGTTCACGTCGGAGACGACGTCGTACGCCAGCTCCACCGTGACGCCGCGGTGCGCGCGCAGGGCCGCGTACTGCTCGGCGAAGGCGTCGCGCAGCTCGGAGCCGGCCGGGTCGATCAGCTGGGACTCGCCGAGGTCGATGCCCAGGTCGGCGGCCTTCTTGCGGATCCGGTCGACCGGGCCGAGCAGGGTCAGCTCGCACACGCCCCGGCGCAGCAGCACCTCGGCGGCGTGCAGCACGCGCTCCTCGGTGCCCTCGGGCAGCACCACGCGGCGCAGGTCGGAGCGGGCCTGCTCCAGCAGCTTGTGCTCGAACATCATCGGCGTGACACGGTCGCTGCTCGGCGCGGAGACGCGGCGCGCGAGCTCGCCGGTGTCGGCGTACCGCTCGAACAGGCCGAGTGCCCGCTCCGCCTTGCGCGGGGTGGCCGCGTTCAGCTTCCCCTCCAGGGAGAAGAGCTGCTCGGCGGTGGGGAAGCTGGTGCCGGACACGGACAGCACCGGGGTGCCGGGCGCGAGGCGGTCGGCGAGGGTGAGGATGTCGGCGCCGGGCACCTCGTCCAGGGTGAGCAGCACGCCGGCTATCGGCGGGGTGCCGGCGCTGTGCGCGGCGAGCGAGCCGACGACCAGGTCCGCGCGGTCGCCCGGGGTGACGACGAGGCAGCCCGGGGTCAGGGCGCCCAGAAAGTTGGGCAGCATCGCACCGCCGAAGACGAAGCCGAGCACGTCCCGGGCGAGCCCCGAGTCGTCGCCGAGCACTACCTTGCCGCCCAGCGTGTGGCTGATCTGCGAGACGGTCGGGGCGGACAGCGCGGGCTCGTCGGGCAGGACGTAACAGGGCACGGGGAGCCGGGAGTCGAGCTGACGGGAGATCTCGTCGCGGTCCTCGCGGGCGACCCTGTTGGTGACCACGGCCAGGACGTCGCAGCCCAGCGTGTCGTAGGCGCGGTAGGCGTTGCGCGTCTCGGCGAGCACCGACTCGACGGTCTGCTTGCGGCCCCCCACGACCGGGATCACGGACGCGCCGAACTCGTTCGCCAGTCGGGCGTTGAGCGACAGCTCGTCCGGGAGCTGGGTGCCGGCGTAGTCGGTGCCGAGCACCAGGACGACGTCGTACTCGCGGGCCACCAGGTGGAAACGCTCGACGAGCGTGGACACCAGCTCGTCCGTGCCGGCCTCGGCCTGGAGGGCGGACGCCTCGTGGTAGTCCATCCCGTAGACGGTCGACGGGTCCTGGGCGAGCCGGTAGCGGGCGCGCAGCAGCTCGAAGAGGCGGTCGGGCCCGTCGTGGACGAGAGGACGGAAGACGCCCACCCGGTCGACCTGTCTTGTGAGGAGCTCCATGATCCCCAGTTCGACGACCTGGCGTCCGTCGCCGCGGTCGATGCCGGTCACGTACACGCTGCGGGTCACGCGCGCTCTCCGTTTCGTCTCAGTGGGATGTCTGTGTGGGACGTCTCTGTGGGATGTCCTGTGGGATGTCGAAAAATCGCCCACCGAGGTGAGCAGAACCGCCTTGACAGTACCTCCGCCGATAGATAAGGCGCCCGTCAGAGTCGGGTACCCCATAGGGCTGTGGAGCGTGAAACAATCGGCAGAAGCTCACCGGTATCAACAGCGAGCAGGAGACACAGCACGATGCGTATCGGAGTTCTCACCGCAGGCGGCGACTGCCCCGGCCTGAACGCCGTGATCCGGTCGGTCGTGCACCGGGCGGTCGACAACTACGGCGACGAGGTCATCGGCTTCGAGGACGGTTACTCGGGCCTGCTGGACGGCCGCTACCGCACCCTCGACCTGAACGCGGTCAGCGGCATCCTGGCCCGCGGCGGCACGATCCTGGGATCGTCCAGGCTGGAGCGCGACCGGCTCCGCGAGGCCTGCGAGAACGCCTCCGACATGATCCACGAGTTCGGCATCGACGCGCTGATCCCGATCGGCGGCGAGGGCACGCTGACGGCCGCGCGGATGCTGAGCGACGCGGGCCTGCCGGTCGTGGGCGTCCCGAAGACGATCGACAACGACATCTCCTCCACGGACCGGACCTTCGGCTTCGACACGGCGGTGGGCGTCGCCACCGAGGCGATGGACCGTCTGAAGACGACCGCCGAGTCCCACCAGCGGGTGATGGTGGTGGAGGTCATGGGCCGGCACGCCGGCTGGATCGCACTGGAGTCCGGCATGGCGGCGGGTGCGCACGGCATCTGTCTGCCGGAGCGTCCGTTCGATCCGGCTGATCTCGTCAAGATGGTCGAGGAGCGCTTCGCCCGCGGCAAGAAGTTCGCGGTCGTCTGTGTCGCCGAGGGCGCCCACCCCGCCGACGGCAGCATGGACTACGGCAAGGGCGCGATCGACAAGTTCGGCCACGAGCGCTTCCAGGGCATCGGAACGGCACTCGCCCACGAGCTGGAGCGGCGGCTCGGCAAGGAGGCCAAGCCGGTCATCCTCGGCCACGTCCAGCGCGGCGGCTGCCGACCGCGTACGACCGGGTGCTCGCCACGCGGTTCGGCTGGCACGCGGTGGAGGCGGCGCACCAGGGGCGCTTCGGCAGGATGACCGCGCTGCGCGGGACGGACATCGTGATGGTGCCGCTCGCGGAGGCGGTGACCGAGCTGAAGACGGTGCCGAAGGACCGGATGGACGAGGCCGAGTCGGTCTTCTAGTCGTCGGGTGTTCGAGTCGCCGGGTGTTCTGGGCGTCGGCGTCTGCGGCGTCGGTGTTCTAGGCCGGGCTGTTCCTGGATCCTCGTCCAGAAGTGTTCGACGATCCGGTCGAGGAAGTCCCGTGCGCCGTCGCCCGCGTCGCTGTTGCCGCCGCCCCAGCTCAGGGTGGCGGCCATGTGGCCCTGGTAGTCCTCGTGCAGCGCCTGCAGGGCGCCCTCCAGGAACGGCCGGTCCAGGGGGACGAGTTTGGCCACCGGGCGTACGTAGGCCTGCCAGCGGGTGGTGACGGCGCTGCGCAGCAGTTCGCCGAGCTTGGCGTCGCGGCCCGTGACCGTGACGAAGTCGGCGCAGGCGCAGGCCCGAGCACGTCGGCGAGGGCGGCGGACTGGCGGTCCGTGCCGCGCCAGGTGTCGGTCTCCTCCATGCGCAGGTACGCGTGGACCTCGTGCCCCACGGCTCCGGGCCACGTCCTCGGGGGCGAGGCAGCGGGCGATGCGGTGCTCGCGCAGGGTACGGGGTCTGCCGATGAGTTCGCCGGGTGAGCACCACAACACGCCTGCGAGAGCGGTGAGTTCGGAGTTGGACGGGGCCGTGGTCCCGCGTTCCCAGTCGATGACGTGGTCCGGGGTGACGTGGGGGTGCCCGTACGAGACGCGCATGCCGTAGGCGACGTGCTCGGGTGCCATGCCCAGGGCCGCGCGCAGGCGGCGGGCGGCGGGGGCGTTGAAGGGCGGGGCTGTGGGGGCGGGCGGGGGATGGGGAGGGGGAGCGGGCTGGCTCGGGCGGGCTGAAGGTCGGCGCACGCGCCACAAGCTAGGGGGGCGGGGGTGCGCTGACTACGGTCTGTTCGGCCAGGATCACGGATTGTAGGAAGCTACGGCTACCGGCGGGTTGGGTCGAGGCTGAAGATCGTCTTGTCGGTCCGGCGGCGCGGGTGGGGGTAAGGATGGCCCCGGGTCCGGTGATCTCGGGCCCGGAAAGGCAGTGACTTACGTGAACGGCAAGCTCAAAGGGCATATTCGCGAGCGACTTCTCGCGCCGAACTTCTGGCATCTCGCGACGGTGGGCGCGGACGGGGCGCCTCAGGTGTCGCCCATGTGGGCGGACATCGAAGGCGAGTACGTCATGGTCAACACCTCGATCGGGCGGGTGAAGGAGGAGAACCTGCGGCGCAATCCGTACGTTTCGCTGTCCCATCACGACCCGGAGAACCCGTATGACCGGGCGGAGATCCGGGGGAAGGTCGTCCGGTTCGTCGAGGGCGAGGAGGCGGAGCGGGGCATGGACCGGCTGACGCGCAAGTACCTCGGGCAGGACCGGTATCCGTGGATGCTGCCCGGGGAGCGCCGGGTGATGCTGCTGATCGAGCCGACGCGCGTACGGACGCTCGAAGGTGTGGAGCCGTTCCGGGCGGGGGTACTGCCAGAGCGGGGCGGCCGGCTGACCGCGGTCGCGGTCGCGGTGCGGTGAGGGGGTGCGGGTGGCACGACCCGCGCCCCCTGTTCTTGCTCTGAAGATCTCTTTCGCGAAAGGCCCTAACGCCAGTCCGGTACGCCCGAGGCCGGCGGCAGCCGGGACTCGATCTTCGCCCGGATATCGCGCATCACGGAGACGATGCGGGCCTCGTGCTCCGGGGTCAGCCGGGCCACCGGGACCGAGCAGCTGATGGCGTCGACGGCCGGTGTGCCGTAGCGCAGGGCGAAGCCGAAGCCGGTGATGCCGGGCACCGTCTCCTCGCGGTCGATGGAGTAGCCCCGCTCGCGCACCCGGGCCAGGTCGGCCAGCAGGGTGGCCCGGCCGGTGTGCGTGTTCTCCGTGAGGCCGGTCAACGGGTCGTCGCCGAGGGGCAGTTCGTCGTCGGCGCGTTCGGCGAGCAGTGCCTTGCCGAGGGCGCCGGCGTGGGCCGGGACGCGGCGGCCGACCCGGCTGATGGTGCGCAGGTACTCGTGGGACTCGCGGGTGGCCAGGTAGACGACGTCCCGGCCGTCGAGCCGTGCCATGTGGATCGTCTCGCCGAGTGCGTCCGACGCCTCGTCCAGGTGCGGGCGGACCACCCGGATACGACGATCCCCGTCGAGGTAGCCGGTGCCGGTGAGCAGCGCCCGGATCCCGATGCCGTAGAGGGAGCCGGTGGCGTCGGTGCGGACCCAGCCGGAGTCGATGAGCGTCTGGAGCAGCTGGTACATGCTGCTGCGCGGCACGCCCAGGTCCTCCGCGAGCTGGTCGAGGCGCGAGGGCTGTTCACCCCGCTCGGCGAGCAGTTCCAGCAGCGCGACGGTCCGGGTCGCCGACTTCACACTGCGGACGCCTCTCCTCTCCTGCATGGGCTCATCGTAGGTCCACATCAATCTGTGATCCCCCGGGCCATTGACCCGTCCCGTTCACGCACTTAGCCTCCATCTGCATACGTGGACACCATCTGCATATAGGGATGAGCTCACCAGTTCAAAGGGGAACTGCCTTGCCTCTGCTCGTCGTCGGGATCAGCGTTGTGGCGCTGCTCCTCCTCATGACCAGGCTGAGAATGAACGGCTTCGCGGCCCTGCTGCTGGTCGCGGTCGGTGTCGCACTGGTCCGGGGCATTCCGGTGGCGACCATCCCGGACGTCCTCTCCGAGGGCATCGGGGACCAGATCGGCGACACCATGCTGACCATCGGGCTCGGTGCCATGGTCGGCCGGGTGATGGGAGACTCGGGCGCCGCACAGCGCATAGCCGGCAAGCTCCTCGACGCCTTCGGCCCGCGGTGGGTCCAGGTGGCCATGGTGGTCACGTCCATGCTCATCGGCGTGACCATGTTCTACGAGGTCGCGTTCGTCATCATCGTGCCCATCGCGTTCACGCTGGTCAGGGTCACCGGCGCGAAGCTGCTGTGGGTCGGGCTGCCGATGTCCATCGCCCTGTCCACCATGCACAGCTTCCTGCCTCCGCACCCCGGCCCCACCGCCGTCGCCGCGACCTTCCACGCCTCCGTCGGACTGACCCTGTTCTACGGCCTGTTCATCGCCGTACCCGCCGGGGCGCTCATCGCCCTGACCTGGCCCCGCCTGCCGTTCGTCGCGAGGCTGACACCCGCCATCCCCAAGGGCCTGGTGAGCGAGCGCGAGTTCACCGACGAGGAGATGCCCGGCCTCGGCTGGTCACTGTTCGTGGCGCTCTTCCCCGTGGTGCTGATCGTGGCCGCCGCCGTGACCGACATGGCCACCTCCGGCGAGAGCCCGTTCCTGCACGTCGTCGCCTTCATCGGCTCGGCGCCGATCGCCCTGCTGCTGACCCTGTGCCTGGCGATCTGGGTGTTCGGACCGCGGATCGGCCGCAGCCTGAGCGACGTCGGCGCCTCCTGTGCCTCCGCGGCCCAGGCGATGGCGATGATCCTTCTGGTCATCGGCGCGGGCGGGGCCTTCAAGAACGTCCTCGTCGAAGGCGGCATCTCCGACTACATCAAGGAGGTCACGGACGGCTGGTCCGTCTCGCCGATCGTCCTTGCCTGGCTCGTCGCCGTCATCCTGCGTATCGCGCTCGGCTCGGCCACGGTCGCCGTCGTCACCGCCTCGGGTGTGGCGCTGCCGCTGCTCGCGGGCAGCGGTGTCCACCCGGAGGTGATGGTGCTGGCCGTCGCTTGCGGCTCCATCGCGTTCTCGCACGTGAACGACCCCGGGTTCTGGCTGTTCAAGGAGTACTTCAACCTCTCCGTCATCGAGGCGATCAAGGTCCGTACGTCCTATACGACGGTGCTCGCGATCCTCGGCCTGGGAGGCGTACTCGCGGTCGAGTGGGCGCTGGACGTCCTCAGCCTGTAACCCGACTCATCCATCACACAAGGGACTTGGACCACCAGCATGAGCAGCCAGCCGATCGTCACCCGGTTCGCCGTCTACCCCGTCGCGGGCCGGGACAGCATGGAGCTGAACCTCTCCGGCGCGCACGGCCCGTACTTCACCCGCAACATCGTCGTTCTCACCGACTCCGAGGGGCGTACGGGGCTGGGGGAGGTGCCCGGCGGGGAGAAGATCACGCAGACGCTGCGGGACGCCGAGTCACTCGTCGTCGGGGCCAAGGTGGGCGACTACCAGCGGGTGCTGCGCGAGATCGGCGACCGGTTCGCCGACCGGGACGCCGGTGGGCGGGGAGCCCAGACCTTCGACCTGCGCACCACGGTTCATACGGTGACCGCGGTGGAGTCGGCGCTGCTCGACCTTCTCGGGCAGCATCTCGATGTGCCGGTCGCCGCGCTGCTGGGTGATGGGCAGCAGCGGGATTCCGTGCGGGTGCTGGGCTATCTCTTCTACGTCGGCGACCCGGACCGGACCGACCTGGAGTACGTCCGGGAGCCGGACTCCTCGGTGGAGTGGTACCGGGTGCGGCACGAGGAGGCCTTGTCGCCAGGGGCGATCGTCCGGCAGGCGGAGGCGGCCTACGACCACTACGGGTTCCGGGACTTCAAGCTCAAGGGTGGTGTGCTGGCGGGCTCGGAGGAGGTCGAGGCGGTGCGGGCGCTCAAGGAGCGCTTTCCCGAGGCGCGGATCACCCTCGACCCGAACGGGGCGTGGTCGCTGCGCGAGGCGGTCGAGCTGTGCCGGCCGCTGGTCGGCACGCTCGCGTACGCCGAGGATCCCTGCGGGGCCGAAGGCGGTTACTCCGGGCGGGAGATCCTCGCGGAGTTCCGTCGCGCCACCGGGCTGCCCACCGCGACCAACATGATCGCCACGGACTGGCGCCAGATGGCGCATGCCCTGGCGCTCCAGTCGGTCTCCATTCCGCTGGCCGACCCGCACTTCTGGACCATGCGGGGGTCGGTCCGTGTGGCACAGCTGTGCAACGCGATGGGGCTGACCTGGGGGTGCCACTCCAACAACCACTTCGACATCTCCCTGGCCATGGTGACCCACTGCGGGGCCGCGGCTCCGGGGGAGTACAACGCGCTGGATACCCACTGGATCTGGCAGGAGGGGCTGGAGCGGCTCACTGTGGATCCGCCCCGCATCGTCGGCGGCGAGATCGCCGTCCCGGATGCTCCGGGGCTGGGTGTGCGGCTCGACATGGACCGCCTTCTCGCGGCGCACGAGCTCTACCGGGAGAAGGCGCTGGGGGCGCGGGACGATGCGGTGGGCATGCAGTTCCTGGTCCCGGGCTGGGAGTTCGACGGGAAGCGGCCGTGTCTGGTGCGGTGATCGTCGGGGGTGGGGTGCTTGCGGCGGCCTGTCTTGCTGGGTGGGGGTGCGCGTTGCGCCTGACGCCGGGTGGTGGGTCGGGGCCGTGTCGGGGGGTGTCCGTCCTCGGAACGGCGCGATGGGGTCTGGACGCCGACTGACTGTTCTTTGACGCGCCAACCGCTGCGGGCGGGCACCCCCCGACACGTCCCCTTGCCGCCGTGCGCGGGTGCGGGCGCGTTCCGCCCCAGCTGCGGGCAATCGTGCCGCTAAGGGCGGCACCCGTCCCACAGAGAGCGGCACCGCGCTCCGCCGGGATGCAGCACCGACGGGCTCAGCCCTTGACCGCCCCGCCCAGCGCGAAGCCCCCGCCCAGGCGTCTGGCGATCAGTACGTACAGCAGGATCACCGGCGTCGAGTAGACGATCGAGAACGCGGCCAGCTGCCCGTACGCCACCATGCCGCGGTTGCCGAAGAAGTCGTTGATGCTGACGGACGCGGGCATCTGGTCGGGGGTGAGCAGGAGCATGAAGGGGACGAAGAAGTTGCCCCACATCATGACGAAGGAGAAGACCGTCACTACGGCCACCCCCGGGCCCATCAGGGGCAGCACGATGCGGATCAGGGACTGCAGGGAGCTCGCCCCGTCGGTCCAGGCAGCCTCTTCAAGTTCCTTCGGCACGCCGTCCATGAAGTTCTTCATCAGCCAGATGGCGAACGGCAGTTGGGAGGCTGCGAAGAAGAAGATCGTGCCCTGCATGGTGTCGATCAGGTCCACTTGGACGAAGAGCGCGTAGACCGGGACCATGATCGCCGTGATGGGCAGGCTGGTGGCGAACAGGATCGTCAGCAGGAACGGGCGGTTGAAGCCGGAGCGGAAGCGGGAGAGCGGGTAGGCGGCCAGGGCCGCGCAGACGACGGTCATGAGGGTCGCGCTGCCGCACAGGATCAGGCTGTTGAGAAGGGGGGTGAAGGTGATCTCGGGGGTGAGGATCGCGTCGAAGTTGTCCAGAGTGAGGCCGTCGGGTGCCTTCACCCGGAGGTCGGCGTGGGGGTCCAGGGAGGACAGGACCACCCAGGCCAGGGGGAGTACGAACGCCGCGGCGACCACGAGCAGCCCGGCGTCGGCCGCGAGGCGGCGGGTCGTGCGGCGGGAGGCGAGGGTGTGGGCCATGGCCGGTCAGACCTCCGTCCGTAGCAGGCGCAGGTAGACGAGGGAGAACAGGGAACCGACCAGGAGAAGCAGCAGGGCTACCGCCGTGCCGTAGCCGATCAGGCTGTTCTGGAAGGCCTGTTCGTACATGAAGAGGGGCAGCGTCTGGCTTCTGCCTCCGGGGCCGCCCCTGGTCATGACCCAGATCAGGCCGAAGACCGACAGGGTCTGCAGGGTGTTGAGCATCAGGTTCGTGCCGATGGAGCGGCGGATCATCGGGAGGGTGATGTGCCAGAGGCGGCGCCAGCCGCCCGCTCCGTCGACCTCGGCCGCCTCGGTGATCTCCTGGGGGATCTCGTTGAGCGCGGCCGAGTAGACCAGCATGGAGAACGCCGTACCGCGCCAGACGTTCGCGAAGGACACGGCCAGGATGGGGAGCGTGTACAGCCAGTTCTGGGAGGGCAGGTGCAGCCAGTCCAGGAGGGCGTTCAGGGTTCCCTCGCGGCGGAAGAAGGCGTAGAGGAGGAAGCCCGCTACGACCTCCGGCAGGACCCACGCCGTGACCACGATGCCGCCGGTCAGGGTGCGGACCGGTTTCGACGCGCGCTGCATCAGTGCCGCCAGGGCGAGGCCGAGCGTGTTCTGTCCGATGAGGGATGAGAGCACGGTGAACACCAGCGTCAGCCATACGGCGTTCAGGAACGCCTCGTCGCCGAAGGCCCGGGTGAAGTTGTCGAAGCCGACGAACGACGCCTGGGCCTGGCCGGTGAGCTGGAGGTCGGTGAAGGCGATGTAGACGCAGTAGGCGATCGGGCCGGCGAGGAAGAGGAGCAGGAGGACGACGGAGGGGGTCAGGGGGAGTGTGCGGATCAGGGCTCCGGGGCCCCGCCGGGGGCGGAGGGACGGCGGGGGCGGGGAGCCGGGCGCTTTCGTGAGGTCGGTGTGCGGTGCCGCGGCGGTCATGTGCGGGTACCGTCGCTCACCGCTCGACGACCTGGTTGTCCGTGGCGTCCTTCAGCGCGTCGGTGTAGCCGCGTGCTGCCTCGTCCACCGAGGAGTCGCCCGTCGTCACGCCCTCCATCGCCTCCTGGACGGCCACGGAGACCTTGGGGTAGGCCGGGTAGGCGGGGCGGTAGTGGGTGCTCTGCACCAGGTCCGTGAAGAACTTGATGCCGGGCTGGGCGGTGGCGTACGCGGGGTCCCTCGCCGACGTCCTCGCGCACCGCGATGCCGGAGTTGGCGACGTACCACTTCTGCGCGTTGGCCTTGGTCTGCATCGTCTTGATGAACTCGAAGGCCAGGTCCGGGTTGCCCGCCTTGGCCGGGATCGACCAGGTCCAGCCGCCGGACATGCTCACCTTGCCGGGAGCCTGGCCGTTCTGCGTCGGCATGGCGGCCAGGCCCAGCTTCTTCGACCACTCGGGCCACGCGTGGCCGCTGCCGGACAGCCAGTCCTGCGGCAGCCAGGAGCCGTCGAGGGCGATGCCGAGCTTGCCCTGCGGGAGCCACTCGCCGCGGACCCGGGTCATGACGTTGGGGTCGAGGGCGTCGGAGACGTCCGGGCCGAGCTTTTCCTTGTAGACGGTCTCGACGAAGGAGAGGGCGTCCTTGAAGCCCTGTCCGCCGGCGATCCACTTCTTGCTCGACTTGTCGTAGAGGGGGTCCGTGCGGCCGTCGTTGGTGCCGTAGAGCAGCATCTCGAAGGTCTGCATGGTGGCGGCCTCGCCGACCGGTTTGCCCGTGTAGACGTTGAGCGGGATGACGTCGGGGACCTTCTTCTTGATGGCGCGGGCCGCGGTCAGGACGTCGTTCCAGGTCTTCGGCTGCCAGTCGGCGGGCAGGCCGGCCTTGGCGAAGATGTCCTTGTCGAACCAGAGTCCGCGGGTGTCGGTGCCGTCGGGGACGCCGTAGGTCTTGCCGTCCTCGCCCTGGGCCGCCGCCTTCGCCGTGTCGATGAACTTGTTCCAGTCCGGCCACTTGGCGAGGTAGGGGTCGAGGGGCTTGAGATAGCCGCTGGTGATGTCCGAGTTGATGAGGAACGTGTCCTCGTAGACCAGATCGGGGGCGGTCTTGGGGGAGCGGAGCATCTGCTGGAGCTTGGTGTAGTACTCCGAGTCCGGGGCCTTGATCGGGACGAGCTCGACCTTCTTGCCCGGGTTGGCCTTCTCGAACTGCTTCTTGATGTCCGCGAGATACGTGTCCATCACCTTGATGGAGTTGTCCGTGGACTGTTTGAAGGAGACCTTCACGGTGTCCGGGTCGCTGCCGGAGCCGCCACCGCAGGCGGTGAGCGTGGTCGCGGCGAGGGCCAGAGTGACGAGAGGGGTGAGAGCGGCGGTGGGGCGCACAGGCACGACCTCCTACGGACGCACTTCTTTGTGGCCGGGACGGCTGCGTGGTGAACCTAAGTTGAGTGGTCTAGTCAGGTCAATGTGTGTGCGCCGGTTTGATCGCGGCCGACGGAAGCTGACGGCCCGTCACTGACCTGTGACCCAGCGGTACTGCAACTCCGGCCGCCCCACCGTGCCGTACTGCGGGCGGCGGGCCGCGCGGCCCGCGTCCACCAGGTGCTCCAGATAACGGCGGGCCGTGATGCGGGAGATGCCCACGGTCTCCGCCACACCGGCGGCCGTGAGGCCCTCCCCGCTGTCCCGCAGGGTCGACCGTCACGCGCTCCAGCGTCGGCGCGCTCAGGCCCTTGGGCAGGGCGGCCGGGCCGGGGGCGCGCAGGGCCGCCAGGGCCCGGTCCACCTCGTCCTGGCCGCTCGCCTCGCCGACCGACGCGTGGAACTCGGCGTACCGCACGAGGCGGTCCCGCAGCGTCGCGAAGGTGAAGGGCTTCAGGACGTACTGCACGACTCCGAGCGAGACGCCCTCGCGTACGACGGCCAGGTCGCGCGCCGACGTCACCGCTATGACGTCCGCGTGGTGCCCGGCGGCACGCAGGGACCGGGCGAGCTGCAGCCCGTGCACGTCCGGCAGGTGCAGGTCGAGCAGGAGGAGGTCCACCGGGGTGCGCTCCAGGGCCCGGCGGGCCTCCGCGCCCGTGTGCGCCTTGCCCACGGCGACGAACCCGGGGACCCGGCCGACGAACATGACATGGGCGTCGGCGGCGACCGGGTCGTCCTCCACCACCAGGACCCGGATGGCTTTCGCGTGCGTCGTGTCGCTCGTCATACGGGGCCTCCAGAGCCCTCGGACACCGGGCCTCCGGATGTCACGCCTGCGGCGACCGCGCCGGACTCGCGCAGCGGCAGCCGTACCTCGAACTCCGCCCCGCCCTCGTCGGCCTCGGACACCGACAGCGTGCCCTCGTGCCGTTGCGCCGCCTGCCGTACCAGGGCCAGTCCCAGACCTCGTCCGCCCGGACCGGACGGCTTCGTCGAGAAGCCCCGCTGGAAGACCGCCTCGGCGTGCTCCGGGTCGACGCCCGGGCCCGTGTCGGAGACCCGCAGCACCAGCTCTGGGCAGTCCTCGGTGCCCTGGGAGTACGCCGCCACCGTCACCCGCGCCCGCACACTGCCTTGCGCCGCGTCCACGGCGTTGTCGATCAGGTTGCCCAGCATGGTCACCAGGTCCCGCGCCGGCAGGGTCTCGGGCAGCAGGCCGTCGTCCAGGCTGCTGTCCTCCGACACCATCAGCTCCACGCCCCGCTCGTTCGCCTGGGCCGTCTTGCCCAGCAGCAGCGCCGCCAGCACCGGCTCGCTCACCGCCGCCACGACCTGGTCGGTCAGCGCCTGCGCCAGCTCCAGCTCGGCCGTCGCGAACTCCACCGCCTCCTCCGCCCGGCCCAGCTCGATCAGCGAGACGACCGTGTGCAGCCGGTTCGCCGCCTCGTGCGCCTGCGAGCGCAGAGCCTGAGTGAAGCCCCGCTCGGAGTCCAACTCGCCCATCAACGACTGGAGTTCGGTGACATCGCGCAGGGTGACGACCGTACCGCGCCGCTCACCGCCCGACACCGGGGAGGTGTTGATGACCAGGACCCGCGACGCCGTCAGATGCACCTCGTCCACCCGCGGCTCCGACGCCAGCAGCGCGCCCGTCAGCGGGGCGGGGAGCCCGAGCTCGGCCACCGACCTGCCCACCACGTCCCCTTCCACGCCGAGCAGCTCCCGCCCCCCGTCGTTGATCAACGCCACACGGTACTGCCCGTCCAGCATCAGCAGCCCCTCCCGTACGGCGTGCAGGGCGGCCTGGTGGTAGTCGTGCATCCGGCTGAGCTCGTCCGCGTTCATGCTGTGGGTGTGGCGGCGCAGCCGGGCGTTGGCCACATAGGTGCCGATGGCGCCCAGGGCCAGCGCCCCGGCGGCCACGCCCAGCAGGGCCGTGACCTGGCTCTGCACCCGCTCGGTGATCGCCTCGACCCGGATGCCCGCGCTGACCAGGCCGACGATCCGCTTGCCGTTGTTGATCGGGGTGACCGCGCGGACCGACGGGCCGAGGGTGCCGGTGTAGGTCTCGGTGTAGGTCTCGCCCCTCAGGGCCCGCTCGGTGTGGCCCTGGTAGGTCTGGCCGATCCGGTCCGGGTCGGGGTGCGTCCAGCGGATGCCCTGCGGGTTCATGATCGTTATGAAGTCGACCTCGGTGTCCCGCATGACCTTCAGCGCGTACGGCTGGAGCGCCCCGGTCGGGTCGGAGGTGCGGGCCGCCGCCAGCACCGACGGGGAGTCGGCGACGGACCGCGCCACGGCCCTGGCCTGGCGCTTAGCGGCCTCCTCGGCCTGGCTGCGGTCGCTGGCATAGGTGAACAGCGCACATCCGGCCACGACGACCGCGATCAGTACGGCCTGCATGGCGAAGAGCTGGGCCGCCAGGCTGCGGGGTCGGGGGACGGAGAAGCGCATGTCGTCAGTCTGCCTCGTGGCTGATTGTGAACTAAATGAACGGAAGGGTGACCGCGCTCACAGAGACAGGACATAGTCACGGCATTCCCCATAACGCATCTCCGGGAGCTCCGCTCTGTGTTTCCCGGAATTCCCGGACGTGAGCCGCACGCCGGTGATGCCGACGACGTCGTCAAGGAGGGCCGCCGTGACCAGCGCAGCCGATACGGCACCTGCCGCACGCAAACCCAAGCGGGACCGCACCCACTATCTCTACATCGCGGTGATCATCGCGGTCGCTGCCGGTATCGCGGTGGGTATGGCCGCACCGGACTTCGCTGTCGGGCTGAAGCCGCTCGGCACGGGCTTCGTGAACCTGATCACGATGATGATCTCGCCGATCATCTTCTGCACGATCGTGCTGGGCATCGGTTCGGTACGGAAGGCCGCCAAGGTCGGTGCCGTCGGCGGTATCGCCCTGGTCTACTTCACCGTGATGTCGCTGGTCGCCCTGGGCATCGGCCTGGTCGTCGGCAACATCCTGGAGCCGGGCACCGGCCTCGCGATGACCGACGCGATCAAGGACGCCGGCCACGCGCAGATCGATTCCGAGGCCAAGGGCGCCAGCGAGTTCCTGCTCGGCGTCATCCCGACCACGATCGTCTCCGCCTTCACCAACGAGTCGGTCCTGCAGACCCTGCTGATCGCCCTGCTCGCCGGCTTCGCCCTGCAGGGCATGGGCTCGGCCGGCCAGCCGATCCTGCGCGGCATCGAGCACATCCAGCGGCTCGTCTTCCGCATCCTCGCCATGGTCATGTGGGCCGCCCCGATCGGTGCCTTCGGCGCCATCGCCGCCGTCACCGGCTCCGCCGGCCTGGAAGCGCTCAAGAGCCTCGCCGTGCTGATGCTCGGCTTCTACGTCACCTGTTTCCTGTTCGTCTTCATCGTGCTCGGCGTGCTGCTGCGCGTCATCTCCGGCCTGAACATCCTCACGCTGTTCAAGTACCTGGGCCGTGAGTTCCTGCTGATCCTGTCCACCTCCTCCTCCGAGTCCGCGCTGCCGCGGCTCATCGCGAAGATGGAGCACCTGGGCGTCAGCAAGCCGGTGGTCGGCATCACCATCCCGACCGGCTACTCCTTCAACCTCGACGGCACCATGATCTACATGACCATGGCCTCGCTGTTCATCTCCGACGCCATGGGCACGCCGATGTCCATCGGCGAGCAGATCCCGCTGCTGCTCTTCCTGCTGGTCGCTTCCAAGGGCGCCGCCGGTGTCAGCGGCGCCGGCCTCGCGACCCTGGCCGGTGGTCTGCAGGCGCACAAGCCCGCCCTGGTGGACGGCGTCGGCCTGATCGTCGGAATCGACCGCTTCATGAGTGAGGCCCGCGCCCTGACCAACTTCGCCGGCAACGCCGTGGCCACCGTGCTGATCGGTACCTGGACGAAGGAGATCGACAAGGAGCGGGTCAACGAGGTGCTCGCCGGCCAGCTGCCCTTCGATGAGAAGACGCTGCTGGACGACGGCCACGGCGGCTCGTCCGACGAGCACGCCGAGGTGCCCGAGCAGGGCGGCGACAAGGACGAGAAGGCGCTGACGAAGGCCTGACGGCCGCGTCGCGCTCCGCGAGACCCCGGGCGGCCGGGCGTCCCCCCGTCGTTCAGCCGCCCGTCCGTGAAACGCCGAGCGGACAGGTCCTCCTCCCCCTGGACCTGTCCGCTCGGCGTCGCCGTTTCCCGGCTGCCCGCATCACCCCGCACGCCCACATCCTTCGACCGGTCCGGACGTCCGGGCGCAGGGCCGGGAGCCTTGGCCGCAGCGCGTACGCACGGCGGCGGAGGACGTCCGCGCCGCCCTCGGCGAACTCCTCTCCGGCCACGACCGGCTGCCCCGGCGACCGCTCGGGGTGCCGGCGCCGAGGACGCCGAGGACGCGGAAAGGTGGCAGCACGGCCACGCCTCCGAGCAGCCGGGGCCCGTCAGTCGGGCAACTCGAGGGCGATGGCTCCGGCGGGGCACAGGCCGATGGCCATCCGGGCGGCGGCCCGGTGCTCGGGGGCCGGGACGGGGTGCAGGAGCACCACCAGGCCTTCCTCGTCGTCCTGGTCGAAGACCTCGGGAGCCGTCAGGGCACACATGCCGGCGCCGGCGCAGCGCTCACGGTCGACTCCGATACGCAGCGGCTCGCGTGGGTCGGTCATGGGCCTACTCCTCGTCCCAGGTGACGGGCAGGCTGATCACGCCGTAGATGTTGGAGTGCTCGCGCAGCGGCACCTCCTGCGGCGGCACCGCGAGGCGCAGGGTGGGGAAGCGGGCGAAGAGCGCCGGGAACACGACGGTCATCTCGACGCGGGCGAGCTGCTGGCCGAGGCACTGGTGGGCGCCGTGCCCGAAGGCGAGGTGTCCGGTGGCCCTGCGGTGGATGTCGAGCCGGCCCGGGTCGGGGAACCTGTGCGGGTCGCGGTTGGCGGCCTGCACGGAAACGGTCACCGTCTCGCCCGCCCTGATGAGCCGGCCCTCCACCTCGACGTCCTCGAGCGCTGCCCGCAGAATCGGGTCGGCCACGGTGAGGTAGCGCAGCAGCTCCTCCACGGTCTGCCCGGCGAGGCCGGGGTCGGCACGCAGGGCGTCGAGCTGGTCGGGGTTGCCGAGCAGAGCGAAGGTGCCGAGGCCGAGCATGTTCGCGGTGGTGTCGAGCCCGGCGGCGAGCAGCAGCCCGCCGATGCCGGCCAGCTCCTCGTCGGTGAGGTCGGAGGCGGTCAGATCGCTGAGCAGGTCGTCGGTGGGCTCGGCGCGCTTGGCGAGGACCAGTTCGTTCAGGTACTGGAGCAGCGCCGCATGGGCATCGCCCTTAGCCTCCACGTCCGCCGTCTGGTCGAAGAGGGTCGCCACCTGGCTCTGGAAGCGCTCCCGGTCGGCGTACGGCACACCGAGCAGCTCGCAGATCATGAGCGCGGGCACGGGCCGCGCTAACGCCTCCACGAGGTCGGCCGTGGGCCCGGCCTGCTCCATGGCGTCCAGGCACTCGGTGGTGAACTGCTCGACCCGCTCGGTGAGTTGACGCATGCGGCGAACGGTGAACCTGCCGGTGAGCAGGCGCCGGTATCGGGTGTGCTCGGGGGCGTCGAGGCCGATGATGTCGCCGACCGGCGCGGGCGGCAGCTCGCCCGACCAGCCCACTATCGGTATGGGCGACCGCAGGAGTTCGTAGCGGGAGCTGAAGCGTGGATCGGCCAGGATCGCGCGGGCCGCGGCGTGGCCGGTGGCCAGCCAGCCCGTGTGTCCGTCGGCGTAGCGCATGCGGCGCAGCGGCTGGTCGCTCAGCGCGGTGAGTTCGGCGGGCGGGTCGAAGGGGCAGCCGGTGTGCCGGCCGGTGGGCAGGGTGGGCGGCTCTTCGGCGGTGGTGTCGGCGGTGGTGTCGGCGGCGGTGGCCGTCGGGTCGTTCGGCACGGGGTCCTCCTGCGATCGTCGGACGGGCTCTGACGCGGACGTCCGGGCGGCGGTCATGCGCTTTCCTTTCCGGTGCGGGGAGTCGGGGGAGGCGGGGTCAGGCGCGGCGGATGATGATGTCGCCGGCCGCGGTCCGGGCGTACACCTCGACGGTCTCGTCCAAGTCCGCGGGGCCGGCGGAGGAGCCGAGCGAGTTGCGCACCGTGCCGTACTTGGCGTTCAGGTCGAGCCAGGCGGCGGTGCCCTCGCGGATGCCCACCTCGAGGTCGCCGACGGAGGTGCGCAGATCGATACGGCCGCGGGCGGCATCGGCGACGCGGATGCGGCCGGAGGACATCGCGTCGACCCCGGCGTGGGCGACGCCGATCTCGATCCGGCCGTTGGCGCACTTGGCGTCGACGCCGCTGTGCGCGATGCCGACGGAGATGTCGCCGTTGGCCGCGTTGGTCTTCAGGCCTCCAGTGACCTCGCCGATCTCGGTCGCGCCGTTGCCGTTCTTGACGGTCGCCGCACCGGCGACCGTGCCGACCTCGACCCGGCCCGCGCCGATGACTTCGATGTCCCCGGTCGAGCGGGCCAGCCGGATGTCGCCGTGGTCGGTCCTGAGGCCGGCGCCGGCCACCTCGTCGACCTGGAGGTCGCCGAGGGAGGTCTTGAGCGTGACCTCCCCGAAGCGCCCTTCGCAGAAGAAGCTGCCCATGGCCGAGATACCCCGGACGTCCGATCCGGCGGGCAGTTCGACGCTCACCTCGATGGCGCCCGGCTTGCCGAACAGGGACCGCTTCCTGGGTGTCTTGACCGTGAGGCGGCCGCCCGAGCAGGTGACCTGGGTCTGCTGCACGGCGCGTACGTCGTTGTCGTCGGAGCCGGTGCGCGGCAGCACCTCCACGACCGTGTCGGTGCGCCTGCCCGCGGTGATGCGGGCCGTGCCGACCTCCAACTCGAGGGTGGCGAAGATCGGTTCGGGGGTGTCGAAAGCAGGCATGGCTGTCGGGTCCTCTTGGCTTGGGTGGGCGATCCCGCCGGTGCGGCGGGTGATGAGCGAGGCCGGCGGGATCGGCGATCCGCCGGTGACATCGAGGTGGGCCGGGCCGGCGCCCCCTAGCGGACCCAGCCGGTGAAGCCGCAGCTGCCCGAGTCCTTGCCGCGGCCCGGCGGGATCGCGCCCCCCGCCGTCGAGGGCGGTGGACACGGCCCGCACCAGCCAGGCGTTGACCGACAGGCCGTCCGCCGCCGCGGCGTTCTCGGCGCGGACCTTGAGATGGGCGGGGAGGCGCAAGTTGATCCGCGCCATGGCTCCGTCGTCGGCGTCCGCGGGCGGCGGTGGCGGCGAGGCCGCGACCGGCTCCCGCGCCTCCCGGAACGGCTCGGAAGCGGGTGGCGCCGTCACCACGAACTCCGGGTCGAGTCCGCGCAGCCGCACGTCGACCGAGCCCGGCGCCAGCTCCCACGTGACCTCGTTCATGGCGGCGGACAGCGCGTCGAGGAGGCTCAGGCGGGCGGCGGACTCCAGCGGTGCGGTGAGCCGCTCGGCCAGGGCGCGGGAGTCGCCGCCGCCGGCGTCCGCGGCGATGGCCAGCTCCTGCCGGAGGGTGTCGACGTAGGGCGCGAGGTCCATGACGCCATCATGGCACACGAGTGGCGCCATGGTGAGCCGTATTGGCGTCTTTTTGATGGCTGGGCGTCTGAGCTGCGGTTACTTACTTTTTTTGGCGTGTCTCGGCGCCGCGGTGATGGCGAAGTGGCTTGCCGCGAGTTTGCGGTGGTGTCATCGTGGCATCACTTGAGCGGCAGTCTGGGGCCACCTCACGCGCGGACCGTCCCGGACGCCTCGTCCAGGCGTGTTCGTTCCTCCGTGCTGAGCAGGAGGTCCGCCGCGGCCGCCGAGTCCCGGGCTGTCTCCGGCCGGCTCGCCCCGGGAATCGGGACGACGGCCGGGGAGCGCGCCAGCAGCCAGGCCAGGCCGACCCGCTGGGGACTGACACCGCGCTCCGCCGCGACGGTGTGGAAGGCGGCGAAGCGGTCCGCTCCCTCCGTCCGTGACGGCCCGTCGAGGGAGCTGCGGGACAGCCCGCCCAGCGGGCTCCACGGCAGGAACGCCAGCCCCAGTTCCGCGCACAGCCGCAGCTGCGGCTCGCCGCCCCGGACGGCGGGGGAGTACTGGTTCTGCACCGACACCAGCCCGTCGCCGAGGATCTCGCGCGCCCGGCGGATCTGGTCCACGTCCGCGTTGGACACCCCGGCCAGCCGGATCGTGCCCGCGTCGAGCAGCTCGCGCAGGGCGCCGACCGACTCCTCGAAGGGCACCGCGGGGTCGGGCTTGTGGAGTTGGTAGAGGCCGATCGCCTCCACACCGAGGCGCTTGCGGGACGCCTCGGCGGCGGCCTTGAGGTGGCCCGGGGCGCCGTTCACCGTCCAGTCGCCGCCGGCCGGGCGGCCCCGGCCGCCCTTCGTCGCCACCAGCACGCCGGAGGTGTCACCTCCGTAGGAGGCCAGCGCGCGGGCCAGCAGACGTTCGTTGTGGCCGGGGTCCGCGCCCGGCAGATGGTAGGAGTCGGCCGTGTCCAGGAGGGTCACACCCGCGTCGAGCGCGGCGTGCACGGTGGCCAGGGCGCGCTTCTCGTCCGGCCGGCCCTCGAGGGACAGCGGCATCGCGCCGAGCCCGATCGCGCTCACCGGCAGCCCGCCCAGTGTCCGGTACCGCATGTCAGTCGCCCTTTCCGAGCGTCTCGGCGACGGCACGCGGCAACCACTGCCGGGCGTCGTCGAAGGTGTGGCCGAGCCGGGTGGCACGGGTGTTGTCCATGCCGTAGGAGCGGCGGAAGGAGAACGGCGAGACCTCGCCGACCTCCACGGGCCGGAACACGGTCCGGCCGCCCGGGACGTGCGCGGCCACCGCCTCGCACAACTCCTCGGTGCTCAGCGTCCCGTGGGAGGCGGCGTTCACCGGCCCGGTGAAGTCCTCGCCCGCCGCCCAGGCCAGGAAGCGGGCGATCTCCTCGACGTGGACGTACGTGGCGGGCCGGTTCACCACCGGCACGGCGATCGGCTCGCCGGTGCGGATCCGCTCGGCGTAGTGGGCCAGCCGGCCGGTGAAGTCGTCGTCCCCGCCCAGCACATGGGCCACCCGCACCGCCGTGTACGGGAACGCCGGACCGTCGGCCGCGAGGACCGCCTCGGCCTGCCGCTTGCCCTCCCCGTAGTTCGCCTCCCGGAACGCCGGGTCGTCCCAGGGCAGTTCGAGGTCCACGGGCACCGTGGAGGGGACGACGGCCTCCTCGCGCACGAGGGCGGGGGAGTCCTCGTACTCGTACACCTCGACCGTCGAGGTCATCACATAGCGGCCGGTACGGCCGGAGAAGACGCGGCGGGCGAGTGCCGCCTGGCGCGGGGTGTAACAGACCTGGTCGACGACGACATCGAAGACGCGCGAGCCGAGCGCGTCGGTCAGCGACCGCTCGTCGTCCCGGTCGGCCACCAGGTGCTCCACCCCGGCCGGCGGCGGGGCGGACCCCCGGTTCAGCACGGTGACGCGGTGCCCCTCGGCCCGCAGTTGTGCGATCAGGCGCTTTCCGACGTAGCGATTCCCGCCGATGACCAGTACTTCCCTGACCTTTTCCATGGCCATAATTCTCCTGGCGCACATCCGCGTACTGAAGGGGGAACCATGGGAGTTCAGGCCGCCACGCCGAAAGAACCACGGCATCTGCGCACCGCCGCCGACGAAACCTCGGTGGCCTTCGACGCGCTGGACCGGCAGATCCTCCACCTGCTCCAGACCGACGGCCGGATCAAGCTCAGCGAGCTGGGCCGCCGGGTCCGGCTCAGCCCGGCGGCGGTCACCGAGCGGGTGCGGCGGCTGGAGGCGGCGGGCGTGATCAGCGGCTACGGGGCCCGGGTCGTCCCGGCCCGGCTCGGCTACGGCATCCAGGCGTTCATCCGGGTCAACCCGCACGGCGGCTACAACCTGAAGCACCCCAGGACCCTGGAGCTGATCGAGCGGCCCGAGATCACCGAGGTGCACCACGTGGTCGGCGAGGACTGCTGGGTCCTCAAGGTCGCCGTCCGGGACACCGTCCACCTGGAGGAGGTCCTGGAGGACGTCTCCGCGCTGGGGCGCACGACGACATCGATCGTGCTGACCTCCCCGGTGGAGCGGAAACCGCTGTTGCCTTGACGCGGGCGTCAAGGAATACGTTCGTACGCATGCGAATCGGCGAGCTGGCCGCACGGGCCGGGACCACGACGCGGACGCTGCGGTACTACGAATCGCGGGGGCTGTTGCCCGCGCGGCGCACGGGCAACGGATACCGGAGCTACGACGAGAGCGATCTGCGCTTGCTCTTGCAGATCCGGACGCTGCAGGACTTCGGGTTCGACCTGGAGGAGACGCGGCCCTTCGTGGAGTGTCTGCGGGCCGGCCACCCCGAGGGCGACTCGTGCCCGGCGTCGCTCGCGGTGTACCGGCGCAAGCTGGGCGAACTGGACTCCCTGATCGGTCAGCTGACCACCGTCCGGGACACGGTCGCGCGGCAGCTGGCGCGGGCCGAGCTGGCAGCCGAGGCGGAGACTCCGGGCGGTCCGGAGCCTCAGTGCGAGCTGGGAGGGGACACATGGTGACCGATGTGACCGGCGTGACAGACGTGACAGACACGGACTTCGAGGCGGAGGTGATCGGCGCGGAGCTGCCGGTGCTGGTGGAGTTCACCGCCGACTGGTGTCCGCCGTGCCGGCAGATGGGCCCGGTGCTGAAGGCCCTCGCTTTCGAGGAGGCCGACCGGCTGAAGGTGGTGCAGCTGAACGTGGACTCCAACCCGGAGACGACCAACGCCTACAAGGTGCTGTCGATGCCGACGTTCATGGTGTTCCGCGGCGGTGAACCCGTGAAGTCCATGGTGGGAGCGCGGGCGAAGCGGCGGCTGCTGGAGGAGCTGGCCGACGTGCTGTGAGCCGACCGCCCGGACAGCAGCGCCCGATATGAGGAAATCCCCCGAGCAATTGCGCTCGGGGGATTTCCTTGCGTATATTTGTTTGTTCGTGACTTCAAGTCGATTGAAGCCACAGTGAAGTTCAGTGAGCACAGTATATCCGGGCGGGAGCGGAATTGTCAAACACCGAATTTCCGGACGATGAATTGCGGCAGGAGCAGGAATTCATCGACGGGTTGTACGCGCGCGTGGACGCGCTGCGCGGCGATACCGAGACCTCCGTCACGGACGCGCTCGCGCAGGGCAACACGCCCATGCAGGCCAGACTCGAGCGGGACATCCTCGTCGCCGAGCGCTCCGGGCTGCTCGCCGCGCTTGACGCGGTGGACGGCTCCCTGTGCTTCGGCCGGATCGACCTCACCTCGGGCGTCACCCACCACATCGGCCGGATCGGGCTGCGCACCGACGACGCCGAGCGCACCCCCGTCCTGATCGACTGGCGCGCCGACGTCGCACGCCCCTTCTATCTGGCCACCGGCCACACCCCGATGGGCCTGAGGCGCCGGCGGCACATCGCCACCGACGGCCGCCGGGTCGCCCACCTGCACGACGAGATCCTCGACCTCGGCGACGAGACCCGCACCGGCCACGAGGACCCGACGGGCGATGCCGTGCTGCTCGCCGCGCTCGACTCGGCCCGCACGGGCCGGATGAGCGACATCGTGCAGACCATCCAGGCCGACCAGGACCGCATCATCCGCGCCCCGCACCGCGGCGTCATGGTGGTGGAGGGCGGTCCGGGCACCGGCAAGACGGCCGTCGCCCTGCACCGCGCCGCCTATCTCCTGTACGAGCACCGGGAACTGCTCGCCAAGCGGGCGGTGCTGATCGTCGGGCCCAACCCGGCGTTCCTCGGCTACATCGGCGAGGTGCTGCCCTCCCTCGGTGAGACGGGCGTGCTCCTCGCGACCGTCGGCGAGCTGTTCCCCGGCGTGAAGGCGACCGCGACCGACACCCCCGAGGCCGCCGCCGTGAAGGGCCGTGCCGACATGGCCGACGTCCTCGCCGAGGTCGTGAGCAGCCGGCAGGCGCTGCCCGACCCGGTGATCGCCATCGAGCACGACCGCGAGGTCCTCATGCTCGACGACGGTCTGGTGAACGTCGCCCGCGAGCGCACCCGCGCCGCGAAGCTGCCGCACAACGCCGCCCGCGAGCACTTCGAGGGCCATATCCTCAACGCGCTCACCGACCTGTACGCCGAGCGGATCGGCACCGACCCCTTCGACGGGTCCAGCATGCTCGACCCCAGCGACATCACCCAGATCCGCGACGACATCGCCGACAACCCCGACGTCTGGTCCGCCATCGACCAGCTGTGGCCGGTGCTCACCCCGCAGCGGCTCGTCGCCGACTTCCTCGGCGCGCCCGAGGAGTTCCTGTCCGCCGAGGACGCCGAGGCCGTACGCCGCCCGGTGACCCGGCGCTGGACGGTCGCGGACGTGCCGCTGCTCGACGAGGCCGCCGAACTCCTCGGCGACGACGACCGGCTGGCCCGGGAGCGTGCCGCGCGCGAGCGGGAGGAGCAGATCGCCTACGCGCAGGGCGTGCTGGAGGTGTCGTACGCCTCCCGGACCTACGAGTTCGAGGACAAGGAGGACAGCGACCCCGAGGGCAGCGAGGTGCTGTCCGCGCACGACATCATCGACGCCGAGCGGTTCGCCGAGCGGCACGAGGAGGACGACCACCGCAGCGCAGCCGAGCGCGCGGCGGCCGACCGCACCTGGGCGTTCGGGCACATCATCGTCGACGAGGCGCAGGAACTGTCGCCGATGGCGTGGCGGCTGCTGATGCGGCGCAGTCCGACCCGCTCGATGACCCTGGTGGGCGATCCCGCGCAGACGGCGGAGGCGGCCGGCGTCGGCTCCTGGGCGGGCATCCTGGGCCCGTACGTCGAGGACCGCTGGGAGCACACCCGCCTGGGCGTCAACTACCGCACCCCGGCCGAGATCATGGACGCGGCCGCGGCCGTGGTCCGCGCCGAGCACCCGGAGTTCGAGCCGCCGAGCTCGGTCCGCTCCACGGGTGTACGGCCGTGGGCGCGGGCCACCGACGACCTCCCGGGCGCTGTCGCCAAGGCGGTCGAGGAGCTCACCCCGGCCGAGGGACGGCTCGCGGTGATCGCGCCACGCGACCTCCACCGAGGCCTGGCGGCACGGCTGGACGGCGTCCCGGCGGGCGCCGAACCGGACCTCACGCAGAGCGTCGTCCTCCTCGACCCGCGCCAGGCCAAGGGGCTGGAGTTCGACTCCGTCCTCGTGGTCGAGCCCGGCCGGTACGGCACCAGCGACCTGTACGTGGCCCTGACCCGGGCCACCCAGCGGCTCGGCGTGGTGCACACCGGGGAGCTTCCGAAGGCCCTGTCCGAATCCTTCGTGTAGGAGAGGTAACAGTTCGTGTCGTAGTCACTGCCTGTGCACGGCCGGTGCGGTAAGCGTTGCGGTATGGAAGCCCAGCCCTACGCGGCCGCTCCGGCCGACAGCCCGGTGCTCGCGTCTTTGCCCGTCGAGCCGCTGCTCACCTCGGAGTTCGACGCCGACCCCGGCGCGGTGTACCGGCGGCTGCGCCGTCAGCACGGGCCCGTGGCACCGGTCGGGCTGATGGGCGTGCCCGTGTGGCTGGTGCTCGACTACCGCGAGGTCCTCGACGTCCTGCGGAGCGAGAGCCAGTGGCGGCGCGACATCCGCTACTGGCGGGCCCGCGCCCAGGGTGAACTGCCGTCCGGCTGGCCGCTGCTGGCCGGTTACGAGGTGCGGCAGACGATGTTCATGGACGACGAGGAGCACCGCTCCGCCCGCCAGACCCTGCACTCGGCGCTGCGGCCCTTCCAGGAGGCGCGCGGCCCGCAGGGCTGGGAGCTGCGGGCGGCCGTCTCCCGGTACGCGGACGACCTCGTCGCGCTGCTGGCCGTCGAGTCCGGCTCGGCCGGCTTCGCCGACCTGGGCGCCCAGTACACCCGTCCGCTGTTGCTCATGGCGACCACCAGGCTGTTCGGCTGCCCCGTGGAGCTCGGAGACGAGCTGGTCATGGACCTGTGGCGGATGCTCGACGGCGGCCTGGGCGCCGAGCCCGCCACCGCCCGGGCCCTGGCGGCCTTCACCCGGCTCGCCGCCCACCGCCGGGCCCGCCCCGGCGACGACCTCACCTCGTACATGCTGCTGGCCGACCCGCGGCTGTCCGACGAACAGCTCGGCCGGGAGCTGTTCATGAACGCGGTCTATCTCAACGACATCACCGGCAACATGGTCCTCAACACCCTGCTGGAGGTCATCCGGGGCAACGCCACCGTCCGCCGCAGCGTGTCGGCGGGGCAGCTCGGCGAGACGGTCGACCGGGCCGCCCTCGCCAACCCGCCGGTCGCCAACATGTGCTTCCGCTTCGCCGCACGGGACGTCCCGCTGGGCAACTACTGGATCCGGGCCGGGGACGTCGTCTCACCGTCCGCCGCCGCCGCCCACCAGGACCTGCTCGCGATCGGCAGCTCCTACCTGGTCGACCCGGCCCTCGGCACGCGGTCCCATCTGGGCTGGGGCGCCGGTCAGCACCAGTGCCCCACGGCCGCGCGCGAACTCGCCGGCGTGCTCGTGACGCACGCGGTCGGCCGCATCCTCGACCACTTCGCCACCGTGGAACTTGCTCTCCCGCCCGACCAGTTGCCCTGGCGGACGGGACCGGTGGTCCGGGGCCTGCGGCTGCTGCCGGTGCGCTACGAACTGAAACGGCCCGCCCGGCCGCAGCGGGGCAGCGCCCTCCAGGAGACGGACCGCCAGACCACGGGCCTGCTGGCCGGCCTCAGGAGACTGATGTTCCGGACCCAGAGCTGAACGCACCTACCCGAGAAGCGACTTCGGATCCCGCAGGGCGTGCCACAGTCCGGCCGCGAGCGGTACGACCGTCAGGGCGAAGAAGACCCAGAACACGAACTCGGCCCCGGGCGCGAGGTCGTAGGTGGTGCCGTCCTCCCACTCGCAGTAGGCCCGCGGCGGAAACGGCGTGGAGACTCCCCAGGCCCTCCCGTCGCCGAGGAAGCCCTGCCGCATCGGTTCGCGGGGGCAGGGGGCGGTGTCCGGGAAGAGCACGGGGTCGTCCGCCGTCATGATCACGACCCAGGTGACGGCACCGGACGGCACCGCCCAGAACACCGCGGTCCGCACCCACAGCGGCAGCAGCGGATGCGCCAGCAGCCCGCGCAGCGCGACACAGACCACCACGAGCCCGACGAAGACCGGAAGCAGCGTCATGACACCGCCGGGGATTTCCGGGCACGGATCTCGGTCGCGTAACCCGCGCCGATGGCGAGCAGGGCGGCGGACAGGGCGAGGGACGCGCTCGCCCAGTTCATCCACACGTAGGCGGAGTCACTGGAGTAGACCGTGCCGTCGTCTCGGACACAGTCGAAGCGCAGGGGCAGGTACGAGGACCGGTGGTGGGAGAGGCCCTGGACCGTTTCCGGGGCGAAGCCGTCGCGGCAGGCCGGGGCCGGGACCGAGTCCGCGCCGTCGCCGAACTCGTGCTCCGACATCGCAACGTCGAAGAATCCCAGGGAGTAGACGGACACGGCCGCCCACGCGGCCGTCGTCGCCGCACGGCGCAGCACAAGCACCGGCCAGGGTTCGGGCCGACCCGGAAAGGCCATGGCGACGACTCCCGCGGCGGCGATGAGCGCGCCGACTGCACAGACGGCGGAGATGCCGAGACCGACCAGCACGCCCGTCACTCCCTTCCGCGCGGGCGGCCCCCCACGGCCTGGTGGGGTGTGGCACGGCGCATGCGGCCACCCCACCAGGGCCCGCCTCGACGGGCTGTGGCGGAAGCCACTCCTCCTGTCACAGAGGTGTCACAGGCTGCCTACGCCGGGCGCAGCCACACCGTCGACAGCGGCGGCAGGGTCAGGCGGATGCTCGCCGGGCGGCCGTGCCAGGGCTGGGCCTCGGGCTTGACCGGGTCGGGGTTGGTGATGTCGCTGCCGCCGTAGCGGGCGGCGTCGGTGTTGACCGCCTCGTGCCAGGCGGGGACGTCCTCGGGCACGCCCAGGCGGTAGTCCTGGCGGGCGACCGGCGCGAAGTTCGACACCGCCAGGATCGGGGTGCCCTCCGGGTCCAGCCTGAGGAACGCGAGGACGTTGTCGTCGGCGGCGTCCCCGACGACCCACTCGAAACCGGCCGGGTCGGTGTCGAGGCGCCACAGCGCCGGGGTGGCCCGGTAGACGGTGTTGAGGTCGCGGACCAGGTCACGCACGCCCCGGTGGTCGGGCTCGGCCCCGTAGCCCGGGTCCAGCAGCCACCAGTCCGGGCCGTGCGCCTCGGACCACTCGGCGCCCTGCGCGAACTCCTGCCCCATGAACAGCAGTTGCTTGCCCGGGTGGGCCCACATGAAGCCGAGATAGGCCCGGTGCCCGGCGCGCTGCTGCCACCAGTCGCCGGGCATCTTCGACACCAGGGAGCGCTTGCCGTGCACGACCTCGTCGTGGGAGATCGGCAGGACGTAGTTCTCGCTGTAGGCGTACACCATCGAGAAGGTCATCTCGTGGTGGTGGTACTTGCGGTGCACCGGCTCGTGGCTCATGTACTGGAGCGAGTCGTGCATCCAGCCCATGTTCCACTTCAGCCCGAACCCGAGCCCGCCGAAGCCGCTCGGACCCTCGTGGTGGGTGGCCCGGGTGACCCCGTCCCAGGCGGTCGACTCCTCGGCGATCGTGACCACACCGGGCACCCTGCGGTAGACCGTCGCGTTCATCTCCTGCAGGAACGCCACCGCGTCCAGGTTCTCCCGCCCGCCGTGCTCGTTGGGCGTCCACTGCCCCGGCTCGCGCGAGTAGTCGAGGTAGAGCATGGACGCCACCGCGTCCACCCGCAGCCCGTCGATATGGAACTCCTCGCACCAGTACAGGGCGTTCGCCACGAGGAAGTTGCGCACCTCCCGCCGCCCGAAGTCGAACTCCAGCGTGCCCCAGTCGGGATGCGCGGCCCGCAGCGGATCCTCGTGCTCGTACAGCGGCCGGCCGTCGAACTCGGCCAGCGCCCAGTCGTCCCGCGGGAAGTGGGCCGGCACCCAGTCCATCAGTACGCCGATGCCCGCCTGGTGCAGCGCGTCGACCAGGTACCGGAAGTCGTCGGGTGTGCCCAGCCGGGCCGTAGGCGCGTAGAAGCCGGTGACCTGGTAGCCCCAGGAGCCGCCGAACGGATGCTCCGCGACCGGCATCAGCTCGACGTGCGTGAAGCCCAGGTTCTTCACATACCCGGGGAGCTGATCGGCCAGCTGCCGGTACGTCAGCCCAGGACGCCAGGACGCCAGATGCACCTCGTACACCGAGAACGGCGCCTCGTGGGCCGGGGTCTGAGCACGCCGGGCCAGCCACTCGGCGTCGTCCCACTCGTACCGCGAGGACGTGATGACCGACGAGGTCGCGGGCGGCACCTCCGTGCGGCGGGCCATCGGGTCGGCGCGCAGCGTCTTCGAACCGTCGGGGCGGGTGATCTCGAACTTGTACAGCTCGCCCTCGCCGATGTCCGGCAGGAACAGCTCCCACACGCCCGACGAGCCCAGCGACCGCATGACGTGGGCGGTGCCGTCCCAGAAGTTGAAGGTGCCGGCCACCCGCACGCCGCGCGCGTTCGGCGCCCAGACCGAGAGACGGGTGCCGGTCACGCCCTCATGGGTCATCGGGTGCGCGCCCAGCGCCGTCCACAGCTCCTCGTGCCGGCCCTCGCCGAGCAGGTGCAGGTCGAGGTCGCCCAGCGTGGGCAGGAAACGGTAGGCGTCCTCGGTGTCCAGGACCGTCCCCTCGTACTCCACGAGCAGCCGGTACGCCGGCACCTCCCGCAGCGGCACCAGCCCGGAGAAGAACCCCTGCCCGTCGTCGTGCAGCTCCGCCCGCAGTTCCCCGGCGACGACGGTCACGGACAAGGCGTACGGCCGAAACGCACGGAACGCGACCCCGCCGGGCACGGGGTGCGCGCCGAGCACGGAGTGCGGGGCGTGATGCGTGCCGCCCAGCAGCCGCTCCCGGTCCGCCGCGTCGACGGCGGGGGAGACGGCGACCTCCATCTCCGGGGGGACCGTCTGGACGGGGGCGGCCTTCTTGGCGGGGGCCTTCTTCGCGGGGGTTTTGGCAGCAGTGGTCCGGCTGGCCGCCGCCTTCGCCGTCGTGGCCTTCTTGGCGGCCGCCTTCGTGGCTGCCGCCTTCCTCGTGGTCGCCTTCTTCGTGGTCGTCTTCTTGGCGGCTGTCTTCGTCGCGGCCACCTTCTTGGCGGTGGACTTCGCCGCGGTCGCCTTCGCGGGGGCCGCGTTCTTCGTGGCGGCGGTCTTCGCGGGGGCCGTCTTCTTCGTGGCGGCGGTCTTCGCGGGGGCCGTCTTCTTCGCGGCGGCCTTCTTGGCGGCGGCGGTCTTCGCCGGCGGCGCCTTCTTCGTGGCGGCGGTCTTTGCCGGGGCCGCCTTCTTCGCAGTGGCCTTCGCCGCGGGTGACTGCGCGGCGGCCGTCTTCTTGGCGGCGGCCTTCTTCACGGCGGTCGTCTTCTTCGCCGCTGCCTGTTTCGGCACCGCCGTCTTCTTCGCGGCACTCTTCTGCTGGGCGGCCGTCGGCTGCTCGGGGATCTTCTCCCCGGCCGTCTTCTTCGGATGCGAACCGCTGGACTCGGAGCGGGGGGTCACGGGCGGAGCCTCCTGGGCGCAGGTGGGTCAGTCAGGTCAGGTGGCCGGACGAGGAGAGCCGGCTTATGGCGGCCAGGGGCACCGGCAGCCAGTCGGGGCGGTGCCGGGCCTCGTACACCACTTCGTAGATCGCCTTGTCCGTCTCGTAGGCGCGCAGCAGCACCGGGTCGGTGCGCGGATCGCGGCCGGAGGCCTCCGCGTAGCCGGAACAGTACGCCGACCGGCAGGTCTCGGCCCAGTCCGGCTGGGGCGGATCGGCCGAGCGGGCCGCGTAGTCGAAGGACCGCAGCATGCCCGCGACATCCCGCACCGCCGGCTGCGGCATGCGCCGCTCGGGCAGCGGCCGGGCCGGTTCACCCTCGAAGTCGATCAGCCACCACTCGCCGGCCGGCGAGCGCAGGCACTGCCCGAGGTGCAGATCGCCGTGCACGCGCTGCGCGGTCCAGGTGCGGCCCTCGGCGGCCAGATCGCCCAGCGCCGTGAACGCCGACCGCAGCCCGTCGGCGTAGGGCCGCAGCGCGGCCACGGCCTGGACGGCCGCCTCCAGCCGCTCGATCATGCCGTCCACCATGAGCCGGAGCTGTATGTGACCGAGCGTGACCGTCGGCAACGCACGGGCCAGCGCGGTGTGCACCTCGGCGGTGGCCCGCCCCAGCGCCCGCGCCTCGGCGCCGAAGTCCTCGCCCTTGGCCAGCTCGAGCAGCGCCAGCTCCCAGCCGTCGGAGGCGCCCTGCACGAACGGCTGGAGCACCCCCAGGACGTACGGCTGGCCGACGAGGTCCGCCGAGCCCGCCGAGATCACCGGGTCCGCCGTGGGGTCGATGTCCGCGACCAACCAGGCCGTCGGCGCGGGCACCCGGGGGCAGCCCTCGCGGGCCAGTGCCAGCGGCAGCTCCAGATCGGGGTTGACCCCGGGCACGATCCGGCGCAGCAGCTTCAGGATGAACGTATCTCCGTAGACGACCGACGAGTTGGACTGCTCGGCGGTCACCACGCGCGGCACCAGCCCGGACCGGATGTCCTGGCCGAGGTCCCGCTCGAAACGGAGCCCGCCGATACGGGCCTGGGTGCGCAGCGCCTCCAGGAGCAGCTCGGCGGGCCTCGGGTCGTGCAGGGCGTCGTAGACGGTCCGGCCGGCCAGCGGCCCCGTCGACACATGTCCGATCAGCGCGGGCGCCAGCCGAGGCGGCAGCGCCTCGCGCACGCCTATCAGCAGCTGGTAGCAGTCCCCGGGATGGTCGGGTGCGCCGTGGGACGACCCGAGGGGCTGACGGGCGCGGACGAGCAGGTGGTACAGGCCCAGCTTCGCACTGGCCGGGAGCAGCTCGGTGGCCTCGACCAGCGTGAACCCGGTGACCGGGCGTCCCTTGCCCGCGAACCAGCGCTGCCGTGGCAGCCATTCCCGCAGCAGTGGATCCAGGGAGGCGAGAAGGCCGGGTGGGGTGGTGACGGTGCGTGTGACGGCTTCCGACATGGCGTCGCGTCCTTTCACCCGTTTTTGGTGCGCCTCCGGCTGCCTTCAGCAGATGTCGGCGGCGCCCCTCCGGCTCACGCGGGTGGGCGGGGTGTTCTTGATGCGTGCCCCGGGCGGGGCGGGAGAAACGCCCCGCCACGAGGGTTTGCGGCCCGTCCCGCGGATCGGGCCTCAGCAGGCCGTATCAGGCCTCACACGGCGTCCCTGCGGAGCCGGAACCAGTAGAAGCCGTGGCCCGCCAGCGTCAGCAGGTACGGCAGCTCGCCGATGGCCGGGAAGCGGACCCCGCCGAACAGCTCCACCGGGTGCCGCCCCTCGAAGGCACTCAGATCCAGCTCCGTGGGCTGAGCGAAACGGGAGAAGTTGTTCACGCACAGCACCAGGTCGTCCTCGTACTCGCGCAGGAACGCCAGCACCGCCGGGTTCGTCGACGGCAGCTCGGTGTACGAGCCGAGACCGAAGGCAGGATTCTGCTTGCGGATCTCGATCATGCGGCGGGTCCAGTGCAGCAGCGACGACGGCGAGGCCATGGAGGCCTCGACGTTCGTGACCT
>CAWCSC010000009.1:0-211800 GCA_963798065.1 uncultured Actinomycetota bacterium | reverse complement strand
GCCGAGGACCCCGAGGCCATGCGGGCCCGCATGGTCAAGGAGTACAAGTCCGAGCTGATGCACCCCTACTACGCGGCCGAGCGCGGCCTGGTCGACGACGTCATCGACCCCGCCGAGACCCGCGAGGTGCTGATCAAGTCCCTCGCGATGCTCCAGACCAAGCACGCCGACCTGCCTTCCCGCAAGCACGGCAACCCGCCGCAGTAACCCGGCGGACATCTCTCTCATGGAGACTGACACCCATGGACACCGCCTGACATCCGCGTCGAGAAGGGCCACGCCGAGCCCGAGGAAGTCGCCGCCATCACGGCCATCCTCCTGGCCCGTGCCGCCGCCCGCCCCACCGACCCGACCCCGGCCCACCGCGGCCGCATCAAGGCGGGCTGGCGCCGCCTGGAGCGCGAGCCGGGCTTCCGCGCCCCGCACAGCTGGCGCTGACCTTACACGCGCAGAGGCCCCTCCGCCTTCGGAGGGGCCTCTTCGCTTGCGCTGGACGCGAAAAACTGCGCGAACAACCACGAACCACCCGCACCCGGCAACGCAACAGCCCCCGGCAGCACAGAGGCCGCAGGGGCTGTCGCACGGCGTAACCTAACGAAGCCGCGCCATCAGCGCGTGCTCGACCAGCGTGATCAGCGCCGACTTCGCGTCCGCCCGGTGCCGGGCGTCCGTCGTGATGATCGGCGTGTCCGGCCCGATCTGCAGAGCCTCCCGCACCTCGTCCGGGTTGTACGGCTGCTGCCCGTCGAAGCCGTTCAGGGCGATGACGAACGGCAGGCCCGAGTTCTCGAAGTAGTCGACCGCGGGGAAGCAGTCGGCGAGACGCCGCGTGTCCACCAGCACGATCGCGCCGATGGCGCCGCGCACCAGGTCGTCCCACATGAACCAGAAGCGGTCCTGGCCGGGCGTACCGAAGAGGTACAGGATCAGGTCCTGGTCCAGGGTGATACGGCCGAAGTCCATGGCCACCGTGGTGGTCGTCTTGTCCCCGGTGTGGGTGAGGTCGTCGATGCCGGCCGAAGCGGACGTCATGACGGCCTCGGTGCGCAGCGGGTTGATCTCCGAGACGGCGCCGACGAACGTGGTCTTGCCCACGCCGAAGCCGCCCGCCACCACGATCTTCGCGGAGGTGGTGGAGCGGGAAGGCCCTCCGCTAGAGCTTGCGAAGTCCACTGAGCACCCTTTCGAGCAGTGTCACGTCTGGCTGGCCGCCGGCGCTCTCGTCGCCGCCGGGCTGATGGATGGCGACCAGTCCCGCCTCCGCCAAGTCGGCGACGAGGATCCTGGCCACGCCGAGAGGGATCGTCAGGAGGGCCGAGATCTCGGCGACCGACTTGATCTCCCGGCAGAGGTTGCAGATCCGCTGATGCTCGGGCAACTGGCCCTGCATCTGGTGCGGCTGCGCGGTGGTGTGCACCAGCGCCTCGATGGCGAGCTGGTAGCGCGGGCGGGTCCGGCCGCCGGTCATGGCGTACGGACGCACCAGCGGGTTGTTCGACGCCCCGGCGGGCGCCGGCTCGGGGGTGCGGCGCTGCGGCTGCACGGGCTGGATGCGCGGGGCCGGCGGCTGGTCGTACGGCGACGGGCCGGGGCCCTGCGGCGCGTACGGCTGCCGGTGGCTCGGCGCGGAGGGGAAGTTGTAACGGTTCGGGTTCTGCGAACCGTCGTTCTGGCCCTGGGCAGGGCCGTACGACCAGTTGCCCGAAGACGAACCGCCTGGGGGTGTTGCCACTTTCTCCTCCTCCGACTGTGCCTGGCACCCATCGCTGTGGAGCCGCGTCCCGAAACCTTACGGCCACGGGACGCCAAAACGCACCGTCCGTCTGTTAGTTGAGCAGGCTGCCCTGGAGCTCCGCACGAAGGTCCGGCGTCAGGACCGTACCGGCTCGGTCCACCAGAAGCGCCATCTCGTACCCGATGAGGCCGATGTCCGCCTCCGGGATGTGCGAGAACGGCGAGCGAAGAGCCGTCGGATACGGACATGATGAAGAGGAATCCCCGCTCCATCTCCACAACCGTCTGGTTCACGCTGCCCCCCTCGAAGATCCGGGAGGCGCCCGCCGTCAGCGACGTCAGACCGGAGGCGACGGCCGCGAGCTGGTCGGCGCGGTCGCGGGGAAACCCTTCGGACATCGCCAGAAGGAGTCCGTCGGCGGAGACCACCACCGTGTGGGACACCCCCGGGGTGTTGTCCACGAAGTTGGTGATCAACCAGTTCAGGTTCTGTGCCGCCTGGCTCATCGGGCTCACACTAACGCTCCTGGTTGTAGGTGCTGTCAGGACCACGTGTGATTCTAGCGCCTGGCCGTTCGTTTCACTGCCTGCGCTGCGTCCGCGCTGGACGCCGCGACGCAGGTTGCTCAGCCTGCCCCGGACGTCCTCCGGAGCGCGGGAGACCTGGGGGCCTCCCTGGGGGGTGGTCTCGGCGGCACCCTCGACCAGGTTGGCCTTGGGTACCCGCCTCGGCAGGCCGGAGGAGGTGACCCCGCCCGCCTTGGGCTTCCGGAGCTGCGAGGCCTGCTGCCAGCGCTCGTCGTTCGCCGAGCGCCAGTCGCTGCCGCCGTTGCTCTCCGGGGTGGAGGCCTCAGGCTCCTGGCTCACGTGCCGCGCGCCGCCGCGTGCCGTTCGCACCGCTCGCGGTGGATCCGCGGCGGGGAAGCCCGGCGTCGGTCATCGCGTGGGCGGCGGAGTGGGCCGGTCCCGGACGGTCGAAGCCTACGCGGTCCTGCTCACTCGCGTCAGCGGCCTGCGCAGATTCCGATTCCGGGGCCTGAGAAGGGTACTGGCTCGGGTAGCCGTTCTGGTACCCGTCCTGCTGCGGCCAGTCGTCCTGGTAGACGCCGCTGCTCGAAGGCCGGCGAAAGCCGCCGGGCACGGTCGCGCCCTGCGCCCGCGGGCTCCTCGCTGGGCCGGCTCCGCATAGGAGGGCTCCGGGTAGCCGCCGTTCGGCGAGAAGGTGTCGTTCTGCGGCAGGCCGCCGTTCGGCGCGTAGTACTGCTCGTCGTACGCGGACCGCTGCGGCTCCTCGTACGCCGTGCGCCGCTGCTCCTCGTACTGCGCGCTGCTGGTCCTCGTACGTCGCCTGACGCTCGTACGCGCGACGGCTGCTGCTCGGGGTAGCCGCTCCGGCCGTGTCGTAGGCTGGCCGGCTGTAGCCCTGCTGCCCGTTGAACTCGTCCTGGTACCCGGGCGCCCCGGCGTGCTTCTGGGCCATCGGGCCCGGCAGGGCGGGCTGCTCGTGCGACTGGGCCTCCAGGGCCGCCCGGCGCTCCTCGCGCATCAGGGAGCGGCCGACGGGGTCCAGCTCGCGTATGTCGTCGGGGACCTCGGAGTAGCGGCTGTCGTCGAAGCCGAGCTCCGCGGCCGTGCGCATCTGCGGCTGGTTGAAGTTCTCGCCGGCACCGCCGCCGAAGTTCTGCTCCGGGATGATCTGCGAGACGGTGAACTCGTCGCGGTCCGCGTGCTGCTCGCCGCCACCACCGTGGGTGATCGCGTCCGGCAGCATGACCAGCGAGGTGGTGCCGGCCTGCTCGCCCGAGGGGCGCAGCTGGACGCGGATGCCGTGCCGGTCGGACAGCCGGCCGACCACGAACAGGCCCATGCGCTGCGAGATCGCGGCGTCCACGGTCGGCGGGTTGGCCAGCTTGTGGTTGATGTCCGCGAAGTCCTCGGCGGTGAGGCCGATGCCCTTGTCGTGGATCTCGATCATCACGCGGCCGTCGGGGAGACGGGTCGCGGTGACGCGGACCTTGGTCTGCGGGGAGGAGAACGTCGTCGCGTTCTCCAGCAGCTCGGCGAGCAGGTGCACGAGGTCGGTCACGGCACGGCCGTGGATCTCGGCCTCCGGGACGCCGGACAGCTCGATGCGCTCGTACTGCTCCACCTCGGAGGAGGCGGCGCGCAGCACGTCGACCAGCGGGACCGGCTGGTCCCAGCGGCGGCCGGGCTCCTCGCCGGCGAGGACCAGGAGGTTCTCGCCGTTGCGGCGCATACGGGTCGCGAGGTGGTCCAGGCGGAAGAGGTTCTCCAGCTGGTCCGGGTCGGCCTCGTTGTTCTCCAGGTCGGTGATCAGGGTCAGCTGGCCCTCGATCAGCGACTGGTTGCGGCGCGACAGGTTGGTGAAGATCGCGTTGATGTTGCCCCGCAGCAGGGCCTGCTCGGCGGCGAGCCGGACGGCCTCGCGGTGGACCTGGTCGAAGGCGCGGGCGACCTCGCCGATCTCGTCGGTGGTGGTGATCGGGATGGCCTGGACACGGGTGTCGACGCGGCCGGGGTCGGTGCGCGAGAGCTGGTCGACCAGCATCGGCAGACGCTGCTCGGCGATGCCGAAGGCGGCGTTGCGCAGCTGGCGCATCGAGCGGCTCATCTGGCGGGCCACCGCGCCGGCCAGGATGAAGGCGAGCGAGCAGGGCGACCACGACGGCGGCACCGGTGATGTAGGCGTCACGCTGGGCGTCGTCGGCGATGTCGGAGGCCTCGCTCACCGCCTTGTCGGCCATGTCCGCCTCGATCTTCTCGTACGCGTTGAACCTGAGCGTGTTGACCGCCCACCAGTTCTCGGCGGTGATGCCCTTCTGGGCGAGCGCGAGCACGGCCGCTCGGGTCCGTGGTCTGGAGCGTCGCGATGGCCGAGACCATCGTCGTCGGGTTGGACGGCGGCGGCGACGTAGTCCGGGTTCTTGGCCTTGGCCTCCCGGGCCATCGCGGCGCCGTCGGTCTTCATCTGCGCCTCGGCCGCCTTGAGCTTGGCCGCGTCCTGCTCGGTACCGCCGCCGATGTACTCCTCGATGGCGATGCGCTCGAGGTAGGCGTACGAGGAGAGGGCGATGCGCTGGCTGGCCAGGTTGCCGTCGTCCGGGCCCGGCTTGACCAGGATGTGCATGCCGATCGAGCGCTGCAGCGACAGGGCCGCCTTGGTGAGCTCGATGGCGTACACGGTCCGGCCGTAGCTGGTGATGTTGCCGGTGCCCAGGCCGAGCTCGTTGGCGAACTCCGTCAGCGGGTGGGCGACCTCGACGTAGCCCTCCTCGGTCTGCACACCCTTGAGCTTGGAGGTGTACGCGACCTGGCGCAGGGTCTGCAGCTTCGGCTCCGCCTGGCGGAACAGCTTCAGACGGCGCTCGAGGCCGGGCTTCGCCGGCATGTTCTGGGCCGCGGCGTCGAAGGCGTCGGCCGCCTCGTCGGTGTCCTTGCGGACCTGGGTGACGGTCGCCTTGTCCTGGGCCGTCTGGGCGCTGCCCTTCAGCAGGGGCGCCGCCGAGGTGTCGCGCTCGTTGTACAGGGCGTTGGCGTAGAGCAGGGAGGCCCGCACCAGGCGCGCGGTGTTCTCCGCGTCCTCGGCCTCCTGCCAGGTGTCGATCGAGCTCTTCACCTGGAAGCCGCCCATGACGAGGCCGACCAGCACGGGTATGAGCAGGATCGCGTTGAGCCTGGTCGCCACGCGCCAGTTGCGCGGGGAGAGACGGCCACCGCTCTGGGACGGGCGTGGCCGTCGGTTCCGAACCGGGCACGGGGGCGGGCGCCGCTGTGCGCGGCGGCGGGGTGAAGTTGCCCCGGGCCGACGGCTCGGGACTGTTCTTGCTTCGCCTCACTCGACCAACAACCTCTCGGCGGTCGGCACCAACGTTGTGCCGCAGTGTCTCAGCGCCCAACAAGCCGTCGACTGACGCGTACGTCGTTGACTATTGGGCAGTTCAGGCATTCCAGCACGACGACCTGCGCTCTTCCAAACAGTCCGGAGGCGAGGATTCCGAGTGATGTAAGCCCCAGATAAAACGGTCATAAAGAGCGAGCCCCGCCAAAAGGCGGGGCGATTGTGAGCGCAGCGAGACCGGATGTGCGCGACGCGTGGCCGTACCACCTGATTCCTCTGCCGAAACGTTATGAACACCTTGGCCGACCGTGTCAAAGGACACAGTCGGATCGGGTGCATCTACGACAACTGCCGTATGGCGCTCTTGAATTGGGTGCTACCTCAGCCGTGCCATCAAAGCGTGCTCGACCAGCGTGATCAGGGCACTCTTCGCATCGGCCCGGTGGCGGGCGTCCGTCGTGATGATCGGCGTGTCAGGCCCGATCTGCAGAGCCTCACGCACCTCCTCGGGCTGGTAGGGCTGCTGGCCGTCGAAGCCGTTCAGCGCGACGACGAAGGGCAGGCCGCTGTTCTCGAAGTAGTCGACCGCCGGGAAGCAGTCGGCCAGTCGGCGGGTGTCCACCAGGACCACCGCGCCGATGGCGCCGCGCACCAGGTCGTCCCACATGAACCAGAAGCGGTCCTGGCCCGGCGTACCGAAGAGGTACAGGATCAGGTCCTGGTCCAGGGTGATACGGCCGAAGTCCATGGCCACCGTGGTGGTGGTCTTGTCCCCGGTGTGAGTCAGGTCGTCGATCCCCGCGCTGGCGGAGGTCATCACGGCCTCCGTGCGCAGCGGGTTGATCTCCGAGACGGCGCCGACGAACGTGGTCTTGCCCACGCCGAAGCCGCCCGCCACCACGATCTTCGCGGAGGTGGTGGAACGACCGGCGTCAGAGCTTGCGAAGTCCACTGAGCACCCTTTCAAGCAGTGTCACGTCCGGCGCACCGGTGGCCTCGTCGCCGCCCGGCTGATGGATCGCGACGAGACCGGCCTCGGCGAGGTCCGCGACGAGAATCCTGGCCACACCCAGCGGCATGTTGAGCAGCGCCGAGACCTCGGCGACCGACTTGACCTCACGGCACAGGTGGCAGATGCGCTGGTGCTCCGGGAGCAGCCCCATGAGCGCTGCGGGGTCCGCGGTCGTGCTGATCAGTGCCTCGATGGCCAGCTGATAGCGCGGCCGCGTCCGGCCGCCGGTCATCGCGTACGGCCGTACCAGCGGCTGGTCGCCCTCGTCCTCGTACGGCTCCGCGTACGGATCATGAGAGGCGGTGGGCGGGGTCATGGGTCCTCCGGGCGGGACAGCAAGTCGGTCAGTCGAGCCGTCAGACGGGGCCTGTGTGGGGTGTGTGGCAGCCGGACGGTGATGTGGTGAGACGGGTGGTGCCGGGGCCGATCAGTGGAGCAGACTGCCTTGAAGCTCAGCTCGCAGGTCGGGGGTGAGGACCGCGCCCGCGCGGTCGACCAGGAGCGCCATCTCGTAGCCGACGAGGCCGATGTCGCAATCAGGGTGTGCCAGGACGGCCAGGGACGAGCCGTCCGAGACGGACATCAGGAAAAGGAACCCTCGCTCCATCTCCACGACCGTCTGCGCGACGTCGCCCCCCTCGAAGATCCGGGAGGCGCCCGCCGTCAGTGACGTCAGACCGGAGGCGACGGCCGCGAGCTGGTCCGCGCGGTCGCGCGGGAAGCCCTCCGACAGCGCCAGGAGGAGACCGTCGGCGGACACGACGACGGTGTGGGACACCCCGGGGGTGTTGTCCACGAAGTTGGTGATCAACCAGTTCAGGTTCTGTGCCGCCTGGCTCATCGGACTCAACTAACGCTCCTGCTGGTGAGAGGGTCGAGGGAAGCTGCCGGTCTGGGTGGACCCGGCCTGACGACCCTGTGCGATACCGCGACGGAGATTGGTCAGCCGGCCGCGCACGTCATCGGGCGCCCGCGAGATCTGCGGACCGCTCTGCTGCTGCGGTTGTTGCTGCGCCGTGCCCGCGACGAGGTTCGCCCGGGGCACCCGGCGCGGCAGGCCGGAGGTGGTGACACCGCCGGCGGCGGGCTGGCGGACGCGCTCGGCCTGGCGGACGAGATCGTCGTTCGGCGAACTGCGCCAGCCAGTGGGTGCGGACCGCTGCGGACCGGTGGGTCCCTGCGGTTGCTGCGGGGCCGGAGCCGAGCCGTTGTTCTGCGGCTGCTGCGGCTGCTGTTGCTCGTGCTGGCCGTGGAACCAGTTGGTCTCCAGCGTGTCGTACAGCGGCGTACGCCCGTCACCCGGACCGGACGCCGGCGGCAGGGCCTCGGGCTCCTGCCGGGCGGGCCGCGCCTGCGGGGCGGGCGGACGCGGAGCACCGAAGTCGGACCCGCCCCGGCCACCGTTGACCTGAGGCCGCTCGAACTGACCCGTGCCTCCCGGGTCGGCCGGGGTGGCGGGACCCGGAAGGGTGGGCCGACCGGAGCCACTGTCCTGACGCGGCGCGGGGTACTGGCCGGTGCTGCCGTTGTCCTGGCGAGCCGGGTACTGGCTGCCGCTGTTGTCCTGGCGGGGCGCGGGGTACTGGCCGGTGCTGCCGTTGTCCTGGCGCGGCGCCGGGTACTGGCTGCTGCCGTTGTCCTGGCGGGGCGCCGGGTACTGGCCCGTGGAGCCGTTGTCGTAGGACTGCGGTGCCTGCGGGGCCGGGAACGCGCCCGTCGTGGACGACGGGGCGCCGAAGACGTCCGGGCGGACGAACTGACCCGAATCCTGCGCTCCGTTCGCGTCGGAGGCGAACCGGTCCGAGTGCTGGGGGCCGCCCATGCCGAAGTCGGCCGGCGAGCCGGGGCCCTGCCGATCCTCGTCACGCGGCACGGCCGGGATCTCCGCCGTCGAGCCCGGGCCCTGGCGGTCGTCGATCCGAGGCATCCGGGACGTCCGGGAGACGTCCGGCTCCTCGTGACCGCGCGGGGCGTCCAGCGAGGCACGCGGCACCGGCGGCTGGGCGTTCTCGTCGCTCCAGCTCGGCACACGCGGCTGCGGGTCGCCACCGGGCAGCTCGGCCCGCGGACCGCCGCGCGGCGGCAGCTGCGGCCGACGGCCCTGGCCCTGCTCGGCGTTGCCGCCCGGGCGCTGCGGGTTACGGCCACCGCCGAAGGCGTCCTGGCCCTGCGGCCCGTTCGTGCCCGCGGCCTGCAGGCCCTGCGGCGCGCCCGGGGCCTGTCCGAACCCGGCGCCGGCCGGAGCGGGACGGCCCTGCGGGGGCGCGGACGGAGCACCCTGCTCGAACAACGACGGGGACTTGTCGGAACCCTGCGGTCCGCGTGCACCGCCCGGCGCTCCCGGACGGCCACCGTCCGCGTCCCGCCCGGGCAGCGCGGCCCGCGGCCCCTGACCGGCACCGAGCCGGCCACCGCCGGACGGCGCACCGCCGCCGAAGCGCACCGCCACCGGACGCACCGGCGCCCGAGGGCACCGCCGCCCGCCTGGCCGGCACCGGCGGCACGCCGGGCCGCGGCCGCACCGGCGGCGGCCTGCGCGGCGGCCGGACCCCCGCCTCCGAGCGGCGGCTGGCCGGGCTGCTTGGGCTGGGGCTTCCTGCCGCCCTGGGCGACATCGACGGGCAGCATGACCAGCGCGGTCGTACCACCGGAGTCGGACGGGCGCAGCTGGATGCGGATGCCGTGCCGCTGCGAAAGCCGGCCGACCACGAACAGACCCATGCGGCGGGAGACGGAGACGTCCACCGTGGGGGCGAGGCGAGCCGCTCGTTGATCGCGGCGAGGTCCTCGGGCGAGAGGCCGATACCGGTGTCGTGGATCTCGATCAGCACACGGCCGTCGGGCAGCGCGTGACCGGTGACCTTGACCTTGGTCTGCGGCGAGGAGAACGAGGTCGCGTTCTCCAGCAGCTCGGCGAGCAGGTGCACGAGGTCGTTGACGACCCGGCCGGCCACTTCGGTGGTCGGCACGGAGGCCAGCTCGATGCGCTCGTACTGCTCCACCTCGGACGCGGCGGCGCGGAGCACGTCGACCAGCGGGACCGGGCGGGTCCAGCGGCGGCCGGGCTCCTCACCGGCGAGGACGAGGAGGTTCTCACCGTTACGGCGCATGCGCGTCGCGAGGTGGTCGAGCTTGAACAGCGAGGACAGCTGGTCCGGGTCGGCCTCGCGGGACTCCAGTTCGGAGATCAGCGAGAGCTGGCGCTGGATCAGGCCCTGGGAGCGGCGCGAGAGGTTGGTGAACATCGCGTTGACGTTGCCCCGCAGCAGGGCCTGCTCGGCGGCGAGGCGGACCGCCTCGCGGTGCACGTCGTCGAAGGCCGCGGCCACCCGGCCGATCTCGTCCCGGGAGTGCACACCGACCGACTCCACGGAGGTGTCGACGTCCTGCGGGTCGGACTCGGACAGCTGCTTGACCAGCTCGGGCAGCCGGTCCTGGGCGACCTTGGTCGCGGTGTCCTCCAGGCGGCGCAGCGAGCGGATCATGGAGCGCGCCACGACGAAGGCGCCGACCAGCGACACACCGAGCACGAGCAGGATCAGCGCACCGGAGATGATCGCCTCGCGCTCGGACTCGTTGCGCAGCTCGCGGGCCTTCTGCTCCATGTCCTCCAGCAGCGTCGTGCTCGATGTTCTTCATCTGCTGGATCTTGGTGGAGCTGTCGTCCAGCCAGTCGCGGTAGGACCGCTTGTCCAGCTCGCGCGAGTCCGTTCGCGGAGACCAGGGCGCGGCCGGCGTACTGTGTCGGTGGCCTTGATCGTCGAGTTGCCGCCGTCCTCGATCGGCTTGAGCAGCTCGGCGGCGGCGTCCTCGCCGTAGATGCTCTTGAAGCTGCGGATCTCGGACTTCTGGCTCTCCAGCGCCGACTCGGCGTAGAGCCGGTCGTTCGGCGAGAGCTTGCCGGTCGTGGTGTTGCTCGCGGGCAGCGCCGCCGCGAGGACCGCGCGCTGGATCGACGAGTACTCCTTGGCGGAGGAGAAGGCCGCCAGGGCGCGCGTGCGCTGGATCATGTCCGGGTTGCTGGTCGCCTCCGCCATGTCCTGGGAGAGGTCGAGCAGGTTCGTCGATCAGACGGTGGTACGCCTCGATCGTCTGCGTGGAGTTGTCCTTGGCGGCGTAGGCGCGTGCTTGCGGATCTGCGCCAGGTCGCCCAGCTCGCCGGCGAGCTGGACGAGGTACTCGCGGACGCCCTTGAGGTTGCCGTCCTTGCTGGCTGCTGTCGATCTCCTCGGAGCTGTCGAGGAAGTTCTTCATCGCCCGGTCGGTCTTCTCGCGGTAGCCCTTGACCGTGAAGTCGGTCGCCTTGCCGCCGTGCGCGAGCGGGCCGGCCGACTGGTCGCGCTCCTCCTGGAGCGCGGCGGACAGCTCGGTGGCCTGCTTGGTCATGTCCGTCAGCAGCTTCATGTTGTCGAGCTGCTGGATGTCGTCCATGGACTGGTTGATGCGCAGCGCGCCCAGCGAGGTGGCCGCGACCACCGGGAGCGCGAGCAGCGACACCAGACGGGTGGAGATGCGCCAGTTGCGCAGGGCTATTCGCGGGCCGGGGCCGCACGGGCCCGTCGGCGCCTTCAGCGCCTGGCGGACGGGCTCGCGGACCCCGAGGCGGCCGACGTACCGGCCGCCCGGAGCGCTCACCGCCGTCGCCGGCGGGCGGGCCCTGGTTCTGGGCGTGCTGGGGCGAGGAGCCGCCATTCATGGGGCCAGTCCCGCCGTGCGGCTCCGGCTCCGCCGAAGCGCTGCCATCCCTCTTGAAACGTCCCTGCACTAGCGTCGCAACCTCTGGACCAGGCACCCCGTCCGCCTGAACGGCGGGGCACGGTGTCGGCGTTCATGGGGACGCCCTGAATACGCCCCCGTGGTGGTCGTGAGTGACCGGCGCTGGCTCCCCCTTCTCGCCGCCGCTCGGCGCGTCTGTGCGCCCCCTGTGCGCCGGCTCGATCCTGCGGCGGTCCGTGGAATTCCAGCACAGCACAGGATCTCCAACAAGGCCCGTAGGTCGAGCCGTGACATAGGTGACACCACGTGAGGGCCGGATCACCAGACGTAGAAAGTGAGTTCAGCCCATTTCGGACGTATGCCCGCGAGTCGTCGAGCGGCGGCAGGTGTCCCAGTCGCCATGATCAGGAGCGGAATGATGGCTTCAGGGGGTCAATGTCCGTTTCGTTGGGGTGGGGCTGGAGTCCGGATTGACCGATTCGCCCCCTGATTCGTGAGAAAACTCACATGCTGATCATGGTCCCTCCGCGACTGGCCGGGGAATCGCATGTTTAGCCTGACGCTTTACAGAGATGGCAAAACCGACAACCCGCGCCCGTCGCGGGGTCTACGCACCCGCCCGGCGCCCGTCACAGGACAGGGTCGAGTAAACAGTGAAGACGACGACGATGTTCCACAAGATCGCCAACCCGCGACGCACGACGCTGGCGCACCTGGACGACGCCGACGAACTGCAGACGCCGGAGCAGCCGGAGCACCCCGTCGAACTCCCGGCCCAGACCGCCAACCCCAAGCGCACCATCCTCATGGAGGTCCCCGTCGCGGCCGTCGCGGCCGCGGTGTGACACCAGGTAGTACGCGCACCGGCCGCGGGATGCTCACCACGGCAGGATACGAACATCGAGGGGCGTCCCCGGAGACGGGGACGCCCCTTGGTAATGCGCGCTGCGAGGCCACCTCCCCGCGTTAGCCTGGAGCGTCAGACTTCAGCCAGCTCAGTCAAGGGGCCAAGCATCCCGTGCGCATCGCCAGATTCTCCATCGACGGGAACGTCGCCTTCGGCGCCATCGAGGGCGAGAAGCAGGACGAGCTCGTCCTGGACATCATCAAGGGCATCCCGTTCGCGGACTTCGAGCTCTCCGGTACGAAGGTGCCGGTAAGCAAGGTCAGGCTGCTGCCGCCGGTGCTCCCCAACAAGGTCGTCGCCTTCGGCCGCAACTACGCGAGCACGCGCGCGAGCTGGGCAACGAGGTGCCCGACGCCCCGTTCGCCTTCTTCAAGCCGTCCACCTCGGTGATCGGCCCCGGCGACGAGATCCAGTACCCCTCCTTCTCCGAGGAGGTGCACCACGAGGCCGAGCTGGCCGTGGTCATCGGCCGGATGTGCCGCGAGGTCCCGCGCGAGCGCGTCCGGGACGTGATCTTCGGCTACACCTGCGCCAACGACATCACCGCCCGCGACGTCCAGAAGCGCGAGAAGCAGTGGGCCCGGGCCAAGGGCTTCGACAGCTCCTGCCCGCTCGGCCCCTGGGTGGAGACGGACCTGGACCCGAGCGACCTGACCATCCAGCTCACGGTCAACGGCCAGCAGCGCCAGCTGGGCCGTACGAGCGAGATGATCCACTCCATCGAGGACCTGATCGTCAACATCTCCGAGGCCATGACGCTGCTCCCCGGCGACGTGATCCTCACGGGCACCCCGGCTGGGGTCGGCCCCCTGAACGTCGGCGACGAGGTCGCCGTCACCATCGAAGGCATCGGCACTCTCACCAACAAGGTTGTCAAGCGTGGCTAGCGCACCCGGCACTCCCGTACGCGTCCGTTTCTGTCCGTCGCCCACCGGCAACCCCCACGTGGGCCTGGTGCGCACCGCCCTGTTCAACTGGGCGTTCGCCAAGCACCACCAGGGCACTCTGGTCTTCCGTATCGAGGACACCGACGCGGCCCGCGACTCCGAGGAGTCGTACACCCAGCTTCTCGACTCGATGCGCTGGCTGGGCTTCGACTGGGACGAGGGCCCCGAGGTCGGCGGCCCGCACGCGCCGTACCGCCAGTCGCAGCGCATGGACCTCTACAAGGACGTCGCGCGCAAGCTGCTCGACGCCGGCCACGCCTACCGCTGCTACTGCTCCCAGGAGGAGCTGGACACCCGCCGCGAGGCCGCCCGCGCCGCCGGCAAGCCGTCCGGATACGACGGTCACTGCCGCGAGCTGAGCGACGCCCAGGTCGAGGAGTACAAGGCCCAGGGCCGCGAGCCGATCGTCCGCTTCCGGATGCCCGACGAGACGATCACCTTCACCGACCTGGTCCGCGGCGAGCTGACCTTCACCCCGGAGAACGTCCCGGACTACGGCATCGTCCGCGCCAACGGCGCCCCGCTCTACACGCTGGTCAACCCGGTCGACGACGCCCTGATGGAGATCACCCACGTCCTGCGCGGCGAGGACCTGCTCTCCTCCACCCCGCGCCAGATCGCCCTGTACAAGGCGCTGACCGAGCTGGGCATCGCCAAGGAGATCCCGTCCTTCGGCCACCTGCCGTACGTCATGGGCGAGGGCAACAAGAAGCTCTCCAAGCGCGACCCGCAGTCGTCCCTCAACCTCTACCGGGAGCGCGGCTTCCTCCCCGAGGGCCTGCTCAACTACCTCTCCCTGCTCGGCTGGTCCCTCTCGGCCGACCAGGACGTCTTCTCGATCGACGAGATGATCGCGGCGTTCGAGATCTCCGACGTGAACCCCAACCCGGCCCGCTTCGACCTGAAGAAGTGCGAGGCCATCAACGGCGACCACATCCGCCTGCTGGATGTGAAGGACTTCACCGAGCGCTGCGCCCCGTGGCTCCAGGCCCCGTTCGCCCCCTGGGCCCCGGAGGCCTTCGACGAGGCGAAGTGGCAGGCCATCGCGCCGCACGCGCAGACCCGCCTCAAGGTGCTCTCCGAGATCACCGACAACGTCGACTTCCTGTTCCTGTCGGAGCCGGCGGTGGACGAGGCCAGCTGGACCAAGGCCATGAAGGAAGGCTCGGACGCCCTCCTGCGCACCGCCCGCGAGAAGCTGGAGGCCGCCGACTGGACCTCCGCCGAGTCGCTGAAGGAGGCCGTCCTGGCCGCCGGTGAGGCCCACGGCCTCAAGCTCGGCAAGGCCCAGGCCCCCGTCCGTGTCGCCGTCACCGGACGCACGGTCGGCCTGCCGCTCTTCGAGTCCCTGGAGGTCCTGGGCAAGGAGAAGACCCTGGCCCGTATCGACGCGGCGCTGGCGAAGCTGGCCGCGTAGGGCACACGCGGCGCGGCGCACACACACAGCGCGGACACGGCGAGGGCGGCGCCCGGTTCGGGCGCCGCCCTCGCCGTGTCCGCCCAGCCGAGGCCCGGAGTTCCACCCTTGCGGCCAACTCCTGTCTCCTGCGGGGACGTTGGACGCCCCCTGTGCATCCGGTGCGCGTGTTCGCCCTGGTGCCGGGGGAGGTGGACCCGTGGGTCGGCGCTTCCGGCTTCCGGTACCGCGCGGCGACCGGGCGGCCCCGCCACCTCGGTGAACCGGTCGTCCGCACCCTGACCGGCGGCCTCCACCGGAGCCGCCGTACGCCCCGCCTGGGAGGACACCGCCGGCGCCGGCGCCGGGGCCGCGACCGGCAGGTCCACCTGGAGGCTCGACCGCCCACCTCCTGCGACGGCCAGGGCCCGGACCTCACGCTCTCCGGCGCACTGACCCTGGGCCTGAGCGCAGGACGCGGTGGGTACGGTCGGAGCATGAGCATCCAAGCCGTGGTCTGGGACGTCGACGACACCCTCTTCGACTACACCACCGCCGACCGCCTCGGCATGCGCGCCCACCTGACGGCCGAGGGCCTGCTCGACGACTACGACACCGTCGAGGCAGGCCATCGCCCGCTGGCGGGAGATCACCGACGCTGCAATGGGCGCGCTTCGCGGCCGGGGAGGCCACCTTCGAGGACCAGCGGCGCGACCGCGTACGGGTGTTCCTGGGCCAGGAGCTGACCGACGCCGAGGCCGACGCGTGGTTCCAGCGGTACGTCGCCCACTACGAGGCAGGTCTGGACCCTCTTCCCGGACGTCCTGCCCGTCCTCGACGCCCTCGCCGCCAGCCACCGGCACGCCGTGCTCTCCAACTCCAGCATCCACGTCCAGGACCACAAGCTGCGCGTCCTCGGTGTCCACGACCGCTTCGAGACCATCCTGTGCGCGGCCGAGCTCGGCGTCTCCAAGCCCGAGTCCGGGGCGTTCCTCGCGGCCTGCGACGGCCCTGGATCTGCCGCCGCACCAGGTCGCCTACGTCGGCGACCACCCGGAGATCGACGGGCGGGGCGCCGCCGACGCCGGGCTGCTGTCGGTGTGGATCGACCGCGGCGGCATGTACGCCACGATCGACCCGCCCGTCGGGCCGCGCCGCATCGCCTCCCTCGCCGAACTCCCCTCGCTGCTCGGCGCGGATACTCGTTTTGGAGCCCCGTCCACCTTCAGGTAATGTTCTTCCTGCGCCGCGGGGAGCGGGCCGCAAGGCCGAACCCGCAGGCGCACAGCTAGAACAAGAACCCCCTCAGGGGCTTGCGTTCCAGTGGCCTATGGTGTAATTGGCAGCACGACTGATTCTGGTTCAGTTAGTCTTGGTTCGAGTCCAGGTAGGCCAGCTCGCAGAGCTCATATCTGCAACGCCCCCGTTGTGTAGCGGCCTAGCACGCCGCCCTCTCAAGGCGGTAGCGCCGGTTCGAATCCGGTCGGGGGTACTGGTTCCGAGGATCGACGATCATCTCGGGACTGCTAGGGCCCCCGTTGTGTAGCGGCCTAGCACGCCGCCCTCTCAAGGCGGTAGCGCCGGTTCGAATCCGGTCGGGGGTACTGAACTGGTCTAAACCACATTGGTCTATGGTGTAATTGGCAGCACGACTGATTCTGGTTCAGTTAGTCTTGGTTCGAGTCCAGGTAGACCAGCTCGGACCTGCGGAAACGCAGTGATCCACGCCCCCGTTGTGTAGCGGCCTAGCACGCCGCCCTCTCAAGGCGGTAGCGCCGGTTCGAATCCGGTCGGGGGTACGCAGAGCAGAAGGCCCTCCACTTCGGTGGGGGGCCTTTTCGTGCCCGACTCGGAATGGTCCGCGGGAACTGCGCGAGTCCGGCCTGGTCGGGGAAAGGCCTGCCGCGGCGTTGAGGCCGGCTCTCCCCGAGGGGGGTCAGTCGTAGGTTCAGCCCGTGCGGCGCAACGCCTCGGAGAGGCGGCCGGCGGCATCGATGACAGCCTGCGCGTGCATCCGGCCCGGGTGACGCGTCAGGCGCTCGATGGGGCCGGAGACCGACACGGCGGCCACCACGCGGTTCGACGGCCCGCGCACCGGCGCGGAGACGGACGCGACGCCCGGCTCGCGCTCGCCGATCGACTGGGCCCAGCCCCGGCGCCGTACACCCGACAGCGCCGTCGCCGTGAAGCGGGCGCCCTGCAGGCCGCGGTGCAGCCGCTCCGGCTCCTCCCAGGCCATCAGGATCTGCGCCGAGGAGCCGGCCTTCATCGTGAGCGTCGAGCCGACCGGGACCGTGTCCCGAAGGCCGGACAGACGCTCCGCCGCGGCGACGCAGATGCGCATGTCGCCCTGGCGGCGGTAGAGCTGCGCGCTCTCGCCCGTGATGTCACGGAGGTGGGTGAGCACCGGGCCGGCGGTGGCGAGGAGACGGTCCTCACCCGCGGCCGCGGCCAGCTCTGCCAGGCGAGGGCCGAGAATGAAACGGCCCTGCATGTCGCGCGCCACCATGCGGTGGTGTTCCAGAGCCACGGCCAGGCGGTGGGCCGTGGGTCGTGCCAGTCCGGTGGCCGCCGACCAGCCCCGCGAGGGTGGCCGGACCGGACTCCAGAGCGCTCAGGACGAGGGCCGCCTTGTCCAGAACGCCGACGCCGCTACTGTTGTCCATGAAACGATACTCGCGTCTCACTCTGTGAAACGCAAGTTCAATTTTCCGTGGAACGCGCCACTCTGGAAGACACGAAGTCACAGCGGCCCGTGACATAACGGGCCTGGCGGCGGATGCCCGGAATCCAGGGGCGCGGGCGCCGCCTCCTCAAGATCTCTAGTTGGGCCGGCGGATCGTCGTCGGCCGGAGGGAACAGCGATGGGTAGGACACTCGCGGAGAAGGTCTGGGACGACCATGTCGTCCGGCGCGCCGAGGGCGAGCCCGACCTTCTCTTCATCGATCTGCACCTGCTGCACGAGGTGACCAGCCCGCAGGCCTTCGACGGCCTCCGCAAGAGCGGCCGCCAGGTGCGGCGCCTCGACCTCACCATCGCCACCGAGGACCACAACACCCCGACCCTCGACATCGACAAGCCCATCGCGGACCCGGTCTCCCGCGTCCAGCTGGAGACGCTGCGCAAGAACGCCGCCGACTTCGGTGTGCGCCTGCACCCGCTGGGCGACGTCGAGCAGGGCGTCGTGCACGTCGTCGGCCCGCAGCTGGGCCTGACCCAGCCCGGCACCACCGTCGTCTGCGGTGACTCGCACACCTCCACGCACGGCGCCTTCGGCGCGCTGGCGTTCGGCATCGGCACCTCCCAGGTCGAGCACGTGCTGGCCACCCAGACGCTGCCGCTGGCCCGCCCGAAGACCATGGCGATCACGGTCAACGGCGAACTGCCCGACGGCGTCACCGCCAAGGACCTGATCCTGGCGATCATCGCCAAGATCGGCACCGGCGGCGGCCAGGGCTACGTCCTGGAGTACCGCGGCGAGGCCATCGAGAAGCTCTCGATGGAGGCCCGCATGACCATCTGCAACATGTCGATCGAGGCCGGCGCCCGCGCGGGCATGATCGCCCCGGACGAGACCACCTTCGACTACCTCCAGGGCCGCCCGCACGCCCCCGAGGGCGAGGACTGGGACGCGGCCGTCGCGTACTGGAAGACGCTGAGGACGGACGACGACGCCGAGTTCGACGCCGAGGTCGTCATCGACGCCGCCGAGCTGTCGCCGTTCGTCACCTGGGGCACCAACCCCGGCCAGGGCGCGCCGCTTTCGGCGTCCGTCCCCGACCCTGCTTCGTACGAAGACGCTTCGGAGCGCTTCGCCGCCGAAAAGGCCCTGGAGTACATGGGGTTGGAGGCCGGGCAGCCGCTGCGCTCCATCAAGGTGGACACCGTCTTCGTAGGCTCCTGCACCAACGGCCGCATCGAGGACCTGCGCGCCGCCGCCGAGCTCGTCAAGGGCCGCAAAGTCGCCGACGGCGTACGGATGCTGGTCGTCCCGGGCTCCGCGCGGGTCGGTCTGCAGGCCGTCTCCGAGGGCCTGGACGTCGTCTTCAAGGACGCCGGCGCCGAATGGCGGCACGCGGGCTGCTCGATGTGTCTGGGCATGAACCCCGACCAGCTGGCCCCGGGTGAGCGCTCCGCGTCCACCTCCAACCGCAACTTCGAGGGCCGGCAGGGCAAGGGCGGCCGTACCCACCTGGTGTCGCCGCAGGTCGCGGCCGCCACCGCCGTCCTGGGCCACCTGGCCTCCCCGGCCGACCTGTCCGCCGACGACCCCCACGCCCGCTGGAGTCTGATCAGTCATGGAAGCATTCACCACCCACACCGGCCGGGCCGTCCCGCTGCGCCGCAGCAACGTCGACACCGACCAGATCATCCCCGCCCACTGGCTCAAGAAGGTCACGCGCGACGGGTTCGAGGACGGGCTGTTCGAGGCCTGGCGCAAGGACGCGTCGTTCGTCCTCAACCAGCCCGAGCGGCAGGGCGCGACCGTCCTGGTCGCCGGCCCCGACTTCGGCACCGGCTCCTCCCGTGAGCACGCCGTCTGGGCGCTGCAGAACTACGGCTTCAAGGCCGTGATCTCCTCCCGCTTCGCCGACATCTTCCGCGGCAACTCGCTCAAGAACGGCCTGCTCACGGTGGTTCTGGAGCAGAAGATCGTGGACGCGCTGTGGGAGCTCACCGAGAAGGACCCGCAGGCCGAGATCACCGTCGACCTGGAGGCCCGCGAGGTGCGCGCCGAGGGCGTCACCGCCTCCTTCGAGCTGGACGAGAACTCCCGCTGGCGGCTGCTGAACGGCCTCGACGACATCTCGATCACCCTGCAGAACGAGGCGGACATCGCCGCGTACGAGGCGAAGCGCCCCTCGTTCAAGCCGCAGACGCATCCAGGTCTGACCCGCGAGCACGACTCGGCCGCGCCTGAGCAAGGCGACTTTCGGCCACCGCAACACCCCCGCCGTACCCCCGATCAGCCCGATCGGGGGTACAGCCGTGTCTGCACCCGAACGGCCCTGCCCGCCCGCGGTGCGGCGCTCAACTTCCCACGTTACGCAGGTGGTTGCCGGGGTACGCGAGGTGGTGCAGCCGTGACTTCCGCAAGTGCCCGGAAGGCCGTTTGAGGCGGCAGTTGCCCCCTGCGCAGGCGACAACTCGCCCCAGATGGCACAATCTGTGCATGGAACACGACGGCCAACTCGAGCTCTATGCGGCAGTCGCGGACCAACTCAAGGAAGCGCACACAAGAGTGCGCGCACTGCAAGTCCCGGAGGGCGTACGGATGGCGCTGACCCGGAAGCTGCTGGTCATTACGGCCGCGGCCAAACACGATCTCGCCGACGCGGCAAGGCGGCTGGAGCGGTTCACCGCGGATCTCGACGAGGGGCGATTCCCCGAAGAGGAACGCTGAACAACCTTCGAGACCGTCGAGTTCGTTGCGGCACAAGGGTGATAAGCCCGTTTCGTGTTTGATTTGCGGTATATATCTGCCTAACGTGCGAAAAAGCTTGAACACTTTCGTTCTGGCGATGTCTCCGAAGGGGAAGACGTGAACAAGGCGCAGCTCGTAGAAGCGATTGCCGACAAGATGGGCGGCCGACAGCAGGCCGCCGATGCTGTCGACCATGTACTGGACGCCATCGTCCGCGCGGTCGTCTCGGGTGAGCGGGTCTCGGTCACCGGCTTCGGTTCGTTCGAGAAGGTCGACCGTCCGGCCCGTTACGCCCGTAACCCCCAGACGGGCGAGCGGGTTCGGGTCAAGAAGACCTCTGTTCCGCGCTTCCGCGCCGGTCAGGGCTTCAAGGACCTGGTCAGCGGCTCGAAGAAGCTGCCGCGTGGTGGCGAGGTCGCCGTCAAGAAGGCGCCCAAGGGCAGCCTGACCGGCGGTGCCGCGGCGACGGTCAAGAAGGCCGCCGCGAAGAAGGCGACCACGAAGGCCGGCCGCCGCGAAGAAGACCACCGCGCGAAGAAGACGACGGCGAAGAAGGCCACCACGAAGACGCGGCCGCGAAGAAGACCACGGCGAAGAAGGCGCCCGCCAAGAAGACCACGGCGACCGCCAAGAGCACCGCCGCGAAGAAGACCACCGCGCAAGAAGGCCCCGGCGAAGAAGGCCACCGCCAAGAAGGCGCCCGCCAAGAAGTCGACGGCGCGCAAGACCACCGCCAAGAAGACCACCGCCCGCAAGAAGTAAGGGCGCAGGGTAACTCACGCGCCGGGCCGGACTCCGTGTGGAGTCCGGCCCGCGGCGTGTTCAGCAGCGTCAGAGGGTCTGCAGGGTCACCAGAGTGATCCGCGAGCGTCGCCCTTCGCGCCCTCCATCTCGATGCGCACCCGCTGCCCCGGGCGCAGCAGCCTGAGGCCCCCCGCGTCGAACGCCGCCGCGTCGAAGGGCACCGGGGTGCCGTCGTCCAGGAGCACCTGCCCACTGCGGCTTTCGGGGTCGTACGTGTACGCGGTCGCCTGCATGGCCGCAGCCTACTGCCCGGGTATCAGCAACCGCGCGGCGGCCGCGGCCGTATGAGGGCCGACCCCCAGGGCCAGCGCGCTGCGCAGATCGTCGCCGGTGTCCACGTCCTGGCGTACGGAATCCACGGCGGCCAGGCACAGTTCCACCGCGCCGGAGGCGCGATGCCGGGCCCGGGAATCCGTGCCGAAGGCCGGGAGCAATTCACGGCCCGGGGCGGCGGCCAGCAAGGTCGTACCGATTGCGGCCGCGTCCGGGAGAAATGCGCGCGGGAATTCCGTGGCCGCGTCGAGTACCCGAGCCAATTCCGGCGGGCGCAGGGCCGGCAGATCGGCGTTGAGCGCGGCCACCGGACTTGCGGGTCGCGCGGACCGTACGACCTGCGCCCCGTGTGCGAGAGCGGCGTTGAGGCCGCCTCCCGGCTCGTCGGGGATGATCGCGGCGCCCAGTACGGCCAGCTCACGGCCCGCCCGGGCATCGTCCGTGACGACTGCCACATCCCGTACCGCCGGGCAGGCCAGCGCGGCCGCCACGGTGTCCTGGGCGAAGGCGAGCGCCAGGCCCGGCCGCAGCCCGTCGTCCGCGGTGTCCGCAAGCCTGCTCTTGGCCTGGGCCAGGGGCTTCAGGGGTACGACCAAGGTCCACTGCACGGGTGTTCCGTCCCTCTCTTGTCGCGGTCATTGTCACCCGGGGCATCCGGCGGCCGGCGGTGTCGGGGCGTACGGTGTTCTCGACAGACCGGCGGCCTGGGGCGACACTTGTGCGGCCCCCCGTGGCCCCCCGCTTCAGGCCCTAGAGGAAGGTGTCCGCGTGCCCCGCCGCAGAATCGGCTTCTGGTACCGCCTAGCTGCGGTGATCTGCAAACCGCCGCTGGTGGTTCTGCTCAGGCGGGACTGGCGCGGAATCGAGCACATTCCGGCCGAGGGTGGATTTATCACCGCGGTGAACCACAATTCGCACATTGATCCCTTCGCTTACGCGCACTTTCAGTACAACACCGGGCGCGTCCCGCGATTCCTCGCGAAGAGCGGGCTTTTCAAGAAGGGATTCGTCGGGGCCGCGATGCGAGGTACCGGGCAGATCCCCGTCTACCGCGAGAGCACGGACGCGCTCAGCGCCTTCCGGGCCGCGATCGACGCCGTGGACCGCGGTGAATGCGTCGCCTTCTATCCCGAGGGCACCCTCACCCGCGACCCGGAGGGCTGGCCGATGACCGGCAAGACCGGGGCCGCGCGCGTGGCCCTGCAGACCAAGTGCCCGGTGATCCCCGTCGCCCAGTGGGGCTGCAACGAGCTGCTGCCGCCGTACGCGAAGAAGCCGCACCTTCTGCCGCGCAAGACGCACCGCGTGCTCGCCGGACCGCCCGTGGACCTCGCGCGGTTCTACGACCGGGAGATGACCGCGGACCTCCTGAAGGAAGCGACCGAGGTCATCATGGCCGCCGTCACCCGCCACCTGGAGGAGATCCGCGGCGAGAAGGCGCCCGACGCGCCCTACGACCCGCGCCGGGAGCGGATCGAGCAGCGGCGTCGCACCCAGGCGCAGTCACAGCGGGGCGGGCAGGAGTCGGTGCAGTCCGTGCAGTCGGCGCAGGAAGAGGGGCTGGGCAAGTGAGCAAGCCGGTCAAGGCGGCGGTCCTGAGCGCCGGTTCGTGGGGTACGGCGTTCGGCATGGTGCTCGCCGACGCGGGGTGCGAGGTCACTCTGTGGGGGCGCCGTCCGGAGGTCGTGGAGGCGATCAACTCCACCCGGACCAATCCCGACTACTTCCCGGGCGTCGAGCTCCCGGAGAACGTGCGGGCCACCACGGATCCCGCACAAGCCGCCGCGGACGCCGACTTCACGGTCCTCTCGGTCCCCTCGCAGACCCTGCGCGGCAACCTCGCCGACTGGGCCCCGCTGCTCGCCCCCGGCACGGTCCTCGTGTCGCTGATGAAGGGCGTCGAACTCGGTTCCGCGATGCGGATGAGCGAGGTCATCGACGACGTCGCCAAGGTCGGACCGGACCGGATCGCCGTGGTCACCGGGCCCAACCTGGCCCGCGAGATCGCCGCGCGGATGCCGGCCGCCGCCGTGGTCGCCTGCACCGACGAGGCCGTCGCGCAGCGGCTCCAGGCCGCCTGCCACACGCCGTACTTCCGCCCGTACACCAACACCGACGTCGTCGGCTGTGAACTCGGCGGCGCGGTGAAGAACGTCATCGGGCTGGCCGTCGGCATCGCCGACGGCATGGGCCTCGGCGACAACGCCAAGGGCTCGCTCATCACCCGGGGTCTCGCCGAGACCACCCGGCTCGGCATGGCCCTGGGCGCCGACCCGCTGACCTTCTCCGGACTCGCGGGCCTGGGCGACCTGGTGGCCACCTGCTCCTCGCCGCTGTCCCGCAACCACACCTTCGGCACCAACCTCGGCAAGGGCATGACCCTTCAGGAGACCATCGCGGTCACCAAACAGACCGCCGAGGGCGTCAAGTCCTGCGAGTCGGTGCTGGATCTGGCCCGGCGGCACGGAGTCGACATGCCGATCACCGAGACGGTCGTGGAAATCGTGCACGAGGGCAAGCCTCCGGTCGTCGCCCTCAAGGAGCTGATGTCGCGCAGCGCGAAGCCCGAACGACGCTGAGCGACGCCTGGCGACGCGACATCGGGGGCGCTGTCTCCAGGCCCTACCAACGGGTACTCTCAACGCGATATGAGCACCGAGAACCTCCCCCAGAGCCCCGAGCAGCCGCCTCGTAAGCCGCGTGTGGCCGTCGTGTTCGGCGGGCGCAGCTCCGAACACGGGATCTCCGTGGTCACGGCCGGCGCCGTCCTCAAGGCCATCGACCGGACGAAGTACGACGTCCTGCCGATCGGCATCACCCAGGACGGCCGTTGGGCGCTCACTTCGGACGAACCGGAGCGGATGGCGATCGTCGACCGGCGCCCGCCGAGCGTCGACGCGCTCGCCGAGTCGGCCGAGGGAGCGGTGATCCTCCCGGTCGACCCCGCCAACCGCGAAGTCGTCTACAGCGAGCCGGGATCGGTCCCCAAGGCGCTCGGCGAGGTCGACGTGGTCTTCCCGGTGCTGCACGGCCCGTACGGCGAGGACGGCACCCTCCAGGGCCTCCTGGAGCTCTCCGGCGTTCCGTACGTGGGTGCGGGTGTGCTCGCCTCGGCCGTGGGCCAGGACAAGGAGTACATGAAGCGGGTGTTCACCTCCTTCGGGCTGGGGGTCGGCCCGTACGTGGTGGTCCGCCCGCGCGAGTGGAGAGCAGGACGAGGCTGCCGCCCGCAAGAAGATCGTCGACTTCGCCGGCGAGCACGGCTGGCCGCTGTTCGTGAAGCCGGCGCGCGCCGGTTCGTCGATCGGCATCACCAAGGTCGACGACCTCTCCGGTCTCGACGAGGCGATCGCCGAGGCACAGCGGCACGACCCGAAGATCCTCGTGGAGGCCGCGCTGCGCGGCCGCGAGATCGAGTGCGGCGTCCTGGAGTTCGAGGACGGCCCCCGGGCCTCCGTCCCGGCCGAGATCCCGTCTCCCGAGGCGCACGCGTACTACGACTTCGAGGCCAAGTACATCGACTCGACGCCGGGGATCGTGCCGGCGCCCCTGACGCCGCAGGAGACGGCCGAGGTCCAGCGCCTGGCGGTCGACGCCTTCGAGGCGACGTCCTGCGAGGGCCTGGTCCGCGCGGACTTCTTCCTCACCGAGGACGGCGAGTTCGTGATCAACGAGATCAACACGATGCCCGGCTTCACGCCCATCTCGATGTACCCGCAGATGTGGGAGAAGAGCGGGGTGCCCTACCCGGAGCTGGTGGACCGCTTGGTGCAGGCGGCACTGCGCAGGTCGACTGGACTGCGCTGAGCAGCGATCCGGTGCACGGCGCTCAGGAGGCGATCCCCTCGGGGATCGCCTTCTTGACCGCAGACGCCAGATCGATCAACACCCCGGAGCTGTCCGGTCCCTGCGGTACGCGCACCTCCACGTACGCCTCCCGGTTGGCGGTGGTGAAAACGTGCCCCCCGTCGCCCTGCTGCTCCATCAGCCAGTCGACTCCGTTCACACCCCCGGCCACCGCATCCGGATCACTCCCGTCCGCCACCTTCGGATCGACCATCTTCGGCGGCTGCGGAACACCGCAGCGAAGTATGATCGCCGGGCTGCCCCAGCCCGCCGTCAGCGCCGAAGCGGGCTCGGGATCCTCGCGAAGCTCACCGTCCACCTTCGTGGGCAGTACCTTGTCCAGGTTCCGGCACAGTTCCGTGGCCTTCGCGTCCGGACTGGGAACCGCCGCGGACGCGCTGTCGTCTGCTGAGGAGCAGCCCGCGACAGTGATCAACAGCGCGAGAGCGGGCAGGCGGAACATGCGGAAGACAGAACGGTGCCGGTGACGGAAAGAGTTCACCGGCACAGGGTAGACGGGGGCTAGATATGGACGACCGGGCAGGTCAGGGTGCGGGTGATGCCGTCCACCTGCTGGACCCTGGCGACCACCAGGCGACCGAGGTCGTCGACGGTGTCGGCCTGGGCCCGCACGATCACGTCGTACGGTCCTGTCACGTCCTCGGCCTGGATGACCCCAGGGATCTTGCTGATCGTCTCGGCGACGGTCGACGCCTTGCCGACCTCCGTCTGGATCAGGATGTACGCCTGTACCACGGAACCTCCAGGGCGGCCACGAGGATCATGTGGGGAAAAGGAACGCCACGGTATCGCGTCGCCGCTCGCCACGGGGAGACCCGCGGGGACCGGGTCTTGCGTGCCGGGGTGCAGGTCCGGCAGAACTTGACGGTCACTTCGACCGTAGCGAGGCGCGAGATGCCTCGCGAGCGGGCATGGACAGGGACAGAAGGGGAGAAAGGGCAATGAAGGGCACTGTTGGTGAGCTCGGTGAGTTCGGGCTCATCAGGGAGCTCACCTCCCGTCTGACCACCACCCCGGCGGTCCGGGTCGGTCCCGGCGACGACGCCGCCGTGGTGGCCGCGCCCGACCGCAGGGTCGTGGCCAGTACGGACATCCTGGTGGAGGGCCGGCACTTCCGCCGGGACTGGTCGACGGCCTACGACGTGGGCCGCAAGGCGGCCGCGCAGAACCTCGCCGACATCGCCGCCATGGGTGCCGTACCGACCGCGCTGCTGCTCGGTCTGGTCGTCCCGGCCGAGCTGCCGGTGACGTGGCCGAGCGAGCTGATGGACGGCCTGCGCGACGAGTGCCAGGTGGCGGGCGCCGCCGTGGTCGGCGGTGACGTGGTACGCGGCGACTCGATCATGGTGTCGATCACCGCGCTCGGTGACCTGCGCAACCAGGAGCCCGTGACGCGGGCGGGAGCACAGCCCGGGGACCTCGTCGCCGTGACCGGCTGGCTGGGCTGGTCGGCGGCCGGGTACGCGGTGCTGTCGCGCGGGTTCCGCTCGCCGCGCGCCTTCGTGGAGGCCCACCGGCGTCCCGAGCCGCCGTACCACGCGGGCCCCGCCGCCGCCGGGCTCGGGGCGACCGCGATGTGCGACGTGAGTGACGGGTTGATCGCCGACCTCGGGCACATCGCCGAGGCCAGCAAGGTGCGGATCGACATCCGCTCCGGGGCGATCGACATCCCGTCCCAGATGAACGACATCGGGCAGGCCGTCGGCGTCGACCCGATGCAGTGGGTGCTGACCGGGGGAGAGGACCACGCGATCGTGGCGACCTTCCCGTCGGACGTGAAGCTGCCCGCCCGCTGGAAGGTGATCGGCGAGGTCCTCAACCCGTCGGCGCTGCCCCAGGTGACGGTCGACGGGGCGCCGTGGACCAGCAAGGGCGGCTGGGACCACTTCGGGGACATAGAGTCATGATCCCCAACGTCCTTACGGTGGCGGGCTCCGACTCCGGCGGAGGCGCGGGCATCCAGGCCGACCTGAAGACGATGCTCGCGCTCGGTGTGCACGGCATGAGCGTCGTCACAGCGGTGACGGCGCAGAACTCCCTCGGCGTGCAGGGGGCTTGGGAGCTGCCCGTGGAGGCGGTGCGGGCCCAGTACCGCAGTGTCGTCGACGACATCGGTGTCCAGGCGGTCAAGACCGGCATGCTCGCCTCCGCGGAACTCGTCGAGGCGGTGGCCGAGTTGATCGCGGGCACGGACGCCCCGGCGGTCGTCGACCCGGTGGGCGTCTCCAAGCACGGCGACTCCCTGCTGGCCGTCTCCGCGCTGGACTCCGTCCGTACGAAGCTGCTGCCGGTGGCGACGGTCGCCACACCGAACCTCGACGAAGTGGCCCAGATCACTGGCGTACGGGTCGAGTCGGAGCGGGAGATGCGGGGGGCCGCGGCGGCCGTGCTCGCGTACGGGCCGCGCTGGGTGCTGATCAAGGGCGGGCACCTGCCCGGGGACGCCGTCGACCTGCTCACCGACGGCTCCGAGGAGCACTGGCTGCGGGCGCCGCGCCACGACAACCGGCACACGCACGGAACGGGCTGCACCCTGGCCTCCGCGATCGCCTCCCGGCTCGCGAAGGGGCAGAACGTACCGGAGGCGGTGGCGGCGGCCAAGGAGTACGTCACGGGGGCCGTCGCGGCCGGGTTCGCGCTCGGCGGGGGTATCGGGCCGGTGGACCACGGCTGGCGTTTCCGGGCCGGTTCCTGAGCATCCGGACCCGGCGGAGAAGCGTCCGGACACGGCAAAGAGCCGGTCCACCTCAGGTGGACCGGCTCTCAAGCGAACCAGCAGTGGCCGCGCGCTAGCTGAGCGTCAGCGCGAGACCTTGCCGGCCTTGATGCACGAGGTGCAAGCGTTCACGCGCTTCGGCGTCCCGCCCACCACGGTACGCACACGCTGGATGTTCGGGTTCCAGCGGCGGGACGTACGGCGGTGCGAGTGCGAGATGTTGTTGCCGAAGCCCGGCCCCTTGCCGCAGACGTCGCAGTTGGCAGCCACGGGTCACTCCAAAGACTTCAGATGCACTTACGGTTGATCCCGGCATGCCGGGATCGAGATCCTGAGGCTCAAGGAGCCGTCCGATCTGAGTGGCACTGCCAGGGAGGAGGCCCGATCAGATCGGGCAACCGGAGCAGCATACAACGGCTGCACCCGTAGAACGAAACTACCATGGCAGCTCAGGGGTCGGCCCCGGCCCACTTCGGGTGGACACCGCCCCGGGGTTTACGCTGCGTGCCACGTCCAGCAGCTCAGGGAGGCGCGGTGGCGCAGGTGCCGCAGACATTCTTCGATGCTCTCGCGGTGCGCACCTGGTGCGGTCTCGCGCTCGAGACGCTGGGTCGGGCGCGCGAGGAAATCGACGCGATCAATGTCTATCCCGTCGCGGACGGGGACACCGGCACCAACCTGTACCTGACCGTGGAGTCCGCGGTCGGGGCGGTCGAGGCGGTGTTCGCGGGGCATGCGGCGGGGTCGGGCCCCGCAGGGCCGACGCTCGCCGACGCCGCCCGGGCGATGGCGCACGGGGCGCTCATCGGTGCCCGCGGGAACTCCGGGACGATCCTCGCCCAGCTGCTGCGTGGCATGGCCCAGGTGCTGGCCGACGACGAGGCCGCCCACGCCGACGGTCAGGGACTGCGGCTCGCCCTGCGGCACGCTGCCGACTCGGCCCGCCAGGCCGTGGCCCACCCCGTCGAGGGCACCGTACTCACGGTCGCCTCGGCCGCCGCCGACGCCGCCGACGGTGCTGCCGAGGGCGACTGCGGGAAGGTGGCCCGGGCGGCCTACGAGGGAGCGCGCACGGCCCTCGCCGCGACCCCGGGCCAGCTGCCCGTCCTGGAACGCGCCGGGGTGGTCGACGCCGGCGGGCGGGGGCTGGTGGCGGTGCTCGGGGCGCTGGTGGAGACGTTCACGGGGGAGACGCCGCGGGCGGTGGCGGCTGGTGCGGTGCGGGTGAGCGCGGCTGGTGCGGCTGGTGCGGCGAGCGTGCCAGGGGCCAGGGCGTCCGGGGGAGGGGTGCCTGAGGGGCCGGTGGGGTCGCACGCGGGCGTGGTGCCCTGTGAGGCAGGTGAATCGCTCGTGCGTGTGCCGCCCGGCCAAGCCGGTGGGACGGTGCCGGGCGCGCACATCGGCCGGGAAGAGGACCCGCACGCGCGCGTGAGCCCCGCCGACGGCCCCGCCGCGGTCGGCGGCGACCCGGTCCGCGACGGCGACGCCGCCGCCGTCGCGGACCGGGACGGGCCCGCCTTCGAGGTGATCTACCTCCTTGAGGCCGAGGACGCGGCCGTGGCGCGCTTGCGGGAGCGGCTGGACGCTCTCGGGGACTCCCTGGTCGTCGTCGGCGGCGACGGGCTGTGGAACGTCCATGTCCATGTCGACGACGCGGGCGCCGCCGTCGAGGCCGGCATCGAGGCCGGACGGCCCTACCGGATCCGCATCACGCACTTCGGCGCAGGCGACGTGCACACCACGGGCGCCGAGCGGCCGCCCCGGGAGCCCGCCCAGCGTGCCGTCGTGGCCGTCGTGCCCGGTGAGGGCCTGGCCGGGCTGTACACCGAGGCCGGCGCGACCACCGTGCTCGCCCGCCCCGGGGAGCCGCCGGCGAGCGGCGAGCTCGTACAGGCCGTACGGCGGGCCCACGCGCGCGAGGTCGTGCTGCTGCCCAACGACGCCGAACTGCGTCACACCGCCGCGGCGGCTGCCGAACAGGCCCGCACGGAGGGCATCCGCGTGGCCCTCATCCCGACCCGCTCGGCGGTCCAGGGCATCGCCGCCCTGGCCGTGCACGAACCGGAGCGCCGCTTCGACGAGGACGTCGTGTCGATGACCTCGGCGGCCGGCGCGACCCGCTACGCCGAGGTCACCGTCGCCGAGCGCCAGTCCTGGACGATGGCCGGCATCTGCCAGGCCGGTGACGTCCTCGGCCTGATCGACGGCGACGTGGCCGTGATCGGCGCGGACGTCACGGCCACCGCCCTGACCGTCCTGGACCGCATGCTCGCGGCCGGGGGCGAGATGGTCACCCTGGTGCTCGGCGACGACGCCCCCGACACGATCGCCGAGCATCTGGAGAGCCGGGTCCGCGAGGGGTACCTCGCCGTCGACACGGTCGCGTACCGGGGCGGACGACAAGGGGCCCTGCTCCTCATCGGCGTGGAGTAGGGCCGTGGAGCAGCGCCGGGGTATCAGTCCGGCTGCTCCGCCCCGAGTTGGAGCATCTGCCCGGCCTCCGCCCGCCGGGCCCGCACCGTCTCGCCGTCCCCGTCGTCGGTCTCCGTGCCGTCGTGTCCCTCGTACGCCGCCAGCACCGCACGCGCGCGTGCCACCGCGTCGGCGGGACGGCCCAGGTCGGCCTCCAGCCATCCCGCGGCCAGCTCGGCGCCGGTGCGGCTGTGCAGGGCGCCGTCCCCGAGGGAGGCGAACACCTCGGCGGACCGCACCACTCGGGACAGGGCCTCCTCGAACACGGCCCGGGCCGAGTCCTCTTCGAGGCCCTCGGAGACGGAACGGGCCAGCAGGTCGCCGAACTGCCGGTGGGTGTGGCCGAGTTCGGCGACGAGCCGCAGCCGGGAATCCTCGTCGGCGGCCGTGTCCCGCGCCGCCTCGCACTCCCGGACCGCGCTCGCCATCAGACCGCGCGCCTCCTCCAGCCCGCCCTGCGCGTGCAACGCCAGCCAGGCGCGGGCGCGCAGGGAGCGGACCAGCCCGTGGGTGTTGCCGAGTTCGCGCCACAGGTCGCCCGCGCGCGCGTAGGCCCGGTCCGCCTCGGCGGCCAGCCCGGCCTGCCCGAGGGACTCGCCGGCCAGGTGGGCAAGGGTCGCGTGGTCGTGCTGCTCGGGCCAGTGCCGGGCGATCTCGGCGGCCTGCAGACGCCGTTCGGCGGCAGCGCGGTGCTCGCCGAGCTCGCTCAGGCAGTCGCCGAGCCACCACCGCGTCTGCACGACCGCCCCGTCGCCGTGCGTCTCGGCCGTCAGATCGGGCAGCGCCGACTCCAGGACCTCCGCGGCCTCGGCCCACCGCCCCTGCCGCAGCAGGAACCCGCCGAGTTGCTGCCGCGCCCAGGCACCCAGCGTCGCGCTCTCGCCCGCCTCGTCGGCCCAGTGCGCGGCCCGCAGGGCGTGCTCGGCGGCCTCCACGGCCTCCCCCCGGCCGCCGACCACCTCGGCGAGCTGGAGGTGCAGCTGGGCCCGGCCGGGCGCCTCCAGATGCGGCCCGCCGTGCTCCAGGGCCGCCCGCAGCGCCCGTTCCGCCTCCGCCATGTCGTCGAGATGGTGGGCCAGGGAGGCCAGCCGGGCCTCGTACTCCACCGCGAACCAGGGCAGCCCCGCCGCGACGAACGCCGCCGCGCCGCGCGCGAACAGCCCCGCGGCCGTCTTCAGGTCCCCGGCCAGTCCCGCCAGCTCCGCGAGCATCGCCTGCGCCTCGGCGGCCCGCGCGGCCAGCCGTACGTCCTCGCCGGTCCGCCCGTCGACGAGCGCCAGGACCTCCTGGACGGCGGTCTCGGCCTCGGCGAGAACCGCCTCCGTCGCCGGGCCCTCGGCCTCGTGCGCCCGGCGCATCAGGATCCGGGCCCGTCCCATCAGGACGGACGCCGTCTGCCGGATGCCCGTGTCGCCGGCGGCGTAGAGCGCGAGGATCTCGTCGTACGGGCCGGCCACGGCCGCGACCGCCTCGTCCACCTCGCCCCCGAGAGCGCGTACGTACGCCGCACGCGCGCGTGCCGCCAGGGCCTCGCCCGGGTCGCCCGCCTGCGCGTACAGCTCGGCGGCCCGTTCGAAGAGCGCGGCGCCCCCGGGGCCGAGGCCCATCGCCTCGTGGTCGGCTGTCTCGGCCCGGTCGCGCGGGTCCAGCTCGGCGCCCTCCGCGGCCGCGGCGACCGCCGCCCACGCCTCCACGGCGCCCGGCCGCAGGTTGTCCGACAGCCGCCGTGCCTCGGCCACCAGGGCGGGCAGCTCAGGCTGCCCGGCGACGGAGGCCGTGACCACCGGGGGAGCGGGCGGAGGAACCGGCCGTACCGACCGCACCCCCAGGGGCAGCCGCTCCACCAGCGGTTGCCGTGCCATACGCGCGCGTGCCCGCTCGCTGACGTACGTCGTGCCGTTGCGCTCGTCGAAGCGCGCCGCCAGGGCGAGCGCCTCCGCACGCGCGTGCGTGGCCAGTTCCCGGGCGGTCCACTCCCGGCCGGCCGGGCCCGGGCACCTGCCGGTCGCCCAGCCCGAGGCCGGTCAGGCGGTCCATGAGCAGGGCCACCACGCTCATGAACTCCAGCCTGCTCTGCGGCTGCCCGTCGTCCGTGAAGTACGCCGGCCGCTGCGCGAGCAGTTCCAGACCACGCGCCTCGTTGCCGGTCAGCGCGCAGAACTCCACGTGCTCCGCGTACGCCCCGCGCATGCTCTCCATGGCCCGGACGAGCCGGAAGCCCCGCAGGTGGTTGGCGCGCGCCTCGTCCAGGCGGCCCAGCCGCAGCAGCGGCACCAGGGAGGAGGCGAGGGCGGTGTGCGGCTCGTGGGCGCAGGTGTACTCACCCTCCAGTACCGGCCGCCACAGCTCCACGGCCTCCGCGTCCCGGCCCTGCTCCGCCTGCCACCAGCCCTGCCCGTGCAGCTCGCACGCATGGCAGTCGGCCATGGCGTCCCGGTCGGCGGCCAGCCACGCGGCGTACGCCCGCTCGGCCCGTGCGATGTCCCCGACCTGCGCGGCCACGCTGTGCTCGGCGCTGCGCACGGCCCGCTCGGAATGCCCGGCGAGCCGGTAGCGGTGCTCCATCTCGCCGAGCCACTTCTCGATCGAAGCGAGCGGTATGTGCGGCTGGTCGAGCATGCCGGACGACACCCACTTGAAGACCCAGTGCAGCGAGTGGGTCTCGTACTCGTCGAAGTCCTCGGGGTGTTCGTCCCATATGCGCAGCAGACGCGAGAAGGGGACGAACATCTTCCCCTTCTCGGAGCTGTAGTTGTAGACCTTCAGCTGGTGCCCGAGCGCCTCGATCACGGCGAGCGGGATGTTCAGCTTCTCGGCCGCCGTCAGCAGCTCCTCCGCGCGCGCGTTGCGGGCCGGCCCCTCCGGCTGCTCGGAGTTCTCCGCCATCGCCCGGCGCAGGGCGTCGAAGTCCGTGATCTCACTCATGCCTGACCGTCCTCGCTGTGCGTGGCCCACTCCAGGAGACCGATGAACGCGCGGTTGAGCAGCGCCGAGTCGGCGGGCCTGAGCGGCCGCTGCGCCATCAGCAGCGCCTGCCCGTACAGCGACTCCGTCGCCGTGCCGATCAGCTCCGCATCGTGCAGCGCACTGATCCGCCGGACGAGCGGGATTGAGGTGGTTGAGCACCAGACGCGCGCGTGGGGCGCTGCCGCGCAGGGAGCCGAGGATGCCCGCCCACAGGTCGTCGGCCTGTGCCTCGGCGTCCGCCCGGGCCTGTTCGTGCCGCGCGTCCCGGTCGTCGAGGTGCAGCGCGGGCAGGGAGAGCGGGTGGAAGGCCCGCAGCACCACGTCGCAGCCCAGCGGGTCGAGCCGGGCCCGCGCCGCCGCCAGGAAGCCGGACAGGGCCAGCTCCTCGGCCGGGTCGACGGCGTCCAGATGCGCGGTCACCGTGTCCGCGTCCAGCTCGGCGACCACGGTCCCCGGCCGCACCGAAGGCAACGCCTCCACCAGTTCGCTGTCGTACGTGTAGCCGCCGTTGATCACGCCGATGCCCTGCGCGGACGCGATCGGCGCGACCTGCCGGTACTCCTCGACGGTCCGCGTGAAGTGCACCACCGGATGCCGCTGCGCGAACTCCTCCAGGGACAGCCGCCCGTCGGTCGTCTCGAAGGGCAGCCACGGCAGCATCGTGCGCAGCATCTCCCGGTCGTGCCGGGCCAGGGACTTCACACCCAGGTGGTGCACCGACAGGAACGCGGCGAGCCGTTCCGGATCACCGGCCGCCAGGCCCGTCAGCCACGCGCGGATCCTTTCGCCCAGCGCCTCCCGGACGGCGGCCAGCGTCTCGTCCTCGTACAGCGACTCGCGGGACGCCGTCGGCCGCAGGCTGTCCGTGTCGAGCACGCAGCGCACGAAGAACGCCCAGTCGGGCAGCAGCTGTTCGGCCCGCTCGGTCAGCAGCATGCCCTTGAGGTGCACGCGGTGACCCGCGCGCTGGGCCGGGCTGACCGCCGACGGCAGCACATACGCCACCCCGCGGATGCCGGCCAGCGGCACGGCGAGGTCGATCGTGTCCAAGGGGGTGAAGCCGAACAGGCCGTGGCAGTGCCGGGCGAGGGCGACGCGGCGGGCGGCCGGACTCGGATACGACCGGTCCCAGGGCGCCGGGAGGTCGGTGACCGCCTCGTCGCCCACCCGCACGTCGTACGGCAGGAGCGACCCGAAGTCCCGCGCCAGCGCGCCGACCCGCTCGGGCGTGAGCCACTCCGCGGCCCCCGCCCGCGCCACCAGATGCACGGTGGTGCCCGGTTCGGGCCGCTCGGCGTCCGGCAGCGTCCGCACGGTGTACGAACCGTCGTCGCGCGCCGTCCACTCCACGGGCGGCGCTCCGGGCGTGCGGGCGCTGCGGCTGACGACCCGGATCCGCTCGGCCACGACGAAACAGGCCAGCAGCCCGATGCCGAACTGCCCCAGGAAGTCGGACCGGGCCTCCTGAAGACCCTCGGCACGCTTGGAACTGCGCCCGATCGTGGCGAGCAGGCTGTGCACGTCTGCCTCGGTGAGCCCCACGCCGGTGTCCTCGACACGCAGGGCGCCGCCCTCCGCGTACAACCGCACCCGGGCCGGAGCGGCGGGTTCCGCCGCGCGTCTGGCGGTGATGGCGTCCACCGCGTTCTGCAGCAGCTCGCGCAGATACACCCTGGGACTGGAGTAGAGGTGGTGGGAGAGCAGGTCCACCAGACCACGCAGGTCGACCTGGAACGTATGAGGTGACTGGGGCGAACGGGGTGCCTGGGAAGCCTGTGAGGTCTCGGAATCCATCATCACGGCGCCGGTGGGGGGACTCGCGACGGCGCGGGGTCGGGCGGTCCCGGTGGGGCGGTGACCGCGAAGAAGGGCCGGGAGCGCGCCATCCTAAGGCCCGAACCAGCCGTCTGACCAGGGATTTCCGGGACGTATACCGGCAGCGTCCGCTGCAGCCTCTACAGCATTGTCAGTGGCGTGGTGTGCAATGGATCTCGTGCCCGCACTGGAAGAACCGCTGCAACAACCACTGAAGTCGGTGCTCGGCCCCGCCACCGCGAAGGTGATGGCCGAGCACCTCGGCCTGCACACCGTCGGCGACCTCCTCCACCACTACCCGCGCAGATACGAGGAGCGCGGCCAGCTCACCCACCTCGCCGACCTCCCCATGGACGAGCACGTCACGGTGGTCGCCCAGGTCGCCGACGCCCGCCTGCACAGCTTCGCCTCCGCAAAGGCCCCGCGCGGCAAGGGCCAGCGCCTGGAGGTCACCATCACGGACGGCAGCGGCCGCCTCCAACTGGTCTTCTTCGGCGCCGGCGTTCACAAGCCCCACAAGGAGCTCCTGCCGGGCACGCCGCGCGATGTTCGCGGGCAAGGTCTCCGTCTTCAACCGCCGCCTCCAACTCGCCCATCCGGCGTACGAGTTGCTGCGCGGCGACGCCGAAGACGCCGGCGAGTCCGTCGAGACCTGGGCCGGCGCCCTGATCCCGATCTACCCCGCCACCGCCAAGCTGGAGTCCTGGAAGATCGGCAAGGCGGTCCAGACGGTCCTGCCCAGCGCCCAGGAGGCCCTCGACCCGCTGCCGGACTCCCTGCGCGAGGGCCGCGGCCTGGTCCCCCTCCCCGAGGCCCTCCTGAAGATCCACCGCCCGCACACCAAGGCGGACATCGAGGACGCCCGCGCCCGCCTCAAGTGGGACGAGGCCTTCGTCCTCCAGGTCGCCCTCGCCCGCCGCCGCCACGCCGACGCCCAACTCCCGGCGGTGCCCCGCAAGCCCACGCCGGACGGCCTTCTCGCCGCCTTCGACGCCCGCCTCCCCTTCACCCTCACCGACGGCCAGCAGAAGGTCTCCAGGGAGATCTTCGACGACCTCGCCACCGACCACCCGATGCACCGGCTGCTCCAGGGCGAGGTCGGTTCGGGCAAGACGCTGGTCGCCCTGCGCGCCATGCTCGCCGTCGTCGACGCCGGCGGGCAGGCCGCGATGCTCGCGCCCACCGAGGTGCTGGCCCAGCAGCACCACCGGTCGATCATCGAGATGATGGGCGAGCTGGCCGAGGGCGGCATGCTGGGCGGGGCCGAGCAGGCCACCAAGGTGGTGCTGCTCACCGGTTCCATGGGCGCGGCCGCCCGCCGCCAGGCGCTGCTCGACCTGGTCACCGGCGAGGCCGGCATCGTCATCGGCACGCACGCGCTGATCGAGGACAAGGTGCAGTTCCACGACCTCGGCCTGGTCGTCGTCGACGAACAGCACCGCTTCGGCGTCGAGCAGCGCGACGCCCTGCGCGGCAAGGGCAAGCAGCCGCCCGCACCTGCTGGTCATGACCGCCACGCCCGATTCCCGCGCACGGTCGCCATGACCGTCTTCGGCGACCTGGAGACCTCGGTCCTCGACCAGCTCCCGGCCGGCCGCTCGCCGATCGCCAGCCATGTCGTCCCGGCCGCCGACAAGCCGCACTTCCTGGCCCGCGCCTGGGAGCGGGTCCGCGAGGAGGTGGGCAACGGCCACCAGGCGTACGTCGTCTGCCCGCGCATCGGCGACGAGGAGGACGAGCCGCGAAGAAGGCGGCGGCGAAGAAGGCCGGCCCCCGAGGACGACGGCGCGAGAAGCGCCCGCCGCTCGCCGTCCTCGACGTCGCCGACCAGCTGGCCAAGGGCCCGCTGCCAGGGCCTGCGGGTCGAGGTCCTGCACGGCCGGATGCAGCCCGACGACAAGGACGCGGTGATGCGCCGCTTCGCCGCCGGCGAGACCGACGTGCTGGTCGCCACGACCGTCATCGAGGTCGGCGTCAACGTCCCCAACGCCACCGCGATGGTGATCATGGACGCCGACCGCTTCGGCGTCTCCCAGCTCCACCAGCTGCGCGGCCGCGTCGGCCGCGGCTCGGCCGCCGGGCCTCTGCCTGCTGGTCACCGAGATGCCCGAGGCGAGCCCGGCCCGCCCGCGGCTGGACGCGGTCGCCGCCACCCTCGACGGCTTCGAGCTCTCCCGCATCGACCTCGAACAGCGCCGCGAGGGCGACGTCCTCGGCCAGGCCCAGTCCGGCGTCCGCTCCTCCCTGCGGGTGCTCGCCGTCATCGAGGACGAGGAGGTCATCGCGGAGGCCCGCGAGGAGGCCGCCGCGGTGGTGGCCGCCGACCCGGAGCTGGACCGCCTGCCCGGCGCTGCGCACGGCGCTGGACGCCCTCCTGGACGAGGAGCGGGAGCAGTACCTGGACAAGGGCTGAGGACCGGCGTGCCCGCAGGGGCGCGGGGCTGCGCGGGACGACGGCCGTACCGGCCGCGGAGCCCACCGCCACACGTGAATATCCCTGAATGCCGCCCACGACCACAGGACCGAAGACCATGACCCGCGTGATCGCCGGCGCGGCCGGCGGACGCCGCCTGGCCGTCCCGCCGGGCACCGGCACCCGCCCCACCTCCGACCGCGCGCGCGAGGGCCTCTTCTCCACCTGGCAGTCCCTGCTCGGCGGCCCTCTGGACGGCGACCGCGTCCTCGACCTGTACGCGGGTTCCGGCGCCGTCGGCCTGGAGGCCCTCTCCCGCGGCGCCGGCCACGCCCTGCTCGTCGAGGCCGACGCCAAGCGCCGCCCGCACGGTCCGCGAGAACGTCAAGCGCGCTCGGCCTCCCCGGCGCCGAGGTCAGGCCGGGCAAAGCGGAACAGATCATCCGCAGGCCGGCCGCCGGCGAGCCCGTACGACCTCGTCTTCCTCGACCCGCCGTACGCCGTCACGGACGACGATCTTCGGGAGATCCTGCTCACACTCCGTCCGGAGGGCTGGCTCGCCGACGAAGCGCTCGTCACCGTGGAGCGCAGCACCAGAGGCGGCGAATTCCGGCTGGCCCGACGGTTTCGAGGCGCTGCGGGCCCGTCGCTACGGCGAGGGAACGTTTTGGTACGGTCGCGCCGCCTCTACGTGCGAAGACGCACGATGACCGGACCGGAGAGCGAGGGATCACAAGTGCGCCGCGCCGTCTGTCCCGGGTCGTTCGACCCCATCACCAACGGACACCTCGACATCATCGGCCGCGCCTCCAGGCTCTACGACGTGGTCTACGTCGCCGTGATGATCAACAAGTCCAAGAAGGGCCTGTTCGAGATCGACGAGCGGATCGACCTGATCCGCCAGGTCACCGCCGAGTACGGCAACGTCGAGGTCGAGGCCTTCCACGGCCTCCTCGTCGACTTCTGCAAGGAGCGCGACATCCCGGCCATCGTCAAGGGCCTGCGCGCGGTCAGCGACTTCGACTACGAGCTGCAGATGGCCCAGATGAACAACGGCCTCTCGGGCGTGGAGACCCTCTTCGTGCCCACCAACCCCACCTACAGCTTCCTGTCGTCCTCCCTGGTCAAGGAGGTCGCGACCTGGGGCGGCGACGTCTCCCACCTGGTGCCGCCGCTGGTCCTGGAGGCGCTCACCCGAGCGCCTGGCGAAGGACTGACGCCGGACTGACGGCGCCGTCACCCGGTGTCCGGCGGGACCCCATGGCCGTACAGTCGTCCCGTCCGTCTCCAACGCAGCTGTAGAGAGTGGCGAGCACACGGTGGACGTGCAGAAGAAGCTCGACGAGATCGTCGCCGCGGTCGGCGGCGCCCGGTCCATGCCCATGTCGGCCTCGTGCGTGGTCAACCGCGCCGAACTGCTCGCGCTGCTGGAAGAGGTGCGCGCGGCGCTGCCCGGCTCCCTCGCCCAGGCCCAGGAGCTGATCGGCGGCCGCGAGCAGATGGTCGAGCAGGCCCGCCAGGAGGCCGAGCGGATCATCGAGAAGGCGCACGCCGAGCGCGGCTCGCTGATCTCCGACACCGAGGTCGCCCGCCGCTCCCAGGCCGAGGCCGACCGGATCCTCGCCGAGGCCCGCCAGGAGGCCGAGGAGATCCGCGCCGAGGCCGACGACTACGTCGACTCCAAGCTCGCCAACTTCGAGGTCGTCCTCACCAAGACCCTCGGCTCCGTCGGCCGCGGCCGCGAGAAGCTGCTCGGCCCGGCCCCGGCGCTCGACGAGCAGGGCTACGAGGACGACGGACGCTCCCGAGCGCAGCGCACGACCCGGAGACCCTGCGCCGCACGCGCCGACGAGTACGTCGACGCCAAGCTCGGCGCCTTCGAGGCGGTCCTCGCCAAGACCCTGGAGGCCGTCGGCCGGGGCCGGCAGAAGCTGCACGGCCGGATCGCCACCGACGACCTCGGCGCCCACTGGCCGCCCAGGACCCAGCGGGCGCGCCAGCACTCCAGCGACGCCGACTACCTCGCCGACCTCGCCGCCCTCGCCGAGCAGCAGCCCCGGCCGGCAGCCGGCCCAGCAGCAGGCCTCGGACCGCCGCAGCCGGCCACACCCGCACCGCCGGCTACGCCCGGCAGGACGGCGTACCCGCCCAGCAGCAGCCCGACCGCCGATGCGCAGCGGCTACCAGCAGCAGGCCTACGCGCCCAGCAGGACCCGTACGGCTACCAGCAGAGCCGATCCGCTACGCGCTACCAGCCAGGGCTACGACGCCAGCAGGCCGCGTACGACCCGAACCAGGCAGCAGCAGGCTACAGGCCCAGCAGGCCCAGCAGGCGCACCAGCCGCAGCAGGCGCAGGGAACGCGCTCGACGAGACCAGCCTCTTCGACACCAGCATGATCAGCACCGGAGCAGCTGCGGCGCCTACGAGCAGGGTCGCTGGCCAGGGCGGAGCGACCGGATTGGGCCGACGAGCGAACGGTCCAGTATCCTGGCTCTTCGGTCGCGTGTACGTCCGCGATCCAGGCTGCCCGGAACTCACCGACAGGGCGGCAGCCCTCCCGAGCTCGCACAGATCGAAAGCAGGAATGGCCCTGAACGCCCGCCTCGACCACCGCAACCCCCTCGTGTTCGACACGCACGAGCTGGGTCGGCGGCCCGGTGCGCTGCAGCGCCTGACCCGCACGGTCGACGCCCCCAAGGACTTCGGTATCAAGGGAGTCATCGGAGTGCCGGAAGGCGCCCCCGTGGAGCTCGAACTCCGCCTCGAGTCGGTCATGGAAGGGGTGCTCGTCACAGGCACCGCCCGTGCACCGGCCGAGGGGGAGTGCGTAAGGTGTCTGGAGCCGCTTGAGCTGCGAGGTCGAAGCGGACTTCCAGGAGATGTTCTCGTACCCTGACGCCGACGACCGGGGCCGCGTGACCGCGGAACCGGGCGACGACGCCGAGGACGACGAGGACAGGCTCTTCCTCGAGGACGGCTTGTTCGACCTCGAGCCCGTGCTGCGTGATGCGGTGGTGCTCGCACTGCCGATGCAGCCGGTGTGCCAGGAAGACTGCCCGGGTCTGTGCGCCGAGTGCGGTGCCCGGCTGGCGGACGACCCGGACCACCACCACGACGCCGTCGACATCCGTTGGGCGGCACTGCAGGGACTCGCCGGCACCATCGAAGGACGGCGAGAAGGACGAGATGAGCGGCGCCGAACCGGGCGTCGACGAGAAGCAGGAGAAGTAGCCGTGGCTGTTCCGAAGCGGAAGATGTCGCGCAGCAACACGCGCCACCGCCGGTCGCAGTGGAAGGCTGCGGTCCCCACCCTGGTTGCGTGCGAGCGCTGCCACGAGCCCAAGCAGCAGCACATCGCGTGCCCGCGCTGCGGCACCTACAACAAGCGCCAGGTCCTCGAGGTCTGAGCGGCTGGTGAGAGGCTCATGTCTGACTGTCCACGTGCCGAAGAAAGACAGACAGCGGACAACCAGGCCTCGTCCCACACGCTTCTGGAAGGGCGGCTCGGGTACCAGCTCGAGTCCGCCCTTCTGGTGCGTGCACTGACCCACCGTTCGTACGCGTACGAGAACGGCGGTCTGCCGACCAACGAGCGGCTGGAGTTCCTCGGGGACTCCGTGCTCGGCCTCGTCGTCACGGACACGCTGTACCGCACCCACCCCGACCTGCCCGAAGGCCAGCTGGCCAAGCTGCGGGCCGCGGTGGTCAACTCGCGTGCGCTCGCGGAGGTGGGCCGCGGGCTCGACCTGGGCTCCTTCATCCGGCTCGGCCGGGGTGAAGAGGGCACGGGCGGCCGGGACAAGGCGTCCATCCTCGCCGACACCCTCGAAGCGGTGATCGGCGCGGTCTATCTCGACCAGGGACTGGACTCGGCGGCGGAGCTGGTGCACCGCCTGTTCGACCCCCTGATCGAGAAGTCCTCGAACCTCGGAGCCGGCCTGGACTGGAAGACCAGTCTCCAGGAGCTCACCGCGACCGAGGGGCTCGGCGTGCCCGAGTACCTGGTCACGGAGACCGGCCCCGACCACGAGAAGACCTTCACTGCTGCCGCCCGCGTCGGAGGCGTCTCGTACGGCACCGGCACCGGCCGCAGCAAGAAGGAGGCGGAGCAGCAGGCCGCGGAATCCGCATGGCGGGCCATCAGGGCCGCCGCGGACGAGCGCGCCAAGGAGGCGGCCGCGCCAGCAGGCCGCCGCCGACGGAGAGGCGCCGACCCCTGAGCCGGCGTCCGCCTGACCGAACAGACAACAGCGCACCCGAGCGCCCGCCCCTGCCCGGGCGGCGGGCGCTCGGCGTCGTCCACCCGTGTCGAGGAGCCCATGCCCGAGTTGCCCGAGGTCGAGGTCGTACGGCGCGGCGTGGAGCGGTGGGTCGCCCACCGGACCGTCGCCGAGGTCGAGGTGCTGCACCCGCGTGCGGTGCGCCGCCACCTCGCCGGCGCCGACGACTTCGCGGACCGTCTGAAGGGCCACCGCATCGGCACGCCCAGCCGCCGCGGCAAGTACCTGTGGCTGCCACTGGAGGACACGGACCAGTCGATCCTGGCCCACCTCGGCATGAGCGGTCAGCTGCTGGTGCAGCCGCACGACGGCTCCCGACGAGAAGCACCTGCGCATCCGCGTCCGCTTCGACCGACGCCCTGGACACCGAACTCCGCTTCGTCGACCAGCGCACCTTCGGCGGCCTGTCGCTGCACGACAACACCCCCGACGGCCTGCCCGACGTCATCGCGCACATCGCCCGCGACCCGCTCGACCCCGCTCTTCGACGACGAGGCCTTCCACCGGGCACTGCGCCGCAAGCGGTCCACCATCAAACGGGCCCTGCTCGACCAGTCGCTGATCAGCGGCGTCGGCAACATCTACGCGGACGAGGCCCTGTGGCGCGCCGGCGTGCACTACGAGCGCCCGACGGCGACCTTCACCCGTCCGCGCACGCTGTCGCTCCTGGGCCATGTGCGGGACGTGATGAACTCCGCCCTCGCGGTGGGCGGCACCAGCTTCGACAGCCTCTACGTCAACGTCAACGGCGAGTCGGGCTACTTCGACCGGTCGCTCGACGCGTACGGCCGCGAGGGCCTGCCCTGCCGGCGCTGCGGCACGCCCATGCGCCGGCGGCCCTGGATGAACCGGTCGAGCTACTACTGCCCGAAGTGCCAGCGACCGCCGCGGATCACGCCCTAGCGGAGTCGTACCGCTCGCGCGCGGCCAGGACGTCGTCCATGCTGCCCTCCACGAAGTGGATCAGGGCGAGCAGCCGCTCGGCCACTCCGCGTCCCAGCGGCGTCAGTTCGTAGTCCACGCGGGGCGGGTTGGTCGGCTGGGCCTCGCGGTGGACCAGGCCGTCGCGCTCCAGCGCGTGCAGCGTCTGGGACAGCATCTTCTCGCTCACACCGTCGACCCGGCGGCGCAGCTCGTTGAAGCGCAGAGACCCCTCGTACAGGGCGCCCAGCGCGAGTCCGCCCCAGCGGCCCGTGGCGTGCTCGAGCGTGCCGCGCGAAGGGCAGGCCTTGGCGAACACGCTGTACGGGAGGTCGTCCAGCCCCTCCGTGAGCTCCTGGGTGGTCGTCATCTCCCAGGGTACGCGAGCTCAGCGCTAACCGACAGGTTGCACTAACTATCAGTTAGTGCTCGGGTGGTTCCGGGGAGGGGTCCGGAGGAGCGGCTGGAGCAGGGATCTAATAGCCGAAGTCCTGCGTCCACCACGGGCCGCCCGACGCCGAGTTGGACGCCGACGCCCAGCGTCTTGAAGTCGCAGTTCAGTATGTTGGCGCGGTGGCCGGGGCTGTTCATCCAGGCGTCCATCACGGCCGCGGCGTCGGCCTGGCCGCGGGCTATGTTCTCCCCGCCGAGGTTGGATATCCCGGCCTTCTCGGCCCGGTCCCAGGGCGTCTTGCCGTCGGGGTCGGTGTGGTCGAAGAAGCCACGCTCGGCCATGTCCTCGCTGAAGTCCTGGGCCAGGTCGGCCAGAGCGCTGTTCGCGGCGACCGCGCTGCAGCCCACCTTGGCCCGCTCCTCGTTCACGAGCTTGAGCACCTGGGCCGCGGCGGCGGCCTCCTCGGAGAGGGCGGCGGGGGCGCTGGGCTTCTCCGGCGCCTGCGTGGCCGTACGGGAGGGCGTGTTCTCCGGCTTCTTGCTGGGGGTGGCCGCCGGCTGCTCCTTCTCCGGCTTCTTCTCCTGCGTCTTTTCCGGCTTCTCGGGCGTCTTCGTCGGCGCGGCCGACGATGTCGAGGCGGACGGCGACGGCGGCAGGGAGCGCTCGGCGTCCCGGCTCGTGGGCGTGCCGCCCCGGCTGTCGGCGCTGCCGGAGGTGCCGCCCTGCTCGGTCGGGGTGTTGGTCGGCGTGTCGGCGGCCTGCACCTTGTCGGCGCCGTTGTCGCCGCCGAGCTTGTAGTTGTCGAGGCCGGGCACCACGCCCGTGGCGACCGCGACCGTGCCGATGGCGACCGCGGCGGAGACGCCGAGCAGCCCGGTGCGCATCGGCCGCGCGGTCTTCTTGCGGCGGCGGTGCGAACCCGCGCGCCGGGCGCCGCCCTCGGGCGTGAAGCCGTCGCTCGCGAAGACGGCCGTGTCGCCGGCCCGGGGGTGGGGACGGCGGCGTACCCGTCACCCGCGGCGGCGCGCTCCGACCCGAACAGATAGGCCTCGCTTCGCGCGTAGGTGTCGGCGTACGCCTCCGGGTTCAGATAGGGCGCGATGCCCATCGTCGGGGCGTCCTCCCCGTCGGCGTACAGGGTGTCGTGGCCCTCCGCGTAGCCGTCGGCCTCATCGATCCCTGTGGCGCGGCTCGTGGCGGCGCGGCCGGCGTCGGAGCGTCGGTGGCGTCCCATGTCCTGGCCTTCCTCGTCCTGGCGGTCGACTCGTCCTCGAGATCAACACCAAACTCACTCGATCGTGTGAGTTTCATATGAGATTCGTTGGGTGGGGACGGTACCGCATGGCGCAAGTGGAGGAAGTGCCCGCAGGGAGATCGGGCGGTTAGGTTGCAGTCATGAGTGAGGATGTGCGACTGGTCGCCTGGGTGCGTGGACGCGTCCAAGGTGTGGGTTTCCGCTGGTTCACGCGGGCCAAGGCCCTGGAGATCGGCGGCCTGAGTGGTTTTGCTCTCAATTTGGGCGACGGCCGGGTCCAGGTGGTCGCGGAGGGCGCGCGAGGGGGCTGTGAAGGCTTGCTGGATTGGCTCCAGAGTGACGACACGCCCGGCCGGGTGGATGGTGTCACCGAGATCTGGGACACACCTCGCGGCGGCTACGACGGCTTCGCCATGCGCTGATCCCGCCCCGCGGGGCAGCCCTCGTGGGCGCCCACGGGCAGGCCGTCGAGGGCCGCCCCGGACGGAAACTTGCTGGTGATTGCCAAGAATCGCTTGCCTTGGCAAGCTCCACGCGCAAGGATGATCGCCACACCCCGAGGGCCCCGCAGAAGCCGCAGCGTCGCCGTTTCCGGCCGCGTGCGCCCGGTTCGCCCCCAATACGGGGCGTGATCGTGTTGACCGTCAAACTTTTTGGTGAGACGCTGAAAGCCCCGCGCACCTTAGCTGTTTGGCATGGCTGAACGGCAGTACAACACCAGGCCCTGCCAAGCATCGCGGGTGCGAATCCCTCACGACCCACACCGCATCGGTCGGTCACGCATTGTGGAGGACCATCCATCATGGCAAAGGCGCTTCTCGGTTACGTCGGCGGCTCCGACCCTCGACTCCTCGCCGAGATGCGACGGCTCCAGCAGCGCGTCCAGGATCTGGAATCCGAGCTCGGACGGATCCAGGCGGAGAACGAGGCGCTGACGGCTGCCGCTTCTCACGACAGGATCATGGAGAGCGTTGACGCACACCAGGCGGAGCCTGCGCTCACCTGATCACTGCACCGCTCCACAACAGCACAGCAGTGGTTGGGTCCCGTCATAACCGCTAGTTGTCAGAAGTGCAAGGGACGCCATCGGCGTCCCTTCTTTCTTTCCCCCGCATCCTTTCACCGTCTTTAACGTCTGGTGTGCCCTGCGCGTTCAACGGCGAAACCGTGGGTTCATGGAGTGAGACGAACCCGGGCGGTAGAGTCCAGCGGCGTGCACCTCAAGGCCCTGACCCTCCGCGGGTTCAAGTCGTTCGCCTCGGCCACCACGCTCCGGTTCGAGCCGGGGATCACGTGCGTCGTCGGACCGAACGGCTCGGGCAAGTCCAACGTCGTGGACGCGCTCAGCTGGGTCATGGGCGAGCAGGGCGCCAAGTCGCTGCGCGGCGGCAAGATGGAGGACGTCATCTTCGCCGGCACCACCGGCCGCCCCCCGCTGGGCCGAGCCGAGGTGTCGCTGACCATCGACAACTCCGACGGGGCCCTGCCCATCGAGTACGCCGAGGTCACCATCACGCGGATCATGTTCCGCAACGGCGGCAGCGAGTACCAGATCAACGGCGACACCTGCCGCCTCCTCGACATCCAGGAACTCCTCTCCGACTCCGGCATCGGCCGCGAGATGCACGTCATCGTCGGCCAGGGCCAGCTCGACTCCGTACTGCACGCCGACCCCATGGGCCGCCGCGCCTTCATCGAGGAGGCCGCCGGCGTCCTCAAGCACCGCAAGCGCAAGGAGAAGGCGCTGCGCAAGCTGGACGCGATGCAGGCCAACCTCGCGCGCGTGCAGGACCTCACCGACGAACTCAGACGGCAGCTCAAGCCCCTCGGGCCGCCAGGCCGCCGTCGCGCGCAGGGCCGCCGTCATCCAGGCCGATCTGCGCGACGCCCGCCTGCGCCTCCTGGCCGACGATCTCGTACGGCTGCGGGAGGCGCTCCAGGCCGAGGTCGCCGACGAGGCCGCGCTGAAGGAGCGCAAGGAGGCCGCCGAGCAGGAGCTGCGGAAGGCGCTCCAGCGCGAGGCTCTCCTGGAGGACGAGGTACGGCAGCTCACGCCGCGCCTCCAGCGCGCCCAGCAGACCTGGTACGAGCTGTCCCAGCTCGCCGAACGGGTGCGCGGCACGATCTCGCTGGCCGACGCCCGCGTGAAGAGCGCCACCTCCGCGCCCCCCGAGGAGCGGCGCGGCCGCGACCCCGAGGACATGGAGCGCGAGGCCGCCCGCATCCGCGAGCAGGAGGCCGAGCTGGAGGCGGCCCTGGAGGCGGCCGAACGCGCCCTGGAGGACACGGTCGCCCACCGCGCCGAGCTGGAACGCGCACTGACCCAGGAGGAACGGCGTCTGAAGGACGCCGCCCGCGCCATCGCCGACCGGCGCGAGGGCCTGGCCCGGCTGAGCGGGCAGGTCAACGCGGCCCGCTCGCGCGCGGCCTCCGCCCAGGCCGAGATCGAACGCCTGGCCGCCGCCCGCGACGAGGCCCAGGAGCGGGCCGTCGCCGCCCAGGAGGAGTACGAGGCCCTCAAGGCCGAGGTCGACGGCCTAGACGCCGGCGACGCCGAGCTCGCCGAGCAGCACGAGGCCGCCAAGCAGCAGCTCGCCGAGGCCGAGGCCGCCCTCACGGCAGCCCGCGAGGCGGCCACGGCGGTGGAACGGAAGCGCGCCGCGACCCAGGCCCGGCACGAGGCCCTGGCCCTGGGCCTGCGCCGCAAGGACGGCACCGGAGATACTGCTCGGCGCCGAAGGACCGCCTCACCGGCCTCCTGGGCCCGGCGGCGGAGCTGCTGACGGTGACCCCGGGCCACGAGGTCGCCCTGGCGGCCGCGTTCGGAGCGGCGGCGGACGCCATCGCGGTCACGTCCCCGGCATCCGCGGCCGACGCGATCCGGCTCCTCCGCAAACAGGACGGAGGGCAGGGCCGCTCTGCTGCTCGGCAGGAGATCCTCGCCCTGGGGCGCGGGGAACCGCGCGAGCAGCCACGACGGACCCGCGGCCGAACGACGAATCTACGCCGCCGACCTGGTCCGCGGCCCCTGCCGAACTGATGCCCGCCGTACGCCGCCTCCTGCAGCGGCATCGTCGTCGTCGCCACCCTCGAAGACGCCGAGGACCTCGTCTACGCCCACCCCGACCTCACCGCCGTGACCGCCGAAGGCGACCTCCTCGGGCGCACACTTCGCCCACGGCGGATCCGCCGGCGCCCCCAGCCTCCTCGAAGTACAGGCCTCCGTCGACGAGGCCGCCGCCGAGCTGGAAGAGCTGGCCGTCCGCTGCGAGGAGCTCGCCGAGGCCCAGCACGCGGCCGTCGACGCGGCGCAAGGAATGCCGCCGCACTGGTCGAGGAGCTGGGGGAGCGGCGCCGGGCCGCCGACCGGGAGAAGTCGTCCGTCGCCCAGCAGCTCGGCCGGCTCGCCGGGCAGGCGCGGGGAGCCGCCGGGGAGGCCGAGCGGTCGCGACGGCCGCCGCGGCCCGGGCACAGGACGCCCTCGACAAGGCGCTCGAGGAGGTCGAGGAACTCGCCGAGCGGCTCGCCGTCGCCGAGGAGATGCCGATCGAGGAGGAGCCCGACACCTCCGTACGGGACCGGCTCGCCGCCGACGGCGCCAACGCCCGCCAGACCGAGATGGAGGCCCGCCTCCAGGCCCGTACGCACGAGGAACGGGTCAAGGGCCTGGCCGGACGGGCCGACTCGCTCGACCGGGCCGCCCGCGCCGAACGCGAGGCACGCGCGCGTGCCGAGCAGCGGCGGGCCCGGCTGCGGCACGAGGCGGCCGTCGCCGAGGCCGTCGGCTCGGGCGCGCGGCAGCTGCTCGCGCACGTCGAGGTCTCCCTGGCCCGCGCCGACGAGGAGCGCACCGCCGCCGAGGCGGCCAAGGCCCGCCGCGAGCAGGAACTCGCCCGCGCCCGCACCGAGGGCCGCGATCTCAAGGCCGAGCTCGACAAGTTGACGGATTCGGTCCACCGCGGCGAGGTACTCGGCGCCGAGAAGCGGCTGCGGATCGAGCAGCTGGAGACCAAGGCGCTGGAGGAGCTGGGTGTCGAACCGGCCGGGCTGGTGGCGGAGTACGGCCCGCACCAGCTCGTGCCGCCCTCGCCCCCCGCCGAGGGTGAGGAGCTGCCGGAGGACCCGGAGCACCCGCGCAACCGGCCCAAGCCGTTCGTCCGGGCCGAGCAGGAGAAGCGGCTGAAGTCCGCCGAGCGTGCCTACCAGCAGCTCGGCAAGGTGAACCCGCTCGCCCTGGAGGAGTTCGCGGCGCTGGAGGAACGCCACCAGTTCCTCAGCGAGCAGCTCGAGGACCTGAAGAAGACGCGGGCGGACCTCCTGCAGGTGGTGAAGGAGGTCGACGAGCGCGTCGAGCAGGTCTTCACCGAGGCCTTCCGGGACACGGCCCGGCAGTTCGAGGGTGTCTTCAGCCGGCTGTTCCCCGGTGGCGAGGGACGGCTGATCCTGACCGACCCCGACAACATGCTCACCACGGGCGTGGACGTCGAGGCCCGTCCGCCGGGCAAGAAGGTCAAGCGGCTGTCGCTGCTCTCGGGCGGGGAGCGGTCGCTGACCGCGGTGGCGATGCTCGTGTCGATCTTCAAGGCGCGGCCCAGCCCGTTCTACGTCATGGACGAGGTCGAGGCCGCCCTCGACGACACCAACCTCCAGCGGCTGATCCGGATCATGCAGGAGCTGCAGGAGGCCTCGCAGCTGATCGTGATCACCCACCAGAAGCGCACGATGGAGGTCGCCGACGCGCTGTACGGCGTCTCCATGCAGGGCGACGGTGTGTCGAAGGTCATCAGCCAGCGCCTGCGCTAGATGACATGTGGTCTACACCGGTCTCACCTGCGGCTCTTCGATGACTTCAATTATTGAACACATTGCCCCCACACTCCTGCCTCAGATTCACAGCAGTCGGACCTATTGACTTCGAAACTTGAAGGCATAGTCTCGGCAACGTTCCTTTTACCTTCAGGTACCTTCAGGTGGCACCTCGAAGGGCTGATCCCCTCCGGCAGCGTTGCCGGTGGCCCGAGGAGTACACGTGACCAGCACAGCGCAGGCACCCAAGTCCGGAGCCAGGACGGCTCACCCCGACCATCTCGGGCACGTCATCTTCATCGCGGCGGCGGCCGCGATGGGCGGTTTCCTCTTCGGCTACGACAGCTCCGTGATCAACGGCGCCGTCGAGGCCATCCGCGGCCGCTACGACATCGGCTCCGCAGCCCTCGCCCAGGTCATCGCCGTGCGCCCTCATCGGCTGCGCCATCGGCGCCGCGACCGCCGGCCGGATAGCCGACCGCATCGGCCGCATCCGCGTGCATGCAGATCGCCGCGGTCCTCTTCACGGTCAGCGCCGTCGGCTCCGCGCTCCCCTTCGCCCTGTGGGACCTCGCCTTCTGGCGCGTCGTCGGCGGCTTCGCCATCGGTATGGCCTCCGTGATCGGCCCGGCCTACATCGCCGAGGTCGCCCCGCCCGCCTACCGCGGCCGGCTCGGCTCCTTCCAGCAGGCCGCCATCGTCATCGGCATCGCCGTGTCGCAGCTGGTCAACTGGGGCCTGCTGAACGCCGCCGACGGTGACCAGCGCGGCAAGCTGATGGGCCTGGAGGCCTGGCAGGTCATGCTCGGCGTCATGGTCGTCCCGGCCGTCCTCTACGGGCTGCTCTCCTTCGCCATCCCCGAGTCCCCGCGCTTCCTCATCTCCGTCGGCAAGCACGAGCGCGCCCGGGAGATCCTCGCCGAGGTCGAGGGCAAGGACGTCGACCTGGACGCCCGCGTCGCCGAGATCGAGCACGCCATGAAGAGCGAGCACAAGTCGAGCTTCAAGGACCTGCTCGGCGGCAGCTTCTTCTTCAAGCCGATCGTCTGGATCGGTATCGGCCTGTCCGTCTTCCAGCAGTTCGTCGGCATCAACGTCGCGTTCTACTACTCCTCGACGCTGTGGCAGTCGGTCGGCGTCGACCCGGCGGACTCGTTCTTCTACTCCTTCACCACGTCGATCATCAACATCGTCGGCACCGTCATCGCGATGATCTTCGTCGACCGCATCGGCCGCAAGCCGCTCGCGATCATCGGCTCCGTCGGCATGGTCGTCGGCCTGGCGCTGGAGGCCTGGGCGTTCTCCTACCACCTCGGTCGACGGCACGCTGCCGGCCGCGCAGGGCTGGATCGCCCTGATCGCCGCGCACGTCTTCGTCCTCTTCTTCGCCCTGTCCTGGGGTGTGGTCGTCTGGGTCATGCTCGGCGAGATGTTCCCGAACCGGATCCGCGCCGCCGCGCTGGGCGTGGCCGCCGCCGCGCAGTGGATCGCCAACTGGGCCATCACCGCGAGCTTCCCGTCGCTGGCCGACTGGAACCTCTCCGCTGACGTACGTGATCTACACGGCGTTCGCCGCGCTCTCCATCCCGTTCATCCTGAAGTTCGTCAACGAGACGAAGGGCAAGACCCTGGAGGAGATGGGCTGAGCCCGCCCCGAGACTCGGGGGGAAGGGCCAAAGTCCCCGCTGCCCCTCTCCCCGTAACCCGCCGCCGCCCCGGTTCGGCCACTGCCCGAGCCGGGGCGGCGTCGGTCGCGATCATGTCCGCCAGCCGGGGCAGCACCTGCTCGCAGAACAGCTGCAGACTCCGCCACCCCTCCTCCACCGGCATCCCGCCCGCCAGCGGATGCAGGACGTAGGAGTCCAGCCCCAGCGCCACGCACGCGTCCGGCGTGAGGATCCGGTACACGCCCTCGGCGCGCAGCTCCTCGACCGTCGTCGCCGCCGACTTCACCGCCGAGCGCACGCCGCCCGACTGCCAGGAGGCGTACGTCCGCGCCTCGTGCAGGAAGTGCCCCCCGTACTCGCGCCCAGGCCCGGTCCGGATCCTCGGCCAGTGCAGCAGCGGCGTCTCGGCGGCGGGCATCATGGCCCAGCCCTCGGTGCCGTACTCGACGAGCTGCTCCTTGTAGTACGCCTCCAGCTCCGGCAGATGCGCGCTGGGGAAGAACGGCAGGCCCAGCCGGGCGGCGCGGCGGGCGGCGGCCTTGGAGGAGCCGCCGACCAGGAGCAGCGGGTGCGGTTCGGTGAACGGGCGCGGAGTGATCGCGGACCGTGCGGCCCCGGTAGGAGAACGGCTCGCCCGTCCATGCCTTGCAGCAGCGTCTCCAGCAGCTCGTCCTGGAGCCTGCCGCGCCGCTTGAAGTCCACGCCGAACTGGTCGTACTCCTCGGGCCGGTACCCGATCCCGGCGACCGTCACCAGCCGGCCGCCGCTCAGCAGATCCAGCACGGCGATCTCCTCGGCCAGCCGCAGCGGGTCGTGCAGCGGGCCGATGATCGCCGAGACGGTGACCGCGACACGCCGGGTCGCGCCGAAGACGGCCCCCGCGAAGGCGAACGGCGACGGCAGCCAGTTGTTGCCGGCCCCGTGGTGCTCCTCGGTCTGCACGGTGGTGACGCCCCGGTCGTCGGCGTACGCAGCCATCTCCAGGGCAGCCCGGTAACGGGCGCCGAGCTCGGCGGGGGTCGCTCCGGGAGCGACGAGGTTGAAGCGTACGACCGTGACGGGCATGGGGACGTCTCCCTTCACCGGGCGGGTGTCGGGACGTTAGCTGACGATGTCAGTCAGAGGTGATTCCCGAATGAGGGCGTGTCACGGCCCACCGCATGGGCGTGACACCCCTGGGGCGCTGTCGCGTACCCTACGATCCGATACTGGACGGTTGCGACTCCGCCTTAGGGCCTCCGGTCGACGCGAGGCCGGCCGCGGGCCAGCCGGCCCGGTGGGGCCCGGGGCCCGCATGGCATCGACGGTCGAGCGGGCGGCACGCCATACTGGCGCTGTTATGGACATCGTCATCCTTGCTGTAGTCATCGCCGTGGTCGTGCTCGGCGCGCTCGGCGGGCTCATCGTCGGCAGCCGGCGCAAGAAGCAGCTGCCCCCGCCCCCGCCCGCAGCGCCCGACATCACCGCCCCACCGGCCGAGCCGCACGTCGGCGACGAGGCCGAGACGCCGCGGGAGGAACCGCGCCGCACGATAGAGGAGGTGGATCTTCCCGGACGGCTCGGCTCCGGTAGCCGTCGAGGAACCGCCCGCCGAAGCTCCCGAGATCGAGATCCCGGAGCCCACCGCGGGCCGCCTGGTCCGGCTGCGAGCCCGGCTCTCCCGCTCGCAGAACGCCCTCGGCAAGGGCCTGCTCACGCTGCTGTCGCGCGAGCACCTCGACGAGGACACCTGGGAGGAGATCGAGGACACGCTGCTCACCGCCGACGTCGGCGTGCAGCCCACCCAGGAACTGGTCGAGCGGCTGCGCGAGCGCGTGAAGGTGCTCGGCACCCGCACCCCCGAGGAACTGCGCACCCTGCTGCGCGAGGAACTGCTCACGCTGGTCGGCCCCGACATGGACCGCGCGGTCAAGACCGAGCCGGAGGACCGCAAGCCGGGCATCGTGATGGTCGTCGGCGTCAACGGCACCGGCAAGACCACCACCACCGGCAAGCTCGCCCGCGTCCTGGTGGCCGACGGCCGCAGCGTCGTCCTCGGCGCCGCCGACACCTTCCGTGCCGCCGCCGCCGACCAGCTCCAGACCTGGGGCGAGCGGGTCGGCGCCCACACCGTGCGCGGGCCGGAGGCCGGCGACCCGGCCTCCGTCGCCTTCGACGCGGTCAAGGAGGGCAAGGAGATGGGCGCGGACGTCGTGCTCATCGACACCGCCGGCCGCCTGCACACCAAGACCGGCCTCATGGACGAGCTCGGCAAGGTCAAGCGGGTCGTGGAGAAGCACGCCCCGCTGGACGAGGTGCTGCTCGTGCTCGACGCCACCACCGGCCAGAACGGCCTGGTCCAGGCCCGGGTCTTCGCCGAGGTCGTCGACATCACCGGCATCGTGCTCACCAAGCTGGACGGCACGGCCAAGGGCGGCATCGTGGTCGCGGTCCAGCGCGAGCTGGGCGTGCCGGTCAAGCTCATCGGGCTCGGCGAGGGCGCGGACGATCTGGCGCCGTTCGAGCCGGAGGCGTTCGTTGACGCCCTTATCGGAGAGTGAGCTCCGGAACCAGCCGAGGACGACCTAGGAAATCCGTACGTGCTCGACGAAGCGCCCGCCCCCGGATGCAGTCGGGGACGGGCGCTTCGCTGTGTACGGCTGTGCCGTGCTGCCTGTGCCGTACGTGTGCGCCACGCGACCGATGCGCCACGTACGCCAGCGTGCCCAGCACCAAACGGGCCGCCGGCGGCCTGGACGCCGAGTCCAGGGCGGGGGAGCGCAGCCAGCGCACCGGGCCGAGACCGCCGCGGTCGGAGGGCGGCGCCGTGATGTGCGCGCCGGGACCGAGGCCGCGCAGGTCGAGGGAGGCCGGGTCGTCCCAGCCCATGCGGTAGAGCAGGCCGGGCAGTTCGGCGGCGGCGCCGGGGGCGACGAAGAAGTGGGCGCGGCCGTCCGGGGTCGCCGCGACCGGGCCGACGGGCAGGCCCATGCGCTCCAGCCGGGCCAGCGCGCGGCAGCCCGGCGGGCTCGGCCACCTCGATCACGTCGAACGCCCGCCCGACCGGCAGCATCACCGCGGCGCCGGGGAACTCGCGCCCAGGCCTTGGTCACGTCGTCCAGCGTCGCCCCGGCCGGGACACCGGGGCGCGAAGTCCAGCGGGTGCGCGCCCGGCGCCGGGCAGTCGGACGGCCGCAGGAGCAGGCGCCCGCCGAGGCCCGGGCGCCCGGCACCACGTCCCAGCCCCACAGTCCGGTGTACTCGGCCACGGCGGTGCACGTCCGACGTGCGGCCGCGGCGGCGCGAGCCGGACCGGATGTCGCGCATGCCCCGGCTGATGCCGATCGTGAAGCCCATGCCCCCTCCAACGGGTCCGACGCAGCGGCGGTTACGCTGCGGACGCGGAGCGTGACTCTCTGCTTCCGACTCCCCCGTGCGGCGCTCGGTTCACGTCAGCGCCCGGAAGCGCCCAGGGTGGTGTGCCCGACGACGCGCGCCCCTCGAGTGCGTCGCTTGCACCCGCTCCTGGTCGTGCCTGTGTCAAGTGAATCGCGTGGAGGCGTACGTGAGTTCATTCGAAGGGGTGGCGAATGGTGGCGTTTCCGTGTCAGCCATGGCTGGACGGGTGATCGTAGGATTACTTTGTGTGCACGAGTCCTGGGGGCACATGCACTCGTGGGTATGCCGGAGGCAAGTCGGCATTCCGTTCGAAGGGTGACAAGCGCCGGACGGACGGCCGCATCAACCGGCATGCTGATAGGGCTTGGCGCACTCGGCGACAAGTGGTCTCAGGGATGGGGGCGTTCCAGTGAGCGGCAACGGCGGAAGCGGTACGAACGCTGCAAGCGCGACGCACGCTGACAAGCGCCCGAACGAGCTGCTCACCTCCTGGTTCGTGCGCAGCGGCTGGTCCAAGGGCGAGCTCGCCCGCCAGGTCAACCGCCGGGCACGCCAGCTGGGCGCCAACCACATCTCCACCGACACCTCGCGGGTGCGCCGCTGGCTCGACGGCGAGAATCCCCGCGAGCCGATCCCGCAGGATCCTGTCCGAGCTGTTCTCCGAGCGCTTCGGCGTCGTCGTCTCCGTCGAGGACCTGGGGCTGCGCACCGCCCGCCAGTCACCCTCCGCGACCGGCGTCGACCTGCCCTGGACGGGCCCGCAGACCGTGGCCCTGCTCAGCGAGTTCTCGCGCAGCGACCTGATGCTGGCGCGGCGCGGCTTCCTCGGGAGCTCGCTGGCCCTGTCCGCGGGCCCGGCCCTCATCGAGCCCATGCAGCGCTGGCTCGTCCCCTCGCCCCCGGCCCCGAGGCCGGGAGCCCGAGCCCGCGCGCCTCCGGGCGCGCCCGGGCCGGCTCTCCAAGCCGGAGCTGGACCTCCTGGAGTCCACCGACCGTGATGTTCCGGCAGTGGGACGCCCAGTGCGGCGGCGGCCTGCGCCGCAAGGCGGTCGTCGGCCAGCTGCACGAGGTGACCGACCTGCTCCAGGAGCCCCAGCCCGAGGCCACCACCCGCCGAGCTGTTCAAGGTCGCCGCCGAACTCGCCGAGCTGGCCGGCTGGATGTCGTACGACATCGGGCTCCAGCCCACCGCGCAGAAGTACTTCGTCCTCGCGCTGCACGCCGCCAAGGAGGCGGGCGACCGGCCGCTCGGCTCCTACGTGCTGTCCAGCATGAGCCGCCAGATGATCCACCTCGGCCGGCCCGACGACGCCCTGGAGCTGATCCACCTCGCGCAGTACGGCAGCCGGGACTGCGCGAGCCCGCGCACCCAGTCGATGCTGTATGCGATGGAGGCCCGCGCCTACGCCAACATGGGACAGCCCGGCAAGTGCAAGCGGGCGGTCCGGATGGCCGAGGACACCTTCGCCGAGGCCGACGAGTGGGACGAGCCGGACCCCGACTGGATCCGCTTCTTCTCCGAGGCCGAGCTGTACGGCGAGAACTCCCACTCCTACCGCGACCTCGCCTACGTCGCCGGGCCGCAGCCCCGACCTACGCCTCGCTGGCCGAGCCCCTGATGCAGCCGGGCCGTGGAGCTCTTCGCCGAGGACGACGAGCACCAGCGCTCGTACGCGCTGAACCTGATCGGCATGGCCACCGTGCACCTGCTCCGCGCGAGCCCGAGCAGAGCACCGGTCTTCGCCACCGAGGCCATGCAGCATCGCCAAGAAGGTCCGCTCCGAGCGGGTCAACACCCGTATCCGCAAAACGGTCGACACGGCCGTACGCGATTTCGGCGACCTCGGCGAGGTCGTCGACCTCACCGAGCGGCTCGCCGTCGAGCTGCCCGAGACCGCCGAGGCGGTCTGAGCACCACGCCGACGCCACCCTGAACCCCGGCCGCGGCCGGCCCTCCCGAACTGCCCGACTCGGCTCCCCCATGCCAGGTCATCGGAAGGCCGACCGCGGCCGGCCTGTGTTCCTGCCGGCTGTCGGGGCCGAAGGTTGCGCCACGATAACGATCGGCGCGGCCGCAATCCGGCAGTTCATCGACGCGTAACACAGAAGGCGCCTTCGTCACGGCCGCGAAACAACGAGGGGCTTCCGACCGAAACCGCGCTGCGCCAATCTCGTGGCGCATAACCGGCCCGCCCCTCATTCCGCTCAGGCTTCGCCCGCACGGGGCCGTACCAACGACGAGGAGACGCCGATGGCACCAGCCATCACGCTTGCCGCAGAGGCACCCAAGCTGTCTGCCGCCAACACAGGGTTCATGCTCATCTGTTCCGCCCTGGTGATGCTCATGACTCCGGGCCTGGCCTTCTTCTACGGAGGCATGGTCCGCGTCAAGAGCACCCTGAACATGCTGATGATGAGCTTCATCAGCCTCGGGATCGTCACCATCCTGTGGGTGCTGTACGGCTTCTCCATGGCGTTCGGCACCGACTCCGGCAGCCTCATCGGCTGGAACTCCGACTGGGTCGGCCTCGGCAACATCGGCCTGACGGAGCTCGTGGCCCGGCTACACCATCCCGGTCTTCGTCTTCCTGGTCTTCCAGCTGATGTTCGCGATCATCACGCCCGCCCTGATCAGCGGTGCCCTCGCGGACCGCGTGAAGTTCAGCGCCTGGGCGCTGTTCATCGCCCTGTGGGCCACGGTCGTCTACTTCCCGGTCGCGCACTGGGTCTGGGGCGCCGGCGGCTGGGCCTTCGAGCTGGGCGTGATCGACTTCGCCGGTGGTACGGCGGTCCACATCAACGCCGGTGCCGCGGCGCTCGGCGTGATCCTGGTGATCGGCAAGCGCGTCGGCTTCAAGAAGGACCCGATGCGCCCGCACAGCCTGCCGCTGGTCATGCTCGGCGCCGGCCTGCTGTGGTTCGGCTGGTTCGGCTTCAACGCCGGCTCCTGGCTCGGCAACGACGACGGCGTCGGCGCGCTGATGTTCGTCAACACGCAGGTCGCCACCGCGCGCCGCCATGCTGGCCTGGCTCGCCTACGAGAAGATCCGCCACGGCGCGTTCACCACCCTGGGCGCCGCCTCCGGCGCCGTCGCGGGCCTGGTCGCCATCACCCCGGCCGGTGGCGCGGTCACCCCGATGGGCGCGATCGCCGTCGGCGTCATCGCCGGTGTGCTGTGCGCCATGGCCGTCGGCCTGAAGTACAAGTTCGGCTACGACGACTCGCTCGACGTCGTCGGCGTCCACCTGGTCGGCGGTGTCCTCGGCTCCCTGCTGATCGGCTTCTTCGCCAGCGGCAAGGGCCAGTCCGACGTCGAGGGCCTCTTCTACGGCGGCGGCCTGACCAGTTCTGGAAGCAGTGCGCCGGTGTCTTCGCGGTGCTCGCCTACTCCCTGATCGTCTCCGCGATCCTCGCCTTCATCCTCGACAAGACCATCGGCATGCGGGTCCCCGAGGACGACGAGGTGGCCGGCATCGACCAGGCCGAGCACGCCGAGACCGCATACGACTTCAGTGGTGCCGGCGGCGGTGCCGCCCGGACCGCCGCCGCCGCGGCGGCCGCGGCCGGCCGCGAGCAAGAAGGTGGACGCATGAAGCTCATCACCGCCGTCGTCAAGCCGCACCGGCTCGACGAGATCAAGGAGGCCCTGCAGGCCTTCGGAGTCCACGGCCTGACGGTCACCGAGGCCAGCGGCTACGGTCGTCAGCGGGGCCACACCGAGGTCTACCGCGGTGCCGAGTACACCGTCGACCTGGTCCCCAAGATCCGCATCGAGGTGCTGGTCGAGGACGACGACGCCGAGCAGCTGATCGACGTCGTGGTCAAGGCGGCCCGCACCGGCAAGATCGGTGACGGCAAGGTCTGGTCCATCCCGGTCGAGACGGCCGTACGGGTCCGGACCGGCGAGCGCGGCCCCGACGCGCTCTGAGGCAGGAAACAAGAACAGGAGTCGCTGGGTGACGAGTACGGACGTGCACGAAGGAAGCAGAGGACTCGGGACCCAGCGGCTACGCGGCGGCCCGGCTGCGTCTCCTCACCGAGGAGGCGCGGTCCGGGCCGCCGCGCCGTGCGGCCCTCGCCGAACTGACGGACGACTGGCTGTCCGGCCTGTTCGCCGCGGGCGCCGGAGGGGCTGCGCGGGGCGCTCCCTGGTCGCCGTCGGCGGCTACGGACGCGGTGAACTGTCCCCGCGCAGCGACCTGGACCTGCTCCTGCTGCACGACGGCAGCGACGCCAAGGCGGTCGCCGCCCTCGCCGACCGCATCTGGTACCCCGTCTGGGACCTGGGCCTCGCCCTCGACCACTCCGTCCGCACGCCCGCCGAGGCCCGCAAGACGGCCGGCGAGGACCTCAAGGTGCAGCTCGGCCTGCTGGACGCCCGGCACATCGCCGGCGACCTCGGCCTCACCGCGGGACTGCGCACGGCCGTGCTGGCCGACTGGCGCAACCAGGCGCCCAAGCGCCTTCCCGAACTCCAGGAACTGTGCGCCGAACGCGCCGAGCGCCAGGGCGAGCTGCAGTACCTGCTGGAACCCGACCTGAAGGAGGCCCGCGGCGGGCTGCGCGACGCCACCGCCCTGCGCGCCGTCGCCGCCTCCTGGCTCGCCGACGCCCCGCGCGAGGGCCTCGCCGACGCCCGGCGCCGGCTCCTCGACGTACGGGACGCCCTGCACCTGACCACCGGGCGGGCGACCGACCGGCTCGCGCTCCAGGAGCAGGACCAGGTGGCCGCCGAGCTCGGCCTGCTCGACGCCGACACGCTGCTGCGGCAGGTCTACGAGGCGGCACGGGTCATCTCCTACGCCAGTGACGTCACCTGGCGCGAGGTGGGGCGCGTGCTGCGGTCGCGCGCGGTGCGGCCGCGGCTGCGCGCCATGCTGGGCGGCGGGAAGCCCGGCCGCCGAGCGCTCCCCGCTGGCCGAGGGCGTGGTGGAGCAGGACGGCGAGGTGGTGCTCGCCCGCGCCGCGCGCCCCGAGCGCGACCCCGTGCTGCCGCTGCGCGCCGCGGCCGCCGCCGCGCAGGCCGGGCTCCCGCTCTCCCTGCACGCCGTACGGCGCATGGCGGCCACCGTGCGCCCCGCTGCCCACGCCCTGGCCCGCCGAGGCACGCGAGCAGCTCGTGACCCTGCTCGGCTCCGGCCGCCCGACCATCGAGGTCTGGGAGGCGCTGGAGGCCGAGGGGCTGATCACCCGGCTGCTGCCCGACTGGGAGCGGGTGCGCTGCCGCCCGCAGCGCAACGCCGTGCACCTGTGGACCGTCGACCGGCACCTGATCGAGACCGCCGTCCGCGCCTCCGAGTTCACCCGCCGGTCAGCCGCCCCGACCTGCTGCTGGTCGCCGCGCTGCTGCACGACATCGGCAAGGGCTGGCCCGGCGACCACTCGGTGGCCGGCGAGATCATCGCCAAGGACGTGGCCGCCCGGATCGGCTTCGACCGCCACGACGTGGCCGTGGTCGCCACCCTCGTCCGGCACCACCTGCTGCTCATCGAGACCGCCACCCGGCGCGACCTGGAGGACCCGGCCACCGTGCGCTCCGTCGCCGAGGCCGTCGGCTCGCAGGGCACCCTGGAACTGCTGCACGCGCTCACCGAGGCCGACGCCCTGGCCACCGGCCCGGCCGCCTGGTCGTCCTGGCGCGGCTCGCTCGTCGCCGACCTCGTCAAGCGGGTCGCGGCGGTGCTCGCCGGGGATGCCCCGGACGACCCCGAGGAGGCCGCGCCGACCGCCGAGCAGGAGCGGCTCGCCCTGGAGGCGGCCGCGACGGGCAGCCCCGTGCTCGCCCTGCGGGCACAGACCGAGCCGCCCGCCGGGCAGGAGCCGTCCGGCGACCCCGAGCCGCTGGGCGTGGAGCTGCTCATCGCCGTACCCGACCAGCCGGGCGTGCTGCCCGCGGTGGCCGGTGTCCTCGCCATGCACCGGCTGACCGTACGCACGGCCGAGCTGCGCTCCCTGGACCTCCCGGACGGCGTCGACGGCTCCGTCCTGCTGCTGGACTGGCGGGTCGCCGCCGAGTACGGCTCCCTGCCGCAGGCCGCCCGGCTGCGCGCGGACCTCGTCCGGGCCCTGGACGGCTCCCTGGACATCGCCGGCCGCCTCGCCGAACGGGACGCGGCCTATCCGCGCCGCCGGGGCGTGGTCGCCGCCGCCGCCCCGGGTGTCGGTCCACCCGGCCGCCTCCCGGCTGGCCACGGTGATCGAGGTACGCTCCCAGGACGCCCCGGGCCTGCTGTTCCGCATCGGCCGGGCCCTGGAGGACGCGAGCGTACTGGTGCGCAGTGCGCATGTCTCCACGCTGGGTGCCAACGCCGTGGACGCCTTCTACGTGACCGGCCCGGAGGGCGCGCCGCTGCCCGGGGACGAGGCGGCGTCGGTGGCGCGGAAGCTGGAGGAGACGCTGCGTGGGTGAGACCGACCCGGCGACTTGTCACGCCGGGATACCCTGGAGGGCGATTCCCTAGCCGCCACCAACCCTGAGGACCGCGAGCGCCGTGTTCGATACTCTTTCCGATCGCCTCTCAGCGACCTTCAAGAACCTGCGCGGCAAGGGACGCTCTCAGCGAGGCGGACATCGACGCCACGGCGCGCGAGATCCGGATCGCGCTCCTCGAGGCGGACGTGGCGCTGCCGGTCGTCCGGACGTTCATCAAGAACGTCAAGGAGCGCGCCCTCGGTGCCGAGGTCAGCAAGGCGCTGAACCCCGCCCAGCAGGTCCTCAAGATCGTCAACGACGAGCTTGTCACCATCCTCGGCGGCGAGACCCGGCGCCTGCGCTTCGCCAAGCAGCCGCCCACCGTGATCATGCTGGCGGGCCTGCAGGGTGCCGGTAAGACCACCCTCGCGGGCAAGCTCGGCCGCTGGCTGAAGGAGCAGGGCCACTCGCCGCTGCTGGTCGCCTGTGACCTCCAGCGCCCGAACGCCGTGAACCAGCTCAGCGTCGTCGCCGAGCGGGCGGGCGTCGGCATCTACGCGCCGGAGCCGGGCAACGGCGTCGGCGACCCGATCAAGGTCGCCAAGGACTCCATCGAGCACGCGAAGTCCAAGGTCCACGACATCGTGATCGTGGACACCGCCGGCCGCCTCGGCATCGACCAGGAGATGATGCGGCAGGCCGCGGACATCAGGGACGCGGTCTGCCCCGGACGAGATCCTGTTCGTCGTCGACGCGATGATCGGCCAGGACGCCGTCAACACCGCCGAGGCCTTCCGCGACGGCGTCGGCTTCGACGGTGTGGTGCTCTCCAAGCTCGACGGTGACGCCCGCGGTGGTGCGGCGCTGTCGATCAGGCAGATCACCGGCAAGCCGATCATGTTCGCGTCGAACGGCGAGAAGCTCGAGGACTTCGACGCCTTCCACCCGGACCGGATGGCCTCCCGCATCCTCGACATGGGTGACCTGCTCACCCTGATCGAGCAGGCGGAGAAGACGTTCAGCCAGGAAGAGGCCGAGAAGATGGCCTCCAAGCTGGCGTCCAAGAAGGGCCAGGACTTCACCCTGGACGACTTCCTGGCCCAGATGGAGCAGGTCAGGAAGATGGGCTCCATCTCCAAGCTGCTCGGCATGCTCCCGGGCATGGGCCAGATGAAGGACCAGATCCAGAACCTGGACGAGCGTGACGTCGACCGTACGGCCGCCATCATCAAGTCGATGACCCCGGCCGAGCGTCAGGAGCCGACGATCATCAACGGCTCGCGCCGCGCTCGTATCGCGCGTGGTTCGGGTGTCGACGTCAGCGCGGTGAAGAACCTGGTCGAGCGGTTCTTCGAGGCCCGCAAGATGATGTCCCGCATGGCCCAGGGCGGCGGCATGCCCGGGATGCCCGGCATGCCTGGCATGGGCGGTGGCCCCGGCCGGACGAAGAAGAAGCAGAAGCAGGCCAAGGGCAAGCAGCGCTCCGGCAACCCGATGAAGCGCAAGCAGCAGGAGCAGGAGGCCGAGGCCCGCCGCGCCGCGGCTGCCGAGGGCGGCAGCGCCTTCGGGCTGCCGCAGCAGGGCGCCAAGGACTTCGAACTCCCCGACGAGTTCAAGAAGTTCATGGGCTGACGGCCCGTCCCGCACGGCACTGAGGGCGCCCCTTTCCGAAAGGGGCGCCCTCAGTCGTCCGCCGGCGGCGGGCAGGTCAGGCGTTCGGGAACTTCCAGATGTAGGGCTCGCCGTCCTCCTCGGACCAGTGGACCTCGACGCTCTTGGCGTTCGCCGGGATCACGTACGTCTCACAGAAGACGTGGCTCTCGCCCTGCTTCCAGCTCTCGACGTCGTACGGGTCCTCGCAGCCCGCGGCGTCCTCGGAGGCGCCGATGAGGACGGTGCCGCGCTGTCCGTCGGCGAAGACCGTGGTGCTGTCCTGCACATCGGAACCGTCGGTGAGGGCGGGTCCGCTCTTGTGCGTGTACTTCACGTGGGCCACGGCCAGCACCTTGCCCTTGACCTTCCCCGGCTCCGAGACGGCCTTGGCGGCTTCGGCCTCGGTGCCCACGTCGACCTTCTGCGCCACGACCTCGTAGGTGACCTTGCCCGGGTCCTCCTCGACCTTGCCCGTGGCGCTCTCGCCGCTGTCCATCTCGCCGCCGGACGCCGGCTCCGGCGAAGGGAAGACCTTGGCCTTCTCGGTGGCCGGGCTCTTCGCGTCGGCGTTGTCGTCGCCGCCACCGCAGGCGGTGAGGGACAGAGCGAGGACGGCGACGGGCGCGACGAGACGCAGCGCGGTCTTGTGGTGCGGCAAAACGGCTCCTGTATGCAGATGTGTAAGTCCCCCGAGCGGTGGATCAGACTAAGCGTTCATGATCCACTCGGAGAAACGAGAAGCACCTTTCCGTGCTCTCTTCACACCATTCACACCTGCACGGGCAAAGCTTGAACCTTACGGAACCCGGGCGATCAAATACCGGAAGACATTGGGCATCCACACGGTCCCGTCCTGACGCTGGTGCGGATGCAGCGCTTCGGTCAGCTCCTTGTCGACCTGCACCTGGTCGGTCGCGGTCATCGCCGCGTCGAACAGCCCCGTCGACTTGAGCCCGCGTACCGCGCTGTCCACGTCGGCGTATCCGAAGGGGCACGCCACCCGCCCGGACCCGTCCGGCTTGAGCCCTGCCCGCTGGGCGACGTCCTCCAGGTCGTCCCGGAGGGAGGGACGCCAGCTGCCCGTGTTGCGCAGCGGCTCCGCCAGCTTCGTGGCAACCCGCAGCACGGACGTCGTGGCGCACCGCTCCGGCGGACCCCAGCCGGCCAGCACCACGGCCGCACCGCGCTCGGCGAGCGGTGTCGCCTCCGCGAGCAGCCCGCCCATCCCCTCCGAGTCGCCGGCGAGGCACCCGATCGGCTCGAAAGCGGTCACCAGGGTGTACGCGGGAGCACCCGGCTCCGCCGTGTCCCGGGGTGAGCCGTCGACCAGTCGGCTCTCGGCAGGCGTGCGGGTGCCCCACGCCTCGGGCTGCATCCGCTCCCGCGCGAAGGTCATTCTTTCAGGGGAAGAGTCGACACCGGTGACCGTCGCTCCCCGGGCGGCGGCCATCAGCAGGGCGAGTCCGGAACCGCAGCCGAGGCCGAGCAGCCGCGTGGCGGGACCCACGTCCAGTCGCTCGTAGACGGCCTCGTAGAGCGGTACGAGCATCCGCTCCTGGATCTCGGACCAGTCACGCGCGCGTGCACGCAGGTCCACGCGGGGTGCGGCCCCCGCGTGAGGCAGGTGCTGCCGCACGAGCGTAGGTGTCATAAGTAAGCGCCCCAATCCGCCGAGAGTTGCCTCTTGCCCGATTCCATGGCCCCCGTGACAGTGCGCTCGCACTACCCCCGTATGCCAGGAAACTCCCCCCTCGACCTGTCGTCCAGTGGAATGCGCCCCGGTTTGTGAGTTGTCATGTGCCTATGGCGAGATTTCACATTCCGGCAACCCGGGCCCGTACCATCTCGCCATGACCAAGGCACCCGTTCTCACCCCCCGGGTGGACGATTTCCCGCGCTGGTACCAGGACTTGATCACCAAGGCGGAACTCGCCGACAACGGTCCGGTGCGCGGCACCATGGTCATCCGACCGTACGGGTACGGGCTGTGGGAGCGGATGCAGGCCGAGATGGACGCCCGCATCAAGGAGACGGGCACCCAGAACGCGTACTTCCCGCTGTTGATCCCCCAGTCGTACCTCGACCAGGGAGGCGGACCACGTCGAGGGCTTCGCGCCCGAGCTGGCCGTGGTCACCCACGGCGGCGGCAAGGAGCTCGAAGAGCCCGCCGTGGTCCGGCCCACCTCCGAGATGATCATCAACGCCTCCTTCTCGAAGTGGGTGCAGAGCTACCGTGACCTGCCGCTGCTCATCAACCAGTGGGCGAACGTCGTGCGCTGGGAGCTCAGGCCGCGCCTGTTCCTGCGCACGACCGAGTTCCTCTGGCAGGAGGGCCACACCGCGCACGCCACGTACGAGGAAGCGCGCGATTTCGCCGCTCGCATTCACCGGCAGGTCTACGAGGACTTCATGGTGAACGTGCTCGCGATGGACGTCGTCCCCGGCCGCAAGACCGTCAAGGAGCGGTTCGCCGGCGCCGTCAACACCCTCACGCTCGAAGGCATGATGGGCGACGGCAAGGCCCTCCAGATGGCCACGAGCCATGAACTGGGCCAGAACTTCGCGAAGGCCTTCAACACCCGGTACCTGTCCAAGGACGGCCGGCAGGAGCTGGTCTGGCAGACCTCCTGGGGCTCCACCACCCGCATGATCGGTGCCCTGGTGATGATGCACGGCGATGACAACGGCCTGCGCGTCCCGCCGCGGCTGGCGTCCGTCCAGGCCGTGGTGCTCGCGATCAAGGGCGACGACGCGGTTCTGGCCAAGGTCCGCGAGCTCGGCGACCGGCTGAAGGCGGCCGGTGTCCGCGTCCACGTCGACGACCGCACCGACACCCCCTTCGGCCGTCGGGCCGTCGACTGGGAGCTCAAGGGCGTCCCCGTGCGCATCGAGGTCGGACCGCGCGACCTGGAGAACGGCACGGCGATGCTGGCGCGCCGCATCCCGGGCGGCAAGGAGCCGGTGGCCCTGGAGTCCCTGGCGTCGCTGCTGCCCAAGGTCCTCGAAGAGGACCAGGCGCTGCTGCTCAGGCAGTCCCGCGAGCGCCGCGAGTCCCGTACGACCGAGGTGTCCACGTTCGGGGAGGCCGTCGAAGCGGCCACCGCCGGTGGCTGGGCGCGCATCCCCTGGGCCGTGCTCGGCGAGGAGGGCGAGTCCAAGCTGGCCGATCACGCGGCGACCGTACGGTGTCTGGTCGCCGAGGACGGGTCGGTGCCGGACGCCGACGACGCACCCGGTAACGTCGCGGTCGTGGCACGCGCTTACTGAGTCGTGGCACGCCCTCACCGGGTGGGACGCAAGGCGGCCGAAACACCTCTTGCGTACCCGAGGGCCCCTGATTCCCTGGCGCGCGGACATCCCCTACGCGCCGGGGCGTATGCGGACCTACGCACCACCTTGTGGTGAGCTGCGAGGCTTCTCCGCAGATCAGCGCACGCGCCCTCGTCAGGACGCATCAGAGGCAACTGACGGGTACGTGCAAATTATTTGGGATGGCCCGGAATCGGAACACTGTGGCACCCAGGCTCGTTGTCATTACGTGAGCACGACACAGACACCACCTGTTCTCGCCGCAGAGCTGGCACAGGCGTGGGCCGACATTCAGCGGTACCACCCCGAGCTGCCCGACCTTGCCGCGCCAGAGTCCCTGATCGGGGAGTCGTCGTCCGCGTGCGGTCACGAGCTCTCCTTCGAGCGACTGCTCCATGAGGCAGTCCATGGCATCGCCGCCTCGCGCGGCGTCCGCGACACCTCCCGTGCCGGCCGCTACCACAACCGCAGATTCCTCGCGATCGCCGAGGAGCTGGGCCTGGACCACCCCGAGGAACCGCATCCCAGCAGCGGCTTCTCCCTGGTCACGCTCACCCCCGAGGCGAAGCGCCGTTACCGCCCGACGATGGAACGCCTCCAGCGCGCCCTGAAGGCCCACACGGCCGCGACCTCTTCCGACACCTCCCGTACCTTCCGGGGCCCGGCCGCCCGGCATGGCTCCTCCGGTGGCGGCGTACGCGTCAAGGCGGTCTGCGACTGCGGCCGCAACGTACGCGTGGTGCCGTCCGTGCTCGCCCAGGCGCCGATCGTCTGCGGCGGCTGCGGCAAGCCGTTCCGTATCCCGGACGTCGTGGGAGCGGGAGCGGTGGCGGGCTGACGTCAGCACCGGCATCTCGTGGCTGCCGGTCGAGACGCGGTGCCGGGGTGTGCACCCGACGTACATCACCTCCACGCCGGGTGCCGGCCCGGCATGCCCGTGACGCAGCGCACCCCCGGCAAAGCCGTCCGGCAGGGTGTGGCACAATGGCTAGCTGTACTCGACAGTCGCACAGGACCCCTCTCTCCTCCGGCTGACGCGTCCATCGGGCACTCGGGTACCGCAACCCCACGCGGCCGTCTCGCCGTGCCCAACCACGTCAAATCCAGGAGAACCCACTCCCGTGGCAGTCAAGATCAAGCTGAAGCGTCTGGGCAAGATCCGTTCGCCTCACTACCGCATCGTCGTCGCCGACTCCCGTACCCGCCGTGACGGCCGGGCCATCGAGGAGATCGGCAAGTACCACCCGACGTACCACCCGTCGGTGATCGAGGTCGACGCCGAGCGTGTGGCGTACTGGCTCGGTGTCGGCGCCCAGCCGACCGAGCCCGTGCTCGCCATCCTCAAGAAGACCGGCGACTGGCAGAAGTACAAGGGCGAGCCCGCCCCGGCCCCGCTGCTGCAGGCGGCCGAGAAGTCGGCGCGCCCGTCGTTCGAGGCGCTCGCCGGCGAGGACGAGGGCAAGGGTGAGGCGATCACCCAGAAGAAGAAGGCTGAGAAGAAGGACGAGGCGGCCGCCGAGTCCGCGTCGACCGAGGCCTGAGCATGCTCGAGGAGGCTCTCGAGCACCTCGTGAAGGGCATCGTCGACAACCCTGACGATGTGCAGGTCGCCTCGCGCAACCTGCGTCGCGGGACAGGTGCTCGAGGTCCGGGTCCACCCGGACGACCTCGGCAAGGTGATCGGCCGCAACGGCCGCACCGCACGCGCCCTGCGCACCGTCGTGGGCGCCATCGGCGGCCGCGGTGTCCGCGTCGACCTCGTCGACGTGGACCACGTCCGCTGACGCTTATCGCAGCACCGGCTCGGGCCGGGGAGGGCCACAGGGCCGTCCCCGGCCCGCAGGTCGACGGCATCGACAGGAGACTGGACACGTGCAGCTGGTAGTCGCACGGATCGGCCGCGCCCATGGCATCAAGGGCGAGGTCACCGTCGAGGTACGTACCGACGAGCCGGAACTGCAGGCTCGCCCCCGGCGCCGTACTCGCCACCGATCCCGCCACCGCGGGCCGCTCACCATCGAGACCGGCCGTGTCCACAGCGGCCGCCTCCTCCTGCGCTTCGAGGGCGTCAGCGACCGCACCGGCGCCGAGGCCCTGCGCAACACCCTCCTGATCGCCGAGATCGACCCGGAGGAGCTGCCCGAGGACGAGGACGAGTACTACGACCACCAGCTCATCGACCTCGACGTGGTCACCGCGGACGGCATCGAGGTCGGCCGGATCACGGAGATCTCGCACCTGCCCTCCCAGGACCTGTTCATCGTGGAGCGCGCCCGACGGCAGCGAGGTGCTGATCCCCTTCGTCGAGGAGATCGTCGCCGAGATCGACCTCGAGGAGCAGAGGCCGTCATCACCCCGCCGCCGGGCCTGATCGACGACCGCGCCGAGATCGCCTCGTCGCGCGACGCGGAGCGAGTCGTGATGCGCCTCGACGTCGTCACGATCTTCCCCGAGTACCTGGAACCCCTGAACGTCTCACTCGTCGGCAAGGCACGCGCGCGTGGACAGCTCGAACGTCCATGTGCACGACCTGCGTGCCTGGACCTACGACCGCCACAACACCGTCGACGACACGCCGTACGGCGGCGGCCCCGGCATGGTCATGAAGACCGACCCCTGGGGAGACGCGCTGGATCCGTCCTGGCCGACGGCTACGAGACCGGGCTCCCGACGGGCCCGCCCTCATCGTGCCCACCCCCAGCGGCCGCCCCTTCACCCAGGAACTCGCCGTCGCGCTCTCCGAGCGGCCCTGGCTGATCTTCACGCCGGCCCGCTACGAGGGCATCGACCGCCGGGTCGTCGACGAGTACGCGACCCGGATGCCGGTCTACGAGGTGTCCATCGGCGACTACGTCCTCGCCGGCGGCGAGGCGGCCGTACTCGTCGTCACGGAGGCCGTGGCGCGGCTGCTGCCCGGCGTCCTGGGCAACGCCGAGTCCCACCGGGACGACTCCTTCGCGCCCGGCGCCATGGCGAGCCTGCTGGAGGGCCCCGTCTACACCAAGCCGCCCGAGTGGCGCGGCCGGGACATCCCCGACGTGCTGCTCAGCGGCCACCACGGGAAGATCGCCCGCTGGCGCCGGGACGAGGCCCTGAAGCGTACGACCGCCCACCGGCCCGACCTCATCGAGCGGTGCGACCCCAAGGCCTTCGACAAGAAGGACCGCGAGATGCTCTCCATCCTGGGCTGGGCGCCGGACCCGGCGGGGGAGCCGTACGGCCGATTTTGGCGCAGGACCGAGGGCGTGGAAGAATAGGTCGCTGTTGTGCGTCCGTCCGGCGTGCGCCCCTGCCACAGGGGGAGACGACGCCCGTCCCGACCCGCACAGCATCCTGATCCGAAACACCTAGTTTCCGTTGATGACCTGTGGCATCAGCGAGGAAAGCAGACGAAATGTCTCACCTGCTCGACACCGTCGACTCCGCGTCGCTGCGCAGCGACGTCCCCGCCTTCCGCCCGGGCGACACGGTCAACGTCCACGTCCGCGTCATCGAGGGCAACCGCTCCCGTGTGCAGCAGTTCAAGGGCGTTGTGATCCGCCGCCAGGGCGCCGGCGTGCGCGAGACCTTCACGGTCCGCAAGGTCTCCTTCTCCGTCGGCGTCGAGCGCACCTTCCCGGTGCACACCCCGATCGTGGAGAAGATCGAGCTCGTCACCCGGGTGACGTCCGTCGCGCCAAGCTGTACTACCTGCGCGAGCTGCGCGGCAAGGCGGCGAAGATCAAGGAGAAGCGCGAGAACTGAGCGCTCTCCGGGGTTCGCCCCCCGGGTCCGAAGCGGGGCCGGATAACATCTGGCCCCGATGGACACCGAAGCACAGCCGACGGAGCGCGACCGCTCCTCCAGCCCTTCCGACTCCGAGGAGACCTCGGACCCAGGAGGGCCGGAGGGACGGTCGCGTTTCGCGTTGGTGTCGCGGATCACCGCATGGGTCCCGGGCGGCCGGATCACCCTGACCCTGCTGGTCCTCCTGGTTTTCTGCTGCTGCTCAACACGTTCGTGCTGCGGCCGTTCCAGATCCCCAGCGGATCCATGGAGCAGGGATTGAGGATCGGCGACCGGGTTCTCGTAAATAAGTTGGCGTACCGTTTCGGTGCCGAGCCGCAGCGGGGAGACGTCGTCGTGTTCGACGGAACCGGGTATTTCGGGCATGCCGACTACATCAAACGCGTTGTCGGTGTGGGGGGAGACCACGTGGTCTGCTGCGACAAGGAGGGGAGGATCCAGGTGAACGGCCGGCTCGGTCGACGAGTCGGACGTTCCTGTATCCCCGGCGACAGCCCGTCGACGGTGCGCTTCGACGTCGTCGTGCCCGACGGCACCCTGTTCGTCCTCGGCGACCACCGCAGCGACTCCAGCGACTCCCGCGACCATCTCGGCTCGCCCGGCGGCGGCATGGTCCCGGTCGACGAGGTGATCGGCCGCGCCGACTGGATCGTCTGGCCCTTCGCCCACGCCACCCGGCTGCACCGCCCCGACGCCTACGCGGGCGTGCCCGCTCCCGCCGCAAAGGGCGGGCGCCCATGGGTAACCGCGGCAAGCCGCGCGGCGTCCCCAGCGGCGCCGCGGAAAACCTGCTGCCCACCGGCGCCCGGCGCGCCGCCAGCCCTTCCGGCGGCCGTACGCGCGCCGAGCGGCGCAAGCTCCAGCGCAAGGTCAAGCGGCGCCGCAGGCGCGGTCGCCGTCAAGGAGATACCTCTCCTCGTCGGCGTCGCCGTCCTCATAGCGCTCGTGCTGAAGACGTTCCTCGTCCAGGCCTTCGTCATCCCGTCCGGCTCCATGGAGCAGACGATCCAGATCGGCGACCGCGTCCTGGTCGACAAGCTCACCCCGTGGTTCGGCTCGAAGCCGCAGCGCGGGGACGTCGTCGTCTTCAAGGACCCCGGCGGCTGGCTCCAGGACGAGCAGACCACCACCCCGCAGGACGACCCCGTCGTCATCAAGCAGGTCAAGGAAGGGCTCACCTTCATCGGTCTGCTGCCGTCCGAGAACGAGAAGGACCTCATCAAGCGCGTCGTCGGCGTCGGCGGCGACCGCGTCAAGTGCTGCGACACGCAAGGGCGCGTGACCGTCAACGGCGTCCCGCTGAACGAGGACTACCTGTATCCCGGGCAACGCCCCGTCCGACACGCCGTTCGACATCACGGTCCCCCAGGGGCGGTTGTGGGTGATGGGCGACCACCGGAACAACTCCGCGGACTCCCGCGCCCACCAGGACACCGACTACGGAGGCACGGTCCCCGAGGACGAGGTCGTGGGCCGTGCCATGGTCATCGCCTGGCCCTTCCCCCACTGGAGCACGCTGGAGGAACCGAAAACCTACGCCTCCGTGTCCGACTCGGCCACCGGGTCGACCGCTGCTGCCCAGCTGTCGCATAGGGTTGCCTCCGACGATTCGAACGGAACGATCCAGCTCCCGACTCCTGCGGAACTCCCGCTCGTTATGGGAGTGGTGGGCCTGCGCCGTGTATGGGGCAGGCGGCGGCACACAGTGAGGAGTTGGCGTGGGGGATGTGGCGGTTGGCGCACGGTCCGGACACGACGGCGAGGAGCACCGCGGGCGCCCCGCGGAATCCGCCGTCCCGGCCGCGGACAGCGCCGTGACCTCCGGGAATGACTCCGGGGCAGCCGAGGACAACAGAGTGACAGGCGAGCACATCACAGCCGAGGACCAAGGGCCGGGCGGTACGAACCGGACGCCGAAGAAGCCGCGCTCCTTCTGGAAGGAGCTGCCCATCCTGATCGGCATCGCGCTGGTGCTCGCGCTGCTGATCAAGACCTTCCTCGTGCAGGCGTTCTCCATCCCCTCCGACTCGATGCAGAACACGCTCCAGCAGGGCGACCGCGTCCTGGTCGACAAACTCACCCCCTGGTTCGGCTCCGAGCCCGAGCGCGGCGAGGTCGTCGTCTTCCACGACCCGGACAACTGGCTGGCGGGCGAGCCGACCACGGATCCGAACGCCCTGCAGACGTTCCTCAGCTGGATCGGCCTCATGCCCTCCGCGGAGGAGAAGGACCTCATCAAGCGCGTCGTCGGCGTCGGCGGCGACACGGTCGAGTGCAAGGGCACGGGCCCGCTGACGGTCAACGGCAAGGCGCTGGACGACCGGTCGTACGTCTACCCGGGCAACACACCGTGCAGCGTCGACGACCAGGGCGGCCAGTTCAAGGTGAAGGTCCCCGAGGGCTCCATCTGGGTCATGGGCGACCACCGGCAGAACTCCCGCGACTCCCGCTACAACCAGTCGGACAAGCACCACGGCATGGTCCCGGTGAAGGAAGTCGTCGGACGGGCCGTCGTCATCGCCTGGCCGATCAACCGCTGGGACACCCTGCCGGTTCCGGACACCTTCGACCAGGCCGGGCTCAACGCCCAGTCGGCCGCCGCGACCTGACGGTGGCGCCCCAGGGGCTGGCGCTCGCCGGTGTGGTGCCGGTGGTGCTGTGGTGGCGCCGGAGGCAGTGATCCCGGCGGTCGGGTCTGACGCCCGGCTGGTACCCCCGGGTATGGTGCGGACCCATGGGTGGCGAGAGCATGACGCACACGGCCCCGCGCAGCGGCGGCACAGGTACGGGCCCGGTGGGCAGCCGGACCGGACAGCGGTTGTCCGGGCTGGCCGTCGCGCTGGGCCTCGTGCTTTTCCTCGGGGGTTTCGCCTGGGGAGCGGTGGCCTACCGGCCGTACACCGTGCCCACCAGTTCGATGACGCCGACGATCGACGCGGGCGACCGGGTACTGGCGCAGCGCGTCGACGGCGGGGACGTGCGTCGCGGGGACGTCGTCGTCTTCAAGGACGCGACCTGGGCCAATGTGCCGATGGTCAAGCGCGTGGTCGCCATCGGCGGTGACACGGTCTCCTGCTGCCAGGACGGCAAGCTGAGGGTCGACGGCAAGGAGATCGACGAGTCCTACCTGCCCAAGGGCACGCCGGCCGAGATGAGCAACTTCCCGACCGTGACCGTCCCCAAGGGCCGGCTGTTCCTGCTCGGCGACGAGCGCGGCAACTCCGTGGACTCCACCGCCCACCTGACCGACGCCGCCAGTGGCACGGTGGCGCGCTCCGCCGTGGACGCCCGCGTCGACTCCGTCGTGTGGCCCATGAACGGCATGCTGGAGCGACCCACCGGTTTCGAGGCGCTCGGCACTCTCTCCTCGCCCGGACCGCTGCGGACGATCACCGCTCTGGTGATCGCCGGCGCCGTGCTCGTCCTGGGCGGTGGCGCCTACGGCCCGATCGCCAAGCGCGCGGACGCGGCCCGAGCCCGGCGGGCGGGCACGGAGCCCGCAGGTGCCCGCTGACGCCATGGGGGCGGGCCAGGACGCCTATGAGGGCGGGCTGCGCAAGGTCGCCCGGGTCGTGCTGCTCGACCCGCAGGACCGCATCCTGCTGCTGCACGGGCACGAGCCGGACGATCCGGCCGACGACTGGTGGTTCACCCCCGGCGGCGGTGTGGAGGGCGACGAGACCCGTGAAGAGGCCGCGCTGCGGGAACTCATCGAGGAGACGGGCATCACCGAGGTCGAGCTCGGCCCGGTGCTGTGGCGGCGGATGTGCTCGTTCCCGTTCGCGGGCCGCCGCTGGGACCAGGACGAGTGGTACTACCTGGCTCGTACGGACCGCACGGCGATCGCCGCCGCCGGGCTGACCGAGCTGGAGCGGCGCAGTGTCGCCGGAGCGCGCTGGTGGACGTGTCGGGAACTGACCCGGGCACATGAGACGGTGTATCCGACCAGACTCGCCGGGCTGCTGCGTACGCTGCTCGACGAAGGTCCCCCGGCCAGGCCCGTGATCCTTGACCCGGAAATCGTCTAGGGGCTTACGGGACTGGCGCACAATGGTGGGATCGCACGGCTGAAGGGGAACATGCCATGAGCGCCGAGGACCTCGAGAAGTACGAGACCGAGATGGAGCTGAAGCTCTACCGGGAGTACCGCGATGTCGTCGGTCTGTTCAAATACGTGATCGAGACCGAGCGGCGCTTCTACCTGACCAACGACTACGAGATGCAGGTGCACTCGGTCCAGGGTGAGGTGTTCTTCGAGGTGTCCATGGCGGATGCCTGGGTGTGGGACATGTACCGGCCCGCGCGGTTCGTGAAGCAGGTTCGGGTTCTTACATTCAAGGACGTGAACATCGAGGAGCTGAACAAGAGCGACCTCGAGCTGCCGAGCGGATGACGTTCGCCCAGGAGGGTGACGAGGTTTTCCACAGCCGCTGAGCTGTCCACCAAGATCCACTTCGTGGGGACGGGTGCGTGATCGTTGGCGCCGGAGGTGGTGCCGACATGAACGCACGACGTGCGATGGGCAGGTACGGAGAGGGCCTGGCGGCCCGACGGCTGACGGAGGCCGGTCTGACGGTCCTGGAGCGCAACTGGCGCTCGGGCCGGAGCGGTGAGATCGACATCGTGGCCAGAGACGGGGATGTCCTGGTCATCTGCGAGGTGAAGACCCGCAGGGAGGGCCCCTTCGAGCACCCCATGGCGGCGGTGACCCCGCACAAGGCGGAGCGGCTGCGGGACCTCGCCGAGCGGTGGATCCAGACCCACGGAGGCGCACCGCCCGGCGGGGTTCGTCTCGACGTGGTCGGCGTGCTGCTGCCGAACCGCGGCGCGGCCGTGGTCGAGCATGTGCGGGGGGTGGCCTGATGGGATTCGCCCGTACGTGTTCGGTGGCACTGGTGGGCGTCGAGGGTGTGGTCGTCGAGGTCCAGGCCGACCTCGAACCGGGTATCGCGGCGTTCACGCTGGTGGGACTGCCCGACAAGAGCCTGACGGAGAGCCGGGACCGGGTGCGCGCCGCGGTCGTCAACTCGGGCGCGGCCTGGCCGCAGAAGAAACTCACGGTCGGCCTGAGCCCGGCCTCCGTACCGAAGTCCGGCAGCGGCTTCGACCTGGCGGTCGCCGCGGCGGTCCTCGGCGCGGCGGAGCGCATCGACCCCCGTGTCCTCGCCGACATCGTGATGATCGGGGAGCTGGGGCTGGACGGGCGGGTGCGGCCGGTGCGCGGGGTGCTGCCGGCGGTGCTGGCGGCGGCGGACGCGGGGTATGAGCAGGTGGTGGTGCCGGAATGCGCCGCCGCCGAGGCGTCCCTGGTACCCGGGGTGTCGGTGCTGGGCGTCCGGAGCCTGCGGCAGCTGATCGCCATTCTCGCCGACGAGCCCGTGCCCGACGAGGAGCCGGACGAACTTGGCCGCCCGGACCCGCTCCTGGCCGGCCTGCGCATGCCCGGTACGGGCGCGGCCACGGGCATGCACAGCATCGGCGCGGCCCAGCACGACCACGGTCACGACCTCGCGGACGTCGTCGGGCAGACCTCGGCGCGCACGGCGGTGGAGGTCGCCGCGGCGGGCGGGCACCACCTCTTCCTCGAGGGGCCTCCCGGTGCGGGCAAGACGATGCTCGCGGAGCGGCTGCCGGCCATCCTGCCCCTGCTCGGCCGGCAGGAGTCGCTGGAGGTCACCGCGGTCCACTCGGTGGCGGGCCTGCTGCCCCCGGGCAAACCGTTGATCGACGTCGCCCCCTACTGTGCCCCGCACCACTCGGCCACGATGCAGGCACTCGTCGGTGGCGGCCCGGGCGTCGCACGGCCCGGCGCGGTGTCGCTGTCCCACCGGGGAGTCCTCTTCCTGGACGAGACGCCCGAGTTCAGCGGCCGGGCCCTGGACGCCCTGCGCCAGCCGCTGGAGGCGGGGCATGTCGTGATCGCGCGCAGCGCGGGAGTCGTGCGCTTCCCGGCGAAGTTCCTCATGGTCCTCGCGGCCAACCCCTGCCCGTGCGGCAGGTTCTCGCAGCGGGACCTGTGCGAATGCCCGCCTTCGGCGATCCGCCGCTACCAGGCCAGGCTCTCCGGCCCGCTGCTCGACCGGGTCGACCTGCGTGTCGAGGTGGACCGCGTCACCCGCACCGAGCTGACCACCCGCGGCGCGCGGGGTGAGTCCACGGCTACGGTCGCCGACCGGGTGCGGGCGGCCCGGGAACGGGCTGTGGAGCGCCTCGCCGGCACCCCCTGGCGCACCAACAGCGAGGTACCCGGCCGCGAGCTGCGCAGCCGCTGGTACGCGGTGCCCGGCGCGATGGACGAGGCCGAGCGGAACCTGGAGCGGGGCGTCCTGACCGCCCGCGGACTGGATCGCGTCCTGCGGGTGGCCTGGACCGTCGCCGACCTCGTCGGCCACGACCGGCCCGACGCGACGGACGTGGCCCTCGCCCTCCAGCTGCGCACCGGTGTGCCGCGGGGCGTCCCCATGGCCCTCGGGGCGCTGACGTGAGCGTCGTCCAGGAACCGGACGACGCGCTGCTCGCCCGGGTGTTTCTCACCCGGGTCGTCGAGCCCGGTGACGAAATCGGTGGCAGGTGGGTGCGGGAGTTCGGAGTGCGGGAGGTGGCCCTGCGGCTGACTCAGGGCGGGCGAGCCCTTTCCCGGAGTGAGCGGCAAGCGGTGGAAGGGCTTGCTGGCCAGGGCGGCGACGGCTCGGCCGCGCGAGGACCTCGCCGTCGCCCGGGACGCCGGAGTGCGGTTCGTGTGCCCCGGGGACGCGCAATGGCCGGGGCAGCTCGACGATCTCGGGGATGCCCGGCCCCTCGGCCTGTGGGTGCGCGGGCGGCCCAGCCTGCGGCTGTGGGCGCTGAAGTCGGTGGCCGTCGTCGGAGCCCGGGCCTGCACCGAGTACGGGGCGCACATGGCCTCCACCCTCGCCGCCGGTCTCGCCGAGCAGGGGTGGGTCGTGGTGTCCGGCGGTGCCTACGGAGTCGACGGTGCCGCCCACCGCGGCGCCCTCGGCGCGGGCGGCGCCACCGTCGCGGTCCTCGCCTGCGGCGTCGACCGCCCCTATCCGCGCGGACACACGCAGCTGATCAGCAGAATCGCCGAACAGGGGCTGGTCATCGGCGAGTTGCCGCCCGGCGATCACCCGACGCCGAGCAGGTTCATCCTGCGGAACCGGGTGATCGCGGCGCTCACTCGCGGCACCGTGGTCGTCGAGGCCGCTCACCGCAGCGGCTCCCTGGTCACGGCGCGGGCCGCACAGCGCCTCGGCCGTCACACGATGGGAGTACCGGGCCCCGCCACCAGCGGGCTGTCCGCCGGAGTGCACGAACTGCTGCGCGGAGAGGCGGCTCTGGTCGCCGACGCCGCGGATGTCGTCGAACTGGTCGGCGACATCGGACAGCTGGCCCCCGAACGGCGCGGCCCCGTCCTGCCCCGGGACCTGCTGGAACCGGCCGCTCGGCAGGTGCTCGCCGCACTACCGGGCGGCCGGGCCGCCCGGCCGGACGAGATCGCGCGCCGCGCACAGACCGCACAGGAGGACGCGATCGCGAGACTGTACGAACTCCGGGCACTCGGTTACGTCGAACGACACGGCGATGGCTGGAAGTTGACACGCCAGGCGGTGATGTCGGTCCGTGGCGGTCCCGGGCCGTACTGACCGCGCGTGTTCGGCCGTCCGGGGGAACCCCGACATCCCTTGGAAATGCGCCCAGTTGGGGTTCTCCGGTGATCACACTGAGCGATCGCGACGGCCCGCCGGGACGCCCTCGGAACGTATCTGCGTCCGCCTCGGCCTCCGTCCTTCGCGCACCGCGACACCACAGTCACGCTACGCTCACGAGGATCCCGACACGGACAGGCAACTCGACATCAGACAGACAGCCCACCCCAGGCAGCACCACTCCGCAGCAGAACGGCACAAGGCGACGAATGCCCCAGCACACCTCCGGGTCCGACCGGGCGGCGATCCCCCCAGCCGCCCGTGACGGTGGCAGCGTACGGCCGCCCGCTCCCTCGACGCTCGACGAGCTGTGGCGGTCCTACAAGGCGACGGGGGACGAGCGGCTGCGGGAGCAGCTGATCCTGCACTACTCGCCGCTCGTGAAGTACGTCGCGGGACGCGTCAGCGTGGGCCTGCCGTCCAACGTCGAGCAGGCGGACTTCGTCTCCTCCGGGGTGTTCGGGCTGATCGACGCGATCGAGAAGTTCGACATCGACCGGGAGATCAAGTTCGAGACGTACGCGATCACCCGGATCCGGGGCGCGATGATCGACGAGCTGCGGGCGCTGGACTGGATCCCCCGCTCGGTGCGGCAGAAGGCGCGCAACGTGGAGCGGGCGTACGCCACGCTGGAGGCGCGGCTGCGGCGCACGCCGACGGAGGGCGAGGTGGCCGCCGAGCTGGGCATCGCGGTGGAGGATCTCCATGCGGTGTTCAGCCAGTTGTCGCTGGCCAACGTGGTGGCCCTGGAGGAGTTGCTGCACGTCGGGGGTGAGGGCGGCGACGGGCTGAGCGTCATGGACACGCTGGAGGACACCGCCGCCGACAACCCCGTGGAGGTCGCCGAGGACCGGGAGCTGCGGAGGTTTCTGGCGCGGGCGATCAACACGCTGCCCGAGCGGGAGAAGACCGTGGTCACGCTGTACTACTACGAGGGGCTCACCCTGGCCGAGATCGGGAACGTGCTGGGCGTGACCGAGAGCCGGGTCAGCCAGATCCACACCAAGTCCGTGCTGCAGCTCAGGGCGAAGCTGGCGAGCTTCGGCCGTTGACCTGGCCGGATGCCGACGGGCCGGCGGGAGCCACTCCCGTCGGGCGTGACGCGTCCGTAGAGTGTTGACGTGCCAAGGATTCGAGCGGCCTCCGTGGCCGAGCACCGGTCGATGCAGCGAGCCGCCCTGCTGGACGCGGCTCGTTCCTTGTTGTCCGAGGGCGGTACGGAGGCGCTGACCTTCCCGGCCCTCGCCGAGCGGACGGGCCTCGCGCGATCGTCCGTCTACGAGTACTTCCGGTCGCGGGCGGCCGTGGTCGAGGAGCTGTGCGAGGTCGACTTTCCCGGTCTGGGCGGCGGAAGTGTCGGCGGCGATGGAGCGGGCGGAGACGGCCGAGGCCAAGGTCGAGGCGTATGTGCGGCAGCAGCTGGAGCTCGTCGGCGACCGGCGGCATCGGGCCGTGGTCGCGATCTCCGCGAGTGAGCTCGATGCGGGGGCCCGGGAGAAGATCCGGGCGGCGCACGGCGGGCTGGTCGCGATCATCGTCGAGGCGCTGGGCGAGCTGGGGCACGCGCAGCCTCGGCTGGCGGCGATGTTGTTGCAGGGCGTGGTGGACGCGGCCGTGCGCCGGATCGAGCTGGGGGCCGCGGAGGAGCCCCGGCGATCACGGATGCGGCTGTCTCGAATGGCGCTGCGGGGTGTGCGGGGCTGAGCTGGCGGGGCCGGCTGGGTGGGTCGTGCTGTCGGGTGCTGGTGGGTGCCCGACATCAGGGCCGGGGCCGGGCGTTGCGCAGCCCGGAGGTCGCTGCAGCCCGCGCAGCGCACGGGGGCCGCTTCTCGGGGCCGGCAGCCGTCCCGGCGCCGCCCGCCGGCGGCACGAGCTCCCCGCAGCTCGACGGCTAAGGAACGGCACCCCCAACACCGGCAGCAGCCTCGACGGGCCCCTGTGCAGGAGCCACGGGGGCAGGAGCGACAGCGGGTCCAGGTACGTCTCGCCTCTGCGCAGGCCCCAGTGCACGCACGTCGCCGTGCAGTGCGAGCCTCGCTGTGTCCAGTGTGCCGATCACCTCGCCCGCCTCCACCTCCTCGCCCTCCTCCACCGATCGCCGTCACCGGCTCGTACGTCGTCCGCAGGGGTGGATCGCCCGTCCCCGTGAGTTCCACCGAGACGACTCCCTTGCCTGCCACCCGGCCGGCGAAGGAGACCCGGCCCCGCGGCCACCGCCCGTACCGGCGTCCCCGCCGCTGCCGCCAGGTCCACGCCTCGGTGGCCCGGGCCGTACGCCGTCGCCGGGGGTTCCCAGCCGCGGAGGACCGGGGGGCGTGACCCGACGGGCCATGCGCGTCCGACCGTCGGGACGGCGGTGTCCGGGACCGGTGGGTGGGCGTGCTCGTGGCGATCGGATCAGCCGTGGTGGCCGGGGACAGCAGGATGGTCAGCGTCAGGACCAGCAGCAGGATCAGCCGCGCAACTCTGCCGTCGTACACATCGCTTTGCTCGCATGCGCAGAGCGTCCCGTAGCACCGTCGGTCACCGTCCGTGGTCTGTGGACCACTCGTTCGGTTGTGGACAACGGCGTCATCCGGTGCCCCGCGGGTCCCGTACACTTCTGGTGGCGACCCGGGTCACCGGGTCGACTTCGCACGCCCCGATACGCACCCCGGCAACGGGCCGTATCAGCGCCCCTCGGTCCCTCGTGGAACGGCGCGCAGTGGGCGTCAGGCGCGGAAGCCGTCCGGCATCCGCGGCACAACCGAGAAAATCAAGGAGATACGGCCATGGCCGTCGTCACGATGCGGGAGCTGCTGGAGAGCGGCGTCCACTTCGGTCACCAGACCCGCCGTTGGAACCCGAAGATGAAGCGCTTCATCTTCACGGAGCGCAACGGCATCTACATCATCGACCTGCTCCAGTCGCTGTCGTACATCGACCGCGCCTTCGAGTTCGTCAAGGAGACCGTCGCCCACGGCGGCACGGTCATGTTCGTCGGCACGAAGAAGCAGGCGCAGGAGGCCATCGCCGAGCAGGCCACCCGCGTCGGCATGCCCTTCGTCAACCAGCGCTGGCTGGGCGGCATGCTCACCAACTTCTCGACCGTCTACAAGCGTCTGCAGCGCCTCAAGGAGCTCGAGCAGATCGACTTCGAGGACGTCGCCGCGTCCGGTCTGACCAAGAAGGAGCTTCTCGTGCTCTCGCGCGAGAAGGCCAAGCTGGAGAAGACCCTCGGTGGTATCCGCGAGATGCAGAAGGTGCCCAGCGCCGTCTGGATCGTGGACACCAAGAAGGAGCACATCGCCGTTGGTGAGGCCCGGAAGCTCAACATTCCGGTCGTCGCGATCCTCGACACCAACTGCGACCCCGACGAGGTCGACTACAAGATCCCGGGCAACGACGACGCGATCCGCTCCGTCACCCTGCTCACCCGTGTGATCGCGGACGCGGTCGCCGAGGGCCTCATCTCCCGCTCCGGTGTCGCCACCGAGGGCAAGGGCGACAAGGCCGCGGGCGAGCCGCTGGCCGCGTGGGAGCGCGACCTGCTCGAGGGCGAGAAGAAGGCCGACGAGGCTGCCCGCCGCCGCCGAGGCCGCTCCGGCCGCTGAGGCTGCCCCCGAGGCCGCTCCGGCCGACGAGGCTGCTCCGGCCGCCGAGGCTGCTCCGGCCGCCGAGGCCGCGCCCGCCGCCGAGGCCGAGAAGCCTGCCGAGGCCGAGGCTGAGAAGCCGGCCGAGGGCGAGAAGGCCGCCGAGGCCGAGCAGGCCTGATCCGTCAGTCCGAGGTGACGGCGGGAGCGGCACTCCATCCATAGCGCCTTCGGCGCGGTGAAGTCCGCTCCCGCCGTTCACCCGTAGGTCAGCGGAAGGACAGCGTCCCCCGGCTTCATGGGGCGCATCCGTAGATCTTCGATCTTCCAGACTTCGAGAAAGATTCACAGACTCATGGCGAACTACACCGCCGCCGACGTCAAGAAGCTCCGTGAGCTCACGGGCGCCGGCATGATGGACTGCAAGAAGGCGCTGGACGAGGCCGAGGGCAACGTCGAGAAGGCCGTCGAGGCGCTCCGCATCAAGGGCCAGAAGGGCGTCGCCAAGCGCGAGGGCCGTTCCGCCGAGAACGGTGCCGTCGTCTCGATCATCGCCGACGACAACTCCTCCGGTGTCATCGTCGAGCTGAAGTGCGAGACGGACTTCGTCGCCAAGGGTGACAAGTTCCAGGCCGTGGCCAACACCATCGCCGAGCACGTCGCCAAGACCGCCCCGGCCGACCTCGAGGCGCTCCTCGCCTCCGAGATCGAGGCCGGCAAGACCGTCCAGGCGTTCGTGGACGAGGCCAACGCCAACCTGGGCGAGAAGATCGTCCTGGACCGCTTCGCGCAGTTCGCCGACGGCTACGTGACGGCGTACATGCACCGCACGATGCCCGACCTGCCCCCGCAGATCGGTGTCCTCGTCGAGCTGGACAAGCCGAACGCCGAGATCGCCAAGGGCGTCGCCCAGCACATCGCCGCCTTCGCGCCGAAGTACCTCGCCAAGGAGGACGTCCCGGCCGAGGTCGTCGAGTCCGAGCGCCGCGTCGCCGAGGAGACCACCCGCGCCGAGGGCAAGCCCGAGGCCGCCCTGCCGAAGATCGTCGAGGGTCGCCTCAACGGCTTCTTCAAGGACGCCACGCTGCTCGGCCAGCCCTACGCGCTGGACAACAAGAAGTCCGTCCAGAAGATCCTGGACGAGGCCGGTGTGACCCTGAAGCGCTTCTCGCGCATCAAGGTCGGCATCTGAGTCCGTACCGCGATCGACGCCCGACCCCGATAGGGTCGGCAGCAGTCGTCCGCGTACGCCGCCACCGGGGTGGCGGACGACAGCAGATCTGACGAGGAGGCCATTGCCGTATGGGATGCGAAACACGCCCCACCGGCAATGGCCTTCTTGGTATGTGCAACACGTGAAAGAGGCGGGATCCCCATGACCACCAAGGCTCAGAAGAGCGACGACGGCAAAGTGCGCGGCCGGTTTCTGCTGAAGCTGTCCGGAGAGGCCTTCTCCGGCGGTGGGGGCCTGGGCGTCGACCCCGACGTGGTGCACAAGATCGCCCGCGAGATCGCGGCCGTCGTGCGCGACGGCGCGCAGGTCGCGGTCGTCATCGGCGGCGGCAACTTCTTCCGCGGTGCCGAACTCCAGCAGCGCGGCATGGACCGGGCCCGCTCCGACTACATGGGCATGCTCGGCACCGTCATGAACTGCCTCGCTCTCCAGGACTTCCTGGAGAAGGTGGGCGTGGAAACCCGGGTGCAGACCGCCATCACCATGGGCCAGGTCGCCGAGCCCTACATCCCGCTGCGCGCCGTACGGCACCTGGAGAAGGGCCGTGTGGTGATCTTCGGCGCCGGGATGGGCATGCCGTACTTCTCCACCGACACCACCGCCGCACAGCGCGCCCTGGAGATCGACGCCGAGGCGCTGCTGATGGGCAAGAACGGCGTGGACGGGGTCTACGACTCCGACCCGAAGACCAACCCCGACGCGGTGAAGTTCGACCACCTCGGCTACGGCGAGGTCATCACACGCGACCTGAAGGTCGCCGACGCCACGGCCGTCACACTGTGCCGCGACAACAAGCTCCCGATCGTGGTCTTCGAGCTGCTGGCGGAGGGCAACATCGGGCGCGCCGTCAAGGGTGAGAAGATCGGCACGCTTGTGGGGGACCAGGCCAGCCGGGACTGAGGACCGCACCACCCCGTCCGGGGGACGGACGGGACGGAGCCGGGCCGGGGGATGGACAATGTCCTGCCGGTCGGGAACCGTGCAGGAAGAAGACGCGACGCAGCCGGCCGCCGCCCCACATGGAACCGCAGCCGGGCCTACTCAAGACACGCAGGAGCAAGTGGTGATCGAAGAGACCCTCCTCGAGGCCGAGGAGAAGATGGAGAAGGCCGTCGTGGTCGCCAAGGAGGACTTCGCCGCGATCCGCACCGGCCGTGCGCACCCGGCGATGTTCAACAAGATCGTGGCCGAGTACTACGGCGCGCCGACGCCGATCAATCAGCTGGCCTCGTTCTCCGTGCCGGAGCCGCGCATGGCGGTAGTGACCCCGTTCGACAAGACGGCCCTGCGCAACATCGAGCAGGCGATCCGCGACTCCGACCTGGGCGTCAACCCGAGCAACGACGGCAACATCATCCGGGTGGTGTTCCCCGAGCTGACCGAGGAGCGCCGCCGCGAGTACATCAAGGTCGCCAAGGGCAAGGGCGAGGACGCGAAGATCTCCATCCGCTCCGTGCGCCGCAAGGCCAAGGAGGCCATCGACAAGCTGATCAAGGACGGCGAGGTCGGCGAGGACGAGGGCCGCCGTGCGGAGAAGGAGCTCGACGACACCACCGCGAAGTACGTCGCGCAGGTGGACGAGCTCCTGAAGCACAAGGAAGCGGAGCTGCTCGAGGTCTGATGAACGACTCTTCCTGGGGGGCGCCGCCACAGGCCGGGTACTGGGGGCCCACCGACCAAGGGCATGGCCACGGGCACGTCCAGGGGGCCGCCCCGGCGGGTCCCGCATACGATGCGTATGAAGCGCCTCAGACTCGCCCCATGCCCATCGTGCCCGACGTAGCCGACTACGGCGAAAACCAGGATGACGACCGGGGGGCTGCTCGGCTGAGCGGCCCCCCGGTCCGAAACGAGACGAATCCGGAACCCATGCCCGACGCCTCGCAGCCGGCACCCAAGCCGCAGAAGAAGAGCGCGGGTCGCGACCTGAGTGCCGCCATAGGGGTCGGGGTCGGGCTCGGCGTAGTGATCGTCGCGTCGCTTTTCGTGGTCAAGGCCGTGTTCGTCGGCGTCGTCGCGGTCGCCGTCGTGGTGGGCCTGTGGGAGCTGACCAAGCGGCTGGACGAACGCAAGGGCATCCGGGCGCCGCTCGTTCCGCTCGCGCTCGGCGGTGCCGCGATGGTCGTCGCCGGGTACGTCCGGGGCGCCGAGGGCGCCTGGGTCGCCATGGCGCTCACCACACTGGCCGTGCTCGTCTGGCGCATGACGGAACCGCCCGAGGGCTACCTCAGGGACGTCACAGCGGGCGTCTTCGCGGCGTTCTACGTGCCGTTCCTGGCGACCTTCGTCGCGATGATGCTGACCTCGGACGACGGGCCGCAGCGGGTGCTGACCTTCCTGCTGCTCACGGTCGTCAGCGACACCGGTGCCTACGCCGTCGGCTGGCGCTTCGGCCGGCACAAGCTCGCCCCGCGCATCAGCCCCGGCAAGACCCGCGAGGGTCTGCTCGGCGCGGTCGCCTTCGCCATGGTCGCGGGCGCGCTGTGCCTGGAGTTCCTCATCGACGACGGTGCCTGGTGGCAGGGCCTGGTACTCGGCCTCGCGGTCGCGGTCAGCGCCACGCTCGGCGACCTCGGCGAGTCCATGATCAAGCGCGACCTCGGCATCAAGGACATGGGCACGCTGCTGCCCGGTCACGGCGGCATCATGGACCGGCTGGATTCCTTGTTGCCCACGGCTCCGGTGGTGTGGTTGTTGTTGGTTCTTTTCGTGGGGTCCGGCTGAGCGGACCCGATTCAGCGAGCTCCTGTCCGTGAGGGCGGGGGCTCGTTGTCGTTTCAGGGAGGCGTTCAGGGGCGCGGAGTGGGACGATTCAAGGTGTACGTCGCAAAGGGGGCCAACATGTCCACCATTCGACAGACCATCGATGTCGACCGGCGTCCCGAGGACGTCTACGACTACGTCACGGACACGCCGCGGCTGCCGGAGTGGCAGCTGAGCGCCGTGTCCGCGGAACGCCTCGACGAGGGGCCCTTCGGTATCGGCTCCCGGGTCCGGGTCACCCGGCACGTCGGCCGCCGGGTGATGCCGATGACCATGGAGGTCGTCGAGTACGACCCGCCCCACAGCTGGGGCATGCGCGGTGTCGACGGCCCCGTCCGGGCACGGGTGCACGGTGAGGTCGAGGCGTTCGACGAGGGACAGCGCTCCCACGTGACGATCGACATCGACTTCGAGGGCCACGGCGTCGGCAAGGTCCTGGTACCGCTCGTCGTACGTCCCCAGGTCCGCAAGGAACTCCCGCGCAACGAACAGCTCCTCAAGGACCGGCTGGAACACACGGGCGAGTAGGGCGCCTCGCTTCCGGTGCCGCAGGCGGGGCACGGGCCACCGCTGACGATCTGCGACACTGGTTGAGCCATGCCTAAGCCCGGAGAACTCACTTTCGTCGCCCCGCGCGGAGCCAAGAAGCCGCCGCGGCATCTCGCCGACCTCACTCCTGCCGAGCGCAAGGAGGCCGTTGCCGCTGTCGGGGAGAAGCCGTTTCGTGCCAAGCAGCTCTCGCAGCACTACTTCGCGCGGTACGCGCACGACCCGGAGCAGTGGACCGACATTCCGGCCGGTGCCCGGGGGAAGCTGCAGGAGGCGTTGCTGCCCGAGCTGATGAGCGTCGTGCGGCATCTGTCGACCGACCAGGGCACCACCCGCAAGACGCTGTGGCGCCTGTTCGACGGGACGCTCGTCGAGTCCGTGCTCATGCGCTACCCGGACCGGGTGACCATGTGCATCAGCTCGCAGGCCGGGTGCGGGATGAACTGCCCGTTCTGTGCGACCGGGCAGGCGGGTCTGGACCGGAACCTGTCCACCGCGGAGATCGTGCACCAGATCGTGGACGGCATGCGAGCCCTCAGGGACGGGGAGGTCCCCGGCGGCCCGGCGCGGCTCAGCAACATCGTGTTCATGGGCATGGGCGAGCCGCTCGCGAACTACAACCGGGTCATCGGGTCCATCCGGCGGCTCACCGACCCCGAGCCCGACGGATTGGGGCTCTCGCAGCGCGGGATCACCGTCTCGACGGTCGGTCTCGTCCCGGCGATCCACCGCTTCGCCGACGAGGGCTTCAAGTGCCGCCTCGCCATCTCGCTGCACGCGCCCGACGACGAGCTGCGCGACACCCTCGTCCCCGTGAACACGCGGTGGAAGGTCCGGGAGGTGCTGGACGCCGGGTTCGAGTACAGCGCCAGGTCCGGACGGCGGCTGTCCATCGAGTACGCCCTGATCCGCGACATCAACGACCAGGCCTGGCGCGGTGACCGGCTCGGGCGGCTGCTCAAGGGCAAGCCCGTGCATGTCAATCTCATTCCGCTGAACCCGACGCCGGGGTCGAAGTGGACGGCCTCGCGGCCCGAGGACGAGAAGGCGTTCGTGGAGGCCATCGCCGCCCATGGTGTGCCGGTGACGATCCGGGACACCCGTGGACAGGAGATCGACGGGGCGTGTGGTCAGCTCGCGGCCACCGAACGGTAGTCTGACCGGCGTAAGAACATCTGCATATCCGACACCTTCATATTCCGACAGGGGAGCGCCACAGCGCTGAGAGTGCGGCATCACGGCCGCAGACCCTCCGAACCTGGCCCAGGTCATTCTGGGTAGGGAGATCGGTCATTACTCGAGCTGTTGCGCCCTGCCCGGGACCCCAAGATCCCGGGCAGGGCCGCGTCTTCTCCTGGTCATCCAGGAGGAATCCAGTGAGCAACAACAAGAAGCGGCTGGCGGCCGCGGTCGTCGGGCTCGGTATGGCCGGCACGCTCGCCGCGTGCGGGTCGTCCGGCGACCAGGGGTCCGGCGACTCCAAGACCGTGACCCTCGTCAGCCACGACTCGTGGGCCGCGTCCAAGGGCGTCATCGCCGCCTTCGAGAAGCAGTCCGGCTACAAGGTCAACGTCCTGGAGGACGGCGACGCCGGGCAGGCCGTGAACAAGGCCATCCTGACCAAGGACAACCCGCAGGGCGACGTCTTCTTCGGCGTCGACAACACCCTGCTGTCCCGCGCGCTCGACAACGGCCTGTTCCAGCCGTACGAGGCCAAGGGCTCGGACCGGATCAAGCCCGAATACCGCGCCGACCAGGGCAAGCACCGGGTCACGCCCGTCGATACCGGCGACATCTGCGTCAACTACGACAAGAAGTACTTCGCCGACCACAAGCTGGAGCCGCCGAAGAGCTTCGACGACCTGGTCGAGCCCCGGTACAAGAACCTCCTGGTCACCGAGAACGCCTCCGCCTCCTCGCCCGGTCTCGGCTTCCTGCTCGGCACCGCGGCGAAGTACGGCGACGGGGGCTGGCAGGGCTACTGGAAGAAGCTCAAGGCCAACGGCGTGAAGGTCGTCGACGGCTGGGAGCAGGCCTACAACGAGGAGTTCTCCGGCTCGGCCGGCGGGAAGAAGGCCAAGGGGGACCGGCCGCTCGTCGTGTCGTACGCCTCCTCGCCGCCCGTCGAGGTCGTCTACGCCGACCCCAAGCCCGGCACGGCACCGACCGGGGTCGCGCAGGGCACCTGCTTCCGGCAGGTCGAGTACGCCGGGCTGCTGAGCAACGCGAAGAACACCAAGGGCGGCAAGGCGCTCCTGGACTTCCTGCTCACCCAGCGGTTCCAGGAGGACATGCCGCTCAACATGTTCGTGTACCCGGTGCGCGAGGGCGCCCAGGTGCCGCCGGAGTTCGTGAAGTACGGGCCGCAGGCCAAGGATCCCGAGACCATGGACCCGGCGAAGATCGCCGACCAGCGTGACCAGTGGGTCAAGTCGTGGACCTCACTCGTACTGAAGTAGCCCGCAGGACGCGCGGGAACGCGGCGCGGCTCGGGCTCATCGGCGTGCCCGTCGCGTTCTTCGCCGTCTTCTTCGCCTACCCCGTCGCCGCGATCGTCGCGCGCGGGCTGAAGACCGACGGGGCCTGGCAGTTCGGGCGGATCGGGGAGGTGCTGGCGCAGTCCGACGTCCGGCACGTCCTGTGGTTCACCACCTGGCAGGCGCTCGTCTCCACCGCGCTCACCCTGCTGATCGCGCTCCCCGGCGCGTACGTCTTCGCGCGCTTCGACTTCCGGGGCAAGCAGGTCCTGCGGGCGGCCGTGACCGTCCCGTTCGTGCTGCCGACGGTCGTCGTCGGTACGGCGTTCCTGGCGCTGGTCGGGCGCGGCGGCCTGCTCGACGAGCTGTGGGGCGTACGGCTCGACACCACCGTGTGGGCGATCCTGCTCGCGCACGTCTTCTTCAACTACGCGGTCGTCGTACGGACCGTCGGCGGGCTCTGGGCGCAGCTCGACCCGCGGCAGGAGGAGGCCGCGCGGATGCTCGGGGCGTCCCCTTGGAGGGCCTGGCGGCAGGTCACGCTGCCGGCGCTCGGGCCCGCGGTGGCCGCCGCCGCGCTCATGGTCTTCCTGTTCACCTTCACCTCCTTCGGTGTCGTCCAGATCCTCGGCGGTCCCACCTTCTCGACCCTGGAGGTGGAGATCTACCGGCAGACGTCCGAGATCTTCGACCTGTCCACGGCGGCCGTGCTGACGCTGATCCAGTTCGTCGCGGTGGGCGCGATCCTCGCCCTGCACGCCTGGACGGTGCGGCGGCGGGAGGCCGCGCTGCGGCTGGTGGACGCGTCGGTGACCGCGCGCCGGCCGCGCGGCGCCGGGCAGTGGGCGCTGCTGGGCGGGGTGCTGGTCACGGCCGTCGTGCTGCTGATGCTGCCGCTCGCCGTGCTGGTCCAGCGGTCCCTTGGCGCATCCGGATTCGGCTACTACCGCGCGCTGACCAGGGAAGACGGCGGGATCTTCCTGGTGGCGCCGATCGAGGCGATCGGCAATTCGCTGGAGTACGCCGTCGCCGCCACCCTCATCGCCGTGGTGATCGGCGGCCTCGCCGCAGTCGCGCTCACCCGCCGGGACGCCGGGCGGTTCGTGCGCGGCTTCGACGCGCTGCTGATGCTGCCGCTCGGGGTGTCCGCGGTGACCGTCGGCTTCGGGTTCCTGATCGCCCTCGACGAGCCGCCGCTGGACCTGAGGTCCTCGTGGATCCTGGTGCCGCTCGCGCAGGCGCTGGTCGGTGTGCCGTTCGTCGTACGGACCATGCTGCCGGTGCTGCGGGCGGTGGACGTGCGGCTGCGGGAGGCGGCCTCGGTGCTGGGGGCCTCGCCCTGGCGGGTGTGGCGGGAGGTGGACCTGCCGATGGTGCGGCGGGCGCTGCTGATCGCGGCCGGGTTCGCCTTCGCGGTGTCGCTCGGGGAGTTCGGGGCGACGGTGTTCATCGCGCGGCCCGACAACCCGACGCTGCCGGTGGCCGTGGCGCGGCTGCTGGGGCGGCCCGGGGACCTCAACTACGGCCAGGCGATGGCCCTTTCGACGATTCTGATGGTGGTGTGCGCCGTGGCCCTGCTGGTGCTGGAGCGGCTCAGGACCGCCGACCGGACGGGGGAGTTCTGATGCTGCTGGCTCTGCAGGGCGCGACGGTCCGTTTCGGCGGGCGGGCCGTGCTGGACGCCGTCGATCTGGAGGTCGCCGAGCACGAGATCGTGTGCGTGCTCGGGCCCAGCGGCAGCGGCAAGTCGACCCTGCTGCGGGCGGTGGCCGGACTCCAGCCGCTCGACTCCGGGCGGGTGTCGCTCGACGGGCGCGACCAGGCGGGCGTGCCCGCACATCGGCGCGGGGTCGGGCTGATGTTCCAGGACCACCAACTGTTCCCGCAGCGGGATGTGGGCGGCAACGTCGCCTTCGGGCTGCGGATGCGCGGGGCGTCGAAGCGGCAACAGGCCGAGCGAGGTAAAGGAGTTGCTGGCCCTCGTCGGCCTGCCGGGCGCGGGCCGCCGGGCCGTCGCCGCGCTGTCCGGCGGGGAGCAGCAGCGGGTGGCGCTGGCCCGGGCCCTGCGCCGAGCCCCCGGCTGCTGATGCTGGACGAGCCGCTGGGCCAGCTCGACCGGTCGCTGCGGGAGCGGCTGGTCGTCGAACTGCGGGAGCTGTTCGGCCGGTTGGGCACGACCGTGCTCGCCGTGACCCACGACCAGGGGGAGGCCTTCGCGCTGGCCGACCGGGTCGTGGTGATGCGGGACGGGCGGATCGCCCAGTCCGGTACGCCGCTTCAGGTGTGGCAGCGGCCGGCCGACGCGTTCGTGGCCCGCTTCCTCGGCTTCGAGAACGTCGTCGAGGCGACGGTGGGCGCGGAGGCCGCGGACACGCCCTGGGGCAAGGTGCCGGTGCCGGAGGGCGCCCCGCAGGGGACGCGGACTCTGCTCGTACGGCCCGCCGGCGTGCGCCTGGTGCCCGCCGACGCGGGACTGCGCTGCACGGTGACCGCCCGCACCTTCAAGGGCACCCATGTCACCGTCCACCTCCAGCCGGAGGACGCCCCGCGACTGGAGGCGGCGTGCGCGCTGCGGGCGGCGCCGGAGGTCGGGGACGAGGTCGGCGTGGAGTTCGACGCGGCCGAAATCGTCGTGCTCGGCTGATCGTGTTCGGCTTAGGGTGCCGGGCATGACGCTACTCGCGCACGACCGCTACTGCGACGAAATCGCCTACCAGGTCCGCCTGTTGAGGTCGGTGGTGACCTCCGGGGCCGACTTGTCCGCCACCGTGCCGACCTGCCCGGACTGGTCGCTGGAGCAGCTGGTCCGGCACATGGGCGGCGCCCTGCGCTGGGTGGAGCTCATGGTGCGGACCCGGGCCCAGGAGGAGGTGGCCGAGGAGCGGGTGCCGGGCGCCGCCGGCCCCGAGGCCCGGGGTGACGCCGCCGCGCTGGACGCGTGGTTGGCCGAGGCGGGCGAGCAGGTCGTCGCCGCGCTGCGGGAGGCCGGGCCGGACGCGAAGGTGTGGGGCTGGGCGGGGACCCTCAACGCCGGGTTCTGGGCCCGCCGGATGACGCACGAGATCACGGTGCACCGCGCGGACGCCACGCTTGCCGCCGGGCTGCCTTACGAGGTCGCGCCGGACGTCGCCGCCGACGCGATCGACGAGTGGCTGCAGATCGTGGAGTTCGTGCAGCGGACGGCACCGGACGACGCGACGAGGGAACTGCGCGGCCCGGGACGCAGCATCCACCTGCACGCCACCGACACCGGGCCCGGACGTGAACGCCGAGTGGCTGGTCGAGCTCACCGAGGACGTGTCACCTGGCGCCGGGGGCACGAGAAGGCGACCGTCGCCCTGCGCGGGCCGCTCACCTCCGTCCTGCTCGCGTTCTACCGCCGGCTGCCGCTGGACGCCCCGGAGCTGGAGGTGCTGGGAGAGCGGGAGTTGCTGGAGTTCTGGCTGGAGCGGGCGACGTTCGGGTGAGACGGGACGTGGCCCGCCCCGCTGGAGCACGGGGACGGGCCACATCACGGTGTGCGGGAGGCGTCAGCTGTCGCTGTTCGCCCCGCGACGGCGCATGCCGAAGAACACCGCGCCGCCACCGACGACGACCAGGGCCGCCGCGATGCCGGCGATGATGCCGGTGTTGGAGTTGGCGCCGGTCTCGGCGAGGTTGGAGTCACCGGCCGGGCGCGGGCGCGTTGCCCGCCGGCGTGGTGCTCTCGCTCTCCGACGGCGTCGGAGCCGGGGTGTCGGTCTCCTCGGCGGGCTTCGAGGGGGAGGCCGACGGGGTCGGTGTGGCCGGCGGGGTCGCCGGGGGCTCCTCCTCCTTCTTGCAGGCCGTGGCCGGGGTGACGAGGTTGGGCTTGATGTCCTCGTCGACGTAGCTGAGCGGCCTTGACGTGGACGCGGTACTCGGTGTTCGGCTTCCAGTCCTCGGCGAAGGTGATGGTGGTGCCTTCGCGCGAGCCCTTGACCACCTGCTCGCCGACCTTCTTCACGTCGGCGCCGTTGTTCTGCAGGTACACGGTGACGGTCGCCGGGATGCCGGCGGGGTCCACGTCGGTGACGGTGATGACGCCCTTGTCGCCGTCGCACTTCGCCTCGGCGGAGAACTCGCCTGATGTTGCAGGCGAGCGCGTTGCCCGCGGCGCCGAGCGCGAGCGCGGCCGAGGCGGTGACGACACCGAGGATCCGCGCGGAACGTACGACGGTACGGCGCGAGGCCGTACGGCGGGATACGGACAGAACTGCCACGTTTGTCCTTTACAGGATTGCGTTAAAGCGGGGGGCTGAGGCAGTGTTGACTGAACATCAGCACTACCAGGAGACTCACAGGTTTATAAGCGCCGCATAAGTAGTGTCAACGCATATGCAGCCTGCAAGCACTTGCTTTGCCTTCTTATTAACCACCGAGACGTTTCAACGCCTCCGGCGCCTCCTCGATCCGGTCGACCAGCGCGATCCGGGCCTCCATCGAACGCTCCCTGGCGCGAGCGACCTGGAGCAGCGGCCACGTCGGCAGCTTCTCCGTCCAGTGCGCGCGGTTCACGAGCACCATCGGGCGTCGGCTCGCCGCGCGACTCGTAGTAGTTGGGCGTCGCGTTGTCGAAGATCTCCTGCACGGTGCCGGCGGCGCCCGGCAGGAACACCACGCCCGCGTTGGACCGGGCCAGCAGGCCGTCCTCGCGGGTGGCGTTGGCGAAGTACTTGGCGATGTGCGAGGCGAAGGGGTTCGGCGGCTCGTGGCCGTAGAACCAGGTCGGGATGCCGACGGAGCGGCCGCCCTGCGGCCAGCGGGCGCGTACCTCGAAGGCGGCCGACGCCCACTGGGTGATCGACGGCGTGAAGTGCGGTGCCTTGGCGAGCAGTTCGAGCGACTCGGTGAGCATCTCGTCGTCGAACGGGGCGGCGTACGCGCCGAGGTTCGCCGCCTCCATCGCGCCCGGGCCGCCGCCGGTGGCGACCGTGAAACCGGCGCGGGCCAGCTCCCGGCCGAGCCGCGCGGCCCCGGCGTACTCCTCGCGTGCCGCGGGCCATCGCGTGGCCGCCCATCACGCCCACGACCCGGGCGTCCGGACAGGAGTTCGTCGAGCGCGTCCGAGACGGAGTCGTCGTGGACCGCGCGCAGCATGGACGCGTAGATGTCGCCGTCCGCCTTGGTGCGCTGGAACCAGGCGTACGCGCGGGCGTCGGGCGTGGCCTCGTAGCCGTCCGCCAGCGACGCGAAGAGTTCGTCCGGGGAGTAGACCAGGCCGCGGTACGGGTCGAAGGGCAGGTCCGGGACGGGCGGGAAGACCAGGGCGCCGTCGCGCGCGGATCTTCGCGGCCGCGTCCTCGCGCATCGCGCAGCCGAGGAAGATCGCGCCCGCTGTGTCCGTGGTGAGCAGCTCGCGCGTACGGTCCGTCAGGTCGACGGCCTGGACGCGGTAACCGGCGAGTGTGCCGCGCGCCGAGACGGTCGCGTCGAACTCCTCGAGCGTCTCGATCTCACGGTCGTCATGGTGGGCCGCATGGGCGGGCATCGTCTGCACCCGCCCATGCTGGCACAGCCCATCTCAGCCCTGGACGGCCGACGGGTCCATCCACACGACCTCGAAGGTGTGGCCGTCCAGGTCGTCGAAGGCGCGGCCGTACATGAAACCGTGGTCCTGGGTCTCGCCGGAGACGGAGCCGCCCGCCGCGACCGCCTTCTCGACCAGTTCGTCGACCTTCTCGCGGCTCTCGGCGCTCAGCGCGATCAGCACCTCGCTGGTCTTCGTCGAGTCCGCGACCTCCTTCTTCGTGAACTGGAGGTACTTCTCCTTGGTGTGCACCATCACCACGATGGTCTCGCTGATCACGACCGAGGCGGTGGTGTCGTCGCTGAACTGCTCGTTGATCGTGTAGCCGAGCTCCGTGAAGAACTTCTTCGAGGCGGCGACGTCGGTGACGCACAGGTTCACGAAGATCATCTGCTGGTACATGCGAGGTCTCTCCCATCGGGTCCGTGTCGTTACGCGGACATAGACCGGGGGTCCGCGTGGAACTCATCGCCGTCCGGAGATTTTTTCGTACGAGTTTTTCAGCGGGTCCCGGCGGGCGCTCAGCGCGCCAGCGGCAGCGCCGCCAGCTCCGCGACCATCAGGGTGAGCGGACCGAACAGGGCGAGCAGCGCGCCCGCGCGCAGGGCCGCGGCACTGCGCAGCATCGTCGCGGGGGCGCCGAGCCGCAGCAGCGCGGCGGTGGTGTCGGCGCGGGACTGCCGGGCCTCGACGGCGGCCGTGAGGAGCGTCGCCACGGTGCAGCCGGTCACGAGGAGCACGCCGAGGGTGGTGAGCGGGCCGAGCGACGAGTCCGTCCGGGGCGTGCAGCAGCGCCATCGCGTACGCGGCGGACAGCACCGCGCAGACCACGCCCAGGGGGCGGCCGATGCGGGTGGCCTCCGTCATGAGGATGCGGCCGGCCAGGAGCCGGAGGGCGCCGGGGCGGGCCGACTGGAGCAGCCGACCGCACAGGTGGGTCAGGCCCGGACCGGCCAGGGCCAGGCCGATCGGTGGCCAGCGTCCAGCCCGCCATGACGCCGGGGGAGGCGCCGGAGAAGGTGAGGTCGGGCGCCGTGGGGGCGGTACGGCTCGCGTAGGTCTCCACGGCGAGGCCCGCGGCCAGGACGGTGATGCCCCAGGGGAGACCTGAGGGGGCGGCGGCGGGGACACCGTCGGCCGTGACGGCGTCCGGCAGCGCTGCCTCGGAGGCGGTGGAGGCGTCGGCGGTGTCCGGTGTCGCGGCGTGCCGGGCGGATGGCTGAGGGGGGTCCTCGACCGCGCTCACCGCGCCACCGCGCCCGCGGCGGCCGACGCCGAAGCCGCCGCCGAGGCCGGTTCGCTCGTCCGCGCATGCGGGGGGCCGTTGTGCTGCCCGGCGGGCTCGGTGGCGCGGGCGCCCCCGGGCCGGATGATCTGCCGGCCGAACCGGCCGTACGCCCCGAAGGTCTCGAGCGTGCTCGTGCTCCGGTACGCGCCGAAGCGGCCGTACACCCTGGCCGCCCCGGGCGCGGCCGGTCCCGGCTCTCTCGGCCGCAGCGCCAGCACCACCGCGACCGAGGCGCCCACGGGTACGAGCGCCAGCAGCGTCAGGGCCCCCGGCAGCGGCAGCGGCTGGTCCGCGGCGAGGGACTCGGCGGCCGCCGCCGTCGAAGGGCATGCCCGTCAGGTCGCCGCGCAGGTGCAGGAAGACCAGCAGGGCCAGCATCGAGCCCAGCGTGCAGGACAGGGCCGTCGTCGTCGCCGAGACGGCCATCAGGCGCAGCCGGGCCGAGGCCGATCGCCGAGAGGCCGGGGCGGGGCTTGGTGCCGGGGTCGGTGCGGGCCACGGCGACGGCGAAGTACACCGTGGCCGCAAGGGGCGCCGCGCACCAGGCCAGGCGCAGCAGGGCGGCGCCGGGGGAGTCGGGATGGCCCAGCGCGTAGCCGAGGGCGCACAGCATCAGGAAACCCGTGCCCGCCGAGGCCGCCGCGACCAGGAGGCGGCGCAGCTGGACGGCGGGATGGGCGGCGCGGGTCAGACGGAGAGCGAGCACGCCGCCCGGCCTTCCGGCTCGGTGGTCTCGGCGACCGGGGGCAGGTGCACGGTCTGCACGCGCCGCCCGTCGAGCAGGAAGACCGTGCGGTCGGCGAGGGCCGCGGTATCCACGTCGTGGGTGGCCAGGACGACTGTGATGCCGTGCGAGCGGGCGGCCGTGGTGAGGGTGCGCAGCACGTGGGCGCGGTCGGCGCGGTGCAGGGGCGCCGTGGGCTCGTCGGCGAACAGGACCGAGGGGGCCGGGGCGAGGGCGCGGGCGATGCACACCCGCTGGCGCTCGGCCTGCACCAGCTGGTGCGGGCGTTTGCGGGCGCCGTCGCCGATGTCCAGGCGCTCCAGCCACTCCATGGCCGCCTTCTTGGCGCGGCGCCGGCTGGTGCCGCGCAGCATCAGCGGCAGGGCGGCGTTCTCCCAGGCGTTGAGTTCCGGGACCAGCGAGGGGACCGGGTCGATCCAGCCGAAGCGGTCGCGGCGCAGCCGCTCGCGGGTGAGGGGGCCCATGGTGTGCACGGGCACGCTGTTGAACCAGACCTCGCCGCGCCGGACGGGTGCCAGGCCGGACAGGCACCGCAGCAGGGTCGTCTTGCCGCTGCCGCGCGGGCCGCTGACGGCGAGGATCTCGCTCTCCCGGACGCCGAGCGAGACGCCGCAGAGCGCGGGCGAGCCGTCGTCGTGCTGGAAGTGCAGGGCGCGTGCCCAGAGCACGTCGTTGTCCGGCGGGGCCTCCATGGGCGTACACCTCGGTTCAGATCCGTAGTTCCCGTGCCATCCCCCGTGCGGGGGAACGAAGGCAGGGCCCGATCAGTCACTGGCACGCTAGGCAGAAGGCAGCGGGACGCCGGACAGCACGCGGCCCCGGGCCGCCGTTTCTCACTCGAACGGGCGGCACCGGGGCTGGTGTTGATCGTCCAGTCGGACGATCGGAGCGGCGACGCTCAGAGCTTCGTCCATGCCTCCGCGAGGGTGGCCCGCAGGATCTGCTCGATCTCGTCGAACGTCGACTGGTCGGAGATCAGCGGCGGGGCGAGCTGGACGACCGGGTCGCCGCGGTCGTCGGCGCGGCAGTACAGGCCGTTCTCGTAGAGCTTCTTGGAGAGGAAGCCGTACAGGATCCGCTCGGTCTCCTCCGCGTTGAAGGACTCCTTGGTGTTCTTGTCCTTGACCAGCTCGATGCCGTAGAAGAAGCCGTTGCCGCGGACGTCGCCGACGATCGGCAGGTCGTGCAGCTTCTCCAGGGTCGAGCGGAAGGCGCCCTCGTTGTCGAGCACGTGCTGGTTGAGGTTCTCGCGCTCGAACAGGTCGAGGTTGGCCAGGCCCACGGCCGCGGAGACCGGGTGGCCGCCGAAGGTGTAGCCGTGCAGGAAGGTGTTGTCGCCCTTGTAGAACGGCTCGGCCAGGCGGTCGGAGATGATGCACGCGCCGATCGGGGAGTAGCCCGAGGTCATGCCCTTGGCGCAGGTGATCATGTCCGGGACGTAGTCGAACTTGTCGCAGGCGAAGTACGTGCCCAGACGGCCGAAGGCGCAGATGACCTCGTCGGACACGAGCAGCACGTCGTACTGGTCGCAGATCTCGCGGACGCGCCGGAAGTAGCCGGGCGGGGGCGGGAAGCAGCCGCCCGCGTTCTGCACCGGCTCGAGGAAGACCGCGGCGACGGTGTCCGGGCCCTCGAAGAGGATCTGCTGCTCGATCTGGTCGGCGGCCCAGCGGCCGAAGGCCTCGGGGTCGTCGCCGAAGATCGGGGCGCGGTAGATGTTGGTGTTCGGGACCTTGTGCGCGCCCGGGACCAGCGGCTCGAACGGGGCCTTCAGGCGCCGGCAGGCCGGTGATGGACAGGGCGCCCTGCGGGGTGCCGTGGTAGGCGACCGCGCGGGAGATGACCTTGTACTTGGTGGGCTTGCCGACCAGCTTGAAGTACTGCTTGGCGAGCTTCCAGGCGGTCTCGACCGCCTCGCCGCCGCCGGTGGTGAAGAAGACCTTGTTCAGGTCGCCCGGCGCGTGGCCGGCGAGACGCTCGGCCAGCTCGACGGCCTTGGGGTGGGCGTAGGACCACACCGGGAAGAACGCCAGCTCCTGCGCCTGCTTGAAGGCGGTCTCGGCGAGCTCGACGCGGCCGTGCCCGGCCTGCACCACGAACAGGCCGGCGAGACCGTCGAGGTAGCGCTTGCCCTTGTCGTCGTAGATGTACGTGCCCTCGCCCCGGACGATGGTGGGGACGGGGGCCTTCTCGTACGACGCCATGCGCGTGAAGTGCATCCACAGGTGGTCGTACGCGGTCTGGGAGAGGTCCTTGCTCACGGCTATCGGGTCCTCATGGTCATCGGGTTCCCCACATGTAGGTCTGCTTCTTGAGCTTGAGGTAGACGAAGCTCTCGGTGGAGCGCACTCCGGGGACGGCCCGGATGCGTTTGTTGATGACCTCCAGGAGGTGGTCGTCGTCCTCGCAGACGATCTCCACCATCAGGTCGAAGGACCCTGCGGTCATCACCACGTACTCGCATTCGGACATGGCCGACAGTGCGTCCGCGACCGACTCCACGTCGCCCTCGACGTTGACGCCGACCATCGCCTGTCTGCGGAAGCCCACGGTGAGCGGGTCCGTGACGGCGACGATCTGCATCACGCCCTGGTCGAGCAGCTTCTGGACGCGCTGGCGCACGGCCGCCTCGGAGAGGCCGACGGCCTTGCCGATGGCGGCGTACGGCCGCCGGCCGTCCTCCTGGAGCTGCTCGATGATGGCGAGGGAGACGGCGTCCAGCTGGGCCGTGCCGCCGTTCCTGGACTCGCGGGAGGACTCGCGGAGTTCCCGCGAGCCCTTCTGGTCTGCGCTTCGACTGGCCACGAGCTCACTGTGCACGAGGTCTCGTCACTTCCGCAAGGCATGATCGATGAAATCCGTTGTTTTCGTGGCCCACTCCTGCGGATTCCGCATGAATGAAGGGAGTGGGGGTGTTGAAAACGTGGAGCGGCCGACTAGGGTGGGTGTCTCAAGTACTGGACATCCGAACTGGAGGGCCGGCAGTGAGCACCGAGCTGCGTCGTCTGCGCAACTACATCGGCGGTGAGTTCCGGGACGCCGCCGACGGACGGACCACTGAGGTGGTCAATCCCGCGACGGGTGAGGCGTACGCGACCGCTCCGCTGTCCGGGCAGGCGGACGTGGACGCCGCGATGGCGGCGGCCGCCGAGGCCTTTCCCGGCTGGCGCGACACCACGCCCGCCGAGCGCCAGAAGGCCCTGCTGAAGATCGCGGACGCCTTCGAGGAGCGCGCCGAGGAGCTGATCGCGGCCGAGGTGGAGAACACGGGCAAGCCCATCGGGCTGACCCGCTCCGAGGAGATCCCGCCGATGGTCGACCAGATCCGCTTCTTCGCGGGCGCGGCGCGGATGCTGGAGGGCCGCTCGGCCGGCGAGTACATGGAGGGCCTCACCTCCATCGTCCGCCGCGAGCCGGTCGGCGTCTGCGCGCAGGTCGCGCCGTGGAACTACCCGATGATGATGGCCGTGTGGAAGTTCGCCCCGGCGATCGCGGCGGGCAACACGGTCGTGCTGAAGCCGTCCGACACCACCCCCGCCTCGACGGTCCTCCTCGCCGAGATCATCGGCTCGATCGTCCCCAAGGGCGTCTTCAACGTCATCTGCGGTGACCGCGACACCGGCCGCATGATGGTCGAGCACGACACCCCGGCGATGGCCTCCATCACCGGCTCGGTGCGCGCCGGCATGCAGGTCGCCGAGTCCGCCTCCAAGGACCTCAAGCGCGTGCACCTGGAGCTGGGCGGCAAAGCGCCCGTCGTGGTCTTCGAGGACACCGACATCGCCAAGGCCGTCGAGGACATCTCGGTCGCGGGCTACTTCAACGCCGGCCAGGACTGTACGGCCGCCACGCGCGTGCTCGTCCACGAGTCCATCCACGACGAGTTCGTCTCCGCGCTGGCGAAGGCCGCCGCCGAGACGAAGACGGGGCAGCCGGACGACGAGGACGTGCTGTTCGGCCCGCTCAACAACCCCAACCAGCTCGCGCAGGTCGAGGGCTTCATCGACCGGCTGCCCGCGCACGCGCGCGTGGAGGCCGGCGGCAAGCGCGTCGGCGACAAGGGCTACTTCTACGCGCCGACCGTCGTCTCGGGCCTCAAGCAGGACGACGAGATCATCCAGAACGAGGTCTTCGGCCCGGTCATCACCGTCCAGTCCTTCTCCGACGAGGACCAGGCCGTGCGGTGGGCCAACGGCGTCGAGTACGCGCTCGCCTCCTCCGTGTGGACCAAGGACCACGGCCGCGCGATGCGCATGTCCAAGAGGCTCGACTTCGGCTGCGTGTGGATCAACACGCACATCGCGCTGGTCGCCGAGATGCCGCACGGCGGCTTCAAGAAGTCCGGCTACGGCAAGGACCTTTCGGCCTACGGCTTCGACGACTACACGCGGATCAAGCACGTGATGACGTCGCTCGACGCGTAGTCACCCGGTCAGGCACCGCGGCCCCGGACGGTTGGTTTCCGTCCGGGGCCGCGGTGTCGGTGAGGGGGCGCGGGGTCAGGTGGCGTTCGCGCTCGACGGGCCGAAGAACTCGATCTCCGCGATGGCGACCTGCTTGCTCTCCGAGATGCCGTGGGCGGACTCGATGGTGAAGCGGACGGCACTGACCGCGCCTACCCGGAAGGCACGCCGCTGGGGGCCCGCGCCCTGGTCGAGGGTGAGCTGACGGGTCGTCTTCTTGCCGTCGGCCCCCGTGATGGTGGCCTTGACGCGGTGCGGTAGCGCCGACTTGCGGAGCTGGTCGGGGCGGGTGGAGACGCCCGGCGTGATGATCAGGTCCAGCAGCCGGGTCGGCTGGTCGAAGCGGGCTTCTATCCACTGGCCCTCGCCCGACTGGGACACGCCCGGGCCCCACCAGGTGTCGTTGAGCTTGTCGAAGGCCTGGCTCCGGCTTGTGGCCCGGGTAGTAGCGGGACGCGGTAAAGCGGTCCGGGGACACCTCGGCGCGCTTGGCGAAGTGGTCGCGGGTGGCCTGGATGCCCTGGGGGATGTTGATCACCAGAACGATCAGCAGGGACAGGACGATCGACGATGCCCAGCCAGGACAGGACGCGGTCGAAGGCACGGCGCAGCCGGGGGCGGTCGCCCGCCCACGGGGCCTCCTGGCTGCCGAAGGGGCCGAGCCGTCGCCACCAGGGGAGTCGGGCCGATGCCGGTCCGTCACCGGCCATGGGCATCGCACACCGGGAACAGAAGTGCCGCTCGGGCCGGTTGCGCGTGGCACACCAGGGGCAGGGCGTGCCGCCGTCCATGCCGTGTTCCTCACCGGGGGCCCGTACGGCCTGCGGGCGCTGGGGCTCGGGGCGGCCGGGCAGGACGGGGGCGACGGCGGGGTGCGGGTCGGGCTGGGGTTCGGGGTCGCCGACCGGGATGAGGAGGCGGCGGGCGCGGTCGGTCATGCCGTGCGTGCCGGCGTCGGCCGGGTGCGGGGTCTGCGTTGCCGGGGGGACGGGTTCGGTGGGGGCGGTGTCGTCCGGGGGCGGTGTGGTCGGGGAGGGGGCGTCGGGGTGGGCGGTGGTGTGGGGACTGGCGGTGGTGTCCGGGCGAGCGTGGGCGTCGGGGCTGCCCGCGTTGTTGTCGGGCGCGCCGGGGTGGTCCGGATGCCGGGACGAGGCTGTGTCGGGGGTGGCGGTTCGCGGGGTGGTCAGGGAGGGGTCGGTGGCGGGGTCGAGGGTGCGGGGTGTGGTGGAGGCGGTGCGGGTGGCGCCCTGTCGCGGCGCCCCGCCCGTGCCCAGACCGTCCCGGGTCGTGCGGGGCCGTCCCGTCCCGCCGTCCGGCCGGGCGAAGGCGTCCCAGCCGGGCTCGGGCGACGGCGACGACGAAGCGCCGCCCGACTCACCGCCGGCGGCCCTGGCAGGCTCGGACGCCCGGGCCGGTCCGGTCGGCTCGGAGCCCGGGTCGGCTCTGCGGGCCGGGATGCCTCGGGCGTCCCGGAGGCCCCGGCGCGTGGCCCGGTCCCTGCTGGGCGGTCCGTCCAGCTCAGTACTGCCCCGCAGGCGTCGCAGAACGACTGGCCCGGTTGCGCGCGGGTGCCGCAGTCGGCGCAGTTCTGGGGGGTTGTCATGTCTCCCGGGTCCTTTCGGCGGGGGCACCGGCGGTCACCTGGACCGTGTAGGGCATGTGAGCGGGGCGGGCGGCGGACACGAGGGTCTCCAGGCGGTAGTGGTCCGCGGGGGTCGGGGCGGGGAGTCGTAGGTGGACGTGCAGACGGGGGCGGGGGTCGCCGGGGAACGGTCCGAGCGGCCGGGCGTTCCACGCGGCGCCGCCGCTCTCGGTGATCTCGGGTTCCACTGCCGAACGCGAGCCGGATCGCCTCGGACAGCCCGCGCCGGGTGCCGCGGATGCGGTGCAGGTACGCGGCGGCGGCCACGGCTGCCCGCAGGCGTGCTTCGGGTTCGTCGCCCGTCGGTCTCCGCGCCGACCCAACTCCCCAGCCACTGGGTGAAGTCGAGTGGGGCGAGGGACGGGTCGGAAGTAGGTGTCGAGGCAGTCCAGCACGCTCAGGATCGGCGCGATCACGTCGTCGAGCCCGCAGACGAAGCGCTGCGCCAGGTCGTCGTCGGCGAACACGGCCGGCAGCATCGTGCCGATCGGCGCGGAGGATCCGAGGCCGTCGACCGAGCCCCTCATGCGCTGCCCCCGGTCAAGAACTGCGTCGCCGCATCACGATGCGTCTCCGATCACCCGGACGCGGTGGTCGAACGAGAACACCAGTGACGGCGCCGACAGGTCGATCCGGTCCGTCGGCTCGCCGCGTTTGCCGGTGAGCGGGTCGGCGGGGTGCAGGACCACCTCGTCGACCAGCTCGACCCCCGGTACGCGCTGCAGCACCGCGAACACCTCCCCGGCCTGGACGGGCCGCCCGAACGGCCAGCCGCGTGCCGTCCGTGCCGCCGGTCAGCGGATCGAGGTGCCGGTAGAGGGCGTCGTGCGCCTGCCGGCGCACCCGGTCGGTGTCGACGCCCGCGGAAGGCGTGCACCGTGGCCACGACGGTGACGCCCTGGTAGTACGGCGGGCCCACCGCCAACCGGGTGCCGATCAGGCGCCGTTCGTCCAGGTGCCGGGTGATGCGGTCCGAGCAACGCGTCACCGGGCACGAGTTGCTCGAAGCGCAGCCGGCCGCCGGGGTCCGGCACGGCCTGCGGCACGACCAGCACCCGTACCGCGTAGGCCCCGTGCTCGCCCTCCTCGCCCTCCAGGCAGGTGATGCGCGCGGTCTCCGGGGCGGCGCGGCGGGCCAGCTCCTCGTAGTCGCGCAGCGTCACCGCGCGCTCCTGGGCGCGCAGGCGTGATCGGCGCCCGGACCTTCGCCTCCTGCAACCGTCTCCCCGTCCACGCCGCCGCGCGCGGCCTCGCGGTTGACGACCTCGGAGACGTACGGGATGGAGGTGCGCAGGACCTGTACGGCACCGCGCGCCACGTTGCCCGCGCGCCCGCCGCCGCGTGCGGTAGCGGCGGGCCCGGACGGGGGCGCCCTTGGGGGCGACCATCCCGTACTGCCGCAGGGATGCCGTCGGGTTCGCGCACGGCCGGGCCGAAGGCGATCTCGCCGGTCGTGGCGTCGAGGGTGATGTGCCGGTCGTACGGGCCGGAGCGCCGCGAAGTTCGGGACGACCTGCCAGTCCGTCCAGCCGTCGTGCTCGGCGGTCTGCAGCAGTACCGGCGGGTCGTCGCCGACCACGGGGGCGTGCACCAGCCGCAGCCGCTGACCCGGCAGCCCGGTGGACTCGCCGAGCGCCTCGTCGTACACCGTCTCGGCGTGCACGGCGCCGGTGGTGCCGCCGATCGTGAATGCCTCGGCGGCGCGCACGGTGGGCGAGGTGGTGTAGAAGGGCTGGCCGGCCGGGGTTCGGTGACCCGGCAGCGCAGCCAGCCCGCCTCCTGGCCGCCGTTGCGGGACAGCACGTGTCCGCCGGGGACGTGCAGGACGACCTCGCCGGGCCGGTTGAGGCCGCCGGTGCCGTCCCGGTCGACCTCGCAGGGCTGCCAGCCGTCCGCGGTCCACGCCTCCCACACCAGCGGCGGCTGGCGCGGGTCCACGCCGACGCCGTCCACCCGGCTGTCCAGTTCCAGGGCGACCGCGCAGTGCGGGACCGCGGCGGTCAGGCCGAGCAGCATGGCGTCACCGGGGCTGGGCGACTCGGCGAAGCACAGCAGGTCCTTGTCCTCCTCGGCGAGGTCGTGCGTCCGGTCGGCCATCGGCTCGCCCTGGTGCTGCACCAGCAGATGGCGCAACGCGCAGGGCACGACGGTCAGTTCGCGCTCGGTGGCGAAGACGACCGCCTCCTCGCTCTCGGTGCGCAGCGTGGCGACCTCCGTGCCGACCGGCACCGCATCGGCTCCTCCTGCGGAGCCGACAGCCAGAACGTGACGTCGGTGCGGGCCGCGGACGGCGGGAAGAGGGTGATGCCGACGAGGTCCAGGAAGGCCAGGTGGTTCTTCTCCGGCACCCGGTTGAGCCGGTAGACGATCTGGTCGGCCATGTGGGCGACCGTCTCGACGAGGGTGACGCCCGGGGTCGGAGACGTTGTGGTCGGTCCACTCCGGGGCGCGCTGCTGGATGTAGCGCTTGGCGTCGTCGACGAACTGCTGGAAGCGGCGGTCGTCGAGGTTGGGGGAGGGCAGGGACATCAGCGGTCGCTTTCGGGGGCGGCGCCCGCGCCGGGGGCGTCGGGCTCCTCGTGGGACGGGATGACGTAGAAGGGGAAGACCAGGCTGCGCGGGTTGTTGGTGCCGCGGATCGAGTAGCGGACGTCGATGTAGAGGACGCTCTGGTCGGCGCCGGCGGTGACCTCGACGTCGTGGACCTCGATGCGCGGCTCCCAGCGGTCCAGGCTGAGCGTACACCTCGTGCTGGATGCGGCCCGCGGTCTGCTCGTTGACCGGCGCGAAGACGAGGTCGTGGATCGCGCAGCCGAACTCCGGCCGCATCGGCCGCTCGCCCGGCGCGGTGGCCAGGACCAGCCGGATCGCCTCCTCGATCTCCCGCTCCCCGCTGACCAGGGCGATGCCGCCGGTCGGCCCGATGCGCAGCGGGAACGACCAGCCGGAGCCGACGAACTGCTCGGCCATCAGAGAGCCACCTGCCTTCTTCTGAACGGGCCCGGGATGCGGTCACGGGATCGGCATCGGCACGGGAATGGTGTTGACGCCGAACACCTTCGAACCGATGAGGTGGTCGGGGCCTTGATGTCATGTTGGCGACGGAGTTGATCTGCACGGTGCCCGTGCCGGTGAGGCTGGCGACGCCGGTCGGCGTCCAGGTTCAGCGCGCCGAGCGCGTTCACCGCGACCGCTCCGCGCGGCCCGAGGTTGACCAGCCCCGCCGCCTTGGATGCTGAGCGGGCCGCCGCTCTTGATCGTCACCGGCTGCGCCGGGCGCTCAGCGACAGATCGGTGCCCGCCTCCACCGACACCGATCGGCTGCCCTTGATGGTGACCGAGCCCTTGCTGTCGACGGTGATCTCGGTCTTGGTCCGGTCGAGGTTGATGGTCAGCTTGCTCGTCGCCGCAGGCGAGCCGGACGCCCTGCTTGCGCAGGCCGGTCCGCTGGCTGAGCAGGTCCATGCGGTTGCCCTCCCGGTCGGAGACGGTGTGCCGGCTCGCCTTCTTGCGCACGGTCGTCGTGCAGCGGCACGTCGTTGACGTGCGTCGGCATGTCCCGGCCGTTGTAGAGCCCGCCGATCACGAACGGGTGGTCCAGGGCCCCCCGGTCGAACGCGACCAGCACCTCGTCGCTGACGTCCATCGGGAAGACGCCGCCGCCGCCCAGGCCGCCCAGCTGCACGGTCCGCGCCCAGTCGCTGACGTAGGTGTCGTCCAGCCACGGGAACTGCAGCCTGACCCGCCCCTGCTTGAGCGGGTCCTGCACGTCGGTGACGAGGGCGTTGGCGACGCTGGGCAGCCGGGGCGCCGCTGTCGGCGCCGCCCGAGGCCAGCCCGTACAGCGAGCGCCACTGCCGTCCGCTGACCGTCACCCAGGACTCGTAGTGCTTGCCGTCGCCGAAGACGTGGCGTACGGAGGTGACGGTGTACTTGCCCTCGAAGGGCTTGCCGACGTCCGCGAGCGCCACGGGCACGCCCGGGCCGCAGCTTGGGATTGCCGCGCACGACGACCTCCAGCTCGGCGAAGGAGGAGGTGACGTCGTCGGCGAGGGCCTCGGCGGCGTGCTTCACCTCGTCCTGCTTGTCGTAGGGGTTGCTCGTCTCGACGAGCTTGGCCGGCCTTGAACTTGCCGGCCGCCTCGCCCGGGGTGGGGCCGATGGTGATGCCCGGGTTGGTCGTGGCGGGCGCGATCTCGGTGATCTTCTTCTTGGTGGTGACGTTCCAGCCCGCGCGACTCGACCTTGCCGACCTGGTCGGCGGCGGTGACGGCGGCCCGCAGCCGCAGGATGTCGTGACCGGCCTGGAGCACGAAGGGGCTCTTGTCGCCGTCGGTCTGCGGCGAGGGCGCCCCGGACGACGGGTTCGGCTTGACGAACCGGAACTTCCCCTTGGCGTCCACGGACATCACCATGCTCGTTCTCGTCGGCGAGCCGGGCGAGGAAGTCCCAGTCGGTGACGTTGGACTGGCTGATGAACCCGTACACCGCCCTTCGTCGACTGGATCCGGCCGATGGGCACGCCGTCCATGCGCGGCGAGTTTGCGGGCGATGTCGGAGGCCCTCTGGTTGCGGTACGCGGCCACCCGGCGCTGGCGCATCAGGCGGTGCCCGAAGTCGTAGCCGCGGATCGACGGTGAAGCTGCCGGTGCCGTCGTAGTCGGCCTCCATGCCGGTGACCTCGCCGGTCAGCAGCGGGCTTGCCGACGCCCTGGCCGTCGGCCACCGGCGTGAGGACCACCCGGGTGCCGAACTTCACGCTCAGCTTGCCGAGGACCAGGTGGTACGGGTCGCGGAAGGTGAGCCGGAACGCGGCGGGGACGCCGACGCCCTGGTCGACCCAGCCCTCGACGAGCATCGGGGCGATGTCGGCGGGCAGCTTCGCGCCGCCGATGCTGCACCTGCGACGATGCTGGAGAACGCGGACTGCACCATCAGTGACGCACCTCCTCGGCGGCGGGCAGCACGAGTTCGGTGCCGGCCGGCAGCCGCGACGGGTCGTCGATGCCGTTGGCCTCGGCGATCGCGCGCCACGCGGTGGCGTTGCCGTACTCCCGCCAGGCCAGCGACTGCAGCGAGTCGCCCGCGACGACCCGGTGCACGCGCTGCGCGGTGAGCGCGCCCGGAGGTCGGGTTCTGCCCCTTGGTCTTGCCGGGGATCTCGTGCAGCTGCACCTGGCAGGTGGCGCGGATGGGCACGCCGGTCGTGCCGAAGAGGGTGTACGTCGCCTCGACGGAGCTGACGTACGCCGTGAACCGGGCCGTGGAGAACGACCCCCACTGGAAGACCACCCAGGGCGGCGACGGCTGGTTGGCGGCGATGCTCTTGCGCGGTCACCTCGCAGCAGCCCAGCAGCGACTCGACCTTCTTCAGCACGGTGTTGCCGGTCGGCTTGGTGGAGGAGTCCAGGAAGATCTCCAGCGTCATCTCCCGCGGCTCGGCGCCCATGAACTCCGGCTTCGGCGCCGTCCCGTACGGCCGGCGTCGGGGTCGCCTTCCACTGGGCGCGCTGGCTGAGGGACAGCTGCGCCGGGTTGAACTCGAAGCCGAACGTCCGCATGAGCGCGCCGGGCGTGGTGCTCGTGCCGACCGGGGGCTCGTGGATGGCGAGCGTCGGCCCGTACGAGGCTCTTGCCGGCGCCCTTGCTGCCTGTGGCCATGGTCTTCCTCTCGCTCTCGGCGCCGTCAGTCCGTGAAGCCGTGGTGGGCGATCTCCAGGACCTCGGTCGCCACGGCCGGGTTGGCGGGGTCGAGGCTGGGGCCCTGCCAGCTCACGGGCAGTACGTCGATCAGCCCCCAGCGGGCGACCAGCGACCCGTCCGCGCGCAGGGCGGAGATCTGGGCGGTGGGCCGCTTGATCCCGGTCTGCACGGAGGAGATCCACTTGGCGACCTTGGCGGTGTCCGGGGTGAGGGGCCGGGTCAGCCGGATGGTGGAGAACGTCACGCGGGTGGGCAGCTGCCAGACGAACCCGTTGTTGCCGCCCTCCTGGCGCTGCTCGATCTCCACCTGGGACGACAGCCCTTCGCACCCGTTGAAGTAGCCGAGGCTCTCGCCGTCGATGGTGAGGGTGAACCAGATGGTGGAGCCCGGGTCCTGGCGGGGCATCGCGGGTGGGCCTTTCTGTCGTAGTCAGTGCGTCGGGCGGAGTGGCGCCGGTCAGTGCGGGGGTCGCGGAGTCTGCCGATCCGTTCGCGGTCCATCCGCATTCCGTACGGATCGAGGCGGGTGATGCGGCCGATGATCCGGTGCACGAGTTCGTCGAGCTGGAAGTCGGTGAGCTCACGGGGGTCGAACCCGCCGGGCGGGGACCGCGGTGTAGGCGGGCGGGGGCGGTTGGTTCCGGCCTCGCGTACGGGGGTGGGCCGCCTTGGGTTGCCGGGGGGTGTGTAGGGGGGTGGGGGGTCGGAGGGCGGTCGGAGGGCTGTGGTGCGGTCGGCGGTCGTGGTGAGGGTGTTGGCGACGGTGGCTGCGGCGGCGGCGGCGAGGGCGCCCGTGGCTGATGGGGGCGCGGCTTCGGGTGCGGGTTTCGGCTTCTTGCGGAAGAGGGTCTGGACGACGGGGAGGGGCGTGGAGGGGGGTTGCGGGGCCGGGGCGCGTTGTACGGAGGGTTGGGGTGCCGGGTGGGGTGGGGCGTCTGCGGGCAGCGGGGGCGTGTGGGTGGGGGTGGTCGGTACGGGGGCGCCGAGGGGGAGGCGGCGGGGGGTGGTCGAGTTGGCGTCGAGGCTGCGTGAGGGGGAGGGGGCGTGGTGGGGGCGGGCCGTGCGGTGAGAGGGGCGCCGAGGCCGAGGCGAGGGGGGTGGGGGGTGGTGCTGCGCTGGACGGGGGGTGTGGCGGCCGGGGGTGCGGGCTTGGGTGGCGTGACCGAGACGGGGGGCGCCGGCTTGGGCGGGCCTGACCGTCACCCGGTGGGGAGTGGAGGGGGTGCTCTGGGTGTGAGGTGCTCTGACGGCTCGGGGCGCGGTGGTGTGGGGTTGCTCGCCGGGCTGCGGCGCAGGGCTGGGCGCCGTACTGCTGCCGGTGCTGCGGGTGGGTGCGGAGCTGGGGCTGTCGGGCGTCGTACGGCCGGTGATGGCCGGGGGGTGGGGCGACGGGCCGGAGGCGGCCGGGCGGCGCTGGACGGCGGGGAGTCCACTGGGGACGTCGGGGGTTGCGCGCGCTGCCCTGGCGGAGGGTGAGGGCGTTCGCGTGCGCGGGGTTGCCGGGGGCGGGGCGTCGCATTTCGGTCGGGGTTGGAGGCGTGGGCCCGCCGGGGGGTTGCTGGTGGGTCCTGCCGTGGGGTGTTGCGGTCCGGCCGGGTCTGTGGGCTTGGCCGGGCCGGTGAGTGGCTGTGCGGGGGCTTCCGCAGCGGGCGGGTGGTTGTCGGCGTGCGTGTTGAACGGCGGGGTCGCGGCCGTCGGGCCGGAGGGGGCCGGAGTCGACGGCACGTGGCCGTTCCCGGGTGCTCCCCCTTCCCGTGCGCTTCGGCCGTGGTCGCGCACCGCGTCGCGCCGGACCGCGGTCGCGCGCTGTGCCGGGACGCCACCGGATCGGGGCTCCTGGGTGTCGGGCTGCGCTGCGGAGTTGCTGCCGGTGGGTGGGAGGGGCGACCGCTGCACCGAGACGTCAGGGGAGACGGGTGCCGTGATGGGGAGGTTCCGGTCGGGCTCGGGCTCGGGCTCGGGTGCGGGGGTGCTGGGCGGTGTTGCCGGGCGGGGTGTGTGCCGTACCGAAGTTTGAGGGGATCCGGGCGGCGTCGTTCGGGGGCTCCCGCCGGGGTCGGCCGGGCGGGTGCCGGGCCGTGGTGCCGGTTTGCCGTCGGGTCGGGAGGGTGTGCGCTGCACAGACACCGGGAGTCGGGTCGCGCGCTCTGGGGCCTCGCCGCGACGCGGGGCTGTGCTGCCGAGCGCTGTGCGGGCCGGGGCCGTCGCACGGGCCGGCATGCCCTGGGTCATCCGGCGGGCGCTAGCTCGGGGGCGGGGTCGGCGGGTCGGCTGCCGGAGCTGGGCGTTGGTGTGGACCGGGCGATGCGGCCTTCGGCGTGCTGGGAACTCGCGCTTGCCTGCCGTCGGTTGCCGCCGGAGCCCGACCCCCTTCCCGTCCTCGGAGGGCCTGGCCGCTCCACGCGCCGTCGGCAGCGTCCGTCGTTGTACCGGAGTCGCAGCCGCCGAGGTCCTCGTCAACGACCCCGACCGGGGCGGCTGGTTCGTCGGCACCGGGGTGATTCGACGTCCGGATGCGGACGGCGCGGCAGCAGTGCCGTTGGACGCGGCGCGCGGCGACGCCGAGTGGGTTCCCAGCGCTGAGTCGGGAGCAGGAGATGTCGAGCCACCCGTCCGCCGGCCCGGGGGCTCGGGCGTGGCGGCGGGGGATCGCGGCGCAGTCGAGGGGGAGGGCGTGACTGTGGGCCGTGTGGCGCTCCCACTCGTCCCACGCCCGGGGCGTGCGGGATCGGCGGCCGGGGGGCTCGGCTCAGCGGCGGGAATGGGCCTGACCGCGGGCGTCGAAGCGGTCAGGGCCCGGCCCGGGCGCGCGGCGCCGGCAGCAGCAGAGGTGGGCGACGCGGCCGACGGCGTGCCGGTCGGGGCGGGCGACGGCGTGCCGGTCGGGGCGGGCGAGGGGCCCGGCCGGGTCACCGGGACAGTGCCATGGTCGGTGGAAGGCGCCGCGCCACGGCCGGGGGAAGGCGCGACGCCACGGCCGGGTGAGGCGCAACGCTACCGTCGGTGGAAGGCGCCGCGCCACGGCCGGTGTCAGCGGGCACGCCGCTGCTGGGGGCCGCGGCCGGGCCACCGCCGGTGGAGCGGCCAGGGGCGATGGCCTCACCCCACTACGCGCCCGGCGACGAGGCAACGGACGCAGCCGGCGTACCACCGGCCGCCCGCTGCACGACCGGTCCGTTCCCGGTGCCCGGAGGACCGCCCGGCGTGCCGCCAGGCGTCCGCTGCACAACCGGTCCGTTCTCGGCGCCTCGGCGACCACCCTGTGTACCACTGGCCGCCCGCTGCACGACCGGTCCGTTCCCGGTGCCCGGAGGACCGCCCGGCGTGCCGCCAGGCGTCCGCTGCACAACCGGTCCGTTCTGGGCACCCCGGCGACCACTCCGTGCGCCACTGCCCACCCGCTGCACGACCGGCCCGTTCCCGGCGCTCGGAGGGCCGCCCGGCGTGCCACCACGCGTTCGCTGCCCGACAGGGCCGGTCCCGACGCCCCGGCCACCACCCGGCGTACCACGGCCGCCCGCCGCCCGGCAGTGTTCTCTACACCCCGGCCACCACCGCGCGCGCCACTGGCCGCCCCCTGCACCACGGGCCCGTTCCCGGCGCCCCCGAGACCACCCCGCGCAGCGTCCGCCACGGCTCCGGCAACCCCACGTCCCCCGGCAACAACCCCAGGCTCCCGAGGTGCAAGCGCACGCAACGGCACCGCCGGTGGCCGCCGCCGTACCGGCTCCGAACCCGCCGACGGCACCTACGGCACCGACGCCGCCAAGGGCACCAACGGCAGCGCGCCCCCGCGGCGTTTGAGGCCCGACACCGGGCGGCCCGAGGTCGGGTGCGGTGCGTCGCCCAGTAGGGCACTGGACTGCCCGTCCAGGACCGCGTGGGACGCCATGACCATGAACGACGGGTTCTGCCACGTCGGCAACCGCCCGCCGAAGCCCGCGTCCGCGACCCCGGACTGCCGCCCCGAGGCCAGCGCACGCCGGATCGGCGGCAGCCCTGACCAGGAGGCCCTCACCACAGGACCGGCATCCGCCCCCACGGCCGATACACCCGTACCGACATCCGCCCCCACGGCCGATACACCCGTGCCGACATCCGCCCCCACGGCCCATACACCCGTACCGGCATCTGACCGCTCCCCAGCCCCAGCCCCAGCCCCAGCGACCACCTCACCCCCGGACGACACCACCTCGCCGCCACCGAGCCGGAGGCCTCCGTCCGTTCCCGCGCCCCCGCAACCGCCCCAGGAACCCCATCCCTCAGCCCTCCGACCCGGCACGCGTCACCAAGGACGCGATCTCGTTGGCGTACGCGCGCCGGTCGGCGTGTTCGAGGTCGAGGATGTCGTCCATGCCCCAGTGGAAGTGGTAGGCGAGATAGGCGACTTCCTCCTCGATGCGCCGTCGGTCGCGTACGTCACGATTCCCCCAGGCGGCTCCCGGCCAGCTCCACCTCGAAGGACTCCTCGCAGTGCGGGCAGCGACACGGCGGCGCGCGTGTGTCCCTCCGCGTTGATCTGCCGGTAGAAGTCCTGCAGAAAGGCCAGGTCGGAGGCGAACATGTTCTCCACCGTCCCGTCGTGCACGGACGCGAGCGTCCGAGCCGGGTGATGACCCGGCCCAGCAGCACGACCGACAGATATGCCGGGTTCTCGCGCACGCGCACATCCCGCAGCGGGATCAACTCGTCCCGTGCCGTCGCGAGACGCATCGCGCCGTTGCGGTGGACGGTCCGGACTCGTCCACGAATCCGCGCGGCAACTCGAACTCGAACTCCGTCGCAATGTCCGTGCGGCGCGAGACGGGGCTGGGCGCCGCCGTATCCGGGACATGCTCCCCGCACCCGCCGATCTCGCGTTGCCGTGGTGCCCCCGCCGCCCGCCTTCGCGCCGCATTACTCGATGACCAGCTCTTCGAAGACGATGGTGACCTGCTCGGTCAGCGCGGCCGCGTCGCCCGCCTTGACCCCGCTGGTCTCCACCTTGCTGCACCAGGCATTGCGCATGTTGTAGCGCTTCACGGGGTTGTTCTGGTAGTCCATCATCATGATCGTGGCGTTCTTACGGGCCGAACCCATATCGCCCGCGATGGACTTGTTGATCCACTCGCTGAACGCGCCGCTCTGCGTCATTCCGCGGGTCACCGTGCATTCGCCGGCCTTCTTCGTGCCGGGCATCTTCTTCACGACGGGCTTTCCGTCCGCCGAGACCTGCTGGTATTCGATGACGTCCTGCTCCATGGTCAGACCGCTGACCTCCTGCAGATATTCGACCATCACGCCGTCGATCTGCAGGCCGAAATTGTGTGAGGTGAGGGCATCACCGGGCTGAAGGGACAAGGTGGTTCACTCCTGTGGGGAAGAAAATTGCCGGATGGCGGAATGGGGGAGGGCGGGAGGCGGAGTGCCGCGGCTCCTACTCCTCCAACTCGCCGCCGCCGCCGGAGAACTGGGCCAGCCGGAAGACCACGAATTCGGCGGGCTTGACGGGCGCGATGCCGATCTCGCACACGACCCGCCCCAGGTCGACGGACTCGACGGGGTTGGTCTCCGCGTCACACTTCACGTAGAACGCGTCCTCGGGCCGCTGACCGAACAATGCGCCCGAGCGCCACTCGTTCACCAGGAACGCCGAGATGTTGCGCCGGATACGGGCCCACAGCGCCTCGTCGTTCGGCTCGAACACCACCCACTGGGTGCCGATGAGGATCGACTCCTCCAGGTAGTTGAAGTAGCGCCGCACGTTCAGGTAGCGCCAGGCCGGGTCGGAGGCCATGGTCCGCGCGCCCCACACCCGGATTCCGCGTCCGGGGAAGGCCCGGATGCAGTTCACGCCGACCGGGTTGAGCAGGTCCTGCTCGCCGCGGGTGATCTGCAGCTCCAAGTCGACCGCGCCACGGACGATTTCATTGGCCGGGGCCTTGTGGACACCACGCTCGGAGTCGTTACGGGCCCACATGCCGGCCATGTGGCCGGACGGCGGAACGGTGCGGGTCTGGCCGGTGGCCGGGTCGAAGGCCTTGATCCACGGGTAGTAGAGCGCGGCGTAGCGGGAGTCGTAGCCGGCGACCTCCTGGCGCCACTTGCGGATGTCGCGTGCGTTGAGCCCCGGCGGCGGGTCCAGGACCGCCATCCGGTCACCCATCAGCTCGCAGTGCGCGACCAGGCCCAGCTGGACGGCCTTGACCTGTTCGAGGTCGATCAGGCCCTGCTGGTAGGCGGCCATCAGGTCGGGCACGGCCACCATGTTGATCTCGTCGAGCGCCTCCAGGCCGCCGAAGCCGGTGCGGTCGGCGGAGTCGCCGATGAACTGGCCGGAGGCGAGCCGCTCCGCCGACCGTCCGCGGCGGGGACGGCGGGTGCCGGGGCGGGCGGGGGAGCGTGACGCTCTGCGCGTCCGGCTTCGCCAACTGCGCGGCCGGTACCGCCTCTTCGACGACGATCACCTTGGACCGCTGCTTCACCTGCGCGACGACATAGTTCCGCGCGCTCTTCTTCGCGCTGACGTCGAAACTCTCGACGACCTTGTCGCCGTCCCTGACGACGAGCTTGAACCGGTCGGCGCTGCCCTCGCCCTCGACGTCCTGCACCTCGACGGTGAGCGCCCCGCCGGCGGAACCAGCGGCGATCGCCGAGACCTTGAAGGTCCCGAGCGCGGCGGCGCCCCGGCCGTCAGTGCCCTGGGCGCCTCGGCGGCCACCGCGCTCTGCGGCTCGCGGCCTCACCGGATCCGCCGACCCGTACGACATAGGCGGCCGTTCCGCCGTTGTTGAAGAACCCGTACACGGAGTGCGCGAGGTAGTACCCGTCCGTGAACTCACCGAAGGCGGCCACGTACTGGGACCAGTTCGTCACCAGTGTCGGGCTCATTGAGCGGGCCGGTGGGCGCAAGGCCGACGAAGGCCGCCACCGACGTCCCGACGCCTTCGATGGGCCGCGATCCGCTGGCGACTTCCTCGACGTAGACGCCGGGGGACAGGTAGGTGGGCATGTTCTGTTCTCCTCGGGGTACGAGACAGGACGGCTTTCACCTTCACGCGCGAAGCGCGTCTCGCCGAAACGTCCTGCGGGGCCCGATCGGGGGCACCCCTCGTTGCCCACAAGGGCACTTCTGTGCGATGCGCCCCCCTGTGGGTGACCACGTTGCCCGCAAGGCTGCCCTCGCGGACCTGTCCGGGGCCGGGGCGGGCGGGTAGAGCTGGGGGGTCAGCTTTCCGGTTCCGAAGGGAGCGTCGTGCGCGCACACGAAACACCGGCCCCGCAGCCCGGGGACCGGAGCAGACCTCGCGGCGCCGGTACGCCGAGCGCGCAGGCCGGCCGGATGCTGGCCCTCCAGCGCATGGCGGGGAACGCGGCCGTGACCCGCGCCGTCGAGCAGGAGCGGCACCGAGCACGGCCCGGGCTGCGGGCACACGCCGTCCGTGCAGCGCCGCGCCCGGGTGCACGACCGTGCCACGAAGCAGCGCCGGGGCACGAGGCGATCGGCACGCCGGGCTCGCCGGAGCCCGCACATGCGAGGCCCGGCTCGGCGGACGCCGACTTCGAGCGGCGTACGGCGTGCACACAACGGCCCGCTCGCGCCGGGCAGTCGGCGACGGAGCTGAGCGCCAAGGCGCTACACCTCCGGGCGCCCACATCGTCAGCCAGGAGCCGCATCGCTGGACGCAAGGACGATCTGGGCGCACGAGACTCGCCCACGTACCAGTCACCAGACGATCCGGGCCGCGTCCGCGCGGGCACGGACAACGGCGCCGGAGTGGCCGAGGTCTCGACACCAGGACGACTCCGGCGCGAACAGGCCGCGGTCGACAACGCGCCGGCGGGTATGACACGGGCCGGTCCCGGCCGTCGCAGCGGTGCACCGGACGAGGGCACGCGGCGGTACAGGCCGCGCGGTGTGCCGTCGGCGGGGACGGTACAGCGCACGGTGTGGACGTTCGAGCCGGGCGCCACCGTCCACGGAGACGCGACACCGCCGCCAAATACCAGCTGGCGCAGCGATGACGACCGCCGAGGACCTCGACGTGACCTCCGTGCGACCTGGGCCGGACCCCCGGCGCGAAGCCCCGCCGCCGGCACGACGCGGCTACGACGACCAAGACCGAGCAGCTCCGACGCAGCAGTGGGAACGATCACGTTCTCCACCAAGGGCGGTCACTCCCGGAACGCGACCGCGCCCGGCGCATCGCGGGGAACACCGGCCGCAAGCGGGTCGCCGACGGCCAAGCACGTCATCGCCACGGCGCTCCAGCAGTACTGAACGGCGGCCGGAGATGCAGCCCGCCGGCGCGCTGCTGACCGGACTGCAGCTCGAGGCTTCCCGACGTTCCGGGCGATGACGGCCCAGCAGCTCGGCGGCGCTTCCTGCCGCACGTCGTCGAGGTCGTCCTGGCGCATCCAGTGCCGGGCTCGACGCCCAGGGCGCGCAAGATCGCCCTGGTCGGCACGCGGAGATGACCGGCGTCCCGGGCAGACGTCACCGCACTGGGTCGACGCGAACCTGTCCGAAGGACCTCGCGCGCGTTCAACCCGGACCGGAAGACCAGCGAGGAACTGCCGCCAATGACAGGCGTCGCTCGCGGCCCCATCCACCTGCTCGAGCGCGGCCAGAACGCCTGGTACATCGTCCACGAGGCCACCCACCAGGTTCGCCGGCACCCTGGACTTCCAGTACAGCCCGTTCTTCGCGGAGGTGGAGGCACGGACGCCTGGCCGACGGCGTGATCCCGGAGGTTGTCGGCGGCGATGGAGACGCCACGGCCGCTGGACCGGCGCGAAGCTGCGCGACCCCAGGGAGTTCACCGGCAGAGGACGAGCAGACGTCCGGCCCAAGCAGGCCAACTGGTACGCCCTGGGCCGGCGCGCCCTGATGAACGCCGACTCCTACGCCCAGTTCATCCTGATCGGACGACCGGGGAGCGGGCGCCACGGACCTGACGGGCGCACGCGGGTGGCCCGTTCGGGCACGCCAGGTCTGCCCCTGACGGCTCCTGACGTCGCCGTCGGGCCCCCGGCTAGCGTGCGCGACAGTGAGCCTGTGGACTTCTCTGGAACCCGCCTCCGCCACCGTCGACCCCGGCAGCAGCACGCGCGTGCGGCTACGCGCTGCGCAACACCGGCGACGTGGTCGACGAATATCGCTTCGAACCGGTCGGCGACCGTCGCCCCCTGGACGACGGTCGGAGCCGGCGACCTTGCGCCTGTACCCCGGCACCACCGGCACGGTGGAGTTGACGTTCGCCCCGCCGCGCACCCCCGACGCCACCGCCGGACCCAACCCGTACGCGGTGCGGATCACGCCGACCGAGCATCCCGAGGCGGTGACCGTCCCGGAGGGGAACCTGACCATCACCCCGTTCACGGAGGTGCGGGCGGAGCTGGTGCCGCCGATCGTCAAGGGCCGCTTCCGCGGCCGGCCCCGGCTCGCGGTCGACAACCTCGGCAACACCAAGGTCACCGCGTCCGCTCAGCGGCAGCGACACCGGCGACCAGCTGTCGTACGACATCCAGCCGGGCAACGTCCAGATCGAGCCGGGCCGGGCCGCGTTCGTCAAGACGACGCTGAAGCCGCGGCAGATCATCTGGTTCGGTTCGAAGGAGGAGCGGCCCTACACGCTGGCGGTGCAGCGCTCCGGTGCCAGAGCCGCTGGACGTGGAGGGCACGTACGTCCAGCGGGGGTTCCTGCCGCGCTGGCTGGCCACCGTGCTTCGGGATCTGTCCTGGCCCTGACGCGTCGCGTTCGTGATGATCTGGATCGCCTACAAGCCGCAGGTCCGTACTGGCGCGGCGAGAGCCAGACCGGAGCGCCGCCCGTCGAGCCAGGTAGCACGCCGCGCCGTCACGTCCGCGCCGCCCACCCCGGACGCCCGCGACCGCAGACCCGCCGAGACCGAGACCGTCGACCGGAGCCCCGAAGGCGACGGCGGAGGGCGGCGACGGGGGCGGCGGCGCGTCCAAGGAGACCGAGAAGCCGCCGGAGCGGACAGCCGCGTGGTGCCGCGCCGAGAACGTCCATGCTGCGCAACGCCGCCACCATCAGCAAGTGCGCCGACGTCTGCCGGGCACGCGACAAGGGCGAGTATCGACGGCCGGACGTCCAGCAGGTCGGCAACGGGCTGCCCAGCAAGGCCGGCAACAACGCGGTGTCCGAGACCTGGAGGTGATCCGAAGCGCGGCCGCCTACGGGGTCGCGGGCTGGCTGACGCGCGATCCGTGGCAGCACGTCAAGGACCGGCTCTGCATGGACCTGCGCGTAGCACCACGGAGCCGTACCCGCCTGTGCAGGGGCTCATCACCGAGTTCACCTGCGACGGCACGACCGCCGACAACCAGCTGTGGTGGCTCGACAAGCAGGCGAGCGGCGGCTACTGGATCCGCAACTTCGCCAGCAACAACAAGTGCCTGGACGTGACGGCTACAGCACCGGGAGGCGACATGCCAAGCTGACACTCTACCACTGCTCCAACAGCGACGACCAGGATTGCGACGATCGTCGACGCCGTGACGGACGCCCGGCCGAGCCGAGGCGCGGACTCACCAGTTCGCCTTCGCCCGGCACCAGCCGCCCCATCTTGCGGTACTCGCGCCGCGCCCCGGCCCGTACGTCCTCCGCCGACACCGGCTCGCCACGGCCCGCGGCGAGATATCCCGCGGTCACCGCGGCCGACCGGATCGCCCCGCCGGACAGCTCGAACTCCTTCGCGCAGACCGCCAGTCCGAGGTTGTCCGCCGCACAGGGTGGCCGCCAGGCAGGAACGCCACAGGGCGATCCGCTGCCCGGCGTCCGGGAACGGGAAGTCGACCACCAGGTCCAGCCGCCGGGTGAACGCATCGTCGATATTGGCCCGCAGGTTGGTGGTCAGAACGGCGATCCCGTTGAACGCCTCCAGCCGCTGGAGCAGATACGCGCTCTCCAGATTCGCGTACCGGTCGTGCGAGCTCTTGACCTCCGAGCGTTTGCCGAAGACGGCGTCGGCCTCGTCGAAGAGCAGCAAGGCGTCCGTGCGGTCGGCCTCGGAGAAGATCCGCTCCAGGTTCTTCTCCGTCTCCCCGATGTACTTGTCCACCACCGCGGACAGCTCCACCACATAGAGATCCAGGCCCAGTTCACCGGCCACGACCTCGGCGGAGAGCGTCTTTCCGGTGCCGGACTCCCCGGCGAACAGCGCCACCACGCCCCTGCCGCGCCCGCCGCCGGTGCGCAGCCGCCATTCGCCCAGCACCTTCTCCCGGTGCCGCGCACGCTGCACCAATTCGTGCAGCAGAGCCAGCGGTTCGGGCGGCAGGACCAGCCCGTCGAAGCCGACGGCGGGCCGGACGCGCCGGGCGTGCCGGTCCAGCAGCGGGGCGGACTGCTGGCGCGCGCTGCGCTGGACATGGGCCGCGGTCAGCGGCGTCCCGTCGAACGCGGCGAGGGCGGTGGCCGCACGGGCCGCCCGCCGGATCTGCCCGGCGCCCAGCCGGTACGGCGCCACGGCCGCGCCGAGATCGACGTCATCGTCCACGGCACCGAGTTCAGCGCGCCATACCTCGGCCGCCGCCCCGCCGCCGTCCGGCGCGTCCAGCGCGAGCAGCCCCGGTCGGGGGCCCACTCCGGGTCGTACGGCTCGCCCCCGAAGAACACCACCGGCACCCCCCCGCCCGCCAGCGCCCGTACGAGCCCTCCGGGCCGCTCCGGCAGCGGCCACACGATCGCCGCCCGCCGCAGCCGCGCCTCCCGCACCAGCGCGGCCGCGGCCCGCACCATCGCCCGGTCCGTCCGGCCGGTACCGCAGCACGGGCAGGCCGGCGCCCCGCAGCACGTCGGTCACCGGCCCGGCGGCGTACCGGGCCGGCGCTCCCGCAGATGTACGGCGAGGGGCCGCTCACCCGCGAGCACGGCAGCCGCCCGACGAACGCCCGCGCGCGCCGGCACCGCCTCCCGAGCCCCCCGTCCCGCTCCCCGGCGGCAGCAACTCCACATGCTGCACCGCCAAGTTCGGGATCCAGGCCGTCGTCCCCCAGCAGATGGGCCACCACCCGCTCCGGTACCCGCAGCGGCCGCCCGGCAGCGGCCGGTCCCGGTCCTCGACGACGAGCAGCCCACCGGACAGCAGCGGCGCGGCGGGATGGAAACGGGCGCGGGCCGCGGGCTCGTACGGGCCGGTGCCCGCGAGCTCCAGCGCCAGGGCGACCGTGGCGCGGCGGCGCCCCACATCGTCGTTGAGGTAGCCGTACAGCGGCTCGAAGCCCCGGTCCACATCGGGCGCGAGGGCGGCCAGGAGGATCGCCGCGTCCAAGGCGGACAGCCCGAACCGCCGCGGCGAGCGCCCCGGCCAGCCGGTCGCCCCGCGCTCCGCCTCCGCCCGCACCCGCCTCGTCCGCCGGCGCCGCACCCGTCCGGACCGCGGGCAGGTGCGCGGCCAGCCGTCGGGCCGTCTCCGGGGTCACATACAGCCCGCGCAGCGGGTCCGCGGCCGTCGGATCGTCGGCGCTGCGCCGCTCGACCAGCCCGGCCACCCGCTCCCGCAGCGCCGCCAGCCGCCCGGCAGCGCAATCGCGACCCGGGCACCGCGCACCGGCAGTCCTCCGCGACTCACCACGGCACCACCCCTCACCACCGCACCGTCATCCACCGCCGCCGTCCGCACGCGTCGTGCCGCTCACCGCCCCCTCACGGGGGTCCGCCCGGGCGGCGCGGCATCCGGAGCCGACCGGGAGCGCACCGGGAGTCGCCGGCGACGCCGTCCAGGCCGCGGACGACCACCGCCGCGCCCTCCGTGACCGGGGGCGCCACCTCGTACGAGGCGAGACCGGGAAGGGCACGGTGATCACCACGTCCAGGGACGGCTTGAGTTCGCCGCCGAGCGCGGACCAGATGTCGGCGATCGAGCGGGACTCGGGCGGCGGCACCGCGACCGTGAGCGGGATGGTCACCTCCAGCGCCCGAGCGCGCCGGTCAGCGCGGCCGGCGGCAGGATCTCGCGCGAGAGCAGCCCCAGCGCGGCCGACAGCAGCCGGTGCTCGTCCTCCGGGCGGCTGGTCCACGCCGTGACCAGGTAGGACAGCCGGAACCAGCGCGGCGGCTGACTGCGCACGACCACTTGCCGCTCGTCCCGCTCCGCGATCGCCCCGCGCTCGCGGCGGGCCACGTTCTCGCGTATGTCGTAGAGATAGGCGTTGAGCGTGGGGGCGTTGCGCCGCGCCGCCCAGTCGCGGGTCGGCGCCTCGAAGGACACTCGTGCCGGCGCCGGCCAGCGCCCCGCCGCGCAGCACGCGCCGCACCGCCTCATCGACCTCGTGGATCATGCCTCGCTCCTCCGCCTGCCGGTGCCTGCCGTCCGTCCGGCGCCTGCTCCCCGTCCGCTCACCGCTCCAGCCCTGCCGTCGCCCGGGCCCGCAGCACGCCGGGGACCACTGCCGGCACCGGTCCTGCCCCGGCGGCCCGTGGCCGCTTCGGCCCCCATCAGATGTAGCCCTCCCGCAGCGCGTACGCGACGGCGTGCGCGCGGTTGTGCAGTTGCAGCCGCGTCGTCAGCGCGTGCAGGACGTTCTTGACGGTGCGTTCGGAATAGGCCAGCTTCCCCGAGATCTGCCGGGTGTCGAGCCCCTCGGCGACCAGCCGCAGCACGTCGACCTCGCGCGGCGCCATACCGAGCGGTACGGGGCGCCGGGGCGGCGGACCCACCGCCGCAGGGTGCCCACCTGGTTGATGAGCCGGCCGAGCAGGTCCGCGGGCAGGTCGCCCTCGCCGCGCGCTGCGGCCGCACCGCCTGCACCAGCCGCTGGGCGGTGGCCTCACGCCGCCACACGATGGCCCGACGCCGCACTCGATCACGTCGAGCAGTTCGTTCTCCCGCACGTCTCCACCACGAGCACCGCCGCGCACCCTCGCTGCGCACGAGCCGGCGCAGCCGGGTCAGCGCCGGCTCGTCGAGCACGTCGTCGATCGAGCAGGGCCACCGTGCCGGGACCGGACTCCTCCCGCAGTTCGATCTCCGGGAACCGGCGCAGCTGGCTGACCGCCCCCTCGCGGTGATCGGGTCCGCGGCGTGCACCGCCACGGTCATCCGGGGTCGCCGAGTCGAGGCGTACCGGGCGTGTGGTCCGCGATGAGCTGAGCAACCGTTTTCCCCTATGTCCGCCTGCGCGCCACGCCTGCGTCGGGACGGTGAGCACATGTGCCTTCATCCACCTTCTGGGATGAGTGGGACGAGCGCAATCGTCGAGGCACCACGGGGCGGCCCACGAGATGGCGGACGCAGGTGTACCACGACTCCAGGCCGTAGCGATGACCCCGAACAGCCCTGGCTGTGACCAGCGAATTGTTGTGCCCATGACCACGGATTTTGCCGTACCCGAAGGCACGAATTGCCGTGCCCATGAGCACGCAGATCGTCCCTGACACGGTTGAGCGCCAACACCACCGTGCCGTGACGGACGGCGCGCGCGTGGCATGACGATGACCACGCGTGCCGTGACCGTCGACACACCCGTGCCATGACCACAGACGCCGTTGCCCATGACCACAAGACACCGTTGCCCATGACCACGAACCGCAGTCAGGGGGCGGCGACATGACCTACCGCTGCGGTCGAGCAGGGCCGGGTACGACCACCCGTTCGGTTAGCGTAGGGGGCGGAATCCGCCCCGTGGTCCTCGCCACGGCACCGGCCCCGCGCCCAGGCCATCCTCGACGAGACGCCACGTCCGGCCGAGGCATGAATGCCCGTCCGCAGCGCGGAGCGGCCCGGGCCCGTGCGCCGCGTCCCGACCGGCCCGGCGAACGCCGGGAGCCGCCGACCTGCTGGCCGCCGGCGTCGCGCACGCCCACGGTCCGGAACGGGCGGCCTCGTCCTGCTGCGCGGCGCGACCGGCACCGGACCGGTACCAGCGTGCCTGGAGGCCGCCGCCGAGGACGCCACCGCGCAGGCGTGCGGGTGCTGCGCGCACGCTGCTGCACCGGGCTAGCGCGGCCGGGCTCCCCCCGCCCGTCCACCAACTTCTGAATCCGGTGTCAAGTCAAGCCGGGCCCGAGCCGGCGTCGAAGCGAGCAGGCCGCCCTGCTCCGGCGGATCCTGTACGCGCGCCAACGATCGCCCGCTGCTGCTCGCCGTGGACGACGTCCACCTGGCCGACGGGCCTCTCCCCGCTGGCTCGTCGAAGCGGCCCGCCGCGTGGAGCGGACTGCCGGTCCTTCTGGCGGTCACCGAACGCAGCCAGTACGACATCGACCCGCAAGCCGCCGCTCACGCACGCCCTCTCGCCCGCCCTCGTCGCACCACACGCTGGCCCCGCTGACCGCGACTCGGCGGCGCGGCTGGTGCGCGCGCGGCCCCCCGGACGGCCGCCCCGAGTCGATCGCGCCGCCTGCGCCGGGCCGGCGCCGGCCGTCCCCTGCTGCTGATGGCCTCCTGGACGACCTCGGGCCATGTTTTCCGCCGTCGGCCGGCACCGTCCCTCCCGGCGAGGCGAGCACCCCTCACCCCCTCCCGCCCTCCGCGACCTCCGCCGCCCTCTACCCGGGCTGCCTACCCCGCCGCCGTGCGCCTGGTGGCTGGACGGCGCCGGCGCGCGCGACCGGCCGGGTCGGCCCGCGGTCCTCGCCGTCCTCGAGGATGGTCCGGGGCAGCGGCGCCACTGAGGCCCGGCGGCGTACCGGAGGAACCGGGCCGCGGGCGCCACGCCCCGGAGGAACCGGCCGGCAGCGCCGCGGTCGCCGGGCTGCTGGCCGAGGTCGCCGGGCCGATCCGGCCCGGGTGCCGGCTGGCTCACCGCCATGACCGGCTCGGCGTCCTGCGCCCCGGCCCCGCGGGCACCCCCGCTACGCCCATCCGCTGCTGCGGGACGCCGTCCTCACCGGCGCCCGACCGCGGCGGGGGGGTGCACCGGGCCGCCGCCGAGGCGATGCTGCGCCGGGGCGCCCGGGTGGGGTGGTGGCCCGGCAGCTGCTGCTCCCAGCCGTCGGCCGCCCTGGGCTCCGGGTCCAGCGGACGCCTGCGTGGCCCTGCGCGACGGCCGCCCGGCCAGGCCGTCGTGTTTCTGCGCCGGGCCCTTGACGAGCCGCTCTCCGAGCCACAGGCAGCGACTCTGACCGACTGGGTCCCTGGGTCCCCTCGGCGGCGCGTCGCCGCGATGACCCGGCTGGCCGAGGCACTGCGGCTGCCGGCCGACGCCGCAGGACCAGGTGCGTCCGCGTCGCCCTCGGCACCGCACTGGCCGGACGCGGCCAGACCGGGCGGCGATGGATGTGCGCCGGACCGAGGGCCAGTTCTCGGACACCCCGACCTGGCCGCCACCTTCCAGACCGCGACCGCCCTGCTGTCCGACCAGGACCAGGCGGCCGTCAGGACGTGTTCGCTGCCTGGCGGAGACGGCCGGCACTCCCCGGAACTCGTCGCCCCGCCGCCCGGGCACTGCTGGTGCGGTACGCCGCCACGGCCGCGCTGACCTCGGCAGACGACGCGATGCGGCAGGTGCGGGCCCTGCTCGCCGAACCGGCCCACCCGCTGCCGAGCCGTTCCTGCTGGGCACCGCCACCGCGGTCGCCCAGTGGGCCGACGAACTCGACGAGGCGGACCGCCTCGTGGACCGCGGACTGGCCGGCCAGCGCCCCGACCTGCTGCACCCGATGCACGCGGCCCTGCTCAACACCCGGGCCGACATCGCCGCCGCACGCGGCGACAGGCCGCGCTGCTTGCCGCCGACCCCGCCCGCGCCGCCGGCCCTCCAGCGTGCACGCCCACGTGCTGATCGCCCTCGTGGAGCCGGCCGTACCGACGAGGCCCAGCGCCTCGCGGACGGTTTCGACCTGCGCGAGGCGCCCGACAACTGGGAGCTGAACCGGTTCCTGTACGCGCGGGGCGTGCTGCGGGCCGCCGCGGGCGACCCGGCGGGCGCTCCCGACTTCCTGGAGTGCGGCAGCCGCAGACGGCCCGCGACGTGGTCAGCCCGGTCGTCACCCCGTGGCGCGGCCGCCGCCGAGTGCCGCCTGGCCCTGCAGGCGTCCCGGAGGCGCTCGCCCTGGCGGAGGAGGAGCTGCGCCTGGCCCGGGTGTGGAACACCCCCGCACGGTCGGCCGGTCTCTCAGGGTGCTCGGCCGCGAACATCACCGGCGGCCGCCGGGGGCTGCGCCTGGCCGAAGAGGCCGTGGGACTCCTCACGGACGCCCCGATCGCCGAGGCGGCAAGGAGCAGATGGCCGCCGCGCTGCTCGCCCAGGGCCGGCAGGCAGCTCACCGCCGCCGGGGAACGCGCTTATCGGGCCCGGGAGTGCCTGCGAGGGCGCGGCCCTGACGGCGAACGCCTGGGCGCGGTCCGGCTGCGGACGCTGGCGGAGGCAGGCCCTGCGCGAAGGCGGGGCCCGCCCGCGCCGCCACCGTCCCGCACCGGCTCCGGTTCCCTCACCGCAAGCGAGCTGCGCATCGCCCGCCTGGCCGCCGACCAAGGCCGCACGAACGCGGAGATCGATAAGAAGCCTATTTCCACCTCGCCCGGCGCACCGTGGAGACCCATCTGACCAGCACGTACAAGAAGCTGGGCATCCGGCGGCGGGCCCCCGGGGGGCAGGCGAAAGGTAGTGGACTGACGCCCCCAGCCCGAACAGAACCCGAAACGCGCCACCCGAGCCCCTGGGAAGCAGAAAGAGTCTATGGCCCTCCCCTCACATCGTCTCCACCCAGTCGAGGGGATCGACACAGACACCGACGGGGGGCGCCCTGCGCTCGGCCTCGTCCGCGACACCGGCACGGACAGCGCGCCGGTGCCGCAGTACGTCACGCGTGCGAACCCTGCCGATCCGGCCGACGGTGCCGCAGCGCTCGCGCGTGTAGCGCACAGCACGTCGACCCGGTTCGTCGTGATCGAGTCCGACGCCCAGCCGCCGGCAGCCCGCGCATGGAGCGGCGGGTGTGGGGGTCCAGGCGGACACCAGGTAGGCCGTCCCGAGTGCACGGGGTCGGCAAGGGGGCGGTCGACCAGGCCGAAGCGGAAGTTGAGCCAGCGCGGGGCCAGCGTCCAGCACGACGGGCCGCGGCGGAGCGAGTGTCGTGCAGGTCAGGGCGATCTCGGCGCCCGCGTCCGCCGCGCGCACGGCGAGCATGGCGTCCGGCGCCCGCGCAGTAGTAGACGCGCTCCCGCGCCCCGCACTCGCGGACCACGCCCATGATCGGCCGCACCGCCCGCACATCGGGCGCACCCGGCAGGTCGATCATCACCCGGTGCCGGCCGGTCGCCGCCAGTGCCTCGGCCAGGGCCGGCGCCCCGCCGCCGGTCAGCCGCGCACCTCCGCGGCGGTCAGCGCGCGCACCGGCCGTTCGTGCCCCACAGCCGCTTCAGCGTCGCGTCGTGCAGCAGCACCGGCACGCCGTCCCGGGTGAGCTCGCACGTCGATCTCCACCGCGTCCGCCCCCCGGTCGCAGGGCGGAACGCAGCGAGGCCACGGTGTTCTCGCGGACGCCGGTAGGGGTCGCCGCGGTGGGCCACGGCGTGAGGGGGCGCAGGGCCGGATTCATCGGAGCGGCGCCACTGTACGCCGCCGCAGTCGGTGTACGTGTCGATCTCGCCGCGTCCGCGCCTTGCCCGCCGCGTCCAGGAAGGACGCCTCGACGGCGTTCTTCGCCAGCTCGGCCAGGCCCCGCTCGTCGAGGTCCAGCAGCCGGGCGGCCACCGCGTACTCGTTGTTGAGGTCGGTGCCGAACATCGGCGGGTCGTCGCTGTTGATCGTGACGAGGACGCCGGCCGCGACCACTCCTTGATCGGGTGCTCGTCGAGGGTGCGCACCGCGCGGGTGGCGATGTTGGAGGTCGGGCACACCTCCAGCGGCGATCCGGTGCTCGGCGAGGTGCGCGAGCAGCTTCGGGTCCTGCGCGGCGCTGGTGCCGTGGCCGATGCGCTCGGCCCGCAGGTCGGTCAGCGCGTCCCAGACCGTCTCCGGGCCGGTGGTCTCCCGGCGTGCGGTACGCTGTGCAGCCCGGCGCGCGATCGCCCGGTCGAAGTACGGCTTGAACTGCGGCCGCGGCACGCCGATCTCGGGCCCGCCCAGGCCGAAGGCGACCAGGCCCTCGGGGCGCAGCCGTCGTCGGTGGCGAGCCGGGTGGTCTCCTCGGCGGCCTCCAGGCCGGCCTCGCCGGGGATGTCGAAGCACCAGCGCAGCACGGTCCCGAACTCGGCCTCGGCGGCCTTGCGGGCGTCCTCGATCGCGTCCATGAAGGCCCGGCTCGTCGATGCCGCGCCGGGTGGACGAGAAGGGCGTGACGGTCAGCTCGGCGTACCGCACCTGCTGCCGGGCCAGGTCCCGGGCCACCTCGTAGGTGAGCAGCCGGACGTCCTCGGGGGTGCGGATCAGGTCCACGACCGACAGGTACACGTCGATGAAGTGCGCGAAGTCGGTGAACGTGAAGTAGTCGGCCAGCGCCTCGGGGTCGGTGGGCACCTTCGAGTCGGGGTGCCGCGCGGCCAGCTCGGCGACGATCCGGGGGGAGGCGGATCCGACGTGGTGCACATGCAGTTCGGCCTTGGGCAGTCCGGCGATGAAGGCCTTCAGGTCGCGCGGGCGCGGGGGTCGACGAGATGCTCGGTCAAGGGTTCCTCCCCGGAACGGCGCTGCTCCCGGCGTGAGGCGGGCGGGGCGCGGGTGATCGGCTGATCGATGACTCGGAATTCATCGTATGCCGCGGTCCGGCGCCCTTCTTTCAGGGGCGAGGGGCGCTGTCGGCGGGCGGCTCCGCGTGGGCGCGACCAGCTCCCGCGCACCCGCACTGTGGGACGCACCGGACCGCCCCGTAGCATGACGACACACGATCGACCCGGGGGGAACAGGATGACGGACGCGACGCAGCCCGACGGAGGCGGAGCGCGGCCACGACCCGTGGGCGCCCCCGGAGCACACGCCCTCACTCGACAAGCACCAGCACCCCACCGCGGGGCCGCCGTCCGTGCACGACCAGGCCACGGTCACCTCGATGCCGGGCTTCACCCCGCCCACCGGCACGCCTCAGTTCGACCCGTCCGGCACCGGTACCGGCGCCGTCCCGCCCCCGCCGGTGGCCCCCACCGGCCCGGGAGCGCCCGGCGGCTCCGGATACCCGGGCTACCCCCAGTCCGGCTACGGCTGGCCCGGCATGCCCCCGGCGCCCCAGAACGGCCTGGGTATCGCCGCGATGGTGCTCGGCATCGTCTCCTGCACCCTCTTCTGCCTCTACGGCGTGGTCTCCCTGGTCACCGGCATCCTCGCCATCGTCTTCGGCATCAAGGACCGCAAGCGCGCCGAGGCCGGGGTGGCCACCGACCACGGGCAGGCCCAGGCCGGTCTGATCATGGGCATCATCGGGATCATCCTCGGCATCGCGGTGATCGTGCTGATCGCCGTCGGCATCACGGCCGCGATCAACAGCGACAGCTACGACGACGACCCGTACTACGGGAGCCTCGGCCCGGTGGCCACCGCCGCGTCCCACCGCTGAAACCGGGGCTCTGCACGGCCGAGTTGGCCACTACGATGCCTTGGTCTGACAACGGAGGGGAGATCGTCCATGTCCAACACCAACCCGCCCCCGGGTGGTTTCGGCCCACCGGCCCAGCCGCCGCAGCAGCCGGCCCCGGGATACGGCTATCCGCAGCAGCCCGGCCCGGGCTACGGCTACCCCCAGGGCAGCCCCGGCTACCCGGCCGCGCCGCCCGTGGGCTACCCGCAGGCGCCCGGCTACGGGGTGCCCGCGCAGCCCAGCAACGGAATGGGCACCACGGGGCTGGTGCTGGGCATCATCGGCGTGGTGTGCAGCGTCACGCTTCATCCTGTGGTTCTTCGGCGTGATCCTGGGGATTCTCGCGATCATCTTCGGCGCCATCGGCCGTGGCAGGGCCACCCGCGGTGAGGCCACGAACAAGGGCGCGGCGACCGCGGGCCTGGTCTGCGGCATCATCGCCACCGTGATCCTTCCGCTGCTGGGCTTCCTGCTGTTCGCCAGCATCATGGGCGGTCTCGGCGCGGCGTCCTGACGCGGCTCCCGGAGCTTCAGAAGGGGCCGGTCCCGAGGGACCGGCCCCTCGCTCATGCTCCCGCCCGCAGCCGCGCCCGCGCCTCCATCAGCGCGAACCCCAGCAGATTCGGCCCCCGCCACCGCTCGGGATCCGCCGCCGCCGCGTCGTCCGCGGCCAGCCCGATGCCCCACACCCGGTCCACGGGACTCGCCTCGACCGAGCACCCGCGTCACCCGTCGCCCAGCAGGTACGCCCGCAGCTCCGGGTGCGCGCCGAACTTGTGGACGCTGCCCTCCACGACGATCCGGAACCGCTCCCGCGCCCATATCGCCTCGTCGAAACCCGCGCACCAGCCGCCCGGCCTTCTTCGCCTCGGCGGGATGCCCGCGCGGCCAGCACGGCACGCTCCGCCGCCGCGTCCCCGAAGAGCCGTGCCTTGCCGGCCATCATCCAGTGCTCGGCCGTCGCGTAGCGCACGCCGTCCACCGTGAACGGCGCACGGCCACCACTGGCTGAGACAGCTCGCCCCGACCCGGCCGTCCGGCCGCGGCCGGTGCCCCCAGAAGTGCAGGTACTTGATCCTGGCCCCCTCGCGGACCGCCCTGATCAGGGCGTCCCGGGAGGCCGATCGCCCCCGTGATCTCCTCCATGCACGCGAGTCTGGCACGCACCACTGACACACCGTCCTGCCTTTTCCGCGGCGGACTCGACACCTGGTCGACAGATTCCGTCGCGTAACCAAAAATCAACAACGGAATCACTTGTTGGCGTGGTCATACCTCTGTCAGGATCGGCACTCAAATCGAGCCTGAGCCACGCCGGCCCCACCGCGGGGACACGGAGGAGAGCCACATGCACAACCCGGGCAACGCCACCCCGGACCGATTTCCGGCCGAGGAGCGCTTCGAGGAGGGCGCGCAGTTCATCGCGGGCCGCTCTGACCAGGGGCACCTCCGGCCGCACGCACGCGGTCGTCGACCCGGCGTCGGGCGAGGAGGTCCTCACGTTACGAACTGGCCGGCACGGCCGACGTCGACCGGGCCGTCGCCGCCGCACGCGAGGCCTTCCCGGGCTGGGCGGCGACCACGCCCGGCGAGCGTTCCGACGCCCTGCACCGGTTCGCCGCGGTCCTGGCCGACCGCGCCGAGGACTTCGCCCGCGCCGAGTCGCTCCAGTGCGGAAAGCCGCTGAAGCTGTCCCGCGAGTTCGACGTCCCGGGGACCATCGACAACACCGCGTTCTTCGCCGGTGCCGCACGGCACCTTCAGGGGCAGTCCGCCGGTGAGTACTCCGGCGACCACACGTCGTACATCCGGCGCGAGCCCATCGGCGTCGTCGGGTCGATCGCGCCCTGGAACTACCCCCTCCAGATGGCCGCCTGGAAGGTCCTCCCGGCGATCGCCGCGGGCAACACCATCGTCCTGAAGCCCGCCGAGCTCACCCCGCTGACCTCGCTGCTCTTCGCCCAGGCGGCCACGGACGCCGGGATCCCGGACGGCGTGATCAACATCGTCACCGGCACCGGCAGGGAGGCCGGCGAGCACCTCGTCGGCCACCCCGACGTGGTCATGACCTCCTTCACCGGCTCCACCGCCGTCGGCAAGCGCGTCGCGGAGATCGCCACCGCCACCGTCAAGCGCCTCCATCTGGAGCTCGGCGGCAAGGCGCCCTTCGTGGTCTTCGACGACGCCGACCTGGAGGCCGCCGCACACGGCGCGGTCGCGGGCGCGCTCATCAACACCGGGCAGGACTGCACGGCCGCCACGCGCGCGTATGTGCAGCGGCCGCTGTACGACGCCTTCGTGGAAAAGACCGCCGCTCTCATGGAGACCGTGCGGCTGGGCGACCCGTTCGCCCCCGGTACCGACCTCGGCCCGCTGATCTCGCACGTCCAGCGGGACCGGGTCGCCGCATTCGTCGACCGGGCGCGTGCCTACGCGCGCGTGGTGACCGGCGGAGAGACACCGGAAGGCGAGCTGGCCAAGGGCGCCTACTACCGGCCCACCCTCATCGCCGACGCCGCCCAGGACAGCGAGGTCGTCCAGTCGGAGATCTTCGGGCCCGTCCTGGTCGTGCTGCCGTTCGACGCCGACGACGAGGGCATCGCGCTCGCCAACGACACGCCGTACGGGCTCGCGGCCTCCGCCTGGAGCCGGGACGTGTACCGGGCGAACCGTGCCACGCGCGAGATCAGGGCGGGCTGTGTGTGGGTCAACGACCACATCCCGATCATCAGCGAGATGCCGCACGGCGGCTACAAGTCCTCCGGCTACGGCAAGGACATGTCCGCGTACTCGTTCGAGGAGTACACCCAGATCAAGCACGTCATGTTCGACAACACCGCGGTGGCCGCCAAGGACTGGCACCGCACCGTCTTCGGGGACCGATAGTCGTCTGCAGGCCGCCTGACCAACGGCCGCCCACCCTCCGAAAGGGCACCACGCGCATGGAGCAGTACGAGCCCGACCCCCTGTCGCCGGCCCAAGTGGCCGCCATGCGGCGCAGCTTCAGGAACGGCAGGGCCGCCCTCACCCGGCGGTCCCTGCTGCGCGCCTCCGCGGGCGGTGCGCTCGCGGCCGGCGGCATCGGGACGCTGAGCGCCTGCGGCATCCCGGCGGCGGGCCGGACGCAGGGCGGCGTCCCGGCGGAGGACCACTCGGCCGAGGAGAAGACCGTCGCCTTCTCCAACTGGACCGAGTACATGGACGTCGACGACAGCGGCAACCACCAGACGCTGGAGCAGTTCACGAAACGCACCGGCATCAAGGTCAAGTACACCGAGGACATCAACGACAACAACGAGTTCTTCGGCAAGATCAAGCCGCAGCTCGCCGCGGGCCAGGACACCGGCCGTGACCTGATCGTCCTCACCGACTGGCTGGCCGGCCGCCTCATCCGCCTGGGCTGGGTGCAGAAGCTCGACCCGGCCAACCTGCCGCACGCCTACGCCAACCTGTCGGCCCAGTTCCGCAGCCCCGACTGGGACCCGGGCCGCGCCTACTCGTACGTATGGCAGGGCATCTCGACCGTCATCGCGTACAACAAGAAGGCTCTCGACGGCGTCGAGGTGAAGTCGGTCTCCGACCTGCTCGACAATCCGAAGCTCAAGGGGCGCGTGGGCTTCCTGTCGGAGATGCGCGACAGCGTCGGCATGACGCTGCTCGACATGGGCAAGGACCCGGCGGACTTCACCGCCGACGACTACGACGCGGCCATCGCCCGGCTCCAGAAGGCCGTAGACAAGGGCCAGATCCGCCGCTTCACCGGCAACGACTACACCTCGGACCTGACCAGCGGCGACTTCGCGGCCTGTGTCGCCTGGGCCGGTGACGTCGTACAGCTCAAGGCGGACAGCCCGGACATCGACTTCCTCATCCCGGACAGCGGGTACGTGACGTCGACCGACAACCTGCTGATCCCCAACAAGGCCCGTCACAAGACGAACGCCGAGCGGCTCATCGACTTCTACTACGAGCCGAAGCCCGCCGCCGAACTGGCCGCCTACATCAACTACGTGTGCCCCGTCGACGGCGTGAAGGCCGAGCTGGAGAAGATCGACAAGGACGCGGCGAACAATCCGCTGATCATCCCCGACAAGGCCATGGCCGCGAAGTCCCATGCCTTCCGCTCGCTGAGCTCGAAGGAAGAGACCGAGTTCGAAGCGAAGTTCGCGAAGCTGACGGGGGCGTGAGCACCATGACGAACAAGACAGACCCCACCGGCGACGTCCGCCTCACGGGCATCAGCAAGACCTACGGCTCCTTCACCGCCGTGCACCCGCTCGACCTGACCGTGCCGCAGGGCTCCTTCTTCGCCCTGCTCGGCGCCTCCGGCTGCGGCAAGACCACCACCCTGCGCATGATCGCCGGCCTGGAGGAACCCTCCTGCGGGCACCGTGTGGCTGGGCGACCAGGACGTGACGGCCCTCCCGCCGTACAAGCGGCCGGTGAACACGGTCTTCCAGTCCTACGCCCTCTTCCCGCACCTCGACATCTTCGAGAACGTCGCCTTCGGTCTGCGCCGGCGCGGCGTCAAGTCGGTGAAGAAGCAGGTCGGGGAGATGCTCGACCTCGTCCAGCTCGGCGAGCAGGCCCGCAAGAAGCCGCACCAGCTCTCCGGCGGCCAGCAGCAGCGCGTCGCCGTGGCCCGCGCGCTGATCAACCACCCCAAGGTGCTCCTGCTCGACGAGCCGCTCGGCGCCCTCGATCTGAAGCTGCGCCGCCGGATGCAGCTGGAGCTCAAGCGCATCCAGACCGAGGTCGGCATCACCTTCGTGCACGTCACGCACGACCAGGAGGAGGCCATGACGATGGCCGACACGGTCGCCGTGATGAACGCCGGCCGCGTCGAGCAGCAGGGCTCGCCGACCGACCTCTACGAGAACCCGCGGACCACGTTCGTCGCCAACTTCCTCGGCACGTCGAACTTCATCGAGGCCGAGATCGACTCCCGGAGCGACGACGAGATCGTGCTGAAGGCGGGCGGCGGCAAGCTCGTCCTGCCCGGGCGCCCGGTGCGGCGCGCCCACGACCACCGGCGGCAAGGTGCTGGTCGGGGTCCGCCCGGAGAAGATCTCCCTCACCCACGCGGACGACGCCGGCGAGATACCGGAGGGCCGCAACCGCATCACGGGCCGGATATCCGACTCCAGCTTCATCGGCGTCTCGACGCAGTACGTCGTCGACAGTCCCGTCTGTTCCGACTTCGAGGTCTACGCCCAGAACATCGACCGCGATCCTCGTCTGGTGCCCGGCGCCGAGGTCGTCCTGCACTGGAACCCGGCCCACACCTTCGGCCTGGACGCCGCCCAGTCCGTGCTTGATGGACTAGAGGGCTCCGCCGGAGTGGAAGAGGCGGCCTGATGTCGACACTCACCGAGGCGCCACCGCCGATCGCACCTCAAGCACCCGAGCCGAAATCCCCGAAGCGAAGAGGCCGCTGGACGCCGTACTGGCTGCTGCTCCCCGGCATCCTCTGGCTGCTGGTCTTCTTCGCGATGCCGATGATCTACCAGGCCTCCACGTCCGTGCAGACGGGCTCCCTGGAGGAGGGCTACAAGGTCACCTGGCACTTCGCCACGTACTGGGACGCGCTGTCCGCGTACTGGCCGCAGTTCGTCCGGTCGGTGCTCTACGCGGGCACCGCCACGATCCTGTGCCTGCTGCTCGGCTACCCGCTCGCGTATCTGATCGCCTTCCGCGCGGGCCGCTGGCGGAATCTGATCATGATCCTGGTGATCGCGCCGTTCTTCACCAGCTTCCTGATCCGCACCCTGGCCTGGAAGACGATCCTGGCAGACGGCGGCCCGCTCGTCGGCGCGCTCGACACGCTGCACGTCCTGGACGTCACCAACTGGCTCGGCTGGACCGCCGGCGACCGCGTCCTGGCCACACCGCTCGCGGTGGTCTGCGGTCTGACGTACAACTTCCTGCCGTTCATGATCCTGCCGCTCTACACCTCGCTGGAGCGCATCGACGGCCGGCTGCACGAGGCCGCGGGCGACCTGTACGCGCGGCCCTGGACGACCTTCCGCAAGGTCACCTTCCCGCTGTCGATGCCGGGTGTCGTCTCGGGCACGCTGCTCACCTTCATTCCGGCGACCGGCGACTACGTCAACGCCGACCTTCTCGGCTCCACCGACACCCGCATGGTCGGAAACGTCATCCAGACCCAGTTCCTGAGGGTGCTGGACTATCCGACGGCCGCGGCACTCTCCTTCATTCTCATGGCGGCCATTCTTCTCATGGTCACCCTCTACATCCGCAGGTCGGGGACGGAGGATCTGGTCTGAATGCTCTTCGTCAACTGGCTGAAAAAGAATCTCGTCGTCATCGCGGGACTGCTGACGCTCGGCTATCTCCTGCTGCCGAACGTCATCGTGACGGTGTTCTCCTTCAACAAACCGAAGGGGCGCTTCAACTACGAATGGCAGAAGTTCTCCCTGGACGCCTGGAAGGACCCGTGCGGGGTCTCGGACCTGTGCGGCTCGCTGTCGATCAGCCTTCAGATCGCGGTCTGGGCGACGCTCGGTGCCACGCTCCTCGGCACCCTGATCGCCTTCGCGCTGGTCCGCTACCGGTTCCGCGCCCGCGGCGCCGTGAACTCGCTGATCTTCCTGCCCATGGCGATGCCCGAGGTCGTCATGGCCGCCTCACTGCTCACCCTGTTCCTCAACATGGGCGCCCAGCTGGGTTTCTGGACGATCCTCATCGCGCACATCATGTTCTGCCTGAGTTTCGTGGTCACGGCCGTCAAGGCGCGCGTGATGTCCATGGACCCAAAGCTGGAGGAGGCGGCACGGGACCTGTACGCGGGCCCGATCCAGACCTTCGTCCGGGTCACCCTGCCGATCGCGGCGCCGGGAATCGCGGCGGGCGCACTCCTGGCCTTCGCCCTCTCCTTCGACGACTTCATCATCACCAATTTCAACGCCGGCTCGACCGTCACCTTCCCCATGTTCGTCTGGGGCTCGGCGCAACGCGGAACGCCCGTTCAGATCAATGTCATCGGCACGTCCATGTTCGTCGTCGCCGTACTGTTCGTCCTGGTGTCCATGGCCGTCGGAAATCGCCGCAACAGACAAAAGCCATAAAGACATAAAGGCAGCACCGTAGGGAGTTGAAATCATGGCCCCGAGCGCCATGAATCAGTGGACCCGTTCGCTTTCCGACGCCCAGCCGGTCCCGTACTGGCTGGACGACCCCGGCCGGCCCCGTCCGCAACCCGCCCTCACCACCGCCGAGACCTGCGACCTGCTGGTCGTCGGCGGCGGCTACAGCGGACTGTGGACGGCACTGATCGCCAAGGAACGCGACCCGGCACGTGACGTGGTGCTGGTGGAGGGCCGCGAGGTGGGCTGGGCCGCCTCCGGCCGCAACGGCGGCTTCTGCGCCGCCTCCCTCACCCACGGCCTGCCCAACGGCCTCGCCCGCTGGCCCGACGAGATCCACAAGCTCCAGGACCTGGGCACCCGCAACCTCGACGCGATCGAGGCGGCCGTAGTCCGGCACTCCCTGGACTGCGACTTCGAGCGCACCGGCGAGATCGACGTCGCCACCGAGCCGTACCAGGCGGCGGAACTACGCGACTGGCACGAGGAGACGGCCCGCCGCGGCCTCGCCGAGGACGTCGAGTTCCTGGACGCGGAGGCCGTACGGGAGCAGGTGAACTCACCCACCTTCCAGGCGGGCCTGTGGAACCGCAGGGGCGTGGCGATGCTGAACCCGGCGAAGCTCGCCTGGGGCCTGAGGAGGGCGTGCCTGGAACTTGGGGTCCGCGTCTACGAGCACACCCCGGCGCTGACCCTGAAGCCGTACGGCGCCGGCATGGCCGTACGCACCCCCTACGGCCGGGTCCGCGCCCGTCAGGTCGCCCTCGGCACGAACATCTTCCCGAACCTGGTCAGACGCGTCCGCTCGTACACCGTCCCGGTCTACGACTACGCCCTGATGACCGAGCCCCTCACCGATGACCAGCTCGCCTCGATCGGCTGGAAGAACCGCCAGGGCCTCGGCGACAGCGCCAACCAGTTCCACTACTTCCGCCTCTCCGCCGACAACCGCATCCTCTGGGGCGGCTACGACGCGATCTATCCCTACGGCGGCCGGGTGCGCGCCGAGTACGACAACCGCCCGGACACCTACGCCAAGCTCGCCGGGCACTTCTTCACCTGCTTCCCGCAACTGGAGGGCGTCCGCTTCAGCCACGCCTGGGGCGGCGCGATCGACACCTGCTCGCGCTTCTCGGCGTTCTTCGGCACCGCACACCGCAAGAAGGTCGCCTACGCGGCGGGCTACACGGGCCTGGGCGTCGGCTCCACCCGCTTCGGCGCCGAGGTGATGCTGGACCTGCTGTCCGGCGAGCGCACGCAACGCACGGAACTGGAAATGGTCCGCAAGAAGCCTCTTCCCTTCCCTCCGGAACCCTTCGCCTGGACGGGCATCGCCCTGACCAAGTGGTCCCTGGCCCGCGCGGACGCCCATGACGGCCGCCGCAACCTGTGGCTGCGCACGATGGACCGGCTGGGGCTCGGCTTCGACAGCTGATCCGCCGGGATGTGAGCCGCTTCACTCCAACGAGGAGCCGAAAGCCGCGTAATGACCGCCAGGAGACCTGCCTCTTGCTCGTGACGCCCTCGGGACGCGCTGCGCGTTCGCGAGATTCACGAGAGACAAGGAGGTCCTCCTGATGACCGGTGCGAAGACGGCGGTCGAGTGGCTCGCATCCGTCGCACCCGATCCCGAGGCCTGCCGCTTGGAGTGGGAGCGCAACCCGCTCGGGGTCGCGCTGCTGCCGGCCGGCAGCGCCTGGGACGTGCTCATCCTCCCCGGTGGCCTCGGCTACGCCACGCTCGACGTGCTCACCCGCGTGCTCGACCGGCCGGGGCCCGTGCTCGTCGACTTCGGCGACGCTCGCATGGGGTTCTTCGTGCCGCCGGGCACCGCGGCCCGCTGGCTCGGCACGGGCATCCGGACGGCGGGCGCCGGTACCTGGATCGTCGTGCCGTACCCGGGCCGCTCCTCACCGGGCGGTGTCCGCTGGCTGGTCCCACCGGACGGCTCGGGCATGCTGACGGACCCGGCGCTGCTGGAACTGGCGATGCACGAGGCGGCGGCGGGGCTGGCCACGGAGCAGGAGGACTAGGGCGCCCGGATGGGGGCCTACCGCGGCTGCCGGGCTGTACCGCGGCTGAGGAACAGCCACAGTGAGGAGAGCAGCACCGCACACAGACACCCGCTTGCCACCACGTCCAGTGGCCAGTGGTAGCCACGGCGGACCAGGCCGTAGCCGACGCCGAGTACGAGGGCGACGCTGACGGTGACCAGGGCGCGGCGGGCGAGGGGCGTGCGCAGCCAGGGGAGCAGGAGCAGGGTGGCGCAGCCGTAGGCGATGGCGGCCGTGGCGGTGTGGCCGGAGGGGTAGTAGCCGGTGCCCGGTGGGACGGCCGGGGTGCCCGGGCGGTCCGTGAGGTCCTTGAGCGGGATGATCAGCGCCGGGACCAGGGCCATGAGGAGGGCCGCGGCGGTGACGGGCAGCCACCAGCGTTGCGTACGGCGGGCCCGCAGGGCGACGTATCCGAGGGCGACGACGAGGACCGGGACCGCGACCTGGACGTTGCCGAGGTCGGCGAGGAGTTCGGAGAAGCGGTCCGGGTGGACGAGCCTGCGGCTGGCGCGCTCGTCGAGGCGTACGAGCGGGCCGTCGGCGACGACCTGCCAGGTGATCAGGAGGAAGAGCAGGGCCGGGAGGCCGAGCAGGAGGGCCAGGGAGCGCGAGTATGGCGGGGTGGACTCGTCGCGAACCTGGTTCCCGGAGATCGGCATGGGACACAGCTTGGCACGGGCACAGATATCCACTGTCCACCCGCGCGCGACCCCAGTGGAGGATCACGTGAACCAGCCGGAGAGCGACGACGGCCTCTTCGACCACTGTCCGTGGCTCTACGCCGAGCAGGCGTCACAGGGGCAGCGCGCGGCACAAGAACAGCGCCAGCAGCGGCTCCTCGCGGGGGCGGGGGCGGTTCGGCTGGGCGAGGGCTGCTTCGTGGCGGAGACGGCCGCCGTGTACCCGGAGCACCTGGACCTGGGCGAGCGCTCGTACATCGCGGCTCACGCCTATGTCACCGGCGACATACGCGCCGGCGCAGACTGCACGATCAACCCCTTCACCGTGGTGCGCGGCACCGTCACCCTCGGGGACGGTGTGCGCGTCGGTGCCCACAGCTCGCTGCTCGCCTTCAACCACGGGACCGCGCCCGACCTGCCCGTGCACCGGCAGCCGGTCACCAGCCGCGGGATCACGATCGGGCACGACGTGTGGATCGGCTCGCACGTGGTCGTCGTGGACGGCGTCACCATCGGCGACCACTGCGTCATCGGCGCCGGCGCGATCGTGACGAAGGACCTGCCCGCGTGGACGGTGGCGGCCGGCAACCCGGCCCGCCACATCCGCGACCGCCGCGAGCCACGCGAATCGGCGCCGGGCAGTGGGGCGCGGGGAAGTGCGGCTCCGGGAGGTTCGCCGGGCAGTGGGGCGCGGGAAGTGCGGCTCCGGGAGGTTCGCCGGGCAGTGGGGCCCGGCGGCCCGCCGGCGTGTTCGGCCACGCCCCCGGTGAACCCCGCGGAGAGACACCGCGCCCCGCCGAGACCACCGCCCTCGTCGAGGAACTCTCGGCGTTCGCCGGAGCCGCCCGGGCGCAGGCGGCCGACGTGCTGGACCGCTGCCGGTGTCCGGACACCCGCCGGTACGTCGACCGGCCCGGCGCCGAACCCACCGTGCGGGCGCACTGCGACGCCGTCGAGATCGCCGACCTCCTCCTCGGGGACGCGCCACCCCATCTGCCCGCCGCCGAACACGCGGCACGACTGCGCGCCCTCCAGGACCCGGCCACCGGCCTGGTACCCGAGTACGGCGCATCACCGCCCCTCCCCGGCCCGGCCGGAGTGCCGGACGACGGGGCCTCGGCCTATCACGTGCTGTGCGTGGGCTACGCGCTGGACCTGCTCGGCAGCTCCTTCGCCCACCCCGTCCACGCGGTCCGCCGCACCACCGCGGAGCAGTTGGTCCCGCACCTGGCCGAACTGCCCTGGCGCGACCGTGCCTGGCACGCCGGTGCGTGGGTCGACTCCTGGGCCACCGCAGCGCACTGGAACCTGCGCCTCGGCGCCGAAGCGGCCGCGCCCGGGGCGCTGGAGGCGCTGTTCGGCCGGCTGCACACCCACGTCGACCCCTGGACCGGCATGTGGGGCTCACCCACCCCGGAGGCCGGACGTCTGCAGATGGTCAACGGCTACTACCGGCTCACCCGCGGCTCCTTCGCCCAGTTCGGCCTGCCCGTACCGCACGCGGAGCGTGTGATCGACACGGTCCTCGACCACGCACGCGACCCTCGCCACTTCGCACCGGGCCGCGAGAACGCCTGCAACGTCCTGGACGTGATCCATCCGCTGTGGCTCTGCGCCCGGCAGACCACCCACCGCTGCGCAGAGGCCCGCTCCTGGGCGACGGCCCAGCTCACCGCCGCCCTGCGCCGCTGGCATCCCGGGCAGGGCTTCGCCTTCGGCCCGAACTCCGACGGCACCGGTACGGGGCGTGCCCCCGGCCTCCAGGGCACGGAGATGTGGCTCGCGATCATCTGGCTGCTCGCGGATCTCCTGGGCCTCGCCGACATCCTGGGCTACCGTCCGCGTGGCGTCCACCGCCCGGAGCCCGCGCTGCCCGGCTGAATTGTCAGTGCCGGGTGGAAAACTGCCCGGCATGAGCGAACCAGACCCGAAAGCCGACCTGCTCCGTTACCTCCAGGACGCCCGCGACGCCCTGCTCTGGAAGCTCGAAGGGCTCTGCGAGTACGACGTCCGCCGTCCTCTCACGCCGACCGGAACCAACCTGCTGGGGCTGGTCAAGCACGTCGCCGGGGTGGAGCTGGGGTACTTCGGCGACACGTTCGGACGGCCGTACTTCGCCGAGGACCCGCCGCCCTGGTGGTACACGGAGGACGCCGAGCCCAACGCGGACATGTGGGCCACCGCGGACGAGTCGCGCGAGCAGATCACCGCGCTCTATCGAGCGGCGTGGGAGCACGCGGACCGCACGATCGGGGCGCTGGCCCTGGACTCGACCGGTCGCGTCCCGTGGTGGCCCGAGGAACGACGGGAGGTGACGCTGCACCACATCCTGGTGCGGGTGATCGCCGACACGCAGCGGCACGCAGGCCACGCCGACATCGTGCGCGAACTCATCGACGGCAGCGTCGGGCTGACGAAGAGCACCGGCAGCGTGCCCGAAGGCGATCAGGACTGGTGGCGCAGCCACAGGCGCCGGCTGGAGCGCGTCGCGCGGGAGGCCGGAGAGAGCTGACCCGGCGCGCGAACGGCCCAGAAGGAGAAGAGGGAGGTCGGCCGCCCCGGAACAGGGGGGGGAGTTCCGAGGCGGCCGTCCGGATCGGGAGGTCGCGCGCCCCGGGGGGTTTGGGGCGGGCGACTGTCCGATCGGTGAGGAGATCCAGAGCCTCAGGCTCCGGTTGTGTGCGCGAGGGCACGACCAGGTCGAAGCTGGGGAGGCCCCGGCCTGATGTCACCCACAGTCCCCTGTGGGCGGGGTGTATCTCTCATCTGGGTAGAACCTACGACAGGGGCCGGGCGGAGGACAGGCCGTGGGGCCGCCTGTCATCCACCTCGCACACCTTCTTCACACGCTCTGCCGCTCGCCGCCCCGGTAGCGGAACCGGACCGGCTCACCTGCCCCGACGGCGGCTCAGATGCGCAACTGCGGTGTCAGATACGCGCGAAGGCCTGCTCGATGATGTCGAGGCCCTCGTTCAGCAGGTCCTCGCCAATCACCAGCGGGGGCAGGAAGCGGAGCACGTTGCCGTAGGTGCCACAGGTCAGGACCAGCAGGCCCTCGGCGTGGCAGGCCTTGGCGAGCGCGGCGGTCGCCTCCGGGTTCGGCTCCTTGGTGGCACGGTCCTTGACCAGCTCGATGGCGATCATCGCGCCGCGCCCGCGGACCTCGCCGATGCTGCATCGATCGTTGTGGGCGAACTTCTCGGCCATGGCGGTGAGGCGTGCCTTCATGATCGCCTCGATGTTCTTCGCCCTGGCGTTGAGGTCGAGCTCCTTCATCGTCTCGATGGAGCCGAGCGCACCGGCACACGCGACCGGGTTGCCGCCGTAGGTGCCGCCCAGACCGCCCGCGTGCGCGGCGTCCATGATCTCGGCGCGACCGGTCACCGCGGCCAGGGGGAGACCACCGGCGATGCCCTTGGCGGTGGTGATCAGGTCCGGGACGATCCCCTCGTCCTCACACGCGAACCACTGCCCCGTACGGCAGAAGCCGGACTGGATCTCGTCTGCGACGAAGACGATGCCGTGGTCGGAGGCGAACTGGCGGATGGCGGGCAGGAAGCCCTCGGCCGGCTCGATGAAGCCGCCCTCGCCGAGCACCGGCTCGATGATGACCGCGGCGACGTTCTCCGCGCCGACCTGCTTGCTGATCTGGTCGATGGCCTGCGCGGCGGCCTCGGGGCCCGCGTTCTCCGGGCCGGTCGGCCAGCGGTAGCCGTAGGCCACCGGCACCCGGTAGACCTCGGGCGCGAACGGCCCGAAGCCGTGCTTGTACGGCATGTTCTTCGAGGTCAGCGCCATCGTCAGGTTGGTCCGGCCGTGGTAGCCGTGGTCGAACACGACGACCGCCTGACGCTTGGTGTAGGAACGGGCGATCTTGACGGCGTTCTCGACGGCCTCGGCGCCGGAGTTGAACAGGGCGCTCTTCTTGGCGTGGTCACCGGGGGTCAGCTCGGCGAGCGCCTCGGCGACCTCGACGTACCCCTCGTAGGGCGTGACCATGAAACAGGTGTGGGTGAAGTCGGCGAGCTGGGCGGACGCCCGGCGGACGACGGCCTCGGCGGAGGCGCCGACGGACGTCACGGCGATGCCCGAGCCGAAGTCGATGAACCGGTTGCCGTCGACGTCCTCGATGATCCCGCCGCCCGCACGCGCCGTGAACACGGGCAGCACGGAGCCCACGCCCTGCGCGACCGCGGCGGTGCGGCGGGCCTGCAGCTCCTGCGACTTCGGCCCGGGGATGGCGGTGACGACGCGGCGCTCCTGCGGAAGTGCGGTCATGAGGGGCTCCTGGGGTGGTGCGGACGATGAGATGCGGAGGCTCGGCTTCTTTTCTCGCAGGCTAGGGCGGTGGAAGGGGGGTGGGCATGCTCCATGTGGGCGTTGTCGGCGCAGCGGCTTGTCCGGGGTGGACATGGCACTCTTGTGGGCTGCTGCCCATGACCCGGCCGTGTAAGCGGTGAACTCCCCAGGGGAGGGCGTTAGATTGGCTCGCTGATGGTGGACGGAGCGGCTGGTCAGGGGGAAAGGGCGATGGACAGCGACGGGACGCAGGAGGCGCGGGGTACGCATGCGAATCCCGTACCGCGTCCGGCGGGGCCGCCGGAGGTGCCTGCGATGCCTCCCCGGCCGCCGCGGGCGCCGGATGCACCGCCGCCGGACGGGTCGGCCTTTCTCACCTGGCTGCGCGTGTCACGGCCCGACGCGGCACCGGGCGTGTGGCGGTTCGGGCACCGGCCGCGGCCCGCGGAGGAGCCCGAGGAGATCCCCGACCCGGCAGTTGCTGAGCGGGGCGCTGATCGCCTTCCTGGTGGGATGGCTGATCTGGTCGCTGCTGCAGAACGGGTACCTCGGCAACTGGTGGTGGGTGCCTTTCGACCTGATCATTCCCGACGCCTGGCGCGGCGGCGACAGCGATCTCGGCGAGACCGGCACCTTCGTCGTGTACCAGGGCTACGAGCTGCTCGTCGCCCTCGCGATCATGGTCGGGGTGGCTCGGCTCGGCCGCTGGGGCGAGGTGTGGCGCCGCTTCGTGCCCCCCGCTTGCGCCGGCCGGAGCCGCAGACGGCACATCGGGACCCTGAGGACGACCCGGCCCAGTGGAACGAGCTCCGCGCCGCCGGAGCCGTCGACGCCGCCGAGCGGCTCGCCGCCGAGGCACACTCCGGGCTCATGCGGGACGTCGACCATGCCCGGATCCTCCGTGCCTGGCAGGGCGTGCGCACCGGACGGCACAGCCTCGCCACCTTCAGCTCCGCCGTCCTGCGGGACGGCGCCACCGCGTGCCTGCACCCCTCCGGCGCGCGCGACCTGCCCGCCCGGCTCGCCCGGCACGACCTGGTCACCGGGCAGGTGCGGCTGGGGACCACCGCCGACGACTCCCGCAACCCGTACGCCTACCGAGGGGCGGGGCTCGCCCTCGGACCCGATCTGCTCGGCACCTCGCTCGTCGCCGTCGGCCCCGCCGGCTCCGGAAAGACCGGTACTGTCGTCCGGCCGCTCGCCGAGTCGCTGTGTCTGCATGCCCTGGCCGGGCGGGCCGCCGTGGTCGTGGTCGGCGCGGCGGGCGCGGGGCTCGGGCCGGCCGACGCATACGACGTCGTCGTGCGGATCGGGAACCAGGAGTCCGAGTACGACCTCGACCTGTACGGCGGGACCGCCGACCCGGACGAGGCCGCGGCCGTGCTCGCCGAGGCCCTCGTCGGGGATCTCGCCGATCCGCACCCGGGGAGCGACACCCGGCGTTCCACGACCGTCCTCGCCCAGCTGCTCGGGCCGTTCCGGGCCGTGCACGGGCGTTTTCCCTCCGTACCGGAGCTGCGGCAGCTGCTGGACGGGGCGCCGGGGCCGTTCGCCGCGCTGCGGCAGGGGCTTCAGGACGCCGGGCAGGAGTCGCTGCTGCGGGAGCTCGACGCCCGGGAGCGGCAGATGGGACAGCCCGGAGATGTCGGCGGGGTGCTCTCGGACCGGGTCGCGCTGCTCGACCGGCCCGCCTTCGCCTCCTTCTTCGACACGTCCGGGGCCACCCGGCCCTTCACCCTCAAGGCCCTCGACCACCCCGTGCGGGTGCGTATCGATCTGCCCGAGCGCGGGCACGCCGACGCCTCCCGGATGCTGGCGCGGCTGGTGCTCGCGCAGTTCACGGCGAGTGTCGCGGTGCGCGAGGACCGCTCGCTGTTCGCCTGCCTGGTGCTGGACGACGCGACCGGGGTCGTGACGCCGGAGGCCGTGCGCGGCATCCAGCGGCTGCGGTCCGGCAACGCCGGTGTCGTGCTGACCCTGCGCACCCTGGACGACGTGGCCAGGCCCCTGCGCGGTCCGCTGCTCGGGGCCACCGGGTGCCGGATGGCGCTGTCGGGGCTCACGCCGTGGGACGGGCAGGACTTCGCCGAGGTGTGGGGCAAGGAGTGGACCGAGGCCCGGGACGTCACCGACCGGCAGATCATCGCCGAGACCCCGGCGGGCAAGGCCGTGCACATGCTGCGCCGGGTGATCACCGGCAAGGCCCCGACCGCGCGGGCGGTGACCGTGCGGCAGGTCGAGCGGGAGCGCTGGTCCGCGTCCGAGCTGGCGCACGGGGTGCCGGCGGGGCACGCGGTGCTGTCCCTGACCGACGTCAAGGGCGAACACGCGCCACCGCTGCTGGTGGATCTGCGGGGCTGACGGCACTCGGCGCTCGTCCGGGCCGACCTGTCCCGCCGGTGCGGTACGCGGGGACCGTACGGTGAGGCAGAATCGTCACAGGTCGTTCATACGCGACGGCCAAAAGAGCACAAAGATCACACAGCCCTGACGCAGACCTGAAGGCCTCATGCCCCCGACGCTCGCCTCGCTCGTCCACCACTCCGCGCTGAAGCTGACCGTGCGGGCGGGCGAAGACCGCCTCGACGTGCCGGTCCGCTGGGCGCACGTCAGCGAGCTCGCCGACCCCGTGCCCTACATGGAGGGCGGGGAACTGCTGCTGATCACCGCGCTCAAGCTGGACGCCGAGGACCCGGAGGTCATGCGCCGTTACGTAAGGCGGCTGGCCGGGGCCGGGGTGGTCGGGCTCGGCTTCGCCATAGGTGTCAACTACGAGGAGACCCCCAAGGCGCTCGTCGACGCGGCCGGGGAGGAGGGCCTGCCGCTGCTGGAGGTGCCGCGCCGCACCCCCTTCCTGGCCATCAGCAAGGCCGTGTCCGCCGCGATCGCCGCCGACCAGTACCGGGCCGTCACGGCGGGGTTCGCCGCCCAGCGTGAGCTGACCCGGCAGGCGCAGACCGGCGGGCCCGAGGGGCTGCTGGCCTCGCTGGCCACGCAGGTCGACGGGTGGGCGGCGCTGTACGACGCCTCGGGCGCCGTCGTCGCCGCGGCACCGGAGTGGGCCGGACGGCGGGCCGCGCGGCTCACCGGCGACGTGCAGCGGCTGCGGGAGCGGTCAGCGCCCGCCTCGTCGGTGGTCGGCGGTCCGGAGAACGAGGACCGGGTCGAGCTGCACACCATCGGCACGGGCCGCGCGTCCCCGCGCGGCCCTCGCCGTGGGCACGGCCGCCGCCCTCGGCACCGCCGAGCGTTACGCCGTCCACTCGGCCATCGCGCTGCTGACCCTGACCACGGAACGCTCCCGGTCCCTCCAGGCGGCCGAGCAGCGGGTCGGCGCTGCGGTGCTGCGCATGCTGCTGGCCGGGGAGCCGGACCACGCGCGTACGGTCGCCGGGGACCTGTACGGCGGGCTGCTGGACGCGCCGTTCCGGATGATGATCGCGGAGCGGGTGCCGGTGTCGGCGTCGGCCGCGCTGGCCCGTGCCGAGAGCCGGCGGGCGCCCCCGCCGTCGACCGGCCGTCGGCCGCGGCGCTCGCCGCGGCCGACACCGGCGGCGACCCCCTCGCGGCGCTCGCCGACGTCATGGAGTCCGCCGCGGCCTGGGCCGGTGAGGCCGTCCTGGTGGTGCCGGAGGGGGAGCGGCTGGTGGTGCTGGCCGCGGACGGCGGCGCCGCCGCCGCGGCCAGCGCCGAGTACGCGGCCGCCCTGGAGACGGCTCGGGCCGGCATACGCGAGAAGGTGCCGCGCGGTGAGGAGGACGAGCTGGTCGTCGGCCTGTCGGCGCCGGCCGGACCCATCGCCGCCTCCGCCGCGTACAAACAGGCCGAGCAGGCCCTGTCGGTGGCGCGGCGGCGCGGGCGCGTCCTGGTGGAGCACGAGCAGATGGCGGCCGGATCCGTGCTGCCGCTGCTGGCGGACGACGCGGTACGGGCCTTCGCCGACGGGATGCTGCGGCCGCTGCAGGAGCACGACGCCACGGGGCGCGGCGACCTCGTCGCCTCTGTGCGCGCCTGGCTGTCCCGGCACGGACAGTGGGACGCGGCGGCGGCCGACCTCGGCGTCCACCGGCACACCCTCCGCTACCGCATGCGCCGGGTCGAGGAGATCCTCGGGCGGTCCCTGGACGACCCGGACGTGCGGATGGAGCTCTGGCTGGCCCTGAAGGCGACGACCACTACCGGACCAGGCCTCGTTCGCCAAACCGTAGTGTCCGCGGCCGTCACTGCTACGTCTCGGACAAACGCCCTTCGGCCACCCCGCCCTACCGTGGGAACCCGCAGCACAGGAACCACCCCCGACGCCGAAGGGCCGGAACTGAATGACTTCCACCCACGCCTTCTGGCTCGCCGGCCGCCAGGCCACCGGCGAGGACACCTTCGACGTCAGCTCCCCGTGGGACGGGCGGCTCGTCGGCCGGGTGAGCGTGCCGACCGACGCGCAGGTCGAGGAGGCCGTGGCCGCCGCGTACGCCGTGCGGGACGAGTTCGCCGCCACCCCGGCCCATGTGCGGGCCGCCGCCCTCGACCACGTCAGCAAGCGCCTCGTCGAGCGCACCGAGGAGATCGCCCGGCTGATCTCCGCCGAGAACGGCAAGCCGCTCAAGTGGGCACGCGGCGAGGTCGGACGGGCCGTGTCCGTCTTCCGGTTCGCCGCCGAGGAGGCCCGGCGCTTCAACGGCGGTGAGGCCCAGCGCCTCGACACCGACCTGGGCGGCCAGGGCCGGCTCGCCCTCACCCGCCGCTTCCCCAAGGGCGTCGTGCTCGGCATCGCGCCCTTCAACTTCCCGCTCAACCTCTGCGCCCACAAGGTCGCCCCGGCCATCGCCGCCGGCGCGCCGATCATCCTGAAGCCCGCCCCGGCCACCCCGCTGTCCGGGCTGGTCATCGGCGAACTGCTGGCCGAGACCGAGCTCCCGGCGGGCTCCTGGAGCGTCCTGCCCGTCGCCAACGACAAGATGCCCGCCCTCGTGCGGGACGAGCGCCTGCCCGTCATCTCCTTCACCGGCTCCGAGAAGGTCGGCTACGCGATCATGGACTCGGTGCCGCGCAAGCACTGCACCCTGGAGCTGGGCGGCAACGGCGCCGCCGTCGTCCTCGCCGACTGGGCGAGCGACGAGGACCTGGACCGGGCGGCGCAGCGCATCGCCACCTTCTCCAACTACCAGGGCGGCCAGTCCTGCATCTCCGTGCAGCGGGTCGTCGTCGACGCCTCCGTCCACGACCGGCTGCTGCCGCGCATCGTCGCCGCCGTCGAGGCCCAGGTGACCGGCGACCCGAGCGACGACGCGACCGACGTCGGGCCGCTGGTCAGCGAGGACGCCGCCCAGCGCGTCGAGGCCTGGGTCCAGGAGGCGGTCGACGCCGGTGCCGCGCTGCTCACCGGCGGCAAGCGCGACGGCGCCTCGTACGCGCCGACCGTCCTGGCCGACGTACCGGCCGACGTCACGATCTCCTGCGAGGAGGTCTTCGGACCCGTCCTCACGGTGCACGAAGGCCGACGGGGAGGCCGCCGCCTTCGCCGCCGTCAACGACTCCAAGTACGGCCTCCAGGCAGGCGTGTTCACCCACGACCTGCAGACCGCCTTCCGTGCCCACCGGGCCCTGGAGGTCGGCGGCGTCGTCATCGGCGACGTGCCGTCCTACCGCGCCGACCAGATGCCGTACGGCGGCGTCAAGCAGTCCGGTGTGGGCCGCGAGGGCGTGCGGTTCGCGATGGAGGACTACACGTACGAGCGTGTGCTGGTCCTGACGGGACTCGCCCTCTAGGGCATGGGAACCATTTTCATATAGGCTCTGCGAAGAGGCCCGGCACCGATGCCTTCCGGTGCCGGGCCCCTTCTTTACGCCGGCCTGCTCCGGACCCTCAACCGGAGAAGCCGACGCGCGCGAGCCGCAGCGGGCCGCGCAGCCTGAGGCGGACGTCGTGCACGCCCGCGGCGGCGAAGGGCGCGCCGAGCACGACGTAGTCGTACGGGCCCGGCGTCGGTGCGGCGGGTGACAGCACCGCGAGAGCCGGGCCGCCGTCGAGGGACATCTCGACCGTGCCCTCGCCGGCCACCTCCACCGTCACCTCGGCGACGCCGCGCCCGAAGTCGCAGGAGCGGTAGACCAGTTCGCCCGGCGCCGCGCCCGCCGGCGTCACCGCGTCGCCCGACACCTTCGTACGGTCGACGATCTCGATGCCGTTCTGCTCGTCGAAACCGGCCGCTGCCAGACCGCCCGCGACGACCGCGCGCGGCAGGGCGGGCTCACCGTCGAGCGTGACGGTCGCAGTCAGCCGGACGTCCTCGCTGGAGGCCCCGGCCAGTAGCTCGTACGCGCCCGGCTCCACGCGCCACCGGTCCTGGGCCACGTCCCAGAACGCGAAGGCGGTCAGCGGGACCTCGAAGCCGAGCTCAGCCGTCGCGCCGGGGGCGAGGGTGACGCGGCGGTGGTCCAGCAGCTCGCGGCGCGGACGCGGCACGGACGGATCGGCAGCCCGCGTGTAGAGCTGGGCGACCTCGTCCGCGGTGACGTCGCCGGTGTTGGTGACCGTGCAGGAGACATGCAGCGTGCCGTCCTCGGCCCGGGTCGTCAGACCGTCGTACGCGAACGACGTGTACGACAGACCGTGTCCGAAGGGGAACAGGGGTGTGCCCTCGAAGTACAGGTACGTCTGGCGGGCGCCGATCACGTCGTAGTCGAGCAGGCCGGGCAGATCGGCGTCGTCGGCGTACCAGGTCTGCGGGAGGCGGCCGGCGGGGGAGACGTCGCCTGCCAGTACGCGGGCCAGGGCGGTGCCGGCCGCCTGTCCGCCGTGCGCGGTCCACAGCACGGCCGGGAGGTCCGCCGGATCGACGGCGTACGGGTAGGCGGAGACCAGGGCCAGCACGGTCGCCGGGTTCGCCGCGCGGGCGGCCCGCAGCAGCCGCTCCTGGTGCACGGGCAGACGCAGGGTCGTACGGTCCTCGGTCTCGCGGCCGTTGATGTGCGGGTCGTTGCCCGCGACCACCACGACCACGTCGGCCTCCACGGCGGCCCGCGTCACCGCGTCCTCGCCGCGCTCGGCGACGACCAGCTCGAACACCTCGGGATCTTCCTCGGCAACCTTCACGCCGTCGGCGGAGACACAGACGTGGTGACCCGTCCCCAGGTGTTTCAGGAGGTGCCCGTTCTCGTGCGGTTCCAGGCGGAACGTCTCCTGGACGATCCAGCCGCCCGGCTGGTCGGCGGAGGCGCGGACATGACCGTCCTCGGCGACCGAGAGGTAGCGGCCGTCGGGGGCGCGCAGAGTCAGCACTCCCTCGCCCCAGTCGACCAGCGCCAGCTCGGTGCCGGTCGCGTCGGTGGTCAGCGGGGGCAGGTCCGTGCGGCCCGCGAGCAGCGCCGGGTCGATTGCGCCCTCGGCGCCGCGCACCTCGTCGGCGGCGTCCGCCACGACCGGCACGTGCAGGAACGCGCCCCCGGAGGTCTTCAGCCGGACCCGGTCCACGCCCTCCGCGAACTCCACCCGCTCCGCGCCGAACCGCTCGTACAGGCCCTCCAGCGGGGTCGAGCGGTGCAGGAGCGTGCCGCTGTACCAGTCGAGCTTGCACTCGTCGGCGAGCAGGCCGACCACGGCGATCCGAGTGTCCCGGGCGAGCGGCAGCACCCCGTCGTTCTTGAGCAGCACGATCGCCTGCTCGGCCGCCTCCTGCGCGAGGGCCCGGTGCCCCGGCGAGTCGAACTCGCTGGTGGTGTCGTGCGGGTCGTACTCAGGGTCGAACTCGCCGAGGCGGAAACGGACCGAGAGCTGACGGCGGACGGCCGTGTCGAGGTCGGCCTCGGACAGCAGACCGCGCTCCAGGGCGCCCCGCAGGCGCCCGGTCATCTGCGAGGAGTCCGTGCCGTGGTCGGTGAAGCTGTCGACGCCCGCCAGGAGGGAGGCGGCGGTGGCCTCCTCGTGGGTGTCGAAGTAGTGCTCGGAGTCGACCAGGTTGCTCGGCGCGCCCGCGTCCGAGCAGACCAGCAGATCCTCGTCGGTCCAGGCCCGCAGGTGCTCGCCCAGGTACGGGGAGACGTGGTTGGGACGGCCGTTGACCAGGTTGTAGGCGGGCATCACGCCGGCCACCGCGCCCGCCTCGACCGTCTCGCGGAAGGCCCGCAGGTCGTACTCGTGCAGTACGCGCGGGCGCACCGAGCTCGACGTCGTGGACCGGTCCGTCTCGTTGTTGTGGGCGAGCCAGTGCTTCAGCACGGGCGCGGTGCGCCAGTAGGTGGGGTGGTCGCCGCGCAGGCCGTGGGTGTAGGCGGTGGCGATCGCCGAGGTGAGTTTCGGGTCCTCCGAGTAGCCCTCCTCGTTGCGGCCCCACAGGGGGTGGCGCAGCAGGTTGACCGTCGGGGCCCAGACGTTGAGGCCGACGCGGTCGTCCTTGGCGCGCATCGCGCGGACCTCCTTGGACACCGCGTCGCCGACGCGCCGCACCAGCTCCGGGTTCCAGGTGGCGCCGAGGCCGACCGCCTGCGGGAACACCGTCGCCGGGCCCATCCACGCCACGCCGTGCAGGGCCTCCTGGCCGGTGCGGAAGGCGGTGATGCCGAGCCGCTCGACGGCGGGCGTGAACTGGTGCAGGAAGCGAGGTCTTCTCCTCGCGCGTGAGCCGCGACACGAGGTCGTCGATCCGCTTCGCGAACGGCAGGCGCGGATCGCGGAACGGCGGCATGGGCGGCGTGTGTGCGGTCACGTGGGATTCCCTTTGCGATGGAGCGGCGAGGCGCTTTCGAAGCGCTTCGATGCTCATTCGGCGTGGGGGCGGGTGTCAAGACACCTCGGCGCAACAACTCCGACCCATCGGCGCCATTCCAAGCTTCGAAGGAGCCAGGTCGCGATCGGGAACACCTCGGGAGGAATCTTGGAATCGCCCCTTGTGCGCCCCTGGGTGTTCACTTAACCTCGCAGCAACATCGAAGCGCTTCGACTGTGAAGTCCGCCACCCGGTGGTGCGCATTCCTCGTCACGCGTCGGAGTATCGCTTCGGCTCAGCCAGTTCCACTCGAGACACCGCAGCCGACGGCCCTCCGCCGGGTGTCCTGGTGCGCCATGAAGGGTTGACGCAATGACGCCGAACGCCGCGCCTCCTCCGGACCCAGCCGGAGAAGCTTTCCTCGCCTCCACGGCGGTCGCCACCGCAGCGGTGGCGGGTGGGATGCCGCTGCTCGCCGCCTGCGGCGGGTCGGACGGAGGATCGCGGGACGGGACCACCTCGGGCAAGGACGCCGAGAAGATCCTGCCCGGCCTTCGTGGCGTCGCAACGTGGTGAACCCGGACATCCCCGCGAAGAACGGCTCGTCGGTCGGCTTCACCAAGGCAAGCTCGACGTCGACACCCTGAAGACCTCGGTCGCGAAGAAGCTCGGCAAGGGCGGCAAGGTCACCATCATGTCGCCGTTCTGGGGCTCGCCGCCCAAGCAGCGACAACCCGTACTACACGGCGATGAACGAGCCGATCGGCGTCGACGTCACCTGGCAGAACCAGGACGGCAACACCTACGACCAGAAGCTCGGCGCCGTCCTCGCCTCCAGCGACGTCCCCGACGTGGTGGTCGTCCCCGGCTGGAACCTGACGGGCAAGATACCCAGCGCCATCATCGGCAAGTTCGCCGACCTCGGCCCGTACCTGTCCGGCGACAAGGTCAAGGAGTACCCGAACCTCGCGGCGATCCCCACCGACGCCTGGCAGCGCTCCATCTTCGGCGGCAAGCTGCGCGGCCTGCCGATGCCCGCCTCGTACGTCACGACCATCGTGCCCCTCTACCGCAAGGACATCTTCGACAAGGAGGGCTACGAAGTCCCGCAGGTCCGCCGAGGAGTTCCTGGCCCTGGGCAAGGAGGCCACCAACGCCAAGGCCAAGGTGTGGGCCTGCGACGACATGAAGTGGACCGCCTTCAACATCTTCGGCGTGCTCGGCGGGCGGCGACAAGGCGCTCTGGTGGAACCTGGACGACGGCAAGCTCGTCAACCGCATCGAGACCGACGAGTACCTCGAAGCCCTGGAGTGGACGCGCAAGCTCTACGCCGCCGGAGTCGTCCACCCCGACGCCAAGCTGGGCAAGGGCCAGACGGCACCGCGCCCAACCGCTTCACCGCCGGCCAGTTCCTGGTCTACAACAACAACATCTCCGACTGGTACGGCCAGCAGACCGCCGAACAGGCCGACCCAGAACCCCGACTTCGAGATCTGGGCGCATGGACATCTTCGGGCCCGACGGCGGTGACCCCACGCTGTGCGCCCGGCAGCCCGGCCGGCATCTTCGCCTTCGTCAGCAAGAAGGCGTCCGAGTCAGCAGATCCAGGACTTCCTGGCGGTCGCCAACTTCTCCGCCGCGCCGTACGGCACCAAGGAGTGCATGCTCACCGCCTACGGCGTCGAGGGCACCGCACTACACGGTGAAGGACGGCGTGCCCGTCAAGACGACAAGGGCAACAACGAGGTCCTCAACGCCTACGCTCATGGTGCGACCCCGCCGCGTACGTCGCCCACCCCGACTTCCCGGACATCACCAAGGGCATGGTCGAGTGGCAGCAGCGGATGGGCGCCTTCACCAAGAAGTCCGTCCTTCTACGGGCCTGACCGATCACCGAGCCCTCCCGCTACGCCAACCTCGCCAACGACTTCGAGCAGCTCGAGGACGACGTCGTCCGCGGCCGCAAGAAGATCAGCGACATGCAGCAGGCCGTCTCCGACTGGAAGAGCAAGGGCGGCGACAAGCTGCGCGACTGGTACAAGAAGCTTCTCGACGAGAACGGCTCGGCGGCGAGCTGACCAGGCTCTGAGGCAAGGAGAACAGCCGTGTCCCACAGCACGGTGCCTCGGAGCAGTGCCGAGGCCAAGCACGCCGGCGAAGACCCCGGTGGCGACCGACGACGCCACCGGTGGCCAGGAGGAGCGAGGCTCGGGCAAGCTGAGCCTCAGGCTCAGGTTCAGACGCGACCGCGTCCTGATCCTCATGACGCTGCCGGCCGTCGTGCTGCTCCTGGTCTTCAACTACCTGCCGATCCTCGGCAATGTCGTCGCCTTCCAGGACTACGACCCCTACATCAGCGACAACGGCATCATCGCCATCCTGAACAGCCCCTGGGTCGGCCTGGAGAACTTCCAGCGGATCTTCGAGGACTCCGCCTTCTGGAACGCCGTCGCAGAACACGCTGGTGCTGTTCTTCCTCCAGCTCGTGCTGTTCTTCCCGATCCCGGTCCTGCTCGCGCTGCTCATCAACAGCGTGATCCGGCCCCGGGTGCGGGCCGTCGCGCAGGCGGTCATCTATCTGCCGCACTTCTTCTCGTGGGTGCTGGTCGTCACCGTCTTCCAGCAGATGTTCGGCGGCGCGGGGATGCTCGCCCAGACCGCTGCAGGCAGCACGGATACGACGGCCTCGACGTGATGACCAACCCGGAGACCTTCAAGTTCCTGGTCACCGCGCAGAGCGTGTGGAAGGACGCCGGGCTGGGGGATCATCGTCTTCCTCGCCGCGCTGGCCTCGGTCTCCACAGGACCTGTACGAGGCCGCCGCGATGGACGGCGCCGGACGCTGGCGCCGCATGTGGCACGTCACGCTGCCCGCCCTGCGCCCGGTGATCGCGCTCCTGCTCGTGCTGCGCGTCGGTGACGCCCTGACCGTCGGGTTCGAGCAGATCCTGCTGCAACGCGACGGCGTCGGACCGGGCGCCGGGGAGGTCCTCGACACCTTCGTGTGGTGGAACGGCATACGCAACCAGGACTTCGGCTACGCGGCCGCCGCCGGTCTCGTCAAGGGCGTGGTCAGCATCGGCCTGGTCCTCGCCGCGAACAAGGTGGCCCATCTGATGGGCGAGCAGGGGGTGTACAAGAAATGACGTCCGTGATGTGGGAGCCCCGCCAGGACACCGAGCCGGTACAGCAGAAGGCGCCGCGCTGGTGGGCAGCACCGCCGCGCCCGGCGTGGGAGGAGGAGCCGTCGCAAGGCCGGCCTCGCCGGCAAGGCGCATCGCCCTGTCGTTCGCCTGCCTGGCGATCCTCTTCCCGCTGTGGATCGTGGTCGTCACCAGCCTCTCCTCGAGAAAGACCATCGACGAGGCGGGCGGCCTGGTGATGGTGCCCAAGGGCATCACCTTCATCGCCTACGAGGAGCTGCTCAGCGGCGGCCAGGTCACCCGCGCCGCGATCATCAGCATCCTCGTCACCCTGGTCGGCACGCTGTTCTCCATGACGGTGTCCGTCCTGTGCGCCTACGGCCTGTCCCGCAGCGAGTCCCTCGGCCACCGCTGGATCCTGATGACGCTGCTGGCGACCATGTTCTTCAGCGCCGGCCTCATCCCCACCTACCTGCTGGTGCAGTCCCTCGGCCTGACGGACAGCTACCTCGCGCTGATCCTGCCGAGCGCGATCAGCGTCTTCAACATCCTGGTGCTGCGCGGCTTCTTCATGGGGATCTCTCAGGAACTCATCGACAGCGCCCGCATCGACGGCGCCGGGGACCTGCGGATCCTCTGGCAAATCGTCATGCCGCTGTCGCGGGCGGTTCTCGCGGTGATCACGCTGTTCTACGCCGTCGGGTACTGGAGCGCCTGGTTCAACGCGTCGCTCTATCTGAACCGAGCAGGACATGATGCCGTTGCAGAACGTCATGATCCAGCTCGTCCAGAGGCAGGAAGCACCGGTCGGTCTGGGCCAGGCCATCAAGACCGGCCAGCTGTCGGGGCTGGCCATTCAGATGGCGGTCATGGTGATGGCCCTGCTGCCGGTCGCCTTCCTGTCGCCCTTCGTCCAGAAGCACTTCAAGAAGGGCATGCTCACGGGAGCCATCAAGGGGTGATGTCCCTTGTGTGAGCTCTCGCCGTAGGGCTGTCGTTCGTTCGTTGCCTGCCGCTGGGGCGTGGCTGGTCGCGCAGTTCCCCGCGCCCCAGGCGCCTTGACTCCCCTTTCTTTGCATGAACCGAGGTATGTCATGAGCACGTTCCACCTCAGCAGACGCGCCGCGCTCGCCGGGACCGCTGCCGCCGCCGCGGCCGTCTCCCTGCCGATGGCCCAAGGGCGTGCGCAGTGCCGCCGCCCCAGTCGGGGAGCGCGTACCGCTGGCGCAATGCCGTCCAGGGCGGCACCGGGTTTCGTCACCGGCGTCCTCTTCCACCCCTCCGTCCGCGGCCTCGCCTACGCCCGTACCGACATCGGCGGTGCCTACCGCTGGGACGATGGGACCGACCGGTGGGTCCCGCTGACCGACCACATCGGCTGGGACGACTGGAACCTGCTCGGCGTGGAGGCCATGGCCGTCGACCCGGCCCACCCGAACCGGCTGTACCTCGCCCTCGGTACGTACGCGCAGTCCTGGGCCGGCAACGGGGCCGTGCTGCGCTCCGAGGACCGTGGGGCCACCTGGAAGCGCGCCGACCTCACCGTGCAGCTCGGGGCCAACGAGGACGGGCGTGGCTGCGGGGAGCGGCTGCTCGTCGACCCGCGCAGACAGCGACACCCTCTGGCTCGGCACCCGGCACGACGGACTGCTCAAGTCGACCGACCGGGGCGCCACCTGGAAAGCCGTGCGCTTCCCGGCCACGCCCAGCGCCACCGGCCAGGGCGTCACGCTGCTGGTCGCCGCGGGGCGCACGGTCTACGCCGGCTGGGGCGACTCCGACGGCACGGCCGGCAAGCCCAACCTGTACCGCACGTCCGACGGCACGACCTGGGAGGCCGTCCCGGAGCAGCCCACCGGCACCGCCGCCAGGGTCCCGATCCGGGCCGCGTACGACCGGCACACGCGCGAGCTGTACGTGACGTACGCCAACGCCCCCGGGCCCAACGGCCAGTCCGACGGCAGTGTGCACAAGCTGCGTACGACGGACGGGAAGTGGACCGAGGTCACGCCGGTGAAGCCCGGCGGGGCGACGAGCGACGGGGGGACCGACTCCTTCGGCTACGGCGGTTGTGCCGTCGACGCCCGCCACCCCGGCACCGTCGTCGTCTCCACCAACAACCGCTGGTCGCTGGTCGACACCCTGTACCGGACCACCGACGGCGGCCGCACCTGGAAGTCCCTGAAGGACAAGGCCGTCCTCGACGTCTCCGAGACCCCCTACCTCACCTTCGGCGCCGACAAGCCCAAGTTCGGCTGGTGGATCCAGGCCCTCGCCGTCGACCCGTACGACTCCCAGCACGTCGTGTACGGCACCGGCGCGACCCTCTACGGCACCCGCGACCTCAAGCACTGGGCCCCGCAGATCCGTGGTCTGGAGGAGGCGTCCATACGTCAGCTGATCTCCCCTCCGGCCGGCGAGGCGCACCTGATCAGCGGATCCGGGGACATCGGCGTGATGTACCACGAGCGGCTCACCGCCTCCCCGTCGCGCGGCATGGCGTCCAACCCGGTCTTCGGTACGGCGACGGGGCTCGCACTGGCCGCGGCCAAGCCGTCGTACGTCGTGCGCGCCGGGTGGGGAGACAACGGCAACGGCGCCCACTCGAACGACGGCGGCAAGACCTGGGCGCCTTTCACGTCCCAGCCGCCCATGGCCAAGTCCGCGCCGGGGCCGATCGCCGCCAACGCCGACGGCAGCGTGCTGTTGTGGTCCTTCGGCGCATCTGACCCGGGTTACCGCTCGGCGGACAACGGCGCCACCTGGTCCGAGGTCGCCTCCTTCCCGAAGGGCGCCGTCCCGGTCGCGGACCCGGTCGACCCGACGCGCTTCTACGCCTTCGACACCACGACCGGGACGCTCCACGCCAGCACCGACAGCGGCCAGACCTTCACCAGCGCGGGCCACCGGCCTGAACTCGGGCGACACCGAGTTCCAGCTGACCGCGGCGCCGGGCCGCTCGGGCGACCTGTGGCTGAGCCTGAAGTGGAACGGGCTGTACCGCTCCACCGACGGCGGCGCGACCTTCAGCAAGGTCGGCAGCTGCTGGGCCTCGTACACCCTCGGCTTCGGCAAGGCCGCCGAGGGCGCCTCCTACCCGGCGGTCTACCTGGTCGGCTCCACCGAGAGCAGCACCGCCGTGTACCGCTCCGACGACGAGGCGAAGACCTGGAAGCGGATCAACGACGACCAGCACCAGTGGGGCTGGATCGGCGCGGCCGTCACCGGCGACCCCCGCATCCACGGCCGGGTCTACGTCGCCACCAACGGACGCGGCGTGCAGTACGGGGAGCCCGCCTGATGACCGGAAGGAAACAGCCCGGCCTGAGCGATGCCACCCGGGGCCGTCTCCTCTTCGGCGGCGACTACAACCCGGAGCAGTGGCCCGAGGAGACCTGGCACGAGGACGTCCGGCTGATGAAGGACGCCGGCGTCAACTCGGTCACCCTCGGCGTCTTCTCCTGGTCGAAGCTGGAACCGGAGCCGGGCGCACGGGAGTTCGGCTGGCTGGACACGCTGATGGACCTGATGCACGAGAACGGCATCGGTGTCGTCCTCGCCACGCCCGACCTCCGCGCCCCCGCCCTGGATGGGCCGGCTGCACCCCGACACCCTGCCCCGTCACCGAGGACGGCCGCACCGAGTGGTGGGGCGGCCGGCAGCACTTCTCGCACTCCAGCGCCACCTACCGGCGCTACGCCGCCGCCATCACCGAGGACCTGGCCGCCCGCTACGGCGGCCACCCGGCCCTGACGATGTGGCACATCAACAACGAGTACTGCACCTTCGACTACGGCGACGAGGCGGCGGCCGCCTTCCGCCGCTGGCTGCGGGAGAGGCACGGCACGCTCGACGCCCTCAACGAGGCCTGGGGCACCGCCTTCTGGAGCCAGGGCTACGACACCTGGGACGGCATCCTGCCGCCCCGCCTGCCCCACTACATGCGCAACCCCGGCCAGGTCCTGGACTTCAGGCGCTTCACCTCCGACATGCTCCTGGAGTGTTACGTCGCCGAGCGCGACATCGTCCGGCGCCACACCCCGCACCTGCCGGTCACCAGCAACTTCATGCCGCTGTGGATCGGTCAGGACGCCTGGCGCTGGGCGGGGGAGGAGGACGTCGTCTCCGTCGACATCTACCCCGACCCGCGCGATCCGTTCGGCGCCCAGAACGGCGCCCTCGTCCAGGACATGACCCGCTCCCAGGCGCGCGGGCCGTGGATGCTCATGGAACAGGCGGCCGGGCCGGTCAACTGGCGGGGCGTCAACCACCCCAAGCCGCGCGGCCTCAACCGCCTGTGGTCCCTCCAGGCCGTGGCCCGGGGCGCCGACGCCGTCTGCTACTTCCAGTGGCGGCAGTCCCGGCAGGGCGCGGAGAAGTTCCACTCCGGCATGGTCAGCCACGCCGGGGAGGAGGGCCGTACGTTCCAGGAGGTCAAGCAGCTCGGGGCGGAGCTGGCGAAGATCGCCCCCGAGGTGACCGGCCGGCGCATCACCGCGAACGTCGCGGTCCTGCACGACTGGAACGCCTGGTGGGCCGGCGCCCAGGACGGCCGCCTGTCCACCCAGGTGGACTACCCGGACGTGCTGAACGCCTGGCACCGGGCCCTGTGGCAGGCGCACCTCACCACCGACTTCGCCCACCCCGAGCACGATCTGACGCCGTACTCGGTCGTCGTCGTGCCGCAGCTGTACGCGCTCACCGACGCGGCGATCGACAACCTCCTCGCCTATGCCCGCGCAGGCGGCACCCTCGTCTGCGGCTTCCTGACCGGTGTCGCCGACGAGGACGACCGGGTGCGCCCCGGCGGCATGGACGCCCGGCTGCGGGAGCTGTTCGGCATCCGCACGCTGCACGAGTGGTGGCCGCTGGACGCGGGGGAGACCGTCGCGTGCGAGGGCTTCCGGGGCACGCTGTGGTCCGAGGAGATCGAGCCCGCCGACCCCGACCACACGGCCCGCTACAAGGGCGGCGAACTGGACGGCATGCCCGCCGTCCTGCGCAAGGACCACGCCTGGTACCTCTCCACCCTCCCGGAGCCCGAGGCGCTGCGCGACCTGCTGGCCCGGATCGCCGGCGGCGCGGGCGTCCGGCCCGTGCTCGACGGTCTCCCCGAGCAGGTCGAGGCCGTACGCCGGGGGGACGTGCTGTTCGTGCTCAACCACGGCCGCGAGCCGGTGACCGTCGAGGTCCCCGGCACCCACCACGACCTGCTGACGGGGACGGCCGTCACCGACCGGGTCACCCTCGGCCGCTACGGGGCGGCGGTGCTCCGGCCATGACCGCCTCCGCCCCCGTCCACGGCACCTGGGAGCCGCACCCGGCCGGCCGCTGGGAGGACGCCTTCCTGAGCGGCAACGGCCACCACGGCACCCTTGTGTTCGGTGACCCGGATGCCGAGCGGGTCATCGTCACGCACCACACCCTGGTGCGGCCGGGCGGCAGGGACCCCCGGCCGCCGCAGCTCGCCGGCGACCTCCCCGCCCTCCAGGACCGCCTCCTTGCGGGCGACGTGAACGCGGCCGAGAGCTTCACGGACGGCCGTCCGCTCCAGTGGGTGCAGCCCTTTCACCCCGCCTTCCAGGTCAGGCTGCGCCGACCGTCCGGCGACCGGGACGACTACCGCCGCGACATCGACTTCACGACGGGCGTGGTGCGGGCGGCCTGCGCCGGCTGGACCAGCAGTGTCTTCGTCTCCCGCGCCGACGACGTGATCGTCCAGCAGGTCACCGGCCCCGGCCTCACCCTCGACATCGACCTGGACCACCGGCTGCCCGGTGCCCCCGCCGGCCTGGGCATCGGCCACGGAGCCGTCCTCACCCCCGAGGGCGCCCTGCTGAGCCTGCGCGCCCGCTACCCGGACGGCGACCGGGCCTGCACCGGTGTCACCCTGGTCGCCGTCACGGGCGGCACGACGACCCTCGCACCGCCGAGTGCGCACGTCGAGGGCGCCCGTTCCGTGCTGCTCCTCACCCGGGTGCACCGGCACACCGGCGAACTGGACGTGGTCGCGCAGGGGCGTGCCCTGCGCGACCTGCCCACGGAGTACGACGAGCTCCTCGACCGCCATGTCGCCCTCCACCGCACCGCCTACGAGCGAGTCACCCTCGACCTCGCCGCCGACCCCGCCGAACGGGCCCTGCCGGGCTCGGAGTTGCTGACCCGGCCCCGCAGCGCCGCCCTGCTGGAACGTCTCTTCGCAGCCGGCCGCTACCACCTGCTGTCCGCCTGCAGGCCTCTTCCCGCCCCGCCTGACCGGACTGTGGACCGGCGACTGGAACACGGCCTGGTCGGGCGCGTTCACCAACGACGCCAACCTCAACCTCCAGACCGCCTCCGCCGCGGCCGCCGCCCTCCCCGAGGTCACCGAGGCCCACGCGTCCCTGATCCAGCGGCAGCTCCCGGACTGGCGCGACAACGCCCGCGCGATCTTCGGCACCCGGGGCGTCGTCGCCCCCGCCCACACCGACGGCGAGTCGGGCCACTCGTACCACTTCAACCGCGAATACCCGCTGCACCTGTGGACCGCCGGCGCCGACTGGCTCCTCAAGCCGCTCGTCGACCACGACGAGATCCGGGGCGCCCGCGACCCGCGCACCGCCGCCGCCCTCGCCGAAGTCGCCCTGTTCTACGAGGACTTCCTCACCCGCACGGACGAGCACGGCCACCTCGTCGATCGTCCCGTCCTACTCGCCCGAGAACCGCCCGGCGGGCGCGAGCTGGGGCACGCTCAACGCGGCCATGGACCTCTCCGCGGCCCGTCACGCCCTGCTGCACGGCCGCCGCCTACCACCCCGGCCCCGACGCGGACCGCTGGCGCGCCCTCGCCGACCGGCTCCCGCCGCACCGGATCAACGCGGACGGCGCCCTGGCGGAGTGGGCCTGGCCCGGCCTGGAGGACTCCTACGACCACCGCCACCTCAGCCACCTCTACGGCGTCTGGCCGCTCGACGAGATCACCCCCTACGACACCCCCGAACTCGCGGCAGCCGCCCACCGCGCCCTCGAACTGCGCGGTGCCGAGAACGACTCCGCGCACGGCCATCTGCACCACGCCCTCATCGCGGCCCGGCTCAGGGACGGCGACCGCGTCGCCCACGCCCTCGGCCAGGTCCTGGACGGCGACTTCTTCCACGCCTCCCTGATGAGCGCCCACTACCCGAACCGCGACGTCTACAACGCGGACGCCGCGCACACCCTGCCCGCCGTACTGATCGAGATGCTCGTGCAGTCGACCCCGGACCGGCTGGTCCTGCTGCCCGCGCTGCCGGCGGCCTACCCCAGCGGCGCACTGCGCGGTGTGCGCACCCGCTTCGGGGCCGAGATCGACCTCACCTGGACCCGGGACGGCGCCGCCGCCGTCATCAGGCCGAGCCGCACCCACCGCGTCGAACTCCGGACTTCCACCGGCACAGAATCCCTCCACCTCGTCGCCGGAGAAGACCACGTCCTCACTCTGAGGGCGTGGTAGTTCCCCCCATCCCCCCACCCCATGGAAGGGACACCATGGCATCACGCACGCTCGGCAGGGTCACCAAGGCCCTGCTCGCCCCCGCCCTGGCACTCGGCGCCACCGTCGGCCTCGCCTCCGCCCCCGCCTCCGCCGCCGTCTGGAACTCCTGCGACCAGTGGGCCAACACCAGCCTGAACGGCTACACGCTCTACAACAACATCTGGGGCAGCGGCGCCGGCAGCCAGTGCATCTGGGCCAACTCCGGCACCAACTGGGGCGTCAACGCCAACCACCCCAACACCGGCGGCATCAAGTCCTACCCGAACCAGACGAAGGCGATCAACAAGTCGATCACCTCGCTGGGCTCGCTCTCCAGCAGCTACAACGTCAGCGTCCCGTCGTCCGGCGCGTACAACACGTCGTACGACATCTGGGACACCGACCACGACTACGAGATCATGCTCTGGGTCAACAAGACCGGAGCCGTCGGCCCGATCGGCACCTCGCAGGGCAGCGTCAGCCTCGGCGGCCACTCCTGGAACGTCTTCAAGGGCACCAACGGCGCCAACGAGGTGTTCTCGTTCATCCGCACCTCCAACTCCAGCTCCGGCACCGTGAACATCCTGCCGATCCTGAAGTGGATCAAGGACACCAAGGGCTGGATGGGCAACGAGACCATCGGTGACGTCCAGTTCGGCTACGAGATCACCTCGTCGTCCGGCGGCCTGGACTTCCGCACCAACAGCATGTCCGTCAGCAGCAGCTGACGCCGTCCCCGGGGCCGGGGCCGACCGCCGTCAAGCGCGGTCGGCCTCGGCCCGCAGCGCGTTGTAGTCCGCGAAGGCCGACTCGACCTCGGCGCGGGTCAGGCCGTAGCGGGACAGGTCGTAGGTGTGGCGGCGCGTGCCCTTGGGGCGGGCGACGGCCGCGGGGAGACGGGCCGCGTCGGCCTCGGTCCAGGCGGCGCCGACGGCGGCGTAGAGCTTCGGGGCGCCGGCCGCGGGATCGGAGCCGAGCCAGGAGTACGGGGCGTCCACCAGCTGCTCCGGCGCGATGGCGGCCCGGGCCGCGAGACCGCGTGTCATGGCGCGGCTCAGCAGGCCCAGCCAGGTGGCGCCGATGCCGGCCAGGTCGACCGGGCGGGAGCTGACGGCCATGCCGTGCTCGATCAGCGAGCAGAAGGACGCCACGACGGTGACCGGGTCGCGGTGGCACCACACGATCGTGGCGTCGGGGAAGACCGTGCGCAGCGCGTCCAGGTTCTCCAGGTGCATGGGGGACTTCAGCATCCAGCGCCGCCGCGGACGGCCGTACTGGAGCACCTGGTAGACCTGCTTGAGATACCGGTAGTCGGCGACGAAGTCCCGCTCGCAGTGCCAGGCCTGGTACTCGGGGATACGGGCCTGGGAGAACGGCATCAGAGCGTGCGGGAGGGCGAACGTGCACTCCTCGGGGCCTTCGGCGGCCATCGCGTGGATGTCGCGGAAGCGCGGCGCGAAGAGGTCCGTGCCCTGCACCATCCGGCGCCCGGCGGTGATCGCCTTCCGCCGCTGCCGGGGCGGCAACTCCAGGTCGGGCGCGAGCAGTTCCCACAGCAGGGGAGACCGGTGCCCCTCCGAGACCGACAGCACGGAGTGCGTGACGGTGGTCGCGGTGCGCGGCAGCCCCACGACGAACACCGGCTTCTCGATCGGCTCGGCCTCGATCTCCGGGGTGCTCGGCGATCAGCCGCCGTACCCGGGCGCGATTGGCGAGATGCCGTCTGACGTGCGCCTGCGCTGACTGCCAGCCGACCGGGGTGAGGGTCTCGGCCTTCGCCCACCACCCCAGCAGGGCCCGGAAGTCGTCGACGAACTCCCCGTCGCCCGGCGCCTCACCGGCCTCCACCACGATGCGGTCGAAGACCCGGCCGGGGTCACGGCGGGAGCCGAAGCCCGGCCGCACGAGCAGATTGGCGAGGGTCAGAGCGAGCGGTGATGAGGCCACGCGAAGACCCTATCCGCTGAACTGCCGTACATGACAAGCATGTTGGCGGACACGCGAAGGCGGCCGGAGCCTCGCTCGCCCCGGCCGCCCTCCTCGCGCGGCTACTCCGCTACGGGCAGCCGCGCCCCGTCCCGCAGGAACAGCGGGATGCGGTCCAGGGGGGCGTCGACCGTCACGGCCCGACCGCCCTCGTACGTCTCACCCGTCCACGCGTCCGTCCAGGCGGCCCCCGCCGGGAGATACGCCGTACGGGCGGTGGCGCCGGCGGTCAGCACCGGGGCGACCAGCAGGTCCGGGCCGAAGAGGTAGGAGTCGTCGACCGACCAGGTGGCCTGGTCGTCCGGGAACTCCAGGAACAGCGGCCGCATCACCGGCAGGCCCTCCTCGTGGGCCGCGCGCATGACGTCCAGCACGTACGGCTTCAGACGCTCGCGCAGCCGCAGGTACTTCTCCAGGATCGGCCCCGGCCTCCTCGCCGTACGACCACACCTCGTTCGGGCCGCCGGTCATCTCCGGGCCCAGCGGCATGCCCGGGTCGCGGAAGCCGTGCAGGCGCATCAGCGGGGACAGCGCGCCGAACTGGAACCAGCGGACCATCACCTCCCGGTACGCCGGGTCGTCCGGGTCGCCGCCGTGGAAGCCGCCGATGTCGGTGTTCCACCACGGGATGCCCGACAGGGCCGTGTTGAGGCCGGCCGCGATCTGGCGGCGCAGGGTCGGGAAGTCGGTGCCGATGTCACCGGACCACAGGGCGGCCCCGTAGCGCTGGCTGCCCGCCCAGGCCGAGCGGTTGAGGGTGACGATCTCCTCCTCGCCGGTCGCGAGCAGGCCCTCGTAGAAGGTCCGGGCGTTCTCGGCCGGGTAGGCGTTGCCCACCTCCAGGCCCGGGCCCGCCCAGTAGCGCAGGTTCTCCGAAAAGCCCGGCTTCAGCTCCGGCTCGCAGGCGTCCAGCCAGAACGCCGTGATGCCGTACGGGTCGAGGTAGTTCTCCTTGACCTTCGACCACACGAACTCCCGGGCGTCCGGGTTGGTGGCGTCGTAGAAGGCCACCTGGACCGTGGACGCGACCTCCTTGTCGGGCCAGTCGGCGTGGGCCATCGGGCCGTACTGGGTGCCGATGAAGTAGCCGCGCTGCTCCATGACCGGGTGGTTCTCGCTCAGCGGCGACACCGACGGCCAGACGCTCACCACCAGCTTGATGCCGAGCTCGTCCAGCTCGCGCACCATCGCCGCCGGGTCCGGCCACTCCTTCGGGTCGAACTTCCACTCGCCGAGGTGCGTCCAGTGGAAGAAGTCGCAGACGATCGCGGAGATGGGCAGGCCCCGCCGCTTGTACTCCCGGGCCACCGCCATGAGTTCGTCCTGGGTGCGGTAGCGCAGCTTGCACTGCCAGAAGCCCGCCGCCCACTCAGGCAGCATCGGCGTCGCGCCCGGTCACCGCGCTGTAGCGGCTCTGGGCGCCGGCCGGCTCGCCCGCCGTGATCCAGTAGTCGATCTGCCGGGCCGAGTCGGCCACCCACCGGGTGCCGTTGTGCGCCAGCTCCACGCGGCCGATCGCCGGGTTGTTCCACAGCAGTGTGTAGCCGCGGCTGGAGGTCAGCACCGGGATGCCGACCTCGGCGTTGCGCTGGACCAGGTCCAGCACCAGGCCCTTCTGGTCGAGGCGCCCGTGCTGGTGCTGGCCGAGGCCGAACAGCTTCTCGTCGTCGTAGGCGGCGAAGCGCTGCTCCAGGCGGTGGTGCCCGTTGCCGACGGCCGTGTAGAGGCGGGAGCCGGGCCACCAGAAGTGGGCGCGGTCCTCGGCGAGGAGCTCGGCGGAGTCCTCCGTGCGCAGGAAGCGGACCAGGCCCTCGCCGTTCACCTCGACGGTGAGCGCGCCGACGATCAGCTGTCCGTGGCCGTCCTCGACCTTCACCGTGGACGACGTCGCGGGGGCCTCGTCGAGCAGTGCGCCCGGGCAGCCCCTCGAGGATCGGGCCGCCGAGCCGGGCACGCACCCGGACCGCGTCCGGACCCCACGGCTCGATCCGTACGGTCTCCTGGCGGCCGCTCCACTCCAGCGCGCCGTCCCGCTCGCGGAACGTGCCGACGGTCGGGGAGGACTGCGCCAGGCTCACCTGGGGCTGGGTTTCAGCAGGCTGATTCACGTGGCGGGCTCCTGTGCTCCTGGAGGAGTGCAGACAGAGGTATGCAGACATGGGGGTGCCCCGGGAGGGGCGGTGCCCTGCGGCGAGGGCGGTGTTCAGGAGAGGCCGGGAAGAGAGGCCGGGGGCTGCCTACGGCCGGCTGGGCGCCGGTCCCGTGCTCGCCCCGTACCGTCAGCTCGGGCGCGATCAGCACGACCTCGTCGCTGCCGCGCCCCTGGAACTTGGCGACCAGTTGTTCCACCGCGTGCCGGCCCATCTCCTGCGCGGGGATGGCGACCGACGTGAGCCGCACGGAGGCCTGCATCGCGACCTGGTCGGGGCAGATGGCGACCACCGACACGTCCTCCGGCACGGCCCGGCCCTGCTGCCGCAGCAGGGCGAGCAGCGGCTCGACCGCCGACTCGTTCTGCACGATGATCCCCGAGGTGTCCGGGCGTTCGTCGAGGATCCGGGCGAGCGTCACCGCCATCGCGTCGTACCCGCCCTCGCACGGCCGGTGCAGCAGCCGCACTCCCAGCTCCCGGGCACGGGACCGGAGCCCGTCGAGGGTGCGTTCGGCGAAGCCGGTGTGCCGCTCGTAGACGGCCGGGGCCTCGCCGATGACAGCGATGTCGTGGTGCCCCTGTTTCGCCAGGTGCTCCACACACAGCGCGCCCGTCGCTCTGAAGTCCAGATCGACGCAGGTCAGACCGGAGGTGTCGGCGGGCAGCCCGATGAGCACGGACGGCTGGTCATCCCCTACTCTCATCCGCTCGAGCGGGGGCACCCCCATCGCGCAGCAACGGCAGCCGTTCGTCGTCGAGTTCGACGTCCATCAGGATCATCCCGTCGGCGAGCCCGCTCCCGGCGACGCGGCGCACCGCGTCGGGGCCCTCCTCACCGGTGAGCAGCAGCACGTCGTACCCGTGTGTGCGGGCGGAGGTCGCCACCGCGATGGCGATCTCCATCATCACGGGCACGTACATGTCCGTGCGCAGCGGGATCATCAGCGCGATGATGTTCGACTTGCTGCTGGCCAGGGCACGGGCCCCGGCGTTCGGGTGGTACCCGAGCTCGCGGATGCTCCGCTCGACCCGCTGCCGGGTGTTCGCGGAGATGGACCGCTTGCCGCTGAGGACATAGCTCACCGTGCTCGCCGAGACTCCGGCGTGCTGGGCGACCTCGGCGAGGGTGACCATCCAGCTCTCCAAGCTCTTGTGAAGCGCTTCGACAATGCGCATTACTGATATGGGCGGGTGAGAGTGGTTCGACAGTAGCTCCAGCGGGAGTGGGTGTCCATAGGTTGTCGAAGCGCTTCGATACCGAATTCCGGGGAGGGTGCCGGTCTCCGGGAAGGCACCTCGATGCAACACCGTCGCCGGGCCCGCGACAAGTACCGGGCGCACTCCGCCCCCTTCGGCTGAACGGACGCGCGAGGACTGGTGGGAGCGCCCGGTTTCGGGTACCAACGATCCAGTAGCACTGATCGGTAACGTACGGTCCTTAATATCCCTAGATGCGGCGAGGTGCCCCTCATGTCCGCTTCCACCACTCCCTCATCACGTCCCGCCGTCACCGAGCGGGAGGCCCGTGAGGTGGCGGAGGCCGCCCGGGAACAGCACTGGCGCAAGCCCAGCTTCGCCAAGGAACTGTTCCTCGGCCGCTTCCGGCTCGACCTCATCCACCCCCACCCTCTCCCGGACGACGAAGCGGCCCAGCGCGGCGAGGAGTTCCTCGCCAAGCTCCGCGACTTCTGCGAGACGAAGATCGACGCCGCCCGCATCGAGCGCGAGGCGCGCATCCCCGACGAGGTCATCGACGGGCTCAAGGAGCTCGGCGCCCTCGGCATGAAGATCGACACCAAGTACGGCGGTCTCGGTCTCACCCAGGTGTACTACAACAAGGCGCTCTCGCTGGCCGGCTCCGCCTGCCCGGCGGTCGGCGTGCTGCTCTCGGCGCACCAGTCGATCGGCGTGCCGCAGCCCCTGAAGCAGTTCGGCACGCAGGAGCAGCGGGAGCGTTTCCTGCCGCGCTGCGCCCGCACCGACATCAGCGCCTTCCTGCTCACCGAGCCCGACGTCGGCTCCGACCCCGCCCGCCTCGCCACCACCGCGGTGCCCGAGGGGGACGACTACGTCCTCGACGGCGTCAAGCTGTGGACCACCAACGGCGTCGTCGCCGACCTGCTGGTCGTCATGGCCCGCGTGCCGAAGTGCGAGGGCCACAAGGGCGGCATCACCGCCTTCGTCGTGGAGACGAACTCGCCGGGCGTCACCGTCGAGAACCGCAACGCCTTCATGGGCCTGCGCGGCATCGAGAACGGCGTCACCCGCTTCCACCAGGTCCGCGTCCCCGCCGCCAACCGCATCGGCCGAGGAGGGCCAGGGCCTGAAGATCGCCCTGACCACGCTCAACACCGGACGGCTCTCCCTGCCCGCCTCCTGCGTCGCGGCCGGCAAGTGGTGCCTGAAGATCGCCCGGGAGTGGTCGGCGGTCCGCGAGCAGTGGGGCAAGCCCGTCGCGGACCACGAGGCGGTCGGCTCCAAGATCTCCTTCATCGCGGCCACCACCTTCGCCCTGGAGGCCGTGACGGACCTGGCCTCGCAGATGGCCGACGAGGACCGCAACGACATCCGCATCGAAGGCGCCCTCGCCAAGCTGTACGCCTCCGAGATGGCCTGGCTGATGGCCGACGAGCTCGTCCAGATCCGCGGCGGGCGCGGCTTCGAGACGGCCGAGTCCCTCCGGGCCCGCGGCGAGCGCGGCGTCCCCGCCGAGCAGATCCTGCGCGACCTGCGCATCAACCGCATCTTCGAGGGCTCCACGGAGATCATGCACCTGCTGATCGCCCGCGAGGCCGTCGACGCCCACCTCTCGGTCGCCGGCGACCTCATCGACCCCGAGAAGTCCCTGGGCGACAAGGCGAAGGCGGGCGCGAACGCGGGCGCCTTCTACGCCAAGTGGCTGCCCAAGCTGGTCGCGGGCCCGGGCCAGCTCCCGCACCTCCTACGGCGAGTTCAAACACGGCGTGGACCTCTCCGGGCACCTGCGCTACGTCGAACGCACCTCCCGCAAACTCGCCCGCTCCACCTTCTACGCCATGTCCCGCTGGCAGGGCCGGATGGAGACCAAGCAGGGCTTCCTCGGCCGGATCGTCGACATCGGCGCCGAGCTGTTCGCCATGAGCGCGGCCTGCGTCCGGGCCGAGCTCCTGCGCAGCCAGGGCGACCACGGCCGCGAGGCCTACCAGCTCGCCGACGCCTTCTGCCGCCAGGCCCGCATCCGGATCGAGGAGCTCTTCGACCGCCTGTGGGCCAACACCGACGACCTCGACCGCAAGGTCGTCAAGGGCGTGCTGTCCGGCACGTACACGTGGCTGGAGCAGGGCATCGTCGACCCGTCGGGCGACGGCCCCTGGATCGCGGACGCGACGCCCGGACCGTCCGAGCGGGAGAACGTGCACCGGCCGATCCGCTGACCGGCCACGCCCGGGGGCGTGAGCTGTCCGCGGCGCGCGCCCCCGGGGAAGGGGACGCGCTGTCCTCACACACGGCCCTTACGGCCACAATGGAGGAATGAGCGACAGTCCAGCCCCCCTCGCCGACCCGCATCTGGTCTACGACCCCGTAGCGGGCGACGGCCCGAAGGACGTGGTGATCCTCGGCTCCACCGGGTCCATCGGCACCCAGGCCATCGACCTCGTGCTGCGCAACCCCGACCGTTTCCGGGTCACCGGCCTTTCCGCCAACGGCGGCCGGGTCGCCCTCCTCGCCGAGCAGGCGTACCGGCTGCGCGTGCGGACCGTCGCGGTCGCCCGCGAGGACGTCGTACCGGCCCTGCGCGAGGCGCTCGCCGCCCAGTACGGCACGGGCGAGCCGCTCCCCGAGATCCTCGCGGGCCCGGACGCGGCCACGCGGCTCGCCGCCTCCGACTGCCACACCGTCCTGAACGGCATCACCGGCTCCATCGGCCTCGCCCCGACCCTCGCCGCCCTGGAGGCGGGCCGCACCCTCGCGCTCGCCAACAAGGAGTCGCTCATCGTCGGCGGCCCGCTGGTCAAGGCCCTCGCCAAGCCCGGGCAGATCATCCCGGTCGACTCCGAGCACGCCGCCCTCTTCCAGGCCCTGGCCGCCGGCACCCGCGCCGACGTCCGCAAGCTCGTCGTCACGGCCTCCGGCGGCCCCTTCCGCGGCCGCACGAAGGCCGAGCTGGCGCACGTCACCGTCGAGGACGCCCTCGCGCACCCCACCTGGGCCATGGGCCCGGTCATCACGATCAACTCCGCGACCCTGGTCAACAAGGGCCTGGAGGTCATCGAGGCGCACCTCCTCTACGACATTCCCTTCGACCGCATTGAGGTCGTCGTGCATCCCCAGTCGTATGTCCACTCGATGGTTGAGTTCACGGACGGATCGACGATCGCCCAGGCGACGCCCCCCGACATGCGCGGGCCCATCGCCATCGGCCTCGGCTGGCCCGAGCGCGTCCCCGACGCCGCGCCCACCTTCGACTGGAGCAAGGCCTCGACCTGGGAGTTCTTCCCGCTCGACAACGAGGCCTTCCCCTCGGTGAACCTCGCCCGGCACGTCGGCGAGCTCGCGGGCACCGCCCCGGCGGTGTTCAATGCGGCCAACGAGGAGTGCGTGGAGGCGTTCCGGCACGGCGCACTGCCCTTCAACGGGATCATGGAGACCGTCACACGGGTGGTCGAGGAGCACGGCACCCCGCCGACGGGAACCTCACTCACCGTGTCGGACGTCCTCGAAGCGGAGACCTGGGCGCGGACCCGGGCCCGGGAACTGGCGGCACAGACGGCGGAGGCCCGTGCATGACGACCCTGATGTTCATCCTCGGCATAGTGCTCTTCGCGGTCGGCCTGCTCGTTCTCGATCGCGTGGCACGAGCTGGGGCACCTGTCCACGGCCAAGCTGTTCGGCATCCGCGTGCCGCAGTACATGGTCGGCTTCGGCCCGACGATCTTCTCGCGCAAGAAGGGCGAGACCGAGTACGGCGATCAAGGCCATCCCGTTCGGCGGCTACATCCGCATGATCGGCATGTTCCCGCCCGGCCCCGACGGCCGGCTGGAGGCCCGCTCCACCTCCCCGTGGCGCGGCATGATCGAGGACGCCCGCTCCGGCCGCGTTCGAGGAGCTCAAGCCGGGCGACGAGAACCGCATGTTCTACACGCGCACGCCCTGGAAGCGCGTGATCGTGATGTTCGCGGGCCCCTTCATGAACCTGGTCCTCGCGGTGGCGCTGTTCCTCACCGTCCTGATGGGCTTCGGCATCACCGCAGCAGACCACCACGGTCAGCTCCGTCTCCCAGTGCGTCATCGCGCAGAGCGAGAACCGCGACAAGTGCGAGAAGGGCGATCCGGCCAGCCCCGGCCGCCGCTGCCGGTCTGAAGGCGGGCGACAAGATCGTCTCCTTCGACGGTGTGCGGACCGACGACTGGAACACGCCTGTCCGACCTCATCCGCGCCAACCCGGGCAAGGAGGTGCCGATCGTCGTCGACCGCAAGGGCCAGGACCTCACCCTGCACGCGAAGATCGCCACCAACCAGGTCGCCAAGAAGGACTCCGGCGGGCAGATCGTCGAGGGCCAGTACGTCCAGGCCGGCTTCCTCGGCTTCAGCGCGGCCACCGGCGTGGTCAAGCAGGACTTCGGCGAGTCGGTGACCTGGATGGGCGACCGGATCGGCGACGCGGTCGACTCCCTCGCCGCCCTCCCCGGCAAGATCCCCGCCCTGTGGAACGCGGCCTTCGACGGCGCGCCCGCGCGAGGCCGACTCCCCGATGGGCGTGGTCGGCGCGGCCCGCGTCGGCGGTGAGATCTTCACCCTGGACATCCCGCCCACCCAGCAGCTGGCCATGGCCCTCATGCTGGTCGCCGGCTTCAACCTCTCCCTGTTCCTGTTCAACATGCTCCCGCTGCTGCCGCTCGACGGCGGCCATATCGCGGGCGCGCTGTGGGAGTCGCTGCGCCGCAACATCGCCAAGGTGCTGCGCCGGCCGGACCCGGGCCCCTTCGACGTGGCGAAGCTCATGCCGGTCGCCTACGTGGTCGCGGGGATCTTCATCTGCTTCACGATCCTCGTGCTGATCGCGGACGTGGTTAACCCGGTGAGAATCTCCTAGTCATGCCCAGTTCGTAGCGGCCCGGCACACTCTGTGCCGGGCCGCCACTCATTGGGTGGCAATGCGGGCGGGATGTGCCCCCGCCAAGGCATGTGCCGTAATCTCGAAGCTCGGAGCCCGCTGCTCACGGGACCGGACCTTGATCCACGACTTGGGGTTGCACAGCAGATGACTGCGATTTCTCTCGGCATGCCGTCCGTTCCGACCAGGCTCGCCGAGCGCCGGAAGAGCCGCCAGATCCAGGTCGGAGCCGTGGCGGTCGGCGGAGACGCTCCCGGTGTCGGTGCAGTCGATGACCACGACGCGTACGTCCGACATCGGCGCCACCCTCCAGCAGATCGCCGAACTCACGGCCTCCGGCTGCCAGATCGTCCGTGTGGCCTGCCCGACGCAGGACGACGCCGACGCGCTCGCGACCATCGCCCGCAAGTCGCAGATCCCGGTCATCGCCGACATCCACTTCCAGCCGAAGTACGTCTTCGCCGCGATCGAGGCCGGCTGCGCGGCGGTCCGCGTCAACCCCGGCAACATCAAGCAGTTCGACGACAAGGTCAAGGAGATCGCCAAGGCGGCGCAGGACCACGGCACGCCGATCCGCATCGGCGTCAACGCGGGCTCCCTCGACCGGCGCCTGCTCCAGAAGTACGGCAAGGCGACGCCCGAGGCCCTGGTCGAGTCGGCGCTGTGGGAGGCGTCCCTCTTCGAGGAGCACGACTTCCGCGACATCAAGATCTCCGTCAAGCACAACGACCCGGTCGTCATGATCGAGGCCTACCAGCAGCTCGCCGCCCAGTGCGACTACCCACTGCACCTCGGCGTGACGGAGGCGGGCCCGGCCTTCCAGGGCACCATCAAGTCGGCGGTGGCCTTCGGCGCGCTCCTCTCCCAGGGCATCGGCGACACGATCCGCGTCTCGCTCTCGGCGCCCCCCGCCGAGGAGGTCAAGGTCGGCATCCAGATCCTGGAGTCCCTGAACCTCAAGCAGCGCGGCCTGGAGATCGTCTCCTGCCCGTCCTGTGGCCGCGCCCAGGTCGACGTCTACAAGCTGGCCGAAGAGGTCACGGCAGGCCTGACCGGTATGGAGGTCCCCCTCCGCGTCGCCGTCATGGGCTGCGTCGTCAACGGCCCCGGCGAGGCCCGCGAGGCCGACCTCGGCGTCGCCTCCGGCAACGGCAAGGGCCAGATCTTCGTCAAGGGCGAGGTCATCAAGACCGTCCCCGAGTCCAAGATCGTGGAAACCCTCATCGAGGAGGCCATGAAGCTGGCCGAACAGATGGAGGCGGACGGGGTCATCTCCGGCGAGCCGTCGGTCGCGGTGGCGGGCTGATCGGGTAGGCGGCCGGGCCGGGCGGATCGAGCCCGGTCGGGGTCCGGTCGTAGACCGATCGAGGTCGTTCGACGTCGACTCGAGCCGGGAGGCCACACGCCGCCTCCCGCCGTACGCCGTCCCCGGCCCATACCGCGGGGCGTGCCGGCTCCCGTCGCGGAGCCGCTCGGTCACCGCGAGCCGGTCCCCGGCCCACCGCGGCGGGCCCAGCCCCGGCGGCCCCAGCGGGCACGGCGAGCCGTGAGAGCCGCGGAGTACGTGGCGAACAGCGACACACACGACTGTCATGCCGTGCGCCGGCGCACGGCCCACCTGAAGCCGACCGGGCCGGCGAGCACGGCGAGAGCCAGGACGGCGACGCGCGGCGAACCGTCCAGCAGACCGACCACGAAGTGAAACACGGCACCTCCCGCAACCGCCCGGCAGCGACACCGGGCACAACCGGCGTCGACACCGGGCACCAAGAGGCCTCGCCCTGGGGCCCGGGCGTCCCTCGCCATCGGGCGCGAAACCGCGCCTCGGCGACCCATCGCCCCGCGCCCGTGATCGCCCCACTGGTCACAGCACTGCGGGCGGGCGGCACTCCCCAGCCGCGCCAGGTACAGTGCGGGGACCAGCCGACCCCAGTGTGTGAGGCCCCGCACGTGTTGACGCAGACCACCTCACGGGTCCTCGAACCGAGCGACCTGGACGCCGCGCTCGCCATCCTCGACAGCGAGCCGGTCGCGAACGCCTTCGTGACGTCCCGGGTGCAGATCGCCGGTCTCGACCCGTGGCGCCTCGGCGGCGAGATGTGGGGCTGGTACGAGGACGGCATGCTGACGTCCCTGTGCTACGCGGGCGCCAACCTCGTCCCGATCTGCGCCACCCCGCGCGCCGTCCGTGCCTTCGCCGACCGCGCCCGCCGGGCCGGCCGCCGCTGCTCCTCCATCGTCGGGCCCGCCGGAGCCACCGCCGAGCTGTGGCGGCTGCTGGAACCCCAGCTGGGGCCCGGCCCGCGAGGTCCGCCGCCCACCAGCCCCTCATGGTCACCGACCGCATGCCGGCCGACATCGCCCCGGACCCCTACGTCCGCCGCGTCCGCAAGGACGAGATGGAGACGATCATGCCGGCGTGCGTGGCGATGTTCACCGAGGAGGTCGGTGTCTCCCCGCTCGCCGGCGACGGCGGCCTCCTCTACCAGGCCCGCGTCGCCGAACTCGTCGGCTCCGGCCGCGCCTTCGCCCGCTTCGACGCGGACGGCAAGGTCGTCTTCAAGGCCGAGATCGGCGCCGCGACCGACCGCGCCTGCCAGATCCAGGGCGTATGGGTGGCCCCCGAATACCGGGGCCAGCGGCCTCGCCGCCCCCGGCATGGCGGCCGTACTGCGCTACGCCCTGGCCGATGTCGCCCCGGTGGTCAGCCTCTACGTGAACGACTTCAACACGGCGGCCCGACGGACGTACCTGAGGGTGGGCTTCCGGGAGGTCGGCGCCTTCATGAGCGTCCTGTTCTGAAATGCCCTGAAGGGGCGCGGGGCTGTTGTCGATTGCGGCTCCGTCGCGTGGGCGCGAACAACCCCATACAACCCGCACCCGGGCGACAAACCGAACCCCCCCTGTAGGCTCCCCGCCATGGACCTCGTGATCGGCCCACTGGACCTCTCTGCCCACGTCGACGAGGCCCTGGCCGTCCAAGCCGTAGCCTTCGGCCTCGGCCCCGACGAGGTCGCAGTCCGCCGCCAGATCGTCCTCCGCCACATGACCCACCCGGGCGCCCGCGCCCTCGGCGCCACCAGTCGGCGGAAACCTCGTCGGTTTCGTCTACGGCATGCCCAACGACCGCACCCACTGGTGGTCCACCGTCGTGGAGCCGTACCTCCGGGCCCACGGCCACGACGACTGGCTCGACGACTCCTTCGTCATCACCGAACTGCACGTCCACCCCGGCTACCAGAACCGCGGCATCGGACGCACCCTGATCACCACCATCACCGACGGCGCCGACGAACCCCGCTCGATCCTCTCCGCGATCGACACCGAGAGCCCCGCCCGCGCCCTCTACCGCTCCCTCGGCTACCAGGACCTGGCCCGCCAGGTCCTCTTCCCCAGCGCCCCCAAGCCGTACGCCGTGATGGGCGCCCCGCTCCCGCTGCGCCTGCGCCGCTAACCGATTTCCACCGCCCCGTACCCCCCGGCTAACCTCCTGCCATCACCCTCACCCACTCTCGGCTTCGCTCGAGCGGGACCCCCGTCAGCAGGAGCTAAACCATGGCGAACGTACCGGTCCAGCGCATGTCCCAGTTGATGGCGAAGACGTTGCGCGACGACCCGGCGGACGCCGAGGTCCTCAGCCACAAGCTCCTCGTCCGCGCCGGGTACGTGCGCCGTACCGCCGCCGGCATCTGGAGCTGGCTGCCGCTCGGCAAGCGGGTCCTTGCCAACGTGGAGCGCATCGTCCGCGAGGAGATGGACGCGATCGGCGCCCAGGAGGTGCTGCTCCCCGCCCTGCTGCCGCGCGAGCCGTACGATGCCACCGGCCGCTGGGACGAGTACGGCCCCGAGCTGTTCCGCCTCCAGGACCGCAGGGGCGGCGACTACCTCCTCGGCCCGACCCACGAGGAGATCTTCACCCTGCTGGTGAAGGACCAGGCGTCCTCCTACAAGGACCTGCCGGTCATCCTCTACCAGATCCAGAACAAGTACCGCGACGAGGCCCGGCCCCGCGCCGGCATCCTGCGCGGCCGCGAGTTCCTGATGAAGGACTCCTACTCCTTCGACACCGAGGACGAGGGCCTGGCCCAGTTCCTACGCCCTGCACCGCGAGGCCTACCAGAAGATCTTCGCGCGCCTCGGCCTCGACTACCGCATCTGCGCCGCCACCGCGGGCGCGATGGGCGGCTCCAAGTCCGAGGAGTTCCTCGCCCCGGCCGAGGCCGGCGAGGACACCTTCGCCGACTGCCCGAACTGCGACTTCGCCGCCAACACCGAGGCGATCACGTACGAGTTGAAGCCCGTCGACGCCTCGGACGTCCCGGCCGCCGAGGACATCCCGACCCCCGACACCCCGACCATCGAGACGCTCGCCGCCTCCCTCGGCGTCCCCGCCTCCGCCACGCTGAAGAACCTCCTCGTCAAGGTCGACGGCGAGATCGTCGCCGTCGGTGTCCCCGGCGACCGTGAGGTCGACATCGACAAGGTCGAGGCGCACTTCGCCCCGGCCGCCGTCGAGCTGGTCACCGAGACGGACTTCGCGGCCCGCCCCGACCTGGTCCGCGGCTACGTCGGCCCGCAGGGCCTGGGAGAAGGTCACGTACATCGCCGACCCGCGCGTGGCCCCCGGCACCGCCTGGATCACCGGCGCCAACAAGGCCGGAACGCACGCGAAGAACGTCGTCGTGGGCCGCGACTTCGAGGTCGGCCAGTACGTCGACGTCGTGGTCGTGCAGGAGGGCGACCCCTGCCCCAAGTGCGGCACGGGCCTCGACCTCGACCGCGCCATCGAGATCGGCCACATCTTCCAGCTGGGCCGCAAGTACGCCGACGCCCTCAAGCTCGACGTCCTCGGCCAGAACGGCAAGCCGGTCCGCGTCACCATGGGCTCCTACGGCGTCGGCGTCTCCCGCGCGGTCGCCGCCCTCGCCGAGCAGAGCGCCGACGACAAGGGCCTGTGCTGGCCCGAGGAGGTCGCCCCGGCCGACGTCCACGTGGTCGCCGCCGGCAAGGCCCTCCAGACCGAACTGGCCCTCGACATCTCCGAGAAGCTGGCCGCGGCCGGTGTCCGCGTCCTGGTCGACGACCGCCCCGGCGTCTCCCCGGGCGTCAAGTTCACGGACTCCGAACTGATCGGCGTACCGCAGATCCTGGTGGCCGGCCGGCGCGCGGCCGAGGGCGTGGTGGAGCTGAAGGACCGCCGCACCGGCGAGCGCGAGGAACTGACGGTCGAGGAGGCCGTCGCCCGGCTCATGGCCTGAGCGCCCGTGCCCTGTGAGCGCTCCGGCTCCGCGGAGCGCTCACAGCCAGCCCGCGAACTCCAGCAACAACTCCGCATCCCGCGGCCGCCCGACCCGCCCCGCCCGCACCCCGGACTCGACCGCCCGGAACAGCGTCCACCCCCGCAGCCGCTCCTGGTCCACCTCCAGGGACTCGGCCAGCCGCTTCACCCGGCGCCGGGTCGTGGCCGCGCCGGACGGCTGGGCGATCAGGTCCTCAACCCGGTCACGGACCAGCCGGGCCAGATCGAAGGCGCACTCGCCGACCACCGGGTCGGGACCCACGGCCAGCCACGGCATCCGCTCACCGGCGAGCACCTTGCACTGCCGGAACGTGCCGTGCAGCAGCCGGTGTTCGGGCGGCGCGGCCAGCAGCTCCGCGCGCGCCGCGAGCGCCAGCTCGACCAGCGGGGCCACCTCGGGATCGGCCTGTGCCCGAGCCCGCATCGCCTCGGCCTGCCGCCCGGTCCGCTCGGCCACGGTCTCGAAGGGAAAGCCGGCAGGCGGCTCCACCCACAGCCGCCGCAGCGTCCCCGCCGCCTCCAGCAATGCCTTCGCCTCCGGCAGCGACCGCACCGACACATCCGGATGCAGCCGCTCCAGCAGCAGCACGCCCTCGGCCGTGAAGGGGTCGAGCAGTTGCACGGCACCCAGCCCGCCCCAGTGCGCGAGCGCGGCCCGCTCCGCCTCAGGGCGGGCCCGGCCCGGCGCAAGCTTGAGCACGGCGGGTGCCCCGTCGGCCGTCCGCACCAGCACGACCAGGCTGCTGCGCCCGCCGGGCACCTGCACCCGCTCCACGGTCAACTCGCGTAGAGCGACGGCCCGCTGCGCCGCCTCGGGCAGCTTCTCCAGCCAGTCGTCACCGTCCGGTGCCGTCTCACCGAGCGCCCTGACCAGGCGCTTCGGCGGTTCGAAAACCATGCGCGAGTCGTTCCCTTCGTACGGTCCGCGGTGCGCGCCCCGCGGGTCACGCCGTGGGCGCCGCCGAGGGCGGGGCCGTGCCCGCCCGCTCGGCGAGCCCAGGGAAGGCTACGCTCTCGCCGCGCCAGCGCACCGCCCGCACCGCCGCCTCCCGCAGCGCCTCGGCGGCCAGGACCCGCCGCCCGCCGGCCGCCGCGCGCACCAGGTCGGAGTAGACCCCGGCCACCCGGTCCTCCAGCTCGGCGGCGAGCCGCACGGCAGCCGCCGCGTCCGGCACCGGAAACGGCAGCGCGTACCCGGCGGCCGCGGCCACCGGCCTGCCCCCCAGGTCCGTCACCTCGCGCGCCAGCGCATCCCTGCGCGCCCGGTGCGCGTCGTACGCCGTCCGTGCCTCCATGCGCTGCCCGTCGCCGATCCGCCCGCCGACGACGCCGTACCCGTACACCGCCGCGTGCTCGGCAGCCAGCGCCGCCTGGAGGGCCCGCAGCTCCCCGTCCTTCGCCTCGCTCACGCGCCCTCCTCCGTCAGCAGATACACGTGCGCCGCCCCGGCCGCCGCCACCGAGGCCAGCAGCCGCGCCAGCTCGCCCGGCACCCCGAGCAGCGCCTTGGCCCGCCGGTCGGCGAGCTCCCGCTCCGCGGCGGCGAGCGCGGCGAGCGCGTCCTGCTCGTTCCCCGGCACGGCGGCGCCGAGGGGGAAGCGGCAGAGGACGAGGAAGCGGAAGGGGAGGGGGAAGAAGAGCGGAGGGCAGACGCCGTCCGGTCGCCTCCGAACGCCCGCGCGTGCCGTACGACCTCCTCCCGCATCGGCCGCAGCCGCTCCGCGAGCCCCGGGTGGGCGGCGATCACCGCGTCGTACCGCTCCACCAGCCCCTCGCTGTCCAGCGCCGCACGCGCGCGTGCCCGGCGTCGGCGGCCGACGGGCCGTCGCCCGCGTCACCGGAGTCCTCGTCGCCGGCGGTGCAGCCCGCCAGGGCGAGGGCCGTCGAGCCGACGGCGAGCAGACTCCTTCTGCGCGGCCCCGAGCGGGCGCGCGGCGATGAGGGGAACGGCACGTCAGACGTCCTCGGGGGCTCGTTCGAGAAAGAAGCGACTGGTAGGGCTGCACGCCCGTGATCACGGTACCCGGGCTCCCGCCCGGGACCACTCAGCGGCACCGTTCGTCACCGGGTGGACGGCAACACTCCCTGCGACCGGATACCCTTTGACCAGACACGCGCCCCATCCCACAACAGCACACGCGGCCGAGGAGTCACCCGGATGAGCACCACCCAGAGCGAGAGGCTGCGAGAACTACTGGAACCGCTCGTCAGCTCTCAGGGCCTGGATCTCGAAGAGATCGAAGTGGACTCCGTCGGACGCAAGCGTGTGCTGCGCGTGGTCGTCGACTCGGACGAGGGCGCCGACCTGGACCAGATCGCCGATGTGAGCCGCGCGCTCTCGGCGAAGCTCGACGAGAGCGACGCGATGGGCGAGGGGGAGTACACCCTCGAGGTCGGTACCCCGGGCGCGGAGCGCCCCCTCACGGAACACCGGCACTACGTCCGCGCCACGGACCGGTTGGTGAAGTTCCAGCTGGCCGAGGGCGGCGAGCTGGTCGCCCGGATCCTGAAGGTCGACGACGAGGGCGTCGACACCGAGATGCCCGGAGTCAAGGGCCGCAAGCCCACCGCACGCAGACTCGCCTTCGACGACATCGTCCGGGCGCGCGTCCAGGTCGAGTTCAGCCGCAAGGACAACAAGAAGGAAGAGGAGGCGTAGCCGTGGACATCGACATGAGTGCCCTGCGGGGCTTGGTTCGGGAGAAGGAGATCTCCTTCCCCCTGCTGGTCGAGGCGATCGAGTCGGCCCTCCTCATCGCCTACCACCGCACCGAGGGAAGCCGCCGTCACGCGCGCGTGGAGCTCAACCGGGAGACCGGCCATGTGACCGTGTGGGCGAAGGAGGACCCCGACGACCTCGAGGAGGGCCAGGAGGCCCGCGAGTTCGACGACACCCCCACCGGCTTCGGCCGCATCGCCGCCACCACGGCCAAGCAGGTCATCCTGCAGCGCCTGCGCGACGCCGAGGACGACGCGACGCTCGGTGAGTACGCCGGCCGCGAGGGCGACATCGTCACCGGTGTGGTCCAGCAGGGCCGCGACCCGAAGAACGTGCTCGTCGACATCGGCAAGCTCGAAGCCATCCTGCCGGTGCAGGAGCAGGTGCCGGGGGAGAGCTACCAGCACGGCCTGCGCCTGCGGTCGTACGTGGTCCGGGTGGCCAAGGGTGTCCGCGGTCCGTCCGTGACTCTGTCCCGCACGCACCCCAATCTGGTGAAGAAGCTCTTCGCCCTGGAGGTGCCGGAGATCGCCGACGGGTCCGTGGAGATCTCCGCGATCGCCCGTGAGGCCGGTCACCGGACGAAGATCGCCGTACGGTCCACCCGGTCCGGCCTGAACGCCAAGGGCGCCTGTATCGGCCCCATGGGCGGCCGCGTGCGCAACGTGATGGGCGAGCTGAACGGCGAGAAGATCGACATCGTCGACTGGTCCGAGGACCCGGCCGAGATGGTGGCGAACGCGCTGTCCCCGGCCCGGGTCTCCAAGGTGGAGATCGTGGACATGGCGACCAGGTCGGCCCGGGTGACCGTGCCCGACTACCAGCTCTCCCTGGCCATCGGCAAGGAAGGGCAGAACGCCCGTCTCGCGGCCCGGCTGACCGGCTGGCGGATCGACATCCGCCCGGACACGGAACCGGCCGGGGACAGCTCCGGGGAATAGATCCAAGCCGCACATCGTTCAGATCACGACAGGTTCATGCGCGGCAACTGTTCGAATCCTGCCCCAAAGGGGTGAGGGGCGTACGGGGAGGTAGACTTAACGGTGTCTGGCCGGACGCGCGTCCGCGCATGCCCTGAACGCACTTGTGTGGGGTGTCGGGAGCGAGCGGCCAAGGCCGATCTGTTGCGGATCGTGTTGATCAAGGACACATGCGTCCCTGATCCTCGCGGTACGCTGCCCGGCCGGGGTGCGTACGTACACCCCGCCCAGATCTGTCTGGACCAGGCGCTACGCCGACGGGCGTTCACGAGGGCACTGCGCGCCCCGGGACCGCTCGACACAAAGGCGTTGCGCCGATACGTCGAGCAGACAACAGTTGCCGATCAGGCAACACGGTAAGAAGACGTGTCGCACGGAACACCGTGCGGCTTGGTACCTCGCGAGTCGAAAGCAGGTCGAGATTGCGATGAGCACTCGATGAGTACGCGATGAGTACGCCCATGAACTAGCGACGGTCCGGACGTAACCCGGACCTCAAAGGAGCGAAGTGGCTAAGGTCCGGGTCTACGAACTCGCCAAGGAGTTCGGTGTCGAGAGCAAGGCCGTCATGGCCAAGCTCCAGGAACTCGGTGAATTCGTCCGTTCGGCGTCTTCGACGATCGAAGCGCCTGTCGTACGCAAACTGACTGACGCCTTCCAGGGCGGCGGCAACGGCAAGTCCGCCGCGAAGCCCGCGGCCCCCAAGAAGGCCGCCCCCCGTCCCGCCGCGCCCTCTCCGGCGCAGGCGGCGCGTCCGGCTGCCCCCAAGCCGCCGGCCGCACCCAAGCCCGCGGCCGCCGAGGAGCCGTCGGCCCCGTCGGCCCCGTCGGCACCCGCGCCGACCCCGGGTCCGCGCCCGACGCCGGGCCCCAAGCCCGCGCCGCGTCCGGCCCCGGCCGCGCCCGAGTTCACGGCGCCGCCCGCGGCTCAGTCTCCGGCCGCGCCGAAGTCCGGTGGGCGCCCCGGCGCCCCCAAGCCCGGCGGTGGCCGCCCCTCCGGCGGTCCCGGCCAGGGCCAGGGCCAGGGCGGCCAGGGCCGTCCCGGCGGCGGTCAGGGTCCGCGTCCCGGTGCTCCGGCGCCGCGTCAGGGCGGTTCCCGTCCGGCCGGTCCGCGTCCGGGTAACAACCCCTTCACCTCCGGTGGCTCCACGGGCATGGCACGCCCGCAGTCGCCCCGTCCGCAGGGCGGGCGTCCCGGCCCCGGCGGCCCCGGCGGCGGTCCTCGTCCCCAGGCGCCCGGCGCCCAGGGCGGCGGTCCGCGTCCGCAGGCTCCGGGCGGGAACCGTCCTAGCCCCGGCTCGATGCCGCGTCCCCAGGGCGGCGGCCCGCGTCCCGGCGGCGGTCCCGGTGGCGGTCCCGGCGGTCCGCGTCCGAACCCCGGCATGATGCCGCAGCGTCCGGCTGCCGGTCCGCGTCCCGGTGGCGGTGGCCCCGGCGGCCGCGGTCCCGGTGGCGGCGGTCGTCCCGGTGGCGGCGGCGGTCGCCCGGGTGGCGGCGGCTTCGCAGGTCGTCCCGGTGGCGGCGGTGGCGGCTTCGCAGGTCGTCCCGGTGGTCCCGGCGGCGGTGGCGGCGGTTTCGCCGGTCGTCCGGGTGGTCCCGGCGGCGGCGGTCGTCCCGGCTTCGGCGGTCGTCCGGGTGGTCCCGGTGGCCGTGGTGGCACGCAGGGTGCCTTCGGTCGTCCGGGCGGTCCCGCCCGTCGCGGCCGCAAGTCGAAGCGGCAGCGCCGTCAGGAGTACGAGGCCATGCAGGCCCCGTCGGTCGGCGGTGTGATGCTGCCTCGCGGCAACGGCGAGACCGTTCGCCTGTCGCGCGGTGCCTCGCTCACCGACTTCGCGGAGAAGATCAACGCCAACCCGGCGTCGCTCGTCGCGGTCATGATGAACCTCGGCGAGATGGTCACGGCCACGCAGTCCGTCTCCGACGAGACGCTCCACCTTCTTGCCGGCGAGATGAACTACACGGTTCAGATCGTCAGCCCGGAGGAGGAGGACCGCGAGCTCCTGGAGTCCTTCGACATCGAGTTCGGCGAGGACGAGGGCGACGAGGAGGACCTGATGGTCCGCCCGCCGGTCGTCACCGTCATGGGTCACGTCGACCACGGAAAGACCCGCCTGCTCGACGCCATCCGCAAGACGAACGTCATCGCGGGCGAGGCCGGTGGCATCACCCAGCACATCGGTGCCTACCAGGTCGCGACCGAGGTCAACGAAGAAGAGCGCAAGATCACCTTCATCGACACCCCGGGTCACGAGGCGTTCACCGCCATGCGTGCCCGTGGTGCGAGGTCGACCGACATCGCGATCCTGGTCGTCGCGGCCAACGACGGCGTCATGCCGCAGACGGTCGAGGCGCTCAACCACGCCAAGGCGGCCGAGGTCCCGATCGTCGTCGCGGTCAACAAGATCGACGTCGAGGGCGCCGACCCGACCAAGGTGCGCGGTCAGCTGACCGAGTACGGCCTGGTGGCCGAGGAGTACGGCGGCGAGACGATGTTCGTCGACATCTCCGCCAAGCAGGGTCTGCACATCGACTCCCTGCTGGAGGCCGTGGTCCTCACGGCCGATGCCTCGCTCGACCTGCGGGCCAACCCGAACCAGGACGCGCAGGGCATCTCGATCGAGTCCCGTCTCGACCGCGGCCGTGGTGCCGTGTCGACGGTCCTCGTCCAGCGCGGCACGCTGCGGGTCGGCGACACCATGGTGGTCGGCGACGCGTACGGCCGAGTCCGGGCGATGCACGACGACAACGGCAACAGCGTGGCCGAGGCCGGTCCCTCGACGCCGGTGCAGGTCCTGGGCCTGACCAACGTCCCGGGTGCGGGCGACAACTTCCTCGTCGTCGACGAGGACCGTACGGCCCGTCAGATCGCGGAGAAGCGTGCGGCGCGCGAGCGCAACGCGGCCTTCGCGAAGCGCACGCGCCGTGTGTCGCTGGAGGACCTGGACAAGGTGCTGAAGGCCGGCGAGGTCCAGCAGCTGAACCTGATCATCAAGGGTGACGCTTCTGGTTCGGTCGAGGCGCTGGAGTCCTCCCTGCTCCAGCTGGACGTCGGCGAAGAGGTCGACATCCGGGTCCTGCACCGCGGCGTCGGTGCGGTCACGGAGTCCGACATCGACCTGGCCATGGGCTCGGACGCGATCGTCATCGGCTTCAACGTCCGCGCTGCCGGACGTGCCCAGCAGATGGCCGAGCGCGAGGGCGTGGACGTCCGCTACTACTCGGTCATCTACCAGGCGATCGAGGAGATCGAGGCGGCCCTCAAGGGCATGCTCAAGCCGGAGTACGAAGAGGTCGAGCTCGGCACGGCGGAGATCCGCGAGGTCTTCAAGTCGTCCAAGCTGGGCAACATCGCGGGTGTTCTCATCCGCTCCGGCGAGGTCAAGCGGAACACCAAGGCCCGCCTGCTGCGCGACGGCAAGGTCATCGCGGAGAGCCTCAACATCGAGGGCCTGCGTCGCTTCAAGGACGACGTCACCGAGATCCGCGAAGGGTTCGAGGGCGGTATCAACCTCGGCAACTTCAACGACATCAAGGTCGACGACGTCATCGCGACGTACGAGATGCGCGAGAAGCCGCGGGTGTAACACCCACGGTGCCCTGACCGGCCGACGCGGCACCCGCCGCGTCGGCCGGCTGGCCGTTGGGGGGGCAGGGGCGCGAGCCGCTGCCCCCCTTCCGGCCGGCAGGTAAAACCCGATCGAGCCACCGGCAGGTTCGGGGTACCGTTCCTGATGTCCCCGCATTCCGACAGCGGGGCCATCGATCCCGTACCGGCGGGTCATCCGGATACACATGTACGTGGGGACTCTGTCCTTCGACCTGCTCCTCGGCGACGTACGGTCGTTGAAGGAGAAGCGCTCCGTCGTCCGCCCCATCGTCGCCGAGCTCCAGCGCAAGTACGCGGTGAGCGCGGCCGAGGTGGACCACATGGATCTCCACCGCAGGGCGATCATCGGCCTCGCGTTGGTGTCCGGCGACGCGGGGCACCTGAGCGAGGTACTCGACCGGTGCGAACGGCTGGTCGCCGCCCGCCCCGAGGTGGAGTTGCTGTCCGTCAGGCGGCGCTTGCACGGCGAAGACGACTGACGAACCGAGAACGACCCAGACAGGAAAGAACGGGAGACGGACCAGTGGCCGACAACGCGCGGGCTAAAAGGCTGGCGGACCTCATCCGAGAGGTGGTGGCCCAGAAGCTGCAGCGCGGGATCAAGGACCCGCGGCTCGGCTCGCACGTCACCATCACGGACACCCGGGTCACGGGTGATCTGCGGGAGGCGACCGTCTTCTACACCGTGTACGGGGACGACGAGGAGCGCAACGCCGCCGCCGCGGGCCTGGAGAGCGCCAAGGGGATCCTGCGCTCCGAGGTCGGCCGGGCCGCCGGTGTGAAGTTCACGCCGACCCTGGCCTTCGTCATGGACGCCCTTCCGGACAACGCCCGTGCCATCGAGGACCTCCTCGACAAGGCGCGCCTGTCCGACGAGAAGGTGCGCGAGGCGTCCGCCGGCGCGAAGTACGCCGGTGAAGCCGACCCGTACCGCAAGCCGGACGAGGACGACGAGACGGACGACACCGCCGAATGACCCAGAAGCACACCACGCCCGACGGCCTCGTCATCGTCGACAAGCCGTCGGGCTTCACCTCGCACGACGTCGTCGCCAAGATGCGCGGCATCGCCAGAACACGACGCGTCGGGCACGCCGGCACCCTCGACCCGATGGCGACGGGCGTCCTCGTCCTCGGCGTCGAGAAGGCGACCAAGCTCCTCGGCCACCTCGCGCTGACCGAGAAGGAGTACCTGGGCACCATCCGGCTCGGGCAGAACACCCTCACGGACGACGCCGAGGGGGACATCACGTCCTCCGCCGATGCCTCCAAGGTCGCCCGCGACGCCATCGACGCCGGTATCGCCAAGCTGACCGGCGACATCATGCAGGTGCCGTCCAAGGTCAGCGCCATCAAGATCAACGGGGTGCGGTCCTACAAGCGGGCCAGGGAGGGCGAGGAGTTCGACATCCCGGCCCGGCCCGTCACGGTCTCCTCGTTCAGCGTGTATGACGTCAGGGACGCCGTCGCCGAGGACGGCACCGCCGCACTCGACCTGGTCGTCTCGGTCGTCTGCTCCTCCGGCACGTACATCCGGGCCCTGGCTCGCGACCTGGGCGCCGACCTCGGCGTCGGCGGTCACCTCACCGCCCTGCGCCGTACCCGCGTCGGCCCCTACAAGCTGGACGCGGCCCGCACCCTCGACCAGCACCAGCAGGAGCTGGCCGTGATGCCGATCGCCGAGGCCGCGACGGCCGCCTTCCCGCGCTGGGACGTCGACGCCCGGCGGGCCAAGCTGCTCACCAACGGCGTACGGCTGGAGATGCCCGACGAGTACGCGGGTCCCGGTCCCGTCGCCGTCTTCGACCCTGAGGGCCGCTTCCTCGCCCTCGTCGAGCAGCACCGGGGCAAGGCCAAGAGCCTGGCCGTCTTCGGCTGACGGACGGACCGGGAGACCGGTGTCCGCCCGTGGAGCGGCGACCACGGGGTACCTCCACTGCCGCCGCTCCACGGTCCCCCCCTCGGTTCCCCCACCCCTAAGGTGTATCCAGCCGCCCCGGTCCGTTCACCCGTCCGTGCGGGCGCTCGGAGTGAACCGGGGGAGCGGAAGGGGGCGCTTTCACCGAGCGATCTGTCCCGCTGATCATCTCGCCCCTACTGTCACGCACAAGTGCACGGGTGTACGGCGGGGGAGGCTCGAGAATGTCGCGGAACCGGTCCCGGGAGACAGACGACTGGGCACATGGCTCCCAGGACCATCCCGGAACAGCGCAGCGGGCAACGACGGCGGCGAAGCGGGCGGGCCGGGCCCTCGATGAAGCCCTCGTCCGCATCCACGACTCGGCCGGCCGCCCCCGTGGCACCGGCTTCCTGGCCGACCGCCACGGCACACTCGTCACCAGCCACGAGGCCGTCGACGGACTGCCCCGGCTCGTCCTGTACGGGGCCGGGGACCGCCGCTGCGTCGTGGCCGCCGACGCGGTCACCCCGTTGCCCGCCCTGGACCTGGCTCTCGTACGGACCGAGGGCCTCGATGTGCCGCCGCTGCCCGTCACCGTGCGGGACGGGACCCGGACGGGCACCTACGTGCGGATCGCCGCCGGCGGCTGGCGCGAGGCGCGTGTCCTGGGCCCGACCGTCGCGACGTACACGGCCACGGACCGTTCCCACCGTCTCGACGACGCGCTGGAGCTGGCGATCGGCACGGCAGGGCGGGACGCGCTGCGGCTGGGCGGCGGAGCGGCCGGTGGCCCCGTGGTCGACGCCGGGACGGGTGCCGTCGTCGGTGTGCTCGGTACGGCGCTCAGCTCCGACCACCGCGATGTCGGGTTCGCCGTACCGCTGCGTCCCCGGGACCCCGCGGCGGCCGGCCCGCTCGCCGAACTGCTCGCCGAGAACGCGGCGACGGTCCCCGCGTACGGCGCCGACCTCAACTTGGCCGGGGTGCTGGAACTGACCGGTACCTCGGTGGCACAGGGCGGCCCTGCCGGCTTCCCGGAACCGGTCGAACGGGCGGCCGTGGCGGCCGAGTTCAGTGCCTTCACGCAAGGCCCGGCCGCCGTCCTCGGCCTCGTCGGGCCGCCCGGCAGCGGTCGTACGACGGAACTCGCGGCGCTCGCAGCCCGCCAGGGCCGCGCCGGGCACCCCACGCTGTGGCTGCGCGGCTGCGAACTGCGGCACGACGACGTGTCGGTGGCGGACGCGGCGGGCCGGGCGCTGGCCCGGGCCGCCCTGGTCGTGGCGGCCGGCCGCGCCCCCTTCCCGGCCGACCTGGGCGACACCACGCCCGAGCGCCTCGCCCGCCTCACCCATGCCCTCGACCGGCCTCTGCTGCTCCTCCTCGACGGCCCCGAGGAGATGCCGCCGGCCCTGGCCCGCCGTCTGGCCTCGTGGACGCAGGAGACGGCGCGGTGGCTGGGGGAGACGGGAGTGCGTCTGGTGGTGGCGTGCCGGGCGGAGTACTGGGAGGGAACGCTGTTCCCGGCCGAGGCGCTGCACCGGCCGGCCGGTGGGGAAGCGCGGCCCGCGTGTGTACGTCTCGGCGACCTCACCGAGGACGAGGCCCGGGAGGCTCGCCTGCGCCACGGCATCCCGGAAGGCGCCCTGGCCGACGCCGACGTCCGGCATCCCCTCGCCCTCCGTCTGCTCGCCGAGGTCCGGGGCGCCGTCCCCGACGTGCCCGCCGCCACCGTCGACCGCAACGACGTCTTCGCGGCCTACCTGGATCTGATGTCCCTGCGCGTCGCCGCGCGCCTGGCCGCCGGGAACGGCCTGGACGGCACCGCCGTACGCCGGCTTGCCGCCAAGGTCGCCGGGCAGGTGCACGAGGCCGCCCGGCGCAGTCTCGGCCCCGGGCTTGGGGATGTGGACCGGGAGGCGTTCGAGACGGTGTTCCCGTGGGGGCCCGCCCCGGCGCGGCTCGGCGGAGGCACCGGCTGGGGGGCGGCCGTCCTCGCCGAGGGCCTGCTCGTGCCCGCCGGACCCGGCTACCGCTTCGCCCACGAGGAACTCGCCGACTGGCTCCAGGGCATGCACCTCGACCTGGACGAGGCCCTCCACGCCCTCGTCCACCGCCGGCGGGAACCGCACTCCGAGCCCGTCCCGCACCATCGCATCGGGCCCGTGGTCCAGGCCCTGCTGTGCCTCGCCCGCCAGCACGGCACCGGCCAACTGACCTCCCGGCTGGCAGACCTGGTGCATGCCCTGGACGCCGACCCGAGGTCCTGGTGGGCCGCCCGGCTGCTCGCCGGGACCCTGTCGGCCGTGCCCGACGCGACGCCGTACACCGAGGTGCTGCGGCTGCTCGCCGACCGGATCGTGGCCTGGCGGCAGCAGGGGCGGCCCGTGCCGGAGGAGGTCGGCCCCGCCTTCTGGACCGGCTTACGGCTGCCCGAGGACGCGCGCTTGGGGCTGCTGCGGCGGCTGGTCCACGCCGACGGCCCGCCGTGCGAGGCCGGTCCCCGTTTCCTCGACGCCGTGGCGCGGCTGCTCACCGCCGACCCCGCTGCCGTGCAACCGCTGCTCGCCGACTGGTTCGACGACGAGCGACCGCTGCCCGCCACCCCGCACGCGACCGTGGCCACCGCCGCACAGGCGCTGCTGCACACCCACCGCGGGCGGGCCCTGGACGAGCTGACGGACATGCTCGTCGACCGAGCGCACCCGCGGGCCGACGAACTGCTCGACGTGCTGGCCGAGGAGGAACCGTCGGCGGTGTGCCGGGCCGTCGACCGATGGGCCCTCGACGAGCGGCCGGCGCGCCGCAACGCCGCGGTGGCGCACGGACTGCGCGTCGCGCCGCACGTGAGCACCGGAGACGACCGCGCCCTCCTGCGCTACGCGGCCCTCGCCCTGCTCGCCCGCCCCGCCGACCACGCCCTGCACGGCGGCGCACTCGCCCTCCTCGCCCGGGACCCGCACACCCGGGCCCGGTACCTCCCACGGGCGCTGGAGTGCTTCGCGGCGGGCGATCCGCGCTTCCCGCAGGACGCGCCGGCCGGTGCCCTGCTGACCCACCCCGAGCCGGTCCTCGACGCCTTCGCCGCGCGGCTGGAGCGGCCGGACGCGGAGGAGGCGCTGCGGGCGATCGCCGACGCCACCCCGCCCGGCCTGGCCCGGAGGGTCGCCGCGCTGGTCCGGGAGGCCGCGGAGCGGCGGCCGGAACTCGCCGGGCACGTGGCCGCGTACGTGGACCAGCGGCTCGACCGGGGCCCCGCCGCCCGGGCCGTGCTCCTGCCGCTGGTCACCGGCCTGCTGGACGGCGGGTCGGTGCGGCTGCGGTGCGCCCTGGCCGTGGTCCTCACCCCGTCCGGTATCCCCGCCTCCCGTCCGCTGCGCCGCGAACTGCGCGACGCGCTCCTGGCCCGCGAGCACGACACCGACGTCCTGGACGCGCTGCTGCACGCCGCCGCCCGCAACAGCGGCGACGACCTGCGCGACCTCGTCCACCGCGTCGGCCTGCTCCTCGTGCGCACCCCGGAGGGCGCCGGCCGCTTCGACCGCGCCCTGGTCGATCTGGGCCGTCACGTCCCCGGCTTCGCGGCCCGCGTGGCCGGCTGGCTGGCCGACGCGCCCGAGGAGTGGGCGGCGGTCGTCGGGCCGAGTTCCCACCGGACGATCGAGAGCCTGGCGGGCGTACGCGTCCCCGCCTGACAGAATTGCGCGTGACGGACCGGCCCAGGCGCCGTGCGCCCTGTCACAGCCCCATGCCGATGCGGGCCGGAGGCACCCGGCATGGCACCCTTAGACCTGCGCACGAGGCAACCACGGACAACCACGGACACGGTTCGACGAGCTTTCGACAAGGAGCAGGCACAGTGCAGCGCTGGCGTGGCTTGGAGGACATCCCCCAGGACTGGGGGCGCAGCGTCGTCACCATCGGCTCCTACGACGGAGTCCACCGCGGACACCAGCTGATCATCCGGCATGCCGTGAACCGCGCCCGGGAGCTGGGCGTGCCCGCCGTCGTCGTCACCTTCGACCCGCACCCCAGCGAGGTCGTCCGCCCCGGCAGCCACCCGCCGCTGCTCGCCCCGCACCACCGCCGCGCCGAACTCATGGCCGACCTGGGCGTGGACGCGGTGCTCATCCTCCCCTTCACGACCGAGTTCTCGAAGCTGTCCCCGGCCGACTTCGTCGTCAAGGTGCTCGTCGACAAGCTGCACGCCAAGGCCGTCGTCGAGGGCCCTAACTTCCGCTTCGGTCACAAGGCCGCCGGCAACGTGGAGTACTTGTCCACGCAGGGCAAGACCTACGACTTCGAGGTCGAGGTCGTCGACCTGTACGTGACCGGTGAGGCGGGCGGCGGCGAGCCGTTCTCCTCCACGCTGACCCGGCGGCTGGTCGCCGAGGGCGACGTCCGGGGCGCCGCCGAGATCCTGGGCCGACCGCACCGGGTGGAGGGCGTGGTCGTCCGCGGCGCCCAGCGCGGCCGCGAACTGGGCTTCCCGACCGCCAACGTCGAGACGCTGCCGCACACGGCCATCCCGGCCGACGGTGTGTATGCCGGGTGGCTGCACGCCCAGGGCGAGGCGATGCCGGCCGCGATCTCCGTCGGCACGAATCCGCAGTTCGAGGGCACCGAGCGGACGGTGGAGGCGTACGCCATCGACCGGGTGGGGCTGGATCTGTACGGGTTGCACGTCGCGGTCGACTTCTTGGCGTTCGTGCGGGGGCAGGCGAAGTTCGACACGCTTGACGCTCTGCTGGAGCAGATGGGGCAGGACGTCAAGAAGTGCAGGGAGTTGGTGGCGGCTGAGGGAGCTGCCTAGCTCTCCGGTACGCCGTCTGCGGGTGCTTTGTGGCTTGTCGCGCCGTTCCCCGCGCCCCTTTGGGGCGCTGTGGAAACTGCCCAATGGCAGGCCACCTGCGATTCCCCGCTCCCGCTCAGCACCTCCAAGTCCTGGCCCCTGCACGCGTCTGCCACGCCCGCCCGTTCCGCCTCGCCGCTCGCGAGAATCTGGCAGCGCACATGGAAGCGGCAGCCGGACGGCACGCGTGAGGGGTCCGGGGGCTCGCCCGTGAGGACCACCGGGTCGCCCGGGGCCTCCGGGAGCACCGACAGCAGGGCCTGGGTGTACGGATGCCGGGGTGCGGTCAGCACCTGTTCCACCGCGCCCGTCTCCACGATCCGGCCCAGATACATCACGGCGACCCGGTCGGCGATGTTCCACGCAAGACCCAGGTCGTGCGTGACGACCAGCGCGGACAGGCCGAGCTCGGTGCGCAGCCGCAGCAGCAGGGCGAGGATCTCACCGCGCACGGAGGCGTCCAGGGACGCCACCGGCTCGTCGGCGACGAGGAGTTCGGGTTCCAGGACGAGCGCGCCCGCGATGACGACCCGCTGGCGCTGCCCGCCGGACAGCTCGTGCGGGTAGCGCAGGAAGAAGCGCTCCGGGGGCCGCAGCCCGGCCCGGGACAGGGCCTCGGCGACCGCGGCCCGCTCGTCGCCGCCGTAGTTGTGGATGCGCAGCCCCTCGGCGACGGCGTCGTACACCGTGTGCCGAGGGTTGAGCGAGCCGCTCGGGTCCTGCAGGACCAGCTGGACGCGCTTGCGGTACGCCTTCAGAGACCGGCCCGAGTACTCCAGCGGGCGGCCGTCGAAGGTGACCCGGCCCGCGGCCGGCTCGACCAGGCCCAGCAGGGAGCGGGCCAGGGTCGTCTTGCCGCAGCCGGACTCGCCGACCAGCGCGACGATCTCGCCGGGCCGGATGTCGAGGTCCACCCCGTCCACCGCGCGGGCCCGGGGCCCGCCGTGCCGTCCGGGGAAGGTGACGTACAGGCCCTGGGTACTCAGCAGAGGCGCTGTGGTGACGTCAGGTGCCGTGGGGGACATGGTCATGGCGTGCTGGGCCTCGCTTCCTCCAGGGCTTCCGGGTCCTCGGCCGCGCGCTTCCCGCGGGGCTCCGGTTCCTCCGTCTTCCGCTCCTCTCGGGGTTCGTCCGCCGACGGCCCGACCAGCACACACGCCGCCCGGCGTGCCGGCCCCGCCTCGCGCAGCGCCGGGTCCTCCTCGGCGCACGACTCCAGTGCCACCGGACACCGCGGATGGAACGTGCAGCCGGCCGGCAGCGCGGCCGGGTCGGGCGGATCGCCCGCCAGCCCTTGCGGCGCGAACCGGGACGCCGGGTCGCCGATGCGCGGGAACGCGGCCGACAGGGCCCTGGCATACGGGTGCCGGGCGTCCTCGTACACCGCGCCGGCCGGGCCCTCCTCGACCACCCGCCCCGCGTACATCACCGCGAGCCGGTCGCAGGTGTCGGCGAGGACCGCCAGGTCGTGGCTGATCATGATCAGGCCGAGGTCCTGGTCCGCGACGAGCTGTTCGATGAGCCGGAGGATCTGCGCCTGGATCATCACGTCGAGCGCGGTGGTCGGCTCGTCGGCGACGATCAGTCGAGGGTCGCAGGCCAGCGCCATGGCGATCATGACGCGCTGACGCTGGCCGCCGGACAGCTCGTGCGGATAGGCGTCCGCGCGGGCCGCCGGGAGGCCGACCTGCTCCAGCAGTTCCCCGGTCTTCTTCTTCGCCCCGGCCGGCGTGGCCTTCTTGTGCAGCAGGATCGGCTCGGCGATCTGGTCGCCGATGCGGTGCACGGCGTTGAGGGAGTGCATCGCGCCCTGGAAGACGACGGAGGCCCCGGCCCAGCGGACCGCGCGTACCCGGCCCCACTTCATCGTCAGCACGTCCTCACCGTCGAGCAGGACCTCTCCGGAGATCCGGGTCCCGGGCGGCAGCAGCCGCAGCAGGGCCAGCGCCAGCGTGGACTTGCCGCAGCCGGACTCGCCGGCGAGGCCGAGCTTCTGGCCCGCGTCCAGGCGCAGGTCCACCCCGCGCACGGCGGCCGCCCCGCCCGCGTACGTCACCGTCAGATCCCTGACGTCGAGCAGACTCAACGCGACACCCCCAGCCTGGGGTTGAGGACGGACTCCACGGCCCGTCCGCACAGCGTGAACGCCAGCGCCACCACGGCGATGGCGATGCCCGGCGGCACCAGGTACCACCAGTCCCCGGCACTGACCGCGCCCGCCTCACGCGCGTCCTGCAGCAGCCCGCCCCAGGACACGACCGTCGGGTCCCCGAGGCCGAGGAAGGCGAGCGTCGCCTCGGCGAGGATCGCCGAGGAGATGATCAGAGTCGTCTGGGCCAGCACCAGCGGCATGACATTGGGCAGGACGTGCCGGGACATGATGTGCCAGTGTCCGCCGCCGAGCGCCCTGGCCCGCTCGATGTACGGCCGGGTCTCCACCGCCAGCGTCTGGGCGCGCACCAGCCGGGCCGTGGTCGGCCAGGTGGTGACGCCGATCGCGACGACGGTCGTGGTCAGCGAGCGGGACATCACGGTGGCCAGGGCGATCGCCAGCACCAGCGTCGGCATGACCAGGAACCAGTCGGTGATCCGCATCATCACCGTCGCGTACCAGCCCTTGAAGTGCCCGGCCGTGACCCCGATCAGGGTGCCGATCGCCACCGACAGCACGGCGGCGAGCAGCCCGACCAGCAGCGACACCCGTGAGCCCCAGATCACCAGGCCCAGCAGGTCCCGGCCGAACTGGTCGGTGCCGAGCGGGAACTCGGCGCTCGGGCTCTGCATCGGGCGCCCGGGCGCGTCGGTCACACTGCTCACGTCGGAGCCGACGAACAGCGGTGCGAACAGTGCCAGCAGCGCGCACAGCGCGAGCGCGGTCAGGCCGTACAGCCCCGCCCGCTCGGCGCGGTAGGCCCGCCAGAAGCGCGCGACGGAGGCCCGGCGCCGCTGCCGGGCGAGGGCACGCGGACCCGGGGCCGTGTCGGTCGTCGTCGTCATCGGGCCACCCGGGGGTCCAGCAGCGGATAGACCAGGTCGGCGAGGGTGTTCATCACGATCACCGCGGCGGCGAACACGAAGAACAGGCCCTGCACCAGCGGCAGATCGGGCACGCTCAGCGCCTGGTAGAACAGCCCGCCGAGGCCCGGCCAGGAGAACACCGTCTCCACCAGGATCACGCCCGCCACCGTTCGGCCGAGGTTGATGAAGATCAGTGTCACGGTCGGCAGCAGCGCGTTCGGGACGGCGTGCCGGCGCCTCACGAGGTCGTCGCGCAGCCCCTTGGCCCGCGCCGTCGTCAGATAGTCGCTGCCCATCTCGTCCAGCAGCGCCGACCGCGTGACCAGCAGCGTCTGCCCGTACTCCACCGCCACCAGCGTCGCCACCGGCAGCACCAGATGGTGCGCCACGTCGAGGACGTACGCGAAGCCCTCCTTGCCGCCCGATTCCATGCCGCCGGTGGGGAACATCCCGGGAATCGGGCCGATGCCCACCGACAGCACGATGATCAGCAGCAGCCCGAGCCAGAAGGACGGGATCGAGTACAGCGTCAGCGCGAGACCGGTGTTGAACCGGTCCCCGGCCGTGCCGCGCCGCCACGCCGAGCGCGTGCCGAGGAAGATGCCCAGCGCCGTGTAGAGGACGAAGGCGGTCCCGGTGAGCAGCAGGGTGTTCGGCAGCGCCTCGGTGATCTTGTCGACGACGGGCGAGCGGAACTGGTACGACGTCCCGAAGTCGCCCGTGAGCGCCTTGCCGCAGTAGTCGGTGAACTGCCGCCAGAGCGGCAGGTCGAGCCCGAACTCCCTGCGGTAGGCGGCCAGCTGCTCGGCCGACACCTGACGGCCGCCCGTCATGGTCTTCACCGGGTCGCCGGGGATCAGCCGGAAGAGGAAGAAGCTGGTGACGAGCACGGCCAGCAGCGATACGGCGGCCCCGGCCACCTTGCCCGCCAGGTACCGCGGGTACGCGGAGGTCTTGCGTACCCGGGGCCCTGCCGCCGGCTCCCTCTCCTCGACCAGCGCGGGTGTCGCGTCAGCGGTCATGAGTACCCGCTCGCCCGCGCTACTCGCGGTCCTCGGCGGTGGCCCGCCGTCGCATGACAGCGAAACCGCCGAGTCCGGCGAGGATGACGACCCCGGCGACGACCCCGACCACGACCACCGTCGACGACGCGTTGTCCGACGACCCGCCGGAGTCCGCAGGGACCGCCGACCACCAGCTCCAGTAGCCGTCCTGGCCGTAGATGTTCCCCGCCTTCGCCGGCATGGTGGTGATCGACTTGATCTGGTCCGTCCGGTAGGCCTCGACCGCGTTCGGATACGCCATGACGTTCATGTACCCGAGGTCGTACAGCCGCGACTCCATCTGCTTGACGATGTCCGCCCGTTTGGCGGGGTCGTACTCGGCCAGCTGCCGGGCGTAGAGCTCGTCGTACTTCTTGTCGCAGATGAAGTTGTCGGTGGCACCCGTGTCTTTCGGGGTCGCCGGGAGGGCACCGCAGGTGTGGATGGACATCACGAAGTCCGGGTCGGGGTTGACCGACCAGCCGTCGAACGCCAGGTCGTACTTCCCCGCCAGCCAGGGGTCGGTCACGTTGTCCAGACAGTTGAGCTGGACGCCGATGCCGAGCTTGCCCCACCACTCCTGGAGATACTTGCCGACCGCCTTGTCGTTCGGGTCGGTGGCGTGGCACAGGACGCGGTAGCTGATGGGCTTGCCGTCCTTGCCGACGCGCTTGCCGTCGCCGTTCTTCTTGTAACCCGCCTGGTCGAGCAGCCGGGCCGCCTCGGCCGGGTCGTACGCCAGTTTCTGGCTCGCGGCGGGCTTCCAGTAGTACTGCGAGAAGCGCGGCGGGATGTAGCCCTCGCCCTCGACGGCGTGCCCCTGGAACACCTTCTCGATGACGGCCTCGCGGTCGACGGCCATGAACAGCGCGTTGCGCACCCGCTGGTCCAGCAGGGAGGGGTGGCCGTCGCCGAACTTCTTGCCGTTCTTCGCCTTCGCGCCCGGGTTGGTGGCGAGGGCGTAGAAGCGGCGGCCGGGGGCGTCGTTGACCTGGATGTCGTCCGCGCCCTCCAGGGACGCCGCCTGAGCGGGCGTCAGGGACGGGGACCCGGCGACGAACGACACCTCGCCCTTGCGCAGCGCCGACACCGCCGCGTCCTGGTCCTTGTAGTAGCGGAAGACCACCTCGTCGAACTTCGGCGCCCCGCGCCAGAAACCCTTGTTGGCCTCGAGCCGGACGTAGCTGTCGGCCTTGTAGGCGGACAGCACGAACGGCCCGTTCCCGACGACCGGGAAGGTCTTGTCGTTGTTGAACTCGGAGAAGTCCGAGACCTTCTCCCACACGTGCTTCGGCACGATCGGCACGTCGAGCGAGGCCATCGTGGCCTGGGGTTTCTTCAGCTCGATGACCAGCTTGGTGGGGCTGGGGGCCGTCACCTTCTTGAAGTTGCCGACGTAGCTGCCGTTCGCCGTGGCCGCGCCGTCGTCGGTCATCATCTTGTTGAACGTCCACGCCGCGTCCTCGGCGGTGGCCTGCTTGCCGTCCGACCACTTGGAGTTCGAGCGGATCGTGTACGTCCAGGTCAGCTTGTCCGGCGACGACTCCCACTTGGTGGCCAGGCCCGGGATGGCGTGGTTGTCCTTGGGGTCGTAGCTGGTCAGGTACTCGTACATGAGCCGGTGAATGCTCGTACTGAGCAGCCGGACCGCAAGGAACGGGCTGAGCGAGTCCACGCTCTGCGCCACCGCGACGGTCAGCACCTTCTTGCCGTCGTCGGCCGCCCGGGCCTGCTGGGGTGCCGGGTCGAGCGGGGTCGCGAGCCCGGCGGTGAGGGTGAGCGCGGCGGCCCCGGCCACGGCGACGAGCCGGAGGCCGCGCGGGAGGCTGCGTTTCTGATCGTTCGTGCCCATGGTCGGACCTCGCGTCATCGCTCGGACGGGAAGGACGGGTTGATCAGCTGTCAGATGATGCTGTGTGTGTATCAGCGCCCGTCTCCACCCGTCAACGGCGCGTTCACCCCTTGTGGCCTGCGGAAATAACGAATTGGCGAGCTTTTCGCACCCATTGGTCGAGACCACTGACGCGCCCCTGGCCAGGGCCTGGCAACGGATTTCGCCCCTGAACGCGTCGAGGCCCGCACCGAGTGGGAACGGCGCGGGCCAGGACGGGGATCGGCCCCTCGAAAGGGGCCGATCGGGTGAGGCGATTACTGCGTCGGAGGCGGGGGCGGCGGGGTCTGACCGTCGGGCTGAGCCGGGTAGCCGGGCTGACCGGGCTGGCCGTGCTGGGGGTAGCCGTAGGCCGCCTGCGGGGGTCCGGCCGGGGGCTGTCCGGGCTGCGGGTACGGCTGTCCGGGCTGCGGCTGCTGCGGGTACGGCTGCTGGCCGGGCTGCGGGTACGGCGGCTGGCCGGCGGCCTGTGGGTACGGCTGACCCGGCTGGGCCGGGGGCTGGCCCGGCTGGGGGTACGGCTGCCCGGGCTGGGCGTAGGCTGCCCGGCTGGGCGTACGGCTGTCCGGGCTGCGGCTGCTGCGGGTACGGGCCCGGCTGGCCGGGAATCGGCTGCCCGGGGACCTGCTGGTCGGGGTACGGAGGCTGGCCCGGGCCGCTGCTGGCCGGGCAGCGGCGGGGCGGCCACCGGCGGCGGGTTGCCGTCGGAGGTCCACAGGCCGTGCGCCTGCTGGTGGCGGGTGAAGTCCTCGGCGATCATGCGCCGCGAGGTTGAAGTACGCCTCCCGCACCTTCGGCCGCATCATGTCGAGGTCGACCTCGGCACCGGCGGAGAGATGCTCGTCGAACGGCACGACGACGACACCGCGGCAGCGCGTCTCGAAGTGCGACACGATGTCCTCGACCTTGATCATCTTTCCGGTCTCGCGCACACCGGAGATGACGGTGAGGGACCGCGAGACGAGGTCGGAGTACCCGTGCGCGGACAGCCAGTCCAGCGTCGTACTCGCGCTGCTCGCACCGTCCACGGACGGCGTCGAGATGATGATGAGCTGGTCGGCGAGGTCCAGCACACCGCGCATGGCGCTGTAGAGCAGGCCGGTACCGGAGTCGGTGAGGATCACCGGGTACTGCTTGCCCAGCACGTCGATCGCGCGCCGGTAGTCCTCGTCGTTGAACGTCGTGGACACGGCCGGGTCGACGTCGTTGGCGATGATCTCGAGCCCGGACGGCGCCTGGGACGTGAACCGCCGGATGTCCATGTACGAGTTGAGGTGCGGGATCGCCTGGACGAGGTCACGGATGGTGGCCCCGGTCTCACGCCGCACGCGGCGCCCGAGGGTACCGGCATCCGGGTTGGCGTCGATCGCGAGGATCTTGTCCTGCCGCTCGGTGGCGAGCGTGGAGCCGAGCGCGGTGGTCGTGGTCGTCTTGCCCACGCCGCCCTTGAGGCTGATCACGGCGATCCGGTAGCAGGACAGCACGGGCGTGCGGATCAGGTCCAGCTTCCGCTGCCGCTCGGCCTCCTCCTTCTTGCCACCGATCTTGAACCGGCCGCCACCGGCGGCCGGACGGCTGCTCTTCGCCTTCTGCTTCTTGCTGTTGAGCAGCCGGTCGGACGACAGCTCCACGGCGGCGGTGTAACCGAGCGGAGCGGCCCCGGGGTTGGTCGGCTGCCGTTGGTCGTGCTGCATGGGCTGCGGCCAGGCGGCCCCGGTCCGGGGGTCCACGGGCTGCTGCGGCTGACCGGGCTGACCCGGCTGGCCGGGGTGTGCGGCCTGGCCGGGGTGCGGGGGCTGGCCGTCGGGCTGGGGCTGGGCCTGCGGGGGCACGCCGGGCTGAGGCTGCTGGCCGGGCGGCTGGGGGAAGCCGTAGCCGCCCTGGGCGTTGGGTGCGCCGGGGTGGGGGAAGCCGTAGCCGCCCTGGGGGTTGGGCGGGGTGCCGGGCTGTTGGGCCGGGGGCTGCTGGGCCGCTGGGGTGGGTGCGCCCGGGTGGGGGAAGCCGTAGCCGCCCTGCGGGGCCGGGCTGCGGGCGGCCGCCGGGGTGGCGGGGTGCCGGGCTGTTGGGCCGAGGGCTGCTGGGCCGCCGGGGCGGGTGCGCCCTGCTGCGGGAAGCCGTAGCCGCCCTGCGGGTTCGGCGCGGGGGCAGGCGGGACCTCCGGCTGCTGGGCCGGGGGCTGCTGAGCGGCCGGGGCGGGTGCGCCCGGGTGCGGGAAGCCGTAGCCGCCCTGCGCGTTGGGTGCGGCCGGGGCCGGACCGCTCTGGTGCGGGAAGCCGTAAGTCGCCGGGCTGCGGTGCGGGCTGGCCGGGCGGCTGGTGCGGCGGCGCGGCCGGCTGGTTCCAGGCGGCAGGCGCGGGCTGCGGCGCCTGCGGCTGGAACGGCGGCTGCTGGGCCGGTACCGACGGCTGGGGCGGCACGGGCGGCTGCCCCTGCGCGGCCGTCGGCTGCGGCTGAGCGGACGCGTTCGGATCCGCGGGCTGTGACTGCGGCTGGGGCTGCTGCGGCTGTGCGGGCCACTGGCTCGCGGGCGCCGGCGCGGCAGGCTGGTACGACGGCGGCAGCGGCGGCACGCCCTGCGGGGCCGGGGGAGTCCAGGCAGGCGGGGCCTCGGGCGCGCCCGGCCCGGCGGCGCCCTGCGGAACGCCGGCCTCGGGAGCGGCGTCGGAAGGCACGGCGTCCGAGGGCTGCGCGTCGGAGGGCTGGGCATCGGCGGTCGGAGCGTCGGCCGGCTCCTCGGCGGCCGACTCCGCGTCGGTCGGCTCGGGAGCAGCAGGGGCCTCATCCGCGGTCACCGCATCGGCCGAGACCACATCCGCAGGCACCGCATCCGCGGGCGCCGGGGGCGCGGGCACCCAGTCCTGAGGCTCGGCATCCTGCGCGACCGCCTCGTCGGGTTCTGCCTCCGCTGCCGCATCCTCCGAAGCCTCGTCCTCGTGCTCTGCTTCGGCGTCATCGGAGGCAGGGGCGTCCGCACCGGACAAGTCAGCCACATCCGCCGCGTCCGCAGGCTCGGAGGAGAAGTCGCTACCGTCGGCGTCGGCGTCGGCGTCGGGCTCGGTGGAGGGCACCCCCTCCACGTCACCGCCGGAGTCCTCGTCCGGCTCAACCGCCTCGGCCGTGCCGGAAGCGGCCGTGCCGGCAGCGGCCGTGCCGTCCTCGTCCTTGTCTTCGTCGGCTTCGTCGGCTTCGTCCTGCTCCTCGGCCACCGGCTCCAGCCGCGTCTCGACCTCGGCGGCACGCTCCGCGATCTCCCGCTTCAGGGCGACGGCGGAGAACCGCATGGTGGCACCGCTCTCCAGATCACCGCTCCCCGACTCGGCTTCCCCGGAAGCCGGAGTGACCGGTGCATCGGGCGTCGCGGGCGTCGCGGGCGTCGCGGGCGTCGCGGAAGCCTCCGAAGCGGCGGGAGCCACCGGAGGCTGCTCCGGAGTGGCAGGCGCGGCCGGGACCTCCGGCGGAGCCGACGGCGTCCACCGCGCCTGGTATCCACCGACGGGGATGTTCGGCACGGCCGTAGGAGAGGCCGGATCCGCAGCGGGCGTCTCGGGCCGCCCCTGTGACTGCGGCACCTGCGGCTCGAAACCGCCCTTCATCGGAAGCCTGGGTACGGCGGAAGGACCCTCCGCGGAGGGCGCGGGCGGTGTGAAGGGCGAACCTGGCGCGGGCGCGGGCGGCGTGAACGGAGCGCCCGGAGCGGGCGGCGGCGCGGGCGGCGTGAAAGGCGCCCCGGGAGCCGGAGCCGGCCGGAGCCGGAGCCGGAGCCGAGCCAGAGCGCCTGCCCCGGAAGGGACGAGGTCCCACCGGAAGCATTCGCGTGCGGCGGCGGAGTGAGCCCCGGCAGCGGCGGCACCGGCCTCTTCGGCGCCCCTGAACCCCCCGAGTTCCCCGGCGCCCCGGAAGCACTGGAGTCCTCGGACGCAGCCGCGCCCTGCCCGGAGCTCGAATTCGCCGAGGCGTTCTGCGTGTACCAGGCGGGCGGCGCGTAGTCGATGGTGAACTCGCCCGTCACCTCTGCTGCGGACTCCGCGTCGGGCTGGTCATCGCCGGGTGTCGCCCAGCCCCCGCGGTTCCCGTCCCGATCGCTGCTCACAGTGTTCCTCCTGGTGTGGTCGAGCACCCTCATGCCGTGCTGGGGCGACCCTTGCTTGTCGTCCGACGTCGTACGAAGTCGTTTGAGGCGTATCGAGGTCGTCCGAGGTCGTCCGAATCCACAGGCGCCCCCGCTCTCCCCCTGGGACACCGACGCCCACTCCACGGGTTCTGACGTGGCGCCCCGTCCCAGCCTAATCACCACAAGCCCCGCCTCGGCAGGCCCGTCCACCCCCGAGCGCCTGTCCGCCGCGTCACAACCTGCTCAGAAGCTGCCCGGAAGTGACGTACGCGGCACACACTTTGGTGAATAAATGGGGCGATAAACGTGAAGAACCGCGAACCGCCTTGCCGCACAGGCGTCTTGAGGTCACGCGAAAACGCGACGAGGAGCGGCCGGTCACCGGCTCACTCCTCGTCGCGCTCCGCGGCTACTACTGCCCGGCCTCAGCCTGCAAGCCCCCGTTGTGCGCCCCCGGCTCCAGATCGAACTCCCCGTCCCGAGCCCCCAGCACGAACGCCCGCCACTCCGCCTCCGTGTAGCGCAGCACGGTGTCCGGGTCGAGCGAGGACCGCATGGCCACCGCCCCCTCGGGCAGGTAGGCGATCTCGACCCGCTCCTCGTGCTCCTCGGTGCCCGGCGCGCTGTGCCACTCGACACCGGAGATGTCGAGGGCGTAGAGCTCGTCCCGCTCCCGCTCCTTGCGTGCCTTGATCTCCTCAGCCGTCTCCGCCATGCCGCAGCGACCCCTTCCCGACGTACCAGTTCCCGAAGTGCAGACCCTCGACGTGCGAACGATCCGAACCCGCTCACCCTACGTGGCCCCCTCCGCCCCGGCCGGGAGGTTCGCAGACCAGGGGGAAGGCGCCCCGACCGCCTGGTACCCTGGTCGACGGCCGTTTGTGTACGCACCCCCGGAGCTCACCGCCCTGGAGGCCGCGCCCAGCGGATCCCCGCCTCCCGAGTAACGGAAGCTCCCCCGAGAAGCAGACCGGGGGCACTCGGTGGCCACTCACAGACTATGAGGAGTACGCGTGTCGCTCGACGCCGCTACGAAGAAGCAGATCATCGTCCGAGTTCGGTACCAAGGAGGGCGACACCGGCTCCCCCGAGGTCCAGGTCGCGCTGCTGTCGCGTCGGATCTCCGACCTGACCGAGCACCTCAAGACCCACAAGCACGACCACCACTCCCGTCGTGGTCTGCTGATCCTGGTCGGTCAGCGCCGCCGCCTGCTGCAGTACCTCGCCAAGAAGGACATCCAGCGCTTCCGTGCGCTGGTCGACCGCCTCGGCATCCGCCGTGGTGCGGCGGGCGCCAAGTAAGACGCCGTGAGGGGAGCGGTTCCCGAAGGATAGGGGACCGCTCCCTTTGCTGTACGTGCGGAGTGTCACCGCGGCTTTGTAGTGTGGTAGCACAACGCAATACGGACGACACAGCGTGACGGTGCCCTGGCAGACGAACAGGGCAGGTCACGACACCGAACGAGGAGAAGCGCACCTCGCCGCCGCCGGTCCTCGGTAGTGGCCCCCGGGGGAAAGCGAGCCCCGGGTGCTTCGATCGAAGACCGGCCCGCACCAGACGGAGCGCTTCTCCGCCACCGTCCCCCCGCCACACGGGCGGGAGGGACGAAGACGAGGAGAAAACGCTAGTGGAGAACGAGACCCACTACGCCGAGGCCGTCATCGACAACGGCGCCTTCGGCACCCGCACCATCCGCTTCGAGACGGGCCGCCTGGCCAAGCAGGCCGCCGGCTCCGCCGTGGCGTACCTGGACGACGACACCATGGTGCTGTCGGCCACCACCGCCTCCAAGAACCCCAAGGACCAGCTCGACTTCTTCCCGCTCACGGTGGACGTCGAGGAGCGGATGTACGCCGCCGGCAAGATCCCCGGCAGCTTCTTCCGCCGCGAGGGCCGTCCCTCCGAGGACGCGATCCTCACCTGCCGCCTGATCGACCGCCCGCTGCGCCCGTCCTTCAAGAAGGGCCTGCGCAACGAGATCCAGGTCGTCGCCACGATCATGGCGCTCAACCCCGACCACCTGTACGACGTCGTGGCGATCAACGCCGCCTCCGCGTCCACGCAGCTGGCCGGCCTGCCCTTCTCCGGCCCGATCGGCGGCGTCCGCGTCGCGCTGATCCGCGGCCAGTGGGTGGCCTTCCCGACGCACACCGAGCTCGAGGACGCCGTCTTCGACATGGTCGTCGCGGGCCGCACCCTGGAGGACGGCGACGTCGCGATCATGATGGTCGAGGCCGAGGCCACCGAGAAGACCATCAAGCTGGTCGAGGGCGGCACCGAGGCGCCGACCGAGGAGGTCGTCGCCGCCGGTCTGGACGCCGCGAAGCCCTTCATCAAGGTCCTGTGCAAGGCCCAGTCGGACCTCGCCGCCAAGGCCGCCAAGCCGACCGGCGAGTTCCCGATCTTCCTGGACTACCAGGACGACGTCCTGGAGGCGCTCACCGCCGCCGTCAAGCCGGAGCTCGCCCAGGCGCTCACCATCGCCGCCAAGCAGGAGCGCGAGTCCGAGCTGGACCGCGTCAAGCAGCTCGCCGCCGAGAAGCTCCTGCCGGAGTTCGAGGGCCGCGAGAAGGAGATCTCCGCCGCGTACCGCTCGCTGACCAAGACCCTGGTCCGGGAGCGCGTCATCAAGGAGAAGAAGCGCATCGACGGCCGCGGTGTCACCGACATCCGCACCCTGGCCGCCGAGGTCGAGGCCATCCCGCGGGTGCACGGCTCCGCCGTGTTCGAGCGTGGCGAGACCCAGATCCTGGGCGTCACCACGCTGAACATGCTCCGCATGGAGCAGCAGCTGGACACGCTCTCGCCGGTGACGCGCAAGCGCTACATGCACAACTACAACTTCCCGCCGTACTCCACCGGCGAGACCGGCCGCGTCGGCTCCCCGAAGCGCCGCGAGATCGGCCACGGCGCCCTCGCCGAGCGCGCCCTCGTGCCGGTCCTGCCGACGCGCGAGGAGTTCCCCTACGCGATCCGCCAGGTCTCCGAGGCGCTGAGCTCCAACGGCTCGACCTCCATGGGCTCGGTCTGCGCCTCCACCATGTCGCTGCTGAACGCCGGTGTGCCGCTGAAGGCCCCCGTCGCCGGTATCGCCATGGGCCTGATCTCCCAGGAGATCGAGGGCGAGACGCACTACGTCACCCTCACCGACATCCTCGGTGCGGAGGACGCCTTCGGCGACATGGACTTCAAGGTCGCCGGCACGAAGGACTTCGTGACCGCCCTCCAGCTCGACACCAAGCTGGACGGCATCCCGGCCTCCGTCCTGGCCGCCGCCCTCAAGCAGGCCCGTGACGCCCGCCTCCACATCCTCGACGTGATGATGGAAGCGATCGACACGCCGGACGAGATGTCCCCGAACGCCCCGCGGATCATCACCGTCAAGATCCCCGTGGACAAGATCGGTGAGGTCATCGGCCCCAAGGGCAAGATGATCAACCAGATCCAGGAGGACACCGGCGCCGACATCACGATCGAGGACGACGGCACCATCTACATCGGTGCCCAGCAGGGCTCGCAGGCCGAGGCCGCCCGCGCCACGATCAACGGCATCGCCAACCCGACCATGCCGGAGGTCGGCGAGCGCTACCTGGGTACGGTCGTGAAGACGACCACCTTCGGCGCGTTCGTGTCGCTGCTCCCGGGCAAGGACGGTCTGCTGCACATCTCGCAGATCCGCAAGCTCGCCGGCGGCAAGCGCGTGGAGAACGTCGAGGACGTCCTCGGTGTGGGCCACAAGGTCCAGGTCGAGATCGCCGAGATCGACTCCCGCGGCAAGCTCTCCCTCATCCCCGTCATCGAGGGCGAAGACGACGCAGAGACGAAGGACGACACCGACAAGTGACGTCGAGCAGCTCGACGGCGACGGCCCGCACCTCCTCGGAGGCGCGGGCCGTCGCCCGTACCCAAACCCTGATCAAGGGAACCAACGGCATCGGCACGGTCCGCAAGACCACCCTCCCGGGCGGCCTGCGCATCGTCACCGAGACCCTCCCCTCGGTCCGCTCCGCGACCTTCGGCATCTGGGCGCACGTAGGCTCCCGCGACGAGACCCCGGCCCTGAACGGCGCCACGCACTACCTGGAGCACCTGCTCTTCAAGGGCACGAACCGCAGGTCCGCCCTGGACATCTCCGCCGCGATCGACGCGGTCGGCGGCGAGATGAACGCGTTCACGGCCAAGGAGTACACGTGCTACTACGCGCGCGTGCTCGACACCGACCTGCCGCTCGCCATAGACGTCGTTTGCGACATGCTGACGGGCTCCCTCATCCTCGAGGAGGACGTCGACGTCGAGCGGGGCGCGATCCTCGAAGAGATCGCCATGACCGAGGACGACCCGGGCGACTGCGTGCACGACCTGTTCGCGCACACGATGTTCGGCGACAACCCCCTCGGCCGCCCGGTCCTCGGCACGGTCGACACGGTCAACGCCCTCACCGCCGACCGCATCCGCCGCTTCTACAAGAAGCACTACGACCCGACCCACCTCGTGGTCGCCTGCGCGGGCAACGTCGACCACGCCAAGGTCGTACGGCAGGTCCGCGCCGCCTTCGAGAAGGCCGGTGCCTTCAAGGAACCGGCCGCCGAGCCCGTCGCGCCGCGCGGCGGCCGGCGGGCCCTGCGTACCGCGGGCCGTCTCGACCTGATCGACCGCAAGACCGAGCAGGCGCACGTCGTGCTCGGCATGCCGGGCCTGTCCCGCACGGACGAGCGGCGCTGGGCCCTGGGCGTGCTCAACACCGCGCTCGGCGGCGGCATGTCGTCCCGCCTCTTCCAGGAGGTCCGCGAGAAGCGCGGCCTGGCCTACAGCGTGTACTCGTACACCTCCGGCTTCGCCGACTGCGGCCTGTTCGGCGTGTACGCCGGGTGCAGGCCGTCGCAGGTGCACGACGTGCTGAAGATCTGCCGCGACGAGCTCGACCAGGTCGCCGAGCACGGCCTGTCCGACGACGAGATAGGGCGCGCCATCGGCCAGCTCCAGGGCTCCACGGTCCTCGGCCTGGAGGACACCGGCGCGCTGATGAACCGTATCGGCAAGAGCGAGCTGTGCTGGGGCGAGCAGATGTCCGTCGACGACATGCTGGCCCGGATAACGGCGGTCACCCCGGACGACGTCCGCTCGGTCGCCCGCGAGATCCTGGGACGGCGGCCTTCCCTGTCGGTCATCGGCCCGCTGAAGGACAAACAGGCGGCCCGCCTGCACGACGCCGTCGCCTGACAACCCCTCTGGACAAGCCGGACAAGGAAGCACAAGAGATGAGCAAGCTGCGCGTGGCGGTCCTCGGCGCCAAGGGCCGGATCGGCTCGGAAGCCGTCCGAGCCGTCGAGGCCGCCGAGGACATGGAACTGGTCGCCGCCCTGAGCCGGGGCGACAAGCTGGAGACGCTTGCCGAGACCGGCGCCCAGGTCGTGGTCGAACTGACCACGCCCGACTCGGTCATGGCCAACCTCGACTACTGCGTACGCCACGGCATCCACGCGGTCGTCGGAACCACCGGCTGGACCGACGAGCGCCTCGCGCAGCTGAAGGGCTGGCTGGACCAGTCCCCTCGGACAGGTGTGCTCATCGCGCCGAACTTCTCCATCGGGGCCGTCCTGACCATGAAGTTCGCGCAGCTCGCCGCCCCGTACTTCGAGTCGGTCGAGGTCGTCGAGCTGCACCACCCGAACAAGGTGGACGCCCCCTCCGGCACCGCCACGCGCACCGCCCAGCTCATCGCCGAGGCCCGCCGCAACGCCGGCTCCGCTCCGGCCCCGGACGCCACGGCCACCGCCCTGGACGGTGCCCGCGGCGCCGACGTCGACGGCGTCCCGGTCCACGCCGTCCGGCTGCGCGGCCTGCTCGCCCACCAGGAGGTCCTGCTCGGCGCCGAGGGCGAGACCCTGACGGTCCGGCACGACTCGCTCCACCACAGCAGCTTCATGCCGGGCATCCTGCTCGGCGCCCGCCGCGTGGGGAGCGTCCCCGGCCTGACCTTCGGCCTGGAACACTTCCTGGACCTGAGCTGAGCACCTGACCGTCATGCGCGCGAAGCTCACCTACGCCCTCACGGCAGCCGTCCTGGTCGTCTACTTCGTCCTGGTCGGCAGCCGCGGCGTCCTGCTCATCGAGACCGGCACACTCCTCACCGTCACCTTCGGTGTCGCGGTGCTGATCCTGCCGGTCATCGGCCTGTGGTTCCTGTGGAAGAACACGCAGTTCGTCCGCAGGGCCAATCAACTCGCCGCCGAACTCGAAGCCGAGGGCGGCCTACCCGTCGACGAACTGAGGCGCACCCCCAGCGGGCGCATCGACCGGGACTCGGCCGACGAGGTCTTCGCCAAGCGCAAGACCGAGACGGAGGCCGCCCCCGACGACTGGCGCACCTGGTTCCGCCTGGCCGTCGCCTACCACGACGCCCGCGACACCCCGCGCGCCCGCAAGGCGATGCAACGCGCGATCGCCCTGCGTGACGGCAAGCAGCCCGAAGCCGCCTGAAGCGCACCCACTCATGCCGGCGGGGCCGGACCGCTCACGGTCCGGCCCCGCCGGCATGAACACGAGGACGTCAGCGCGCGCCGTACTCGTCGGTCCACGCCTCCACCGCGTCGGCCGCCCGGTCGAAGGCCTCCGTCCGTCCCAGGAAGTCCGCGTTGTGCGTCGTCAGCAGCGGCGGCACGCCGTCCGCGGCGCGCCCCCGCCGGACGAGCAGCAGCGCCTGTCCCTGCAGGGTCCGGGGGAGCCCCAGCCAGCGCACCGGCTGCTGCACCGTGCGCACGGAGACGACCTGTTCCCAGGGCGCCGTACGCGTCGTGAGGAAACCCACGTGACGCAGCCCGCGCGCGCTCACCCACACGCCCATGCGCAGCAGCCGCAGCGCCCCGGCGATGACGAGCAGCGCCAGGCCGAAGACCACGCCTGCCGAGGTCAGTTCGGCCGTCGCCGCGATGATGACCGCCGCGAACAGCACGAACGAGGCGAGCAGCAGTGCCAGCGCCGCCGCCCCCACCCGCCACGGCCCGGGGCGGTACGGCCGCCGCCAGGTGTCACGGTCGTCGTGCGGCAGCGGAACGTCGTCCGCCGCCTCGAAAACGCGGTCGGCCGTCAGGAAGGGCAGGGGCACGGCTGGTCCTCACTCGATCCATGCGTGGGCTGTGCCCGGTGAGGCTACCGATCTGTATTCCCGGTCACCACTGGCAGGGGGCCGGATGGAGTCACCACCGGCCCGCGGTGGCTCAGTGGTTCTGGGACGCCTGCGACTGCTGCGGCTGTGCGTCCGAGCGCTCGACCGTCAACGCGGGTGTGCCGATGACCAGGGAACCCACAAGCCCCGCCACGATGGTCAGACCCATCAGCCAGCGCCCGGCCATCTGGCCGACCGACGGCCGCTCACGGGGTGGGGGAGTGACATTGCTGCGGAACCTGTCGGCCTCGGCAACGAAGGCAAACGGTACGGGTTCACGCCGACCGAACATCAGGGGTGTGTCTCCTTCGGGGGTGGGACGGATCACTCTCGTCTTGAGAGACGAACGAACTCCCTCAGAGGTGCCCTGTTTCACCGACTTCATTGCGGCACGCCACCGATCGGACTGATTTCGACGGGCCGTAGAGTGGCGTCGCCACACGACGAGATGGGAAGGCCCTGCCAACCGTGACCGACACCCCCGCCGACGACCCCAAGCCCAGCTACCGCAGCGACGTCACCGTCGAGCTGGTCAAGCACACCGCGTCCGACGCGGACGTCCTCTTCGCCGCCCGCGTCTCGACCCTCGGCGAGCAGTCCCTGGACGAGCTGAACAAGGACCCCGAGCGTTCCAAGGGCCTGATCAACTACCTGATGCGGGACCGGCACGGCAGCCCCTTCGAGCACAACTCGATGACCTTCTTCATCAGCGCCCCGATCTTCGTCTTCCGCGAGTTCATGCGGCACCGTGTCGGCTGGTCGTACAACGAGGAGTCGGGCAGGTACCGGGAGCTCCAGTCGGTCTTCTACGTCCCCGGGGAGTCCCGCAAGCTCGTCCAGGAGGGCCGTCCCGGCAAGTACGTCTTCGTTGAGGGCACCCAGGCCCAGCAGGAACTGGTCGGCCGCGTGATGGAGGACTCCTACCGGCAGGCGTACGAGGCCTACCAGGAGATGCTCGCCGCCGGCGTCGCCCGCGAGGTCGCCCGCGCGGTCCTCCCGGTCGGCCTGTACTCCTCGATGTACGCCACCTGCAACGCCCGCTCGCTGATGCACTTCCTCGGCCTGCGCACCCAGCACGAGCTCGCCAAGGTCCCGTCCTTCCCGCAGCGCGAGATCGAGATGGTCGGCGAGAAGATGGAGGCCGAGTGGGCCCGGCTCATGCCGCTCACGTACGCCGCCTTCAACGCGAACGGACGCGTGGCGCCGTAACACGACCGCCTTCCCCGGCCAGGTACAGATGTGCGGTTCAGCCGTGCGAAGTGTCCGTATTGCGGCATTTCGAGAAGTTCATCTAGCCTGATCAAACGGGTCCGGCACTGCTTGAACCCCCGAGCAGGCAGTGCCGGGCTCCACCTTTGTCGCGACTTGTCGCCTGCCCCTAGGGCAGACCCGGTCCTGAGCAACGAGTAGCGTGTAACCCATGGCTCCGACCTCGACTCCGCAGACCCCCTTCGGGCGGGTCCTCACCGCCATGGTCACGCCCTTCACGGCGGACGGCGCACTCGACCTCGACGGCGCGCAGCGGCTCGCCACCCACCTGGTGGACGCAGGCAACGACGGCCTGATCATCAACGGGACCACCGGCGAGTCCCCGACCACCAGCGACGCGGAGAAAGCGGATCTCGTACGGGCGGTCCTGGAGGCGGTCGGCGACCGCGCCCACGTGGTGGCCGGCGTCGGCACCAACGACACCCACCACAGCATGCAACTCGCCCGTGCGGCGGAGCGCACCGGCGCGCACGGCCTGCTCCTTGTGACGCCGTACTACAACAAGCCCCCGCAGGAGGGCCTCTACCGGCACTTCACGGCTATTGCCGACGTCACCGGACTGCCGGTCATGCTCTACGACATCCCCGGCCGCAGCGGCGTCCCGATCAACACGGAGACGCTCGTCCGCCTCGCCGAGCATCCGCGCATCGTCGCCAACAAGGACGCCAAGGGCGACCTCGGCCGCGCAAGCTGGGCCATCGCCACCTCCGGCCTCGCCTGGTACTCCGGCGACGACATGCTGAACCTGCCCGCTGCTCTCCGTCGGTGCGGTCGGCTTCGTCTCCGTCGTCGGCCACGTGGTCACCCCCGAGCTGCGCGCCCTGGTCGAGGCGTACACCTCGGGCGACGTCCAGAAGGCCACCGAGATCCACCAGAAGCTGCTCCCCGTCTACACGGGCATGTTCCGCACCCAGGGCGTGATGACGACCAAGGCGGCGCTCGCCCTGCAGGGTCTGCCCGCCGGGCCCCTGCGCGCGCCCATGGTCGAGTGCGCGCCCGAAGAGATCGAGCAACTCAAGATCGATCTTGCTGCCGGCGGGGTACAGCTCTGACACCAGACTTCGCGCGGACCCCCGCGCGCGTGCTTCACAACTGAATAAGCGGGCCACCGGTGCCCGCACATCCCACACAGACAACTGCTTCTGCACGAACGTCACGCGCGCCACGTGCCCTACCGGTACGTGGCGCGCGTGGTGAGGAGAGTCTTTTGAGTCATCCGCATCCCGAACTCGGCCCGCCCCCGCCGCTCCCCGAAGGCGGCCTGCGCGTCACCCCGCTCGGCGGTCTCGGTGAGATCGGCCGGAACATGACGGTCTTCGAGTACGGCGGCCGCCTGCTGATCGTCGACTGCGGCGTGCTCTTCCCCGAGGAGGAGCAGCCCGGAATCGACCTGATCCTGCCGGACTTCTCGTCCGTCAGGGACCGCCTCGACGACATCGAGGGCATTGTCCTCACGCACGGCCACGAGGACCACATCGGCGGCGTCCCCTTCCTCCTGCGCGAGAAGCCCGACATCCCGCTGATCGGTTCCAAGCTGACCCTCGCCCTCATCGAGGCCAAGCTCCAGGAACACCGCATCCGCCCGTACACCCTCGAGGTGACGGAAGGGCACCGCGAGCGCATCGGCCCCTTCGACTGCGAGTTCGTCGCGGTCAACCACTCCATCCCGGACGCGCTGGCCGTGGCCATCCGCACCCCCGCGGGCATGGCCGTCCACACCGGCGACTTCAAGATGGACCAGCTCCCGCTGGACAGCCGCCTCACCGACCTCCACGCGTTCGCACGTCTGAGCGAAGAGGGCATCGACCTCCTCCTCTCCGACTCGACGAACGCCGAGGTCCCGGGGTTCGTGCCGCCCGAGCGGGAGATCTCCAACGTCCTGCGCCAGGTCTTCGCCGGCGCCCGCAAGCGCATCATCGTCGCGAGCTTCGCCAGCCACGTGCACCGCATCCAGCAGATCCTGGACGCGGCGCACGAGTACGGCCGCCGGGTCGCCTTCGTCGGCCGCTCCATGGTCCGCAACATGGGCATCGCGCGGGACCTGGGCTATCTGAAGGTCCCCCCGGGCCTGGTCGTGGACGTCAAGACGCTCGACGACCTCCCGGACAGTGAGGTGGTCCTGGTCTGCACTGGCTCGCAGGGCGAACCCATGGCGGCGCTCTCGAGGATGGCCAACAGGGACCACCAGATCCGCATCGTCCAGGGCGACACGGTGATCCTGGCGTCGTCCCTGATCCCCGGCAATGAGAACGCGGTCTACCGCGTGATCAACGGCCTGACCCGCTGGGGCGCCAACGTGGTCCACAAGGGCAACGCCAAGGTCCACGTCTCCGGCCACGCATCCGCGGGCGAGCTGCTGTACTTCTACAACATCTGCCGGCCGAAGAACCTGATGCCCGTGCACGGCGAGTGGCGCCACCTTCGGGCCAACGCCGAACTGGGCGCCCTGACCGGCGTCCCGCACGACCGCATCGTCATCGCCGAGGACGGAGTGGTCGTCGACCTCGTCGAGGGCAAGGCGAAGATCTCCGGCAAGGTCCAGGCGGGATACGTCTACGTCGACGGCCTCTCGGTCGGCGACGTGGGCGAGCCGGCACTCAAGGACCGCAGGATCCTCGGCGACGAGGGCATCATCTCCGTCTTCCTGGTCATCGACTCGTCCACCGGAAAGATCACCGGCGGCCCGCACATCCAGGCCCGCGGCTCAGGCATCGAGGACTCCGCCTTCGGCGATGTGATCCCCCGGATCACCGAGGTACTCGAACGCTCAGCCCAGGACGGCGTGGTCGAACCCCACCAGCTCCAGCAGCTCGTACGCCGCACGCTGGGCAAGTGGGTCTCGGACACGTACCGGCGCCGGCCGATGATCCTGCCTGTGGTCGTGGAGGTCTGACGGACCG